>NZ_AUIF01000108.1 GCF_000423565.1 Runella zeae DSM 19591 | reverse complement strand
ATTTTATCTTTACCACAACAAAAATTTAGACAAAATCAGCCGCTTGCTGCTTAAAATCAAAGAGACCGTCCCAAAATTGCTTTTGAGACGGCCTCCTTTCATATGTAATCAGGGGAGTTGCTCTCGGATTTTAAAGAAAGGAACAATCAGAGTATTGCCAGGGTGATTTTTAATCACATTTTGGTAAATAAACTCTACGTCATTACCCGTTCCTTGGAAAATTACTTCACCATTCAGGTTGATATCGCCAGTATAGTACCCTTTCAATTTGTACGAAGGCAACACGAACACATTGGCAGAAGCATTGATAACCTGCTGGTAAATCACATTGACGTCGTTATCGGTTCCTTGATAGATTACTTCATGCTTACTATCTGCCACATTGGAATACAGTGCATTGCCCCCCCACATTGCTACTCCTTGTACCACATCTACTTGTGCCTTGTTCACTACGTTGGTAGCATCCAAGTTGTAGGTGGGGGTACTTGGTTTGCGGAAATCTATCACTGTACACCCTTGGGTTAAATCAATGGCCGTTTTCGTCATCACTCCTAAGTGGTTACGATGTTTGACACTGACATAATATGAACTTGGCGTAGCTGAGTTGAAAGTAATCGAACTCACGCCATCCACATCCACAATATCACCATCGCGTTGTAACAAAGCTGAGCGACTATCCACAATAACTGTTGGGTCGGCGGCACTGCGAAGTTCAACAAATACCCAATCTACAATCGCATCCCGGCCCGAAGGACTGCCCGCGCCCACTACTGCAGCAGTGGTTGTATTGGTGTTGGTAATACCACTCATACCAATTGCCGGATACGGACTCGTCGTTGGTAGGAAGCCCTGAACGCGTAGATCGTCACGCATAAGCGAATCCGGCAGGAATACACCGAACAACGCCCCCTGCAAGTACACTTTGGCTTGCAAACACACCTTAGCAGCCGGCAGAATGCCGATGCTCACCGTGGCCGTGTCACACTTGCTCGGGGTTCCGCTGTCGCACACTTTGTAGGTAAACCGGTCGTTGCCGATGTA
>NZ_AUIF01000107.1 GCF_000423565.1 Runella zeae DSM 19591 | reverse complement strand
TAATGAAATTTCCTCTCTTGTTGGAGGTTCAACTCTTTTGCACCACCCATAATATTTTTCATCAAAAGGCTTTTCATCAATCCCATAAGGCCACCCTTTTTTCTCACAAACTCTGATAAAACATTCTTTTGTTATTTCAATAGATTGTTTAAAAGGAGAAAAAAAGCGTAAATCTTTGTCCATCCACATATCTAAGCTATAATTTAGATCTTCTCGGTTCATTTTTTAAAGATTTAAGTAAATCAGCGTCATCATCAATAATCAAAACTTCTCATTGGTGTTTTAGTGGGGATATTAGCTACCCATAGCTACCAAAACAGTGATAAAATAGGTTTTTTATATGTGGTGTTACTCTTTCTTTTCTAAACTTGGAAAGTCTTGATGACTGCGATTAGTGGGATTTGTAAGTTTTTAGATTGTCCTTTCATCAATTTCTTTTCTTGAAGGTATTGAACAATACATTTTTTCAACCTTTTCTCATAGTCTTTTGGGTAATAGACAAAGCTATGCTCCAGCACTTGGAAACTATCATAAACCTACCTATGGAAGAAATCCCCAACAAAAAGTATATGATTATTTCACAGATTACGCTGAAGAGGAAGTATTTCCCTCCTCTTCCCGTACCCGCCAAAAATCTTCTCCCCAGTTACGGTAGAGTTGAGAAAGCTTATTTCCATTAAGATACAGTTCTTTAGGACGAATAGTGAATCCTCTTACAAATTCAAATATATTGTTTGCAATGAAGATAAATCGAGGGTGTAAATCTGTTCTTTCTAATAATATTTTATCTCGATTATCATCATTTATCCCAACCATAAACGATTGATTCATATCATTATCTCCAATTAATAACAATCCCATTTTCCAAATTTCATCTTCTTTGGGATATATATCCTCCATAATAGGCACAAGTTCATCTAGTTCAAAAAACTCTCCTACTAAGATATCTTCCTCATTGGGTTCATAACTAAATTTTCCGAAATCTCTTATATCGTCTAACCTATTATCATAAGAGTTGTTTTCTTGTTGATTACTAACAAGTTATCTTTTTCTTAAAGTC
>NZ_AUIF01000106.1 GCF_000423565.1 Runella zeae DSM 19591 | reverse complement strand
GATTACTTACTATCTTCAACAAAAGCGATACAGTGAGCTAAATAAGATTTCGCAATCGATTGATCAAATGGGTCAGAATATTCGTCTTTTACTAGACAATTTATTGAGTTGGTCGTTGACTCAACGAGAGGAAGTCCCTCACCATCCAGAAAAATTTCAACTGAGCGAAAAGATACAGCTGATTGTGATACTGTATCAACAAATAGCTCAGTATCGAGATGTGAAAATTATCGTGGAATGCCCTCCCACATTATGCGTATACATGGATCCGAATGCCTGTGAGTTGATTATTCGAAATTTGATTGATAATGCCTTAAAAAATGCACGTTCAGGAGGGAAAATACAATTAAATGTAAAAGAAGACGGAAACCACATCCATATGATTATAGAAGATGATGGAAAAGGGATGTCAGAAGAAAAGTTAATGACCGTTCGACACACTTTAGAGCATCCAGATATAAAGGCTGAACGTCCGCGAGGATTAGGAATGATACTCTTAGGGCGTTTTCTAAAAAGCAACCACATTCGGACGGAGGTAAGAAGTACCTTGGGCGTTGGAACCCAATTTTTGTTGAGTATTCCCAGTTAATGGGAATACTCTTTTCCAAAACCACTTCACATGGATTAAATGAATATTTTAATGAATTAATAACGCAATAATAACGCAACGATGCCAAAAAAATAAAAATTTTATTTTACAATTAAAATCGCATTTGAACGGCCCTAAAATCAAACAAAATTTTTAAATGATACTTTGTACTATGTACATCATGAAAGTTCCTTAAAACTCAAGGAAACAGCCAAAGAAAGGATTTAAAAAAGTAATAGCTTAAATCCTTTCTCTTTTCATAGCCGAAAAAATGGAATTTTGTAATGACGCTTGAAGATTGGCAATGCCAATCTTCAAGCTACTTAATTATCACCATTACTACGAAAAATCCCCTAATTCAATATTTTACTCAAAAAAACAAAAAGATACTAAAAAAGTAATAAAAAATCCCTTTTTAAAAACAGAAATTAAAAAAAAACAAAATTTTTTCTGTTCTGTTTTTAATCTTTTTAAAAAAAACAAAATGTAAATAATGTCGGTAGGCATAACTATCTGAATTTCAGTGTATTAT
>NZ_AUIF01000104.1 GCF_000423565.1 Runella zeae DSM 19591 | reverse complement strand
CTTCGGCGTCTGCGTGTTGTCATCGGCGGCAATCGGTGCGTCGTTGCCCGCAATCGGGTTCGGCACGATCTCCACCGTTACGCAGGCTGTGTCTTTCAGCCCCTGCGCGTCACTGACCTGATAGCAGAACACGTCTTCGCCCGTTTTGCCCGGTGTCGGCGTGTAGGTAAACGTACCGTCGGGGTTGAGCGTCACCGTGCCCTTGGTCGGCGGCGTCACCGGCGTGGTCGACACCGTCAGCGGACCGCCTTCGGGGTCGGTGTCGTTGGTCAACACATTGCCCGTTACTGGCTTGTCCTGAGGCGTCACCGCAATGTCGCCCGTGGCAATAGGCTTTCCGTTGGCAGGAACAATCGTCACCGGTACTTCTACCGTCGTGCATTTCCCTGTCTGGTCACAAACTGTCACACAAACCTCGTCATTCCCTGTTTGTCCCGATTGGGGAGTATAGGTCAAACACAATTGGTGTGTCAGGTTGTTTATAGCCATACCACTGATGGTACCCTTTGAAGGAGTGTTGCACAAAGTTGCTGTGTGTGTATCACCTACGTTGGGATCGTTCACCAAACCGCAGATCGTTACCGGATTGCCCGGTTCAGTTACGATTGGAGGCAAAATCACCACCGGAGGCTGCGGCGTGCCCGGTATCACTTTCGGGTATACCGTAATAGGTATCAAAATGGTGTCACACAGGTTGCCTGCGTCGCACACGATCAGACACAACGAATCCTTGCCTACATAACCGGCATTGGGTTTATAGGTCACACACAACAAGCCGCCGGCTGTTGTAATCGGATTTGCCGTGCCGTTTTTAGGAGCACCGCAGATGGTGTAGGTATTCGTACCCGTCCCGTTGGGATCCAATATCGGCATACAAGTCGTTGTCGTGCTGTCTTGCGGGGTGATGATGCCCGTAACCACGACCACCGGCGGTTGGGGAGTTACCGAAGGCGGAACCGTTGGTGTAATGACAATCGGCACGGTTACAGTATCACACTTGCCGGTTTGGTCACATACAATCAAACACACCTGATCACTGCCCGTTTGGCCTGTTGAAGGCGTATAGGTCAGACACACTTTGTGCGTCGTATTATTGACTGTAGGTGTAGCCAGAGTTCCTTTTGTGGGAGCACTGCAAATCGTTACCGTATGAGTATCCCCTATATCCGGATCGTTGATAGTACCACAAACCGTTACAGGTTTATCCGGCTCGGTTACCATGGGAGGTATTACTACCAAAGGTGGGTTGGTGGGAGTCGTACAAGTAGTAATTGTTACCTGCACCGGTGTTGAGGTCGGGCTGTAACAACTGTTTGTCGCATCAAAATAAGCGGCATAATACGTTCCTGAACCAACCATCGTCGGGTCAGCCACTTTGTTGGCCGTCGTGGCGGGCGTACCCGTATGCCAGGTCACTGTGGTGCCCGCGGGAGGGGTTCCTGTACTGTGCGTGGTTAGGTTGACCGTTGTAGCGGGACATACGTTACTTACCTGAATGCTTGAACAACTGTTAATTGTTACCTGCACCGGCGTTGAGGTCGGGCTGTAACAACTGTTGGTTGCATCAAAATAAGCGGCATA
>NZ_AUIF01000103.1 GCF_000423565.1 Runella zeae DSM 19591 | reverse complement strand
TTTGTCCAAAAGCGATGAATGAAGTTCTTGTAGTTTTTTCACAAATTTCTAACAAGATTCACATCGCTTTTATTCTTTTTGTCCAGTAATCAGGGGTTTTGTAATAATAGAGTTGTTATTTGTTTAAAATCAGACAGTTATACTCTCAAAATAGACCCACCTCGCCCTTCGGGCACCCCTCCGAGGAGGAGACTAACCCAAAATCCCCTCTTGGGAGGGGTGTCGCGTAGCGACGGGGTGGGTAAGTTTTAAACTAAAAAGCGTAACTATTTGAAAATCAAATTATAACAACTCTAATAATAAGCATAAACCGAGAACGATAAGGCTATAGCGACCAGAGTAATAGGATGGTGCCAGGTATGAAAGTAGTTGGAAAGGTGGAAAGGTGCCGAATAAATCAGTTGGTATCCTACAAATGAAACTGCAAAACCTACGGGTGGGGTATAATACCAATTCCGTGGCAACCTTCGATACAACACTTGATACAGATATAAATAAGCCGTGAGGCCAAAAGCCAAGTTGATGGTATCTGAAACGAATGCCATTTGAGGAAACGACACCAAATATCCCCTGAACCGCAGCAGATACTGAACGCCGATCAGGCAGGATGCCAATAAAAAGAAACTGGCTAACAGCAGATTGGCTTTATTACGTTTAAAATACAGAATTGTCAGCCCGAAAAAAAGATTCTGAAAACAGGCCCAGATATAAAGTGCGATTTTCATGTTTCAAAATAATACAAAAAAAAACTCATTTTTTGCACCTAATGGATAAAATTTAGTACGAATTGTCGAATTAGGAGTATTTTAGCATGCAAACAAGTCAATTTCGGAAAAATTTAAAAGTAATTGACTACATGAAAATTTGGATTTTTGTATTGCTTAGTTTGTCGCTCGTATCTCAGGCGCAAATCAACCAAAATTCACCCAACCGCCTTGTTTCGCCCGAAATCAACGCCAGCCAAACAGTAACGTTTCGCCTCAAAGCTCCTCATGCCGATACAGTACTTATAGCAGGTTGGGACATTATGAGTTATCTCGGCAAAACCAAAAGCGGATCTAAACCTTTTTCGGGTATTCCCCTTAGCAAGAATTCCGAAGGCATTTGGTCTATTACGTTAGGGCCTTTTGAGGCAAATCCCTACCAATACAATTTCGTGGTTGACGGTGTACGAACACTCGACCCCTCTAACGGGCAGGTAGTGATTACTTCTCAACTTCCGCATAGCTGGTTTGAACTGCCTACCAAAGATAAGACGGCGTTTTGGGAAGCCCGCAATGTACCGCACGGAACGGTTCATCGGCATGCCTATTTTTCGACCATTACCAACACCAATCGGGAATTATACGTTTATACGCCCGCAGATTATGAGACCAATCAACGAAAATACCCCGTTTTGTACCTACTGCACGGCAGCGGAGAAATGGCTCATTCTTGGGCCACTATTGGCTTTGCCAATTACATTGCCGACAATGCTTTTGCCGAAGGAAAAGCCCAACCTTGCATTATTGTGATGCCATTGGGACATACTGTATCGCCTGATTTGCCTTTTGAGCAACGTCAAAAGAACAATACTGAGCGTTTTGAGCAAGATTTATTTCAACATATCATGCCTTTTATAGTACAAAAATACCGTATCGAAACTGACCGAACTAAACATGCAATGGCAGGACTTTCGATGGGGGGGGCGCAAACCTCTGAAATCGGAATCAATCACCTCGAAATATTCAGCCATATCGGTATTTTTAGCGCAGGCATACCCAATTTTTCCACTAAGTATGCTTTTTTGTTCAACAATGCGGCAGAAACCAATAAAAAGATACGGCGATTGCACGAAAGTAAAAGATAGCGATTTTTGTTGAATGGATGTTTCTGAATTATTTTTTGAGATAGATGA
>NZ_AUIF01000102.1 GCF_000423565.1 Runella zeae DSM 19591 | reverse complement strand
CTCTTCCTTTTCGCCGCTCGTCCGTTTTGGGAGTGCAAAGGTAACACAACCCCGCACCCTTTTCCAAATATTTTAACACATTTCTTTTTAAAAAAACCCTTTCTTCTTACAAAACACCCCTAAAACACAGATTTATTACCATTTTTTATAAAAAAATTAAAATTTTAAAAATAGATATTTTTCCACAAAAGACATTTATTCAATTGTTTTTTGGCTTTTTTTTGAATCAGCTCTTCATGAAAATAGCTAACTATTTTGTTAATTTTTATCTAAAAAAATTGAATCACAAAAAAGAAATTGTAAAACAATAAAAATTACGTTACTAAAACCATGCAAATAACCTATAATAAAACATGATAATTAAAGTTTCATTCTTTGTAATTATTACAACCTTAAGCTACAAAAAGCTTTATTTATTGAAACTACGAATAAGCAGACTCTATACAATTTACAAAATCAGTAGTACTTATAGATGATAAGTTTTTTAATAAAATAGTTCATTGACTCTTAAATAAGAAGCGTAAACCTCTTATTTAAGAGTCTGATTTTTCCTACCCCCTTTAATTTTAGATCATAGATAGCCTTTTTAGGGAGTTTCTAAGCGTAGAGTATAAGTTCAAAACATGACGAATGGGTTCTCCCCTCTGATTTCTTCTAACTACTTGATATTAATATGGAATGCTTTTTACGTTCAAGTTGCTGAAGAATAGAAGATTATTGCATAATTGGCAAAAGCAAGGATTCATTATTTGAGCTCACCAAAGGCCTAAATAGGTTCATCACGTTAAAATTCAATACAATTTGCCGCCCTATTAAATGATTTACCCATGAAGTAAATTTTTTCTGTTGACTCTATAACAGATTTACATATAGATATTCTCCCAGTTATCTAAATGACTATAAGTTTTTATTCATACAATAGTTACCTATAGGAAAAAATATATAAGGCTAATACCCTGTTTTTCAAACATTTCAGTAAGATTCTTTAAACATAAAAAGGAAGACATCTTATAGATTTAACTTTGCTTGAAAGTTTTACTTTTGAAAATCAGAAGTATAATAATTTTGTGGGAAGGCACAATGAGCCAAAGAAACTAAATGATTCTATGATTGATCACAACTGACAAACAGTTATTTTCTGAGTTTAGAAAGCTTAGGACTAGTTTTTTCAATACAGAAAGCATTAATAAGAACTTATTCATTATCAATAATTTATCCATTCAAGATATTAACCTGTTAACTAATTTAGCCTTATACAGCTTATTAGCTAGAATAAACTTGTTAGAATTGACTCTATAAAACTTCTAATAATGAATAGCCTCTCCTCTGAAATTTGTCTTCCTTCAAAATTAGCTTCCCCAGTATTTTTTAATTTTTTCTATTCTATAGATAACTTTTGAAGCTTAGATTGAAAACCCTGAAATTTGCTTGAAGTGCTGACAAAATTTGTCAAAGAATGCAATAGTGGAGATCCGCCCTTTCTTTAGGTAAAAGTTTTTTGCTTCTGAGATAACCTTAACACCAAAATAAAGCTAAAAAATTTCATATCCCTTTTTGAGGAACGCGCGTGCAGCTGAAACAAAAGATAGGAAATATAAAAGAACTCGTAAAAAACATATCGATGTCTATATAAAAGAAAACTTTTATTTTTAACCTATATAACTAAAAAACACCAAAATTAGTGTACCGTTCTAGGTTAACATCAAACACAGCCTTATATAAAAATGAATCCAATGAATAAGAAGTGACGGACAAATGACTCGTCCAAAAGATATAAAGGATAATTAGCAAAACACTAATAGTAAAACCTTTTCTTATAATTTAGATATTTTTTGTGGGTTGTTGTTGGTAGCAAAAAAAAGCAGTTCCTTTCAGGGGAACTGCTTTAGTTATTAATATCGTGG
>NZ_AUIF01000101.1 GCF_000423565.1 Runella zeae DSM 19591 | reverse complement strand
GAATCAGGTAACACCAATGAAAATGTGGTAGCGGCCCGATTTGAGCCGCCCAAAATTTTGGCTAGCAATTTAGCTTCCGTGGCGGCGGCGGAGGCATACATGCAAAACAATAACTATGTCAAAACTCAACCCAATTAGGATGAAGCGGCTCTTGTTTTTTTTGTGTTTGGTAAGTTCGGTGTGTTTGGGACAAACCTACCCTCAAGCTAATACCCTGCTTACGGTTAGTGAGGAGGTGTGGAAAAACCTGAGTCCGAATGCTTCCAACCTCTACCTAATTGTAGGGCCTAATGGGGCGGGACTGTGGCGAATGCGTCCCAACGACCGCACTACGCCAGCCTCGACAACGATAAAAGTACACCCCAAGGGGATGCGTTTTGAGCGAATCCCCTTGGAAGGGGCATCCAGCAGCGTTGCTCCTACAATCCCTTATCTCCCGTTGGTAGGAACCAATTCCTTGGCGGGTTCCATCATTCCGCTCCAGAACAATGCTTACGATTTAGGGAGTCTGACGTATCGTTTTCGGACCCCCTATTTTACGGGGCTGAACATGGCTGGGGGAATTGTAGCGGCCCAAAATGGACTCTATGATGTAGGAAGTTTGACTTACCGTTTTCGGACGGGCTACTTTACAGGGCTGAACATGGCTGGTGGAATAGTAGCCGCCCAAAATGATGCTTACGATGTAGGAAGTTTGACTTACCGTTTTCGAAGTGGGTATTTTTCTGGAAAAATAATTATAGCAGGTTCGGCTGATTCAGGGGAAAACTTACAGGTCACCGGGCCAACGCGCCTGAATGGTCCCTTGTATATCGGGGGTACCATCACCTTAGGCGTGTCGGGGGATATGTATTTCGACGGGGACAAAGGGGTCTCAAGGTATGTGAATGACCTGATTTTGCGGCCTTATGGAAGTGGCTCGGTGGGAAGGATTGTGCTTCAAAACAATGCTTTCAACAAGACATTCATGCACATGACTTCTAATGGCGTTAATGTTGGGGCAGATGAAGACGTGCATTCCTCGGCTGAGTTTCAGATCACGACTACCACCAAAGGGTTCCTTCCTCCTCGGCTAACTGCGGCTGAAGCCTCGGCTATTTCAAGTCCAGCAGCCGGGCTGATGCTATATGTCAACAGCACCAACGGAACTTTTACCTCTACGGGATGGTGGGGCTACACTGGTTCGGCTTGGTATAAATTTTAAAATCATGAAAGCAGTACTTCATTCTACCGAAAATCAAACGTGGCTATTCTTATTATTTAATATCAGCATGGGCAGTTTTTTTATGCAGCTGGCTTCGGCAATCGCTTCTGTAATCTTCGCAGCCAATCAATTATATATCATGAAGCGACGTGTTGATAAACAATACGAAGGCAGTTGGAAAGCCTATTTTCAATCATACTACCAAAACAAACTTAACAACCTCAAATCAAAAAAATAATGCCTGCTTGGATTGGAAATTTGCTTAAAGGGAGGGTAAGCACCACAAATGTAATCGGGGTCATTTTTACCCTTGGCTATTTGTATTGCCTGACTTTTACGGTCAGTTATCTGCTCATGTACAGCAAGGTAGTTGACAAAGAAACCCTGAATTTTATCAAAGATTTTCTAGGTGGTTTTAAAGATGTGCTTTTAATCATTATTGGGGTAATAACCGGAAAATCGCTAAGTAAATGAACTTAATATTGAATCGTTTGCAAGCTAGTGAACTTGGTACAAACGGAGAAATTACCGTCGAGGGTAAGCATGTCTGCTACACGATCGAGCGGCCGTGGCTGGATAATCAGCGCCGCATTAGTTGTATCCCAACTGGGCGGTATCAACTGAAGCCGCGCTTCTCTCAGAAATTCAAGTATCACTTAATCCTGCTTGATGTACCGGGTCGTGACCTGATTCTTATTCACCCCGCCAACGATGCAATTAAGGAATTGAACGGGTGCATTGCGCCTGTAAGCGACCATACGGGCATCGGAAAAGGTGTGAAGAGTGTGGTAGCTTTTGTACGCGTAATGGCTATCGTCAATTTCGCATTTCAAAAAAATGAAGATGTATTCTTACAAGTAACATGAAAAAATACCTAATCTTACTACTGTGCATCGCGACATTTTCGGCGGT
>NZ_AUIF01000100.1 GCF_000423565.1 Runella zeae DSM 19591 | reverse complement strand
TCGGATAGGTGGTGCGAAGTCAAAAAGAAAGTGCTCCAAATCAATTTTAAGCATCTAAACAAGGCGGCATGAAGGCGACAATTTGCAATGCACCCCTTCCCAAAAACGCGTTTTGCATTAACCAATCACTGTCCACATCTCTCAGCTTTCGGGCAGAGCGAAGGCATATGACTCACCACCGATTTTTTTTGTAGTACTATTTTGTTCATTTTTATGAAAGGTATAGTGGGTATTTATTCCACAAAAAAATAATATATACCAAAATATCAACTTCAAAATTAAAGTCATTAAATAAGTTGATTTTATAAGATTTCAGTAGTTATTTGTCGAAAAATATGTTTTAGTATGCCACTACTCAAAAATATCGAAAAATATAAACAGTTACATTCTCTGATTAAAAAACAGGCAACGGGTAATGCAAAAGAATTGGCATATAAAATGGGCATAACTGAGCGGCAGGTATATAATTATATACAAGAACTACGCGACTTAGATATACCTATTAGGTACGATACCATTCATTCCACCTATTATTACGAAAAACCAGTACATTTTGAATTCTTTTTCGGAGTTCTTCCGCTTACGGGATCAGAACTCAGCAAAACCGAAGGAGGTACGCTGTGTTTTTGGGAAGATGCAAAAATAATTACCTCACTGAAATTTTATTTCAGCGATTGATTTTATGTTTGCATTAACTATTTACTTTTCCACTACGGCCGAGTGAGTAAGTGATGGGAGTATGATGTTAAATCTTAAAATTCAAATCAAAATGAAGAATTTAGAATTGGAATCTTACGGGGTTGTTGAGATGGATCAAGGAGAAATGCTTTTAACTGATGGAGAATATTCTTGGAGTCAGTTTTGTAATGATGCCGGCTATACCGTAGGATATATGGTAGGTGCAGCGACTAATGCGGCAAACATTGCAGGCAATGCTCTCAAAGGATTTGTAGAGGGCATGCTGGTAGAAAAAACGTTTCACAAATAGTCAATCAATCACCTCTTTAGAAGCTGTATTAGAATTAAGACGTAAACCATTAATTTTTTATTAAAATGAAAACTAACAATTTTAATGTAGAAGAGCTTTCTATTTCAGAAATGAAATTAATTGAGGGGGGGTATGGATGGCACCCGTATCATAATGCAGCAGCTGAACAAGTTGGAAAAGCTTTTTGGGCAGGTATAAGTTCATTTATAGATGGGTTTGCAGAGGGGTACAATAACGCCACTAGAAAGGGAGGTAGTCTATAATTTTACGTTTAGAATGCAAGCATAATTGAATACTTGCATTCTAAACTTTAAATCAAAAAAACAAACATGCTATTAGATATTTTACTATTTATAAAAAATCCGTATAAATTTTCATTAACAAATAGCAAAGTTAATAGCCCCAAAAAAGAGGTAATTGTTAAATCTTTTTTACTTTGTATATTTTTCTTGCTACTTAGTGTAATTGTGATCACAATTACTGAAATGTCAATTAAAGCTATTTTTTTGTTTTCAATAAAAAAAGTGTAGAAATAAACAGAAGCAGCTCTTATGAATATTGGGGCATATACAGGGGTATTATATCAGTAATATGTGCACCTATTGCAGAAGAAATTGTATTTAGAATGCCATTAACATTTAAGAAAAAATGGCTTGTTTTTTCTTTATCTTTTGGTTTGTTTTATTTTCTAAATGATAGCATTTATATAATCGATTCATATACTACAATTGGAATAATTGTACCGATATTTGCATATGTATTACTGCTGATGTTACTAAAAGATAAAGAGTTGATTATATTTGAGGAACGCTACTTTAATCTTTGGTGCTATTTTTTGATTATTTTATTTTCTTGGATACACATTTCTAATTTTTCTCCTATTAACTGGAAGCTAATTTATTTTTACCCAATATATGTACTTCCTCAGCTATTTTATGGAATTGTTTTGAGTTATTTGATGGTTAAATACAAAAAAATAGTATGGCCATTCCTTTTACATAGCATGATTAATCTTACTGGATTTCTATTGAATTATCTGTAGCTGTTTAGGTACTCTTTTTGATTAAAAAGTACAACTTATGATTTAAAGGAACCTCGAAAATTCAAAAAAATACGACATTTTTCACACAATTGGTTAACAATAAAAATTTCAACTAATTGGTTATCAGGTATTTGTTCTTTTATAGAGTATCTAAGCAGTTACAAACTAACGATAAGCGACAAGTAGATTTAAGACATTTTCCTTATTAAATATTTTTAAATATGAGAAATTTTATTTCAATAATTTTTACAAAATTATTAGTCCTCAGTTTTCATATTTTATATTGCAAAAAAAAGCAAACATATATTAGAGTTGTTTTCTTGTTGATTACTAACAAGTTATCTTTTTCTTAAAGTC
>NZ_AUIF01000099.1 GCF_000423565.1 Runella zeae DSM 19591 | reverse complement strand
TGGCCTTATGGGATTGATGAAAAGCCTTTTGATGAAAAATATTATGGGTGGTGCAAAAGAGTTGAACCTCCAACAAGAGAGGAAATTTCATTAGTAATTGAATGCTCCGATTATACCCTTACTTGGTTTGAGGACAAACAATACAATCCTAAAGCTCACATTTCTGATGATTGTCATTATATTATATATTTTGATTTTTGTTATGATCGTGAATTTATGCTGGATTTTGCCATTGCTTTCTTAGAAGAAAACCCTACTTCCTATGCAGAAACCCTTTGGTTTAACAATGATACCTATTTTGATGAATACACTTTGGCGGATTTGTATGAAAGCAAGCGATTAGGGTATGCAAATAATTGGACATGGTATCGGCGAGGAAAACCAGATGATGAACCTGAGAATACCCTCTAATTCTTTGGCCTATAGCTCCATCTAAAAAATCGAACGAGTAAGCTTTTAAATATAGTCCACCAATATCAAAAAAACAGATTTGCGGTAGTAGGTCTATGCGTAAAAAACTTAAAACAATTCATTACCTCAAATCCTCTATCCATGCTTTCCACTGTTTACACATTTATTTTTACCAGTATTTTCCTAGCCTCGCCCAGCGAGAAGCAGCCCAGGTCCCGCGTCAGAATACCGCAATGAGCACGATGAAGCTAGAACTTATAATCCTAATCAATGTAATTAATATGAAAACACTTTCAACCAATACAATTGTAAATCCCAGAGGAGAACAAATCAATGTTAGCCTAATTGAGGCGTTCGAAGCAATACCAATGGCTAAGGCGGCACTAAGTGCTTATGATATTTCTGTAGTAGACTACACAGTCAGAGATGCATTTATATTACAGACAGGAGAAATATTAGATTTTTTTTATGTTACTTCCGATGCTCATTTATTTAAAAATGAAGAAGATTTAAAAAAATGTTACGAAAAAGGTGTATTTAGATTGTTGGTTAAATATTTTAATGACTTCTCTTTAAAATATTTTCACTTTTATGTTACTCCTGCTTGGGTACAGCCCCTGCAATCCCTACTAGAATATATCCATGGATATAGTTGTGATTCCTATGAACTATTTAAAGTTAATAATTCATATTTATATTTAAGAGGCAAATGGAAAACGTCTGGCTATTGGTTTCCAAATTGGGAAATGTTTATAGCCTACTATAATGATTTTTTAAAAATTTCATCTGAAATTGAAGAAGATAAAACGTAAGCATTCCTTGTCTCTAAAGACATAGACTACGGTGAGGCAATAAAAAACAATTCCATGATTCAAGAAGCCGTAAAAGATGAGTTTGGTTTTAATGATGAAATTAATGAAAGAGCTCTATATATACGAATACATAAAGAGTTGAAAGCTAGAAATCATCCCACGTATAATGAAATTGTTGATGAATTTATTGAAGGTAATTGGGCGGTACATGGAGCTTCGATAGGACAAAAAAAATATTTAGAAACTTTTGTGTTGCCAAAAATTAATACATTTGTTGATGTTACTCTAGAAATAAGTATTGAAGCGTTAAAGAAACAAGAAGGTAAAATTGAATTAGAATGAAGTACTATCGTTTAAGTATTATGGGATCAAGAGTGTTCCCCTATGAACCTTGGGGTTCAAAAGAAAATCCTGCCAATTATTATTTCTATTTAAAGGGACATACCCCCCCTGACTTTCCCATTGTTTTTCCCTATCAAGTTTTAGAAAGAACGCCCCCAAAAGACATAATTGACAGTACTTTTGGTGCGACAACGAAAGGTTTTTTAGTAAGCTTAAAAGCTAAAGAGGTGTTGGACTCTTTAAGTATTGAAAACTACATGTATCATCCAATAAAGATGCTAGTTGAGACAAGAAATACCCATGTATCTCAATGGCCTGAATGGCCTAACCCTTACTACTACTTTCATGTATTTGGCTCTGAGTATTATGATTGGATTGATTTTGAAAAAAGTATTTTTTCTATCCCAAATGAAGACAAGAATATAAATCGAGTAGAATTTTTCATTGAAGATAAAAATGATTTTATAAAGATAAAAAATCATTTTTATAGAATTAATTCTAAAGTTTTATTTCTAAACAAATATTTTAAAGATAAATCATTAGATATTTTTTTTACATATCGTTTAGGCGTAGGTGGGTGGTATCCAGATATAGTTGTTTCAGATAATTTTAAAAAAGCAATAAAAAAATCAAAGTTGAAAGTGTCTTTAGAATTCATAGAATTGCCCATCTATGTAGATTAGGCTGTCACCAAGTCACCGAGACTTTCCAAGTTTAGAAAAGAAAGAGTAACACCACATATAAAAAACCTATTTTATACACTGTTTTGGTGGCAATGGGTAGCTAATATCCCCGCTAAAACACCAATGAGAAGTTTTGATTATTGATGATGATTTACTTAAAACTTTAAAAAATGAACCGAGAAGACCTAAATTACAGCTTAGATATGTGGATGGATGAAGATTTGCGTTTTTTTTCTCCTTTTAAACAGTCTATTGAAATAACAAAAGAATGTTTTATCAGAGTTTGTGAGAAAAAATGGTGGCCTTATGGGATTGATGAAAAGCCTTTTGATGAAAAATATTATGGGTGGTGCAAAAGAGTTGAACCTCCAACAAGAGAGGAAATTTCATTA
>NZ_AUIF01000098.1 GCF_000423565.1 Runella zeae DSM 19591 | reverse complement strand
GGGGAACTGCTTTAGTTATTAATATCGTGGCGGCTACCTACTTTCCCGGGTGTTATCCCAGTATCATCGGCGGAGCGGGGCTTAACTTCTCTGTTCGGAATGGGAAGAGGTGAACACCCACCCTGTAACCACCATCAAGACCTTCGTGACTAATCACTATTTTCTTTGGCTATTGCTCAAGTCATTGACATTGGAAAGAAAGATACAATAAATATTTATAAAGAAGATATTGGGCAATTAGTACTGCTCAGCTTTGATGTCACCATCTTTACACCTACAGCCTATCAACGTCATCGTCTATAACGTCCCTTATGTGGAAGTCTCATCTTCAGGCCGGTTTCGCACTTAGATGCTTTCAGCGCTTATCCGTTGCCCACGTAGCTACTCGGCCATGCTACTGGCGTAACAACCGATTCACCAGCGGTGAGTCCAACCCGGTCCTCTCGTACTAAGGTCAGCCCCCGTCAAACTTCCTACGCCCATCACAGATAGGGACCGAACTGTCTCACGACGTTCTGAACCCAGCTCGCGTGCCACTTTAATCGGCGAACAGCCGAACCCTTGGGACCTTCTCCAGCCCCAGGATGTGACGAGCCGACATCGAGGTGCCAAACCTCCCCGTCGATGTGAGCTCTTGGGGGAGATCAGCCTGTTATCCCCGGCGTACCTTTTATCCTTTGAGCGATGGCCTACCCATGCAGAACCACCGGATCACTAAACCCTGGTTTCCCACCTGTTCGATCCGTCGATCTCACAGTCAAGCTGGCTTGTGCTTTTGCACTCCCCGCACGGTTACCAAGCGTGCTGAGCCAACCTTTGGAAGCCTCCGTTACTCTTTTGGAGGCGACCACCCCAGTCAAACTACCCACCATGCGCGGTCCCCCGATAAACGGGGTTAGAACACAGAATACAAAAGGGTGGTATTTCAACGTTGGCTCCATGATCCCTGACGAAACCACTTCTCAGCCTCCCACCTATCCTACACATTCATATCCCATATCCAACGCAAAGTTGTAGTAAAGGTGCACGGGGTCTTTCCGTCCCGTGACGGGTAAGCGGCATCTTCACCGCTACTACAATTTCACCAAGCTCACGGTTGAGACAGTGCCCAGATCGTTACACCATTCGTGCAGGTCGGAACTTACCCGACAAGGAATTTCGCTACCTTAGGACCGTTATAGTTACGGCCGCCGTTTACTGGGGCTTCGATTCAAACCTTCGCTCGCGCTAAGCTCCCCTCTTAACCTTCCAGCACCGGGCAGGTGTCAGGCAACATACGTAGTGTCTCCACTTTGCGTTGCCCTGTGTTTTTGTTAAACAGTCGCCTGGGCCATTTCTCTGCGACTCCAGCTCGCGCCAGAGTGTCCCTTCTCCCGAAGTTACAGGACTAATTTGCCGAGTTCCTTAACCGTGATTCACTTGAGCACCTTGGTATATTCTACCCAGCTACCTGTGTCGGTTTACGGTACGGGCTAATACAAGCTGATGTTTCATCGCTTTTTCTTGGAGGCCAGTTCAAAAGTTCGCTTTGTCCGTAAACGCCGCTCAACGAAGACTTCCGTCACTTCGTACTCTCTCCCCTACCCCGTACGATTCACACTTGTATCAGGTGCAGGAATATTAACCTGCTGTCCATCAGGTGCGGCCTTCGCCTTCCCCTTAGGCCCCGACTAACCCTCAGTTGATTGACATAGCTGAGGAATCCTTAGCTTTACGGTGTGTATGGTTCTCACATACATTATCGTTACTTATGCCTACATTTGCTTTTCTAACCTCTCCACCATAGCTCACGCTACAACTTCGCTGATGTTAGAATGCTCCCCTACCGATATTACTATCGCAACGCTTCGGTGATATACTTGATGCCCGTTTATTATCGACGCCCGCCCCGCTCGACCAGTGAGCTGTTACGCACTCTTTAAATGTATAGCTGCTTCCAAGCTAACATCCTGGCTGTCTCGGCAGTCAGACTTCCTTTGTTCAACTTAGTATATACTTGGGGACCTTAGCGGTTGCTCTGGGTTGTTCCCCTCTCGGACCGTGACCTTAGCACCCCGGCCCTCACTGCTGTGTCTATTTATGCCCATTCGGAGTTTGTCAGAATTTGGTAGGATTTGACTCCCCCGCATCCTATCAGTAGCTCTACCTGACATAAACGCCCCACAACGCTGTTCCTAAAAACATTTCGGGGAGTACGAGCTATTTCTCAGTTTGATTGGCCTTTCACCCCTATCCGCAGTTCATCCAAAAACTTTTCAACGTTAACTGGTTCGGTCCTCCATGTAGTGTTACCCACACTTCAACCTGACCACGGATAGATCACCAAGTTTCGCGTCTGCTCTCTTTAACTATTCGCCCTATTCAGACTCGCTTTCGCTTCGGCTGCTCATCTTAAATGATTAACCTCGCTAAAAAGAACAACTCGTAGGCTCATTATGCAAAAGGCACGAGGTCACCCATAGGCTCCCTCCGCTTGTAAGCGCATGGTTTCAGGTTCTATTTCACCCCGGTACTCCCGGTCCTTTTCACCTTTCCCTCACGGTACTCGTCCACTATCGGTCTCTCAGTCGTATTTAGCCTTGGCGGATGGTGCCGCCGACTTCAGAGGGGATTCCTCCTGTCCCCACCTACTCAGGATTCTACTACGTCTCTACTTTGTACGCTTAAGGGACTATCACCCTCTCCGGTCTAACTTCCCAGTCAGTTCAGCTTCCAGTAAATTCTAATAAGTAGTCCTATAACCCCAACACAGCCGTAACTGCATTGGTTTGGGCTTCTCCGGGTTCGCTCGCCACTACTGCCGGAATCACTGTTGTTTTCTTCTCCTAGGGGTACTTAGATGTTTCAGTTCCCCCCGTTTGCCTCCTTTCGGATATCCTGATTACTCAGGATGGGTTGCCCCATTCGGATACAGTAGGATCAACATGTATGTGCCACTCCCCTACCCTTTTCGCAGCTTATCGCGTCCTTCTTCGCCGCTGAGAGCCTTAGGCATCCGCCATGCGCCCTTTTCTTTCTTCTTCTCTTTACTCTATCTTTCTTCCCAATATGTCAAAAAACTCTAAGACCGTAGCCTTG
>NZ_AUIF01000097.1 GCF_000423565.1 Runella zeae DSM 19591 | reverse complement strand
GTTTCTGAATTATTTTTTGAGATAGATGACCCTCGTCAGGAGGGCAAGTGCTTACATCTGTTAAGCGATATATTGATGCTCGTACTTTGTGGTTATCTATGTGATTGTGAGGGTTTTGAAGAGGTGTACGATTATGCTTGTGATAAAGAAGAAGTCTTGCGTGAGTTTCTGGAATTGCCTTGTGGTATCCCTTCTCATGATACACTTAATCGCGTTTTTCGCCGCCTTTCGCCCACTCAGCTGGAGTCGTTATTGATAAATTGGGGAAAAGAAATTGTTGGGCTATTAAGTCAAAAACAACTCATTGTCGATGGCAAACAACTGCGAGGAACTGTAGAAGCAGGTCACAAACAAGCTACGGTTCAGATTCTGAGTGTTTGGGCGGAAAAAGAGCGTTTGTACTTGGCTCAGAAGCAAATAGCTAACAAAACCAATGAGATAATGGCTATCCCTGAGCTGCTTAGCACGCTAGATATTACCGACAGTATCGTCAGCATTGATGCGATTGGGTGTCAAAAAGCGATTACCCAACTCATTGTTGAGCGACAAGCCAACTATGTAATTGGCTTGAAGTCTAATCAGGACGGCTTATACACTCAAGTGGCCGATTGGTTCGAGCGCCACCAATCATCCCTACAAGCAGAAATAAGTCGGGATTTAGAACATGGTAGAGCGGAAAAACGAACGGTTATCCTCAGCGAGAAACTTAATTTTATTGATGCTGCTCAAGAGTGGGTTGGTTTAAAAAGCGTTATTTATGTAGAATCAAGTCGTTGGGTTAATCAAGAGCATCAACTCAGTAAGCGCTACTATATCAGCTCATTAGCTGGATATTCGGCTGCTCAAGTAGGCCATTTCATTCGCCGACATTGGGGCATTGAGAATCAGCAACATTGGCATCTGGATGTCACCTTTAATGAAGATGGCTGTCAAGTTCGTAAAGACCATGCTCCTCGTAATTTGACCACCATACGTAAATTAGCGCTAGGTTTAATTAGTCGTCATCCTGCCAAGATAAGTTTAAAGCGAAAACGAAAAAAGGCCGCTAGGGATGATGAATTTCTTATTGAATTACTTAACCAACTTAATATTTGATGCAATCGCCCTGATAAAAAGATGAGTTTCTTTTTTCTTGGTGTAGGGGCAAACGATAAAGTAGGAGGAGGCCTAAAAAATGGAGGTGCTGCCGAAGGGTTGAGAAACTTAGACAGAACACTGACTGAAAAAGGCATAAAACACACGTTCAAAGAATTACCTGATACTGACCATACTTGGTTTGCCTGGCGGCATTTTCTCTGCTATGATTTTTTACCTAATCTCTGGAAATGAGAAATGCCATTTTTTTTGAGTTTAGTTTGGGGAATCCAAGTCCACGCTCAGCCATTTCATACCTACGTCAATCATTAATCGGCACAACGAATGCAACTTTCACACCATCAAATTACGAAAGGCGATGTTTTAGAAATTAAAAAAAAGCAATTGAATATGAATCAATGAATCTTCACAACCTCACTCTCTGCCCAACCGTATCGCACCGCTTTTACCTCTAACGGTTTGCCTGCTGCCGCAAAAGGCTTGACATAAAGCCTCCAAAAACTTTCTCCCTCCCAGCGATATCCAATAGAGACTCCGTCAATATTAGAATTTAATACCCATTTTTTTTGAGTATTGAGGACAGCCTTGGGAGCTGGTGTTTTGGGTTGTTTTCCTTGAGGCCACATCTTCTCAGCTTGAACCACTTCGGGCATTTCCAGATAATCTCCTACACTGCCTTGCCAACGGGCAAGTTCTTCACGCATACGATTCAAAACGAGCTTATACTGCGGGCTATCTGCCAAATTTTTGATTTCGTGCGGGTCAGTCTGCGTATCATAAAGTTCTTCCTTTGGCTTCTTTTTAAACAACCAGTATGATTGGATTGGGGTCAGCTTTCCTGCTTTTTCATACGTTAAAATCTCTTGCATCATGGGCATTTGGTACATAAAATCCAGTTGTTGAGTATAGGGTACATCGGGCATGTAGTTACGAATATACTTATAACGGCTATCCCGTACAGCTCTTTGTAAATCGTAACGGTTATCCATACGATCACGCCCTGCGTGAATGTAAGTACGCCGTTTCGGTAAGGTGTTTGTACTTGTAGTCAAAAATGGCCTTCCATGTAGGTGTTTAGGAATAGGGATTCCCGATAGGGACAACATCGTTGGAGCTAAATCAATAAAACTAATCATTTGATTATCAATTCCTTTTGTATAGCCTTTTATGCGAGGTTTCAATTTTTCGGGAATGTAAACTATCAATGGCACATGAATTCCAGAATCATAAAGCCATCGCTTGGCTCTTGGCAGGCCGTCTCCGTTATCCCCCATAAAGACGATGATTGTATTATCGCTCAATCCATCTTCATCCAATTGTTTCAAGATTGCCCCTACCTGAGTATCCATCCGAGAAATATTTGTATAATGACGGGCTATATCGGCACGTACCATGGGAGCATCTGGATAATACGGGGGCAGTACCAAGTCGGACGGATTCACAATATACTTTTCTTCAATTTTCGGACGATGCTTCACATCATTGACAAGCCGCATCGTATCAACCCCAAATTCTTTAAAAAAACGCCACTTGGTAGAATCGGGCCACACATTGATTTCGTGGGTTGATTCAAACGTATAGCAGGAAAAAAAAGGTTGGTTTTTTTCGGATCGGTCACGCCAGCCAGCCTTGTTGCTATGGCTATCCCATACGGTAAAAGGCTCGCCAAACTGGTAGTCTGTTTTACGGTTATTAGTACAAAAATACCCATTTTGACGCAAATACTCGGGAAAAGCCTTTATATGAGCTGGAGGCACGGCATTATAAAACGGCACTCCTTCATAAGGAGTGAGGCTTTTGGCTTGCCGCATGTGTTGCGTACCGATGGCAGTCGAATACATCCCCGTAATGATAGAGGCCCTACTCGGGGCGCACACACCCGAAACAGTATAGGCATTAGTACAACGAATCCCATTTGCCGCCAATCGGTCAATGTTAGGGGTATGTACTAATTTTTCGCCGAAACATCCCAAATGAAGGTTAATGTCTTCGGCCATAATCCAAACAATATTCGGACGCACAGGAGGTCTTTCTATTGAAAAACGGGTTTGCGTAAAGAGTGCTGCAATTGCTAAAAGCACTAAAAAAATACCGTATTTTTTCATTGATTGATAATGGTAATGCTGAATGGTTTCATTTCCAATGTATCTGTAAGCAAACCCTTCGATTGATCCACCCCTTCTGTATTTTGGACATAATGTGTTAATTTAGCGGAATATTGGGTATATTTTCCCTTGATATTCAAGTGATTAACGTCTATTTTCTGCACTTTATCAGAATAATTGATAACAATACTTTGGCTTTTGCCCGACTTTTTACCAAAAGAATACCCAAACAAATGGGGGTGGTTGTCTTGTTTGTCGAATTGCCAAGCAGTAGCTTTTGTGTTGCCTTTCATTAAGTCAGCAAACCACTGGGTAATCTGCCC
>NZ_AUIF01000096.1 GCF_000423565.1 Runella zeae DSM 19591 | reverse complement strand
ACGCTGGAAGAAAGCAATGTGATAGTCAATCCTGCTATCAACGAATTGACGTTGCCGCAAGTGAAGGCGCAGTTTTCGACCTCGTTTCAATCCACGGGCTTGACGGTGACCACCCCAACGCTTGTCTGAGTATTTGGGAACAGCCCCCATAAAACCACCTGTTGCCGCTAGCTTTCCTATCAGTGGTGCACAGTTGAAGGAGATTTTTCCCACAACCGACCAAAGTCGCTGTGATGAAGTAGCGGAGATTATTAATAAATACAGCGATAAGTTTGAGATTAATACGCCGCTCAGGATGGCGCATTTTCTGGGGCAAATTGGATGGGAGTCTGCCCAATTAAAAGCAATGGGAGAAAAAAGTGGAGAGGGTACTTGTTATAAAAAAGCGAGTGCTGGTTGGAGTATCTGGTTTTCATTAACTTGGAAAGAAATACCTTTCAATAAAGATTGCTCTGATGCGCCGGATGATAGTCAAAAAAGTCAAAAAATCAAGAAGAATGGTTGGTCTTCTATTAATGATGTTCCCAAAAAATATATTTGTGATGGTGGAGAAGTAGAGAAGTCAGAAGCTGGTAAAAATCTATTTTGTTATGTTTACCGATGCGAAGGCGGGAATGGAGATGAAAACAGCTGTGATGGATATCGTTATAGAGGTCATGGCATCATGCAATTGACTTGGAAAAAACAGTACGAATCATTTAATAAATGGCTGATTTCGCAAGGATTTGATAACGATTATAAACAAGTTCTAACAGATCCAGACGAAGGCTTTAAAGATAAAGATATTGATGTTCTGTCAGGATTATGGTTTTGGGCTAAAAATGATTGTAACCAAGAAGCTGATAAATTGGATGAAAATTGTAGTCAAAATGAGTATGATAAATTAACTAAAAAAATTAATAATGGTTTGCTAGAATCAAATAAAAGGAAGCAATTATTTCTAAAAACATATGAAATTTTAAAGAAATGAAATTGATTAAAAAAGTGTCGCAAATGTTTTTATTGATTATAACAAATCTCTGTTTTAGTCAAAATAATGCAAATAATATATTGAGCTCTGTATTGGAGTTGGATAAGTCTTTGTTGTACAAAGAAATGGGTGCGCAAAGGTTTATTTTAAGTGATAAAAATCAAGTATATTATATTGATTTTTATTCTAATGGTAATGATTTTGAAAGTCAAATTCATAAAAATAAATATTTTTTTCTTTCAGATTCCATTTTTAATGTATTGTCTGTAAAAGAATTAAATGATAAAGAATTGGCTAGTTTTTTCAATGAAAAAAAGCATAAAACGCTGTTGTTGGAAAATAGTGTTTTAGATTTTTCAAAAGAAGATAGAATGCTTTATTTAGTTTATCTATCAATGGAAAATGAAAACTATACAGATGCTCATTTATATTCGTATCAATTTTATAATAAAAATACATTTAATCAATATGGATATGGTTGGACGCCAGGGCAGCCACAAATAGGTTATGTCTATAATTTAGCAAAGAATGTGCCTAGAGAAGTAATGTTTGAAATTCAAAAGATTAATCCAGATAGATATAAAACTTTGAAGATAAAACAATCTAAAATATTTAATGATAAGAAAATTGTAACCAAAATGTATTTGCTCAAAGGTGATATTGTAGAGATTATAGAGGAGAAAGGTGAATGGCTAAAAATCAGATATTATGGCAAAAGGATGGTTGAAGGGTGGATTAAGAAATCAGATGTAAATAACCCTTAAAATCTAATGGTCAACCCGCTTGGCGTATACACGAGGGTGGAAGAAAGCAATGTGATAATCAATCCTGCTATCAACGAATTGACGTTGCCGCAAGTGAAGGCGCAGTTTTCGACCTCGTTTCAATCCACGGGCTTGACGGTGACCACCCCCACGCTTGTCTGAGTATTTGGGAACAGCCCCCATAAAACCCCCTGTTGTTGCTAGCTTTCCCATTACAGGTGCTCAATTGAAAGAAATCTTTCCCACAACCGACCAAAGTCGCTGTGATGAAGTGGCAGAGATTATTAATAAATATTCTACAGAGTATGGGATAGATAATGCGGAAAAGATGAGTCACTTCATAGGACAAATTGGTGCTGAAACGCAGTTGAAAAGTTTAGATGAGAAATCATATTCTGCATCACGGATTTTGACCGCAGAGAAAACACGAACCATAAGAACGCATGACGGTAATAAGGTACTAAAATATTGTTCTATTTTCGAGGGCTACTCTCCCAGCGGTACAGGTTGTCCTTACCCCTATTGCGACGAAGATATTGTAGTTCCCACGGGCAGCTATAGTGACCTTTATGCCTCAATAACTTTCATGAAGCAGATGAACAAAACAGTTAGAGCCAACATAGTAGATGAACTACCCCGAGATCCTGATTTTTTCAATATTGTGTATGCTTGCCAGTTAAATAATGGAGGAATAGAATCGGGCGATGGATATCGTTTTAGAGGTAGAGGGTTTATTCAGATTACTGGGCAAACCAATTACCAAAAAATGGTTCAGAACAAGTGGGATGAAGTGCATGGAAAGGGCACAAAGGATTTTATGTGTAGAAGTAGTGATTGTGATAAAAATTTGGATGCCATTGCAGATGATTTAGATTTTTCGATGCTCATTTCACTTACCTTTTGGAAAGCGGGTAATACAAATGATTTAGCAAAGGAAGTGAATGAAAGTGCAATAAGAAAAGTAACAATAGCAGTAAATGGTGCAGAAAATGGAATTGATCACAGAGCAAAATATACCAACGAGGCGTATGCAATACTTAAGAAATAACTTCATGATTGTTTTGCTCTTGGTAACAAGTAATACCTTAGGGCAAAGTGTAGGTACCCCCTCAAATCTTAAAGACTTTGAAGGAATGTGGTGGTTTGTTCCACCTAGAGGGAGTAATGATACTAATTTTACATCTATCAAATATTTCAAAAACAGAATTAGGTTTAATGTTTTTTATTGGCATAAGTCAAAAAATATTGATGTAGATTCAATGTTGATTGGTTTGTTGTCAAAAGATAAGAAGATTTATAAACTATCTGATTTGGATTCAGTAGGAACGCGAATGTATTTTTATAGACCTAATCCCCAAGCCCCCAACGATAGCATCAAATATTTTCGAGAAGCCAGCCCAAGTTGTTCAGCGCTCTATAATGGAAATGCCATTGAAGAAGAATTGTTACCACCCGAAAAAGGTCGTCCTAATTATTTTACCTTCAGTTTTAACGGCAGAGACATCGACCGCCATGAGCAGCTACATCATTTGCCCAATTTAATAGTCTATAATCTGGTAAAAAACAAGAAACAACTGTATAAAGTAGAAGCTTTTTTGAATAAGAACTTTTCAATTATAACAAGCCCTAAAGTCTCTATTTTTAATGATACACGTAGTAAAACAAAAATGTATCTTCTAAAAAATGACCCAGTAGAAATAATTGAAAAGAAAGTAGATTGGCTAAAGATCAAGTACTATCCAGAAAACAATGGTGTGTGGACCGGAAAAACTATTGAAGGCTGGATAAGAGAATCCGATGTTGAGAAACTGTAATTAATTCGATTAACAAATCCTAACAATAGCAAACGGGTTTTAATCTCTCGGGGCAGCACACTTTTGCTTGTTTTTACGCTTGATACCGAAGCCAATGCCCAACGCCTAGCTGAGTA
>NZ_AUIF01000095.1 GCF_000423565.1 Runella zeae DSM 19591 | reverse complement strand
CGCTTCCAAATGGATACAAGACTTCTTTAATCCGTTTTGGAAATATCGGAATTATACAAATTCCTTGTAATATATGTTAGTTCATAATCTATAAAATGAATAATATGAAACTTCCTTTTTTTATACTTTTAGGGATTATTTTTGGGGGTAGTTGTGTGGCCCAACAAGCAGTGGTACGCCAACCAAACGGCGCGCTTACCTTGACCAAAATCCCCAATTCACGTCCCCGAAATATTATTTTTGTTCTCACTGACGATCATCGATTTGATGCCTTGGGTTTTCTAAATACCCAGACATTTGTCCAAACGCCCAATCTTGACCGTCTTGCCAAAAACGGCGCTTATTTACCCAATGCTTTTGTTACGACCGCTTTATGTTCGCCTTCAAGGGCCTCGATTTTGACGGGTTTATATGCCCATAAGCACCGCGTGGTTGACAACAATAATCCTGTTTCGAAAGACCTAGTTTTTTATGCTCAATATCTTCAAAAAGTAGGTTATCAGACAGCGATGATAGGAAAGTGGCATATGGGAGGGGAATTTGACGATCCCCAACGTGGCTTTAATTATTGGGTTTCTTTTAAGGGGCAAGGCTCTTATTTACCCGAAAAAAATGGATTCAACGTCAACGGTAAAAAGGTAGCACAAAAGGGCTACATCACAGATGAGCTTACCGATTATGCAATGGAGTTTCTCCAAAATCGAAAAAAAGATAAGCCCTTTATGCTCTATCTTTCTCACAAAGGTGTCCATGCTGATTTTATCCCGGCCCAGCGTGACAAAGACCGCTTCAAAGACCATACTTTCAAACCACCCGTAAGTATGGCAATTGGTAGTCAAAAAGATGCCCCTATGTGGCTTCAAAATCAACGTAACTCTTGGCATGGCGTCGAATACCCTTACCATAGCCAATTGGATATTGGTGAATATTACAAACGTTATTCTGAGACTCTTCTTGGTGTTGATAATTGTGTAGGACGTGTATTGGAGTACTTAGAAAAAGAAGGGTTGTTGGAATCAACACTTGTGGTTTACATGGGCGACAATGGATTTATGTTTGGGGAGCATGGACTTATTGATAAACGTACAGCCTACGAAACCTCCATGCGCGTACCTATGCTCGCACATTGCCCTGATTTGATTAAGCCCGGAACGGTAGTGAAAGAAGTAGTAGCCAATATTGACATAGCACCTACCTTTTTGGAAGTAGCTGGCTTGAAATCCCCCGCATATATGGACGGAAAAAGCTTTTTACCATTTCTGAAAGGACAAACGCAGCCTTGGCGTACAGGGCTCTTGTATGAATATTATTGGGAACGCAATTTCCCCCAAACTCCCACCATGCACGCTTTACGCACCGACCGTTATAAATACATTCATTATCATGGTATTTGGGATACCGACGAGCTTTATGATTTGCAGGAAGACCCTCATGAAATGAATAATTTGGCCAACCAAAAAGAGCATTTGCCCACAGTAAAAAAGCTCAACAAAGAGTTGTTTGGAATTTTACAGGAAACAAATGGTATGATGATTCCCTTTTATGAAGACCGAGGAGGAAAAAATGATTTACGGAATAAAAAGGGAACCAAAGCAGCCGAATTTCCTGTGTATTTA
The DNA here is from genome assembly GCF_000423565.1 of Runella zeae DSM 19591. GTDB lineage: Bacteria > Bacteroidota > Bacteroidia > Cytophagales > Spirosomataceae > Runella > Runella zeae. Next base: position 3,108 of record NZ_AUIF01000095.1, on the reverse strand, counting down.
GAAAAATAATATAAAATCTAAGTATATGTCAAAAGTTGCGAATATTTATTAACTAACTGTAAATCAAAAAGTAATGCTCTATTAATTTCATCAAGTCCATATCTGAAAATACTAAACGCACGTCTTTGATGTCTCAGGATTGGAATTTGTTTAATTCGGTTTTGGTATTGTCCAACAATATAGACCCAAACAAAGGCTATACACACGACTGCAAATAGTTTTTCTAAACGTTTTTGGTCTGTTAGATGAGTGCCTTCAATATTAAAACCTGCTGATTTGATAGATTTTAAAAAGCACTCAATAGACCACCTTTTTGCATAAACCTGCATGGTTTGACAGTCAAATTGATAGGTAGCAACAATGATATATTCAACTTGGTTCTTTGAATTTATGATCCTCATTCCTGTTAAATAAACCCATTGTTCATTGATTACCAATGGCTTATATAATTGCCTAACTTGATTTAAAGGCAAATTATTGAACAGCCAAAACGTTTTCAATTCCCGTCCCTTTTGGTTAACAAGTAGATTTTCTCTGATTCTGATGTAGAACTTAATGGGTTGAGCAGCTAAAAAACTTATCCACTCTTGACCAATAAATTCTCTGTCTGCAATCAGGCACTCTATCGAAGCCAAACCAAACAGACGAATATATCTCATCAAAAGAGCTTTTCGTTCATCTTGATTAGAGTTGCCCCTTTTGTTGAGCATGGTCCAAAGTAGGGGTAAACTAACTCCATCGGCCACAATAGTTAAACAGAGTATATTGTAATTTATACCCGAAAATTGCCAATTGGTACGGTCTAAACTTAGTTTATATGGCCCTTTAATTGGGTTGATAGCCATCAAAATCTTGGCTATTACATCAAAATCAATGGTAAAATCACTAAAAAATCGTTGTATTCGTCTTAGATTACTGCAAATTATTCGGTCATTCAGGCTTACAGCATTGATGCTAAAAACAACCGTGCGTGTCCGAATAAGTGACACAATTAGCAATTCTAAAAATTTAACCCGTGCTTTATGCCAACCCAAATGGCGTTGCAAATGCAAATTAATACCTATATTTTTATCCTCCATGAGCCAATTTGGTTTGTTTGATGAGTCTTGGTAAACCCATTTTACAAATCTTTTGGCTCTTTCCAAAGTTTTGACATATACTCAGATATAAAATATAATATTCGATGACTAAAAAAGTGCTGTATTGGTACAGCTGCATAGTAGCTATTCTCAGTTGGTCGTGTAGTTCTACATCCCAATCTGAAAAAGCAAAAGCAGATAGTATTGCGGCTTGTGTATCTCATGGAATGCCTTCAAGAACAGCTACCAAGGCTTCGACTAATGACCTTACTGACAGTATACACCAAGGAAAAGGAAGTTTGGAAGGGATGGTTTGGATTGCGGGTGGGAAATTTCTGATGGGGTCAGATGAGTTCGAAGACTCTCGACCCATACACGAGGTCAGTATTAAGGGTTTTTGGATGGACGAACACGAAGTAACCAACGCTCAGTTTGCGAAGTTTGTAAAAGCCACTGGTTATAAAACAGTAGCAGAACGTGCCCTAGATCCTAAAGATTTTCCAGGAGTACCAGCTGATCAATTATTACCTGGGTCAGCGGTATTTAGTCCTCCCTCAACGTCGGTTTCTCTCCAAAATCCCTTGCAATGGTGGAAGTACGTAGTAGGGGCTAATTGGCAGCACCCCTTTGGTCCGGGGAGTGCCCTGAAAGGTAGAGAAAATTTCCCGGTAGTACACGTTAGTTATGAAGACGCGCTAGCTTATGCAAAGTGGGCGGGCAAGCGCCTTCCTACGGAGGCTGAGTGGGAATTTGCCGCTCGTGCAGGGCAGTCCCAACGGATGTATTACTGGGGAGAGGAACTCAAACCCAAAGGCAAATGGGTTGCTAATATTTATCAGGGAGATTTTCCTCACAAAAATTTGCAAGAAGATGGATTTGCCAATGCTTCCCCTGTCAAAACATTTCCTCCCAATCGCTTAGGTCTATACGATATGGAAGGAAATGTATGGGAATGGTGCAACGATTACTATCGTCCGGATTATTATCGAAATAGTTCTTCAGACAATCCCCAAGGACCAGCGGATAGTTATGACCCCGACGAACCGGGCGCCGTGAAGCGCGTACAACGAGGAGGGTCATTTTTATGTAGCGATCAGTATTGTGTAAGATACAAAGCAGGAAGTCGAGGAAAAGGAGAAGTAAGCAGTGGGGCAGATAACTTAGGATTTCGCTGTGTAAGTGATCAAAAAGCGCCTTGATAAGGAAAATACATTGTAAAATCTTAATACATGACATAAGTGGGTGTATCAAAGCTCAAGAGCTTATTTTTGGGCTTCCGAGTTCCAAAAAAGATACACCCGATGCAAGAAGTTGAAATTGATTTAAAAAAGCAAATAGAAGGCTATTTCCAGTGTGATAAGCGCCACATAAAGTTGGTTAGCAGGCTAATTATAGGATTATTGAAGCTATCTGATAGCAAACTCAGCAATTGGAGTAAAGCCATGAGCGGAGAAGCTCAACTTTCCTCAAAATATCGTTGCTTACAGCGCTTTTTAAGTGTATTTCGATTTAGTGGACAAATTTATTTTGAAGTAGTATGGGGCTTATGCGGCTGTGAATCAGAGGTGTATTTGAGTTTAGACCGTACCGAGTGGAAAATGCGTGGGGTGTGGGTACAGGTTTTGATGTTAAGCATTCTATATGATGGGGTTAGTATTCCCTTATTGTGGCAATGTAGCACTCGTCATGGACATAGTAGTCACATTACCAAGAAAGCCTTGTTTCATTGCTTTCAAAAGTGGATTAGTTTGAAAACAGGCCAACAGGTGTGGCTTTGCTCTGATAGGGAATTCGGTAATAAAGACTTTTTCGAGGATTGCAAAAAAGCTGGCGTCAATGCTTGTGTTCGCTTGAAAAAAAACACCTTAGTCAGAGGGGGTAAAGAAGGCAAAAAAGTACATACACTTTTCGATAATAATTTGAAAACGTCTTATTTTATAGATTGTGAAATAACTTGGTTAAATTGTTGCTAAAAAAAATACAACAATGCGAAAACGGGTATGAGTTGATGAACCAGACCGCCTTCAAC
>NZ_AUIF01000094.1 GCF_000423565.1 Runella zeae DSM 19591 | reverse complement strand
ATTGACCAATATTAAATTCAGACTTTCACTCAAAATATTGTACACTGGCTTCCAGTAAACACCCGTACTCTCCATTGCTCCGTGGGTTACCTCTTTACTCTTTAACCATGATAAAAGCTCGCCTAAATCCTCAGTAAACGTTAAAAATGTTCGAGTTTCCACTCCTATACCATCACCTCGTATCGTTACTACTACCTTCTTCTCGTGGACATCTATGCCACACCCTCGTTTGATAATCAATTCAAAATTGTTAGATTCCATTGTATGAAAATTGTTGGTTTATATTCCAGAAATCAATTTTCATGCCTCTGTGTGTTATAACAATAGCATGGATGTTTCATGGTATTGATTTTGTCTAAAGTATATTTTGCATGACTTACCTTCGCCACATTTATCTTATAAACATACGTAAATGTTGGATTGTTAGTGAGAGACTTTAGACATATTGTTTTTACTTCACTACCTCACTCACCAAAATAATGGGAGCGACATTGGTATAACTGGCAAAATCGGCACGAATAGCGTCGCGGTTCGGAGCGATAGCCGCTTGATAGTCGCTCAGACTTTTTATGTAAAATGTACCAATCGCCATAAAGGGAAGTGGTTGGTTTGGAATACCACTCGCCAGTCCTTTTTCAATGGTATATTTTACCAAATTTGCCCCTAAGTACCCCGCCACCATTGGCATATGCTTGGTTTCGTAATACTCCATGTTGAAGGTTTTACCTTCCGCATAAGGATACATGACCGATACTTTGATTAAACCTTTTTCAACAGCGTCTTTGTTTTGCTTGTCTTGGCTGAACGCTGCAACCGAAGTGAATAAAAGAAAAAATGACAGAAGTAGTTTAAGCTTCATGGTTAAGGGAGATTTAAGTGTTAACTGATTGATTTAAAACAATTTCGCACAAATATCCAAAGAGGTTTTATATTTGCAAAACGCTATTTTTCGATAAAAACAATCGAAAAAACCGATTTAGAAATATGGAACTGAGACAACTCAAATATTTTTTAAAAGCCAAAGAGTTATTGAACTTTACGGAAGCAGCAAGGGCTTTAAATATTAGCCAAAGTACTCTTTCACAGCAAATTAAACAATTAGAAGATGAACTAAACGTGCCCTTGTTTAATCGCATTGGCAAACGAATCACGCTTACCGAAGCGGGGAGCTTGTTTGGAGAATATGCATTACAGAGTATCAATAGAGCCAATGAAGGACTGTTGCTTTTACAAGATTTGAAAAATCTCAACACGGGCAAAATCACCGTCGGGGTGATTTATTCGATGCGTATTCTTTTTGCCAAAACCCTCATACAGTTTGCCAAACAATACCCAAATATCAAAATCCAAGTGGTATTTGGAACTACCAAAGACCTACTCGAAAAACTAAACCTGCACCAATTCGATTTTGTATTGACCTTCCATGAAAAGCCCAACGAGCCTCATCTGAAATACCAAACTCTTTTGAACTCAAACATGGTCTTGGTCACTGCCCGAAAATCACCCTTGGCTTACAAGAGTACTATCGCGCTCACTGAGGTGGCGGCGTTGCCCTTAGCACTTCCTTTCAGCGGCTACAGTACGATTCAGTTTTTTGAGGAATCGTTTAGTCAAAAAAATCTAAATCCGAATATATGTATGGAAATCAACGACATACCTACATTATTTGAAATTGTAAAAACGGGGCATTGGCATACTATTTTGAGCGATGCCAGTGTAAACGACCCCGAAGTAGTAGCGATCCCCATTGAAGGCGAAAATATGAAACGAAAAATAATGATTATCTCCCTTAAAGAAGCCTACGAGAAGCAAGCGGTAAAAAAGCTGTATGAATTGCTGCGGGGGATTTGAGTTTTACAAACAGTGTGCCGCGATGCGGCTTAAATTCATCACTATGGCTTTTCACGCAATGTAAGTAACTAAGCAAAATTAGGATTGTGCTGCGCAATATCCCGAACCTCTTCAAACCCCATTCCGGCTTTAGGCTGGGGACAAGAATTAACAACTAGAGGAAGGGCTTTAGCCCTGAATTTCAACTATGACACTTAAAAAATTCAGGGCTAAAGCCCCTTTGATATTGCCCTATTTTTAGCCCCAGCCTGAAGGCATGGGGTTTGAGGAGATTCAGACTATATTCACAATAAAGTCTTGTTTTATTTTGCTTAGTTACTTATAAATTTTTATATAATTATCTCATTTTAAACATATTACAAATAAAGAACTGCTTTTTGTTTTAATATGTTCAACCTGAAATTACTTCACATAAACTAGTCTTTCTCCTCATAGGATACAAACTCATAAGTAGCCTCGCCACCAGATACCTTAAATCTCAAAAAGCCTCTCGCACCGTGGGTATTACCTCGCCACGATGGTCGTCCGGCTATGGATCCGCCAGTGATGTAGTGGGTTTTCCCTGCTATATTTAAGTCCTCAAACCAGTGAATGTGTCCCTGAAGAACAAACTTGAGGTTATGGTCTTTAAAAAGAGTTAAGACTTCGTTACGGTTAGCAACTGGAGGCTGGGATAAATAGCCGTTTTGAGGAGGATACAGGTCGTGATAAGTTGTAACCAACGGAATATGGGCTACCACCACCACGGGCGTTTGGGGTTTTACGGAGCTGAGATCGCTTTTTATCCATTTTAACTGAGCTTCATCCACTCTACCTATATACTTATAGTTATCTACATCCAGCACGTTTAAGACAATAAAATGCCATCCTTTGTGGTCAAATGAATAGTAGGGATCACCCAAATACCGCTTAAACATTCCGAGTTTATAGTCAGGATGCGATGAGTCCTCGGGACTTTCCTCATATATCCCAAAGAGGTCGTGATTGCCTACGCAGTTGTAAACTGGCACTTTAAATCTACGGGTCTGAGTGAGGTAATAGCTAAAAAGAGAATCTCCTTTTGCTCGATTCCCCCGCATAATGTCAAAAATCTGGTCTCCTCCCGAAAGTACAAAGTCAGGTTTTATTTTCTCTATTCGTTGTACTACTTTATTGAATGCTTTTTCTACGACAGGGTCGGGACGTAGATGCATATCAGTCATAAAAACGAAGGAAAAATTATCGTTTTGAGCCGAAACTGTTTCTATACACAGGCTGAAAACCAAAACAAGTAGAAAGTGCTTTATCATGAAAATACGATTTTTTAAGGTATAACTGACAAAAGCACTGTTCGGGCTATGGCGTTGGGTGAAGTAATTGTAAAGGTGCGTCGCCATTACAGTACCTGGGAGGGACATTTTATATGGAAAACATCAACCTCAAAGATTAAAGCTGGCAAAACCACCAACTTAAGAACAAAAGTTTGAGACATGCTATTCATTGTCTCTAATATACACGACAAACTCTTTAATACTTTTTTCAGACAAATATTTATTTCCATGTAATACAACTTTACCACTCATCTTGTAATGCGACAAATTATTGAAATTTTTATCCCATAAAAGTGCGAAAGGTGAATAGTAGTTATCTACTACTATTAAAAAAAGATTTCCTCCTTCTAAGAAAAAAACATTTGCTAAATCATCTCTAGTATTTTTAAAATACACCTGACCTTCTATTTCCACTAATTGAGGTTTAACAACTAACTCTTCTGCACCTTTATCGGAAAAGATCGTTTTGGTTATTCCTGGCAATAGATCAATAAACTCAGCTTTTGGAAGAAGCTCTACTCTTTCTAATTTTGGCAACCTCCAAGCAACATATTTACCTTGACCCGCAATAGCAATAATATATTGATTATCAGGAGAAAATTTTATTTGTTTTACTGACGTATTTCGCCAAGTATCTTTAAAAATTATTTCTTTATAACCCTTTATAAAAGTAGGATGAGCCCAAAGAGTAGTTTTTTTTCCGTCTATCAGGTTATACAATTTTGTTTTATTATTTATAGAGTCGATTGCGTATATAAAATCGTCGGAAAATAGCGCATTATGACATTCATATCTTTGTACTAATTTACCATTAAAATCATATATAGAAGACTTCTCATCCTCTCCAATATGTGATACTACATGTTGTTTTTCTATGACTATTTTACTACAATACTCTTCGTCAATATGAACATTTTTTTTCAAGTTCCCAACAATATCATAAAACAAAAGAACATTTCGATACAAGACTAAATATTCGTAAGTATCATTTGAGAATTTAAAATCTGTAATAAATGTAATTCTTCGACTTTTTTCATTCTTTTTTTCAACTTTCGGCAGATTTAATACTGTGATAGAATTATCTTTACGAAGAATACAATTATTTACATAAAATTCATCTGTTTGTTCTACAATTCCTCCTAATACAGCATAAAAAGTAACAAACCCTTCAATATTTTCTATCTCTTTTTCGATAAGGGCACTGCCATTTTTTGCAAGTTTTATGATTTTTTGTTGATTTATAATCAATAGAGTTGTTTTCTTGTTGATTACTAACAAGTTATCTTTTTCTTAAAGTCGATTTTGAAGTTCCAAAGGCCTGCGCATAATTCAATACTTTCATCAAATTTTTCCTTAGATTTTCCTCTATACTTGTTAATTAAAATATGATAACGTTTTATTCCTGCAATTGCATTTTCTACAAAAACTCGCTTTTTACTAATAGACTTGTTGTAGTTTTTTTGCTCTAATGTTAAGCTTGGATAAGGATTTTTTTTGCTTTTTTTGGGCTTTTTAAATGGAATCTTTAAAGACAAAAATTTGTATTCTTTCTGAATACCAAGATAACCTAAATCAACAT
>NZ_AUIF01000093.1 GCF_000423565.1 Runella zeae DSM 19591 | reverse complement strand
AATAGGGGCAAAAAAACAATTATTGATATTTTTCACACCGTAATACTCTGATAATTAAATGCTTACGTCATAAGTGCAAGTTTTGCACTTATGACGTAAGCACTGATAGTTGCAAACATACCTCAAATAAGAAATTGATAAAAAAACAGTAATTAAAATCAATTTTTAAGTTTTATAGACAACATGATAAATGGGATGAAATTCTCTAAAAAATTTACCAAATTCGACAATGCAAACTACCCGCAGAAATTTTCTTAAGCGCTCTTTAGGGCTAGCATTGGCTTCGTCTCTTGATATTTCGACAAAAAAGACAAAACCGCGCTTAGCTTTTTCTACCTTGGGCTGTCCGACTTGGCCTTTGTCAAAAATTGTCCAAACTGCCGTGGCTGCAAAATACGAAGCCATTGAAATCAGGGGCCTAGAAAAAGAAATGTATCTACCCAAGCGCCCTGAGTTTAGTACCGACCTTGCCCAAACTCGTCAGCTCTTTGCAGATAATAAACTCAAGATCTGCAATTTGGGTGCTTCATCTAATTTGCATTTTATGGACACCGCCAAGCGACAAAAAAACATGGACGAAGCCAGACGCTTCATTGACCTTGCGCATGAGCTTTCGTGTCCCTACGTAAGGGTTTTCCCCAATGACTTACCCAAAGATCAAGACCGGGAGCAAACCATTAATCTTATCAGCGAAAACCTATCAGAACTGGGGCGCTACGCTAAGGAAGCAAAAGTGACGGTATTGCTCGAATCACATGGTCAGGTGATTTGGAAAGATGTGTTACTTCAAATTATGCAACAAGCCAATCACCCGAATGTGGGTCTTATTTGGGATATTTTCAACATGTGGTCAATCACAAAAGAATCTCCAACTGAAGTGTATAAGACACTCAAAAAATACATTGTTCATACCCATATCAAAGATGGAAGTATGGTAAATGGCAAACCTGCTTATACATTTGTAGGAAAGGGGGAAGCACCGCTCAAAGAAGCCATAGATGCCCTCAAATCGGGTGGGTATAAGGGCTACTACAGTTTTGAATGGGAAAAAATGTGGCATCCAGAAATTCCTGAACCTGAATTGGCTTTTGCTGATTATCCCCAAGCAATACAGCAATATTTTTAGAAGATATCACACAATGTATTTCCTGTCCCTATGTTAAAAAAAACGAATCTTTGCCTGATTGTTTTGGTGAGTGCGGCTTGGGGGTTTCAAAAGTTCGATAATCGTGTCGATTGGCCAGAATACAACGGTGACGGAGCTCGCAGTCATTATTCACCTTTGACCCAAATCAATAAAGACAATGTCGGAAAGCTAAAAATAGCTTGGAGCTATGCGTCGGGAGGAGCTGATACCCTCCAAAACCGTACACAGATGCAATGCAATCCCATTATTATTGACGGTGTCCTTTATGGCGTATCGGCCAATACACAGGCGTTTGCCGTAGAGGCAGCTACGGGTAAAGAACTTTGGAAAACTGATTTCACTGATAATGGTGGCACCACTAGCCGAGGAGTCACTTATTGGGAGGAGGGAGCAGATAAACGCATTTTTTTCGGGGCAGGTAGATGGCTCTATGCCTTGAATGCCAATTCTGGAAAACTTGTTGAGGGGTTTGGTGATAAGGGTAAAATAGACCTTAAGATTGGTATCGAACGCCCCGGTGCCGATAACTATGTAGTATCCAATACACCCAATACAATTTATAAAAACCTCCTAATCACTGGTACGCGCGTCTCCGAAAGCGAAACCGCCTTATTAGGAGATATTCGGGCTTATGATACCCGAACAGGTAAATTGGTGTGGACATTTCGTACCATCCCCCAAAAGGGAGAGGCCGGCTATGAAACTTGGTCGCCCGAAAACCCGCGTCAACGAATCGGTGCAGCAAACAATTGGATGGGGATGGCGATTGACCGAGAACGGGGAATCGTATACGCTCCGACCGGCTCGGCGGCCCATGATTTTTACGGGGCAAACCGAAAAGGAAGCAACTTGTACGCAAACTGCTTACTCGCCCTGGACGCCGCCACTGGTAAAAGACTTTGGCACTATCAACTCGTACATCATGATATTTGGGACCGCGACCCGCCGGCTCCACCCAATTTGTTGACTATTACTCGAACTGGCTCCGATGGTCGTCCCAGAAAAATCGATGTAGTAGCCCAAATTACGAAGCAGGGATTTACGTTTGTATTTGATAGAGTAACGGGCGAACCTATTTTTCCTATCCAAGAAACTCCTTTCCCACAGGAAGCGGTAGTAGGTGAGCAGCCCAGTCAGACCCAGCCAATTCCCCAATTACCGACGCCATTTACCCGCCAATCGTTTACTGAAAAAGACATCAATCCGTGGGCTTCTAATCTTGACTCTGTGAAGCTAATGCTGCGTAAAGCTCAAACAGGAACACCTTATATCCCTTTAAGTGAAAAAATGACGGTATTTTTTCCGGGTACCGATGGAGGTGCCCAATGGGGGGGCGCCGCCGCAGATCCCGAAGGTGTGCTGTATGTACCAGCCAAAGAAATCCCCGTTCATATGACTTTGATTCGTCGAAATCAAGATGATAAAAGCACAGCGCAAACCAATAACCCTTATCGATTGTATTGTTCGGCTTGTCATGGATTAGACCGCAAGGGAAACCATGACGGTTCATATCCTTCTTTGTTACAATTAGACAAACGACTTTCAAAAGCCCAAACCTTGAAATTATTGATGACAGGACGTGGAATGATGCCTTCTTTTTCGCATATCTCCGTTGCTGAACGTAATTCTATCATTGAGTTTTTGTACAATAATACTGCTGCTGGAAAACAAGTAGTTACCACCCAAAAAGAGGTAGTGCCCTATCAACACACTGGCTACAATCGGTGGTATGATAGTGAAGGATATCCTGTCAGCACTCCGCCTTGGGGCACTCTCACGGCGATTGATCTCAACACGGGCAAACACCGCTGGCAAGTACCGTTGGGCGAGTATCCCGAACTTACCAAAAAAGGAATGGCACCTACTGGTACCGACAACTACGGAGGCCCCCTAGTGACGGCAAGTGGATTGCTATTCATTGCGGCAAGTCGCGATGAAAAAATTCGCGCTTTTGACAAAAAAACGGGTAAAATACTGTGGGAATATCCCTTGCCAGCAGGAGGATATGCTTCGCCTAGTACTTATGTTGTGAATAATAAACAATACATTGTGATTGCCTGCGGCGGTGGAAAACTCAAAACCAAATCGGGTGACAAATACGTGGCTTTTTGTTTAGAAAATTAAAAAATCACCTTCTGAAATAGGCTTAAATAAATATTTGTATGTTTCGTATCTTTCCTTTTTTGCTCATTATTGCAGTATTGGTAGCCTTCTATCCTCGTTTTGATGAGAAAACCAACGTCGATTGGGATGAGTATTTGGGCGGTCCCGACCGCAATCATTATTCTTTATTAAATCAAATTGATACCAACAATGTAACCCAACTTAAGGTAGCGTGGTCGTACGCTGCCCCCGATACCGGGCAGATGCAAATGAATCCCATCATTGTGAAAGGTAAATTGTACGGTATTTCTTCGGCTTTGCAAGTATTTGCTTTGGATGCTGCTACGGGGCAAGAGATATGGCGATTTGGTGACCCTTTTAAGTCGGGGGTAAGTACTAGTAGAGGGGTTACATACTGGACAAATCAGCAAGGAGACGAACGTATTTTGTTTACTTCGGGGCATTGGTTGTATGCCTTAAATGCTACCACCGGAAAACCCATTGATAGTTTTGGTCAAGCAGGGCGTATAAGCCTACGTACAGGTTTGGGAGAATCAGCTAAGGAAAAGTTTGTCATTTCTAATACCCCAGGCACCGTTTTTGAGAACCTTATCATCATGCCTATGCGACTATCAGAAGGAGCCGATGCAGCACCGGGGCATGTGCAGGCATTTGATATCCAAACGGGTAAGTTGGCTTGGGTATTCCATACCATACCGCAACCAGGAGAATATGGCTATGATACTTGGCCTAAAAACACCTGGAAAAATACAGATGTTGGTGGAGCTAACAACTGGGCTGGCATGGCCGTAGATCGTCAACGGGGCATCTTATTTGTGCCCACTGGCTCGGCAGCTTTTGACTTTTATGGCGGCAATCGTAAAGGAAAAAATCTTTTTGCTAATTGTCTGCTTGCCCTTGATGCTCGCACCGGCAAGCGGCTCTGGCATTATCAATTTGTTCATCATGATGTATGGGATCGAGATTTTCCTTCTCCACCTAATTTAATAACGGTCAATCACAATGGAAAACGCGTGGATGCCGTTGCCCAAACAACCAAGTCGGGGCATGTGCTGGTATTTGATCGATTGACAGGAAAATCGCTTTTCCCGATCAAAGAAGTGGCCGTAGAACAAAGTAAGCTACCGGGGGAATCCACCTGGCCTACTCAGCCCCAACCCACTAAACCAGCGGCATTTGCGCGGCAATCGTTGACCGAAAAAGATTTAAACCCTTACAGTAAAGATCATGACTCGTTGGTTACGGTCTTTAAAAGTCTTAAAAAAGGGTACATGGCTCCTCCCAGCAAACAAGGTACGTTGATTTTTCCGGGCTATGATGGAGGAGCAGAGTGGGGGGGCGCTGCCGTTGACCCCAATGGCATCATGTACGTTAATTCCAATGAAATGGCGTGGGTGTTGACGATGGTCGATACTCCAAAACAAAGTGAGTTGGCACACCTAAGTGAAGGAGCCAAAACATACACTTTGTATTGTTCGGCCTGCCACGGGCCTGAGCGTAAAGGGAATACCAAAAGTGGGTATCCTTCTTTGGTTGATATTCAGTTGAGACAAAGTCGTGATTATGTCAAAAACATTGTGAGCAATGGAAAAGGAATGATGCCTGGCTTTACGACGTTGAAACCTGAAGAAAAAGCAGCTCTGGTAGCATTCTTGTTTGGGGATGAAAAACAGGAAGCGACAGGTGTCGTCAATAATAAAGGCAAAAATCCAGTCATTCCTTACAAAACAACTGGCTACAATAAATTCCTAGATAGCCAAGGATATCCGGCCATTGCTCCACCTTGGGGTACCTTAAACGCCATCAATCTCAATACAGGTGAATACGTTTGGAAAAATGTATTTGGTGAGTACCCCGAACTAAAAGCCAAAGGAATACCTCAAACAGGTAGTGAAAACTACGGTGGCCCGGTGGTTACGGCGGGGGGACTGTTGTTTATTGCTGCTACCCGCGATGCTAAATTTAGAGCTTACAATTCAAAAAATGGCAAATTGCTATGGGAATATCAACTACCCGCTGCGGGTTTTGCGACGCCAAGTACTTATCAAGTTAATGGTCGTCAGTACGTAGTGATTGCTTGTGGAGGAACCAAATTGGGTACCAATAAAGGAAATCAAGTAGTGGCTTTTGCTTTACCTTGAAAAATTATGAAATAAAAACCTCACTGATAGAATACTTTATAGATTGTGAAATAACTTGGTTAAATTGTTGCTAAAAAAAATACAACAATGCGAAAACGGGTATGAGTTGATGAACCAGACCGCCTTCAAC
>NZ_AUIF01000092.1 GCF_000423565.1 Runella zeae DSM 19591 | reverse complement strand
AAAATTGTAATTTTTATAGAGTACTTGATAGTTATGGCTAAAAAAAATAAATATGCTCTGTCCCCATGAGCTTAACTTTTGTCCAGTAATCAGGTATCTGCCGTATAAACTCTTTTAAAATATTGATTCTTTGAGATTTATGAATTTTTCTATACTCTTCGATTTTGCTAACCCGTATCAATTCAGCCGCATGTAGCTCAGTCCGAATCAATAATCCATACGTATCTTTGAGATATTTACGAAACGACTTCATTCTGTTGAGAGATTCCTGCCAGTCATCTTCGCTCACGATAATTCCACTCAAAATATAATGTTGTGAACCATATTTTGAGTGACCATTGTCGCCGCTTTCATCTACGTACATGATTTGCATCGCTTTTAAGTTGTTGTTACCCGCACTTTCCCCGTCAATAGCTGCTGCATCAGGCCCCGTTTTTGGGTTTTGAGTTTTTCCAAATACGCCTCCGTTTGCCGTAGCTCCGCATCGGCAGTGTTTAGGATGGCGGCAATGTGGATTTGCTCGGCGAGAGAGGGGAGGTTGATTTTGATTCTTCTAAAACTATCATATTTACAATTCAAAGTGTCATCTACTAAGCCCTGAGAATACCGCCAAAAAAGATGTATCATGGGACTAAATTTGAACAAATAGCTAACATTTATTTCTTGTCGAGGAATTAAGATAGTGTAGGCAGGACTTACAATGCCTTCATACTGTGATACACCCGAAACTCCCTGCCACATTCGCATAGTATTATAGCCAATATCACCTTTACAAATTCTTAAATATTTACTCTTGTCTTCATTTGAAGTATCTCGTTTTTCAATACTTTCCCTTGGTACTACACCATTAGAAGAAGTAATAGCCAACAATGGTAAATGATTAAAGCCCGTTTCGTTCCTTTCTGAAAAACACTCCCCCAACCTCACCTCTTTCCAGTCTGGTTTAGGGGTAAGGAGTTGTTGCATCAGCCCTTTTTTGCGTTTTTGGAGGGCAGCGAGCAGGGTGGTGGTGGTTTGGATGGCGGCATCCCAAGTACCCAATATGGTCGCTATTTTCTGCTGTTCGGGGAGAGGGGAATTTCAAACGCAAATAAATCATTTAAAGTTATACTTACTTGATTAGCATTTCCTCTAACCAAATCTTCAATATACTTAATATAAGTAGGCATTCTTAGATGCTCATAAATCACTCTACTATCATAATCTTGAATTGGTATTAACTTTACCGCATTTTGGTTTAATAAAGAGCCGACAAATTCTTTCCGCACTAATATAGCTTTACCTACCATTGAGTCGTACATTGGTGGTCGAGAACCAACTGTTGCTACAATTATATCATTCTCTTCCAGCCTATATTCAATGTAATTTTCTGCCTTTTTGTAATCAATTTGATGACCGTACACTTTTAACTGACTGTTTCGACAGAAGATTTTGGGAATAGTTCTTTGACATATTGAGAAAATGAATAGAGAGGGGGAATTTTGTGGTTTCCTACATCACAATCTCCCCCCAATGAGCCGAAGCCTATACAAAGATACGTTGGATTTTTTTAAACGATGTTCAAAACATGAAGTAAAAGGTAATCATTTGCGTCGTCTTAAAATGCTGTCATCTATGGTTGTGTGCTGTGCTCAAACCAGAAGCAGTAGTCTGAGCAGTTTGGGTTCAGGTTCAGCAATGGATATTCGTCAAAGTGAGAGCCGTATCAAACAAGCCAAGCGTTGGCTATCAAGCAAATGGACTGATTGGGACAGCTTTTTTGCGCCCTATATTCACACTTTATTACTTCAATTAGCTAAAAGTGGCGAGTTAGTGCTTGTCATAGATGGAAGCCAAACAGCTCAAGGCTGTTGTACTCTGATGCTCTCAGTGATATGGAAGAAATATGCTATTCCCGTAGTTTGGCTTACCAAAGAAGCTCCCAAAGGGCATTTCGCTGATGAGTTACATACGGATTTAGTAAGTCAATTTCACCAATTCTTTCATAGTCAACAACCTTGTAGGATAGTACTTCTTGGAGACGGCGAGTTTGATGGCAGTCTGCTTCGTAACTTCTGTCAAAGGCAAAACTGGGAATATGTTCTGCGGACCTCTGTGGATAGACAAATAGATTTTAACGGTGAAGTAGGCCGTATTGACGCCCTTTTGCCCCTTTTGCAGAGCCAAGAGTCTATTTTTATAGAACACGCTTGCCTTGGTAGTCATGCTGTGCTTTGGAAAGGTAAAAACTTTCAAGACCCTATTGCAATACTAACTAATATGGAGCTAGGACCAATGGCATGTCAATATTACAGGCGACGATTTAAAATTGAAACCATGTTCAAACAATTCAAATCAGCAGGATTTCAGCTTCAAAAATCAAGGCTCGGTCAGCCAGTAAGGGTACAAAATCTCATTATTGTTGTAGCAATCGCGTTTATATTCACATTTTGTATCGGGCTGCTTCTCAAAGAACAAAATCATAAAGCGATAGCCCCTTTCCTAAGAGTTGACAGCATAAACAAGATGAGTCCTATTACTATTGCTCAAAAAGCAATAGCGCATCATTCCGATATTGCTTACTACATTTTCTCAATGTTGTCAAAGAACTTTGAAAATTTCTTCTCTACTTAAACCTAAATAAAGTGTACGGATAGAAAGTAATCAATAAATATTTTCCCATCTTCTTTTATTGAATCAGAAGTTGTATCTGAAATTCTAACAATTCTTACTCCATTTTGCTGATAATCAACAGATTTAAAAGCAAACCCTTTTTTATAGTTTATTATTTCCCCCAATTTTTTGAGGGACCAGCCGTTGGGGAGGGAGTTTTTGGGGTTGTTCATGGGGGTTATTGGGTTAATTATGCAAGCGGGACTTGCACAAATTAGAAATCGAGTACAATGCGTAAAATAGGTAAAGAAAAATGGCGTTTTGTTTACTTGTTTTTGCAATAGGTAAAGAAAAACGGGATTTTGTTTACAGTTTAGGAACATTCATGATTGTTTCAAAGAGCCGTTGATTGATATAATAGGTTTCTCGTCCTATTTTGTGTTTTTGTAAAATACCTACTTCAATGAGTGCATCAAGGTATTTGATGGCAGTGGGTTTACTCAATAACAACTCGTTCATGACAAACTCAATTTTGGTGTAGGGGTGGTTAAACAGGTTGTTGAGCAGGTCTTGGCTGTATATTTTGGGGAGTTGGCTCCGCATGGTATGCTTCACCTCCTGCATTTGGGTTTTGATGTTCACAATCATTTGGGTGGTTTGCTGGGCTGTTTGGGCCACACCTTCAAGCATAAACAACAACCACGGCTCCCAATCTTGGCTTTGGCGGGTCTGTTGGAGCAGGCGGTAATATTCGGCTTTGTGTTGATTGATGTAGCGGCTTAGGTACAGAATGGGGAGTGTCAGCAATCCTTCTTTAACCAGATACAGAATATTGATGATACGCCCCGTGCGGCCGTTGCCGTCGTAAAACGGATGAATACTCTCAAACTGATGGTGAATGATGGCCATTTTTACCAAGGGGTCGAGGTCGGAGCTTTCTGAATCGTTGATGAACTGTTCACGGTTTCGCCAGTTTGTTCGTTTTTGAGGGCGGTTCCTGGCAATTTCCTAAAACCCGCACTGTTTTCTTCGATGATGCCCTGTATCTGAATAATGTAATTGTTGGTCAAGATACTATGCAAGCGTACCAATTCATAGCCATGTTTGAGGGCCTGGGCGTAACTGTGTACCTCTTTGGCGGCCATTGTTGCAAACTGACGTTTGAGGGTATCACTTTGGTAAAGCTCGTCGTGGGTAGTGATGATATTTTCGATAGCCGAACTGTCTTTTGCTTCTTGTAATGCCAGCGTATTGATAATAATAGCATCATTAGGGATGGTTTGGGCAATACCTTTCAGTTCGGCCAATCTCTGATGCGCCTTGGCCGTTTTTTTCAACACTATCCTTGTTTCTATATCTTGTGGCAGTGGAAGCAGCGGTATGGTGTATTCCATGTTGAGCTTGGTTAATGTTTCAATAATTTGGGTAGAAGTGCACTGAACCTTTTCTTTGATTCTACCTCTACTTTGCTGGGTTGTTCGTGCTCAATTCCACCACCCTTCCAATCGCCAGTAGCTACCCAGTTTTCGTAATGATATAGCCATTCTGATGCCCAGGGGACAATGGTTTCTACAATCCATAAACCGCTGTGCCATTCGTTGTTTTTGGGATAATAGAGACAAAGCTCCTGTTTGGTCTGTGAATATACATGAGGGAGTTTTTTGCCATCGGGAATAATTAACGGTGTATGTACTTTGGTAATTGGCGGTTTACCTTGAAAATACGTGACGCTTATTTGATAAAGTTGGCTGATAGGATTGGGTTGTAGGCAGCCTTTCCACTTAATACCCAAACCGTGTGCCAGCACCGTAAAATCAGACAGGGGGAACAAGGTTTTTAACCTTGCTCCCTGCATTAAAGGGGTCAGCTTTTTAACCTTTATCGCTTCCATACGGATTGTGTTGGGTTACAGGTACACTTTTTGGGGTCTGTTGTGAACTCAAAATTCCTGTTCCTGCCGCCATAAAGAGGCGGTTGGCTTCTCGTTCTTTCAGCGTTTGTTCAGCCACCTCATTAAGGGCTTTTCTCACTATATTTTCACCAAAGTATTGTTGCAACGGTACTGCAAGTTCGGGTAGTCCACGTTTTTGAGCAAGCTGGTCAAAATCTCGCTTCGCTCGGTTGAGCCATTCAAAAAACAATTCTTTCTTTTCGGGGTTTTCTGCCCATTTATCAGCAAAGTTTTCGAGTGGATTTACGGGGTTTTTCACAACCCTATTGCCTTGGTCATCCCACTCAATAAAACTTGCCATTCGGCTCAATACATTACGTAGGGCTACAAAAATATCGGTTTCGTTTTGGTAAGCTTTGGCGGCAAGGGTAGTAATGATTATCGAAATGGGTGCATTGGGGTTATCGCCATAGCGCAAATCTCGGTGCCGCTTCAAAAGTTGTACTACCCGTTGTAAAGGGGTTTTTACTCGGTACTCAGGTACATCATCCACACTCATTTTCATTTGCTCTGCCATAAGCATACGTCGGCGATCAAACTCCACTTTCATTGTTTGTAAAAACCACAATGCATAGCCTTCGGGATTGCTTTTGGGAAAATCAACATCAGTATGCCACGTTTCATTATCAGTAATACAAAGGGCATGGATGGCAAGCGAACTGGGTACAGCCAGTAGTGTAGTGAGTTGTTGAATATACTGAGGGCTGTCTGGAATAGACGGTACAATGTCTAAATGAAAACGAAACTGGTCATTGTATTGCAGTCGCCAACATCTCCGTTTTTCGGGTGCAAGCATGCGCTTGTAGGTTTCATTTGCTTTCAGGTGGTCACCTACTACTTGTTTTAACCACTGTTGCGAAATTTGGCTTTCAGAAATATGTAGTTTACAGGTCAAATCAACGTCGTATTCTTCATCTTCCAAAAGCGGACGAATCACTGTACCGTACCTAAATGACCCTTGTGGGCTAATATGCGGGCGGTAGGGTCTTAATGGAGAATCGGGGGCATCTAAACAACTTGCTACGGCTTGATAACTGCGGG
>NZ_AUIF01000091.1 GCF_000423565.1 Runella zeae DSM 19591 | reverse complement strand
AAGGCTCTCTTTTTTCGAGAGCTTAATTCCTATCGTAACAAGAATTAGAAAAGGGGACAGCACGAAGAAGATAGTGCGCGCGAAAATGGCTAGGATGAAGTTCATAATGCTGTCAGGGTTAAGGTGCCACCATTCGCGACGGAGATTCTATATCGCGTCCCGTCGGGGCTTTTCAGGATGATTCCTTTTGTGCTGTCGAGAATCTCTACGTCATTGATACTTGTCGTATATCCCGTATTCCAGACTCGAAATTTTGGGATGTGTGTAGCACTATTGCCACCAGACGCACTATTAGTACCTAAGTCAAGGAGTAGTTTTTCGCCAGAACCAAGATTTGGCTCGTAGATAGATGTATAATTAGCAACATATCCTGCTGTGCCAGATTGATTGATTGTTCCAATATTTTGCAATCCATATTGTACTGCATTTGAGGAGTTGTAGGTATACATAACTGCGACTCTTGAAAAGCCAGACAAATCAAGTGGAGTAGCAGTTACACCGAGTTTGGAAAGTCCGATTCTTGAAATAACCATACCGTTAGACCCGTCCCATACCGATATGGCATTGCCTGCTGCTCTTACATCAAGAGCATACTGAGGCGAGGTTGTACCTATGCCAACACTAGATGAAAACGTAGAAACACCCTGAAAACGAGAAGTTCCATTAACATCCCACTTATATCCTCCATTGATATTACTACCAAGAGAAAAATTGCCGTCTGAGTGAAATCTTGCCGCCTCTGCGCCAGCCCCCCCTCCAACAAGAAAAGCAAGGGTTGTATTTCCGCGTAAAACACCTCCATTGCCTAGTCCAAGTGTCGCCTGTCCAGTATTGGTTCCAGTATTGAAAACAAATAGACTGGGAGATATGTGAACGTCATTGGGATTAATACTTACTCTGTTATTTCCACCTTGCTGTAGATAAAGCGTCCCAAGCTGATTGTTAATAGTGCTAATGTAACCAATATTCCAGTGCTGTCCCGAGCCGCTACCTCCCAGATTTCGTACACCAGATGGAATAAGATTGCTAGTAATTGCCACCGCCTCACTCGCCCACCTCGCCGCCCAGGCGGCTGTCCAGTCGGTAATGTGAGAGGCGGTATGCTGGTGCGAAGTGTCCGACTTCGTAGCTAACTGAGTAGGCGTTACAGGTGTATAACCAAGCGCTGCCGTCACCGCCGCACCCGTCACGGTAGCGTCAGAACCGGGAGGGCCTTGCACACCTTGTGGGCCTTGCGCTCCTGTCGCACCAGTAGGCCCGGCCGGCCCTTGTGCGCCCGGCTCACCCTTATAGATAGTTGCCAATTCTGCATTAGCCACCACGACAGGCGTAAGGATATTAACCTTCAGCAGTACATCCGAACCCGCGTTCACCGCACTACTAGCAGTCGTATTATTCGAGGGAGCGAAGCTGATCAGAACCGGTGTCGTCTTTTTCACCCCTACAATCTTGTCCTCGACGGCGATTTGAAAGGCGTAGTCACCTTTCAATAAGGCAGTGCGAGAGCTGCGGAGCTGAAGACGAAAACAGCTGTCATTTAGGGGGACGATTGTAGATTTCTGAAGGTCGCCCACCTCGGCGCCGCCTAAAAAGGCAGTCAATTTCGCAATGCGCGAGGTATCATAAGACGACGGAAAATTCAGCGTAAGCGTGAAGCTTTCCCCCTGCTTCACCCGCGCAATTGGTGTCTGGGCAACCGCCGAAAATGTCGCGATGCACAGTAGTAAGATTAGGTATTTTTTCATGTTACTTGTAAGAATACATCTTCATTTTTTTGAAATGCGAAATTGGCAAGACCTATTACGCGTACAAAAGCCGCCACACTCTTCACCCCTTTTCCGATGGCTGTATGACTGCTTACAGGAGCAATACACCCATTCAGCTCTTTCATCGCGTCGTTGGCGGGGTGAATAAGAATCAAATCGCGCCCAGGCACATCAAGCAAAATTAGATGCTGTTTGAATTTCTGCGAAAAACGAGCCTTCAGCTGATAGCGACCCGTTGGAATACAGCTAATCCGGCGCTGATTATCCAGCCACGGCCTTTCAATCGTGTAGCATACGTGCTTACCTTCCACGGTAATTTCTCCGTTTGTCCCGCGATCACCAGCCCAAAAACGATTAAGTATTAGCTCCATTATTTCAAGTTCTTTCCAGCAATAAACCCAATGATGACAAGCAACATGTTTTCATACCCTCCAAGAATATCCTTGACAAAATTGAGTGCTTCGTTGATATTGACAATTTTTGAGACAAGCAGGTAGGTAATCGTGAAGGTCAGGCAATATGAGTATCCAAGCGTGAAAATCACGCCGATTATATTGGTCGTACTTACACGACCTTTGAGCAGGTTTTCAATCCAAGCAGGCATTATTTTTTAGGGTTTAGATTGTCGTAGCAATACTTAATGTATTTTTTCCAGCTGCCCTCGTGATAGATATTCACTCTGCGCTGCATGATGTAGAACTGATTCGCAGCAATAAGCAAAGAAGCGATTGCCGCAACCGTGTGGCTGAAAAAACCCATACTGATGTTAAGTAATAAGAATACCCACGGGGTATCAGTGGAATAATTAAGTACTGCTTTCATAAGTTTAAAATTTATACCAGCCAGAACCGGTGTAGCCCCACCATCCCGTAGAGGTAAAAGTTCCGTTAGTGCTGTTGACATATAACATCAGCCCCGCCGCTGGACTAGCAATAGCCGAAGCTTCTGAGGCAGTCAGGCGAGGAGGAAGAAATCCTTTGGTGGTAGTGGTGATCTGAAACTCAGCCGAGGAATGCACATCTTCATCCGCCCCAACATTAACGCCATTAGAAGTCATGTGCATGAACGTCTTGTTGAAAGCATTGTTTTGAAGCACAATCCTCCCCACCGACCCACTTCCATAAGGCCGCAAAATCAGGTCATTCACGTACCTTGATACCCCTTTATCGCCGTCGAAATACATATCCCCCGATACACCTAAGGTAATGGCTCCCCCGATATACAAGGAACCATTCAGGCGCGTTGGCCCGGTGACTTGGAAGTTTTCCCCCGAATCGGCCGAACCCCCTACAATGATTTTGTCGGTGAAATAACCACTCCGAAAACGGTAGGTCAAACTTCCTACATCATAGAGTCCATTTTGAGCCGCTACTATCCCCCCAGCCATGTTCAGCCCCGTAAAGTAGCCCGTCCGAAAACGATACGTCAGACTCCCTACATCGTAAGCATTAGTCTGGAGCGGAATGATAGAGCCCGCCAAGGAATTGGTTCCTACCAAAGGGATAAAAGAGGTGGTAGGAGCAACGCTGGTACTGGATGCCCCTTCCAAGGGGATTCGTTCAAAACGCATCCCCTTGGGGTGTACTTTGATAGTTGCCGAGGCGGGCGTAGTGCGGTCGTTGGGACGCATTCGCCACAGCCCCGCCCCATTAGGCCCTACAATTAGGTACAGGTTGGATGCATTGGGACTCAGGTTTTTCCAGACCTCTTCACTGACCGTGAGGAGCGTATTAGCTTGAGGGTAAGTTTGTCCCAAACACACCGAACTTACCAAAACAAAAAAAAGCAAGAGCCACTTCATCCTAATTGGGTTGGGTTTTGACGTAATTGTTGCTCTGTAGGAACGCCTCCGCCGCCGCCACGGAAGCTAAATTGCTAGCCAAAATTTTGGGCGGCTCAAATCGGGCCGCTACCACATTTTCATTGGTGTTACCTGATTCGACGTTCATGATTTCTACATTGTAGACCACGGATCCGGTAGGAGGTCGTACCCGAATAATCTCCACGTACTCTTCTACTTTGACCACCGCCGAAGTAGAAGGGCTTTCGCCCGACTTAAAAGCCTGTATTTTCAAGTTGGTTCCCTTTGGAAGCGGTGAAATACTTACCTCCAACGTCGTAGTGCCATCCGTGTTATTGGTTCGTTGGGGACCCAATGCTTGGTCGTTGGAATAGAGTTGGATACTGGCCCCCGTTTCCACGTTCTCGACGTAGATTTTGTCATCATCCGAATACACTGGCTTTCTGATCACGGGCGTATCTACCACCGCCGCCGAACCCACCAGCTCAAAAGCAAACTGCTCCGAGGGGTGATTAACTTGATTGGGAAATATCTGGATATAGCGTCCCTCCAAATCCAACGGCCCGGCCAACTGTACCCGCGAATTGGGCAAACTCTGCACCTCCAGCATGAAAACGCCTTGGGAGACCTGAATCAATTTAAAACATTGTCGAAGGTGGGCATTGCCCGATACTGCCAACAAATCCTCCAAGGTTAAGGCTCCGTCGTTGGTTGCCGAAACCGTCCAGTATTTTGTGCCATTTTTAAACTTAAAATAACGATCCAGACCAATGTAAATCTCGACGGCGGTAAAGGTAAAATTGGCATTGCCAGCGGCAAGCGTATACTGCCCTAGCACGTTGGGACTTTCGCCGTTGCCTCGGATGTATTTGGCGTAAGCAAGGTTCCGAATCCGATAATCTGCGTTGTGGGTAAGGCTCATGGTTGCAAAGGATTAATTGGTTGAAAACTTTCCCATTTGACTTGGAGTCTACTTACCTCCACAGCTTCTCCAAGCGGATTGACGGCAGGAAAGACGGCCAATCCCTCTCTCATTATGGTTTCACGACTCAAGTGCGTCGTGTAGATTTGACCATTTTTAATTTCGAATTGATACATGGGTGTTTAGGTGAAATAGGTGTCTGAAATAAGCCGGTTGCCTTGGGAGCGCACGTAATAATCCTGCCCAGATTCCGAAAATTTAAACCAGGTTACTTTGCCCGGATGAGCATAGCAATCTTGCAGCAGCACCCCACGTTTGTTATCACCCGATTTGGCAAGTTTGAGGGCAAAGGGGCTTTCGTTTTTGGCGGCACGGTTGAAATGACGACCATCCGTATAGGCGGGTAAGGTTTGTTTGCCCGAAAGTGCATTCCACATGGTGGCGGCTTCAGACTCATCGGCGGGAATCGTCAGTGGATTCACATCGCGCACGTACTCGACCGAAAAACCCACTTTATCCGCCGTAGCCACAAAACTTTCGCCCATTTGCTTCACGCGGTGCGAAGCTCGGCTTCCTGCATCCACGAATGCCGCGTCTACATCCATGTACTCGTGCTCCTGCGGGGTTGGACAGCTGTAGCCACTCCCGCTCCAGCTGCCCGTGTAGGCATAACCCGGAGGTGAACACTGAGCCGTGTTTTTAAGCGCGTAGATCCTGTCTGAACGGACAGGGCCTTTGCCGTCCCAGAAATACACCCCTTCGCTGTAGGCCAGCGCCATGAGGGTTCTATCTTCCCACCAACTAGGGTCATAGCGAGGCTTATCCGTAATCGTGAGCGAACCATTAGGGTCAGCCAAACTTACCTTCCTGCCACTCGACATCGGCTTGGCAGCGGTACTGTACTCTACGCCAGGTTCTTCCACCGGCCACGCCAAGGTGAATTGTCGCATGTTGGGCTTGAGTTTAGAGGCAACAATATGTTGGTCACAACTAGACAGGTACAACACTTGTGAGCTGCTGTTTTTCACATTGTTGTCTTCTGAGGCAGGGGCGTTGGCCCACATGGTATCTTTATAGCCATATCCCACGTTGAAAATCGTGCCTTCCTCGTATTCCTTGGCCGCATCACTGTTTAGCGTGAAAGTCGCTCCAGCATTGAAAACATTCAGCCAATCATCCATTAAGCCTCGTCCCAAAAAAGCCCCTCCGTCGGAGACTTGATAAGCGTCCGAGAAGCCAAAAAGCTTAGTACCCTGACCCGAAATCTGAAAAGTTCGGTTCCGAATCCAGTTGTAACACCCAACGTTTGGATTACGCTCCTTCAGGCGCTTGTAAATCCAGGCATAACGTTGGGCTTGGGCATCGGCTTGTTCTACATCGTAGTAGGGGCCAAAAGCGCCGGTTTGCCATTCCACATCGAAAGCAATGTA
>NZ_AUIF01000090.1 GCF_000423565.1 Runella zeae DSM 19591 | reverse complement strand
AATTCTGTCAAAATGTAGTCGAATTCTGTCAAAATGTAGTCGAGCTCTGTCTTTAAATATGTCTGACAGAATTAGTTGACAGAATTGTAAATTCCCCCCATTTTGGAGGAGTGGTAGAGGAGGGATGTTGGTAGTTTTTTGGACGTAAAAACTATTTTCTATGAAAGAAAATATATACTGAAAAGAAATGATTAAAATTTTAAATCAAAATTTAAGATACCAAACTGCTTTGAAAAAATGGAAGAAGTCGATAATGAGAAGAGTAGGGGATAAAAAGAGTTAATTCTGTCAAAATGTAGTCGAAAATGAAATCCATGACAATGTAAAATTCTCATTTTCAGCAAGTTGTATATTTGTTGCTTTGTTTTGATTTTTATGATTATAGGTTTTGTTCCTAAAAAATGACAAAAAAAACAAAGATTGCATTGAAATAAAGAATTTAAGATAGATATGAATAATGTAGTGGTTTTGTAATTATCTGAAAATCAATATTTTGTGGTCAATTCTGTCAAAATGTAGCAAAACAATTGCAAATTCTGACAATCTTATTGTATTGACAGAAAAGATAGCTACCTTAGCTAGTCCAAACCTAATTGCAGTTTGAATGATAAAGCTCAGACATTTTAATCGCCAACCCAACGGGGTTATTATGAGTCGACAGAATTTTTCGTTGTTGGAGAAGCGTGTGTTTTATATAGTAATGAACCAAATCACAGAAGCTGATGCGGAGTTGCGTCAAAACAAGTACTTCCGCATTCCGGCAAAACTGATTACTAACAATTATCGACAGATATTAGCAATGACGCAGTCACTGATGAGAAATTGTCAGATTTGGCTACGTAATGACGAAGAAAAAGAGTTTAGTGCCTATAATGTATTCTCCTCGGCCAAATATAGTGCCAAAGAAGGAGTGTTTGAGATTGGGGTTTCGTACGAGGTGTTGCCCCATATCGCCAAAATCAAAAGTGGCTACACCGAATACGAACTCGCTATTGCATTGTCCCTCAATAAGACCTATTCGCAAAGATTGTACGAAATCTTGTCACGTTGGAAAAATTTTAATGGAGGAGCTTGGTCTGAGATTTCGGTAGATGATTTGCGCGACTTGATTTCTGCTACCGAAGACACTTATGATGATTTTGGGCAATTTAAAAGACGCGTCTTAGATCCAAGTTTGGAAGAAATTTCGGCCAAGACAGATTTATCATTTACGTACCAAATACATAAGACAGGCCGTAAGGTGACTCACATTTCATTTATCATCAATACGCAAGAGTCGAAAGCACTAGCCGAGCTACAAGAAATAAGGGAAGAACTCGGCAAAATGAACATGGATGACCGCTGGAAATATTTCCAAGAACGGCTTCAGGCGTATGATTTTTCTAGATTGCAGCAGAGCAAAATCATCCAAAATGAAGACCTCGCCAACTTGTTTATCAACGCCGATATGGAGATACAAGCAGGCAAACGCAGTCCTAATAACCCAACGGCCTACATGGCTGTCATTTTAGGGTTTAGCGAAAGTAGCAAGACAAAAAAAAGTAAGTAAACACCGCAATTTTCGGGTTTTGACGAGGCTTCGTACTTGGTACTTTTGTAGAAGAATCAACCAAAAATTGTGATGACAACTCAAGACCCAATCACCTACAAAAAAATTGAGGAAGCGATTGCGTATATCCAACGGAGTTTTCGGCAACAGCCTAGTTTAGAGATGATTGCCGAAGAGGTGCATTTGAGCCCTTTTCATTTTCAAAGATTGTTTAGTGAATGGGCGGGAATAAGTCCGAAGAAATTTCTACAATATCTGAGCATAGAACATGCCAAACAAATGTTGAATCAGCCCCAAACTACGCTCTCAGAAGCAGCGTTCGAAACGGGTTTGTCGGGGACGGGGCGTCTTTACGATTTGTTTGTAAATATTGAGGGCATGACACCCGGCGAATATAAAAATGGAGGCGAAAATCTCACAATCAATTATAGTTATGCCCACACTCCTTTTGGGAATATCATGGTAGCATCGACCCCCAAAGGAGTGTGTTATATGGCTTTTGATGATGAAGCAAACAATGCTTTTGATACGCTTCAATTGGCATTCCCCAAAGCCACCTATCGGTCTATCCTTGACCAACATCAGCAAAATGCCCTATTGATTTTCAAAGAAGATTGGCAGCAACTTCCTCAAATCAAATTGCATTTAAAAGGCACAGATTTTCAGCTTAAAGTATGGGAAGCGCTTCTCAAAATTCCTAAAGGAAAATTGACAACCTATGGAAATATAGCGCAGCAGATTGAAAAACCATCCGCAGCTAGGGCGGTAGGCTCAGCGATTGGCGACAATCCCGTAGCCTTTCTTATCCCATGTCATCGGGTAATACAGTCAAATGGTATCTTGGGGCAATACCATTGGGGAAGCCCTCGAAAAGCCGCTATCATAGGCTGGGAGGCAGCGAAGATTGGGAGGTAATTTGTTGATTTACAGATTTTAATAATGGTCGATTTGAAATTTGTTTATTCCAAAGACTGACAACAATCAGTTTTTGAATGTGCTAAATGTTACAAAAAGCCTTCGTATTAGCCTCTACTTTTGCTTCATCGAAAAAGAACAAAAACCAAACAATTACAACGATGAAAGTAGAGCAAATTTATACTGGATGCTTGGCCGAAGCGGCCTATTATATTGAGTCAGAAGGTGAGGCTGCGGTGATTGACCCTCTGCGTGATACCAAGCCATTTATCGAAAAAGCCAAAAACGACGGGGCTCACATCAAATATGTTTTTGAAACTCATTTTCACGCTGATTTTGTGTCAGGACATTTAGATTTATCTAATCAGACGGGGGCTTCGATTGTATTTGGTCCCTTGGCACAGCCTGCGTATCCAGCACTAATTGCTGAGGATAATCAGGAGTTTCAGTTAGGTAAAATAAAAATCAGAGCCATTCATACGCCGGGTCATACCATGGAATCTACCTGTTTTTTGTTGATTGATGAAGAAGGCAAAGAAACGGCCATTTTTACGGGCGATACTTTGTTTATTGGAGACGTAGGACGTCCAGATTTGGCTCAGCATGTAGTGAGTGATTTGACCCAAGAAAAACTAGCGGGGCATTTGTACGAATCACTCCGTAATAGAATAATGCCCTTGTCTAATGACCTCATCGTATATCCCGGCCACGGTGCGGGAAGTGCTTGCGGCAAAAAAATGAGTAAAGAAACCACGGATACCCTTGGCAATCAGAAATTATTCAACTACGCCCTTAATCCCAATCTTACCAAAGAAGCATTTATCAAAGAGATATTGACGGGGCTTGTTGCGCCACCAAGCTATTTTCCCCAAAATGTACTGATGAATATCAAAGGTTATGAAAGTTTGGAAGAGGTAATGAAAAGAGGTACTCAATCGCTGACACCCGCCGCTTTTGAAGCTGCTGCCAACGAAACAGAGGCGCTGGTTTTGGATGTGAGAGATGCCCAAACATTTGCCAAAGGATTTGTACCCAATGCCATCAATATTGGACTTGACGGGCAATTTGCGTCTTGGGTGGGTACGTTGATTCCTGATATTAGGCAGCCTATTCTTTTAGTGACTGAGCAAGGACGCGAGCAAGAAGCCATAACCCGCTTGGCAAGAGTCGGATACGACAATTGTATTGGGTATTTGGAGGGAGGCTTTGAGGCATGGAAAGAAGCTCAAAAAGAGATAGAGGAGGTAGCTACTATTTCGGCTGATCATTTTGCCGACTTGTACCTGAAACAACCTTCTATTCCAGTTTTTGATGTGAGAAAGAAAAGCGAATATGACTCAGAGCATGTGATTGGGGTTGAAAACTTACCGTTAGATTTTTTGAATGAAAATATGGCTCGTCTCAATCCTGCAACGACAACTTATATTCACTGCGCAGGAGGCTACCGTTCGATGATTGCTATTTCTATTCTGAAAGCCCGTGGTTTTCAAAACCTTGTGGACGTAGCAGGAGGTTTTGCGGCTATCAAGGCCACTCACAAATTACCTCTCACCGAATACGTTTGCCCTAGTACTTTGTTGTAGTTTTTCATAATCGATTAGGTCTATCCCTGACTTTCCTTCGAAAGTCAGGGATTTTTATTGAAAAGTCAAAAAATAGTTACCATTCAGCTACACTTTCACGACTAAGTGGGAAAAGTTCTATTTGTCAACCTTTAACTTACAAAAAAATGGCTACAGAGTTGTTTTATTATTATGAAGGAAAGAAAATTCCCTTATCAAAATCTACCACAAAAAGAGCGGTGAAATTTGATAACCCCGTTGCAGAAAATACACGGATTATGGTTGCCAATGTGTTGGGAGGAGTAGCTGCACATCCTACAGGGGTGGACGTCGGAAATGGAATTGTACTGTATGATGTTGATACGCCTTCGGATAGCCGTATAAGTTCAGACGTGGCACCGTTGAGTACTAACTTCGCGGCTAATGAGTTGCCTGTATTTGAAACAACCAACGAGGATTTGATGGTGGTAACGGAAGAGTTTATTGCCCGCTTTAAGAGTAGTGTTAGTATTGAAGAAATAAAGGAGTTTAACGAAAAAAATAAAGTAAAGATAGTTAGAGAAAATGATTATGAACCTAATGCATTTATTTTAGCCGTAGAAGGTGCGGGCAAGGCACTCGAAATGGCTAATTTGTACCAAGAAAGTGGTCTGGTAGACTATGCCCAACCAAACTTCACTCGTATTCTTCATCCTAATTTTATTCCCAATGATACTCTTTTTGGGCAACAATGGGCGCTTCGCAATACTGGACAAAGAGGAGGAGTGGCAGGTGAGGATATCAAAGCTACCTTGGCTTGGGATATTACAAGAGGGAATGGCACAGTCACTATCGCCATATTAGATGAAGGGGTAGATTATACACATCCTGATTTGAATACGCCGGGTAAATTAGTAGCAGGATATGATGCAACTCGAAGTACTTTACCCAATCCGCAATCAATAGACGGACATGGCACTGCTTGTGCAGGGATTGCGGCGGCGGCTGGTAACAATGCAAGTGGGATTACGGGAGTAGCACCCAATTGCCGAATTATGGGAGTGAGAATTGCAACGGGCTTTACTGCAGCAAATGGGCGCCATCTTTGGAATACAAGTGATGCAATTTTAGCGGATGGTATTAGACAAGCCGCAGCCCGGGGGGCCGACGTACTAAGCAACAGTTGGGGAGGAGGAAGTCCATCTACTGCTATAACTGAGGCAGTTCGTTTTGCCAGAAATCAAGGGCGAGCAGGACGTGGATGTGTAGTTTGCTTTGCAGCAGGAAACGACAACGGACCGGTAAGTTTCCCAGGGACATTACCTGAAGTAATTACGGTAGCAGCGTGTAATGAATTTGGAGAAGCCAAAACACCTAATAGTCGTGATGGGGAAAATTGGTGGGGAAGTAATTTTGGAGCAGAAGTGGACGTTTGCGCGCCAGGGGTACACATTGACACAACCGATATTCGAGGTGGAGGAGGTTATGGAACAGGTGATTATATAAGCTCGTTTAATGGTACAAGTGCAGCCACGCCCCATGTAGCAGGTGTCGCTGCATTGGTGATTTCTATGAACTCCAGCTTATCAGCTCCTGAAGTAGAGCTAATACTGAGACAATCTACGGATGATTTAGGAACAAATGGATTTGACAATCGTACTGGGTTTGGACGTATCAATGCCCTAAAGGCCGTTCAGGCTGCTTTGTTGAGATGGGATAACCCTCGAATAATTCCAGGTTGGTTTGGTTCTGAAAATCAGGGAGGAGACATTGCGATTGCGGATATTTCACTAAATGGTGGGCCTGATTTATTGGTCTTTCATCTCGACAATCCTGGAGGCCCCAATCATGGTTATTATCGGATTGGGTGGAACCTCAATGCCTCCGGTAATGCTTCTTCTTGGTCTGCTATTCATGCAGTCCCAGGGTGGTTTGGCTCAGAAAATCAGGGGGCAGGAGTGACTTTGGCAGATATAGATGGTAATGGGCGGAAAGACTTAATAGTCTATCATATTGATAATCCAGGAGGTGAAAACCACGGCTACTATCGCATCGGACGTAACCTCAATGCCCAAGGTGTAGTCACGGGTGGATGGTCAGCTATTAAAGCTATTCCGGGGTGGTTTGGGTCTGAAAATCAAGGAGG
>NZ_AUIF01000089.1 GCF_000423565.1 Runella zeae DSM 19591 | reverse complement strand
TTCAACGTTGGCGAGGTTTCAAACCTCGCCAACGTTATACGTCCCAAAGCCTTGCCTGTGTTTTGTTTAATGTGGTACAACATCCCCTCTAAATATTGAGTTGACAAGAAATTTGGAGGAACATAAGAGTTGTTTCTAATGATTTTTGTATTTTAGCAACTTGAAATAATTGAAAAAGCAATGGATTTTGAAAAGAAAATATCGCTCGATAAAGTATTTGAAAATAAATGAATAATTCTAATTTATCTTGAGCTTATAATAAAATTGAGTGCGTCATGGATAATGTTTATTTTAAATATAAGAAACATCCTAAGGATTTATTAAGAAGTACAGATGTTATGATGCTTCCTGATCCAATAGAGAATTTGGAAGGATTTTTAGTTCAATTTTTAAAATGCTATCAATCTGATGAAAGAGTGGCCTATATTAATGATTTATATAAATTTCTTGAGGAGGGATTTTTGGACGAAGAAGATAAGGGTAGTTTTATCGAAATAATCAAAAATAAGACTGATAAAGAAATTGAAGACGAATTACTACGAGTCGAGGCAGAATTGAAAAACGAGGCTTATATAAATTTTTATAATCTTGTTCAGGATAATCAAATTGAAATAATTTATAATGTCAAAAATTAGTAATTGGACAAAGGAAGAAACGATTGTCGCTTTCAATGTGTACTGTAAAATTCCTTTTAAAAGCAGTAGCAAAAACAATCCTATTGTAGTGAAATATGCTAATATTATTGGTAGGACTCCTTCTGCCCTTAATATGAAAATTGGAAATTTTGGAAGACTTGATCCAGCATTAAAAGAAAAAGGAATTGTAGGTTTAGGGAATGGAAGCAAATTAGATGAGATTGTATGGAATGAATTTAATGGAAACTGGGAGAAACTAGCTTACGAAAGTGAGTTGTTAATTGCTAAATTTCAAAATAAGAAAGTAGAAGAAGTAATATATGATGAAGTTTTTGAATTTCCTATTGGGATAGAAAAAGAAATGGTAATTAAACAAAGAGTAAATCAAAGTTTTTTTCGTTCAACAATACTATCCTCTTACAATTCAAAGTGTTGCATTACTGGATTATCTATTGCCGAGTTATTGGTTGCAAGTCACATAAAACCTTGGAGAACTGATGCAAATAATAGGTTGAATCCGCACAATGGCTTATGTTTAAACTCTATTCATGACAAAGCTTTCGATAAAGGTTTTATAACTATTACACCAGACTATAAAATAAAAGTTTCAAAATGTTTTGATGAATTTAAAAAAGATGCGACTGTTTATGATTTCTTTTTAAAATATGAAAACCACTCAATATTTTTGCCTGATAGATTTTTTCCTTCTAAAGAATTTTTAGACTGGCACTATACAAATATTTTTAAGAAATAAATAAAATTTATGCATTGTTTAAACTTTTAGGCGATAAAAAATTATACCCTGGTAATAGTGAAATTAAGAGAGTTTACAATATTGTTTACCCCATTTTAAGAATACTGCGCACAGAAGTTACAGGAAAGTTTGAGTACTCAATAGGAGATAATATTGTTGTGATTTCAGGGAACGAAAAGGTTTTTTCTGTTTCAATTGCTGAGTTTCAAGAAAAAGCAAAATATTTATTGAGTAAAATAAAAACTAACAGTGGAACATTTTCTGTCCCCGAAATTGAGGCATTTATGCAGAGCATAAATTGCCTTTCCTTAAAGGCTGCTTCATCTGTAAAAACAGATATAACCATTGTTGTCCACGACCAAAGAACAGGACTTCAACCATCTTTAGGGTTTAGCATAAAATCTCAGTTAGGAAGCCCTTCTACGTTATTAAATGCCGGTGAAACTACCAATTTTATTTATAAAATTGAGGGTGATTTGCTTTCAAAACAAGATGTTGAATATGTGAATTCACTTTTTGTAAAAAGGGGTAAAAAACTCTCAAAAGATATTAAAGGTAGAATTAAAACTATTTATGAAAAGCAAGCTAAGTTATCTTTTGTGAATACCCAAAAACGAATTTTTAGCAACAATCTTATTTTAATTGATAGCTTATTGCCACAGATTTTAGCATCTGTTCTATTACAGTTTGCGTCTTCAAATTATTCAAGCCTTTTAGATTTAGTAACAATAACAGAAAAAGAAAATCCGTTAAAATTTGATACTACCAATAAGCATTTATTTTACAGTTATAAAATCAAACGATTTTTAACAGATATTGCTTTAGGAATGATGCCATCAAAAGTCTGGACAGGAGAGTATGAGGCGACGGGCGGATACTTGATTGTCAAAGCTGACGGAGACGTTCTATGCTATCACGTTTATGATAAAAACGAGTTTGAAAATTATCTCCTTGCTAACACAAAACTTGAAACAGCAAGTAGCTCAAGACACGCGTTTGGAGATATTTATGAAGAAAATGGGCAATTATATTTTAAATTAAACTTACAAATAAGATTTAAATAAAGTCCATAAGCAAAAGCAAACCCTATCAGCTTGGCAATATAGCGGCTATGTAAGGTTCCACTTTTTTATACAGCCGATTGCCTCAACATTGGCGAGGTTTGAAAGCTCGCCAATGTTATCGATAGCGTCCCCAAATTCTATACGCTGAAAACTATCGCAGACAATGTTCCCAAACCTTGCCTGTGTTTTGTTTAAAGACTTGCTATCGCCGAGGAGTTACATAGTACCCCTTTCAACGTTGGCGAGGTTTCAAACCTCGCCAACGTTATACGTTCCAAAACCTTGCCTGCGTTTCACACTACAGGTTCTTGCTGACTTAAGCAGTGAAAGCTTCCCAGGCCCCATACAATATCCGTAGAATCAATCCCCACTACGGGGCGGTCAGTAAAGCACTGACTCAAAATATCTAAAGCACGCTGGTCGTTGGCACATCTAAAAGTAGGAACAATCACGGCCGCATTGCTGATATAAAAATTGGCATACGAAGCAGGGAGCCTCAAATCTTCGCTATACACAGGCGTAGGCATAGGCAGCTCCACGATGTTGAGGGGTTTGCCATTGAGGAGCCGCATCTGTTTCAATTCATGTAAGTTTTCTTGTAAAATCTCGTAGTTAGCGTCAGATTTATCTTCTTCAACAATAGTCACTACGGTATCTTCATTTACGAATCTTACGGTATCGTCAATATGCCCGTCGGTATCGTCTCCTACGATACCATCACCTACCCACAGCACTTGTTGGACGCCATAATAATCCATCAAGTATTGCTCAATTTGGGCTTGAGTGAGGTGCGGATTGCGGTTTGGATTGAGCAAACAAGCCCGGCTTGTAAGCACAGTCCCTTTGCCATTAAACTCCACCGAGCCACCTTCCATGATAATTCCGGGTGTCACGTATTCTAATCCTAAATAATGGGCAATCGCCACCGGAATAAGGTCGTCGTTGTCGTAAGGAGGATATTTGCCACCCCAAGCATTGTAGCCCCAATTGAGCACAAGCCGCTCTTTGATTTGGGGATTGATGACGATACCGGGGCCGTGGTCGCGGCACCAAGAGTCGTTGGTGGCGTGTAGTGGCAATTCTATCTGCGACATATCCACGCCAGCATTGAGTAAATGAAGTTGTATCGTTTGTTTAACAGTCTCATTATGAGCGTTGATACACACTTTTTCTCCTTTGCTGATGGTTTTGATAAACTCAATATAGGAAGGAAGCATAAGCGGCTGCCGATCGTAAGTCCAAGACGCTTCTGTGTGAGGGAAACTCAGCCAAGTAGCGCGGTGAGGGTGCCATTCGGCAGGAAAAAAAAAGCCCCTTTCTTTGGGCGTAAGTTGATTTGACATATGTGTGACTAACTATGTGCGTTTTTTTTAGCCTGCAAAAATAGGCAGAAAAGTAGATTCTTTGCGACGTTGTTGGGTAAGTGTTGTTATCTTTAGCAAAAATTAATTCATCTCTAAACTATCTTTATTATGCGTCTGGTTTTCTGTTTTCTTATGTCAATCGTACTTGGTGCAAGCATGTCAAGTTATGCCCAAAAAAAGGTTTTTCCAGTCATTAAAACTGGCGGAGGGATGTTTGAAGTACCTGAAGCGGAGCCGATTGCCGACAAAAAAATGAAGTATAAAGTATTGTACGAAATATCAAAAGGTGCCGACAAGCCCGATTCAATCAACAGTACACTGGATAAACTAGCGCGTTTGGTTAATCTACATTTGTCGGCAGGGATTCCTAAGCAAAATCTGGATGTAGTGGCGGTGATTCACTTTCAAGGAACACCCCTTATTTTGACGGACGAAGCTTACAAGAAAAAATTTGGAGTCCCCAATCCTAATACTGCTCTTATCAATGAATTGGCAGACAATGGCGTGAAGTTTTATATCTGCGGGCAGTCGCTTTATATGCGTAAATTTGACAAAGAACCCCGCAATCCAAACATCAAAGTGACTCTTTCGGCGATGTTGCTGATGACCACTCTTCAATCCAAAGGCTATGTGCCGATTATTCCTTAGTGGAGGACTTTTAGGCGGAGAAAACATATTTTCCTCGGAATCTGGCGGAGTTTTGATTATTTATCAAACAATAGATGCCTTAATTAAAGGATGTTGAGAGTGGTAACTCTTAGATTTTGAGTTAATTTTTTTGCTTTAAATTTTGTTGTTAGCTTTGAATAATACAAGCTACTCTATCATCATGGAAGTACCTACTAAACTCAATAAGATGCAACTGCACTTTTTGCAGTTTTTATCGCAGCGACAAGTGTCTGAGCAGGAGCTGGAAGATATTCAACGAATGGTTGCGCAGTATTACTTCGACAAGGCGGAAGCTGAGTTAGAGAAAATAATTAAAGAAAAAGGAATCACCGAGGCGGATGTTGAAAACCTCAAAAATCAACATTTAAGCCTATATAGGTAGTAATGCTGATGTCTTGATAACTTATGATAAACATTTTAAAGAGCTTGATTTAATCTCATTCCCCAAAGTAGTGAGAATGACTATAGAAGAATTTAACGTCTTTCTAAGCTCGTAATTTTCTGTAAGATTAACCCACGACAAGCCAACATTCTTTAATTTTGTACCGAACTCCAACTGCTACTTATTTTGCTTTTTAAAGATATATTAGGTCACGATGATACCAAGCGTGCGCTCGTTCGTTCGGTTCAGAGCAATCACGTAGCTCACGCTCAGTTATTTGATGGCCCTCCTGGGGGCGCAGGTATTGCGTTGGCATGGGCTTTTGCTACCTACGTCAACTGCGAAGACCGTCAGCCCGACGATGCTTGTGGATGTTGTGCTTCTTGTATCAAAATGCGCAAGTTAGTCCATCCTGATGTGTATCATATCTTCCCGCTGCCGCGTACTCCTAAGGAGGGAGAAGACTTGCTGGGTGAGCTTACGCCTCAATGGCGGGCATTTTTAGAATCGCACCCTTACCGTACTTTGTCGGAGTGGCTGGGTTTTATCAATGCCACTGGCAATCAGCAAGGAATTATTCCTATTCGAGAATCAAGGGGCATCATCAACAAACTTTCTTTGAAAGCTTTTGAAGGAGAGTTTAAAATTATGCTCTTTTGGCAGCCCGAGCTTTTGAATGTCCAAGCTGCCAATGCTTTGTTGAAAATCTTGGAAGAACCTCCCGAAAAAACCTTGTTTTTGATAGTGTCAAGTCAGTCAGATAAGTTGCTGACTACCATTATTTCTCGCACTCAACGGGTGGCTATCCGCGCTTTTACGGACGAAGAGGTAACGGCTTTTTTGCTTCAAAAGGGTATCGAAGAGCGCCGAGCACGGCAGATTGCTTATTTGAGTGAAGGCAACCTCTCGACAGCGATGCGTCTTACACTTGATACCGAAGACGACCGCCACACGTGGTTTGCCAATTGGATGCGCAAGTGCTATTCGCGGGATTTTGCGACTTTGGTGAAGCTGGCAGATGAGTTTGACGGTTTGGGAAAAGAAAAACAAAAAGGAATTTTTGATTATACCCTCAATTTGTTTCGTGACTTATTTTTATGGCAAAATGGCGTCGAAGACCTTCTGAGATTGCAAGATGAAGAATTGAGTTTTGTACAAAAATTTGGAAAAGCCGTCCATCCTAAAGCTATTGAATTGTTGATTCAAGAAATTACGGAAGGGTATTATCACCTCGAACGCAATGCCCGCGCCAAAGTTTTGTTTTTGGATATTTCGTTGACAGCCGCCCGTACGATGCGCCAAGCTTGATTGAAGAGGTTTTTGTAAAATAGCTGCAAAACGTGCGAAGTTTTACAAATAAATGTGACTTTTAGGGAATTAAAGGGTCAAGACTATGAAACACTCTAAATCATTACGCTCATGAATTTTATCATCACCATCGTCGTAGGGGCTATTGCTGGTTGGCTAGCCGATTTGGCTTTCAAACGTTTTTCTTTTTCGTTGCTTTACCAAATCCTACTCGGGATTGCTGGGGCATTTGTAGGAAGTTTTTTGTTTGAAGGCGAGTTTCATTCTATGTTAGGATTGCCAAGTTTTGCGGCTAGAGTGCTAGAGGCTTTTCTCGGAGCTTCGGTTATATTGTTGTTGATTATTTTGTACCGCCGTTTTACGAGCAAAAGCTAAGGGGTATTTGCAGGTTTAAGATATTACAAGAGGCTGTCCAAAAAGTCTGGTATCACCAAATTATCTTCGGCGTCTGTTCAACCTCACCCCCTAAATCCCCCTCTCCTTTCAGTAGAGGGGGACTTCTGAGTCCTTCTCCTTTCTGGAGCTACGGTTTATACACAAGAATGATTTATCTTTGTTGTGTAAAGTTTAAAATTTTTATGTTAAAAAAAGCACTTTTGGTTTTGATTTTGGAGACAAACGGCTCAATGTACGCGGGGATGAGTTATTATCTTTAATGACTCAGAAATCTCAAACAACTATTTATAAGTTATCCAATCGTTGGGCTGACCAGATGGTCTACTATCGTTTTTTCAATAACTCAAAAGTGACAACAACCTCTATCATATCGACCATTACCCAAGATACTGCTCAGAGAATAGAGGCGGAACATTATTTGATTTTCCAAGATACTACCCAAGTAAACTTGGAGAAGAATCGTGCTCAAATTGAAGCTAATTCTGGTCTTGGCCTCATCGGGGATAACCGTAGTTTGGCTTTTTATTTGCATCCGAGTCTGG
>NZ_AUIF01000088.1 GCF_000423565.1 Runella zeae DSM 19591 | reverse complement strand
AACTAAAACGAAGTAATATGGCGCTCTCACAATTTCAACTTGGTATCTACCTTAGTGCAGATAGCCCCAAAGGCTTCGTTAACCTGTACACCAAGCTCACTGCCTCCGATAACCTAGATACGACCTCCTATGTGGGGTCGGTCTATAACAACAAGGCTAATGGTATCAATTTTGGGCAGGTCATCGGGTGGCGAAGTGCCAAAAATCTCGTCAAAGTCAAGCTGCGTGTCCCCATTGAGCAAGGTATTTTTACGACCGTTACGGAAGTTTGGTGCGACGCTACCCAAGTATCAGTATATGCCCCTGCGTTAGATGAAAAAGTAGCCAAGTTTTACTACTGTACTGGCAATGGCGTTCGACTCCGAAACAGTCCTTCACTCGCCAACCTGCTCAACGTGGTAGGAGCGGCCAACAAAGGCGACTTGCTCGGAAAGTCGGACGGATTCATCGACAATGATTTCTACCTTATCTACGCTACCACCCTTACAGGAGCTTACAAGCTAGATTCAGCGGGCAAGAAAATTAGTTACTACGTTCACCGTGACTACATATCGACCGTCAACCCTGCCGTAACGCCCTCCTCTGACCCTAGCAGCCCCGTTGATACCAACAAACCTGCGGAGGGTAACACCAGTCCTACCATCGACCTCGAAAATCCCACCCCTGCGGCCAACTCAGTTGGCGTATGGGCGGCGCTTGGTCTGTCTTCACTGGCTTTTGGGGTCGCCGTGGTGAGTTATGTCCGTAAGAAAACCAAACGTACTAAGAAGCCATGAAACAAGAAAAATGGTACGTAAGGGCTTACAAAAGTCGGCCTATCCAATACACGGTATTTGGGGTGGTCATTGTAGGACTTATCTATTTCATCGGTCGTCAGGCAGGTCGGGGAAGTTTTTCGGATTACAAACCCAAAAGCCTTCCTGAAGACCCCAATTGGTCACCTGACATCTACGTCGAAGAAGCATGGAGCGTTTTGAATGGTTTGTTCACTTTAGCCTCTGACAAAGAAGAACTTTTCTTAAAGTTAATCGGATTGTCAGACCGCCAATTGACCTCTATTTACAATCTCTACAATAGTCGTTACGGCAAACAGGATGGCTACACCCTCACAAAAAAAATGGATGCAGAGTGGAACGTTTTCTGGACAAGCAAACGAAATGACCTCGTCAAAAGAATGCGTAACCTCGGTCTCAACTAATACCCGCTATGGAAACCCAAGACAAATCAATTTTTGAGGTATTGCAGGGGCTATTGTCGGGTGAAACCAAGCCCGAAGTCACCGTCAATACCGAAATTTCGCTCGAAAACGCCACCCTGCTCAAGCTCTTTTTGGGTTGTATTCTGCTCATTGTGTTTGCGGTGGGGCTGGCTCAGTTGGGTCTACGTGCTACGCTCAAACGATTTTTTGAGCCTCGCAAATCACCGCCCAAAAACACCGCTATCCAACTCTCTAATCGAAAACCTTGAAACTCGAAATGCCTCACCGATTTATCGGGCAAACTGCCCAAGAATTAGCTGCGTTGGCTTATGCGCCGCTTAGTATCATGTTGGCTCTTGACCTGAATTGGGTATCACCCGTGGCCACCATCATCACCACTATCAGCGGCCTTTTTGTAGCAGTGTTTGCGATACGTTTTTACGTGGCTCAAACCCGAAAAAGTGAGGTGGAACGAGACCTTGCCAAGCTCGAATTAGAGAAGCTCAAAAAGTCAAAATTAACTCGCAAAAAAACCGAAGACGATGAGTAACGAAAACACACAGAAGGTATCACTCTGGCTTCAAATCATTGCCTCCATTTGTGCTATTGTAGCTTTTGGATGGGAGTACCAACGCAGACAAGCCGAAAAATCAAAATAACCAATGAAAACCCTCACCCTTGCCGATTACGGTCGTGCCGTCCAAATCCTAGACTGTGAAATTGCCGCCATCATGGCCGTGGCCTTGGTAGAGAGTTCGGGCAATGGCTTCAACTCAGACGGGACGCTCAAAAAACGTTTTGAGGCCCGTTGGTTCAAACGTTTGTCGGGCAAAACCGCCTCCACTTACAGCGAAGCCTACGCCCTTGACCCTACCAACGCCATGAAGGCCAGTTGTTGGGGCAAATTCCAGATTATGGGTTTTAACCACAAAATAGTGGGCTTCTCGACCGTAGAGGCAATGGTGAGGGCTTTTGCCACGGGCGAAGCTGCCCAATTGGACGCGTTTGTAAAGTTTGTACAGGACAAAAAATTAGAAGACGAACTACAAACCCTCAATTGGGCAGGGTTTGCTTTTCGCTACAACGGCGAAGACTACGCCAAATTGGGCTACCATCTCAAAATGGCTGATGCCTACCAGAAGTACAAAGCAGACCCTGCTGTCACGCTCGCCGAAACCGAACGGGTAAAAAAAAAAGCACCCAAGCCACGGCCATCATCATCGGTGTAAGTCTGCTCGTTGCGATGGGGGGCTTTGCGCTCTTCAAACCCAAAACCGTTGCCCAATGGTGGCGAAAACTAAGCAGAAAAAATGACTAGAAAAATCATCATTGCTGTATTGCTATCCTTACTCATTGCCCTTGGCGTATACGGAGCCATTCAAGCCACCAAATCGCGTACCAAGGCCATTACAAGGACGGGAAGCATCAAAATCAACCAGAAACTAAGACCATAATGGGAATCCTTACCAGAACCTTTCCAATGACCCAAAAGACGATTGAATCTTTTCAAACCGCTTACCAAGACGGTTCGATGGAGTCGCTCTCCAAGGCGTTGCATCGTCAGTTTGGGGAGACCCTCAAAGAGTGCGTTGACGTTACCAAAGTCAATTCATTATTGGCCGCTATCTTGCTCTACATCGAAGGAAAACCCGACGGTAAAGCGGCATGGTTGGAAAATAAGTTTACGGGCTACTCCAAGGAGTTGCCTTCCAACGGAAAGTACATCGGTATCAGCCAAATAGATGTCCAATCAGCGGCTTACGCGCTATTCATCGAATACCGAAATGCCGCCCTGACCGACAACGAAATTGCCTTTTTGAAACAGGCCATTGGTACAACCAAGGCCACGCAGCTCTACGATAAAATCAAAGCGGCCAAAAAACAAAGTTCACCCTCGGATTGGTTGGCTACCAATGCCGCTACCCTTTTGCAAGACGGCCTTTTCAATTCGATGCCCTTCAACATGGTGGTGGGTCAAATTTATTTTGGGCAGTGCCTCGACAAACACGCGGGTCTTGCCTCACGCTACGACCAAGCCTATTTTGCCTACAATCAGGGTATCAACACTAAGTTTCCCCTGACGACCAACACCGATGCCCTCCTCAGCGCAAAAGTGTCAAGCAACGGCAAAAGCTACGTACTCAAATCCGTAGGCTTACACAGTCCTTTTTGGTTTTTAGAATCCCTCTTTTAAGCGATGAGACTAGGATTTGAAAAAGCAAGCAATACCCTCAAAGGCCGCGTGATGCGCTTCGGCTCAGGAGGTGATTTTATTCACTGTCAGTTCATTTTCGACCAGTATGACCGCATTTCGGCCAGTGCTTGGGATGTGTATGGCATTGGGTTCAGGACGTATGATGAAACCGTGAGCGACGAAAGCCTTTGGGAGTTCTTGGATTTTGGCAATGAAAAAGACGAAGCTCTCTACGCTTGGTTCCGCTCACACCTTGGCACCCCTTACGACCTCGC
Organism: Runella zeae DSM 19591; assembly: GCF_000423565.1. Classification (GTDB taxonomy): domain Bacteria; phylum Bacteroidota; class Bacteroidia; order Cytophagales; family Spirosomataceae; genus Runella; species Runella zeae. The sequence continues at coordinate 3,503 of NZ_AUIF01000088.1, read as the reverse complement.
AGGGCTTATCACCAGTTTCATCGTGCCGTGGCGAAAACCCCAAAACCTCCAAATGTTCTGTTCGGAGGTCTGCTATCATGCCTGTCAAGAAGTGTTGCAACTCAACCTCCCCCCAGTAAACGCTAACTACCTCAGTCCGCAAGGGCTGTATAACCTTCTCAAAAACAATGGCTAAAGGAGTAAAAACAATCACGAACCCCCAAGTAGGGGACTTGGTCACTGCCCCAAATGCGACTTCTATCTATGAAGACGACAACGGCGAACAATTTGCCAACACTGCCCCCAAGGGCGCAAGTTTAGGCGCAATCAAAAGTATCACCGCTTCCAACGACAACGGTGACACCATGTATGAAGTAACCGACGGTTGGGTTTATGCGGATGCCGTGGAGACCAAAGCGAATCCTAACTATGATTATGCTTCTAGTACCACGGGAACTACTAACAAAACAAGTGGTAAGTTTTGGGATGTATTCGGCAAAGTACTCGACATTGGCGTGGGTATTTTTGGTAAAACCACCCAAAAGACCACTACCGACCCTGATACTGATACCACTACGACGACCACCGACCGCAATCAACCCGAAGCCGAACAAAAAAGCGTTCCCACTTGGGTGTGGGTGACGGGAGGAGTCCTCGTTTTTGGGGGTCTGATGTTGGCGATTTTCTTGCCTAAAAAAGAACCCAAACCTAGTCCCGACCAACCCCTCATCGTTCGTCAATAATGCCCCTGCCAAAACAAAATATTGCCCTCGTTGACCTTACCAAAAAAGTCTCGAGCACCGACTTAAAAGCCGTGGCCGATGCCCTGCAAATCCAAGTCAGTCGTGATTTTGCCTCCATTTGGGGACAAGATGCCACCCTGCAAGTAGTTGACAATAGTGCTGCCGTGCCCAAAGGGACTTGGCCGATTTGGATTGTGGATGAAATCGACGTGGAAGGCGTCAAAGGCTACCACTGGACCGACGAACGAGGGCAACCCTTTGCCAAGGTCGAATACCGTGAAGGTTGGTCACTCACGGCCTCGCATGAGCTACTCGAAATGCTTGTGAACCCTTACGTGAACCGTACCATGCGGGTCAAAGGGCTAGATAGTTCAGGGCAGGAAGTGGATTTTTTAGTCGAAGTCTCCGACCCCGTTGAAGATGATGACTACGGCTACCGCATCAATGGCGTGTTGGTCTCTAACTTCTATTATCCTGCCTTTTTTGACTTGATAAAAGTCGAAAACCGCAAGTACGACCACCTTGGATGGCTCACCGAACCGCGAAAACTGCTCAACGGTGGCTACATCAGTTGGAAAGATGCCGCAGGGCAATGGTATCAGGCTTTCATGGTGGAAGGCCAACTGATCATCAAAAAATTGGGCGATACCATGCCGCTCACTGCCCGCGAAAAACGGACGCTCTGGACGCTTGGCGCCATTGGGTTAGGTATCACCACTGTTCTCATTTTCATCATCTCTAAAATCAGCAACAATGGCAACCGCTTACGTTAAAAATGACGCCCTGAGTTTCTATTCTCAACCCTCTGAGAGTAGCATTGTTACAAAACTAGAACGTTCTGGCCAAACTGAGCCTCATTATCTATATGGCTATAATGAAGGGGATAATATTGGGATTTTGACAGGCGAAGAAGCAAATGGATTTGTTCAAATCGAATATAAGTTTGACATAAGACGCTCACTTGTCTCAAAATCTAAATGGTATTTGGCAATTCCAGTCGTTGGTCTTGCGGCTACTCAAGTCAGTAAATGGTACCATGAGACGGAATTACTTTGGGTCAAACAAGAAGACATCGACACCGAAAGTCCAGAAGACCAAAAAGAAAAAGAGCAAGAGGCAATTAAACAAAAAATCCTCAATGGCAACAACACTCCCCTTACCACGGGAAGCGGAGACGACAGAGGTGGTAGTGGAAATACGTGGATTGTCGTAGGGATTGTAAGCGTAGTTGCCGCCCTGGGAGGCGTACTTTGGTGGGCGTTCCGCAAACCCGCTACACCTGCCCCGCCTGCCCCTGCACCCACCATCATCCAACTCCCCAAAAAAGGTAAATAATCATGGAAGACCAAGCCCCCTCAAAAGAAATCGACCTCAATGAAGTGGTCGTTACCGCCAAAAAACCAAAGGAAAGCGGTGGATTTTGGGATAGCATCGGGTCATTTTTTGGCAATCTATTCTCAAAGAAAACGGATACTACCACCAATACCCCTAAACAAGACAACAACATGGCCGCCGCAGCACTCATACCCGCTATTTCCGAAACCGTGGGTGGTATTTTCAACTTTCTCGCCAAAGGAAAGGAAGTCAAAATCGCCGAAGAAAAAACCGAACAGCTCAAGCTACAACTAGAAGCTACCGAAGACATCGAATTGCAAAAAACCTTACAAAAGCAACTCGACCTTCAAATCACCCAACTCAACGCCGCCAAAGAGTCGGATCGGTTGAAACGAATCGGGGGTTGGTTTGCGCTGCTTACCGTAGCAGGTTTGGCAGGGCTGATTGTCGTACAGGTTTTCAGGTACAAAACCAAGAAGGAAACGCCACCACCGCCCATTGTCATTCAGCCATGAACCGTAACTTAAAAAGAGAAGTTTGTATCCTCTTGATTTCCCTCTTTTTAGTGGGCGTCGCTATCTTTTTTTGGATGAAGAGAGGAGCAGAAATCATTGCCTTCAAGTACGGCAAATACTCCAATTATTTAGTAGATGCGTTGGCCTAATTTCAAAAATCATTTACGGGCTTGTTGGTGGGCAACCTTTCTGCTAGCAGCTCTCTGGATAGTTTTATCAATCTACCAAATTCTAACCCAATGAAAACAAAAAAAGCAAAACCCTTATTAATCATCGCCCTACTTGGCACGGTCGCCGTAGGAATACTGGCTTGGATTTTGGATAATCTACGGTTTAGCAAAACAACCACTAAATCTACTACTCCCTCGACCACCGCCGCCAACGGCGATACTTCAGAAGAATCCTCCGAAAGCGCGGATATCAAAGAGGTAAAAACCCACCTCTTACAAAACGTAAGCTTCACGGAGAATCAAACCTACGAAGTAAGTTTTCCTGCGGGTTGGAAGGCTTCTATGTACGTGGTAGAAATTACCGACGAGCTAGGAGCAGCCGTCTTGGCTGATATTCCCCCTGCCACGCGTACGGCAACGGGCTTCTCGGTGTCGCCTACTTTTAGCGCCCAAAACCTCACAATCCGTATTGTAGCACTTATCTAAAAAACACAATGGGAATCTTACTAGCAATCATCGCACGAGTGGGTTTGTGGACGTTGACCCCCCTTTTTATCATCATTAATCTGATTTGCTTTTGGCTTAAGAATCCCCCCAAAAAAGCCTGGGAGCTTACCAACAACTATTTTGAAAACATGGCCGTAGGAGCCGACATCATTGGCAATGTCGTAGGAGGGAAAAACGTATGGAATTTCCTGTTTAAAAAAGGCTCGAATCCCAATCACGATTTTGGCGGATTTCATACCATCTCCTGCGACCTC
>NZ_AUIF01000087.1 GCF_000423565.1 Runella zeae DSM 19591 | reverse complement strand
CCCCGCCTATAAAGGCTGGAACTCAACTCAAGCTTTTTTGAGATTATTCAGTAAAACTTGATTGAATATAGCTATTCAATATTTGTAAGGTTCATTACAAATAATCCAAATAAAGTGCGTTGATAAAGCGACTTGTTACACCCCGCAAAGCAGGGGGGTAATGGGTCGCGGTGCGGCTGGCTTCACCTATGCGCCCCAATAGCAACCTTACGGCTTTTCGCCGTGTGGTTGCGAACTTCGAGTAGGGCAGGGGCTTGCTGGTCGTTGGGGCGTTATTCAATCGCTGCTTGCTGGGTGTATTTTTGATGAAAAATCCATTTTGAAGTCAATTCTTGATGGCAATGTTCTGCCATTTCTTTACTATTAATGTGATTTTTCAATATGTCACCAATAGCCAGTATCAAACAATCTTCGGATGAGAAATCTATGTTGTTTTTGCTTTTAATAAGCCAGTCTGTGTTTAACTTCCTCAAAAATGTGTGAAACTCAGCCTCTGTTTTGTAATCGGTGTGCAGAACAGCATCTAAGAATATCCAACTAAAATTACTTTGAGTTTCTGGATTAAGGTTAAGAATATCGAACATGATTTATCTTTTTCGGTAAATATACAACTACATTAATTTCTTTAACCGCTGCACCGTATCGGGTGAAATATCATATATTTTAGCCACTTTGCGAATACTGATACCTTGCTGTAAATCCTTCAATGGCTTGGAGTATTTGGCTCTTAAATCATCATCGGAATACAAACGGCCTTTCTTACGGCCAAACGTCTTGCCCTGCCGCCTGGCTTCATCCATACCGCTAACAATACGGTCAATCATCGTTTCCCGCTCCTGACGTGCCATATCAGCCGTAACGGAAAAAATCATTGATACAGCGGGATTGAGCTTACCATTCAGTAATAGCGTCTCGGCACTATACTGGTGGATATAAATAGAAATTTTCTTTTCGGTCAGATGCTCTAAAATTTGGTGGGTCTGAGATGGGCGACGGCCTAAACGTGATACTTCCGTTATAAGAACCTTTTGAATTTGTTTGGTGTCGCATAGTTGCAAAAGCTGCTCGATACTCTCTCGATCGGCGTTGCCTTTAATCCCTGTAATTTTTTCAGTGATAATTTTGGCAACTGTCCATCCGCGCTTTTCAGCAACTGCCTTTAGGTCAGCAATTTGTCTTTGATATTCTTGGGAGCGTTTTGATACACGGGTGAAAATAACCGCGTTCACGGGGGAGGGGAGGGCTTCGTTCATAGAACGAAAATAATGAACTGTACCGAAATAAACAAGTGTTTAAATCAGTACACTTTTGCATTTAAAAAAGTATCGTTTAGTGGCTTAAAAGAGCGGTTTTTGAAGATATACCTTAAATCGGTACAGTCAAAGGGGGCTTACTATCTCGCTTTCAATAACCTTAATTATTCACATGCTATCTTTAGAGTGTAGCTCTTTAGAGTTCATGACACTACCTTTAGCCGATGATTACCAAGACTGAAATAGTATCAAAAATTGGTGAAGTAATTAGAGAACTTCGCTTAGAGAGAAATCTATCTCAAGAGGAGTTTGCAGACCAATGCTCAATTCATCGCACTTATTTGGGTTGTATAGAGAGAGGGGAAAAAGTTGTTACGATAAATACATTAAAAAAAATCACAGATGCTTTAGGCCTTACATTAACGCAATTTTTTAAAATTACTGAATCCCATAAATGATGCATTCTACATCTGACCAATACTTTCTTTCAAGAGAAAAATTAAGCAACAATCTCCAACAAATTATTGATACTGAAAGATATTATACTCAGTTTTTACTTGATGAAATAATATTACCTGTTGCAGAAGATATTTGGTCAAACTTTACGTTAGACCCATTAAAACTACTTCCTTTTTGGAGAAATTACCCTCCAGAACAACGTGGACGAGGGCCTATAGGCACTTCTGTCCCTTGGCTGGAATTAGGCGAAAAAACAATAAGCTCCAATATAATAAAGGCTCTTGGCTCTAAAAGAGATAATATAACTTTTCCAGGCCTTCCAACAGGTGGTGATATAAGATTTGCGGATAAGCAGGTTTACATTCATCTCGATGTAAAATTAACAGGCCCCAACGATAATGCCAATGAAGTTGTAGTACCTCCTAACCAAGTTTCGGGAGACGGTATAAATTGGAACGATGGCGTTTTAAATTCAACATGGCCAGTTAGGCGAGTTAAGTCAGGTGAAATTAATTACCACTTTCAACCCAAATTACCTCCTATCTATATTTTGGATGACAACACTTTAATATGTCTTACTTATTTCTTTGACGCAATTTATGATGTCACTGGATTTGGAAATCATCCAATTAAATATTTTGAATTGGTATGTGTGCCTAATGGTCTTTTAATGTTCGACGGGCCTAAACTTGCAAACACTCCAAACTTAATTATTGCGGGCAAAGATGACAAAACGACGCCAGACGATGCGAAGCGAATAAGAATACGATTAGAGCCTCTTTCTAAAATTAATAATTGGCGTGCAACTAAGATTAAAAAAACAGAGAATGGTTGGATTGCTCTTCATAGAAATGACAATCCAGAACTTTTTAGTAGCTAACTAAAGCAAGTTTTAGCTGTCTATTTTTCATTTCAATCTTCTTTTTTTCCTCCTCAATATTTCTTTTTGCCAAGACTACATACTCCTCCAGCAACTCAGTTCCTATATAATTTCTTTTTTCTAAAATCGCTGCAATCGCAGTCGTTCCGCTGCCCATAAAGCAGTCTAATACAATGTCTTCTGGCTCTGTAAGTAGCTTTATTAGCCTTTTTGGCAATTCAACAGGAAACATAGCTTCATGTTCTCTATTAGCCCTAACAGAAGAAAATTCCCAAACTGCTCTTGAACCCCATGAAGTCCATTCTTGAGAGGTAAGCTTATCTCTATTCACAACTGTTTCTCCTGGCTTCCACAGTATATAAATATCTTCATATTCAGAAACTGCACGATAAGAAGAGTTATGCCATTTTGAGTTCATCCATGAAGGGTCTTTTTTCCAAATACGGCGATCATACATATATAATTTGGCCTCATAGCCTGCCTGTTCAATAATATTCCCTACTAAATGTACCCTTGTTTGAGTTTCATATTTTCCTCCTCGGATATTATTTCCATTTAACCGCCTATCAATGGTTTGCTCACTACATCCCAATAGTGCAGCAAGTTGATTTCTATTTAAATCAGGGTTTTCCGCTTTTGCCTGTAAAATTTGTTCTTTTGTAATAGGCGATCTCTGCATACTAATATTCCTTGATTGGAATTTAGGTATTGCAGGGTCTGGAAAGCATAAAATATCAGCAATATTTATTGCTAAAAACCCTCCTGGCTTAAGAATATTGTAATGCAGCTTTATAGTTTCAGTTAAAAGTTCAACCCAATCTTCGTATGAAAGGTACTTCTCGTATTCCTTACCTACAAAATATGGGGGTGACCAAACACTCAACGCAATACTGTTTGGTTCAATCTGTTTAAGTAAATTTCTGCAATCCCCTTGGTGTATTTCATTTATTGACAACATATAAACGCCCCTTTCATTTTGAACTCTAAAGATAGCACAATCAAGGCTAAATATACAAATATAAAGTCATGTGAATTACTTTTTTTAACTATATGCCTATCTATCAGGGAATTTGTAAAACCCTTTGTTTGTAACCTTTCGGGAATTTTATTGATAGACCTTTTAAGGGATGTGAAAATTTAATCTTTGCATAGCTTGAGGTTTTATCTCTGTACTAAATATCATACCTTCTTGATTAACAACGTATTCTTGGTGCTTTTTGGCTTTCGGCTGCTGCGGCTTAAATTCCTGCTCGCATTCCATGCAAATCATCCGTAAATCAGGCTTACCCCAAACATTATTTTCACAAAAACAGGTGTATTTGACCTTAATTCCTGAGCGTTTAGGCTCTTTCTCGTCTTCGTCGTCACCCTCGGGATCGCTGCCTGTGCCTGTTGGCGGTGTAACGGTCAATGAGGGAAGGGTAGGCAGATAAGGCAGTTTTAAAGCGGCTAATTCATTTTCGTCTATCTTGGAAAAAGCCGTTTCAAACGCTCCCCCTTCCATCACGTAATGGGTCATAGCCTGGCCTGTTTTCTTGCCTCCTGCCTGCCCATTGTGCGAGGGCATCAGGCCGACGGCTTCCATTTTGGCCGCCCATTCTTTGTTGTGGTAACACTGGCGCGACGGGTGGCCTAAGGCTTCCTGCCACAAATGCACCATTTCATGCACTAACGTTGAATGCCATTGTTTATCGGGGCGGTTGATGGTGTCGGGGTTTAGAGAAATCTCATGAATAATCGTATCAGTCCCTTTGTCTTTCCATCGCTCGGGCGCAAAAAATCCGTGTGCGCCTTTATGCCGTGACAGGTTCACCAAACAATCAGGCAGTTCATTTTCAAACAAAGCTTCGTTGTAATAATCAAACAGGTCTTCGAGTGTATTAAACTGTTTAGCGGTAATTGACATTTCAATCTCCTTTGTAATGTACATTACAAATTGTAGTGTTCATTACAGGAAATAGCAATAGAAATCTTCCTCAATCATCATTTTTTCTCTCCCTTCACTGGTCGCAGTTTTCCGCAAAGCGGTTAAACAAAACCTCTGGATTTAAAGCATGGATGCAGAAATAGCTGGCTTTAAGTGATGGGGTCAATAAGAATTTTGTCCCGCGAGGAAAGCCGACAGGCTGGGGAAAATTGTTGTTGACGCTGGAAACGGGCCAGATAAAACGAACATCCCTTTATTCCCATGGGTCTATATTAGGGTCCTTAGACTTTTGTTCCTGCTGCCGTTTTGCAGCTTCTTCCAGTTCTGTCATTATATCCTTTTTTTTAACACCTTCCATTTCCTCACGCAATGCTTGTTCTTTTGCTTTTTGCTGGGCCATATAGGCATTCATTTCATCCTCTATTGTCTTAGTACTACCCAAATTTTCCTGCTGCGCTATAACATTTTTCAAGTTTTGCCCATAGTTATATTCTTGACTAATGGCATAATCATAAGATTTACTCGCCTGTTCTCTATGGGATTTTCGATTTTCAAAATCCTGCAATTGTTCCTGTTTTAATTGCTGTACGGTCGGGTCATTAGCATCAAGACCTTGCATCCGTTCATTATAAATGTTCCAGCTTATGTACATAGCCTTATCATGCTCCTCTAACAATTTTAATTTTTCTTCCGTTAATTTCATTCCGCGCTCATCACTGGCATTGATTTCATCCTGTATATGTTTCATTTGTCTGGGAATTAAGGCGTTATTTAATTCTTTGGTCGTTTCTAACTGCGTTTGCTTTTGTTGTATCTCCTGATAAACAATATCCATTGGATGGAGCGGGTACGCCTCAATTTCGGCTTCATGGTCAGAAGACAACCATTTTTCGCTATGGCTTATTTCCCATTCGTTATAAATTTCAGGGGGCAAAGTCTTACCGTATTGGCGTATTAATTCCTCCAATCGTTTTTCTCGTCTAATGGCCAACTCTGCTTTTTCCCTTTTATGGCGTTCGAGCATTTCTTCTAATGTTTCCATAAATAGCTTATAAAATTGCTTTAAAAAAGTATTGACTATTATGGTAAGTCATGTTATTCTTGGCCATGATCAAAGAAAAAATAAAAAAAATTAAACCTAAAGCGGCGAATGATAATCGTCATAATAAGATTGCTTGGATAGCTATCCACCAATATCTTGATCTATGGTTTGAAAAAAACAATGTTCCCAAAACAGGTTCCAGATATAATCGGGCTTTACACTATATGTATGAAATGAGAAATCGCCCTTGGCTGCATGAGAATGATTGTCATAGGGATGCCTTCAAATGGCTGGACTGCCAAGCAAAGGATTGGCATGTCTCTACTGTATGGCCAGGGTTAGATTAATATTCAAAACCTCGGTTATGTTTACGGCCTTTATTCTGTTCCATCTGTTGCCGCAATTCCTCCATAATATCACTTTTATTATCATTTACAGGCTGTTGTGAATTATTTATAAATTCTATCATTAACTGATTGGGTGTAGGCCGTTTTGCGCCTTGTTGACGGCTTTGTAAACGCTCTTGCTGTACTTTCAGAGCTTGCACTTCAAACGGCAGTGAGTAGCTTTTAAAACGCTCCTGAACATCTTTTTTACGATACCCGTCGAGCTGTCGCACTAAATCAAGGCTTTTCCCTTCAGGAGTTATAACCCGATACGGATGCTGGTCTAAACCGCGCCCGATTTCATAACCTGCTGCCTGTGCCTGATTTACAAAATCATCGGCATTATTTGCCTGTTCCCACAGTTGCGTTAATAACAGTTTGTGACCTGGCTCTTTGGTTTTATTCCGAATTTTCGGGGTACGTTCATGGCCTAATGTCACCTCAATCTCATTGCGGGCGGAATTGTGTTTATAAAAATTATAACTGTCAGGCCGCAATTTACTCGTTACATGATCATATCTTAGCCATGCAACATGAACATGCTGTCGACCGCCTTTAGTGTGTCTGACGGCCAGACGCGGCAATCCTTCGTAGCCCAGCCATTTTTCGATAATATTAACGCTTTCCAGCCATTGGTCGGCGGTCATGTTGGCCGCTTCACCCTCGCGTGGATTAAGAATACCTTGATAAAAAGGCTTCTTTGACTTGCTGATTAATGCCACATCACGCTCACTGTTAACTAAAGCTGTGATGGGGTCACTATCCGCAAAACCGCGCATTTCTAAAATCTCAGGCTTTATATCGTTGTCGCGTTTGGAAAGCAGATAACTGCCCAGCTGACGACCATTACCCCGACTTTTACCTTTGATGACCATCCCGTAAAAGCCTTAATAGTTCCGCATTAATCTCTGCTAACTGTTGCAAAACGCTCTCCGCTGCCTGTTCCGTCGGTGTTAATTTTGCCGCGTTCAACCGCTGCACCAGTTGATTAAGATTATTCCCAATGCGGCCGACTTCACCCCGTAGATAAAGCAAAAACTCTGTTTCTGCTAAAGGTCTTCGAGGTGTAAACTTTCTATACAATGTCATATTACGCGTGAAGTCTGACAAGTCCATGCCAGCCTTCGCGGCACGATCAAGCAAGAGTTCATCCTCTCGGGGTAAGTAACGCGTTAGCCGTAAAACGGTGCGTGTTTCACTATCTGCTTTTTTGGGACGTGCCATTTTTTCTTTTTTAACGGGTGGGGGTGCAGGGAGGAGGGCAGAGCCTTCCCCTTGCCAAGACTCGTTTCTGGAGAGCGAAAACGGAGTTTTTGATATACAGAAACATGTCTT
>NZ_KE384053.1:3527-7284 GCF_000423565.1 Runella zeae DSM 19591 | reverse complement strand
CGGTAGCTCTTCCGATGCCAAAACTAATAGCAAGAACATCATAAGTAGTCGCTACTTTATAATGATATAATAAAAAAAACAAAGCTTCTTTTGAGTTTTGAAATATACTATTGTTACCAAACCCATTAGGAAATCCTGATAGAACTGTTGGAGTATAATAACAAGAAAACTTTTCAGATAACCTATTAAACTCCTCTTTACTAAGGCCTGTTGTAGCTCGAAAATCTCTATCAGATTTTATATTACTAAATATACTAATTCTTTGTGATTTCATAATAACTTATTAAAATGTTAATTACCGCAAATATATCATAAAATATTGATTATCAGCAAAAGAACAAGTCTATTGAAGATAAGGGGAGTTTTTATTGTGTAAGTAGCAATAAACCTTTAACAAACGAGCTTTTAGATAACTTGTCATATTTCTTGATATTAAAATTTATCAAAAAAGATGCAAGTCAAGAGGTTCCAGATGGTCTTCTGGTGAATGACTATTTCAATTATCCTGCCCAAAAGGTTGAGTTAGATAATTATAAGAAGCGATTTGCTGAAATTGAAAGCAATAAGCTCTTCAATGTAGAGCAAAAGAAAGTTGAACGTAAGAAACTAGCAGAAGAAAAACTGTCAGAATTTGGCAAAAAGCTAGATGCTGAGTTTGATGTGTACAGGGAAATAATCAAGAACCCATACGCATCATTTAGTAAACTCTTCGATAACTTTCACCAGAATAGGGACAATTTTCGATTACTGGTTAAAGAGATTTTAAATTACTATACCGACCAACCTATTGCAAAAAGGTCATTTAAATTAGCAGATGAAAAGCCAACATCTCAGCAGTTATATAACCCGAATCAAGGGAAAGGGCTGAACCGAGGAAAAGCGAACAATCCTTCCATGGGTAATCTAGACTCTAATTGGATTTCTGAAACGATGAAAATTTCGGGTGCATTAGATATGATGGTTTGCCAGTATGTAAAAGTTGGGTCTTCGTATGACTTAAAGGTATTTGTCCCCGAGTTTAATGATATTCTATTGCACAAAGCAAAAGATGTTGTGTGTCATTTTAAAAAGCACCTGAAAAGTACTTCACCAATAAAATTGGATATTATAAACATTCTTGATTTTACTGAAAAGTTTATAAAAGAAACACCCGAATACAATAAAGGAAAGGTAAAAAACACAATAAAGGGCTTTCATTCTGTTTATCAAAAGGATTTGGGTCAAAATAAGGCGGTGGCTAATATTGCCTTTATTCAAACTCCAGATTTTGTTGAGTATAAAAATAAGGATGAGAGTTTAGAATGGATTGAAATTCTAAGCCAGCAAAAATCTTTAATATCGAACATTGAAGAATTAGGTGATTCAATGCAAGGATTACAAGCCTATAGGGATTTTCTTGGAAGTGTATCTAACTCAGCGTTGGGTCATTTTTCAAAATTCAATTACTGGTACTCCGGTTATTTAATGCAACAATTGACCAAAGGGAACAAATTTGTAAGGGCATTTAAAATTGAACATTTAAACAAATTTTATCATAATATGGAACCAAAATTAAGTGAAATTATCAACAATGAAGGTTTTAAGGCTGTCGCGGGTGCTATTAGAAGAAGTACTGTAAGTCTTCAGTACACACCTAAAGACCAACGAAAATTTGATATTCGATATGGTCTAGCTCAGCAGCTTCAAAACAAATCTAAATCAAAGGAAGATTTAGCAACTTTCATTGGTGAGTTTATCAGTACTTATAATGCTGAAACAGGAAGAAATGCTGAAAAGAATGGAGGTAAAGCTCTTAGAGCCAATGTAAAAGAAGGAGAATTGATGAGATTTTATGATATTTTAGACAGTAATCCTCCTCGTTTAGTAGGTGCATTATTAGCGTCTTATGGCTTTGCTCTTTCATCAAAAGAAAACGTACAAGAGCCAGACGAAACTGAGCAAATGCAAGATAATCAAGAAGATACTAACCAATAAACACTACCAAAATGGCTGAAGCTAAAAAAATAATTGCCTCAATCTCAATCAGTGGAGAAATTACGCTAAATCTTCATTCTTTAAATAATGAAGGAGGTGAAGGAAATCAAATTATCACTCGTCAAGTAACAATTGTTGATAAAGAAGGGGAAATACATACCGTCAATGCTATCTCTGGCGATATGTTTAAGCATATACATGCCGTTCATTTGGCTCAAATTGCTAAAGAACAACAATTGCCTTTGAGCAAATATGCAGAAGCTTTAAATCCGAACAGAATTTCTGGGGAAGAATTAGGGAGTTATTCTAAAAATAATATTGCTAAAGCGAACGGTACTGCTGCTGATGTTATTGATGCGATGATTGATATTTGTACAGTTTGCGATACGCATGGAATTTTGATTACTGACAAAATTGGAGAGAATAAAAACAGTTCAAACACGCCAAGAAAATCAACAGTTGAATTTGGTTGGACAGTGGGAATCCCCAATAAAACTAATACTGAAAGTTACTTGCATACAAAACTTGTTACGAATGCTGGAAGTACAGAAACAACAGGAAGTAATGAAGGACAAAATATTTTCCATCGTCCCGCCAACCATGGAGTGTATGCCTTCGTCTGTAGTATAGACGTTTACCGTATTGGATTTAATGATATTTCAAGAAAATATCCAGATGGAGTTGATAGAGCCGCGCGCTATAAAGCACTATTGCAAAGTTTATTGAGTTCATTTATCAATCCAAAAGGGGCTATGACGAGTACCCAAAAGCCACATATTACTGATTTTAAAGGAGTTGTTGCAATTTCAAGTAAACTAACTCCTGCTCCAACTATCAGTGCTATAAATGATGGTTACCAAGCTGAAATCACGAAAATTGCTAACAGCTTGAACAAGATAGAGTCAGATATGATTGAACTGAAAAAATTTGATGGCTTAGGTAATCTTGCCGAAATCATTGCAGATTTAATGACGTATGAACCCTACAAAATTTCCTGATGATGAGGTTTTCGGCAATTTTTCAACCAACAACACTTTTTTCTTTAAAGGAAAGTAATTCAACGAATAAAGGAGCAAAATCCCTTTTTTTGCCTTCGCCTTATTCTATAAAAATGGCAATTCTTAATCAAGCCATTACGATTGGTGGTGATTTGTCAAAATTAGAGGAGAAAAAAAGTCAAGAATTTGGGTTTATTCGTGATTCAAAAATAAGTTTTTATATACCTGATTCAAATAGTTTTTGTGTAAACAATTCATTCGTTAAAATTCAAGAACCAGTAAGGGAGGGAAGTGGATTTAAGCCAACCATTTCTTTCAGAGAATATGTTTTCATCTCAGACAAGATTGAAATCATTTTTGAAGTTTCGGCAATTGAAGCAAAACAATATCTCTCGAAATATTTGTATAAAATCAATTATTTTGGGAAAAGAGGTTGTTTTTTTCAGTTTTTGGAATTTAATGATAACCCTTCAGAAGCCAACGTTAAGCCATTTGATGCTAAAAAAGGAGTTATGGGAGTCTTACAGTCGTATGACGATTTTGATGAAAAAGCGACTTTTGATAATGTAAATAGTTACTCCAATGCGACAGTAAAAAGGTCGAAGCAAATATTAGTGTTGCCATTACAAATAGTAGGTGCATCAAAAAGCTTTACATTGTTTAATTAAGAGTTCATATAAATATCATTGTGCAAGATTTCTCCTTCAGTTAGGTAAATGCGATAGGAAGAAACAACCAACGTTAATGATGCGATATTTATGGTGAACCTGCGGATGATATGTAGA
>NZ_KE384053.1:0-2470 GCF_000423565.1 Runella zeae DSM 19591 | reverse complement strand
ACAACCACAACCACAACCACAACCACAACCACAACCACAACCACAACCACAACCACAACCACAACCACACACCCCTGCGTTTTATAAGGCGATTTCGCCCGATTCGGGGTCAATAGCCACAGTAGTACGGTCATTCAAATCGGCCTGTACTAAACATATTCGAACCGTATTTCCGAATCAAAATTTTGGGTGGCAAGAGCGATTTTGGGATACGATCATTCGAGATGAAGCATCTTGGGATAGGATAAGCAACTATATTGTCACCAATCCTGCCAATTGGGATAAAGATAAATTTTATGAACCATGAACATCAACGCCACTCTACTCAACTATTACCAGCTTTGTCACCGCAAAATGTGGCTGCACTACCATGTTATCAGGATGGAGCATACCTCAGAAGTGGTGTATGAAGGTAAGTTGATAGGGGAGGAGAGCTATCCTTTTAGGGCCGATAAAAACGAAGAATTAGAAATAAGCTACACATTACCTGAAAGTTCAGGGCAAAATGAGGTCGTATTGACCGCCAAAATAGATTTTTTTGACGCCAAACGGGGTATTGTTCACGAAACCAAAAAATCGGCGGCAAAGGAATGGGCGCACGTAGCGCAGGTGCAGTTTTATCTGTATTTGTTACAAAAAAATGGTGTAGAAATTAGCCACGGGGTCATAGAATATCCGAAGTTACGCCAAACCGAACGCGTAACACTCCACGAAGACGATGTGGAGCGAATAGAAGCAAATATCGAAAAAATCAGGGAGATATTAGAGCAAGAACAATGTCCGCCAAAGTTACCGATTTCAAAGTGTAAGGCTTGTAGCTATTTTGAATTTTGCTGGGTTGGAGATGAATAACAAATATAGAAATTATTGAAAAAATGAAAAAAAGCTATTATCTCTTTAACCCAGGCCGACTGAGCCGTAAGGACAATACGCTGTGTTTTGTGCCTGTAGATGAGCAGGGACAGGAAGGGCAGCCGCGTTATATACCAGTTGAAGGAGTAGATAATTTGTACTGTTTTGGAAGCTTGGATGCCAACAGTGCCATGTACAATTTCTTGGGCAAAAATCACGTGTCGGTACATTTTTTTGATTACTACGAACACTACACGGGCTCGTTTATGGCGAAGGATTATTTGTTGGCGGGCAAAATGCAGGTAGAACAAACGCGGTATTACTTATCTGACAAAAAGCGGATGGTAGTAGCGAGGACCTTTGTAGAGGGGGCGGCCTTTAATATGTCCAAAAACTTGAAGTACTACCAAGGGCGAGGCAAAGACGTGGCGAAATCGCTAGGTCAGATTGAAAATTATTCATCGTTGATTGCCGAAGCTGGAAATATTGCTGAGCTAATGGGTATTGAGGGCAATATCCGACAAGCGTATTATGGTGCTTTTGGGGAGATTATAACTGATTTTGACATGGGAACTCGAAGCAAACAACCCCCTCAAAACGAGGTGAATGCATTGATTTCGTTTGGCAATATGATGTGCTACACGGTGTGTTTGGATCAAATTTACCATACCCAACTGAACCCAACCGTCAGTTTTTTGCATGAGCCAGGAGCGCGGCGGTACTCGTTGGCGTTGGATTTGTCAGAGATTTTTAAGCCATTGCTAGTAGACCGGACTATTTTTACGGTACTCAACAAAAAACAAATACAAGCCAAGGATTTTCGGCAAGACATCAATCAGTGTGTATTGAAAGAGGGAGGCAAAAAGATATTTGTACAAGCGTTTGAAGAACGTTTGAAAGAGACTTTTAAGCATCGGTCGTTGGGTAGAAATGTGAGTTATAAACATTTAGTAAAATTAGAGTGCTATAAATTGCAGAAGCATTTGTTGGGTATAGAAGTCTACAAACCGTTTAAAATGATGTGGTAAAAGCCCGTGCTATAATTTAAAGAGATTATGTATGTGATTTTGGTATATGATATTGGTGAAAAGCGGGTGGCGAAGATGTTGAAGCATTGCCGCAAGTATTTGAATTGGATTCAAAATTCGGTGTTTGAGGGAGAAATTACGGAAGTAAAGCTAAAAGAGATGTTAATGGGTGCGCGTGCGATTATGAAGGAAGAGCAAGACAGTGTAATTTTGTTCAAGAGTCGGAATGAGCGGTGGTTAGATAAAGAAATCATTGGGGTAGAGCGCAGCAATATTGATAACTTTCTGTAGGGAAAAAGTCGTCGAAGTCCCAAAACTGACAAAAGTTCGTTGACATATTGGCTAAAAATTGTCCTTTGGGAGAGGTAAGTGTCTGAAAATGAGGAGTCGTCGAAGGTTAAGCAAAATCAAGCAATTGACCTTCGACGACTTTTTAGTTGAAAAGTTCAACAAAAAACCTTAAAATTGAGTCAAAATAGCCGTTTTTCGTACGGCTTTTAATTGTACCATTTAGGAATTGAAACAAGAAACTGCAAAGGTTGAGCAGGATGCGCGTAGGGCTTTTAATTGTACCATTTAGGAATTGAAAC
>NZ_AUIF01000084.1 GCF_000423565.1 Runella zeae DSM 19591 | reverse complement strand
TTGCCTGCGATAGTTTTCAGCGTACAGAATTTGGGGATGCTAGCCATAACGTTGGCGAGGTTTCAAACCTCGCCAACGTTGAAGTGAAATGAAAAACCTCGCCAACATTGAGTTGAAGTGATTAATGAGGGTGTACCCCACCATCACCATGTACATGGCCATGATCTAACTCTTCGGCCGTAGCAGGTCTTACTTTTACTACGGTTCCGACAAAGTGCATCTCACGACCCGCCAAAGGATGATTGAAGTCCATGAGTACAAATTCTTCGTCAATTTCAACGATTTGGCCCATCAAACGGTGCCCTTCTTCGTTGGTCATAGGTACCATATTACCAACTTGCAAAATATCTGCTTGAAGCTCGCCATCTACTTTAAATACTTCCAACGGAATCTCCGCTACTGATTCGGTATCGTAGTCTCCGTAGCCTTGTTCAGCATCAAGTTTGAAATCAAAAGTATCGCCTTCCGAAAGTCCATTTAGCTGTTCTTCAAATGCTTCGGGCAATCCGCTCATACCCTGAATAAAATACATAGGCTGGTCATCTCCTACGGTTTCGACCATTTGCCATTCGTCGCTGTCGTTGAGCAAACTCAATTCATAAGTAACTGCTACGACTTGATTAGGTGCTATTTTCATTGATTTAAATTTTTGTCAAACCTACAATTTTTCAAAATTGATACCTAATTTGGTTTCAATTTTCGCCACAAAATTAACCCTTCTTTTTCTTCAACAGAGACAAAACCCGTTTTTTGCAGTACCTTCTGAGAATGAACCAAATCTGCTGGTGTATAAGCAATCAGCCCCTTAGTGGAAGGGTGCCGAAATACCCACTCAGACAGGCGCGCGAGGGCTTCGGAAGCAATGCCTTGATTGCGGTATGCTTGGTCGATACCATAGCCGATTTCGGTTTCGCCTTGGTCGTTGGGTAAGCCTGCTACTCCTATTCCACCCACTACACAATTGTGGGCTTTATGTACGATGAGCCAATTGGTAAACCACTGAAAGTTTACCGAATTAGCGGCAGTTTCGGGAAGCCAATAGTTGGCCAAAGCGTCGTCAAATTCGTTTTGAAAATATTCTTCCATTAGCATGAGGCGGGGAGTCAAACCCAGAGAAAGTTGTAGTGCTTCGTAGTTTGAAGCATGAAGCTGCAATTGGGAAGTATTGAGCGGAATAAGCCGCAAACGATTAGATTCTAAAGAAAACATGGATAAAATTGTTTTGGAACGTAATAAGAAATAGGTGCTTGTGGTATGTACACAAACGTTCATGGCGGCTCGACGCCGCTACGCCACCCTATCAGGCATCCAAAGAGTAATCAGCAGTTGCAGAGGCAATTGTTTTAGTTGGGGCTACAAAGTTAAAAAATAGGTTTGGATGTACATTATTCAGGTTTATTTCCTACCCAAGTTTTTGTAAAGTAAAAGGAGCTGCGTAATTTTCTACTTTTTCACTCCAACAACAAATTAACCCTTATGAAACACTTCGCTACTCTGCTGGTGAGCGTCTTGGTTTGCAGTCAGCTTTCGGCCCAAAAGCTATATTATGGCGACGAAAAATGGCCCGAGCAAGACACCGCTAGCAAATTCTACACCGTTAAAGGCGAACGCCACGGCGTTAGCTATTTCAAAAAACATCATTTCAAGGACGTTCAGTATTTTCCTACCGATAAGCTCTCTTTTGAAGTTTATCACTCACCCGATGTGATGTATCATTGGTATCGCAAGTGGGCAGAGCAGTTTCCCAACATCGTGGATTTGTACGAAGTAGCCAAAAGCTACGAAGGACGTCCTATTTTACAAATGACTATCACTAACAAAAAAACAGGAAAACACACCGACAAACCTGCGGCGTATTTTGAGGCAGGTCGCCACAGTGGTGAAGTCACAAGCAGTGAGGCTATTTTGTGGCTCACGCAGCACCTGCTCGAAAACTACGGCAAAGACCCTAGCATTACCCAATTAGTTGATACAAAGACCATTTATCTCCGCCCCCAAAACAACCCTGACGGAGCTAATATGTATCTTTTTACGGCACAGCGCAATCGCAGTACCGTGCGGCCTAAAGACGATGACCGCGACGGGCTGCTAGATGAAGACCCCGAAGAAGACCTCGACGGCGATGGGGTCATTTATCAGATACGCAAAAAAGCCACCACCAAAGCCGAAAAAGAAAAAGCCGATTATGTACTCGACCCACGCGACCCGTCGGGGCGCTTGATGAAAAAAGTACTGGAAGGCAAGGGCGAATGGCTCGTATATACAGAAGGTATCGACAACGACGGCGATGGAAAATACAACGAAGACGGTATAGGTGGCCTCGACAATCACCGCAATTATCCCGAAAACTGGCGTCCCGACCAAGGAGGCGACCGCTCAGGCCGAGGCTATACCCAAGGCGGAGCAGGCGAATATCCCCTGAGCGAAATCGAAACTCGTTCGACCGTATTGTTTTTGCTCCAACATCCGCACATCTCGGTCGTCAATTCGATGGATACGCGCGTGCCTATGCACCTTCGTCCCCCTTCTACTTCCAAAAGTGCCGAAAGTATGTTTCCCTCAGATTTGGCTATTTACAAACACATGGACAGCCTCGGTCTGTCGTTTACGGGCTATCCTTGGGCGGGCGATGTCTATGATACCTACAGCACTCGTAGCAAAACCGACCGTATGACTGGCGACCCCTCCAAACCCAATCCACTTTTTGGTCATGGGCCTGATTTTGGGTATTTCTACTACGGCTCGGTATGGTACGGCGACGAACTTTGGAACGGCGGTGCCATGAAAGACTACAACAAAGATGGTCAATATGATGAGTACGATGGTCTTATGTGGGACGACGAAGCAAACAAAAAACAAGGCTTCAAACCTTGGACCAAATTTATGCATCCTGTACTTGGAGAGGTCGAAATTGGTGGCTTTCACCCCAAGTTTTTTGCCCAAAATGGCCCCGCTTGGCAGTTAGAAAACTGGATTTCGAAACAATCACGGTTCAACTTAGCAATGGCCAAAGAATTACCCCAAATCGACCTCAAAGATGTAACCGTAAAGCCCCTTGCCAATAACGAATACGAAATCAAAGTCACTTGGAGCAATGTAGGAAAACTGCCCGTGGCACTCGAACAAGCCAAACTCGTAAAAATAGTCCAAGAAGACCGCGTTACTCTCGACATTGACAAAGAACTTTTGAAAGGTTTTGAAAACGCCAAGGCTGTCGTCACTCTACCCGCGTTGTACGACAAAACTATCTACAGCGACTATACCCAAGTAGGTCAACAAAAAGAAGCGACTTTCCGTGTCAAACTCAATCAAACTACCTCCATCAAAGCCAAAGTAAAACTGCTTTCGACGCGAGGAGGTTATAAAGAAAAAGAGATTGCGATTGGGAAGTAATAAAACGGACTAAAAGATACTCTATTCTTCTCTCATTTACGGGCAAGACCTTATGCACATAGGTGTTGTCCGTTTTTTTGCGTCTTCTACCCAAACAAATGGGGAAAAAAGCGGTATATAAAAGGGGAATTTTCACATGGTAGGGTTATTAAAAATGTAACAAATTTGTAATGTTATTTTTACCTCATTAGGATTTTTTCGCCTTGTGTTTAATAAAAAATAACCAAAAAATTTCATTTTAATAACTTATAAACTTCTAGCACTATGAAATCTCCCATTGATTTCAACGATATTTCAACTCATTCTTTTCTTTCTAAAATTCAAGGAAATATTTTAAAAGGGCACGGGCGAGATCATACAACACACATTTTTGTACGTTTCGACAGAAAAAAAAACAACATAGCCATTAAATGGTTAAAAGAATACGCATCAACCTATCTAACCTCTTGTTTAAAACAACTGGTAGAAAGGGAAGAATTTAAAAAGGCCAAGAAACAGGGAGATTTATTTTCAGCTATTTTTTTTACCAAATCTGGTTTAGAATACTTAAAAGGAGATATGGCAGGCCTTAATGATGAAGCCTTCTGTACTGGCATGAAGAATCGTAATCTTCAAGATCCTCCTAAAAAAAATTGGGAAAAAGGATATCGTGAAGAAATAGATATGATGCTACTACTTGCCGACGACGATACAATAAGGATGGGAAATTTTGCCAAAGACGTTTTAGAAAAACTTAGCTCATTTAGCTCTATTCGTGCTATTGAATATGGGCACACCCTCAAAAATGCAAACGGCGACGGCCTCGAACACTTCGGATATGTAGATGGAGTGAGTCAGCCATTTTTTCTAAAAGATGAAATAGATGCTTATCAAGCTTCTTCCAATTCAATAATTGGTGAGGTAAACTTTGACCCTAGTGCGGAGATAAATCTAGTACTTTTTCAAGATCCTTATGTGGCCGACACCGAAGCGATGGGTAGTTACTTTGTTTTCCGAAAACTAGAACAGAATGTAAGGGGATTTAAAAAAGCCGAAAAAAAACTTGGCCTAGGAGAAATTGCAGGTGCGTATATTATAGGGCGTTTTGAAGATGGCACGCCCGTTATCATTCAAGGAACAGAGGGAATGTCTGGAGGCAGTAAACTTAACAACTTTAACTATGATAATGATCCGTCAGGTGGGCGTTGTCCTCATTTTGCCCACATCCGTAAAACCAACCCTCGACGCACTGACGAAGACAAATCGCATATTATGGCTCGTAGAGGTATTCCTTTTGGTCACCGCGAAGTTCCTATTGAAATTGACCAACACTATGCCCAAATGCCCGAAGGTGATGTAGGACTCTTGTTTATGAGTTATCAGGCAAGTATAGAAAAACAATTTGAGTTTATTCAGGTAAATTGGGCAAACGAGCCAAATTTTGAACATCCAAATACAGGACTTGATCCTATCATTGGCCAGCCTCATCTACCTATTCAAGATAACAAATATAATTTCCCTAAATCATACGGTACTCCTACGACCGATAAACAACCATTTAAACAATTTGTAACCATGAAAGGGGGTGAATATTTCTTTGCTCCTAGTATTCTCTTCTTTTCCAATCTTTAACCTCCTACCTAACATGAAAAAATCAGCATTTTTCTTGCTCATGCACTGCTTAGCCCAAAATCTATATGCACAAGAGCGAGTAGGTTTAGATTGGCAGCAGTTCAAAAAATCTATACAAACTTCCTACATTACGCAACCTGTTCAATATGGCACTTTTACCATTTTTGAGATTAAAAATATCAATCGATATCTTTATAAAGTCGAAATTACTGGCAAGAAAATTTCGCTACAGACCCCCATTCCTACCGAATTACAGAATCTGTTTCGTTTAGACCCACAGAGTCTAAAAAATTTTTTGGGAGAAAATAATGAAAAAGCAGAAGAGGCTAACGATAATATTGATAAAGGGATTAATACAATGAATAGCCTAAGAAAAGATGCTGAAACTTCTGATAAAAGACAAACCGACCAGTTAGAAGGCATCAATGCGACTCTAAAAGAAAAAGAAGATTTGTTAAGCATTACAAAAAGATCACTTGCCCCATTAGCCAATACAACTGATAG
The DNA here is from genome assembly GCF_000423565.1 of Runella zeae DSM 19591. Classification (GTDB taxonomy): domain Bacteria; phylum Bacteroidota; class Bacteroidia; order Cytophagales; family Spirosomataceae; genus Runella; species Runella zeae. The sequence continues at coordinate 1,997 of NZ_AUIF01000084.1, read as the reverse complement.
TACACTAATACCCCAAAGAGATGCTTTGCAAATCCAAGAATCTAATCTCACTAATTCAATTACAAAACTTAAAGAAGAAAAGCAGGAAGAAGAAGCCAACATAGAGGAGTTAAAAAGAGAGATAAAGAATTTCAAGGAAATAGTTCAATCAGTGCTAGATAAGTGTGAAGAATTCCGAGATAAAACCGAAAAAATATCACAGCTCATTCTCGACATGAAAATAAGTCAGCGACGGTTGATTGCGCTTAGTCAAGAAGACTTGGGTTTTAGCGATATGGCCTCTAAAGTTTCTAATATCAACATTTCCAGCACCGCGATTGTCGGCAAAGAATATCGTGAATATATGCAACTCTATAAAGAATTGGAAAAGTTGTATGGCAAAGCTTTTGACAAAGCAACGCAATTATTACTCCAAGGTAAAGACATGTCAGAAGAAGAAGTAAAAAAGGAGGTAAAAAAAGCATTGGATGAAATCGAAACAGCTGATAAACTCATTCAAGACGAAGACTTGTTAACGTTAGTGGAGCAGGTATCCCAACTGGCAGAAGGACTTCGTAACCCTAAAAATTTTACAGTGACAGCCCCCCCTGTACAAATGGACGAAGACGTAGCCAACTATGAAGTGACCATCACGCCTATTCAGACCAATACATTTGGTCCCCATCTTACAATTACCAATTTTGGGTTTGATGTCCCTACCCGAGGTGGTCTCAAAGTTGATTTTAGTGTAGGTCCTGTTTTAGGATTTGGGAATGAATCCAAAGACGATTCTTATTTTCTGGATACTAATTCTAAATTAACAAAATTTGAAAACCCTAATGCCATTAGCCCTAGTCTCGCAGCAATGATGCACTTCTATGGTCGCACAGGTCGCCCCAATGCCTGGAGTGGGCTAATGGGGGTTTCGGCCAATATTGCCGATGTCACAAAACTAGATTTTAACATTTTATTAGGTTTAAGCTATGTACTCGGCAAAAATGAAAAAGTAATGCTCAATGCGGGCGTTATTTTTAATCGGGTCAACCGATTGAAAACAAATCTTTATCAAGAGAACAAAGAATATCCAAGTGATTTAAATCTTGAAGAAGTGGTTCAGAAAGTGTTTCGCCCTGCAGCTTTCTTCTCTGTTTCCTACAATCTGACCCGCAGAGTAACCCGCTAATATATCGGCATGAAAAAGCTAGCAATTGTTTTATTAATCATTGGCTTTAGCCTTCTTAATGCCTGCACAAGGGTATTTTATACAAGCCAATGTGATTGTAGCGGCAAGATACCAGATTACGATTTGGGAAACCCCGATTGGAAAAAATTTGATAAATCCATAATGAATACATATAAGGGATTTATAATCAAAGGAGGTGCTAATGGTATTATTATTTACGAGACAACACGCAAAGACCATGAAGCCTTCGAACAGGTGTTATGCGAGTTTTGGAAAAACAAGTACAAAAAACTAGAATATTAAGATCATGAAGAATTACTTACTTGTGTTATTTATTATTTGGAGTTCTTGTTTGAACAGTTTTGGACAAACACTTCGAATCAGCACCTCTGCAAACAATTTAAATATCAAACATTCTGGAGACATAACCTGTAATGTAAATCTGAAAGAGGGCAAAATAATCTCCTCGGGCACCATCATACTAGGTGGTAGCACTCAGGTTTTTGAAGACATGCATATTGAGTGCAAAAAACTTGAAATTAATAGTGCTACTTCTTTTTCTTTCAAAAATACGACTATAAAATGCGATGAATTAATACTTAATTCTAGCACATTAAATCTTGAAGGTTTAAATGCTAAATGCGAACAAGGACTCAAAATTAATAGTAGTGTTACTACAATATTCGTAACAGACAAAAGTACGATAAATGCCTCCTCCGTATTTTTAACAGGGGGTAATTTAACAATTAAAAAAAACATAGACACCTTACAAGAGGCAATATTATTAGAGTTGTTTTCTTGTTGATTACTAACAAGTTATCTTTTTCTTAAAGTC
>NZ_AUIF01000083.1 GCF_000423565.1 Runella zeae DSM 19591 | reverse complement strand
CGTTCAACCTTTGTCAAGGTCTCACAAGGTAAAGACAATCTTTGAATTCCCCAATATTTATAATAAAATTTTACAGAGTACCATAGACCTATTTTAAGCATGGCCAACATTCACAGTAAGAAAAGAAAACAATGAATGATAGATTTTATTAAGGGATTTTGGAAAATTCTGTAAGGTGTCTAAATTTACGATATACAACCCTTACAGATATGAATGATGCCCAAAGAAGAAGCTTAAAACGAGCAGAAAAAATAAGAAAAGCTGCTCCTGACGATAAGTTTGCTCTTCAACTTGATGCAATTACTGAAGAATTTCAAGAACGCAGCGAACGTATCAGACTGGCCAAAGAATTGGGCGTAAAAGTTGAGCCAATGTCATATACGCTTACGAAAGAAAATTGGCGCTTTATCTTATTTGTGAATGCTGTTATTATCATTGGCTATCCACTGATAAAAAACCTCAACAGGTGGTCAGGTTTTAGTCTTCCAAAAACAATTGAATGGCTTGCAATAGCAATAGCAGTAGGTGTTGTTGTAAGCCTTGTTATTTATTTCAGTATTTTACTGTCTCGTTCTGCAAAAGAAACGTTAGGCAATAAAATTCCAACTTTAGAGGAATTAGGGCAAATACAGTTAAAAAATGCCATCGGGGCAAAAGATTGGGCTACAGAAAGCCAATTACAAACTGCCTTGGGGGATGGTATTTCGGGGCTGCATATTGGTTCAGGTTTATATTGGAACGGACAGGGGCATATGATGACCGTTGGCGGCTCCCGTGGTGGTAAGGGGGTTAATCTTATTCTCCCTGCTCTATTAGCAGATAATTTACAGGCATCAAATGCTCCTTCATTTGTTGTACTCGACCCTAAAGGGGAAAATTTAGCTGTATCAGGCAATTACCTTAAAAATGCTGGATATAATGTATTGGCTGTCAACCCTTTTGATATTCCCGAAATCGTAACATTCGGCAATGCGAGATTTAACCCCTTCGATCTGTTTTCGGGCAATGACCCTGATTTTGATAAATATGCCGATATGATTGCCTATGCTTTAATTCCTGCAGCCAATCATGCCAATGATTATTTTGATAAATCTTCCAGAAATTACATTACGCTTTATATTCGTCACATGATGACCCAGAATGAGGAGCCTAAAAACTTCCGTACCCTGTACAAATGGCTCCGACTGGCAGGCTCTGAGCGTACTGCTCTTTTAATGAAAATGGCAAAAAATGATGCGTTTGATGGGGATATCAAAGACGAAGCAACAGCCATTTTCGGCCAACTGGTTAACGATGGCGGCAAAACAGTGGAAAACATTTATTCGACGGTGCGAACGGCAACGGATGTTTTTAAAGATATGCAGCTTCGCAATTCTGTTTCGGCATCGGACATTGATTTAAAAACAATCGCTCATCAAAAAACAGCAATATTTGTATGTCTTAGCCCTGCTGATTTAGATCGGTGTCAAACATGGCTGAGATTATTTTTTGGCTCTGTCATGCGTGGCCTGACAAAACATTATAATCCTGCCCGTAAAGTCGTCATGGTCATGGATGAATTTCCAACATTAGGCGCATTAAAGGAATTTGAAGTCGCTTCGGGCTTTTTGGCTGGGTATAATGTCACTCTATGGCCGATTATGCAAGATCTGACACAACTAAAGAACTTGTATCCCAATTCATGGGAAACCTTTGTTAACAATGCCATTGTCAGACATTTCTTAGCTGTCGGTGACAACTTTACGGCAGACTATTTATCAAAACGGATGCCTAAAAATGTCCAATTCTTTAAGAACCCTGCGGATGATGCCTCTCCGCGAGAAATCCAAAAACCCTTGTTGGAGCCTGCCGAAGTAATGAGTTTTCCAAATATTATTTTGGAAATTAAAGGAATGGATAGCCCAGGGCGATTGGAAAAAAAGCCATATTGGACAATTAACAGCAATGCTTCAAAAAATCCATTTCGGGTTGAATAAATTCAGATCATTTATTTTGTTTTATCATATATCTTAAAAAATGGTCATATACATCCTTTATTATTGTTTCAACAGTAAATGGTTTTGTAAAACTAATGTCATAAGAATGTTGATAAATTAAACCCCATTCATCTAAAGTATTTGTTTTGTTTGCTTGTACTAAGCGCGGAATAACAACCGTTTCAAAATATTTGTCGAATAATGCTTCAATATATTTGGTATAAAAAACAGGGTCATTCATTACTTTAAAAGCTTCAAAAGCATCCTGTTTATGTATTAAGGTGTGATAGAATTCTTCATTAAATACTCTTATTTCCTTAGCATTCATTTGTTTACTGGACCCAGTAAACGAGCGAATTGGGGCAATATTTCTAAAAGTATTAATTACAGTACCAATATAAGCGCCATAGCAGGCTGCCATAATTACGTGTAAATTATTTTGTGTCTTATAATTTATTCTAATAAGATAGGTTTCAAGTTCTGACCAATCTGCATCATCGCCATTTTTTAAAGCAACACCCAATCCTGTATCACCTGTAGCAGTTCCATGCATTTCAAAATGGAGTATGCATTCATCCATATCCGTTATTTCTGTATGAATACTATCAAGTATATCTAATAATTCCTGCTTGCTTGATATGTCAAAATATTCAAAAGTGACACTACCTTGACCATAAATAGCACTATAGCGCGGCAAAATATCTTCAAATAATTCACGGCCAGTTTGCGGGTCCTGAACAATATTTGGTAAAAGGCTTTCAAGAATGTAGATTTTAATTGCCATAAATATATAATTCTAATTAATGCCCAAATATAATTACTTTCTTAACTTTATTTTTTTCAAAAGCATTCGTTATATGCCAATATGACAGTATAACCAGTAATTCTTAGAACAATTTAGGATTATAAATATTTTCTCGCTGACGGTCATTGGCGCGGCGCATTTCGGCAGTTGCAGAACTATCATAAAATTTAGTGGGGGTAGCTGTGCTTCTCAATAGTTGGGTTAGGTTACCATGCTCCTGATCGGGTGCATCAGTCCACCATTTATTTAAATCATTATAACCTTCCCAATAATGGTTTAGTGTTCCAACTGTATAATCTCCGCCTAATTCATTACAAATAACCTGTGTTGATTTTTCGCCTTCATCATCGTTCTGCTGCCAAATACGCCAATACTTGATATTAGCCCATTCTGGACGGGTTTTAATGACTTCGGCCGCTCGGGCGGCAAAACGTCCGCTGTTCAAAATAACCGTCGGATTTTCGGGTTGAAGCCCCCCCTTTAATTCTAATGAAGTCAAAAAATCCATTCGGCCTTCAAAAATATCACCCGCTATTGCATTCTGATTTCCGACGAATGTTGTAATATCTTTTGTACCCAAAGACGTTTTAAATTTACTATTTGCACTCGGTGCTCTGACTTCCCATCCCTGTGCATCATTGGGGCCACCGATGCCGTAACGGTTCCCTCTCAGCGGGTCGTCAAAAGGAGCCGAATGATCTTTATAGGTGATAATATACAAATGACGGCTGGCCACAGCCAGGCTAATTTTTCGAGTATTAACTATGTAATCTAAATTGTTGGGGTGTGTTTTAGGAGAAACGGGGACGGCTTTAACAAAGGTAAAGCGATCCCCCTCGTGAGATACCTCTACAGGTTCATATTTTGGCCGCTGAGTGGTCTTAATGGCTATGGGTGCTACCGAGCTGCCTGAAAAACGTTCAAGCCACTCCAGAGCCTTAAAAAACGGCATAGCGTTTTTATCGCCTTTACCGAAAATGAGACGGACCAATTCGATAACGTCGCCTCTGGCCTCCGTCTTGCCAAAATCGTAAAATCGCTGCTCCAAAACATTAATTCTTAAGCTGGGGCTTGAATCCTCCCGATAGGGTGCATGATAGGTATAATCCCCCTTGGCAGCATTGGAGTACACAGCATGTGCGCCAGTGCTTTCAATCACCAACTTTATATCGGCATTTTGCCTTGCTTTATCTACCCGTTCTTTGAATTGTGCTGATGATAGTGCCATTTTCAAAAATTTTTAGCCGCTGCGCGGCAACAGTAAGAAAAGAAAAAACGGGTTATTTGCCACTTGATAGCCCTGCCCTATTCTATCGGTTTCCTAATAATTCACAAGATTAACTAATATTTTAGTTGCAGGAATTTTTTGTCATTTTTCTTTTCTTAATGTTGGCCCCGCGCAGCGGTCGATTTATAGTCGTGAGCGTAGCGAACTCCAAATTTTTAGTTTTCCACAATTTTTGGAGGCTTATAGGTTAGTAATTATAGGTTTTATTATATATAGGATTCTGCCCCTGATATTACGTAGCACATTGCCCCTGATATTACGTGGTATTTTGCCCCTGATATTACGTAGATAACTCTTTTTGATGCTCAATTATCCACATTATTGTTTTATGGTAAAATTTACCCGCTTATAGCTCATTTTGCCCCTGATATTACGTAGGCTTTTTTATTTATATTTAGTTTTTTCAAACACTTCTACTCAATGATTTACAAAAAACTGCCCCTGATATTACGTAGGCTTTTTCCCTGTTTTTGCTCTCACAACTGGTAGGTTGTGTTTTTCATATTGAGACATTTTTAAAAATTCATCATCTGTAGGTGGGCTATAAACAGTCGCTTGAAGCTCTGCACGCACTCTCTTATTTTTAATTGGTTTGGCATCAATTATGTACTTTACCTTTTTGCCTTCAATCTTATGAGGCTTATAATCCTCACTAAACGGCACTGGCGGTGTTGTATATTCCAGCCAGAAACCCGAATACCTACCCTTTTGGGTATGTCCTGATTTTATAATGCATATCCCCTCTGTTACTGCATTTGCCGCTGCTGGGTACACATGAAGCACTTTCTCAAGCGCTTCTCTAAATCTTTCTTTAAATTTATTTATTTTCTTATAGCCTTTGCCATATATCTCATAGAGATTTTTCCAGTTAACAAAATCAGGTGTTCCCTGCTCTACTCTACAAAGGCGATGTGCAAGCCAAGCATAAATATCAAGTGCCAATGCACCTTCTGTTAAGCGTGACACTGCTCTCTCGTCTAACGGTACTGCATAGCGAATAACGAACTCAGTAAATTCTCTTGTTGGTTCAACTAAGGAAGGCCAAAGTCCCAGCTGCTCAGATGATTGCGGATACCACAAATCATGTTTGGAAAAGAGTTTTATATCTTCGTAAATTTGGTTGTTCTCTCCCCCTAAAACAAATGTAAATTGAGCACGAGACATTCGTAGAATTTGCTCTTTTACATTTTTTATATAATGCGCTGTAACAGGAAAACCCAGACGTTTGATAAAGGAAGACATACTGTCTTCAATATTTATGACGCGGCTCCCTGTTTCCATATATTTCTTTTTGTTTTTAAGAATTTGAGAAACCAGATTAATAAACAGTAATCGTGCAGTCACACCATAGGGCAACCCAACTTCCACGATTTTGTTAGTCCGTTGGTCAACAATGCTCCCTGATTGTATCATTAGGGAATTACGGCCATTTGTTACATGCCAATATCGCTCTTTTTTAGGATCACTTGCTGGCATTGCAACCTGACAGAGCAATGAATGCTGGTAAACCACCTCTGAGGCTAAGGGCGCAGTTAAGCTTACTTCCTGTAAGGTTTTTACAAGTTTCGGTTTTGATGCTTTTCGACCTACAACAGGTCTATTGTTTTCAGCATTAGCGCGTAATTTAGCCATTATTAGGGCCTATTTTAATTGTTAATATTATACAAATTACAACCAATATTACAACTAAATTTAGTTGTTTATTTAGTTGTAATCTTTTGTTCTTTATTTATTTTTTCTTTCACGGCAGCAACTACAAAGTCATGAATTGATATTCTATCCCGTTTTGGCAAACGGTCCTGTATATCCCGAATTTGAGCCAATTCACTTTCATAGATTTTAAAAGTGAAAGACTTCAATTTGTCTCCATCATCCATAATTTCGGCATGTGCTTTAGGTTCAGAGACAGACCCTCCTTTGCTTATCATATCCTGCAATGCAGTATTGTTTAAAGCAACTGGCGGCAAAGCAATCTTTGCTTTCTTTTTAGTTGTTGTCATAGTTCTCACAATGGTTTCAGAATTAGTTTATAATTTACAACTAAAAACAGTTGTAAATTACGTTGTTGATTTTTTCTTCTTGGTACTGATTTTCATGGCATTTTGGATGCCATTATATAAATCTGTTACTTCGGCTACTGCTTTTTCGTCAACAGGCTTTATTTCAATTACCCCTAAGCCTGATGCAGCGGCATTAGCAAACGATATGCGATTACCAATAGGGTTATCAATGAATTTTACTGCGGTGGACTCCCGCAGTAAATCAGCTGTTTCTTCTTTATAATTTCCTCTTGCATCGGCTTTATTAATAAAGGTCAGACAAACGAGATTGGGATTGAAGGGCATGACTTCCGTTATAAGGTTTTCGACCTTGCGCAAAGTCCATATATCTAAGGAGCGAGGCGCAAACGGCACCAAATAAACATGAGAAATTGTTAAAGCGGAACGTTGACTAACCGTATCACGACCCCCTGTATCAATAACAATATCATCACATTTGGTTGCCAATCGAGCGACATTTGCATTTAATTCCCTTCCCGTCACTTTTACGGCCGTATAGCCTAATTCACCACTCAGCGTTTGATGCCGAAAAGATGTAAAATCTGTTGCTGACTCTTGGTCGTCAGCATCAATCAAAATTACGTCGCGGCCTTGGTGGACTAAATAGACCGCTAAATTTGTGGCTATGGTTGTCTTTCCACTACCTCCCTTAATTCCGCCTACTGTGTAAATCATGTTGTATATCCTCAATCATTATGAGTTGCAAATATAGTTGTAAAAGTAGTTGTAAATACACTTCTACTTACACAAGTTTTTTTGTCAAGTAGTTAGGTCTGATTTTCTGCCAATTTGCAGCATAAATGGCTATTCTATTGATGTATTACGGCTTTTGTTTTATATAATACGATTACCAAACTCTACTATTTCTTTCAAGGTAGCACTTCATGCAGGATATGGTTAGGCTCATTCGTGACCTGTCACACCGTCATAGCCCTTATAAGATATTTTCGGACTTCGTAGAAATGTCAGCAATTGCCTTTAGCAATGCTGTAGATAAACCCCAATTTGAGAAGCGGGAACAACGCTATTTTGACATTATCAAAGGCTATACAAAAGAAGAACTCAATACCTTTCCAAAGATGCTGGGGATGCTTACACAGCATTTAGAAGCAGGGTTTAATGATGTATTGGGGAATGTGTACCATGAACTGGAAATCCATAATGAACGGGCAGGGCAATACTTTACACCGTACCCTATTTGCCAAATGATGGCTAAAACCCAAATAGTGCCAGGCATTAATGACACAATAGAACAACAAGGCTTTGTAAGAGCCTCTGAGCCTGCCTGCGGGTCAGGGGCTTTAATCATTGCCTTGGCCGATGAAATGCACCAACAACAAATCAATTATCAACAAAGACTTCATGTTACGGCCGTTGATTTAGATCAGTGCTGCGCTCATACCGCCTATGTGCAATTTTCCCTACTGCATATTCCCGCTGTGGTAATACATGGGAACACTCTCACACTGAAAGAATATAGTCACTGGTACACTCCTGCCCATATTATGGGCGGTTGGGAAGGTAAGTTGGCACGACGTGCCAAAAACGAAAACTTTATAAAAACAGCCCATGAAATCATTACTCAAACAGAAAATTCAACGGCTCCGACTGAAACACCTGTTCCCGATAAATCAACAGTGCCTGAATCTAAA
>NZ_AUIF01000082.1 GCF_000423565.1 Runella zeae DSM 19591 | reverse complement strand
TCTTCCGATGCCAAAACTAATAGCAAGAACATCATAAGTAGTCGCTACTTTATAATGATATAATAAAAAAAACAAAGCTTCTTTTGAGTTTTGAAATATACTATTGTTACCAAACCCATTAGGAAATCCTGATAGAACTGTTGGAGTATAATAACAAGAAAACTTTTCAGATAACCTATTAAACTCCTCTTTACTAAGGCCTGTTGTAGCTCGAAAATCTCTATCAGATTTTATATTACTAAATATACTAATTCTTTGTGATTTCATAATAACTTATTAAAATGTTAATTACCGCAAATATATCATAAAATATTGATTATCAGCAAAAGAACAACTCTAATAGAAATCAGAGTTAACTTTTCTAATTTTAAGGACTTATAGCTATCTAACTGTTTTTTAAGGCTAGATATTGCTATTTTTTGTAAATCAATGGTAGTGATATAGTTATTCTTAATAGATAAGATTTCATTTTTTGCTTGAATATTTATATTTTTTAATTTGACATATTTGGTATGTAAATTTGTATAATTATTTTTCAAATCTTCAAAATCTTTCTCTAAGTTTAAAATTTTACTTTTATATATACCTATTTCTTCTTCTTTCTCCTTTAGCTTGATTTGTGCTACTTTTTCAAAACTCAAGAGTCGGTTATTTTCTTTCGTAAGGCAAAAAATTCTACTTCTAAGTTCTTCACTTTTTTCTCGTTGATTTAGTATATTACTGTAGGCATCAACTATAGTTGACGGCTCTCCTTCTACGGTATCATTATCAAAAAAAGAACCCTCTTTTTTTGCGAAAACTGATTTATTTTTCTCATTTTTATTTTCTAAAATAGAGTTATTTTTATTCAACAAATCATCTTTTGTTTTACCTTCCCTTTTTAATACAACCTCATCATACTTAGATTTAAAATATATTTGAAGTTTCAAATCTCCAGTTTTCGCTATTATAACTTTTATTTTTTTAGAATAGGCAATAAATATTTCATCATCGACAACAGAAGACAATATCTTTATACAATTTAATACAGCCTCTTCTGTATTTATGTTTAGTGGCAGTTGAATCTCCATAGCTATCAAATGAAGTTATAGTACTTGTATACTAAAAGCCAAATGACAAATGATTCTAATTAATTATTTAGTGTGAATTCGGAATAATATGAAACCCCCATATTTAGCATAGCCAAGGCTGGCGCAAAACATGGGGGTTTTCTTTATCACTCTTACTTAAGTAAGAAAATATTACGACTCAAAAGATCAAGTAATATTTCGTCTACAAATGCTTCAACAACTCAGCGCCCATGGCGTCGGTGCCTAGGATTTTGTCGGCTGGAGTTTCGCTGTTGGCGATGTCGCGCGTGCGGAAACCGTCTTTCAATACTTTATCAACCGCTGCGATGATGGCATCTGCTTCGGCTTTTAGGCCAAAGGAAATATCCAACAACAACGCGGCAGAAAGTACAGAAGCCAACGGATTGGCTACGCCTTTGCCCGTAATGTCGTGCGCCGAACCGTGGATAGGCTCATAAACGCCCGTGCTGTCACCTACTGAGGCCGAGGCCAACATACCCATAGAACCTGCGATTTGGCTGGCTTCGTCGGTAAGGATGTCACCGAAAAGGTTACCCGTTACGACTACGTCAAAACGGCGTGGGTCTTTGATAAGTAACATCGCAGCAGCATCAATGAACTGATGCTCAACTTCTACATCTGGATATTCAGGAGCAATTTTTTGAATTACTTCACGCCACAAACGGCTCGATTCCAAAACGTTGGCTTTATCAACCGACATCAATTTTTTGCTACGGGTACGAGCCGCTTCAAATGCTTTACGGGCAATACGCTCTACTTCGTATTTGCTATAAATCATGGTGTCGTATGCCGTGTTTCCGTCGTCGAGACGCTCGCGTTTTCCAAAATACACGTCGCCCGTCAATTCGCGGAAGAAGAGAATATCGCTGCCTTTTAGGATTTCGGGCTTGATACTTGAGGCTTCCAACAATTCATCAAACAACTTGATAGGGCGGAGGTTGGCGTACAAACCAAGTTCTTTACGCATTTTCAACAAGCCCTGCTCTGGACGTACTTTCGCAGATGGGTCGTTGTCGTATTTTGGGTGACCTACGGCGCCAAACAAGATAGCGTCCGAAGCGCGCATTTTTACGAGGGTTTCTTCAGGAAGCGGGTCGCCCGTAGCTTCGATGGCGACGTGGCCGATGAGGGCTTCGTCGTAGGTAAATTCGTGGCCGAATTTTTCGGCGATACGGTCTAGTACTTGTTTACCAACCGTGGTAACTTCTTGCCCGATTCCGTCACCGGGTACGATAAGGATGTGTTTTTTTGCCATTTGTAATTTTGAATTTTAACCACTGAGTTACACTGAGTTTGTCACCGAGTTACACAGAGTTTTATAATACGTACCTTTTGATGCCGTTCCGTAAGCTGCTTACATTAAAATTCATCAAATACCCAATTTTGTATTCGCCTAAACGCATATAAGTCAATATTTGTGCTGTATGGACATCATTTAAAGATTCTACTGACTTCAATTCTAATACAATTGATTTCTCGACCAAGATGTCAATTCGGTAACCACACTCAAGTTTTACTTCTTCAAAAATTAGGGGATTGCTTTCTCTTTTTCAACAAATAACCCTTCTGCTTGTAATTTGTAGGCTAGGCACTCCTTATAAGCACTTTCTAACAAACCTGGCCCTAATTTTGTATGTACCTCGTAGGCACATTTTAAAATATTGCCAGTAAGATTATCAAACTCCGTATAACTCCGTGCCATAACTCTGTGATACTCCGTGGTTAATCAATTATCTTTTAAAGCGAAATCAAATTCAGCATTTTTTGCGTGGCTTTGATGGCCGAAACCGTTTGGTCAGAGTCTAACCCTCTGGTCTTGAATTCTTTGGCGTTCCAGTTCCACGTAATGACCGTTTCGCAAAGGGCATCGGTTTTTCCACCCGTTGGGATACGGACGGCGTAGTCGGTCAACAAAGGAAGTTCAAGGCTTTTCTTGGCGTAAATCTTCTTCAATGCATTCATAAACGCATCGTACTGACCGTCGCCTTGCGCGTTTTCTTCAAACGTCTCGTCCTCAATTTTGAGTTTGAGCGTCGCCGAAGGGCGAAGGTCTTTGGAGTGCGTCAGGACATAATTGAGAATCTCAATCTTGAACTCAATCGCATTGGTGTCCAATACGTCCGAAATAATGTACGGAAGGTCTTCCTGCGTCACTACTTCTTTGCGGTCGCCGAGTTCGATGATACGCTGTGTCACTTTCTTGAGGTCTTCGTCAGAAAGCTTAATGCCCAATTCGCGCAGGTTATTTTCGATATTGGCTTTGCCCGACGTTTTTCCCAAAGCATACGAACGCTTCCGTCCGAAACGTTCAGGCATCAACTCATTGAAATAGAGGTTGTTTTTCTTGTCGCCGTCGGCGTGAATTCCTGCGGTTTGGGTAAACACGTTGTCGCCCACAATAGGTTTGTTTGCAGGAATGCGTAACCCAGAGAAGGTTTCGACAATCTTACTCACCGAAAACAACGACTCCTCCACGACACCCGTTTCTACTTCTGGCATAAAGTCTTTCAATACCGCAATGGCACTGGCCAAGGGGGCATTGCCCGCTCGCTCGCCCATGCCGTTGACGGTCAAGTGCAACCCGTGTGCGCCTGCCCGCACGGCTTCCATGACGTTGGCAATGCCGAGGTCATAGTCGTTGTGGGCGTGGAAATCGAAGTGATGATTGGGATAGCGTTCCACAATCGACTTGATGTACGAATACGATTCGGCAGGAGTAAGTACGCCTAATGTATCGGGAAGCAGCACCCGTAGAATGGGCTGAGTGGTTAGAAAATCAAGAAATTGAAATACATATTCGGGTGAATTGCGCATTCCGTTGCTCCAATCTTCGAGGTAAACGTTGGCCGAAATTCCTTTCGATTGGGCTGCTTCGATTACTTTTTGGATGTCAGCAAAGTGCGCTTCGGGCGTTTTTTTGAGCTGGTGCGTCAAGTGATTGAGCGAGCCTTTTGTAAGGAGATTCATCACTTTCGCTCCTGACTCAAGCATCCAGTTAATTGACGCCTCACCGTCGACAAAAGTGAGTACTTCTACCTTGTCAATGTAGCCATTTTCTTGCGCCCACTTCGTAATTTTTTGAACCGCTTTAAATTCCCCCGCTGATACCCGTGCAGAAGCAATCTCGATTCGGTCCACTTTTAGTTCGGTAAGGAGCATTTGAGCCAAGGCCAATTTTTCCGAAGCCGAAAAAGACACTCCGCTGGTTTGTTCACCGTCGCGGAGTGTCGTATCCATTATTTCGATGTATCTCATAGAAATTAGTAAGGCCGAGCGGCTTCAAACGCACCGATTTCCTCTTTCATAGCTTGTAGATAGTCGATATCGTCGTAGCCATTGATGAGGTTGTGTTTTTTGTAGCCGTTGATGTCAAATGACTCCGATTCGCCCGTCGCAACAATCGTGATGGTTTGCTCAGGAAGGTTGACCGTCAACTCAGCGTTGGCATCTTTTTCAATGGCTTGGAAAATTTTATCCAAAAACTCAGGACTCACCGTTACGGGTAAAATCCCTACGTTGATGGCGTTGTTTTTGAAAATATCTGCAAAGAAGCTGGATACTACACAACGGAATCCGTAATCGTAGATAGCCCAAGCAGCGTGCTCACGGCTCGAACCGCTTCCGAAGTTACGGCCGCCTACTAGGATTTTACCGCTGTACAAAGGATTGTTTAAAACGAAATCGGCCTTAGGCGTGTCGTCGCCGTTGTAGCGCCAATCGCGAAAAAGGTTGTCGCCGAATCCCTTACGCTCAGTGGCTTTCAAGAAACGAGCGGGGATGATTTGGTCAGTGTCCACGTTTTCCAACGGAAGCGGCACTGCCGAACTGGTTAGTATGGTGAATTTATCGTATGCCATTTTTTGTGGGCTATCGGTTATCGGCTGTCGGCTGTCAGCAATTAGCTTTTCAACCTCAGAGCCTTTAACATCAAGCATTTAGTTTATTAATCAAATGATACAATTGCTTTTTAATTGAAACAATTTCTTGATGAATTGACTCATACTTTTGAGCTTCTATAAAGCCTAAGTCATTAGATAACAACATCAAGTATTCCAATTCAGAAGCTGAACCAAAGGAAATACCTAAAAATCTCGCAAAATCTTTTTCGCTTGATTTTGCCGCTCCTTCGGCAATATTAGTGGGTATCGACGTAACTGCTCTCCGGATTTGAGAAACTAAACCATACAACTCTTCTCTTGGAAAATTTTTGGTTTCTTTATATATCTGTAGAGTCAATTTATGACTTTGCTCCCAAACTACATACTTTCTAAAATCTCGCATTGTTTCAACTATTAAAAATTTGACGCATCGCATTCGGTACGACAGCTGACAGCCGATAGCCGAGGTTAAAGAAACTCCCGTGGGTCTGTGACTTTACCCGTAATAGCCGCAGCAGCAGCTACCAATGGGCTGGCCAATAACGTACGCGCTCCTGGGCCTTGACGACCTTCAAAGTTACGGTTAGAGGTACTCACAGCATATTTACCCGCAGGAATTTTGTCGTCGTTCATCGCTAAACAAGCCGAGCAGCCTGGTTGGCGCAATTGAAAACCTGCTTCGGTCAAAATATCCAAAATACCTTCTTCTTGGATTTGGGCTTCTACAATGTGTGAACCTGGTACCAACCAAGCCGTAACGTTGTCGGCTTTTTTGCGACCTTTTACGACCGAGGCAAACGCGCGGAAGTCCTCAATACGTCCGTTGGTGCAGCTTCCCAAGAAGACGAAATCAATGGCTTTGCCTAAAATGCTTTCATCTTCGGCAAATCCCATGTAGTTCAACGACTTAGCGTATGAAGCGGCTCCGTCAAGTACATCGGCAGCTTTCGGGATGTGTTTGGTAATACCCGTTCCCAAGCCAGGGTTGGTTCCGTACGTAATTTGTGGCTCAATGTCGGCCGCGTCGTAGGTGTATTCCAAGTCAAACCCAGCGCCTTCGTCGGTTTTGAGGGTTTGCCAGTACGCAACGGCATTTTCCCAAGCTTCGCCTTTTGGAGACTGCTCACGTCCGTTTAAGTATGCAAAGGTTTTTTCGTCAGGGGCAATCATACCACCGCGCGCACCCATTTCAATCGACATGTTACAAACCGTCATACGGCCTTCCATGCTCATGTTTTCAAACACGTCCCCAGCGTATTCTACGAAGTAACCCGTAGCACCACTGGCCGAAATTTGAGAAATGATGTACAAAACCGCATCTTTTGGAAGGACACCTTTCCCCAATTGACCATTGATGGTAATGCGCATTTTCTTGGGTTTTGGCTGCATGATACACTGCGACGCCAATACCATTTCTACTTCCGATGTACCGATACCAAACGCGATTGCTCCAAATGCGCCGTGGGTAGAAGTGTGTGAATCACCACAAACAATGGTCATACCTGGAAGGGTGATACCGTTTTCTGGTCCAACTACGTGTACAATCCCGTTCTTCTGGTGACCTAAGCCCCAGTGTGAAATGCCGTATTTGGCGGTGTTGGTTTCCAACGCCTTGAGCTGATTGGCCGAAAGAGGATCTGCTACTGGCAAGTGTTGGTTGATGGTAGGGGTGTTGTGGTCGGCCGTCGCAAACGTACGGTTAGGAAACAACACGCCAATACCTCTGCTTTCCAAGCCCAAAAACGCAACTGGGCTGGTTACTTCGTGAATAAAGTGGCGGTCGATGAACAATACATCGGGGCCGTCTGCAATCTTGCGGACAACGTGTGCATCCCACACTTTGTCGAAGAGAGTTGTTGGTTGGTTTGACATATCAATTTGAGATTAATGCAATAGGAGAATAATACGATACAAAATTGCAAGATTCCCTTCAAAGTGACATGACGCCCTTCGCTCAAACAATAGCGATTTTGGTTCTTTGTTTATTTTTGACCAAAATTAATACTTTGATAGACGACGATTAATTGGTTATTTTTGCAAAAAGACGCTACAACTATGCCAATAACTTCGCTCTCTCAATTGGATAAGAATGGTAGCTATACCTACTCAGAATATCTCAAATGGCAATTTGAGGAGTTTGTAGAACTTATTAAAGGGAAGGTTTTTGAAATACCTACGCCCTATACACAACATCAACAAGTAGTAGGAAATCTGTATGGTATAATTGGCTTTTATCTTCGACGTAAAAAGTACCTGATATTTGGACGTCCGTTTGATGTTCGCTTGCCTACCTATGATGCCAATGGCGAATTAATGCCTGATACTAAGTACAGTGTAATTTAAATAAGTTAAAATTTTGTATATTGCTTCAAAAAAGACAAATGCAGAAGCAACATATCAAACTTAGCGATTCAGATAAGCAACTTTTGGCGGAACTTTTATCAAAAGGTAGCTTAAAAGCAAAACAATATAAACGAGCCATAGCCTTGCAATTATTAGATTCTGGTAAAACGTTTGTCGAAGTCATGCAAATAGTGGATTGCAGTAACCCCACTTTGTTATCATGGCGAGATAAATATAATGCTAACGGATTAAACTTCTTAGAAGACCAACCCCGTAGTGGTCGTCCCATAGAAATAGATGGTTTACAGCGAGCTAAAATAACAGCCTTAGCTTGTAGTGAAAGCCCAGAGGGTCATGCCGAATGGTCTTTACGCCTTTTAGCAGAAAAAGTTGTTGAATTAGGGTATTGTGAGCATATTTCTCATAATCAAGTGGGAGTTATACTAAAAAAAATGAAGTCAAACCCCACCTAAAAATCTATTGGTGTATCGGAAAAATAGATGCTTTATTCCTTGCTAGAATGGAAGACATTTTGGGTTTATACGTATTACCTTATGATCCATTGTACCCTGTGGTCTGCTTTGATGAACGTCCCTGTTTCTTAATTGGTGATACGGTTGCACCCATTCCAACACAAGAGGGTAAGGTAGCCAAACAACATTATGCTTATAAAAAAAATGGTTCCTGTTGCCTCTTGGGGGCTATTGAACCATTAAAAGGTCATAGATTTACCAAAGTTTATCCACAAAGAACTAAGAAAGAGTACGCCGAATTTATGCAGGAATTGGTTAAATTATATCCTCAGGCTATCAAAATCAGGCTGGTTCAAGATAATTTAAACACGCATAATTTCAGTTCCTTTTATGAGACTTTACCCGCTGATGAAGCCTATGAATTAGCCCAAAGGTTTGAAATCCATTATACTCCTAAATCCGCCAGTTGGCTGAATATGATAGAAATCGAATTTTCAGCCTTATCAAAGCAGTGCCTTAATCGTAGAATTCCAACGCAAGATAAACTTGAATCCGAAATTGAGGCTATTGTCAAAGAACGTAATGATAAACAAATTAAAATAAAATGGCAGTTTACTATTAAAA
>NZ_AUIF01000081.1 GCF_000423565.1 Runella zeae DSM 19591 | reverse complement strand
GCAGGACATACGTTGCTTGCCTGAATGTTACCCCCGGCTATTTGTACGGGAGCGGACGCGGGGCTGTAACACAAATTGGTTGCATCATAATAGGCCGCAAAATAAGTACCCGGCCCTACGGCGGTTGGGTCTGCCACTTTATTGGCATCCGTTGCCGGCGAACCGGAATGCCAGGTGATGACAGTTCCTGACGGCGGTGTACTCGTAACATGACTCGTCAGATCTGACGAAACTGTTACCACGCTGTTTATTAAATCCCTATTTGCTAAAGCCGCATAGCTTACCCATAGCATCAGTATAAACAGACCCCACCACTTCGTATATTTTGGTGTATAAATCCTCATTTTATTAAAGTTGGTTATGTATCCATCTTATCAATCTTTACTTTTCAAAACCGTGCTGTACCGGGCAAACTATGCTCTTCGAATAAGGGGCCGAAAAAGGAATATCTTATTGCTGCTGTACAAAACCGGTAAAAAGCGGCAAAGCATCTCCTCCATAAGCTGTTCAACATTATTGAAGTAAGCTCATAGATTTATCCTCCGGAAATCATCAGGATGTGATTTGCCTACCATTTTTCATAAGAAAAATACTCCCTTCTAATTGACACTGGGCGGGGTATTTCCGGCAGCGCAATTGCCGGAGGCCGACAAATAGTACAGATAATAATCGGTCGAACCGGCAGTACATGAACTTGTCGTAACTGCCACCGAATAGATCCCTGCCGTTGAGGTACTATACGTTGCCGAGGTTGCCCCGCTAATGTTGGATGCAGAACCACTCGCACCGCTTTTCCATTGATAGGCTGTGCCCGACGTAGAGCTTGCATTGAATGTCACCGAAGATCCCGAGGTTGCCAATACCGTAGTGGGGGTGCTGGTAGCACAAGTCCCATTATTGAAAGTAGCATAATAGCTACCCGTTGTGGTGGCGGTATAGGTAGCCGAGGTAGCTCCCGAAATGGCGGCACCATCTTTATACCATTGGTAGCCGGTTCCGCCCGATGCGGCAGAAAGTACATAAGAGGCACTTTGGGCATAGCTTGCCACAGAAAACAGGCAAAAAACTATGAGTTGAAACATGAATTTTTTCATGATTACCTGAATTTTAAATGTTATTAATTCATTGTTTAGAGCTTACGGTGTATGGTTTAAGCCATATTCTGCGGCTCATTCGTATTGTTAATCAGTAAACTGTAACAGTCCATTAGATTTTGTTACGATTTAACCATTGATTTACCTCAGCCACTGATTTGGGCTTTGCCACTATATTCATTTCTTTATCTACCAGAAAAAAGGTAGGAGTCCCGAAAACCCGATAATGCTGCGTGACGGGGGCATTCCAGTCACGGCCCACAAAGTGGCTGATCCAAGGGTTGGGTTGACTGACGATCCGATGAATATCGGCATTGTCGTCCATGCCCATTGCTACCACTTCAATGTCCTGCTTTTTCAGATCGGCGTACATTGTCCGTAGCTCCGGCAGCTCTTTTTGGCAGTGCTCACACCAACTCGCCCAAAACACGATCAGCTTATAGGCTCCCGACAACTCGCTTATGCGTTTACCGTTTTCCAAAAGTTCATCGGGGGCTGGGTTGCCGACTTTCAGCAGGCTGTACTGCTCTAACTGACGCTTGATTTTACCGGGTATATCGTTGCCTTTGATGTCATCGCATTGTTCATTGGCAGCCAGCATTTTTTGACTGAAATATTCAGCCATTTCCGTCTGCCCCTGTAGCACACCGATGATTTCCTCGATGTACGTGGTTTTGTAGGGTGAATTGGCCAAACGCTCTGCCAGAAAATCGCCAGCGTGCCGATGCCCCCCCTCTAATACCGACGACAGGCTGTAGTAGCTATACACCAAGCGGTGCAGGATGTTGCTGTGCCACAGGCGCTCATCATCGAAATGAACAACCTTTTCAAACTGCTTTTGAGCAGCTTGCAGCTTTTGAAGGGGCGGTTGTATTTCAGACCCCAACAAGACATTCATGGCGGTCAAACTTTCCTGCAAGCGTAAGAAATAGCCTACATCACCACTGAGTGTATCCAGTCCGGTTAAGAATCCAAGCCGTGCCTGCTCTACGTTTTTTTGTTCTTCCGCCAATGCTGCTCCAAATACGCTGGCAGGTTGGTAATACTTGCTGAGTTTCCCGATCTGCTCAAGCCGTGTTGTGTAACTATTGCTGCTTTGCTGGTAGGTATAGTACCGGGCATTAGGGCTATTGTCGGCAAACATCAGGTTACCATTGGCCGTGAGTGTAAACTGTTGTGGACTGGCTCCTGTGGTTGTTAGTACCACCGGTATTTCGCCCTGTGCCCCCTGTACCTGTATTAGCCCCATCCCCCGGTAATGTTGCGGGTAACGTAACGAAAAACGGCCGTCATTGTCTACCCTGACGGTATCGATACTTTTTGGCAATTTTCCTTCATACCCCAGCAATATTACTTTTCGGCCTTTGCCTGCGGCAATTTGCTCGAACTTTCCGTTTAATGTGTTATGCTGCTCCTGCCCATAACTGTAGATTATTGCAACCAGACAAAACACCCAACATATAGCGTATCTATTCATTCCATTACAGTTTACACAATACAATATCCGTTATCCATGCTGTATCAGGACTAGATGTTTGTGTTATATAAAACCTTGAAACTTTAGTACCGGGGTCTACTCTAAGCGTACTAAATGAATACTGTGTCCAGGAAGTGTTAAGAGGAGTAGTAACATCTGAGTCGTAACCAACAGGATTATCATCTAAACCTAAAACAAGATTAGTTCTGCTAGCAATACTACCTTTAGCCCAAAATGACACCTTATAGTTTTCGGCCACTCCTGAAGTGTTTGTTATATATAATGGTTGATAGGCAGTCATATTAACATAGCCCGATGTGGTTCCCAGTGCGGCCCCGGTAGTTGTACCGGTAGGAGGAGTACCTACTCCACTAATAGACGGTAAATAAACTCCCGTAAAATTGGTTCCTGATCCACCGCCACCAACATAGCTCACTGGAGTGCTAGTATAATAAGTCAGAAATATCCAATTCGGCACAAAGGTTTGAGCGGATATACTTTTATATTGTGGGTTACAGAGCAGATTGTCCCCCGAAGCACAGGTACCATCTCCCGTACGACAGTCATAGTATCCTCCGGCAATGCCTTGGTTAAGCAACTGATCTCCCGCCCCCCCATTCGGGAAGCCCCCGGTTAATGAAGTGCCCGTCCAAGTCGTATTGGTGCTGAACGTACAGACTCCACCTGTTGCTTTAGTCGACCCAGTGGCACTGTTGGCAAATACAGTCCAGTAGTAGGTAACGCTTGGTTTAAGAGCCAATGCAGGAACAGAGAGCGACGTACCGGTCTGTGTATAGGTGGCTACATTTTGGGAGAGCGCGGCATCGGTGGCAATCATAATGGTATACGAGGTAGCACCGGAAGCGGCGCCCCAAGACATGGTTAGTGGAGCGCCGACCAACCCAGAGGTACAGGCAGGAGCTGATGTAGCAAATGCCCCCGGTCCGTTGCAATTGGAACAGGGAATAGCTGGCAGTGTAACAGTGGTTTGGGCAAAGGAGCCGACATAACCGGCTACAATCAAAAATGCCGCAAAAAGTGAACGTGAAAAATTCGATTTCATAAAAGTGATAAGTTAAAGTGATACGCGCTAAAAAATTGATTAAAAGTCTGTTATATAAAAGTTTTAGGTTAAATGTGAGATGTAAGCGTTAGGAATCGTCTTGTCAGTAGTGTTTCTTCTCATTTTCTCAAAGTTGGGATAAAAGGTTAGATTGTTTTGTCGCATTGACTTTTACATCTTCTTCACCAAACCTTACCCCCAAAATGGAATATGATAGGGCAAAAAAATGAAAAACTAGGACTATGTTTTTCTCAATGTCCCAGCCATAAATTCAATGCAGGTATAGTTATCACCTTGACAGTATGCTTTCAAGGATTGTACTATTAAGCACATTCAACGGCTTGAAAGGTGACAACATGAATCGAAAGGACACATTCAGAGAGCCTATTATTCAAAATTTATTTTACAGAGCAGCCGCCCGCCTTCAACAAATATTGTGCCAACGCAGAGGTAGATACTATCAAAACTCCCTATGAGCTTTGCTCATAGGGAGTCGACAACACACTATATTAAAATATAGGGGTAAATAAAATTTTAGGGCTGAACTACGGCATTAACTGGTACACATCCCTCTAGGCATCTTATGGTAATGGTTTCGTAGTCAGCGTCATCTTCATCCCCGCCATTCTTACCATTTTCGCCGATCTCGTCGTTTCTGGTATTTTTATCATTCGTAGGGTTAGTATCCAAATGGCTATCGACATCTGTTCCTCCTTCGGCACTGCTAATTTCGGCGAGGTTGAATATGGTACCTGTTGCATTAGCATTGATGGTGAAGGTGATGGTACGAGTCGTGCTTTCGCCCGGCGCTAGAGTGGCAATGGGCGTTTTGAGGGTGGCTTGGCTACCCACAAGCGTCCAATTGGCGTCATTGAGCGTTAGACCCACTGGTACATAATCCGTCACCTGAACATCGCTAGCATTGAGCGTGCCCTGATTGAATACGGTTATGGTAAATGTCACGGTGCTGCCTGGAGTTAAAGTAGCCATCTGGGCTATGGAAAGCTGCTTGCGTAAAGCCAAATCAAAGACAAGGCTTTTGAAACCAAAATCATAGGTATGATTGTTGGCCCCAGCTACGCCCGTTTTAAGATAAATCGTAGGAAAACCCACCACGATAAATGCGTCGCTGTTATGAAGCGTCCCACCTGTATTGGTAGCATTGGCGGTTTCGCCAATCACTGGGCTTACACTCGTCAATCCAACCCCTTGTACCGATGGGTCATTGCCTAAGGAGGTTACTTTAAGGGTATAATTAGTAGTGGGTAAAATAGGCAAGCCATATTTTGCACTTGCTGTACTCGAACCTGGTGCCGACGAAAAGCGATACTCCCCTTTAGCGTCGGTGATTGCAGTACCCCATACATTACCCGTAGCATCGCTCAATTTGACGGTCACGCCCACGAGCGGCGGTTCGTCAGCGTCTTGAATGCCGTTGTTGTT
This sequence comes from Runella zeae DSM 19591, assembly GCF_000423565.1. Classification (GTDB taxonomy): domain Bacteria; phylum Bacteroidota; class Bacteroidia; order Cytophagales; family Spirosomataceae; genus Runella; species Runella zeae. The sequence goes on along the minus strand of NZ_AUIF01000081.1, from coordinate 4,148 downwards.
TAGGTCTTTCCACACCCGATTTCCTATCTCAATCGGAGACAAATCGCACAATAGCTCCAAATCGCCCAAGCCATTAGATTTACCTAACGTGCCCGCCGAATTAATTTGATATAATTGAAAGGCATCGACCGCTTGTCCGTTTTGGGCATTAAAAAACCGCACACCGCCGCTCCGATAAGAGTCAGGTGTCCCCGTGATAGGATCATAGATAGTTTGAACGATTTCTTGGCTACCCGGCCGCACCGTAAGCGCCCCCATCGAGACTTCTTGATGGTTGAGTTGCTGGCCGTTGGAAAAATCTTCACCTGTAAAAAACTCTCCCCCACCTGGCCCTTGCCCATTGGCGAGTCCTCCCGTAAGGGTACCCACCTTTCCGTTTTGTTCGAGGGTGTAAGTGCCATTGGCATTAAGAGAAGCTGCCAAAATATCGCCGCCTGTCATACCTTCATACCCATAGCCATTGGAGGTAAGTCCTCCTGTAAGTAGAAAGTTGTTGAGCCCGGTCTGATCGCCGGATCTATCACGAAAGCCCAGAATCATATTGTCTGTGGTGGGGTCAAATTCAATATCACTCAAGATGGGTTGGGGATAAAAAAGCGTGGTGAGTCCGGGAGGATTTCCACAAATAGTAAAATTGCTAAAATCGTTTGCCCACGGGTGCCATTTAGAGACATCAGCCGAAGGACAGTTGATAAATACATACCCCTTCGTATAATCAAGGGGAAAACTCAAGACAGCGGTAAAATTGGCGCCATCAAATTTGTAAACGGTCGCTTTGATATCCGCACTGTTTTGGCTGGTTTGTGCGGTACACACTTGCCCTACATAGAGGTTCCCTTGATAATATTTCAAACCAAAATTGACCGATTCGTTGTTTGAGCAGGTTTGTGGTACAGTCCAGTTACCTTTCACAGTTTTGGTGGAAACATCAATAGCATAGAGTTTTTTGTCGAACAAATTCGTCAAATACAGTGTCTTTCCGTCGTCCGACAAATCAATATCGCCAATTCCTGCTTTACCTACCAGCCCAAAAGCGGTAGGGTCATTTGAAGCTTCGTCTAGCCCCTTGAGACCTCGGCCAGCATCATTGGCAATGGTGCCAAAGTTAAGTCCTAGGCTACTAAGGTCAAGCCAAAGCGTAGTAGTATTGGTGGTAGTATTGGTAACAAAAATGTTGGCTAAGTCCCCCTTTCCATCGTTGTTTAAATCTGGCAATCCTACATGGCGCTTGACAAACGAACTACTGTAGAGTTTTTGGGAAGCTCGGTCGTAGGCTACCCCATAGAGTGCTCCTGCTTGGGTTTGATTGGCAAGCTTTTTGATGTTAGTACCAGAGGTTCCGGAGTCATTATAAGGCCATTTGACAAATACATCTCCATTTCCACTTGCTACACCATTGAGGTAGCACGGAGTAGCAAGTGCGGGGCTAGATTGACAAAAATTGGCAGGATAATTGATACCTAAGTTTACATTGATGGCGGGAGCCGTCACAAATTGCACTGTGGACGCATTTTGCGCTCCTAGAGGTCCACTGAAGTAAGTGGAAGGTAAGGCTGTAAACTCTATTCTTACCGGGCCTGTCACATTGGGTATGGAGTAAGTACCATTGATAGTGGTCGTAGTCATACCGACTTGCGTTCCACTACTATTATAGGCTGTTACGGTGATACCGCGATAGCCTGGTTCATTGAAACTGGCGGTGATATCCTGTATGCCATTGGCATTAAAGTCCTGATAAACTTTCCCCGAAATTTGTCCTAAAATGGGTAAAGTAAACAGAACCATCATACTCACCAGCCATCCGCTGAGACCAGCACGGATGCCGCTCAGGGGAATACCTGTGTATTTACGATTCATAATTGTAAGGGGTTATAATTATGAATGCACCTACACTAATTGTACAAAAGAAAGTTTAGCTGTTTTTTCTAGGTGTCGAATAGCTCCGAATGTACACATTCTGTATAAATACACCCCTCCTTACCCATACACAGCGAGGAAGAGAAAGATCATCAATTTTAATGCCAAATAGACCACTTTTCATAAATCTCTCCGCCGGCAAATACCAACGGAGAGATAACAATACTTTACCCAAATAACACTTATGAAGACTTCTGTTTATTGTAAAAACATCCTAAAAGTATTTATACAAACTTCGTGCAAATCAACTTAAATGTATCATTGAAAGGTGATAATGTGCAGCAAACGAATACATTCAACACTAAAATCTTCTTTTCATTGGATACGGTCTGACGATATTAATTCTTTGTTAACCTATCCATCCAAGTTGTCTCAATGATTTTTTCAACGCTGTTGATTCAACTTCAAAGGTTTCATTGAGAGCTACAAAATACTCGGGGAATCTTTGCATTGCTTTCATAAAAATGAGTGTTTTTATATGTTCTCTTTCTAAGTTTTGTTGGTCGGTTCGTTTTCTATCCCAGTCACGACTGTATTTCAAATCCTCAATTATCTGATACTTAACGGCTTCGTTATGCTTAAAAATACCTTCTACGATGTTTTTTTGAGTTTCATAATGCTCAACTTTGAGTCGTTCTAGTTGCTGCTCTAAGCGATACCTTTCTTGTTTTTGGTGGATTTGTGCCTCTTTTACTACTTTATTTTGGGCAGGCGGAACAGTACCAAAAAATTCTGGAAGGCTCTTTTGAAAAATCAATTTTGAAACGTAAGCGGCCACATTTTTTATTTTGTCGCCTGCTTTGATTCTCTGCATAGTATAAATGATTGCTACCTTCACTTCATCAAAAGAGCTTTTTGCGACCCACTGCCGAAGGGTATCTTCTGGAATCAGCCCTTCAATCAGTGCGCTTAGTTCATCCAATGAGAGTTCCTCTTTTATTTGTGCAGGCGGCCAACTCACGGTAGAAAGGCGTTCGGGTTGGTGTGGTATGATATTAAATTTCAACTTTACTACCTTGCGCCCTTGCTTGATTTCTTCAAAAGAAAATTTGATATCAGTTTCTTTGTTAGTGTTGAGGTCATCTTGCGCTTTCAAAATGACCTTATCTTTGAAGTGACCATAGAGAGAATATTCGTTAGGAGCAATACCTAATATGAGTTTTAGTTCGTCTATATCAAAAATACGATTTCCTATTTTTTCGTATTGCTTCAGTAGCTCATAGATGCGTATAGAATGTACACTTTTTATGGACAGGATACTTCGAATATCATAAATCAAATATCGAGCTTTGAGCTCCAGCAAGAAAGGTTTTAGCCTAGGTTCAAAGGTTACCCATATATTTTTTTCGGTGTCTTTCTTGGCTCGCTCATCAATTACCCGCTCAATTCCTGAAAATAGTGGGATCGTTAATTCTGTTTTGTAGCCATTTCTTTCGCTGTGAATAGAAATGATTTTTTTTTGAAGATTCAAAGCTGCATCCCTCAAAAATTGATAGATATCTCCTCCTTTACTGAGTCCAAAATCTTCGATGACTTGCCCTACATTGATTTTGTATTCTTTAAAATCAGGGTCTGAAGGCTGAATCATAGAAAGGGTAACAGCGAAGATTCTTGTCTCCCATATGTCAAATTTATAACGGGCTTCTACTAGTTCATTCGCTTTTTTTATAAATCTAACATCCTCTTTGGCATAGCTTTTATGTGATTTTTTGGCCATAACTTCCTTTAAAATAAAAAGATAAAGTCACAAAGTAAACAAAACTATCACTGCAAAAAAACAAAGTGATAGTTTTAGCAGCAAAAAAAGTTTCGTAGTAATGGTGATATTAAGGGCGAGGAAAGAGGAATAAAAAAAGTTATCCACATTTTTTGGCGAGTTATCCACATTTTTTTTCATACCCAAAAAGTTTCGTAGTAATAGTGATAATAGTTCGTAGTAATGGTGATAGTTAACGTAGTAATGGTGATAGTTAAAATGTGTTTTTCGTAGTAATGGTGATAGTTAACGTAGTAATGGTGATAGTTAAGCTCATAATACACTGAAATTCAGATAGTTATGCCTACCGACATTATTTACATTTTGTTTTTTTTAAAAAGATTAAAAACAGAACAGAAAAAATTTTGTTTTTTTTTAATTTCTGTTTTTAAAAAGGGATTTTTTATTACTTTTTTAGTATCTTTTTGTTTTTTTGAGTAAAATATTGAATTAGGGGATTTTTCGTAGTAATGGT
>NZ_AUIF01000080.1 GCF_000423565.1 Runella zeae DSM 19591 | reverse complement strand
CCTGCCAGTAAAGAAACAGGAGCGTATTGAACTTCAAAAACTGACTCAGTACCGTTTTCTGGTCCGCCTAAGGCTTCAAAGTTGCGAGTAAATGGTACATTCAAAGAATACACACCGCTGTTTACAACCTCCTGTAGTAATGTCTCGGCTTTGGCATTTTCGTTACGACTCAAATATAAGTCAGCTAATAAAGTTTTTGCACTTCCTAATGTAGCACGCCCTACCTCTCGCCCTCCTGGAATATTCACAATAGGTTGAATGAGACGTGGATTGGGATGACGAGTTGGCAATAATCGAATAGCCTCTAACAAGTCTTTCTCAATTTGTGCTTGTACCTCCTGCACACTGTTACGTGGAATATTCAAGGTTCGAGTATCTGTAATTTCTTTCGTAACTAATGGTACATCACCGAATAAACGTATCAAGTTATAATACAATAACGCTCGAATAAAGTAAGCTTCACCTACAAACTGGTCTCTCAAAATTGCTTGATTACCTTGCAAACCTTCTATTTTGGGTGCTCTTTCTAAAAAAACATTGGCTCTGTAAACCCCAATGTAACTCTGCGCCCATAACGCAGCTGCAATACTTGAATTAGATTGTACAGTTTGAAACTCCAAATCGGCAAATGCTTGATCCCCTCCCGAACTTATTTGCCCATCATCACTGAGTGCATCTGTAATCCAGAATCGGCTATAAACTCCTCTCAAAGAAGTATAAACGCCATTGATTCCTTGAAATGCTCCTAAAAAATCGGTGTAAAAATCTGCTACACCTACTTGACCCGTATCACTGAGCTTAGGTTCGAGTACTTCGTTGCAGGCCGTGGTTGAAAACAATACCAATGCCAATAAATATATGCTTCTTTTCATTGTTCAGAGTTGATTAAAATTGAAGGTTAAAACCCACTTGGAAAGTTCGAGCTACTGGGTAGCCTGTTTGGTCAATACCACCGTTTAGTACGTTACTACCACTACTGTTTACTTCTGGATCCCAGCCTTGGTACTTAGTGAAAGTAAGCGCATTACTCACGCTGGCATACAGTCTTAAAGACTCAATTCGAGCTTTTGATAGTATTTTACTTGGCACTTGGTAGGCAAAAGTGATATTACGAATTCGTAAGAACGAGCCATCCTCGATAAAACGATAGGATGTCAAACGGTTATACTGTGACTGTGCCCCAGCAGTTAGACGAGTATTGCCATTACCCGTACCTGGCCCTTGCCAACGGTCTAAGTTTGCTAATCCACCAGCATAATTCAAAAACTGTTCACGTTGTAGGCGAGATTGATTAAAAATATAATTACCGTAAACAAAGTTGGCAAATACGTTAAGTGAGAAGTTCTTGTAGGTAAGATCATTGGTCATACCACCATAGAACTTCGGAAAGGGCGAGCCTAATATTTCACGGTCTAAGTCAGTAATTTTCCCGTCCCCATCAGTATCTACGTACTTGGCATCACCTGCTCTTGTTACTGTATTGTTCCAAGTAGGATAGCCTTTTGTTTCCTCATCGGTTTGGAATATTCCATTAGTTTTCCAGCCAATAAACGAACCAATGGGCAGTCCATTGCGAGTTACGTTTACGGGTCCAGCAGCACCCGCCGGCGTAAAGCCAAAAGTTTCTTGTGGGCCACCCGATGCAGTCAAACCTAAATCAAGGACTTTGTTTTGAACAAAGCTAATGTTGAAATTAGTATTCCATTTTAATGCACCCGTTAAGTTCTGAGTATTAAGGGCAAATTCAAATCCTTTGTTCTGAATAGTACCTAAGTTGGCAATCTGACTCGAAAAACCCGAAAATTGTGGAATCTGAATGCCAATCAATAGATTTTTAGAATTATTGATGAAATAATCAGCCGTAACATTCACTCGCCCTTTCAAAATACTGAAATCAATACCCAAATCAGTTTTTTGGTTAGCTTCCCATTGGAGATTGTCGTTTGCCAATGAATTAGGTGACGCTCCATTTACAAATGTCCCTCCAAAAGTATAGTTAGCGGCGCCCATTCGTGCCAAGAAGCCAAAAGAGCCAATATCTTGATTACCCGTTAACCCATGGCTTGCACGAACCTTAACATCGGTCAAGAAATCAAGGTTTTTCATAAAAGGCTCATCAGAAACTCGCCACCCAGCCGAAATGGCAGGAAAATAGCCGTACCGATTAGCAGGGCCAAAATTCGAAGAACCATCTCTCCGAACTGTACCTGTTAGTAAGTATTTGCCTTTGTAATTGTAATTAACCCTTACAAATTGCGACACAATACCTGCCTCAGCATAACCTTCTGACATAAGAATGTTTTGCCCACCACTACTTGCTAACAAAAGATTAGGATTTAATGCGCCATCGCTACGCCCAGAATAGTTTTTAGTTTGAAAATTTTGGGCTGAAAAACCGAGTAATGCCTCTATTTGGTGATCTTCACGGATTGTACGATTGTAGGTCAGCGTTTGGTCAAGTACCCAGTTTAACGATTGAGTATTATTAAAACCTATTCGATGGCCAGTAGGGGCCATATCTGGTCCAGCCACTGTAAATAATGGCCCACGAGGCTGCGCAAATTGAATGTTTTTTTGGTTCAGCGTTGTAAAATCTACCCCTGCTAATGATTTAAATTTCAGTCCATCAATAATTTCATATTCTACAAAAACGTTGGTACTTACTCGGTTTCTGTCCAAGGGGCGTAAGAACTTCTCAGCTTCAAATACTGGATTCCTGTTAAAGTCAGTCCAAAAAGCAGAACCAATGAGAGGCCCAAAATATGACCCATCTGGGTTAAATGCCTGTACAAACCCTGGGGTACTGAGTGCTTGGAGAGGGGTGCCCTGAAATGGGTTATTATCAGCTACATTGTTTCCGCTTTGATTTGAAACCGCCGAACGCAAACCAAATTTGAGGCGGTTGGTTGCATTCACATCCAGGTTGAAACGAGCCGAAATCCGGCGCATGTCAGTATTGATAAAAATCCCGTTCTGTTTGAAGTAGTTGGCACTCGTCATATACTTGATTTTCTCACTTCCGCCGCTCGCTGATAGGTTGAGGTCTTGGATAGATGCAGTACGAAAGAGTTCGTTTTGCCAATCAACACTTTTAAATGAAGGGCTTGAATTAAAAGTAAATGGGTTAAAAGCCTCTGGATAGATAAAGCGATTAAAATCACTCACTGTGTTAAGAAGTGCCTCATTCCGAACCACTATACCTTCTGTGGCATTAAGCATATCCAGTTTGTTAATCATTTGCTGAACACCGTAATAGTAATCCACATTGAATTTAGTCTTCCCTGATTTTCCCGATTTGGTTGTAATTACCACCACACCGTTTGCAGCTCTTGCTCCATAAATAGCAGTAGCAGAGGCATCTTTTAAAATATCAATAGATTCAATATCATTGGGGTTAAGTGTCGCCAGTGGACTACCGAGGTTACTTTCGGGTGTAGCAGCATTCCCACCACCAGCTGTCACTTGTCCTCCTGCGTCAAAAAGAGGAACACCATCCAATACGTACAATGGGCCGTTTCTTCCCGCATTGGTACTATTTACACCCCGAATCTGTACCTGAGCCGCACCACCTGGTGCTCCGTTCGACTGCATGATCTGCACCCCTGCTGTTCGTCCTTGCAGGGCTTGTTCGGGACTCATAACTGGCACTTGACGTATCTGCTCCGATTTTACAGTGGCCACTGCCCCCGTTACGTTACGTTTACTTTGTGTGCCATAACCGACGACAACTACCTCACCTAATGCTTTGGTATCAGCTTTAAGTGTAATAGTCAAACGAACACGATTGCCCACGGTTAGTTCTTGGCTTTCATAACCCACATAACTGAACACCAAGACCGCCTTAGAGTCGGGGACAGAGAGACTAAACTCCCCAGCGGCATTAGTAGATGTGCCTCGCTGAGTTCCTTTTATCAAAATATTTACGCTGGGCAATGCTACCCCACTTTCATCGGTCACTGTTCCTGTGACGGTCAGTTCAGCGGGAGTGTTTCCCGCTTCGTCGTTTTTTGGTAAAGTCGGTTGAGGCTCATTTTCATCTACATTGAGTAGTATTTGCCCACCAATTACTCGATATGAAATACCAAGTGGTTTAAATATTTGCTCTAATACTACTGATAGTTTTTGGTCTGAAACAGCCACGCTTATTTTCCTATTCGCCCGTATATTATTGGAACTAAATACAAACTTAACATTGGCGATTGTTTCAATTTTATCTAATACTTTTCGCACTTCTACGTTTTCTAACTTGACACTTATTGAACGGTCAAGCAATTCCTGTGCATTAGTATCGTGAGCGTATCCAAGCGAAATTCCTACCATAATTAGGAAAGCTTGCAAAAGTGTTATCCTCATAATTTGCCTGAGTAGAGGAGAGGTTGATAATTGTTTTTTCATTACTTTTGGGGGTTTTGTTGGACTATTTAAAAAAAATCGGCAAAACGACTCCTCTACACACCCTCTTCGGGGTGTATCAACTGCCAAGTATTAGGAGGAGTGACCTAACGAGCCGAAAGTGTTACAGCACATTCGGCTCATTTTTGTTTGAATGTTTTTTATGACATAGGCATTGGTTTAAAGATTTGTTTATTCTTGAGCACAACCATTACCACTTACCAGTATTTTGGTACCACGCACTTCGTAGCTGGCATTAATTGAAGCACAGAGTAAATCAAGTTTGGTAAATAGTGGTTGTTTGGTTATATCAGCAGTAAAAAGGCAATTTCTGAGTCGTTCATTTTCTAAAATGAATTCAATTCCATAGGATTCTTCCAGCTTTGCCATTACTTCACTAAGCGGCGTATCATCAAATATAAATGAAGGCTCCATAACTTTATTAGGTGTTTCTGATGGAATCAGTACTGGGTTCTCTACCAAACTTGTCACGAAGGTTTGATTATTTTGGGTGTAAAAAACCTTTTGATTTGGAGTAAGTATAACACCACTTTTTACTTTTTCAGAAATATAATCATTACGAGCGTCTCTCTGAAAGACAGATACTTTACCTGTCAATACTGCTACTTCAACTGAGCGATTATCTTGGGGCGCATTTACCCAAAAACTCGTTCCTAATACTTTTGTGACAACTTCACCCGTATAGACAAAAAACGGTTTCTGCGAATTCCGTTTTACTTTGAAGAATGCTTTCCCTGTTAAAAAGACCTCACGTTTTGTCCCTTCAAAACGTTCAGGGAACTCAATACTGGCGTTGGGCTGGAGACTAATTTCGGTACCATCAACAAGGGTTAGTTTTTGGGGCTGTTGAGATGTATTTGTTTCTTTTTTCAAACCTTTTGTTTGATTTACAACTACAGATGGCAGTAGTGTTCTGTCAAGTTTTTGCCACTGATAACCTCCCCATACCAATCCTAATAATACAGAGGCTGCGGCTATCCAACGCCATAAAGAAAATACGGAAGGTTGGTGACTTGAAAAAGTCGGTTCTATATTTTGACGTGATTTAATGGCTTTCCATATTTGGTTCTCAATTTGTTGGCTGTCTTCGTAAGTATGGTTGGGCTTCTCACCATCAATTAAGGTAAACCATTGATCAACCAAGCGTCTTTCTTGCTCAGAACACTCGCCTTGTCGATAACGACTTAATAACTTATGGAAGTGTTTTTTACTCATGGAATTGAATGCGTTTGTAGATAAGACGAGAAAAAAGGAGCTAACCGTAAATATGAAAAAAAAATAGCGGAAATATTATATCAATACTAACAAAAACGCAGAAAGTTCTTTAAAAAGTACTATATAAACAATAGTAAATGACACTTATCAGAAACTCTTTTAGTAAAGTTTTGAGTGTACGTAGTGCTTGTGTAATATGATATTCAACGGCTCGTTCAGTCAATTGAAGACGGTTAGCTATCTGGCGTGTTGATTGTCCCTCAAAACGATTAAGGCGAAAGACTTCTTTGGTTTTAGGTGGTAATTTTTCTACCGCCTCTTGTAAAGCTTGTTGGAGTTCTTCTAAAAAAATGGGATAGTCATTGACATCTTCTACCTCAACGTTGTCCAACTCATCAAAGGTTTTTTGGCGGTAATAATCAATAATACGGTTCCGAGCTGATGCAAATAAATAGCTTTGAATATTATGTATTAACAGTGAATCTCTCTTTTCCCAAAGGGTAACAAACAAATCTTGCACAATTTCTTCAGCTACATTCCCATCATGTGTTTTGACGTAAACAAAATCATATAATCGTTTCCAATACAAACGATACAATGACTCAAACGCCGCTTGATTGTGGTTTTTGATTAACTGTAAAAGTTCAATATCTGTCAGAGGTACATCCAAGGCTACACATTACCCAAATTGGGTTTTGATTTTATGTGAGAATCTGAATATGCTATAAAAGCGCATTCAGGCTTAATTGTTAGTATTGCGTCAAAATTGAGTACGATGGGGTGGTTCTCAAATGGCGGACACTTTACTTTGCAGGTTAGTTAATTGTTTTTGGTTATAGATTTGTTCAAAATTTTCAGGGCTTAGATAGCCCAATGCCGAATGTCTGCGTTGTCGGTTGTAATAAACTTCAATGTAGTCAAAGAGTTCGGTTTTAGCATCTTCGAATGATTCAAAACTTCCCTTTTCTATCAATTCACGCTTAATTGTTGCCCAAATTGATTCTGCATGAGCATTTTCATAGGCAGATTTAACCCCTGCCATACTTTGTCTGAATTGGTATTTGTCAATGAGTTGTTTAAACTTTAAACCAAAATACTGTCCTCCACGGTCTGAATGAAGGGTTAGTCCGTTAGTAGGTTTATAGCGTCTAACAGCACTACTTAAGGCGGCCATAATCAACTCTTGTGTCATTGAAGTATCTATTGCCCAACCCACAATTCTCCGTGTGTAAATATCTGTCCAAGCGGCCAGGTAAGCCCATTTAGCACCCTTGAGCGGTATATAAGTAATGTCAGAAACCCATGCCTGATAGGGCTTGACGGCCTCAAAACCCATACCCAACAAGTTAGGACAAGCCACTAATCCATGTTTACTATTTGTGGTTTTAGGAACAAAAGATAGCGGTTGAATAGCCTTTAAACCCTGCTCTTCAAGCAATTTACGAACACCATGACGGCCAATTTTATAACCCATATCTTTCAGTTCTGCGTGCAGCCTTCTTGAACCATAACGACGTTTATGGCTCTGAAAGACTTGCCGTAATTCAGCACCTAAACCGCTTTCAATAGGTTGTTGATGACTTTCCCCTTTGAGATAGGAGTAATAGCTACTTTTGCTGATATTAAGAATATTACACATGGTTCTAATCGGATATTTTTTTTGTTCTCGCTTTACAAATTCATATCGCTCAATTATCCCGACTTGGCAAAAATGGCTGTCGCTTTTTTTAAGATATCTCGTTCCATCTCTGCTTGTTTCAACTGATTACGTAGCTGAGAAACCTCTCGCTCCAAATCGCTGATTTTTCGCTTGTCATCGGAATCCATTTTACCTTGCCACTGGTAAATGATACCCTCACTGATGCCCAATTCCGCAGCTACTTTGGGTATGCTCTGGCCGTTGCGTACTTTTTGAAGTACTTGTTCTTTAAAACTGGTGTCATATTTTTGACCCCGTTTGTTCTTACCTTGATTTGCCATAATTGTACAAAATTACGCATTACAGGTGTCCGTCTAAACAGGACCACTCCACGAATATATAAGGCTTCTACTTTACTCTAACCAAAAATCACCAATTCTGGTCTTACTTTATTGATAATTCCCCATTGATTACATAGCCTTTGTTACTTTCAATCCAAACCCTTCATCCAATTCAAAATACAACAAAAATCCTCGCTGTTTAGATTCTTGTTCCGTAACTTCTATGTGAGATCGAATAGCCGAAAGCGAGCGCAATGACTCGGCATGGTACGGAAACATACGAAAGAATTCTTTCATCATCCATTCCACATCAGTTATCATATTGAACTGATTGACCAAAGCCGTCCCTTGAAATTTGGCAATCAATTCACCATAGTGAGTCTTATTGGCAGCATTACCCAAGAGGCGATCATAAAATTCGTCGGCATGTTTGCGTAATCGAGTTTTGTAGTCAGCTGTTACTTGTTCTATGTACTTATCAACGTCCGTGATTACCTCTCCCCTACCCTGCTTGGCTTTCTTCTCTTCTATGGCTTTCAAGTTTTTCTTTTCCCACACCCAAAACCGTATGCCCGTTACTCGTGGTTTTTTTGATTCTAAGTTATTACCGAGCAACTCATATTTCACAAACAAGTCGGTTTTCTCGTTTATCTCCTGAATCGCTGGATCAATGACGTGTTTTTTTAAAGACGAAAAACGAGAATAAACCGCTTTATTGAAGCCCAATTTTTCCTTGAATGACTTCAAGTCCACGTCAATGGGGCGACCATAGTTCTTCCAACTGCTAAAAAAAGGGAATAACTTGATAGAGCGAGTGGTCTGTAAGGCAAATACGTTTTTCTTGAAGAAGCTAAAATTCTCGGTTTCCTTTACCTGCAAAATCTGCTTCGCTAAATCATGCGATATATAGAGGTCAATCTTTCCAGAATCGTGTTTATGTACACTCTGCGAAATAATGGGTACGATGATGGTTTCTCGACCTTCTATCCATTCCACAAGCGTAGTCTGTAACATCTTGATGGAGTCAATCAAGTACGAATAGCCCGATGTGTTGGTCGTTTGAATGCTCTTTAAAAAGTCTTTAATTTCAAGTGTTAATACAATGTTTGTATTACGACTCAGGTTTTCTAAGTCTGATGGTTTGAGTCGTGAAGCAATTTCGTAGAATAACTTAGGTGTATATACTTCGTTAATCTCCGCTTTTTTACTTTTCGACAACTGACGTATAAAGGTGGGCGTTGCAATGGGGTTATTCAGAATGACCACATCGGAATTATTCTGCAAGTCTTCAATGTATTCCGAATTGGTCTTCTTTGCCATTGGTTGTTTGTTAGGTTTAGAATTCAAGCAAACTTAGATAAAATGTAAATACGCTCAAAATTTATTTACATTTTATCTTTTCAAGTATGTTGATTATCAATTAATTAACTCTTATTCAGTAATGAATGGATATACATTATCTCCAAAAATGTATATTACCCTATGCCAGTATTCATTTTCTGAGGTCAGTTACGATGGTTTTACATGAATGGATATACATTTTATGCTGAGTTATCAACAATAATAACTATTCAACTCTCTGTTTATCAGTACGATAAATACTTATCCACACATGAATGAATATACATTTTATACACTTTGAGGTTCTACATGAATAGATATACATTTATACATGACTCA
>NZ_AUIF01000079.1 GCF_000423565.1 Runella zeae DSM 19591 | reverse complement strand
AAAAGTGGTTTTGGACCCATGACCTTGTTCACCTCATTGTATGTACTAAATACAAGTAGTATCGGCGGGGTGATCAATGGTTATCTAACCTGCTATGCCCGAAAGAGTGGCGAAGAAGTGTGGAGCCTTGATATGTCAAAGCTAGGTAAAGAAGGGGATGTATCACAGATTGTAAAATTACTGGGTGTATTTGAGGATTTAGTAGTGCTAGGAGTCGAAACCCCGAGCCCGGCTGTGATAGGCTTAGATGTCCACACGGGAGAAACACGCTGGCGCGTGGGGCGTACCGCTTTTACCAACCGAGAAGGTTTTTCATATCCTAGCATTCTTTATAACATGGACACCAACGAAAATCAGACGCGCTTATATGGTTTTCAAAATAGTTATTTTTTAGAATTAGACATCCAAACAGGTCAAGTGCTTCAGTTTGAAGATTTAGCGTCTGAAAACTCCCCTTACCTCAAATATGGTAAAAAAGATGTGCAGGCTTTTACCATGCGTTACCATGAAGGTAATCTTGTATTTACATCTGGTGTACACCGTTCTGATAATATTGTGGGAGGTTTTAACATAGAAAGAAAAGAGATTACATGGTTACAAAATATGAAATTCAAAGAATACCTTGATATTTTTGGAGCAGGTAGCTTCCCTATTTTTACAAGTAATCGCTTTTTTATTGGAGCCAATTATTCGATATGCATATTTGAAAAAGAATTATAGAGAATGGTCATGTTTGCAAACAAAGTAAGTTTAGCAGAGGCGCACCAAAAACTTGGAGAAGTTTCGGCGGTTTTTCTGGAAGTATTTCGGCGTGGTACACTTTCGGTGGAGCTATATCATCCCGAAGGAGAAGACAAACAAACGCCTCACTCGCGCGATGAAGTGTATATCATTGCAGCGGGTGAGGCGGTATTTGAGCTAGAAGGCCAAAAGACGCAGGTCAAAACGGGTGATTTTTTGTTTGTGCCTGCGCAGGCTGAGCATCGATTTGTGGAGTTTAGCGAAAATTTCTCAACTTGGGTGCTATTTTATGGTCCCGAAGGGGGCGAAAATGCTCTCAACGCGACCCAAAAATAGCACTTCCGACCCTAACGAGGGTACTGCCTTCTTCGACCGCAATCGGGTAGTCGCTACTCATGCCCATCGATAGTTCGCTAAGGGAGTTGGCGCAAATTGTGGCATTGAGTTCGTCAAAAAACTGCTTCAATCCCCTGAATTCTTGGCGAATTTGGGCAAGGTTGTCGGTATTGGAGGCCATGCCCATGAGTCCTACGATGCGTACATTTTTCAAGGCTTTGAAGGTATCGGAGGTCAGGAGTTCCTTGGCTTCGCTTTCCGAAAGTCCAAACTTCGTTTCTTCTTGGGCAATAAAAATCTGTAGCAAGCAGTCAATCACTCGCTCATGCTTGGCCGCCTGCTTATTGATTTCTTGCAGCAGCTTGAGGCTATCCACGGAGTGAATCATAGCTACAAACGAAGCCATGTATTTGACTTTATTGGTTTGTAAATGACCAATCAAATGCCATTCGATGTCTTTGGGCATTTGTTCATACTTGGTCACCATTTCTTGCACTTTGTTTTCGCCGTATCGTTTAAAACCAGCTTCGTAAGCCTCCATGAGCATAGATACGGGCTTGGTTTTGGTAACGGCGATGAGTTTGGCGTTGGAGCCAAGACTATTTTGGATTTGTTGGATATTTTGAGCGATAGACATACTTTAAAAATCAAGGTGGCAATTGATCCATTCGCCGTCGAAGCGAGTGCCGTATTTTTCATAGAAATCAATAGCAGGTTTGTTCCAGTCCAGCACTTGCCACATCATGCCAGTGCAGTGGGTAGCTTTGGCTTCTTCGACCGTAGCGTCGAAGAGTTTTTTGCCCAGACCATAGCCCCGCATTGCCTCCGTTACTACGATGTCTTCGAGGTAGAGGCGTTTGCCTTTCCAAGTAGAGTAGCGAAAATAATACAGCGAAATTCCAACGACTTTGGTATCTACTTCGGCCACAAAAAGTCCAAAAATAGGCTCTGGCCCAAAACCATCTTTCAGCATCATTTCGGCGGTATTGGTGACTTGTTCGGGGGCTTTTTCGTAGAGAGCAAGTTCTTTCACAAGTTCAAATACGGAGGGTACATCTTCGGGCGTGCCCTTTCTAATGTTGATGTTCATAGTTGAGAAAAAATACTTTAGAATAGTAATTTATTGTAATATGCGGCCACTAGAACTTTATCTTTAATCCAAGCTCCTTTTTCATTGTCAGTAGGGCTTCTGCATTTCCCTTGGCATCATCTACTGGATTGTGTGTATGTTTTGTTTTTCGTAAATGTTTGAATGTTTTGAAAGTGTCTTTTTCAATTCCTTTATAAAGACTACCTAAGTTTTGAGAACTAAATCCAAATGGATTTGTCCCTGTAAAATGATGAAAATACCAACAAATAAACATCCAATCAAAACCATTGTTATCGCTAATGAATATGGGTCTATCTTTGCAAGTTTCTTTAATCCAGTTTGCAAAGTTTGTCATTACGAGTTTTGGTTCTTCAAAAGCTAAAGTTTCTTCTCTTGAATATCCTGACACAGTGAGCGCTTCAGGAATAAATTTTTCGGAAATGGGTTTAAGTTTTCCATAAAATGTTTTGTCAAGTTGCTCGTCCACTAAAACGGCTCCAAAACAAATCATAGAAAAGTCTCCCGGAATGGGTCCATCACTTTCTATGTCGACCATTACATATGCCATTATTTTTGAGTCTGTTTACGGTCTCTAGTAAAAAACTACGCCCAACTTCTCATAGCTATTCTCTTATTCAAACCCATTACTGTCTTCTGAAGTAGGTACCGCAGAATTTGTTTTGGGGGGTAAACAAGGCAATCCATGCGCTTGGAGGTATTCGTAGCCCGTTTGGTAACCTTGCACGATAAGTCTGACGATGTCGTCGGAGTTGAATTTGAGCATATCGAGGTGCAGTGGCTCATGTGGTCGAATCACCGTCAAGTTGAGTTGGCGGCCTTTCAATCCTTCTTTTTCGACATAGGCCTGCGCCCAAGCGATGTCACTATTCACGATTTGGTTGACGTTGATGTCTTTGACACGGTCGAGGAGTTTGAATAAATTGCGATAATTGACGGGTTCGTTGTAGATATGCTCGGCATGGCAAGCCACACACACGATTTCGGTGGCTCCGTCTTCGAGGGCTGCTTTGAGGGGGGCTACTACGCGCATACCGCCGTCGAGGTAGGCAGATTTGCGTTGACCTGCAATTGTGACGGCAGGCATGAGAGTAGGCAACGAACTACTCGCAATCACGTATTCTACAAAATGCTCATCTTGAGGGCTAGCATATACCATCTTGCCACTGATGACGTCTACTGCGCCGACTTTGATTTTGATTGGGCTATTTCGTAAAATAAATGGATCGATATTGTTGCGGACTAGATTGTGGAGGGGAGTAGTATCAAGCAGCCCATCAAAACGACTCATTAGGGTATCGACACCCAAGGTAAAGCGCGAACGCATCAAAGCAATGTCTTCGGGCTTAGTGATGTTTTTGACCCAAAATTCAATCAATTGGCGGCTAATGGTGGGCCAGTCGATTTTCTTAGATTCTATTGACTTTTTACTGGCTTCATTGACCATGTAACTCGCGTTCAGACTTCCTACTGAAACGCCATATACCATTTCAGGCTCAAAGCCTTTTTCTAAAATTGCCTGAATTACTCCTACTTGAAAAGCTCCTTTGAGGGAGCCACCTCCTAATACTAATGCCTTCATATTGTTGTACTGTTGATGTGAACGAGCGGCGAAATTTATCAAATTCGATGAATAAATGGCGTCCGCCCGAAACAAATTATTGAAGTTTGGTGTAATGTTAACAGATTTTGTACCAAATTTGGCGTTTGGCTGACAACAAACCCAAAAAAGATTTAAATACAATAATTTGCTCCTTAGGTGACGGTGACCCTCCAAGAGGGTTTATTGTAAGCTACCAACGAAATGATGCCCCTCTCATTAAAAGACATACAAGCCCCTATTGCTTCTGAAATGGAAGCCTTTGAGCGAAAATTTCGGCAGTTTATGAAAAGCGAAGTAATGCTGCTCGACCAAATCATGAACTACATCGTACGTAGAAAAGGTAAGCAACTGCGACCGATGTTTGTGTTTTTGACGGCGGGGGTGAGCGGCACCATTGGTGAAAGTACCTACCGAGGGGCTGCCCTGATTGAATTGTTACATACGGCTACGCTTGTGCACGATGATGTGGTGGATGAGTCCAACTATCGGCGCGGATTTTTCTCGGTCAATGCCCTATGGAAAAACAAAATTGCGGTATTGGTAGGGGATTATCTTCTGTCGAGGGGTTTGTTACTTTCGGTTGATAATCGGGATTTTACGCTTTTGCAAATCGTCTCTAATGCAGTGCGTGAAATGAGCGAAGGAGAGCTTCTTCAGTTGGCTAAAGCGCGGCGTTTGGATATTACGGAAGAGGTTTATTTTGAAATTATTCGTCAAAAAACAGCCTCTTTGATTGCTTCTTGTTGTGGGGTAGGGGCGAGTTCGGCGGGTGCTTCTAGCGATTTGGTAGAAAAAATGCGCCAATTTGGGGAAAAAGTAGGGCTTGCGTTTCAAATCAAAGATGACTTATTTGATTTTGGCGAAGCCGAAGTAGGCAAGCCTTTGGGGATCGATATCAAAGAAAAGAAAATGACTCTTCCGTTGATTTATGCTTTGAAACAAACGACATGGAGCAATCGGCGACATATCATCAACCTCATCAAAAATCACAGCGATAAGCCTCAAAAAGTAGCTGAGGTGATTAAGTTTGTGCGAGAATCGGGAGGGATTCAGTATGCCACTCAGCAGATGCAGAAGCTAGTGGAAGAGGCCCGTACCATTCTACATTCTTTCCCCGAGTCTATGTACCGAACATCCTTGGAAGGTCTGGTGCAATATACGATTGATAGAAATAAATAGATATTGTAGAGACGTAACATGTTACGTCTCTCGTTTCTACAATATCCGACAATCAAAGACGTAACATGTTACGTCTCTACGACCAATTTGTTACGTAAAAATGCCATCACCAACATTCCCATTCCCGAAATGACCAAACCGAGCGATTCGCGGGCTAGTTCGATATTGATACTACGCATTTGCATTTCACCCCAAAACACGCCTTCGTATTGCGGGGGCCACTGCTGATAAGCTGCAAAAAAATAGGCCAAGGTCATAATCACAAATACATAACTACGCGGGGCTTTGGCAAAGAAAATGCTCAGACAAGCCGCTACCGCAATCCCATAAACAGGCATCCATATTTCGGGGTCGGGGTCGTTGTACTGCACTACTACAAAATAGGTAAACAAAAGGGCGAAAAAGAGAGAAACTATTTTTGTCAGGTTCATGATGCTTGAGGAAATAACAGATTTTTGGGTTTGTGGTTAGAAGGAGATACAAAGGTAGGATGAACAAAAGTCCAAAACAAAAAGCCTTATCTCAAATGGAAGAGATAAGGCTTTTAATGTGGGTAAGCGTTCGAAAATTATTTTGATAAAGAAGTCAAAGTGGGTTTATCAAGTTTGAGGGCAGTAGCTTTGGTAAGAGAAGCTGACTGGTTTTCAACTTTGATTTCGACAGGTGCTTTGGTGGCATGGCTGTGATCCCCTTTTACGGCAATGTAGGGCGCGATTACCAATGATACGATCGACATCAATTTAATCAAGATGTTCATGGAAGGACCTGAGGTATCTTTGAAAGGGTCACCTACGGTATCTCCTGTCACCGATGCTTTGTGTGGCTCTGACTTTTTATAATACATCTGCCCGTCGATATTTACACCTTTTTCAAATGATTTTTTTGCATTGTCCCAAGCACCACCAGCGTTTGACTGAAAAATTCCCATCAACACACCTGATACAGTTACGCCTGCAAGTACTCCACCCAATACTTCAGGTCCCATAGTAAAGCCCACAAGTACAGGCACAATCAGTGCAATAGCACCAGGCAAAATCATTTGCTTGATAGATGCCTCGGTAGAAATAGCCACGCATTTTTCGTATTCTGGCTCGGCTTTGTATTCCATAATACCCGGAATCTCGCGGAACTGACGACGTACTTCGTTTACCATTTCCATGGCCGCTTTTCCTACGGCTGAAATACACAATGCGCTGAAAATGAACGGAATCATGCCGCCTACAAACAAGCCCGCCAAAACGTCAGCTTTGTAAATATCAATTTGAGTAATGCCCGCAATTCCTACAAAGGCAGCAAACAACGCCAATGAAGTCAAGGCTGCCGACGCAATCGCAAATCCTTTACCAGTGGCAGCGGTAGTGTTACCTACGGCATCCAGATTGTCGGTACGGCCACGTACTTCGGAAGGCAATTGTGACATTTCGGCGATACCGCCCGCGTTGTCGGCAATTGGGCCGAAAGCATCAATCGCCAATTGCATCGCCGTAGTGGCCATCATACCCGCCGCTGCAATAGAAACGCCATATAATCCAGCAAATTTGTAAGAAAGAATAATACCCGCAGCCAAAGTAATGATAGGTAATACGGTCGACTCCATCCCGACAGCCAATCCACCGATGATATTGGTAGCGTGCCCAGTACCTGATTTTTCGATGATAGAAAGCACAGGACGCTTGCCCATGGCTGTGTAATATTCGGTGATATAAGACATAAGCGCACCTACTACCAACCCAACCACGATTGCTAAGAAAACCCCATTGGAAGTAAACGCAAAGCCACGGAGGTTGAGGGTTTCAGGCAAAATATTTTTTACCAAAAAATAAGACGCTATAAAAGTAATGATGATAGAAGCCCAGTTTCCGATATTCAAGGCATTTTGTACGGATGAAGTTTCGCTTTTGATACGTACAAAGAAGGTAGAAACCAGCGAAGCCAACAAACCAACACCTGCAATCAGCATGGGAAGTAGTACAGGAGAAAAACCGCCGTAGTTGTCGGTTACGTCAATTTCTTGACCCAATACCATCGTTGCCAAAATAGTGGCTACGTACGAGCCAAACAAGTCGGCGCCCATCCCAGCTACATCGCCTACGTTGTCGCCTACGTTGTCGGCGATAGTGGCAGGGTTGCGGACGTCATCTTCAGGGATACCTGCTTCTACTTTACCTACAAGGTCGGCTCCCACGTCGGCAGCTTTGGTGTAGATACCACCACCTACGCGCGCAAAAAGTGCGATAGACTCGGCTCCCAACGAAAATCCAGCCAAGACTTCGATGGCTGTTTTCATTTCGTCAGAAGTGAGGGGCTGGCCCGCAGCAAAAAGATTATAAAATAAAATGAACAAGCCACCCAAGCCCAAAACGGCCAAGCCAGCTACGCCCATGCCCATTACGGAGCCACCCGTAAATGATACTTCTAAAGCTTTGGCAAGAGACGTCCGTGCCGCTTGTGCCGTGCGAACATTGGCTTTGGTAGCGACTTTCATGCCAATATATCCAGCCGTAGCCGACAGCAACGCCCCAATCAAAAAGGCAACGGCAATAAGAGGTGAGGAGTGGATGGGGTTTTCGGGGGTTCCTTCTTGGGTTCCCAAATACCCTAAAACAAGGGCGGTTGGAATGGCAAAATAGGCCAAGATTTTCCATTCAGCCTTCAAAAATGCGATGGCACCATCGGCAATATAGCCCGAAAGTTTCTGCATGTTGGCATCACCAGCAGGCTGGCTCGAAACCCAGTTGAAGCGCCAAGCGGTGTACAAAAGCCCAATAGCCCCAAAAGCCGGGACAAGGTAAACGATACTATTCATGCGAAGAGTTAAAAAGTTTAGTTGAATATTTATACAATAAAGTCGGGCAAATATAGCAGAACGTCCCACATTTCCACAATCCTAATCTTAGTTAATTACTGATTTTGTGTCGCTATTGTGCAATTTTAGGTTATTCGCTCTTCGCTAAACGTACCTCTTATATAAGTTTTTCGTGGATTTTACATTCATCGGCGCAAGATTGACATGGCGGCTAAGCCCTCGTGCCAACACACTACATCGCAATTTTAGCGCCTATCCTCTTCCGCTTTCTAGCAGAAAACCGTAACTTTGGATAGGAACTTGTATCATATGGAGTTATCGCAGAAGCTACCTATACTTTATGGCTAAAGACAAATACCATCAACTTGTAAAAAAGGCACTCATAACAGAAGGTTGGACTATCACTCATGACCCACTTTTCATACCTACTTTGAAAAGAACCATTCAAGTTGATTTAGGAGCAGAAAGATTAATTGGAGCAGAAAAAGGAAATCAACAAATTGCAATTGAAATAAAGAGCTTTATTGGCTTATCTGAAATTCATGAGTTTTATAAAGCCCTTGGGCAATTCAATTATTATCAACTCGCTATTGAAGAGACTCAACCACAACGGATATTGTTTCTAGCCGTCCCTCTGGATATTTATGATACTCTTTTTGAAGAACCCCTAACTCTCAAGGTAATAGAGCGGTATCATCTGAAGATTATTGTTTATAACGTTAAAGAAGAAAAAATAGAAAAATGGATAAGCTAACTATTTATAAATCAGTTGTTCAGGGCATTATGGACACCATAGTAGAAGATTTTCAATCAGCGACTCAGCCCTTCCATGTGCAAATGATTAAGGATGATATACATGGACAATACCTGCTTTTTCAAAATGACTGGCACAATGAACGCCGACTTTACGGGCCAATTTTACACATGGAAGTCGCATCCTCTGGCAAAGTTTGGATTCATTATGATGGTACCGACCTAGTGGTAGCAGAGCAATTACTCGAAGCAGGTATTCCAAAAGAAGACATCGTACTGGGTTTTCGTTCACCTGTGGTTCGGCCCGATACGGGATTTGCGGTGGCATAAATTAAAAATTAATAGGCAGATTCTATGATATTTTTATTTGACATCATTTTTCAATCGGGTGAATTTTATAGTGAGACTGGATTCTCTTGGACTGAGATTATTCCAGATGTTGTTGGAAATTTAATAGGTGGATTTATTGGGGCTGGAAGTGCTATTTGGCTTTATTATAGAAGTATAAAAAAGGACAAAGAAAAGGAAATTGAAGTTCAACTCGAATTTGAGAAAAATAAGTTAAGATATTTACAGCATCTGATAGGGAGAAGTATATCTACCATAGAGCATTTAATTAAAGGTTTGGACAAGTTCATTCAAACTATTGAAGAAGATAATATTACTTTTCCGGAACTAATATCAGCCCCTCTACATGATTTAGAACGCATCGTTCATCGTATAAATCAAGAAGAGCACTATCATTCCTATTTAAATCAGTTAAAAAATAGACTTGTTCTTTTGCTGATAATCAATATTTTATGATATATTTGCGGTAATTAACATTTTAATAAGTTATTATGAAATCACAAAGAATTAGTATATTTAGTAATATAAAATCTGATAGAGATTTTCGAGCTACAACAGGCCTTAGTAAAGAGGAGTTTAATAGGTTATCTGAAAAGTTTTCTTGTTATTATACTCCAACAGTTCTATCAGGATTTCCTAATGGGTTTGGTAACAATAGTATATTTCAAAACTCAAAAGAAGCTTTGTTTTTTTTATTATATCATTATAAAGTAGCGACTACTTATGATGTTCTTGCTATTAGTTTTGGCATCGGAA
>NZ_AUIF01000078.1 GCF_000423565.1 Runella zeae DSM 19591 | reverse complement strand
GTATCAGGTGGCATAGCTACTTTGAACACACCGATTGGGAGTTTGGCGGCGGGAGCTAGCACCACGCGCGACATCACCTTTACGGTGAACGCGGGTGTGACAGGCAGCCTGACGAATACGGCTGAGATCAGCAGTGCAACGGGTGGCACGGATGTAGACAGCAGTCCAGATAACAATCCAAACAACGATGGTACGCCTAAGAACGACGTCATTAACGAAGACGGTCAAAACGGCAACGACCAAGATGATTCCGATCCCGAAGTGATCAATATTTTATGTATCAAACCGATCCTGACCACGGGTAATATTGTTTGTAGCGGCACTACCTACAGTGTGGTTTACTACAGCAGCGTTTCGAACGTAACCGCCAGTGCAGGCACAGTCAGCAACGGCATGATCACGGGCATTCCGGTAGGAACCAACGTGACTATCACCGCCACCCAATCAGCGGGTTGTGTGACAAGTCTGAGCATAGAAGGACCCGCCAGCTGTCAGACCAATCCCAACTGTACGCTTCCTATGTTGATTGTAGGTCAGCCAGCTTGTGAAGGCAACAATACCTACAGCGTGAGCTTCTACGCGAATCGTGGTACAGTAACGGTGAGTGCAGGGACGATTAGTGGCAATAGCGTGATTAATATCCCAATTAGTCAAGACTTGACGATTCGAGCTACCGACGGTACTTGTGTATCGACGAATATTGTTCCCAAGCCGGTCAATTGCAGTGATCCATGTGAGAACCCTTCTTTGAGCGTGAGCGGTCCGGTATGTGATGGCAGCAGCAGCTATCATTTAAACTACGTATTGAGTCCGGGGGCTACGTTAATGAGCAGTCATGGCACGGTCAGCAATGGGCAGGTGATAGGTCTGCCGACGGGAACAAATGTGACGTTGACGGTTAAGAAGACGGGCTGTGCCGACAAAATAATTGTTTTCCCTGCGGTATACTGCAGCACGGAGAAAGTTGATTTGGCTTTGAAAAAGCTCATCAACAAAAAACAAGCGAAAGTAGGGGATGAGGTAGAATACACCTTGAAGGTATGGAACGAATCTTCCACGCCTGCGACAGGAGTAGAAGTGAATGATACCTTGAGTGCAGGGGTAGAATACGTGAGTAGCAGTGCGACGCGAGGCAGCTACAATCCCACGACGCACCAATGGGTTATTGGCAATGTTGGGGCCAATGGCGATACGGTAACGCTGAGAATTCGGGTGAAAGTACTGCTTGGAGGCATTTGGTTCAATAAGGCCGAGATCAGCAAAACCAACGAACCTGATGAGGATTCTACGCCAGGCAATGGCACTGAAGGAGAAGACGATATCGACCGAGTATGTTTTACGGTACCAATGCAATTGTGTGTAGGAGAGAAAGTACAGGCGAGTGTACCTGCTCAGTATACAAATGTGAAATGGTTTAAAAACGGTGGAACTACCCCTATTTCGACAGGCAATACTGTATTATTGAGCGAGGTGGGTACGTACACTTATACATCAACCAGCAATACATGTCCTGCAGAGGGTTGTTGTCCGATTATCATCGAAGCGGGTACGAATTGCTGCCCTGTTGATATTTGTATTCCTTTTACCATTAACAAGAAAAGGAAATAAGTAATTAGTTGATTGTTAGACACTCCGTTCAAATGAGCGGAGTGTTTTTTTGCGCCCTCATGCTTTAGCTGAGTGATATAAGTTCCTGTATCGTAATGCTTACAAAAAAATAGCCCTCTTTGGAGGGCTATCTAACAAAGTAGGGTGATAGGGAGGTTTGATTAAAGGGATTTGGTACGGGCTTCTTTAAATTTAGTCATCTGGAATTTTTTGGGAGTAATACCAAAATGTTTCTGAAACATCTTATTGAATTTAATAGGGTGTGAATAGCCGATTCGGTCAGAAACTTGAACAACTTTCAATCCTTGTATAAGTAAACGAGCTGCATATTCCATTTTTTTTTCAGTATATAGTTGATAAAAAGGCTTTCCAAAGGCCTCTTTAAAATGGGTTTTGAATGTCCCATAGCTAATACCTAATTCATTGGCAATCGACTCTTGGGTAGGAGGTATATTCTCAATATTATTTACAATATATTTGTGATACACGGTCTCCATTATTTTCTTCATGGAAGAGTTAGGTACATATGGAAATTTATTTTCTTCATTTATAACTTGTTTATTATGAGAGGAGTAGAATTTGAAGTCTAGCTTTAGATTGACTAGATGTTGGATAAGTTCAGTGCAATTGTCGGCATTGACTTGTAAAACAATATTTATTAAATTATCCTCAGTAGAATTTTGATTCAAGTGATACAACGCGCTCATAAAAGTAGGGATTAAATTAATCTTTAATTTTTATAAATAAAGTTACCAATAATAATGCTAATAGAAACTAAAACACACCTAAAAGGTGATAAACTGCAAGAAAGGGTTATATTTTACAAAATGGTATACATTTAATTTGAAAAAAATATAATTAATGCAGGTTGTTTATTATATTTTTTAATTATTTAAAATATCTTGGTATATATTCTTAATATTAATAAGTCTGAGTCTTTGTGAGTATTTTATTTGCATTCGTGTACCTTTATTGTCGATTATACCCTCTCCTTGCAAGTAATTGAGCAGTCTTCCTCACTAAGGTATAATAAATGATGGCTTGAGAACATAGATAGTTTACCTATAATTATTATGGACTCAAGAAAAAAAAATGATCTACTTGTTACAGTACTATTAAAAAAATGTGGGATAGCCTTTTTTTTATTACTAGGGCCAGTAGTGATTGCAAACGCTCAAATAACCGGGAAAGTCTATAAAGATATCAATGCTGACGGGCTCCTAACCCAAACAAATATCTTTGAACCAGGCGTAAAGGGGGTTGAAGTAAGCATTCATTTAGGGAATACCCATTATACTACCAGTACTGACGTCAATGGTAATTATTCTTTTACGGCGATTCAGGCCCCCAAAGACAGTATCGTCAGAGTAGAGTTTTCTAAATTCCCTGCTACTTTTTCGGCGGGGTTGGCGGGGCCACAAAGTGGAACCAACGTACAGTTTGTGAAATCACCTTCAGCGGAAGTAAATTTAGGAATTATAAACGACGACGAATTTTGCCAGTCGCCTAATGAAACAAAAATTGTAACTGCTTGCTATAGCATGGGGGATCCTCTGAAAGGAGGCTCTGCTGCCGACGATCCAGCTTTGGTGGATTTTTCTTATCAAGCTCAAGGCTTAGCAGGAACTGATGATTTTTCGATGGAAAAATTGGCAAAGACCAAAGACATAGGTTCTGTGTGGGTAGCTGCATATCAGCGAGCTTCTAATTTGTTGTTGGTAGGCGCCATGACCCGTCGTCATGTGGGTTTAGGTCCTTTGGGAACGGGAGGTTTTTATACCATTGATATGAGTAATAAACAGGTTAATCCTTTTATAGATGTTAAATCTTTAGGAATAGATACAGGGCCTGATCCTCACCTTGACTCACAAACCGGAATCAATCTTTTGCCTGCCGATAAACTTGCACGTAGTCGAGATTCGTTGGCTTTTCATATGGCAGGCAAAGTAGGACTTGGCGGAACTCAGTTAGAGCAATACCAAGATAGAATGTTTTTGGTGAATCTTTATGATAAAAAACTATACTCACTAAAAGTAGGCAATCCTTTGGTGATTCCTACTGTGGCTACTGCAGATGTCAAATCATATGTCATTCCCCACCCTAATTGCTCCTCCAATGATTATGTTCCTTGGGCTTTAAAATATTACCGAGGTAAATTTTATGTGGGAGTAGTGTGTACGGCCGAAACGTCCCAAAAAAAGACTGATTTGAAGGCGGCCGTTTATGAATTTGACCCCGTACTAACCCAATTTAAAAATCTGTTTGAATTTGGCCTAGATTACCCTCGAGGCCCTATTGACAACACGCAGGGGTGTGATACTATTACATCTTGGCAGCCTTGGACGAAGGTTTTTCCGAAGCAATGTAATTATCCATTAGGAGCGGCTGATCCAGAAAATGCTTTTGCTGTACATCCTCAACCTATTTTGTCAGATATTGAGTTTGATGATGATGGCTCACTTTTATTGGCTTTTATGGATAGATTAGGACTACAGACTGGGCAAAATCAACCAGGGATTGCAAAAAATGATACCCTAAATTATTATGGATTTATGAGTGGCGATTTTCTACGCGCTCAGTTGAATCAAGACGGAAGCTTTACGCTAGAAAACAATGGTGTATCTGGCAATCTTATTGGGTGTGGAATAAATACAGGCGCTGGACCAGGAGGGGGGGAGTTTTTTTGTGAAGACTATTGGTTAAATGGACAAGAAAAAGTAGGGCATGGTGAAATCCTCAACGGAGCGATCCTCAAACTTGCTGGAGTACCAGAAGTTTTAGTATCGGCCATGGACCCACTTCATCATTACTATCTAGCTACTGGGTTTGTGACTTACAATACTCAAAATGGAAAACGAAACCGAAGTTATGCTCTTTATTCCGTCAATCCCGGGACTTTGGGTAAATCAGGTGGAATCGGAGATATAGTAGACTTATGTTCGCCAGCGCCCCTCGAAATTGGCAATCGAGTATGGCTCGATTTAAACAAAGACGGCATACAGCAACCTAATGAAAAGGGGATAGAAGGGGTAGTGTTGACTTTGCATGATATGGCTAATGCCGCAACAGAAGTGGGGAGAATCACTACAAATAGTCAAGGCTTGTATTATTTTAATGATTACAACGTCTCAAGTGGTTTGAAACGGAATCATAACTATGAAATTCGGATGTCTTTATTACAGGACACCCCTATCGAAATACAAAATCACGGTGCAGCAGCCGGTCCAATGAAAGATAATCTTTCAATCTCTCTTTTTCAAGTAGGGGGTACGACAGCAGCTATCCGAGATTCTGACGCAATCCCGCAACAAAATCAAGCTGTCATTGTATTTTCGACCAGAAATAATGCCGAAACCAATCACAATCTAGATATAGGTATCGTAATCAAGGAGTGTGCACCAGACTGTGTACCAGTCAGCATTATAAAAATTCCTTGAGATTTAGTTTTTTTTAAAAGGCTTGTGCATTTAACAATATCCCCAACTATTTGGATAACACCTTGTTATCCAAATAGTTGGGGATACTAGTATAGTTAGAAGCAAAAAAGTTATAACTAATAGGATTATTACTTTAGACTGATGAAAAGTTATTTTAATGTACCAAATTACTAAATTTAATACCAAGAACAATAATGCTCTGATAATCAATAATTTAACCCCATTTTAACTAATATTTTAGTTTGTTCAATATCTATGTTGTCGTAGATTCCTTGTTTTTTTTGTTTTAATCACTAACTACTTAAACCCTTAATCCCTTTTCACCTTAGAAGCTATGTTTTCCTCGCGCACGCAAAACACAAACTTTGTGATTATTTGTAGTGTCTTGTAACTACCTGAAAAGTACCGAATTAAAGACAAACAAAATAACTTTTTATCAGTCTAAAAAAAACTATAAAAATCCCCCAGGGTTGCTACTTAAAAAGCTCGGCTTAGTCTAAGTATTGAAAGCTAAACTCTCTGGAAAATTTAGCTTTCAATACTACGCGGGAAAGTAATTGTAAGTGTGGTTCCTTTTTGAAGTTCGCTTTCAATTAAGATAGTACCTTTATTGATTTTAACAAATCGACCTGTGATAAGCATTCCTAGTGTACGTCCAACTTGGCCTGGTACAAGCTCATCCGCTTTAGCAAGTACATATTGCAATTCTTTTACTTTTTCTCGAGCAATACCTCTACCATTGTCGGCGATTTGGAGTTGAACAGTACTCAATGAAATTTCTTTAGCTTCAATACGCAGACTCCCTTTGGGAGGAAGGTGCTTGAGTGCGTTGTCTATCAAATTTCGTACGACTAGTTCAAATCCATTACTGTCCACTAATCCGGTAAGGAGAGGAGGTACCTGATAATCGACATGTATTTGTTTCTTGGTTATTTCTTGGTCATAAAGCGCTAACACTACATCTATCTTAGATTTAAGTATCAAAGACTCAGGCTCATAGCGTCCTTCGTAGGATAGTGCCCAATGAACCATATTATCGAGCATATTTCTAATTTTATTCCCTGACTGATCTATATATACTGAGACTTGTCGAAGGGAGTCGTATCTATGAGTTTTGATATAATAATCGGCCAATTCGGCCATTTCGTAGAGCGTACTTAGGGGGCGTCGTAAGTCATGAGCAATAATGCTTAAAAAGTAATCTTTAGCTTTATTAAGCCTTTGGATTTCGGTTAGGGCTTTTTGAAGCTCTAGATTTTTACTTCTCAACTTACTTATTACTAATAATAGAATTAATAGTAACATAAGTAATAATGTAAATCCACTTATTACCCAATAAAGTACATTGTTCAAATTAATCATATTCAAATAGAATTAAATATATATAAAATATAGAATATATCTATATAAAAGAATGATTGAAGGGCAAGAAAGAGCCTTATCTTTTTGACGATTAGGTCAAAAAGATAAGGTAAACGGCATTAAGGCTTTGAGATGATTGTGAAGGATTAAAAAGCGTTTTTATGACCGTTTTCACGCCAAAAGTCTAAAAAGTCTTTTCTAAATCGACGACCAATAGGAATATCGTGCCCATATAAGTCAATAGTATTTGCTCCCATATCGACTTGATGAATAAACTTACTATTGATGATGAAAGATTTTTGCACTTGTACAAAGTATTCATCAAGGTAAGAGGACATTGTAGTTAAGGATTTTTTTATTATATACTTTTGACCAGTGGTATTGACAATGGAATAGTTTCCGTCTGATTCAATCCAAAGAACTTTGAAAAGTGGCAAGTTGAGGTGTCGGCGGTATTTATCGAGTACAGGTAAGAATCTTCCTTCATCCAAAAGAGTAACTCCTGCTCTACGAGAAACGATGCTAATAGCTGCTTTTAGGGTAAGTTTATGAAAAGGCTTTGCTACGAAAGTGGCATTGGGTAATGCTTCTGCACGAGTGTAAAGTTCATCTTCAGGAAATTCAGTAACAAAGACAATCGGAATTTTTTTGAAAGGAGTAGTAAAAAGTTCAAAAACTGTAGATTCGTTTAAAATAATATCTGCTATTATTAAATCCGGGAGTTGTCTAACCAAATGCGTTTTGGCTGTTTCATGGGAATCTGCGATTGATATTTTTGCACCTATCAACAATTGTTCTACCGTCATTTGAAGCTTAAGTTGCCAAAGCAGGTCATCTTCTATTATAAGAATATTCATAGAGGTTGTAATTTTAAAAGTAAGGTATGATAATATTTACTTCAAGTTAGATACCAATCTAGGTATTTAGTCACCAAGATTTACTATGAAGTGCGTTTAATGGTGACAAAGTGCATTAAACGTACAGATTGGTTGGTCTTTTAGGTATATCATAAAGGTATGTGCTGATTTAATACTACAGATAGGCTGATAAGGTGTACTATTCAATTCTCAAAAAAAGAGAAATATCAAAGCCAAAAACATTCTTTTATAACTATATCACCTTTCACGGTAGGTTGTCCCCTTTCGCTTTTCCAAAATTGTTTTCTACATGAGAATAGGCAGAGTATGTGTTATAGAAATGTAAAAATGTAGATAATTATGGAAAGTTTAGTGAAGGAAAATACTCATATTTTTAATGAAGAAGGGCCGATAGTATTACTCATAAAAAACCTGTCGAAACCTACCCCAATCATTCCCTCTAATAAATTTGAAGGCTTTTTAATCCATCAGCCTTTAGATACGGTTACAATATATAACACTCATAAAACCATGACCACTAAATCGCTTTTTATGAGTAAAGTTTGTGAAACCTCAAAGACTATTTTGCTGACCCCTGATAGTCAGCTTATTACTATCTATATTCCTTGGGATTGGCTACAGAATACTTTGGGGGGGTTACGTACTGCGTTGCCTTTTCATGAAACTGACATCGCGGTTTACTTAACACAGCTCATGCGTCTAAAAGGAAGGTTTATGGAGCTACTTGTTAACTACATGGAATGGGAAATAGCACTTAAACGGAAAAAGGATAGCAACGTACACGTTAAATATTTACGTTTTCTTTCTTGTTTGCTTTCTCTGTTAAATGATATTGTCAAGAGAGATATTTATTTTGAAGCTTTTCCTCCTAGATATCTTTTGGCAGATTCTCCTCCACCTAGAGTTGTTAATCCTGAAAAAACAGACACTTTCAGCCGCTATATTTCTAACCCGACATCACCGACTCCCAAACTTGAAGAGGTAGCGCAAGAGTTAGGAGTACATGTATCAACCCTCAAAAGACATTTTAAAAGTCAATACGATTGTAGTTTTTATCAAGCGCATTTAGTAGTAAAAATGCACTACGCTTTACACCTTTTGCTGAAAGGGCATAACGTTAATGAAATTTCGAAGATGATTGGATACTCTCAGCCTAATAAACTAATTTCAGTTTTCAAAAAAGTATTTGATACTACTCCTGGAAAAGTAAAAGAAAGTGGGGTAGATACCAAAAGAATACCTCCCAAATACAAAAAAATGTTTGGTATAAAGTTTACCGGTACTTCTGTATCGGGAGCAGTTGTTTTTTTTGATTAACAAGGGGAGTTTAGAAGAGAAGGGGTGTGTAGTTGAGGTGATATTTCGTATTTGTGAGAGGTTAAGAGGATTAAAACATACTTCAGTACTCCGTTAGGGGCATTGCTCCCCCCTGCCCGGCCTCTATGCTGGGGAGGGGGGAGCAATGTTTTTGAAAAAAAAACTCAAAACATGATAAAAGTCATATTTTGAAATCGTAAATTTCGTCCAACTTAGTAGATATAAAGCTACAAAACCGTTTTCTGAAAAACTCTAACATCCTACTTTATGAAAAGTACCCTACTATGGGCCATAATAATGGTCTCAACCATGCATCTCTATGCTCAAGTGCCTCCCATGGGGAAAATTTATATAACCGCTAATGTGGACAGTTTAAAATCTACCCTTCCTCTTAAAAAGGGATTGGAAAGGCTTTCAACTTTACTGAGCCTAGAAAGAAGCACACTCTTATGGAAAATAAAAGGTGATACAGTGTATTTTTCACAGATTCAAAAGGAGATTTCCCGCTATCCTGCTCTTCAAGGTCACTATCAATATTTTAAAGCTCACCAAGAAGCAAAAAAAAATAATTTCGATGATGCTTTTTTGTGTAGTAAAACTGCTTATAATTTCTATAAAACGCACAGTGATTCCATTGGGATGGTTTCAGCCTTGCTTAATATGGGAATGCTATCTCCTAGGAGTACACAGGGAGCAAATTCAACCATAACTGGGCAAGGGATATCATATTTGAAAGAAGCTATGCAAGTGTGTCAAGATGCAACCAACCCTGAATTAAAAATCCTTTATGGCTACGCTTTGGTGCGTTTTTATGGGAGAGAGTCATTTGTAAGTAAAAGTAATCAAATAATTTCGGAAATTGAAAAAGCCTTGACCATAATCAAGCAATTCCCTGAATATGAAGTCTATGCTCCATTTTTAATAAATGCCAGTGCCATTGTTTACGAAACTAATCACGATTATGCAAAGTCCGTACGAGCGATCATAGATGAAATAAATATTTATAAAAAAAATACGAGGAATGTGCCTACCCACACATTGATAAACCTAGGCTTGTATTATGAAAACCAACAAAAGTATGTGGAGGCAGAAAAAATATATCAAGAAGCCCTGAAGGAAGTACGTAAAGGAAACCTCTGGCGCATGTATATGGACATTTGCACAGGTATACACGCGTCGTTGGTAGGTCAAAAAAAATACCAAGCAGCAGCACTTTGGGCCGATAGTATTTATACCTACGCGGGAAAATTTGCCGAAGTCAATGCTGAGACAAAGCTTCAGGAAGCTACTGTTGTGTATCAAGTAGAGAAAAAAGAGGCTGCTAATAAGATTTTACAACAACAAAAGGAACTAGCTGAAACTCAAAATCAACTTTATTTGGGGTTAGGGTTTGCTCTGCTATTAGCTTTTATAGGTGTTAGTTTTTTTGGATACCGTCTACGTCAAAACAATGCTAAACTTCAGAGAGCGTATGACGAAATTCTTAAACTGAATCAAGCTCGTGATTATCTCTTTGGCGTTATTGCTCACGATTTGCGCCGCCCCTTGAGTAGCTTTCAAGATATGGCAGGGG
>NZ_AUIF01000077.1 GCF_000423565.1 Runella zeae DSM 19591 | reverse complement strand
GGCCTGAAGATGAGACTTCCACATAAGGGACGTTATAGACGATGACGTTGATAGGCTGTAGGTGTAAAGATGGTGACATCAAAGCTGAGCAGTACTAATTGCCCAATATCTTCTTTATAAATATTTATTGTATCTTTCTTTCCAATGTCAATGACTTGAGCAATAGCCAAAGAAAATAGTGATTAGTCACGAAGGTCTTGATGGTGGTTACAGGGTGGGTGTTCACCTCTTCCCATTCCGAACAGAGAAGTTAAGCCCCGCTCCGCCGATGATACTGGGATAACACCCGGGAAAGTAGGTAGCCGCCACGATATTAATAACTAAAGCAGTTCCCCGAAAAGGAACTGCTTTTTTTTTGACTGAACTAAACTCCTATTCGTTTTTCAAAACCTCTACAGGATTACTTTTTGCAGCTTTCATTGTTTGAGAAGCAATCATAATGAATGCAATAAGTAGTACCACTAACAAGCCAATAAATAGTTCAAAAACTTGAACGGGTGTATGATAAGGAAAATTGGTTAGCACAAAATTTTTGAAGAAAAGATACGTGGTAGGAAGTGCAACAAATGCTGCTAATGACAGTTGTACCACAAAACCCCGACTCAATACGTAGACCAGATTGACCGCAGTGGCCCCCATCACTTTCCTAATTCCAATCTCTTTTAGGCGAGTCTCAGTCGTAAATACAACCATCCCGAATAAGCCCATCGAAGCAATCGAAATAGCCAGAAAAGCCAGAAAACCAATGATTTTGATGAGGGTCGAAAATTCGCGGTAGGCTTCTTCGATAGCTTCATCATAAAATTGCGCTTTCAATGGATGAACACGATCGTATTTTTTCCAAATCGACTCAATTTTACCCATGGTTGCTGTCATATCCGTACTTTGTATTTTGACGTTGATGATTGCCCTATCTTCAGGCGTCCAGTGCATGAAAGCGACGGGGCCAATGAGATTTTCGACCTTCCCATAATGAAAATCTTTCATCACGCCGACGATAGTGGCTTTGCGAGTTCCACGAAAATTACTAAACGTAACCACCTCGCCAATGGCATTTTTAGGGTCGTTATAACTGATGTTAAATCGTTTTAAAAATTGTTGATTTACAATCATTTCTGAAGCTGCTTGGAAGGTAGTAGGGCGAGTCTTGAAATTTTCTCCTGCTATGAGCTTATATTCATGCAAAGGCAAATAATTTTCGTCAACGTTGTTTGTCATAACGAGTGCCGAATCACGCGTATTTTGGTATTTTACAAATCCGCCCCACGCATTCCCGACGCTCGTTATGATTAACGACCGTGATAAAGCCTTGACTTCTGGTAGTTCACTTAGCTCTTGAAAAAGTGTTTCAGGACGATTACTCTGTGTATCAATGTTTAGGATATTTTCGGTTTTGAATCCCAAATCAAAAGCAAGGATGTTTTTGTACTGTACATATCCGATGGTGGTTGTAGTAATAAAAATCAAGGTAAACGTATATTGAATCACCACTAAGCTACGTCGGAGTGTGAGGTGTTTGAATACTTTTACTGACCGTTGCGTCGGACGGGAGACATTTCGAAGGGCACTGATGGCATTTACTTTTGAAAAAAACAGTGCTGGTAGAAAGCCCGCAATAGATCCTACAAATACCGAAAAAATAATAAAAGCTATCATCACAACAGGTGTGATTTCGAGCTTTATAGTACGTTGCATTTCAGGGGCGAGATTGATAAGTAGAGGCCGTAATGTTAGAAACAAGAAGAATGAAAGAACAAGCGCTGACAAGGAAATCATAATTGCCTCTATCAAAAACTGTTGGCGTACTTCATTTTTCCCTGCACCAATGGCTTTGCGGAGCCCTACCTCCTTAAAACGACGCATGGCACGGGCCATTGAAAGATTGGTATAATTGAAACAGGCCGAAAGTATTACAATGAGGGCCAATCCTCCCATAATCCATAGCATTATGGGAGGAAGGTGCGGCCCTGTAGAACCTGCGCCTCCTTCAGAGCGGCTGAGATTTTCTCCTACCACTAAGTCATATAAAGGAAGAAGTTCTAGTTTGAGTTTTGTGTTTTCTTCGGCTATATTTCCCGCTTTGGCAATGGCATCAAGCTGTGCCTGAACGGCTGTTTCATCGGCATTTTTAGGGAGTAGGAGATATACATAGTTCGCCCATTTATTAGCCCATTGTTCATAATTGTTGTTTTTATTGAGTTGTTCAGCCGTTGAAAGCGACACCAAAACTTCAAAGTGAATATGCGAAAAGAAAGGAATGTCTTTCATAACACCCGTTACTTTGTACTGGATGGTATCAAACTGAATTACCTTTCCCAGTGCATTTGCACTCCCAAAAAGTTTTTGAGCGGCTGTTTCAGTCACCACAATCGAATAAGGATCCTTAAGGGCTGTTTCGGGATTGCCTGCTACCATGGGAAAACTGAATACTTTGAACAGTGACGGGTCTGCCCAAAAACCTTTGATAGGAAGTATATTTTCACCCACCTGTGCATCCTGCGAAAAGTCGTTGTGTACAATCGCCACTTCTTCAGCTCCAGTCACTCGCTCCCGAATAAGCTTTCCGAGTTTTAAGGAGGTAGTGCTAAACTTGCCGCTTAATTCGCTATTTACCGTGGCGACGTGCGTGATACGATAGATTCGGTCACCGTGTTTGTGAAATTTATCATAGGAATACAAATCCATAATGAATGCAATCAGCAACAAGCCTACCGACATACTAATGGCCAAGCCCACAATATTGATAAAAGAGAATAGCTTGTTGCGCATCAAATTGCGACTAGAGGTTTTGAGGTAGCTTCCAAGCATGTCTTTGTTTTGAAAAAAAGGTAAATGTTTATCTCAAATAATTCACAGCAAACTACAAGAGCATAATAAGCAGAATGAAAAATTGGGATAAATTGGGTAAAAAACGGGATGAATTTCAGGCTACATGTTGTGTTGGCTGCATTGATAGTTCGATTACGCTTACATTAAAACATTTTTGAACATAAATTTTATGAATATTCGCCCTTATTGTGCTGCTGACAGAGAACGTCTCTTAGAAATATTAAGAGAAAATATTCCTCAGTATTTTGCCGTAAACGAAGAACAAGATTTCATTGATTATCTTAATCATCATCTGGAACAATACTATGTACTCGAAGTAGAAGGGATAATACAGGCGTGTGGTGGTATTAACTTAGGCAAAGACGGTATTACGGCCGTTATATCGTGGGATGTGGTGGCACGTCAAAGTCAGGGCAAAGGATATGGCAGAGCCTTGACCGCTTTTCGGATAGAAAGGATGAAAGAAATGGAAGGTATCAGTAAAGTATCGGTAAGAACGTCCCAATTGGTATATCAATTTTATGAGAAATTTGGGCTACAACTTCGCGAAGTGGTAAAAGACTATTGGAGCGAAGGTTTTGATTTATATCGTCTCGATTGTCGCCTAGACCAAACTACACTTTAGCGGTAAAAAATATACCATTCATCCTTTAAGTTCGTCGTTTCGTGGATACTTATGGCTATGTAGTGATTGAATTTTAGTAGGTTTGAATCATCATAGCATCCGTAACATCATAGGAAATTTTATATTTGAACTGGGTAATGGTGAAAAGTCTTTGTCAATTGGCGGAGACTTTTTTTGTTTAACTAAATCCTAATTTCTGAAAAATCTCTTCTTCCGAAATTTCCTGTACTTCAAAAGGCTGGAGCGTGCCTAGAGTCAGTGACTCGATAGAAATTCGAATCAAGCGCAGACAACGATGATTGACCGCTGACATCATTTTTCTGATTTGTCGAAATTTGCCTTCTGTAAGCGTAATTTCTAGCCACGTGCTAGGGATATGGTCGGGGTATTGCCAGCCGCTTTCAAACAAATCGGCGGGTTTTTCAACGACGGTTACTTGGCAGGGTGCGGTTTTATAAATGCCTTGGTCCGTTACTTTTATCAAAACCCCCTCGCGTAGTTGGTGCAGCGCTTGGGGAGATATATTTTTATATACCTGAATGAGATAGGTGCGCTTGTGAGGGCGAGCACTTTTAAAAAGCAATTGGGTCATCTGCTTGTTGGTAGTCAAAATCAGCAGTCCTTCTGAGGTGCTGTCGAGGCGTCCAATACAATGAGTCCCAAGTGGAAAATCAAATTTCAAATCCCCCAGCATCATTCCGCCTTCCGCGCCTATAAACTGTGAGTGCATGTTAAACGGCTTGTTGACAATAAAATACCGATGAGAAGAAGACATAAGAAAATGGAGTCAAGAAAGTGTAAAAATAGCGGTAAGTATTGAATGATAGCTGTAGATGCGCTACGGATTTTTTGCCATCTTTTTTTAAAAATTGATAGCTTTGTACCCAACATTTGATTTATTGATTTCTCATCCCAAACTCCTAAAGTTTATTCTTTTAATATGGCTTCATTTAAAATAGCAGGTGGTCGTCAAATGAAGGGCGAGATTACGCCTCAGGGCGCCAAAAACGAGGCATTGCAGATTTTGTGTGCGGTGTTGTTGACGAAAGAGCCTGTTACAATTCATAACATTCCTAATATTCGAGATGTAAATCAACTCATTGATTTGCTGGGAGATTTGGGCGTAAAGCGTACGCGATTGAGCGATAGTTCGATTCGGTTTGAGGCTTCGGATGTTCATCTTGAATTTATGGAAACCGAAATGTACCGCCAAAAAGCGGCTGCATTGCGGGGGTCGGTGATGTTGTTGGGGCCGATGTTGGCGCGTTTTAAAAAGGGGCGCATTCCACGTCCTGGAGGAGATAAAATCGGCCGCCGTAGATTGGATACGCACTTTTTAGGGTTTGAGCGATTGGGCGCAAAATTTGACTATGATCCAAACGACGGAGGTTTTTATCAGGTGGATGCCAGCCAATTGAAAGGGGTATATATGCTGCTGGATGAAGCCTCGGTAACCGGAACTGCCAATATCCTGATGGCCGCCGTAATGGCCGAAGGAATCACTACGATCTACAATGCCGCTTGTGAGCCTTACTTGCAGCAATTGTGTAAAATGCTTAACCGCATGGGCGCTAAAATCAGTGGTGTTGGTTCAAATCTGCTTACCGTTGAGGGCGTAGCTGAGCTGAATGGTACGGAGCATACCATGCTGCCCGATATGATTGAAATTGGGTCGTTTATCGGAATGGCGGCCATGACTCAAAGTGAATTGACCATCAAAAACTGTTCGGTGCCTGATTTGGGAGTGATTCCGGGAGTGTTCCAAAAACTAGGCATTCAGATGGAGTTTAGAGGAGATGATATTTTTATTCCTGCGCAAGACCGCTACGAAGTAGAGACTTTTATTGATGGCTCGATGCTTGTGGTAGCCGATGCCCCTTGGCCAGGGTTTACCCCCGATTTATTGAGTATTGTACTCGTGACGGCGATTCAGGCAAAAGGAACTGTACTGATTCACCAAAAAATGTTTGAAAGTCGCTTGTTTTTTGTGGATAAACTCATCGAAATGGGCGCTCAGATTATTTTGTGTGATCCGCACCGCGCTACCGTAGTAGGGCTCAATCGGGCTACCCAACTACGTGGTATCCGCATGACTTCGCCCGATATTAGAGCAGGGGTATCGCTTTTGATAGCAGCAATGTCGGCCAAAGGGGTGAGTATTATTGACAATATCGAACAAATTGACCGTGGATATCAGAATATAGACACGCGTCTGAATGCCATCGGTGCCGAAATTGTGAGATTATAATATCAGTTTTAGGTGATGAAAACCCTGTCCTATTTAGTAGTATTTGTGTTTGTTTTTCTTATCCTAACAGGGTGTAAGAAAGAAGATGCCATCTTACCACTATATGCGATTGGTTTTGACGGTAAAACAATGATTGTAGCTCCTTCGTCGAAGGTAAGTATTAAATTCAATCAGCGCGTGACTTGGACTGTTTCGGGCGGAAGTGCCATTCAAGACTCCCAAGATTCATTGGTTTATACTGCGCCTGCTAGCGTTGGTGTGTATCGCATGACGGTAAAAAATGAGCGTGATTTAGGCGATAGTTTAGTCATAAAAATGGTGATTACGCCACGAGCGAGTATTCTGAAAGCATTACAGAAAGGCGGATATTCGTTGGTTTTTCGTCATGCGGCGGCTGATGTAGGAGCCGACCAATTTGCATCCACGCAACCCAATTGGTGGAAATCATGCGATGCTAATTTAGCCCGTCAGCTCAATGACCAAGGTAAAAAAGATGCTGAAGCCATCGGAAAAGCCCTTCATGTGTTGGAAATACCAGTAGGGAGGGTGTATACGAGTGAATATTGCCGGTGCTCTACTACGGCCGATTTGATGAATTTGGGAGTGGCTCCCCAATCGTCAAAAGACCTTACTTATTATGTGTATGATGAGGCCAATCGATATAACAACACCTTGAAACTAGCCACAGAGCAGCCCATCGATGCCAACAATACCGTGTTGGTAATTCACGCTGGCTTTTCGACTATGCCAAGCCCCGCGCCTATGAATGGGCTGGGGTGGGGGGATGCGGCTATTTTTCAGCTAGTGGCGGGGCAGACGGCTCGTTATATTACTACAATCAAAGTAAATGAACTGACGGAGTTAAGTAAATAGTGCTCAATTTTTTCATTTTTGTAAGCAAATAATTAGAACCCAATCATACGTACCCAATGGTACAAAATTTTTAAACAATGATACGCAAATTAATTCCCTTTTTTAGTCTCATTTGTGTGATTACTCAGGCACAAACAATCTCTCTTGATGACTTGAGTGCCTTCAAAAATCCCTCTTCCAATTGGTCGATTGTGGGAAATGCCGCGGCTGATTTGAATCAAAATAATGTCATGACTACTACTCCGGGCAAAGGTGTACTAGCGTGTATTCATCCAAGGGGTAAATATGGCCGTGAGTTTGATTTAATCTCTAACTTCGAACATGGTGATGCCGATGTGGAGGTTGAATTTATGATGGCCAAAGGCTCCAATTCGGGGATTTATCTTCAGGGGCGTTACGAAATCCAATTGTTTGATAGTTGGGGTGTTAAGCAGCCTCACGTCCATGATTTGGGCGCTATTTATGAGCGTTGGGATGAAAGCCGCCCTAATGGCCAAAAAGGCTATGAAGGTTATATGCCACGCATGAACGCTAGCAAGGCGCCGGGTCTTTGGCAAAAAATAAAAATTTCGTTTCAGGCCCCTCGTTTTGACGCCAATGGCAAAAAAATCGCTAATGCCAAAGTTTTGAAAATAGAGCTTAATGGACAGATAGTACAGGAAAACGTAGAATTGTCGGGAATTACTCGTGGAGGTATGGAAGGTGAAGTGGCAAAAGGCCCTTTACTTATCCAAGGCGATCATGGAAGTGTGGCTTTCCGCAATTTGGTGGTAAAACAATACGGCACTCAAGTCCCTGCCTTGAAAGATATCAAATATACGGTATACGACGGGGTGATGATGGCGGAGCCTGATTATGCCAAAGTAAAACCTGTTAAAGAAGGCACTGTTACCAAACTTGCCTATGATATGGCAGGTAAGCCCAATGGCTATCTGATTCGTTTTGTGGGTAAAATTGTGATTCCGGTAGCGGGTGAATATCGTTTCCAAACGGTCAACAATGGCGGAAATGCTACCCTTCGCATCAACAATCAAGAGCTTATAAAATGGAAATGGTGGGAGGCACAAGCCAAAGCGACGCTTCCGGCGGGTGAGCTTCCTTTTGAGTTTGTTTATAATAAAAACACCGATTGGGCCAAATCTTCGCTTGGATTCATGGTAGAAAGTGATTTCAACCGTGCCGTAGAGTTACATGCTTTAGGCTCTGTCAATATGAGCAATCCTACCAATCCTATTTTGGTAAAACCAGGCAGCGAGCCTACCGTACACCGTAGTTTTTTCAGTATTAATAACGAAAGCGTATCTCATGGTATATCAGTGGGAGAGCCTACGGGTATTCATTATGCTATCAACCTCGAAAAAGGAGCCTTGGCTCGCGTGTGGAAAGGAGACTTTTTGGATGTAACTCCCATGTGGAACGACCGTGGTAATGGTATGAGTATTCCACAAGGAAGTGTGCTTAATCTAAACAATCAACCTACTTTGGCACTTCTTTCGAGCGACCAAGCCCCTTGGCCTACAGCCTATGGTGAGGCCGATGGCTTCCGTCAAAGAGGATATGATATAGATGCGGCTGGCCGTCCTACTTTCAAATATGATTTGGCGGGTATCAAAGTCGAAGACCAAATTCGCCCTGATGCAGAGAGTAAGTTTTTTACGCGTGAGCTTCGATTGACAGGCACCATCCCTGCCACGCTCAAATGCCGCCTTGCTACGGGTAAAGAAATCATAAAAATCAATGACAATACCTTTGCTGTGGATAAAAGTTACTATATTCAGGCTGACGGAGCGGCCGTAAGAAGTATCGGTGGTGAACAAGAGTTGATAGCGCCCGCATCGTCGAAGATTACTTATTCGCTGATGTGGTAACTAAACTCAACCCATGAAATATCGCTACCGTGCCCTAACTTTTTTGTTTGCGCTTTCGATTATCACTTTTCTTGACCGCGTTTGCATGAATGTCGTCAGCAAGTATGTCAAAGCAGATTTAGGTTTAAACAACGAAGAGTTTGGGTGGATTCTGGGGGCGTTTTCACTAGCATATGCTTTATTTGAAATCCCGACGGGGGCCATGGGTGATGCCATTGGTCCCCGTCGTGTTTTGACACGCGTGGTGCTGTGGTGGTCAGGTTTTACTGCCCTTACAGGTACGGCTTTTAATTTCTTGTATTTATTGATTGTTCGGTTTTTGTTTGGCGTAGGAGAAGCAGGAGCTTATCCCAACGCCACTATTGCTATTTCGCGTTGGTTTCCGGCTATCGAAGTAGGGCGGGCACAGTCGGTGATTTGGGCAGCTGGGCGTATCGGTGGTGCACTTACGCCGTTGTTGGTGATTCCGCTGGTTCATGCCTTGGGGTGGCGTTGGGCGTTTGGGGTGCTTGGGTTGGTAGGAGCAGTATGGGCCATCGGTTGGTTTTGG
The DNA here is from genome assembly GCF_000423565.1 of Runella zeae DSM 19591. GTDB lineage: Bacteria > Bacteroidota > Bacteroidia > Cytophagales > Spirosomataceae > Runella > Runella zeae. Next base: position 1,328 of record NZ_AUIF01000077.1, on the reverse strand, counting down.
TGGTTTAGAGACGAGCCTTCCCAAAAAGAAGGCATTAGCCCCGAAGAAGTAGAAGAAATAGAAGCAGGGCGAAACCTCAAACAAATGGATCATGCCATTCCGTGGAAGACAATTATCCTAAATCCCGACATTTGGGCGTTGATGCTCATGTGTCATTTGTTTTTTTATGGGGCTTATTTCTTTACTAATTGGTCTTCCACTTACTTTCAAGAAGGCCGTGGAATGACCGAAGAGCAATCCAAAAATTTTATCTCACTGTCTTACTTTCTGGGGGCGATTGGTTGTGTGGTAGGTGGACTTTTGAGTGATGTTTTGTCCAAAAAATATGGACTTAAGATAGGCCGTAGAGCCGTCGCCATTACGGGTTTAGGCTTGTCTAGTTTTTTCTTTTTAGCCGCCGGATTGACCACCAACAACGAGCTTTCGGGCTATTTGTTGGCGATATGTGTACTTACCAAAGATTTGGCATTGCCTGTTTCTTTTGCAGTATGTGTAGATATTGGCAAGCGCAATGCAGGCACAGTGGCAGGTTCAATGAATTTTGCGGGACAAATGGGCGGTTTTTTTATCACTATTATCTTTGGCATGGTGGTCGAAAGCACCAAAAACTTCAATATCCCTCTGTATCTCATTGCGGGGTGCTTGTTTGTGGCCGCGCTGCTTTGGTTAAAAATTGACCCTACCAAAACCGTGCATTTGAAAGAAGGGTAAACGGTAGGCTGATGGCTAAGAATGAGAAAAAATGCATCTTTGTTTGAGAGTCATTAATTTATTATGTTAGAAATCGTAAATAAAGATTTAATCTGTCTTACCAAACGGCAACTGATTCGATTGAATCAAGCAGCTATCGAAGAGCAGGGAGGAAGCTTTATATTCATTCGTTCGATTTTTTAGATGGAGAGATAGACCAAAGAATTAGAGGGTATTCTCAGGTTCATCATCTGGCTTTCCGCGTCGATACCATGCCCAATTGTTTGCATACCCTAATCGCTTGATTTCATACAAATCCGCCAAAGTATATTCATCAAAATACGTATCATTGTTAAACCAAAGGGTTTCCGCATAGGAAGTAGGGTTTTCTTCTAAGAAGGCAATGGCAAAATCCAGCATAAATTCACGATCATGACAAAAAATAAAATGTATTATATAATGGCAATCATTAGAAATGTGAGCTTTAGGATTGTGTTCTTTATCTTCAAACCAGCTAAGGGTATAATCAGAGCAGTCAATCACTAATGAAATTTCCTCTCTTGTTGGAGGTTCAACTCTTTTGCACCACCCATAATATTTTTCATCAAAAGGCTTTTCATCAATCCCATAAGGCCACC
>NZ_AUIF01000076.1 GCF_000423565.1 Runella zeae DSM 19591 | reverse complement strand
CTGATACTGCGATGGATTAATTTTAACATTTGTAAAGCGTGTGAAGGTATTGGCAGCATCTTTGTACACACTCTGTTGAGCCAGATGAAGCATATCCTCTTGAACAAGAGCAGAATAGCCGAACCGGGTGTCTTTCATGGAATAAATAGAATCATGCAAAACATCAATCTCCCCGCTGCGTGTCAGTATCTTTTTTTTTTTCGACGATCATTACACGCACCGGTTTGGCTCTGTAGCAGGGCTTGACCAACCTTCTGCTTGATCATTTCAACCCTTACTTCTAAATCGTACAATGTGTGGCCCAAGGGCATTGATTCAAGTTTATCGTACTCAGAATCTATTAGTTTATGTAACTCTTCTCGTGTCATAATTAAAAGAATGTAAATCACAAAGTTAAACGACAATTTGCAATGCACCCTTCAACTATTAAGTTTAACCCTAATGTTTGATAAAACTGGATTGACTTTGTTAGTTCTAAGGAAGGTATTGTTATTTGATTTAAATTCATTTAAAATCTATTTTATTTTGAAAATATGTCCTTGTCCCACTTACGGAACTCGTAATACTTACTTTTCGGCTCTCCTGTCCAACCATTGATGCCTTTTTTCTTAGGTAAATAATAACCGTGGACATACAAAAGTGGAATGATAAAAAGTGAAAGAAGTATCATTGATGTTGTTCTACCAAAATAAACAGAAATACAGCAAACTAAAATAAGTGTCAAAAGATATTTTCCAACTCTACGAATTTTTGGTGTTCGTTCTTCGAAATGTCCCATAAGGATATTACCCAAAGCATAAATTATGCTTACTACGGCTATCTCAAACCATAATGTTGTTGTTGACCACATATCGTATCTTACTTCTGTTGTATTTTAGGTTACTATTTAACTTATTGTAGTGATATCCTGACCGTTAACGGATTGGGGCTTTGCGTTCAAGCGGCTTTAGGAGCATTCCGAAAGCTATCGGAACAGATATTATAACTAAAATTCAATTGAAAAACTACACTTGAATTTTGCACGGTTTCGGCCGTCCGAGTCAACTCGCCTGATGCAAAACCGTTGTTATATTCCGTTTTTCTGTCCACGAAATTGTTTTGGTTTTAAATTTTGGTCTGCAAGTTCTACAATTTCAGTTATTCTTTTTGCTCTGGTTTCCTGTCGTTTAGCAAGAACTAGCCATTGTAGGATATTTCTTTTGTCTGACCTACTTAAACTTACAAAGTAGGATTTTGCTTGTGGTCGCTTTTCAAATTCTTCCTCTAAGTCTGCTGGAATTATTAAGGCTTCTGCTTCATCTAAAATTGTCCAAGAACCGTTTTGTTTTGCAATTTCTATAATGTCAAAACCTGCTTTTGTCATTAGCCCTTCAATTGTCAAACGCTCAATTTTTTCTTTGTTAACTTTTGACCAAACACTATTTGTTTTTCGTTTGCTAAAAAATTGCATAAACTTTTCATTGTCTAATGGTTTAGATTTACTGTCTATCCACCCAAAACATAGTGCTTCATCAACTGCTTCACTATAAATTATAGTTGGAATATTGGATTTCTTTTTATAATAAATTAACCAAACAGACTGTTTCTTGTCATGATTGTTTTGCAGCCATTCACGCCATTCTTGTCGGCTTTTTGGGTAAAAAGTTTCTGTTTCTTTTTGCTTCATAACTTTTCGTTCTAGCGATAAGAAAATTTGAGGTCTCATTTAAAATGCCATATAACATTTCACGGCTTGGCAATGTGACGGATTTTTAACACACACGTTGATGTGGAGAACCAAACTTTGATTGACCACAAATGTGTCTACGGAGCACTGAAGCGCCACTTTTGCCAAATTCCTGTTACCTACTGGTGTTTTGTCCACTATTGTTTAGTTTTAATATTTCAGTCATTTCGTCTATGGTAAACGGAGTCTTGCGTTTATGAATTATTGAATGACAATTTGGACAAACCGGTCGCAAGTCTTTTGTTGGGTCAACTTCATATGTGTTTCCAACCGTTGAAACTTGCCGTAAATGATGAACGTGAATAAATTCCTTTCCGATTTATCCATACACTTTTTCAAAATTAAAGTCACAAACAACACACGAAAGTCCGTAATGCTCAATACATTTTTTTCTTGCGTGTGGGTTTCGCTCATCCAATTCCATTTTTCAGGATTCCAAGCAAATAAAAATGTGTTCATTCGTCTATGTCTGTTGTCGTCTTACACTTGCAGGCAACGTTGAAGCATTTATATTTGCCAGGCCAATACTTGCACAAAAGATAAATAAAATTATAAATGTTGAACCTAGGTGCATCAGACCGTATAACGCCAATGTAATGTTAGTATTTCGTTGTTTTTACTCTGTTTTTCTTAATCCAAAATCGTATCGTTCGTCAATGATTCGTTTAATTATTCCAATTTGTCCGCAGTGATACATTGTATGTTTGATGTTCCAATCTATTGCCTCAAATTTTGTCTTGGCAATTGGATGAGGTGTCGGTGTGGGTTCTAATTTATTTTCCAATTCGGTCAATGATAGTGCCTTAATAATACTAATTGATTTTTGTTGAACGATTGACAATTGGCTTAGTAAGTCACTTGGGTTTATTTTTCCAACCGAATTTTTGGGTAAGTTATTTGTAAACAGTTCATCATAATTTTTTAGTGGAATTTTTTGAATTACGTCCATTTGATGTCCCACTATTACCATAATAGAGTGATAATAATGGCTCATTATTAAATGTCCCACCTGCCAGCTAATATTTGATTCTATTATGTCCGGAACAATATCCCATTTGTCAAAAGGAATAGTTTTAATGAGTTTATGCGTCCAATCGTAAACGCTTTCGGTTTGTTGAGTCAAAATTTTAAGTTCTGTCATTTTTCTAATACCGATTTCGGTTATTTATTGTCTATCTTGCAATGACCGCTAATAGTTCTCGGATTGGCGATGTGGCGGATTTTTAGCTTTCGGGATTTTATACTATTTTTTAAGTTTTTCAAGAGCTTTTGAATGAGCAATTTTCAGGGCTTCGTCAGAATGGACTTGAATATCTGGGATAATTCCGACTCCTTCCCAATTAGTATTTGTAATTGGACTTGTTGGTTTGCCTTGTGGAATTCTTACGAAAAAATTATTAGTTGCGATTACCGCACCCGTAAGATGTGCACCACCAGCGGTTGTTTCTCCTATGATTGCTGCACGTTTTAAATTTTTCATACAATAGGTGAAGCTTTCAGCAGCAGAAAAAGTCTTTTTGCTTGTCAATATATATAAATCTGCCGATGGCTTGAAAATTCCTGAAACATAAGGTAATGTCCATGATTGTGTTAATTCTTTTTTAGGGCGATTATAAAAATCGAAAAGGTGAGTTGGCGTAGAGAAAAAATAGCTTGCAATTAATTGAACCATTGCGGGCGAACCACCGTCATTGTTACGTAAATCCAAGATTATTGCATTGGTATTTCCAAGAAAATTCATTGCTGCCGTTAAAGTTTCGCCACTGTATTTTGGGTCTGCAAATTCTCTCAAATCTAAATAACCAATATTTCCTTCAAGAACTTTAACTTCCTTGAATCCAAAATTATCACGCCTTAAGCCTTTTAATATTTCGTCTTTCTCCTCGATTTCCAGTTTTGCTCTCTCTTTATCCGTTAATGCTTGTTCTCGTGCAATAACGGAAGGGTTGTAAATGACACTTAGGTGTTTGTCCTTACTGATTGCTTGAAGGTCTTTTGTAAGTTGTTGGGCAAAATTGGAGGGCTCGATAATCGAAATGTAATTATTGTTTTTTAAATTAGTTTTAAGGATATACGACATTTCATCAGCCACTTTTGGATTGATATAATTTTTTTGAAGTTTTTCGCAGATTGAATCAATAGTAATAGCCATTTCTTTGACGCTCAAAGTAGGTGAAACTTGCTGGGCAAGTATTTCCGTGAAATAGAATTGAAAAAGAAAGGTTATAATTAATTTTGAAAAGTTCATAATTGAAATGGGTTTGCAATTAAATAAAAAAAGTATAGTTGCCATTCTGTTTTGAATAGTGTCGTACTACAATGACTGCTAACGGCTACGGGCTTTGCGTTCGGGCAGGTTTCGGATTACAAAACTGTCAACCAGCACTGAGATTGAATAGAATCGCCTAAGCGGCACAAAGCTCCAAGTTTGCACCGCCCCGGCGGCCCGGGTCGCCTCGCCTGACGCAAACCCGTGTTGGCGGTTCGTTGTTATTTTGTATTGGTCATTCTATTGAATTTGAACTCCGCTTCCTGCAATTACTTTCCAAGTATTATTAGTCAATTTCCATACTCTTAAATATCTAAACTTTCCCTCAATAATTTGGTCAGCATATTTTGCTTTTAAATAAACAGTAACTACAACGGTCGAAACATTTTCAGCTGTCTTTATTGTTCGGTCGCTTGTAGAAATATCGTAAACTGTCATAATACCGGAACGATAATTTTCAATATCCATTTCTTTGGTAATTGTCTGTCCAGTTGGAATATTAAAAATTAGATTGTCGTGTAGTAGTTCATCAAGAGCTTGGATGTCGCCAGTTTTTAATGCTTCTAAAAGGCGTTTTTCGTATTCAATTATTTGTTCGTCTTGTGTCATATTTTGGAATGTCCATTGGTTTTTTGTCAGCAATCTGTCGTCTGTTACAATGACCCCTAACGGTTTGGGGCTTGGCCGCAGTGGACTTTTGAAATCGTAAACTGTCTGTCCACTAACGCAAAACCCGATGTTGAACAAAACCTTCGGTAGCTATATTTGGCCAAAAAGGTTAATTTTAAGACCAATTTAAACTTAAAATTGAGCATGACAAAAAAAGAATGCAGATGAGCTACGGGAAAATACGCTCATCGATCGCGCCATTGTAGAAGTGGCTGGTTATCAGTGGTTAATCCGCTGTTTTGAGCTTAGTATTTCGATACTTGGCCGCAGTCCAAGTACATTCAAAAACTATTCGATACATATTGCAGTCATTGCACTTGATTATGGCAAAATTATTACCGAGCTCGCCAAAGCTGGTTCATCGCAGTGATGATTGGGGTAAGATATGGGCTGACTTCAAAGAAAAGCCATGGAAATGACTTACTTTTAGAGTAGTTGCATGTTCAACGATAACTCGTAACTGTTTAGGTAGCCCATTGAAAAGAGCCTTGTAGGACAGATTCGATGGTTTGAATGATATTCCGATTCATTTTTCGGATTGTAGAAATGAAGCCAGCGATACGTGCGTAGGCAGTCGCCCCACCGATACTACGGAAGCAGTTACTGATTTTCTGTTTAACCTTGGCGGTTCTCAAGTCACGTTCCGCTTGATTATTTGTGAAGGGTACCCCTGACTCGAACCGGGTCGCCGGTGCGAGCAAATGCAAGCACCGCCTCTTGATGAAGAATCAAGCGCTGCAATAAGTTACGTCCCGTCGTCTTTTTGGCTCTTCCCAAGCGACCATTCGATTTGATAAAGCAGATAGGAGGGTGCTCTTCTTGGTCAGCCTGTTGGCAAATTTGCAGGTAGTGACTTCGCCAATGAGCTTGTTGTTCAGTTGGAATCGGGCAATGCCGAGTGGTTTGATAAGCTTGCATTAAGTACTCGTGCATGGCTTTAGCCCACTGGCGTCCTTGGTCAATGAGGGCTTGCAATTCTCGTAATAAATGTGCTCCACAGAGGCTGTGTCGTCCTTTACCCACCGTAAAATAAGACGACCAACAATCATGCACCGTCCAGTTAACGCATTCCGAAAAAATGCTTTCTTCTGACAAAAGCGCTTGTTGACCTCGTTTGTCGTGAACAAAAAAGTAGGTATATAGATTGTTACTTGCTAAATGAAGCCATTTTAGTCCCCCTTCAATGCGTAATCCCGTTTCATCGAAGTGGCAGACAGGAGCTGATTTGAGTTCTTTTTTTATTTGGGTTTCAATCGGAGCTAACTGTTCATAAAGCTTGCTTTGAACACTGGTTAATGTCGCCGGATTATAGGCATAACCCGTCAAATCAGCCCATAATTGGCTTATCTTTGAGAAGGGTAAACGATAGTCGACATTGAGCATAATGCTTTGGGAATGAATACGAGCACCATATTGAACTGGCGCGACCACATCCGCAGGAAACCGGCCTGCTTGCTTGTAGCCACATGAACAACGATGAGCCACCAATTCGTGCTGGCTTACCCACAAACGAGTAGGAGGCAAATCAAACACTTGACGGCGGGCAATCACTTGTCCCTCACCTTGTAAGGCAAGACCACAACTGCCACAATGAGTTGCACTGTGAGTAAGAATCTCGTCAGGATGCGCTACGAATTGAAGGGTTTTGCCTGTATGACCATGCTGACCGCCCGGCTTTTTACCTGACGATTTTGGAAGCGCTGCTTTAATAAGAGGCTTCCGCTTCGGCGGTCCGATTGGAATAGCCCTCGCTGGAAGGTGGTTTGTGTGAGTTTGAGGAGTTTTGGCTAAGTTGACGATGCAAGTCAGCATTTTCCGCCTCTAACTCTTCGATACGAAGCAGTAAGAGGTTGACTAACGCCTTCAAGTCTGATATTTCTTTGACCAACTCTTCCATAATTGCATCTATGCAAATAGCGTACCTAAACAGTTACGATAACTCCATAATAAAAGAAAAACGGGTGATGAGCACTCACCGATGGCTAGCCGCCCGCCCGAGTTTCGTTCAATCCCGAAAGCTTTCGGGAGGCTTTCAGCCACCACGAATGCTTAGTTATTGGCGGCTGCCGCTTTAGTCGGTCAGTTATTTAGTTACATTTTAGAATGCCTATTTTCTTATTCTTTTTATAGTAATAATAGTTGTCGGGATATAAGTCTGGGTGTAAGTGAGAAGGTAACTCTGCAATATATTCATAGATGCAAGGTACAATTATATTTCCTCTATTATCAATTATTCCAAACAGGCTATTGTCATCAAAAAAAACAGTATTTTTCATATTTTTCGTTACTATTGCCCTTCCAGCCTTAGAGTTATCATTTCTTATCCAATCATATTCTAATTGAACAATTTCTTTTCCTGTTTTATCAATCATTCCTTTTTTATTATTGATTCCAACAACGGCAAACCCTTTTTTGAACTCATCTGCCATTGTATAATTAAATAAAGTTAATTCCTCCCCTTTTGTATTTATGTACCCTAGTTTATCGTTAACTTTTACCCTAATTAACTCGTTGTTTAAATCCCAATGGTCTATTGCGTCATATTTGAAAGGTGTTAAATATTTGCCACCTAAATTCATTAAGGCATATTTTCCGTTTTGTGATACAATTGTAAGACCTTGTCTGCTAAAATTCTCTGCTTTATCATAAACAAATGGAATAACTGTTTTTCCTGTCGTGTCAATAAATCCATATTTTTTTTCTTTGTTCTGTACATACATAATGCCATGCCTGTAATAACCATACCATAGATTTTCTCCGAAATCAAAAATTGGTTTCCCTTTCTTATCATATAAAGCGAATTGATTGTCCTTTAAAACAACATACTGATTATGCCCAACCATACTTACTATGTTATTGACAAGAGGTATAACTTGTTTTTTAGTTAAATTATCATATAAACCTTCTTTTTTATCTTTTCTATTTATAAATCTTTCTATAAAAATTGGATTATAGTTTTTGTCTAAATGAAATGGTAGTCCTAATGTATCTTCACCATAAAAAGTGCCATCTTCTGACAAATTTATGTATTTAAAATTTTTTGGTAGTTTATAGTCAATTTTTCCTTTTTCAGTCATTATTATCTGTCTTTTATTAAGCTCTACCATGATTTTACCATTAACAAAATCACGCATAGGATGTCCAATTATGTCATAGATTGGTTCAAAAACAATTTGTCCATTAAAGTCCAAAAGACCAATTTTGTTTTTTAAGAATACTGTTACAAGTTTTTCTTTGAGATTAGAACAATGCATATTATCATACTCAGCCGATGATATTCGTCCTTTTTTATCAATAAGTATATATTTATGATTTTTTAGTTGAACAATAAATCTATCTCTATTGACTATTTCAATTCGCCCAATAAAACCTATGTTATCAAAGTGTATTTCACTTCCATCAATATCTACAACAAGGTTTTTGTAGTTTTCTCCTTTGAAAAAAGCAAAAATGTCATTTGTACTTATATCATAAAGAGGTTGTGTTACAATGGTGTATTTTTGTGAGAACACATTGCTTAAATTAAAAGCTATGAAAATAATGCTAAAAATTGATTTAGTCATTTTGGTTTTATTGAATGTTTACTTGTACTGATTCTTAGTAGTTATTGCTTGCGGTAGCCGCTAACGTTGAAGTATTGGCGTTGTTGGGGCAATAAAGGCTCGTCAGCCAAATTCTTGCACCAAAGATATATAGAGAAACCTTAGTTATTGTGCGATGTTTTTATTTAGGTCTGTCTAATGGTTGCCTTTCCATATTATACCTTCGTCTGTCCAATCATATTCTGTTTCGTCACCAAATCCCAAAGTAGCAATTTTTTCATAAGTTTGGTAATTCATAAAACCAACTGAAACAATAGGGTCTTGTACGAACTCTATCCCGTCCACTGTAAGAGAATAGAATTTTTTGCTAATTCCTAATTCCTCAAGTTTTTTATTCAAATCTGCAATTATTCTGTTATTTGCGAAGTTGTCGTTGGGGGATTCAATAGTAAAGACCTTACTCGAATTTATCAAAATCTCTAATGTATTCTCTTTTTTTACTATGTGGAAGGTTATTTCTTTATCTGTAATTGCTTCCATTTGTTTTAACGCATCTTCCCAAACATTAATGTCACACCAGCCCTCACTATCACCAAATGTTATGGACTTAAATTGTAGTTCATTTTCAAGTTCTATAAATGTTTGTAAGTTCATTTTTTTTAAACTCATAATTTTATTAGTTTGTAAAATATTGCACAACATCCCTGTAAATGTAATTAATTTCGTTTATATCCGCTATGGGTGTAGTTCTGCGGGGGGGCCACATGATGAAACTATCCTGATGAAGATAGACTCAAACTTAATTAAACATAACTAAATTTCCAAGTTGTCTAGTGAGTGTTTTGTGTATTTGTTAGGGGTTCCAAACCCGTGGTTTGTGTCAGACCTAATTTAATAAGTGTTTTTATAAAAGCATAAAGAAGCAACTGTACGCACACCTTTAATTACCAACCCTACACCGTGGTCATCAGCAGAACTTTATCAAAGTAAAAAAGACGAATTTAGATTTTTGACACATGCTGCAAATCGGTTTTAAAAGTGGCTACTGTAAATAGGTCTGTGGGACACAGACCATGATGATGGGGTATATCAATTTATGAAACCACTTTTGTCAATTGTCCAAAAACGATGTGAACCCCATTCAAAGTTAAAATCTACAATATCGAAGTTTAGATTTTTTTGGAAATTTAATAATGTTTCCGTTAACAATTTCCTGTTATACTCCACATTTTGTTTTTGAACAAAGAAATTTGGATAATCTGAACCCCAAGGGATTTCGTTAAACATTTCTCCTCTTACTTCAAAACCAAAATCAATATAAGTTTGGTCAGTGTCTTCATTATAAGCCACAGTTAATGTCTGTGTCGAACCATAATGGTCGAATAATAAAGTATTTTCACTTAATATTCCTTCTGTGTCTGATACTCTGAAATTTATCTGGAAATCGAAATGTTCACCTAAACCTAAGTCGTCATATATTTTCGGGAAAGTTGGTGTTAAGTAATTGTCAGTTATTATTTGTTTCCACTGTTCAAATTTTAACTCTCCATTATTTATAAATCTGTGTATGTTGTCATTTTTTTTAAATATTTCTTCATAGTATGGTATAAATACTTCTTCAAAAGAAGTCCATGAGCAATTTTTCGAAAAGTCGTCTAAAAAGGTTAAATAGAATGAGATGTTTTGAAAATTACCTTTCAATACTTTTTGAAGCCTCCATTCTGCTGTCTGTTTACTTACCCCAACTGCTCTGTTTCTAAAAAATGTCAAAAAGGTTGAGTCTATTTTGAGGGTTTTTACGTCCATGTCTTTGTTTTACGCTTACTGCCAACGTACAGGGCTTGTAGCAGGTGGGGATTTGAAACTCGTCTGCCCGAACGTCTTTCGATATAAATTACTTATGTTGAGTTACTTATAGATATTCGATAGGCTTCCGTCAGCCGAAACAAATGCACAAAATGATTCTCAAAGTTGAGTTACATTCCGTCCGCCGGGCGCAAACCAAATTGTCGTTTGAGTGTATTTTGTATCTTTGAATTATTTTTTAGCAAAAACCGAACAAATCAATGACAGAATCAGAATTTATAGAGATGGCTCGGGCCAAATATGCAGACATAAATCGTCTTAACGCCAGCCCGAGCCTACTAGAGTATGAGCAGGGTTTTGTTGAACTTTGGACGGAGCTAGGCCGAGCCGTAGCTGAGAAAAATCTGGGAGCTACCCCTAAAGATCGACGAAAAAAAAAAGATTAAAAGCACGTTTGGCACCCTCGAATTAGCCAAAACTCATCGTTATATTTCACACATGGAGCACAATTTTGGGCTTAGCCC
>NZ_KE384052.1:3385-13422 GCF_000423565.1 Runella zeae DSM 19591 | reverse complement strand
CTTGGCTCAGAGAACAAGGCTACAAATGGACAAATAGAGGCTATTGGTACATTACTTACAGCCCTCAGCAATGGCAACTCATCCACGAAAAATTCAGGGAAAATACAGCCCCCGACTTGGCACTTCTGGAGATGGAAGCCCAAGCCCTCGAACTCGAACTTCAATTACTTAATCTATCATAACCATGAAAACAAGACAAATTATCGTTCTTTTATGGGCGTTTTTAACGCTATCAACCACTTCTTTCGGACAAAAAAAGAAGAAAGTCCCCCAAGACACCACTGCCACCCGTGCTTGGGTGCGTAGTTATGTCCAATCAGTTCTTTCCACTCCCGTCCTTCAGCCTGAAACCCCACCTAGCGATAATCGCCCCGATTGTGTGGCAGGGCTAACCCTTGTTTCCGTCGTTCCTGTTGAAAAACAACTGGAAGTCACTTTTCATAGTCTGGACGTTCAGAGGATTGATTATGAAGTTTTCCAAGCCCAAAAGGTTGTTTTTTCGGGTAATACGGGACAGCTAACTTCTCCCGTCTTTCGGATTAATTACAATCCCCCTAAAGGCCAATACGAAGTCAAAATCAAGGCCAAAAACTGCAAAAGTGACCCCAAAACGGGCATAAAGACGATTCAAGTAGCACAAATCGAAAATTCTACCCCTGCCAACGTAGTTCCCGAAAATGTCATCCGAACTACGCCACCCCGTATCATCTATTACAACTACGATGATACGGGAGAGGAGTTGAGCGCCATCAAGCTAAAAGTTGAGAGAAAGCAAGATGGTAAACTCTACCTTAGCGACGACGGCACGATGCCCTTCAGAAGCTACTATGCCATCAACGGTGCTACCACTTCACAACTCATCCAATACCCTGTACGAGCAGGGGAATGGATACACCTTGTCAAGTGGGTGGCCGACATCGACAACATCAACGCCGACGCGTGGCGTACCTCCGTGCAATACGCAGGGTTGAAAAACAAAAAATTCGCCCAAACCTACGAGTGTACTTTTTATGTTGCAGACGGAACTACTACAAAACTAGACTACACCCAACCACTCTGGAAAAACGAAGCCCACCGCGACGGCCTTAACCTTACTTATACCCCTGCCTTCACGCTCAAAAACAAACGTTACGGTTCTGAAACCATCCCAAACGAAAGCGAAACCCAACTCAAAAACCTCTCGTGGGCGACGGGAACCGACCGTTATCAACTCTTATATGCCAATGAGGTCAAAGACCTGACCAACCGCTTAGGCAAAGGTATCACCGACCTGCAAGACCACGAGCTTGACCGCGCCGCCGATATGCTCGCCAGTATGACTTCTTCCGCCTACTTCGCCGTGGATTATGAGCCACACAATCCCCAAGCGGACAATTGGCGTTGGAATTTTGACAGTGGGAACTTTCGTTCGGTCATGCAAAAGCTCTCCCAACGCATCTATGAAAGGCACAAAAAGTATTTTTATTCTTGGATTGGGAAAGGAAACCGCTTTGCCTTTCGAGGCAAACAATTTGAATTAGACGGGTGGGCTAATGACACTTGGGGCAATGACCTTGACACCTATCTTGCGATCCACGAAAACCCCACCGAAATCACCCACGTTGATTTGGCCGCCCCCACGCTTACCCAAGTGGGTTTTGGTTACAGCTCTACCACTATCAACGGCGATGCCGCAAAAGGCAATGAATGGGTATCGCCCAAATTGTGGTATTTAAGGGCATTGGACGTCTTAAACATCCAAACGCTTATTACCCCACCCAACGAAAAATTGCTACTTTTTGTGTGGCCGTTTGAAGACAAACCCGCCGATGCCAACCGCAGCCCCATGACGCGCCTGAAATGGGGACAAGGCTATATCAAACAAGTGGACAATCGGGTACAATACCCCCACAACTTGGTCAGGGATGCCATTTTCACCTACCTCTGCAACCCCAAACACAGCTATACCCAATATTGGCTATTTGGCAATAGCTACGACCCTTACGACCTACTTTATTGGTCAAAAATCAACGGCCAACTCTCGTGCCACTCCCAAAATGCAGGTGGGTTTTTTGTATCCGAATATACTGGCCCCGATACTCCCCCTTGCCCTACTAGCGGCAAAGGCTACATCGGCAAAGACGCCCTCAGCGTTTCGGCCATGATACAAGCCCATGAGTTGTTTGCCAAGGGGATTCAGGACGTCTGTGACGGGACACAGGTGAGGGATTCCTTTGAGTTTGTGCAGTACGTGCGCCAAAATGCAGGCGTGACCGAAACCCAAACCCCTCTCCACCAAAACGACACGGGCGAATTTGCCCGCGCTTACAAGTATGGTCAGCCGTGGGTGCAACTCTGGAAAAATCCCAAGTCGGGCAAGCGCGTATTGCTGTACCAAGACCTGTACGCGGGGGCTTTTGAAGAAGGTAAATTCACCGTCATCATCGACGGTCGAAACATCACCCGAACCACCCAAGGCAACAATTTGTACACCGAAATATTTTGATAGCAAAATCATGCCCGTAGATCTTCCCAGGTTTCATGGTCGACGCGCATTTTGATAGCAAATTTTCGAGCTTCGGCGCTGATGAATTCCGGAGCCGCACAAAGTCGACCTCTATTTTGATAGCAAATCCTACCTAATGAAAAAAACAACCAACACCCCCAAAACCACCAAAAGAACCGCTAAAAAACGCCAGAAAAACAATGCGTTGGGCGCGGTTTACTTTCCAGTCGCCAAGACTCGTTCGATGAAGGTCGAAACCCCCGATAGCATGGCCGCCGAAATGGCAATGGCTCACGCCGAACTGACCGCTTATCTGCAAGCCAATTTTGGTGACATGAGCGTCGAAGAGTACGTTCGTCGTAAACTCGCGTATCCTACCATGCAGGCGCTTGAAAATGCCCTTTTCGCCGAGCAAATCGACGGCGTAGCCCTCGCTATCTACAACATCGAAGCCAAAAAACAAGGCATTGTCATCGGCGACCAAACGGGCATTGGCAAAGGAAGACAGGCCGCTGCCATCATTCGTTACGCCCTTTTACGGGGCAAAACGCCCATTTTTTTCACCGAAAAGCCTAACCTTTTTTCCGATATTTACCGCGACCTCATCGGTATCGGCAGCGAAGACGGTACGCAAATCAAAAAACGCCGCAACCAAGCGGCGGAAAAAGAATGGGACGAACTCACCGAAGAGGAGCAAGAAAACTACGGTAGTCAAGAAAACTACGACAACTATCTCAAGCAAAAAGGCGTTCGGAAGGTGTCTACCTTTTCGGAAAACAAAGCCTATGACCTCCAAAAAGGTACCCACGTCGTGCCTTTCATCGTCAACTCAAAGGAGCTAAAAAGTAGCATCAAGGATGCCAACGGTAATATCCTCTACGAAGCCCCCGACAAAGCCGAGCAGGATGCCATTTTCGCTGCGGGTCGTTTGCCAAGCCCCTATCGTCTCATCATGCTTACTTACTCCCAAATTGCCACGGGTAATAAGGTCAAATACGAAGCAGGGGTGAAAGTGGTGGAAAAGGGTAAAAAGGCGCAGTTTATCGCCAACATGGCCGAGGATAATATCATCATCATGGACGAAGCGCACAATGCTTCGGGCGGTGATTCTAGCACGGGTATCATTGCTAGAGAGATGCTTCAAGCCTCCGAAGGTGCGGTTTTTCTTTCGGGAACTTTCGCCAAACGTCCCGAAAACATGGCCTTGTACGCCCAAAAAACGGCCATCGGCGACGTCAACTCCACCGCTGAAGGACTCGCAGAAGCCATTACCGTAGGCGGGGTGGCTATGCAAGAATGGGTATCGTCTATTTTGGTCAAAGAGGGGCAAATGATTCGCCGTGAACGCGGCCTCGAAAGTACGGGCGCCGTGGTCAATTGGATTACCTTGGATGAATCGGCGCAGGTGTGGGGATTGCCCAACCTGAAAGACCAACACCGCCAAACCGTTGACCGCATTACGAGCGTGATTCGCCAAATCATTGCTTTTCAAAGCATTCACGTGGGTTCGTCGCTGAAAATGCTGAACCAAATCCTGAAAAACCAAATGGGAGAAGCCAACCTCAACCAAGGCACCAAAGCCGCTGGGGTGGACAATGTACCCTACTTCTCGAAGGTGTTCAACGTCATCAATCAACTCCTTTTTTCGACCAAGGCCGAAGCCGTGGCCCTGCAAGCCCTCAAACGCTTGCAGGAAGGCAAAAAGGTCGTCATTGCCTTTTCCAGTACGATGGGTAGTTTCATCGACGAACTCACCGAAGGGGGCATCGAAGACCGTAACGGCGGAACCCGCATCAAACTAGACTTTGCCTTGGTGCTTGAAAAAGCCCTCCGCAGTGTCTTGAAAATTCAGGTTTCAAGTGGTTGGGGAAAAACCGAGTATCGGCAGTTACAGGTAGAGGAATTGTCCGTGCAAGGGCAAAAAGATTACCAAAGGATACTGGAGGTGGTTCGTCAAACCACCACCGATATTTTGGTATCTCCCATCGACGTTATCAAGGAGATGATAGCGGCCAAAGGTTACGAGGTCGCCGAGGTCACGGGGCGAAACAAAGAAGTCAAATTCGACAAATCCCCCACGCTTGGCAGGGTCATGCCCAAAGCGGGGGTCGTGGTGCCACGCGCCAAGGAGGATGCGGCAGGGGCGTTTCGACGGTTCCAAAACAACGAAGTGGATGTACTGCTCATCAATCAATCGGGGGCGACGGGGGCATCAGCTCACGCGATTCCCACCGAGCGGGTTCCTGCCTCCAAGGTCAAACAACGGGTGATGATTATTGCCCAAGCCGAACTTGACGTCAATATTGAAGTGCAGAAGTGGGGGCGTATCAACCGTACGGGCCAAATCTTACCGCCTATCTACGATTACATCGTATCGGCCATTCCTGCCGAGCAGCGGCCTACCATGATGCTTCAAAACAAACTTCGTTCGCTCTTTGCCAACACCACCAGTAGCCAAAAGTCGTCGAAAGATATTTTGCAGTCCAACGACTTCCTCAACAAAATTGGTGACCGGGTCGTCAAAGAGTACGTGGAGGTCGAGCGGGAAGAAAACGGCAAAGAGAGTATCTACAGCCTCTGTGACCTCAAAAAGTGGATGGGTCACGGTGACAACAAGGAGACAACCGAAGAACTGGCCAAAAAAGTAGCAGGACGCGTCGCCATTATCCCCACCGCTCGTCAGCAAATTTTCTACGAAGAAGTAGGAGAAGCCTACAAAAAAGAAGTCGAAAGGCTCGTCAATGCGGGAGAATACGACCTTGAAGTAGAAGTACTTGACCTGAAAGCAAGATTGATACAAGAAGACCTCCTCGTCGCAGGAAAACCCACGGGCACTTCGGAGTTTGCCAAGCGATCCATGTTGGGCTTATATGAGGTCAACAACCTCCACAAACCTTACACCTACGCCAAGCTGCAACAGCTCATTGAGGAGGCCACCAATGGAAAAGAAGTAAGACTTCACACCCAAGAGATGCTGAACGAAGCTTCTTCGTTTCTCACCCAACGCCGTGATGAAAAACTCGCAAAAATTAGCAAGGATTTTGAGGCCGAAATGCAAGGGCTACGCGCCCAATTGGCAAAGGCAAAAGAAGAAAAAGCCGAGGTCATTCGCGCTCGAATGGCCGAAGCAGAAAAAGAGTACACCGACCAAATCACGCTCGTAACTACCAAAGAAGACGCCACCATTGCCCTTGTCGAAGAAGTCATTAAGAACTTCTACGCCGGCCGAAAAATCGTCAGTAACTTGGAGCGGTTGGTATGTTTAGGGGTCAAAATCAACCAAAAAGCTAAAAACCCCTACAGTCTAGGCAAAATCTACGTTGATTTTGCGGTCGCTAGTTCGGTGCGAAGGATAAGTTTCAACTTGGCCAAGTCAGGTTATACCCACCTTGTGCAACTCCTGAAAGCCGCCCAGGAAACCTACCATTACAATACCCCCTTACAACGATTTTGGGAGGAGGGTGTCAAAGAACTCAACAGCGACCGCATCCGCGTCTACATCATCACGGGCAACCTACTGCAAGCCATTGCCCAAGAGCAGTTCAGAAATACGCGTATTGTCGATTTTACAATGCAAGACGGCAGCACCCGTAAGGGTTTGCTCGTGCCTTATTCGGTGTTGTCCCCGCCCGTGCAGGGTAGCACTTCCAAAATCAACAAGATTGTCCCCTTTTCGCAGTGCGCTGACGTGATTAGAAATATGCCGAGTGGTCGCATGATTGGCAGTGACAAGCTGAGCGTCATGTCGCGAAATGGCTATATCGTATTTGTGCCTGCTTCCAAAGTGAAAGGGGGCGACCTCTACACCGATAAGGGGCTCCTCGAAATGTTAGAAAACGAAAACTTTACCAAGTACGGTGAGAAGATGAGGGCCGTTATCAAGCCTGATCAGCTAGACGCTTTTTGTCAGTATGTTTCCGAAAAATTTGGGTTGTCGTGTATGCTCAACGATGAGATGCTTTCTTACCTCAAGCCCGTCAAGGCCGCATCAAACCAAAAAGAAGTGCTGAGGAAATATGAGCCATTTCCTGAGATGCCTACCCCTTCTTCCAATCCCCAATGGAATGACCTAGAGCTGATGGAAATGGAAGCCATTGCCCTCGAACTTGAACTCGAACTTTTAGCTTTTTAAGCCCATGAAAAACAAACAATTGCCCCTCACTTTGGGCAAGTTAGAAGTCAATGTAACGGCTCCTAACACGCCGCCCGACCAAGAAATGCTGAAAATTTTCAAGCCTTTTACCAAGTCCAAACACCCTAGTTTTCAGGGTATTCATTTTGATGCGCATGGCATTACGGCGACCAATGGGCATTTTTTGATGCACCTTCAGACCCAAACCCCTACCCGTGGGGTGTTTCTGCCATCGGGCGAAGTAGCCGATAGCCCGTTCCCTCACTACAAAAAGCTGCTAGACCAACTCGATGACGAACACCATAAGGCGTTGGAAGTGAACCTAAAAAAGCTTTTAGAAGAACTCAACCATACCCACCTGAGTAACACTTACAAAGGGGAGGTGGGGACGGCCATTTGCCTCGTTGCATACGACAAAAACCTCGTTTTCTATGACGTAGATTACCTCAAAAGGATTGTCAAACTTTTGTCTGATGATAGCGTACAGGAGGCCACCTTCAAATTCAAAAAGGCCGACCTTATCAAATCCCAACCCCTGCTCATTGAGTCTGTTTTCAGGAGCCAAAAAGCCATTTTTGTCCTCATGCCCGTGGCGGTTTACGAAACCGACGAAAGCATTTGGAGGCGACAAAAGAACATCCTCTACAGCCTCGAAAAAAACGCCAAATATTCAGACCAACCCACCCAAAAGAGTTTCCCCCAAACCAATAAAACCATCACATCCATGACGAACAATGCAAAATGGCTACAAGCCAACATCGCCCCCAAAACGCGGGAGGATATGCCCCACGAGACCTTACAAAAGTCGTATGATACCTTCCAAAAATTCACCCAAAATTGGACGGATTATTCGGTTTTTGAACGCAGCGAAAACATCGAACGTACCTTGGGCGTATTCCGCGAAAAATACACCGAGGCCATAAGCAAAATGCCGCCCCAAACACCTACCACCAAGGCAGCTCCCAAGCCAACAATGGAGAAACCCAAAGCGGACAAAAAGCCCAAAGCAGCTACCCCCAAAGCCAAAGATTGTAAATGTGAAGAACAAAAGCCTAAGGCGGAAGCCAAACCCAAAACCCCGAAAAAAGCCTCCTCTAAAGTACAGAAGCCCAAGGCCGACAAAAAGCCTTCTAATTCCGAAAAACAGGAAGAAAAAGCCCAAAACGAGCTAAAAAGATTGAAAAGCGAAAATGCGCAGTATGAGAAAAAAATCTTGTTTGACTCAGATTTTCTTAGTTCGCTTATCACTCAAATCAACAAGCATGAGCAAAAAGCCAAAGGATTGGGGGCATTGCCCACCAAACTTGCCGAAGAACTCAAACGCGAACGTACCCTTAATACGCTGTACAAAAGAGTAGATAAGCGAAATGTAAAAGGGTTTCAAAGTCTGGAAAAACGCCTCAAAAAGTCCAACGAACTTACCCCCAAGCTCGAACAGCAGTTTTATGCTTTGTACAGTACGCTTGGTGGCCTTAAACAAGCAACCGTGGCCAAACGTCAAGTAAGAAAAACCAATAAGCGCAAAAAGACTAACGCTACCAAGAAATCAACCTCAAAATCCGTCCAAAAGCAGGGTTTTTGGGAGAGAATTTTTGGATAAGCCCCCACGATAGCAAACACAAAACCCTTGTCATTCAGCTACCGTGTGGACACAATTAGAAGATAATTCTAAGTTAAGTTTCCAACTACTCATTACTGAAAGACTCTGTATAAATCATTCAAATTGAACGATTTATACAGAGTCTTTTATTTTTATTCTGCCTTCAGTAAGTGCCCATTCGTCAAAAGCCCAATACTCCGCTTTACGTTGTCCAGAATTTATCAAATGCACTTAATCGTGCCAATTTCCTACACGATCTATTTTATTTTTTATATCAAGCAGCTCAAAAATATCCTTTTATTATCTTTAGGAGGAAAACCTTTTCCTGTGGAACCTGTTATGACTTCTTTTGGTACATTAGCGGCTCTGTTTACGCTCGAAAAAATCACTGAAACTGTTTTCGGTGGGGTAATGGAAAAAGCTGCTTTTGAAGCACTTCCCGCTTACATTAAGAAACTTCTTCCTTTAACAATGAGTGAACCGCCAGTAAATCACGATTTACAAAAGGCGATACTTTCTGCACATTGGATGGCTACCTGGGTCATCACGGACGGATTACAGAAACAGGCCGAAAAACACCGGAAGAATGAAGCAGCACATAAAGTAGTAATCAATGCAGCCAAAGACCAACTCAAAAAACTCAAAGATGAAAATTATTTGCCTATAACAACTCCAGACGCTTATGAAGCCTCCGAGTTGATACTCAAAGACCCTATGCTAAAATCGGTTACGACGCTAAAAGCCTCGGTGATCGAATTTCACTTGGCAGAAATGCGTAACCATTCAGGAAGGGCACATGAATTAATTGCCTATGAAGAAATTGAAGAAGCCATCCGAAACGGGCAACCGGATTGGTTTGATCTGGTTTGTGCGTTCCTGAATGAATTACTCAAAGGGGAAAACAATAAAGCCAAAGATGCTTTCCAAAATCAGGAAATTGCCAAAATGACCATAGCAACAGGAATGTTGATGCAAAAGATGGAAGAATATTCATCTAACTGTATCAGCCGAATTGGAGAAGAGAAATTTGAGCATTTCAAGGAAATGGTTAGCCTTGAATTAAGAGCAATCCAGATTTCATTGACCAGAATTGAGGACTATTTAATAGAGGTCATTGATAAAGTTGACACCTTACTGGTACTTCATTCTAAGAGCAGGCAGGAATCTAAAGAACTTAACCTTGACAACTTCCCTGATTTCAAACAAATATCAAATGAGATAGAAGCACTAAACCTGAATTTTGAAAGCAAGCAGCTGGAAAGACAGGAAGTAGAGGAGTTTTTAGCGGAGGAAACCAACGAGCGAAAAAGACAGCGATATGAACGGGAACTGTCGGAACTTAATCAGGAACTTCTAATCATTGATGAGCAGAGAAACAGGAAAAAAACTACGTTAGTTGAATTTAGAAGTTACATTGAAAAAACATGGTTGAGCCTTTACAGCACTGAAGTAAGCCCTCGGTTGCTGCAAGCCAGAGAGAAATTTGAGCAGGGAGATTTAACCGCCGCCAACAGTATCTTAAATCCCGACCTATTAGAGTACGAATATGAACAACTTCAACAGGTTTCTGCACTGGTCAACCAAAAGAAAGAATCATTGAGTCAGGAATATTTAGCGAAAGCAAATTTTACCATACTTGAAAAAGCCGATACAAATTGGTTTGATGCGGCCAAAGAATACTATCAAAAGGCTATTCAATTACAGGAAACCTACGAAACGTATGTTGCATTTGCGGATTTTCTGGCCGGCCACCGACAGTTTAGGGAAGCTGTTATAACCTATCAAAAAGTACTTATCTACGCAACTTCTGAGAACAGAGG
>NZ_KE384052.1:0-2001 GCF_000423565.1 Runella zeae DSM 19591 | reverse complement strand
AATTATATCAGGTTTCATTGGCCGTAAATCAAATCAATTTGGCTATCCTTTATCATAGTCATCTAACCAATAAGGATTTATCATTACAATTAGCGTATGAGGCTACAATCAATGTTGCTCCTTTATGCCAAACACTTCCATTAGCCATGCAAATTTATCAACTCGGCTTTCAGGTTTGGGAAGCATGGGGAGAGGATTTGAATAAGTATATGGAAAACAATCACTGAATAAACAGTAAGAAAAGCTCAGCAAATTGACCTTTTTATAGGCCCCAAATTAAACCACACTTTTGGGTTAAAAATTGCAAACGCGTCATTTTACAAGTTTACCCAGCAGGCGATTAGTGAATAGAGGGAATGCTATTCTTAATCGTCTCTTCAGCAATAGTATCCATGCTATCAGACAATTAGCCGGCAGTGCATCGGAGGCAAAAGCTATGTATCGTTTTTTGCAAAATGATTATGTTAGCGAATTGGACATAATTAGCAATATGAAGGCGAATTGCGTTGCTAATAAGTCAGTACTATGTATTGATATGACGGAAATCGACTTATCAGCTCATGAAAATAGGCTAAAAAAGATACGTTTATAGGAACAGTTCGTATGAAAAGATCAAAAAGAGAAAAGTCACCCTAAACATCTGCTTCCCATTGACACAAAGGAATCCTCGCTGAATACAAAAGTGTCCTGACCGCTAAATCTTGGACACAAAGTTTCCCTTATTTTAGGTTATACTGATTTGCTCAAGAGCTAATCGGATTCTTTCAAATCAGCAAAAGCTTTTCCAATGTCTGTCTGATTTACCCACAGCAGGAACTTACACAATGATGTAGCAGATGATAAGAGGAGAAGCACTAAAAAAAGAACAGTCACTTTGGAAGTTCGCCTCACTCCCATAAGCATTAGTACCAATCAATATACGGCCAAAGATTTTCCGCCTACCATTAGTCTCCATGCGATTGAGGCCAAAGAAAGGGGTGAAAGGATAACCCCATTCATTGGCGATTAAGGATACCTTGGCCTGTTACCAACTTTGCAACAGCTCTACAGCATATAACCTGTCGATGGGTTATTGAAAAAGTATTCAGAATCCTCAAGAGGGAAGGAATGGGCTATTGCACGAATGGGCGAATGGAAAGGATACCTTTCTGAAAAGCCACCCGCCATCAGGATGCATTGGATCGGTTCACAAAAATTCTACTCAATAATGCAGGCTTATCTTCCGAATTGTGTCCACACGGTAGTGGTCATTCAGGGGACTTTTTTGTGTTTCTTCCCTCTACGTTGGATTAAGGTCTTCCCCCGTTGGATTAAATCTCTTTGTGTTGGATTAATGACTACCCTCTTATCATTCCTCTTAACTTTCGTTTCATCATTTTTTGCCAAAAACCAACGCAAAATTCAATTCCCATGAAACACCTCACTTTTGATGGAAAATCAACCATCCCCCAAGCCAAAAAGGTAATTCAGCTAACCCTTACCAATACCACCGACAAGGTTGAGAAGAAAATCTTAGTTCCCTCTCCCGCTAGACTCAGGCACATCAACTACAACAACTCTATTCTCAAACAAGGAGAGAATTGTGTAGTGGAAGGGGAATTAACCCTTGAATACCTCCAAAATTTCGCCAAAGCCTGCCCTATTGAGCTTTCTAGTGTTACCGTTTCTCCCATCCAATCTTCCAACTTCATTGAACAGCTTGCCAACTCCGTCGCTATCAAAACCCCCACCTTAGGAGACGACATCGTGGAAAACCTTCAAGCTGATTCAGCAAGCCAAGTAGGGACCGCCAATTTCCTCCTTCACAACATTTTCTTAGGCGACGTAGCGGAGGTAGAGATTACCATTTTACCTCAATCAAGTATCAAAGTGACCCTTGAATTAGGTCCTTACATGAGCCGTAGGCTAGTGCCTTCTAAGTAAGACCCAACAAGACCGGTTAACAGCTTCAAAAACAACTTTTTTCAATCATGGCAATTACAAAACTCGAAAAAAACAAAG
>NZ_AUIF01000073.1 GCF_000423565.1 Runella zeae DSM 19591 | reverse complement strand
AAACTAATAGCAAGAACATCATAAGTAGTCGCTACTTTATAATGATATAATAAAAAAAACAAAGCTTCTTTTGAGTTTTGAAATATACTATTGTTACCAAACCCATTAGGAAATCCTGATAGAACTGTTGGAGTATAATAACAAGAAAACTTTTCAGATAACCTATTAAACTCCTCTTTACTAAGGCCTGTTGTAGCTCGAAAATCTCTATCAGATTTTATATTACTAAATATACTAATTCTTTGTGATTTCATAATAACTTATTAAAATGTTAATTACCGCAAATATATCATAAAATATTGATTATCAGCAAAAGAACAAGTCTAATCTTGATTCGGCATCCTGCTTAAAGCTGAAATAGCAGTATATCTTATATCTAAATTGTAATGGTTTATTAAGTTTATCAAGCTCTCTTGTAAGGAATCATCAGGAAATGAAACCGCTATTTGAGCATTCCAATAAATCACGCTTTCAAACTTGCTATGCAACGCTAATTTAATAAAAGGAATTACTAATTCACTAGGGTAGCATTTTAAAACATCTTCAATTAGTTGATAAACCCCAAAT
Source organism: Runella zeae DSM 19591 (assembly GCF_000423565.1). Lineage (GTDB taxonomy): Bacteria > Bacteroidota > Bacteroidia > Cytophagales > Spirosomataceae > Runella > Runella zeae. Next base: position 13,043 of record NZ_AUIF01000073.1, on the reverse strand, counting down.
CCATTTCTACCTCCGAATGAGTTCAAAAACAAAGGAATACATCTGGGGTCATAATGGGTAAGAAAATATTTCCTTACTTCATTATAGATATTTAAAATATTTATGTTTTTAGATAATTCACTATCACTAGGGAGAGGTTGATAAGCCTCCAAAAATTTTAAAGCTTCTTCTTTATCAATCATTTTGAAATCATCCAAGGTTTTTATTTGGTCTTATCAACTCTAATATTTGAATATTTACAGTCTGACGTTCATACCCATTGTTAAGTAAAAGTGTGCGTAATTCTCTTACATTCCGTATGAGCTAATTCATCTCCTAAACTTATATAAGATGGTGAGAACATTTTTAACTCAAAGCCTGCGGCCTAGTTTGGGCTTTGATGCGGGTTCAACGTTTAAACTTTTATTCCTTAGAACACTTCGACGAACTGGCGAAACGGTGACACCTTCCCAAACATACTCTTAACCAAGACACAATTCCTACAAAATATGAATCGAATCAAGTGAAAAATCATATCTATCCTTGTAGTTGTTATTATTTCTAACTATGCAAGAAAGTGTATAATTACTTCTTTGATTATTATACCAAAGATTTACTTCCACAATTATTTCTGACTCTTTGTTTGTCTCATAAAAATCAAATCTGTCTAATTCTTCTTGTGGAAGCAAATTTAGATCACTTTCAATTAAAGCCAATGATTCTTCTATTTCATTAGGAGCAATTTCTTTCCTGAAATCATAATCATAGATAGTTCTCCATTGCTTAGCTTGCAAAAGTTCAACTATACAAGTTATAGTATTTTTAATTTTAAAATTTTCAAATTCATTCATGCTTTACCCTTAGTTCACTTTAATATTTTCCACTGGACTAGTCAAAAAAGTTTTCCGGTTTATAAAAATCATCAACTTTCCTTGTCATATCCTTTGTATTTATCAAAAAAATACATCAAACCAAAATCATCAAGGAACTCCTAAAATCCGTTCCAGTTCTACCAATATTTGACTTTGTAAATTAACGTATTTTTTAAATTTTTCAGCAACAATTATTGATTCAATCTTTGCACTTTGCCATTCCATAAATATGGGAATATACCATAAAAATGAAACAATATTTTTGGGTATTTGATCTTCATTGTTAAAATTTACAAGCTTTAATCTTTGAAGAAAAAATTCTCCTTTTTTTTCATCAAACTCCTGATCTCTAAGTAAACCTAAGAAACCTTCCATTTCCCAAGCTAATGATATTTCATCTAATATTGTGCTCATATTTTACCTTGGTTTTACTAGGGTATATTTCAATTTTTTACTTAAAGCACATCAATCTATCATTCAATAACAAAAAACGCAATAAAGAACCCCCTCTTTATTGCGTTTTTTGTTTCTACCAATCTGGCTTTAGTCCGTTTTTTTCTGCGCCAAATATTTATCCAAAAACGCTAATACTGCTTTGGAAGCTTTGATTTGATTTTCTTTTTTCACAAAACCGTGACCTTCATCTGGGAATAACACATATTCTACGGGTACGCCTTTTTTCTTGGCCGCCGCTACCATTTCGTCGGACTCTACTTGAAGTACGCGCGGGTCTTGCGAGCCTTGTAATACAATAAGCGGAATCTCAATATTGTTGGCATTGAAGAGGGGAGAAATTCGGCGCAAACGTAGTGAATCTGCCGTATTTGGGTCGCCCATTTCTTGATAAAGGGCATCTTTGAACGACTCCCACCAGGGCGGAATACTTTTGAGGGTACGTAGCCAGTTTACTACCCCAAAATAATTGACTCCTACCTTAAATTCTTTGGGTTTAGAAGTAAGGGCGGCCATTACCATAAAGCCCCCATACGAGCCTCCCATAATCCCGATTTTTTCTTTATCTACCCAATCAAGCGACGCCAAGTAGTTTTTGCCTTCCACACAATCTTGCAAGTCTTTTTCGCCGTGGTTTTTATCATCCATTTTATAGAAAGTCTTCCCGTATCCGCTTGAGCCTCTATTGTTTATATCTAATACCGCATAGCCATGATTGACCAAAAACTGGGTATTGTCACTATAGCCTGTGCGCGCTTGTCCACCTGGCCCACCGTGTACTTTCACGAGCGCAGGTACTTTCTGACCCGCCGAAGCTTGATGCGGACGATACAAAATAGCCGGAATCTCGGTCCCATCAAAAGACTTAAACCGTACCACTTCGGCCTGTACCAAATCAGTCGGCTCGATGGCTTTACTCATGACATCAGTTAGTTTTTTGAGGTCTTTTGATTTGAAATCATACACATATAAGTTGTCATTTGAGGTCGAACTCCCTACACTAATCGCTACTTTTTGCTCGCTATCTGAAATCGTTACGGAATTGACATTTCCCTCCTCAAACTTCGGGAAGTCAACCTCTTTACCTCCCTCTTGCATATCAAACACTTTTACTACGGTACGGGCATCATCGTTGATCCCAATGACCCGATACCGCCCTTTATCAGAATGATAAGCATACATGATGTCCCATTTTTCTTCGGCTACCTTTTCACGTTTTCCAGTGGCTATATCGTAGCTCATGAGGCGTTTAAACTCCGCGCCGTCGTCGGTAAGGTAGTACATTTTTTGGCTATCTGTGCTAAAATCAGTAGGCTGATAAGCCGCCAAATTTTCTGATATTTTGGTCATTTTTTTGGTAGCCAATTCACACAAAAACAACTCACTATCGTTGGTGTTGATTTCTTTAGAAAGTGAAATGTACTTTTTGTCGTTAGAGATTGAACCTACGCTATAGCCGCCGTCATTCTGAAAAAGAAGCTTGGGCTTGAGGGTAGCAACGTCCATTTCATAGAGGTCAAAAAAACGGGCGTCTCTTTTATTCCAGATAAAGAAAAAACTTTTTTTGTCGTGCGCCCAGCCATAAAACTGCGCCTTTGCCTTGCCAGCGGTCAGGTCGGTGGCTTTGCCCGTAGTATCTTGAAGATAGAGGTGGTTCAGTTCATTGCCCCCTTCGTCGCTACTGTACAAAAACCGATCATCATTGGGAAAATACGAAACCGCAAATACTGAGTTTTTGGTAGAATTGGTCAAAGCTTTAGGCTCTTTCCCGTCGAGTGAAAGCTCATAAGCATTATAAATTCCGGTTTTATTGTTGGTCAACAAAACCCGCGATTCGTCATGCGAAAACCCCGACCCAAACACGTCTTGGTTGTCCATAAACTGCTCGATTGTGTACTGTTTTACTTCGCGGGATTCTTCTTTTTGGCACCCCAAAAGCAGGAGCAACGGCAAAAAAGCAAATACTATTTTTTTCATAAAAAAGTGGTTTAGGATGTATTTATCACTAACGTTTGAGGTAAATTTAGCGAAATACTGACAATTTCTAACGCTTTATTCGTTATTTTCGTAAGTAACAAATTTCTAACCCTCATGCCCAAAATTTCCCTTTGGAGTAGCGTTTGCTTAGCTTTCTGTCTTAGTTCGTGTGCGATTTTCAATACACCCAATACCTCCACTCCTAAAAACGCTCCCGCCAAACGCCCATTAGCCACCAAGCCCAAAGGAGCGTATTCCAACTACGTGCGCGACATTGTCCGCACGGCTCGCGCTTATACCGGTACTCCTTATCGCAGCGGTGGCAACGACCGCCGAGGCATCGATTGCTCAGGGCTGATTTGTAGCGTTTATACTGAGGTAGGTCTTAAAGTACCCCGTATTTCATGGCAGCAAGCGGAGTTTGGCACCGAAATCGAAGAAGTAAGAGATATTCGCCCAGGCGATTGGATTTTTTATGTACCCGACGCGGGCAAAGCAGGCTATGTATCGCACGTGGGGATTGTGACCGAAGTCAGAAGTAAAACCGATATTATGTTTATCCATGCCTCTTCTTCCAAAGGTGTTCGGGAAGACAACCTTTTTTCAAAATACTTCAAAAACCGTTTTGTAAAAGCAATGAGACCTTTCTAAATCATTTGTTGAAAGAAAATCAAAACTCTTTTTCTTTCAACAAATGACTACCAGCGATGTAGCCCGTAGTCCAAGCCGCCTGAAAATTATACCCACCCGTAATGCCGTCTATATCAAGCACTTCACCGGCAAAAAACAAACCCGAAACGTCACGACTTTCCATCGTTTTGGGATGAATACCATTCAAGTTGACGCCTCCACAAGTCACAAATTCCTCTTTAAAAGTAGTTTTGCCTTGTACCTCAAATTGAAAATTCGTAAGATGCTCTACCAATCGATTGAGGTTTTTGGCAGGCATATCTGCCCATCGCATGGTATCAGGAATATTTGAAAGCTCTACCAACTGTTTCCAAAGGCGATGAGGTAGCCCAAAAGGGGCTTGGGTTGCCACAAATTTCCCCCTCCAAGCAGCATCTCGCTGAAAATCTACCAGTTGCTGCGCCACCTCATTGGACTTTTTGTTGGTAAAATTGATAAGAGAAATAAACTGATAATTTTTGGATGACAACTCCCGCGCTCCCCAGGCCGACAATCTCAATACGGCAGGGCCACTGATACCCCAATGCGTAAACAACAAAGCCCCTGTTTCGGAGAGTTTGCTTCCCGCCATTTTGACAGCCGTATTTCCCACCGATACCCCCATAAGCTCTTTCAGCGGGGAGGTCGGGATGTTGAAAGTAAACAAAGAAGGTACGGGGGCTTCTATTGTCGCCCCTGCCTTTAGCAGCCACTCGTAGCCTGACAGTTGCGGATGACCGCCCGAGGTGACTAAAACAGCCGTTGCAGGGATGATTTCACCCGTCCGTAAGAGTACGTCAAACCCTGCCTCTGTTTTTATAATTTCTACTACATCAGTACTCGTACGGATGTTTACATTTGCTCTTTGAGCCGATTTGATCAGACAGTCGACGATGGTTTCGGAGTCGTTGGTGGTCGGAAACATCCGCCCGTCAGGTTCTGTTTTAAGCGTAACCCCTCTTTTTTCAAACCACTGAATGGTATGCTGATTATTGAAAATTTCAAAAAGAGGGCGTAAAAACTTAGCTCCGCGTGGATAGCCTTTCACCAATTCTGGGATAGTGGGGGCGGCATTGGTGACATTGCAGCGCCCTCCTCCCGAAATCCGTACCTTGTTGAGCACACCTCTGTTTTTTTCTAAAATGGTCACTTTTGCCAAAGGAAAAGATTCGGCGGCCGTAATTGCCCCCATAAAACCAGCAGCACCGCCGCCGATAACAATGATTTGTGGTTGTTGCACGTTTTATAAATCTAAAAACTGCCCAAAAGTTGCGAAACTTTTGCAGAAGTAAAAAAATCTTTGGGCGGTTCGTTTTGCAATGACGAACTTTGCGTCTTCAAAAACTCTCAACTATCCATAATGCATCGTAAAGGCTTACGCTGGGGCAATACCCTCATTTTGTTATTTATTTTTGTCGTCATTGGGCTTATTCTTCATTACCGTGGGCGCACCAAGCCTTTGGTCACTTTCTGGAATGACGTTAAAAGCGTGTTTATTTATCAAGAGCGCGGAAAATCTTCCTCCAATCCCTATAAAAACCCCGAACCTACCTCCAACGACAATGTAGCCTCCGACGACCGCACATCGTCAGAAGCCAAAGATGACCGGAGTTTGTTAGAAAAAGTTGGGATTGGAAAAACTTCGAGTAGTGAAGAACCTGAGGAAACAGCGTCGTCTAGCAGCAACTATGATTTTGCCAATGTCAAAGATTTTCATTTACCCGCCATTGGTTCTAATGACCAAATCATCCGACATCACAAAATCACCCTTCGCTACCGTGAGCAGTATGAGCAAGCCGACTGGGTCGCTTACAAACTTACCAACGAAGAAGCTAGCGCCTACCTCTCACGCGATGGCAATAAGTTCGTCCCAGACCCATTGGTAGGGACAGGCTCCGCCACTACTTCCGATTATACACGCTCAGGCTATGACCGAGGGCACTTAGCACCGGCGGGTGATTTCAATCTCGACCCTACCGACAAGCAAGAGACTTTTTATATGAGTAATATTAGCCCTCAGGTGCCTGATTTCAATCGAGGGATTTGGAACGATTTAGAACAAAAATTTCGGCAATGGGCTCAGCGCGATGGTTTTTTGTACGTAGTGACTGGCCCTGTTTTAAAAGCTGGCTTGCCCACTATTGGCCAACGAAACGAAATTGCGGTACCCGAAATGTATTACAAAATCGCACTTTGTGTCACCGACAATGAACCTCGAATGATTGGTTTCTTGATGAAAAATGAGTTTTCAAACCAAAACCTGAAGACTTTTGTGGTAAGCGTAGATGAAATAGAACGCCTCACTGGCATTGATTTTTTTCCAAAAATCCCCGACGCATTAGAGAAAAAACTTGAAAGTGCCAACACCACCAAAGGTTGGTTTTCGGCAAGAAACTGAGGAGTGTCCTCAGTTTCTTATTCTTAATACCACAATACCGCTATGTTTCTTGACCCGTTGAAGATATTCGGATAAAGTTTCGGAAGAGATTACTACCTTTTTGGCCTCCGACGACGCATGCAAAAGGTAAGCTTTATTGGCTTTTTTGATTACAAACCCTTCATGGTTGAAATCTAAACCCGCAATCCCCGACGTAATGCCGATGATATCGCCGTCTTGTAAGTCATTTTCGATAGCAGCTACTTTGTTTTTAGGAATCAAATACCACGGTGCAGCACTTAGCGTTTTCTCCACTTCTTCCACCTTCTCAAACTCCGCTTCACTCTCAAGTGCTGGATACAAAGAGCGATGTTTAGTCATGAAGTTGATAGGAGGTTGAACCACTTCTCCACCAAGCTTTTGAGTCACGTCGGTGTACCATCCCGAAGCTTCACCTTGGTTTTTCCATTCTAAAAAATAATGAAGCCTCGAAGCATAACCATCCATTTTACCGTCTCGATACCGCATCTGCCGCAGCAGAATCTGGTATTGTAAGTAAGTTTTGAGATGATGCCGCGTGAGAGTCATCGCCAGTACGGATTCCACAAAAGTATAGCAATCAAAAGTGCGAAGATTGCAAACAAGCTGCTCAGGAGTTTGCTCTAAAGTATGAGCGACGTAATCGTTACCCAAAAAACTTTTCCCAAAAACCAAAGCTGTTTGAGCTTTTGTATTGCCGAGAGGCAATTGCATTTTTTCCTTAAAAATGGCCTGTTCTACATCGATTGAGCCAAATCGCCAAGCTGTACCTATTACTACAACACTTAGTAAGACTCCCAAACATAATCGTTTCATCGCTTACCTTTCAACCGCCACATTCCACTCAAAAGTCACTGCTTGCTCAATATCAGGATGCAGACTCAATGCCACCGGACAAGTATAAGCAGCACGTTCGAGCTTGGCTTTGTCGGTATCGCTTATTTCGGTAGCAGTCACCATCGAAAGCTTCACCTCTATTTTAGCGATTTTACGCGGTGGCTCCGCACTCATAATCTTGGTAATCTCCATCTGCGAGCCTGTGAGGTCTATTTCGTCGCGGCGAGCCACAATACCCATGATAGTCATCATACAACTTCCCAATGCTCCTGCTACAAGGTCGGTAGGCGAAAAAGCTTCACCTTTGCCATTGTTGTCGGTAGGTGCATCAGTGATAATGGTGGTTCCGGATTGTAAATGAGTCGCTTGCGTGCGCAAGTCTCCAAGATAGACAGTCTGAACGGTTGGCATAATTTTTTGGCTTAAATAATATCTTCAATTTTTCTGAACCATAAAGCTATTAAAATAGTTTGGTAAATGAATTATAGTAGCAACCTTTAAGGAGATTTTAACGTATATTGACTTGACTTTAAATAGTATTTGTGTTACGTTTAGATAAAAATTTTGTTAAGTCTAATGAAAGCTTTTTATACATTCGGTTTAGCTCTTTTGTTATTAACAGAAGTCGCATGGAGTCAGCAACGTCAGACTAAAAATAACTTAGAAGAAGAGGAAGAAGACTACGCGACTATTACTACTTATGGTATTACGACCAATACCAACTCGGGTTTATTGGGTGGTTTTGTATTTCGCCACTCGCGTCGCTTAGAAAATGAGCTTTTTGGCCGTCGTCAATATCGCTATTTAGCTTTCGAGCTAGTCAACGTGAGGCATCCCAAGGAGCTTTCAGAATCTAGCAATACGGGTTCGCGCTTTACGCCTGGCAAGCAAAATTACCTTTTTGTGCTTCGCCCCCAATATGGTCGTGAAATCATTCTATCCAACCGCAGCAATGATGAAGGGATTTCTATCAACGGAATCTTGGCCGTAGGAGCTTCTTTGGGAATTTTGAAACCTTACTTTATTCAATATCAGGTGCGCCCCGGTGTAGTACGCAACGAAGCCTATGACCCTATCAAGCACTCTGACCCAGGCAATATTTTGGGAGCAGGAAATATGCTTCAAGGCTTGGGCAGTTCTAAAATTGTACCCGGAGTAAATGCCAAAATCGCATTTAGTTTTGAGCTAAGTGCTTTCCGCAGCAACCTCACTGGTTTAGAGATTGGTTTTCTAACTGAGGTGTTTGGAAAAGCCCCTATCATTATTCCATCTGCCGAAAATCGTAGCTTGTTTACTTCAGGTTACGTAACTTTGTTTTTTGGTAATAAAAAATGAGCCTCTATCACCCAATCATTATCCATGCTTATACACACTTTAGGATAATATAGGGCTGATAAACGACAACAAAATTAAGATGATTGAACTTCCTGTAATAACTTCAGAGCGGAAAAAACGCCCTGATTGGCTACGTGTAAAATTGCCCGTAGGGCCAGAATATCGCAAAGTCCGCACAATAGTTGATACCAATAAACTACACACCATTTGTGAAAGCGGAAACTGTCCCAACATGGGCGAATGCTGGGGAGAAGGTACGGCTACTTTTATGATTTTGGGGAATGTGTGCACCAGGAGCTGCTCCTTTTGTGCAGTAGCTACAGGCCGCCCCAACGAATACGATGTAGATGAGCCACGCCGTGTGGCTGAGGCCATAAAAACGATGGGCGTTAAACATGCTGTGATTACCTCCGTCAACCGCGATGAGCTTAAAGACAAAGGTGCGGAGATTTGGCACCAAACTGTCGTATTGACCAAGGAATTAAGCCCCGCCACTACCATCGAAACGCTAATCCCCGATACTAAAAATAACTGGGATGCCCTCGAACGTATGATTTCGGCAGGACAAGAAGTAGTATCTCACAACATGGAAACCGTAGCGCGGCTTTATAGAGCAGTACGTCCCCAAGCCAAATACGAACGCAGTCTTGAGCAAATCCGCCGCACGAAAGCCTATGGCAAACGCACCAAATCGGGCATCATGCTTGGCCTTGGCGAAACGCAAGAAGAGGTATTTAAAGCTATGGACGACTTGGTAGCCCACGGGCTTGATGTTTTGACTTTGGGTCAATACCTTCAACCTACCAAAATGCACCACGAAGTGATTGAGTGGATTCATCCTGATATTTTTGCCCTTTACCGCGAAGAAGGTCTCAAAAGAGGACTCAAATATGTAGAATCAGGGCCATTGGTTCGTTCAAGTTATCATTCAGAACGCCACGTTAACGTGCCGATTTAATGCAAAAATACGATTTCATTATCGCGGGAGGAGGGTTGGCAGGCTTGAGTTTGGCTTATTACATGAACCAAACGATTTTACGCGAGAAATCTATCCTTATTATTGACCAAGACACCAAGACCAAAAATGATCGGACTTGGTGTTTTTGGGAAAAAGATGGGGCCACTCCTTTTGATAGTATTGTTCATCGTCAATGGAAAAATGTTTTTTTTCATGGAACAAACTATTCTGACAAGCTCGACCTTGGCCCTTATACTTACAAGTGGCTCAAAGGCGTTGATTTTTACAACTTCGTAAAAACCAACCTACTTACCAATCCCAACATCGTTTTTGTGCAAGAACGCATCGAGCGGCTCATTGATACGCCTGCCGGTGGGTTTATCATTACTCCTGATAATCAGTATTTGGGCGAGTATGTTTTTGATAGCATCAAGCCTCTCAAATTAGACTTAGCAGATTGTCACAACCTCCTCCAGCATTTCAAAGGTTGGGAAATCACTACCGACAAACCCGTCTTTGATATTCACTGTCCTACTATGATGGATTATCGCGTGGCGCAAAAAGGGACAGGAGTACGCTTTATGTATATCCTCCCCGAAAGCCCTACGCGAGCTATGGTAGAATACACCGTTTTTTCGGATAAGCTACTCTCTCCTGACGAATACGACGCCGAGCTGCATCAGTATATCAAGGATTTTTTAAAAATAGAAAACTTTACCATCGAGCACGAAGAGTTTGGAGTCATCCCCATGACTGATGAACCCACTCTTCAGCACCCCGGTGAGCATATCATACGTATTGGCACCGCAGGAGGATACGTGAAAGCGTCCACCGGTTATGCTTTTCAGCGAACGCAACGCTTTACCCAAGAACTCGTCCGAAATTTGGTAACTTTGGGCAAACCTCTTCACGCTCCTCCCACCCTTCGGACCCGATTCAAAGCCCTTATGGACAGTACCTTATTAAACGTACTCCTCTACAATCGTGCTCCGGGCAAAGATGTGTTTACAGCTTTGTACAAAAAAAACCCAACTCCTCTCCTTTTCTCATTTTTGGACGAAGACACTTCTTTTGCCGAAGACTTCCGCATTATGAATACCGTTCCGTTAGTTGCTTTTATTATTGGTATGCTAGATGCTATCCGCAAAAGACTCTAGGCAGGATTGGCCGCGCTGTCAACCCACAAATGACCATTGGAGTGTATTTTAAGCGCCGAAGCCGGTAAGCCTTCATGGACAGGCTCTTCCAAAACTCTTTTAATAATATTCTGCTTGCCATTTCCATTGGCCAACACAATCGCCGTTTTGGCTTCTAAGAAATGTTTTAACCCTACCGTTATACCCTGTGTAAGAGGCGTTTCGGACTGAAAATATTTCTGACCTACCGAAGCCGTTACTTCTTCAAGTTGAGATATATGCGCATAGGTATCAAACGACGTTCCGGGCTCGTTCAATCCCAAATGCCCGTTCATACCAATTCCCACCATAATGATATCTAAGCCTCCTTTGCTAGCAATAAGCTCATTGACTCGCTGGCATTCAGCCTCTAAATCTTCGGCCAAGCCATCAAAAAACGAAATTCTTTCAGGACTAATCCCCAAAGGGGTAATCAATGGTACGTCAATGTAAGCCCGACAACTGCCCGGATTGCTAGGCTCAATACCGACCCACTCGTCTAATCCAATAAAAGTGACTTGGTCAAAATCTCCCGGCTGCGCTTGCGCCACAATGGTCTGAAAAGTAAGCATCGGCGTCTGACCCGAAGCTACACAAATAGTGGCCGTTGGGTGCTGACGTACATACTCCAATACAAATTGAGCAGCGTGCTGTGAAAGGGCTTCGTAAGTGTCAAAAACTTGATAATTCATTTTACAAAGGGGAAGTTTTATTTCAAATAGTAGCTCGAAAAAAACTATTTCTACTCATATTTTCCCAAAAATATCCCTTCTCATTTCAACCCAAAAAGTATTCTTAATGGTCTGATTCGCTTGATAACCAACCAATACAGCCCCACACTCACCAACAAAGAAAGCGTGCTTATGACCAAAAAGCCTCCCCAAACGCCAAGATTTAGTTTTAACAAATAATAGCCTATGACCACAATGACCGTTTGGTGTAAAATATAAAATGGGTATACTCCTTCGTTGAGGGTAGCCAAAAGCGGGTGAGGACGATTGAGGTATTTGTACCCATACCCAATAGACGCTAATACCGAAAACCAGGTCAGACAAAAAGAGTTGACATCCCACAAGATGTCGGCCCAAGCTACATCATTTAGCTCTGGACGAAACTGATATACGGTAAAGAAAATATACAGCGCCACGGTCGTAACTAACGTAGCCCACAAATAAGTTCGTCGCTGATTTGCCATTATTTCCCAAAACACACGCCTACTTACTAACACATATCCTCCCCAAAAAATGAGAATATTGAATACAAAATAAGCCCAGTCGTCGGTCAAAGCATGGGTCTCGTCTGGAAAGAAAGGCTGAAGTATGACTTGGCTCAAAACAATCATCAATGCGTACCATAAAGCTCCGCCTTTGTAAGAAATTATTTTTTCAATTTTATCTAAAAAACGACTCCCAGAAGACGATTTGAGCCATCGGAACAAAGGAATGCTTATCAGTGCATACAAAAATAAATAGGCAATAAACCATAAATGATGCCAACTAAAACTTCCTTTCGGATAAGGGACAAAATCAAAAACACTTTTGTAAAAATCTGCATAACTTTCAAAAACAATGCCGTTTGAGATACGCTCATAATAAATCTGAGGAGGCACTATCACAAACATCCCAAACACCAACGGAATAAATAATCTCTTGACTCGCTCTCCAGCATAGCCCGAAAAAGAACGTCGGCGCAACGCAAAATAAGTACCCGCTCCTGAAATAAAAAACAACAAAGGCATACGCCAATGATGCAGCCAAATCATAATCCACCGTAAAAATTGGCTTTTTTCCTCACTTTTGATGTGCCACCCCCAAGGGACATATATCATCCCTACATGATAATATAACAATACAATGATGCAAAATACCCGCAGCCAATCAAGGTCATAACGACGCAAGGTAGGAGGTGCTGCTTCTTTAGTAGTCAGCGTACTTGTGGATTGAGGTTTCATGGTTGTCTTTTTTTTGATGCAAAACAATCACGCCCTCCCTTCCAAACCTTCATTTGCCGATAAAATCGAAGTTCGAGCTTATCGGGAAGCATAAAAAATGCCCTCTACAAGCCGTAGAGGGCATTCCAACCAATTGTTCATGTACCAAAATTTGTTTCTTTTTTATAGCCTATACGACGATTTATGGGCATTGCCTTTAGGTATAAGACTCTTTAAATCCATTTATGGTTGTAACTGTTTTGAATTTTTCGCTCCAAGATTTTCTCTATATTTGCTAATTATCAAGTGTCTTTCCTATTTTCACCATACTTCATCACTTTTTAATTACATGAAACATCCATGCTATTGTTATAACACACAGAGGCATGAAAATTGATTTCTGGAATATAAACCAACAATTTTCATACAATGGAATCTAACA
>NZ_AUIF01000072.1 GCF_000423565.1 Runella zeae DSM 19591 | reverse complement strand
CTTGGCTCAGAGAACAAGGCTACAAATGGACAAATAGAGGCTATTGGTACATTACTTACAGCCCTCAGCAATGGCAACTCATCCACGAAAAATTCAGGGAAAATACAGCCCCCGACTTGGCACTTCTGGAGATGGAAGCCCAAGCCCTCGAACTCGAACTTCAATTACTTAATCTATCATAACCATGAAAACAAGACAAATTATCGTTCTTTTATGGGCGTTTTTAACGCTATCAACCACTTCTTTCGGACAAAAAAAGAAGAAAGTCCCCCAAGACACCACTGCCACCCGTGCTTGGGTGCGTAGTTATGTCCAATCAGTTCTTTCCACTCCCGTCCTTCAGCCTGAAACCCCACCTAGCGATAATCGCCCCGATTGTGTGGCAGGGCTAACCCTTGTTTCCGTCGTTCCTGTTGAAAAACAACTGGAAGTCACTTTTCATAGTCTGGACGTTCAGAGGATTGATTATGAAGTTTTCCAAGCCCAAAAGGTTGTTTTTTCGGGTAATACGGGACAGCTAACTTCTCCCGTCTTTCGGATTAATTACAATCCCCCTAAAGGCCAATACGAAGTCAAAATCAAGGCCAAAAACTGCAAAAGTGACCCCAAAACGGGCATAAAGACGATTCAAGTAGCACAAATCGAAAATTCTACCCCTGCCAACGTAGTTCCCGAAAATGTCATCCGAACTACGCCACCCCGTATCATCTATTACAACTACGATGATACGGGAGAGGAGTTGAGCGCCATCAAGCTAAAAGTTGAGAGAAAGCAAGATGGTAAACTCTACCTTAGCGACGACGGCACGATGCCCTTCAGAAGCTACTATGCCATCAACGGTGCTACCACTTCACAACTCATCCAATACCCTGTACGAGCAGGGGAATGGATACACCTTGTCAAGTGGGTGGCCGACATCGACAACATCAACGCCGACGCGTGGCGTACCTCCGTGCAATACGCAGGGTTGAAAAACAAAAAATTCGCCCAAACCTACGAGTGTACTTTTTATGTTGCAGACGGAACTACTACAAAACTAGACTACACCCAACCACTCTGGAAAAACGAAGCCCACCGCGACGGCCTTAACCTTACTTATACCCCTGCCTTCACGCTCAAAAACAAACGTTACGGTTCTGAAACCATCCCAAACGAAAGCGAAACCCAACTCAAAAACCTCTCGTGGGCGACGGGAACCGACCGTTATCAACTCTTATATGCCAATGAGGTCAAAGACCTGACCAACCGCTTAGGCAAAGGTATCACCGACCTGCAAGACCACGAGCTTGACCGCGCCGCCGATATGCTCGCCAGTATGACTTCTTCCGCCTACTTCGCCGTGGATTATGAGCCACACAATCCCCAAGCGGACAATTGGCGTTGGAATTTTGACAGTGGGAACTTTCGTTCGGTCATGCAAAAGCTCTCCCAACGCATCTATGAAAGGCACAAAAAGTATTTTTATTCTTGGATTGGGAAAGGAAACCGCTTTGCCTTTCGAGGCAAACAATTTGAATTAGACGGGTGGGCTAATGACACTTGGGGCAATGACCTTGACACCTATCTTGCGATCCACGAAAACCCCACCGAAATCACCCACGTTGATTTGGCCGCCCCCACGCTTACCCAAGTGGGTTTTGGTTACAGCTCTACCACTATCAACGGCGATGCCGCAAAAGGCAATGAATGGGTATCGCCCAAATTGTGGTATTTAAGGGCATTGGACGTCTTAAACATCCAAACGCTTATTACCCCACCCAACGAAAAATTGCTACTTTTTGTGTGGCCGTTTGAAGACAAACCCGCCGATGCCAACCGCAGCCCCATGACGCGCCTGAAATGGGGACAAGGCTATATCAAACAAGTGGACAATCGGGTACAATACCCCCACAACTTGGTCAGGGATGCCATTTTCACCTACCTCTGCAACCCCAAACACAGCTATACCCAATATTGGCTATTTGGCAATAGCTACGACCCTTACGACCTACTTTATTGGTCAAAAATCAACGGCCAACTCTCGTGCCACTCCCAAAATGCAGGTGGGTTTTTTGTATCCGAATATACTGGCCCCGATACTCCCCCTTGCCCTACTAGCGGCAAAGGCTACATCGGCAAAGACGCCCTCAGCGTTTCGGCCATGATACAAGCCCATGAGTTGTTTGCCAAGGGGATTCAGGACGTCTGTGACGGGACACAGGTGAGGGATTCCTTTGAGTTTGTGCAGTACGTGCGCCAAAATTCAGGCGTGACCGAAACCCAAACCCCTATCCACCAAAACGACACGGGCGAATTTGCCCGCGCTTACAAGTATGGTCAACCGTGGGTGCAACTCTGGAAAAATCCCAAGTCGGGCAAGCGCGTATTGCTGTATCAAGACCTCTACGCGGGGGCTTTTGAAGAAGGTAAATTCACCGTCATCGTTGCCGGTCGAAGCATCACCCGAACTACCCAAGGCAACAATCTTTATTATGAAATATTTTGATAGCAAAATCATGCCCGTAGATCTTCCCAGGTTTCACGGTCGACGCGCATTTTGATAGCAAAATCATGCCCGTAGATCTTCCCAGGTTTCATGGTCGACGCGCATTTTGATAGCAAATTTTCGAGCTGCGGCGCTGATGAATTCCGGAGCCGCACAAAATCGACCTCTATTTTGATAGCAAATCCTACCTAATGAAAAAAACAACCAACACCACCAAAACTACCGCTAAAAAACGCCAGAAAAACAATGCGTTGGGCGCGGTTTACTTTCCAGTCGCCAAGACTCGTTCGATGAAGGTCGAAACCCCCGATAGCATGGCCGCCGAAATGGCAATGGCTCACGCCGAACTGAGCGCTTATCTGCAAGCCAATTTTGGTGACATGAGCGTCGAAGAGTACGTTCGTCGTAAGCTCGCTTATCCCACCATGCAGGCGCTTGAAAATGCCCTCTTCGCCGAGCAAATCGACGGCGTAGCCCTCGCTATCTACAACATCGAGGCCAAAAAACAAGGCATTGTCATCGGCGACCAAACGGGCATTGGCAAAGGAAGACAGGCCGCCGCCATCATCCGTTACGCCCTTTTACGGGGCAAAACACCCATTTTTTTCACCGAAAAGCCTAACCTTTTTTCCGACATTTACCGTGACCTCATCGGTATCGGCAGCGAAGACGGTACGCAAATCAAAAAACGGCGTAACCAAGCGGCGGAAAAAGAATGGGACGAACTCACCGAAGAGGAGCAAGACAACTACGGTAGTCAAGAAAACTACGAAAACTATCTCAAGCAAAAAGGCGTTCGGAAGGTGTCTACCTTTTCGGAAAACAAAGCCTATGACCTCAAAAAAGGCACCCACGTCGTGCCTTTCATCGTCAACTCAAAGGAGCTAAAAAGTAGCATCAAGGATGCCAACGGTAATATCCTCTACGAAGCCCCCGACAAAGCCGAGCAGGATGCCATTTTCGCTGCGGGTCGTTTGCCAAGCCCCTACCGTCTCATCATGCTTACTTACTCCCAAATTGCCACGGGTAATAAGGTCAAATACGAAGCAGGGGTGAAAGTGGTGGAAAAGGGTAAAAAGGCGCAGTTTATCGCCAACATGGCCGAGGATAATATCATCATCATGGACGAAGCGCACAATGCTTCGGGCGGTGATTCTAGCACGGGTATCATTGCTAGAGAGATGCTTCAAGCCTCCGAAGGTGCGGTTTTTCTTTCGGGAACTTTCGCCAAACGTCCCGAAAACATGGCCTTGTACGCCCAAAAAACGGCCATCGGCGACGTCAACTCCACCGCTGAAGGACTCGCAGAAGCCATTACCGTAGGCGGGGTGGCTATGCAAGAATGGGTATCGTCTATTTTGGTCAAAGAGGGGCAAATGATTCGCCGTGAACGCGGCCTCGAAAGTACGGGCGCCGTGGTCAATTGGATTACCTTGGATGAATCGGCGCAGGTGTGGGGATTGCCCAACCTGAAAGACCAACACCGCCAAACCGTTGACCGCATTACGAGCGTGATTCGCCAAATCATTGCTTTTCAAAGCATTCACGTGGGTTCGTCGCTGAAAATGCTGAACCAAATCCTGAAAAACCAAATGGGAGAAGCCAACCTCAACCAAGGCACCAAAGCCGCTGGGGTGGACAATGTACCCTACTTCTCGAAGGTGTTCAACGTCATCAATCAACTCCTTTTTTCGACCAAGGCCGAAGCCGTGGCCCTGCAAGCCCTCAAACGCTTGCAGGAAGGCAAAAAGGTCGTCATTGCCTTTTCCAGTACGATGGGTAGTTTCATCGACGAACTCACCGAAGGGGGCATCGAAGACCGTAACGGCGGAACCCGCATCAAACTAGACTTTGCCTTGGTGCTTGAAAAAGCCCTCCGCAGTGTCTTGAAAATTCAGGTTTCAAGTGGTTGGGGAAAAACCGAGTATCGGCAGTTACAGGTAGAGGAATTGTCCGTGCAAGGGCAAAAAGATTACCAAAGGATACTGGAGGTGGTTCGTCAAACCACCACCGATATTTTGGTATCTCCCATCGACGTTATCAAGGAGATGATAGCGGCCAAAGGTTACGAGGTCGCCGAGGTCACGGGGCGAAACAAAGAAGTCAAATTCGACAAATCCCCCACGCTTGGCAGGGTCATGCCCAAAGCGGGGGTCGTGGTGCCACGCGCCAAGGAGGATGCGGCAGGGGCGTTTCGACGGTTCCAAAACAACGAAGTGGATGTACTGCTCATCAATCAATCGGGGGCGACGGGGGCATCAGCTCACGCGATTCCCACCGAGCGGGTTCCTGCCTCCAAGGTCAAACAACGGGTGATGATTATTGCCCAAGCCGAACTTGACGTCAATATTGAAGTGCAGAAGTGGGGGCGTATCAACCGTACGGGCCAAATCTTACCGCCTATCTACGATTACATCGTATCGGCCATTCCTGCCGAGCAGCGGCCTACCATGATGCTTCAAAACAAACTTCGTTCGCTCTTTGCCAACACCACCAGTAGCCAAAAGTCGTCGAAAGATATTTTGCAGTCCAACGACTTCCTCAACAAAATTGGTGACCGGGTCGTCAAAGAGTACGTGGAGGTCGAGCGGGAAGAAAACGGCAAAGAGAGTATCTACAGCCTCTGTGACCTCAAAAAGTGGATGGGTCACGGTGACAACAAGGAGCTAACCGAAGAACTGGCCAAAAAAGTAGCAGGACGCGTCGCCATTATCCCCACCGCTCGTCAGCAGATTTTCTACGAAGAAGTAGCCGAAGCCTACAAAAAAGAAGTCGAAAGGCTCGTCAATGCGGGAGAATACGACCTTGAAGTAGAAGTACTTGACCTGAAAGCCCGATTGATACAGGAAGACCTCCTCGTCGCAGGAAAACCCACGGGCACTTCGGAGTTTGCCAAGCGATCCATGTTGGGCCTATATGAGGTCAACAACCTCCACAAACCTTACACCCACGCCAAGCTGCAACAGCTCATTGAGGAGGCCACCAATGGAAAAGAAGTAAGGATTCACACCAAAGAAATGTTCCATGAAGCCTCTTCGTTTCTCACCCAACGACGGGATGAAAAAATCGCAAAAATCAGCAAGGATTTTGAGGCCGAAATGCAAGGGCTACGCGCCCAATTGGCGAAGGCAAAAGAAGAAAAAGCCGAAGTCATTCGCGCTCGAATGGCCGAAGCAGAAAAAGAGTACACCGACCAAATCACGCTCGTAACTACCAAAGAAGACGCCACCATTGACCTTGTCGAAGAAGTCATTAAGAACTTCTACGCAGGCCGAAAAATCGTCAGTAACTTGGAGCGGTTGGTATGTTTAGGGGTCAAAATCAACCAAAAAGCCAAAAACCCCTACAGTCTAGGCAAAATCTACGTTGATTTTGCGGTCGCTAGTTCGGTGCGGAGGATAAGTTTTAACTTGGCCAAGTCAGGTTATAGCAACCTTGTGCAACTCCTGAAAGCCGCCCAGGAAACCTATCATTACAATACCCCCTTACAACGGTTTTGGGAGGAGGGTGTCAAAGAACTCAACAGCGACCGCATCCGCGTCTACATCATCACGGGCAACCTACTGCAAGCCATTGCCCAAGATCAGTTCAGAAATACGCGTATTGTCGATTTTACAATGCAAGACGGCAGCACCCGTAAGGGCTTGCTCGTGCCTTATTCGGTGTTGTCGCCGCCTGTTCAGGGTAGCACTTCCAAAATCAACAAGATTGTCCCCTTTTCGCAGTGCGCTGACGTGATTAGAAATATGCCGAGTGGTCGCATGATTGGCAGTGACAAGCTGAGCGTCATGTCGCGAAATGGCTATATCGTATTTGTGCCTGCTTCCAAAGTGAAAGGCGGCGACCTCTACACCGATAAGGGGCTACTCGAAATGTTAGAAAACGAAAACTTCACCAAGTACGGTGAGAAGATGAAGGCCGTTATCAAGCCTGATCAGCTAGACGCTTTTTGTGAGTATGCGTCCGAAAAATTTGGGTTGTCGTGTATCCTCAACGATGAGATGCTTTCTTACCTCAAGCCCGTCAAGGCCGCATCGTACCAAAAGGAAGTGCTGAGGAAATATGAGCCATTTCCTCAGATGCCTCTCCCTGCTAAGTCCCCTTCAAATGACCTAGATCTGATGGAAATGGAAGCCATTGCCCTCGAACTTGAACTCGAACTTTTAGCTTTTTAAGCCCATGAAAAACAAACAATTGCCCCTCACTTTGGGCAAGTTAGAAGTCAATGTAACGGCTCCTAACACGCCGCCCGACCAAGAAATGCTGAAAATTTTCAAGCCTTTTACCAAGCCCAAACACCCTAATTTTCAGGGTATTCATTTTGATGCGCATGGCATTACGGCGACCAATGGGCATTTCTTGATGCACCTTCAGACCCAAACCCCTACCCATGGGGTGTTTCTGCCATCGGGCGAAGTAGCCGATGGTCGATTCCCTCATTACAAAGAGCTGCTAGACCAACTCGAAACCGACCACCACAAGGCGTTGGAAGTGACCCTAAAAAAGCTCTTAGAAGAACTCAACCATACCAACCTGAGTAACACTTACAAAGGTGAGGTGGGGACGGCCATTTGCCTCGTTGCTTACGCTCAAAACCTCGTTTTCTATGACGTAGATTACCTCAAAAGGATTGTCAAACTTTTGTCTGACGATGGCGTACAGCAGGCCACCTTCAAATTCAACAAGGCCGACCTTATCAAGTCCCAACCCCTGCTCATTGAGTCTGTTTTCAGGAGCCAAAAAGCCATTTTTGTCCTCATGCCCGTGGCGGTTTACGAAACCGACGAAAGCATTTGGAGGCGACAAAAGAACATCCTCTACAGCCTCGAAAAAAACGCCAAATATTCAGACCAACCCACCCAAAAGAGTTTCCCCCAAACCAATAAAACCATCACATCCATGACGAACAATGCAAAATGGCTACAAGCCAACATCGCCCCCAAAACGCGGGAGGATATGCCCCACGAGACCTTACAAAAGTCGTATGATACCTTCCAAAAATTCACCCAAAATTGGACGGATTATTCGGTTTTTGAACGCAGCGAAAACATCGAACGTACCTTGGGCGTATTCCGCGAAAAATACACCGAGGCCATAAGCAAAATGCCGCCCCAAACACCTACCACCAAGGCAGCTCCCAAGCCAACAATGGAGAAACCCAAAGCGGACAAAAAGCCCAAAGCAGCTACCCCCAAAGCCAAAGATTGTAAATGTGAAGAACAAAAGCCTAAGGCGGAAGCCAAACCCAAAACCCCGAAAAAAGCCTCCTCTAAAGTACAGAAGCCCAAGGCCGACAAAAAGCCTTCTAATTCCGAAAAACAGGAAGAAAAAGCCCAAAACGAGCTAAAAAGATTGAAAAGCGAAAATGCGCAGTATGAGAAAAAAATCTTGTTTGACTCAGATTTTCTTAGTTCGCTTATCACTCAAATCAACAAGCATGAGCAAAAAGCCAAAGGATTGGGGGCATTGCCCACCAAACTTGCCGAAGAACTCAAACGCGAACGTACCCTTAATACGCTGTACAAAAGAGTGGATAAGCGAAATGTAAAAGGGTTTCAAAGTCTGGAAAAACGCCTCAAAAAGTCCAACGAACTTACGCCCAAGCTCGAACAGCAGTTTTATGCCTTGTACAGTACGCTTGGTGGCCTTAAACAAGCAACCGTGGCCAAACGTCAAGTAAGAAAAACCAAAACCAATAAGCGCAAAAAGACTACCGCTACCAAGAAATCAACCTCAAAATCCGTCCAAAAGCAGGGTTTTTGGGAGAGAATTTTTGGATAAGTTTTTTAGTTATCATTTTATTAGTTTGGATACCCTAGTGCCTGTTGGTGCTAGGGTATTTTGTTAGATTTTCGTAAATGTTAGTGCATGATTTAAAACTCGAAGCTCATATAGAGATTTTTTTTGATAGGCCAAATAGTAATCCACACTTCAAATTGATTTTATTTTAATATAAATACCTTCGTACTTTCCTCCCCAAAGTGACTCACCACCCGGACCGCAATTTTCTTACCTTTTTGGGCTTCGATGGAGTGGGATTTATAGCCGTAAAGCCGCTCAAAGGCTTCTTCATCAATCTCAATTTTAAGGGTTCTTTCCACATTCTTTCTGGTGGTTTGCTTAGTAAGATCCGAAAGCCCTTTTTTCCATTTGGCAAACTCGTCTTTGTCACCACCACAAAAAAACACTTGCTTTACAATAAAGCTTGAACCGTCGTAGTCATCATCCACCATCCAGTAAGCAATGTCGGCTACGCTACGGGCTTTTACTTCGTCTTTCAGGGGGTCATAAATATCCATGCCTCGTACCTCTACCACTACGTTATTACCTTCGGGCAGTAGGGCGATGTCTGGCTCGCCAATGGTGATAAACGACCCTGCTTTTTTGTCTTTCTTGGTGAGTCCTTCCTGCAACAAATCGTCGTGCATACGCACTTTCGAGACCTGAAAACCACCGTAACTACTGCTCACATTCTTATTTTCGAGGTCGCTCTCAAAAGCAAATCCCATTAGAATGAGCCAATCGGCATCGCCCATATTACGGCATTCTTTCACGGCTCCGTTGTAGGCTTGCTTGCTCACGGCTCCGTATTTGGGACCGATGTGAATGTAGGCTTTGCTTTCGCCACGCTCCGTTTGGTAAAAACCCTCAGCGTGTAGGTAGCCGCCTGCCATACGCTCTACCCGCACAAAAACGGCTTTTTCGTTTTTGTCGCCATTGATAACTCCTGCCGATTTGAGATGCTCAAATATCTTGCGTTCAAAGTTTTCTTCGCTTTCTTGCGAACTTTCGGCGGGTTGGTCTAAGGCTTCGGGCGGGGTGGGTTCGTAGCTTTGCAGTGTCTCCACCGTGAACGCTCCCGACACCCGTAGTTTACGCTTGTCTTCAAAAGGTCGGTCATAAAGCGTTTCGGTGTCGGCGGGTTCGTCGTTGGCGAGGCTTTTGAGCGTAATGTGCGGCACTTCTTCATACACAAAGCCCTGCCGCACATCGGCTACGCACTCGGCAGCGGGTTTGGGTGTGATTTTCTTGATAATTTTCCCCTGTGCTTCGGTGCGTTCTACCGTCACGTCTGAGTACAGATGATAGTACGGAAAAGTGGCCGTCATCAGGCGGATTTTGGCGATGTTGAGGGCAATGCGGCTGGTATCTATCGTTATCCACCGCCTGCCCCACTGCTCGGCTACGGCTGCCGTAGTGCCACTGCCGCAGGTAGGGTCAAGCACCAAATCCCCCGGGTCTGTCGTCATTAAGATGCAACGTTCTATGACTTTGATATTAGTTTGGACTACGTAATCTTTATCTTCTGTAAAACCACCAGTACCAGTGTCTGTCCACATATCTGTTAGTTGCCTTAGCCTATAATTCTCGAAATAACGTATTAGAGCTAAAGTATTTCCTGTTTTAACCACTAAATTCTTCTCAGCTAATTTTTGCATACCTATTACTGAATGTGTCCAGTGGCGATTTTTTGGCTCAAATATTTGTCCTTCAAATTCAAATTTTTCATCCTGTGATGATTTGCCTTGTGAAGTAGCATCTCCTAATCTATAAATTTTAGCATCTCGGGGAATGAGTAAAGGGTTTTGCCTTTCTTCATTTGTCATAGCCCGTCGCTCTTTGTTTTTCAATTCAATATACTTGAAGTTGGGGTCATTTTTTGGTGTGTCATTTTCTAAAAATAGCTTTCTATACTTAATATTTTCTTTTTGCTTCGCATACCATATCAAGTAATCGCCTGCTCTACTCAATGTTGATGAAGTGAATCCAGAAGAGGTTGCAAAGTTTATCAAACTCACAAAATTCTCACTACCAAACACTTCGTCCATAATGTTTCGGACGAGGTGTACGTTCTCGTCCGAGATTTGCACAAAGCAAGAACCACTTTCGGTGAGTAACTCGCTGGCGATGAGCAGTCTGTCTCGCAGGTAACTTAGGTACGAATGTATGCCGTACTCCCACGTATCACGGAAGGCTTTTATCTGTTCGGGGTCGTTGGTGATGTGGTCGTCCGAGCCATCTTTTACGTCTCGGTTGTTGAGTTTGTTTTGCCAGTTCGAGCCGTATTTAATGCCGTAGGGTGGGTCTATGTAGATGGTCTGCACTTTGGCGGCCATGCCTTCGCGTTCGAGTAGTGAGGTCATTACCCGCAGACTATCGCCCTGTATGAGGCGGTTTGTCCAGCCATCTTGGTGTTTGTAATACTCCGATACCTTGTCGAGTTCGTCCATGTTGGGGTCGTTGCCGAAGGTTTCAAACAACAGGCTCATTTGCGGGCTGCGTACTTCTTGGTTGCGGTAAAGCCGCTGCATGATGGTTTCGGGCGAGACATGTTCATAGCGGTACAGCGAGCGAATGTCTATTTTGAGCAGTTCTTCTCGGTCGTCGTTGCCGTTTTTGTTGAGCCAAAACAATTGCGGGTCGGTGGCACGGTCAATAATCGGGTTCTTAGGGATTTCTTTCACCTGTTTTTGATTCACCAAGGGGTTGGCGGTTTCGGTACCAGCTTCTTCTTTGGATGGTATATGAGTACGTTTTGCCTCGTGGTGTTGGTAAGCATCAACGGTTTTATTGTCTTTTTTTGCCATTTTCTTTACAATTCTTTTTGGTTAGTAATACATTTTTGTATTACTTTTGTCCCAATCCAGTTATCTGGAGGTGGAGGGTCAGATGCCCTTGCCCCGCTTGTCGGTTTTTTTTTATGGCAACAGTTTTAGTCCATAGCCATTGATTCGGTTGCCATTTTTGTAAAACTTCCCTTTGATAATCTCGATAATTTGTTCATTAAACGTTTCTCTGTCATCGTTGAGTAAATTATAATATTTCAGAGCGTAGCGTCGGGCAGGAAACGCCAGTAAGTCGGCGAGTTGTAAACCACTGATATTTGCTGTTTTGGGTTTTATTTTCAGCTCTTTACTCGTAAGTGTATCATCAATGTCTTCGGGGGCGATGTAGTCGGTACCTTTCTCAAAAATGGTACGATACGACTCTTTGAGGCGTATGTCTTCCTTACCACCCCTTGATTCGAACATCATGTCACCGGATTGTTCCAATTCTTTGAGCCTGAGATGAAAGCGTTCAAACATTACCGTCATGCAGTAATGGTAAGGGTCGTATCGCCACACCTCATATCGCTTTTTGTGTTCCTGTTTGTCAATCAGTACGGTGATGATTCGATACTGCCAATGTTTGAGGCAGTATAAAAACGCTTCGTTGAAGGCTTTTTCAGTCTCAGGATTTCTTAATGCCTGAAATGGATATTTTTTGTTCATCAACTCTTTCCGATGAAATACGATGGGGTCGTCGGGATGATGATTCGGAAAATATTTTTGTTTGAGGGCTTCCATTTCGGGCGTAAAAGTCTGTCGTACGTACTCTAAGACAATACCAGTAAGGCACAGAAAACGGTGATCGGGTTGATCAGAGCTTCCTAAATCGTTGTTGCCTACTTCGTCAATGTAAATTCTGTATTTCACTCAGGCGATGTTTTTAAGTTTTTCTAATACCTCAAATTTAATGTTTTTGATGTTGTCTTTGCCCAAACCAATTTCTACAAAGTGCCATTCGTCATAACTATATTTTTCACGCACGGAATTAACGGCAGGCAGCCAACGGTTTTCGAGGTAAAATTTCTTATCGTCTTTGTCTTGGCTCATACCTGAAATCTCGACGATGAGATTTATCACTCTGCCTGATGGTGTTTGGGCTTTGAGTATAAAATCGGGTTCGTAGTGGTGGGTTTCGTTACTTCCTTTTTTCAGGTAGGGTACTTTGAAGCCCAAAAACGCATTTTTGGCGTATGCCTGTACCTCGTCCATTTCATCGAACGATTTAGCAGCTAGTTGTTCCCAACTTTCGGTATCGGCTACTACAAAATTTATAGCACTCTTGCGGGTGGCATACACCTCACGAGTCGAAAAGGCGTTCACGTTATTAGTATCGCCTATTTTGTTATAGTGGTTGAAAACGGGCAAAATATTCTCATTGTCTCGCCGACTGAGTTCGATGGCACGGTAGATGTGTTCACAAACTTTTTGAGCGTTGTCATAAAGAATAATTTTTTTGTATTCAGGATTTGTATGTCCTACCAGTCTGACTTTGGTGGCATACCATTGAGCCACAATATTTTTGAGTTGGTTAAACTTCTCGAAATAGGGGCGGTTATCATCATCCGAATATTTGAGTTTGATGAGTTCTTTCGTAAAGTGGTAGACCACCTCCTGCTCCCGTACTCCTTCGATAGAAACCTCAATTTTTTGAGTTTCGGACGAAAAAGCTGTTCCCATTTGGGTCTCTAAGGAGATTTTTGTAGCATCAATTTGGTATTCTTCTAGTCTTTCGAAATCGGCAGTAATGTCGTCTTTTTGGGTTTCGATACGGTAGCCTATCACATTAGGGAACTGAATTTCATATTGTTTAGCTCGTTCGGCTACGGTATGAACATGTTTGGGCTTTATGGGTTTTGGCAGTGGCTGGCTTTTGCCTGCCTTAAACATCGCAAACGGCACACCGATAATGTGGGCGTATTCAGGTGGAAACTTATAAACTACATTTTCAGGTTTATAGCGGTAAATATCCTTATTATCAATGGGTCTCCCTTTCAAATCATAGGCTTGCAATAAGTAATTTTTACGACGTAAAGCCCTGCCTGCTACTTGCTCGCATAATAACTGTGACCCAAAAGCCCGAATCCCGACAATGTGGGTAACGGTGTTAGCATCCCAACCTTCGGTAAGCATTGAAACTGAAACCACACAACGAATATGCTGCCCTAAAGTAGCAGGTCGGCCAACTGTATTGACAACCTCCCGAAGTATAGTCGCATCAGTGATGTCTTCTATCGATTTTTCAGGGTGAGTATTACGATACTCTTGCTTGAAACGCGCGATTTCGGGGGCAAAAATTCGCTTAAAATCCTCATTAATTTGGTTAGAATTTTCTAAGGCATCGCTGTCAATCAGCAAAGTAGGTGGTTTGCGCTTGGGAGCTTTAGTTAGCTCGTCAAAATTGCTAAACAATTCATATTTACCCGTTACGATATCCGTTACTTCGCTCTGCTCATTTAATATTTCATAGCCAGCCAAATATTTATAGACTTCCTTTGATACAGCCGTATTATTGCAAACCACGATGAAAACTGGCGGAATGCCGTATAAATCGCTGACGCTTTCGTAGTCTTTTTTGTAATGGGCAAAAAACTGTTCGAGTGCCAAACGCAATTGTGTGGGTAAGTTAGGCCTTTGTTCGTCGGTTTTACTAGTAGCGGGTTTCCGTTTTTTTGGCAAAAACTCTCTGATATGCTTGTACAAATCCCGAAGCACGGGCATTGTGAGGCCGTGGGTATTATCATTTTCGGGAATAAACGGAATCTTGACTAGACCCGATTCGATGGCTTCTGTCAGTCCAAAGTCGGTAACGGTCCATTGAAAAAGCGAGTACGGAGCATAACCTGAGCCATTCAAAAAGTAGGGAGTAGCACTCAAATCATAGACATTGCTGACTTTAAAGCGTCTGGCAATTTCGACCAAACCCCGATACCACACAGCAGCCCGTTGATTTTCTTCTTCCGAATCTTCTTCTTCGGTTTTAGAGCCTTTGGCCAAAGGCAAGTAGCAATGATGGGCTTCATCGTTAAGAATCAATAAACGACCACCTATTTTAAACTTACCAACTGTACGTTTTAAGGTTTGCCCAACATTTTCTTTTGCTTCTACTTTTTTACCATCTTCTCCAAGCTTGCCATCAAAAGGACTACGCTTATTCCCTTGTAGGTTTCGTGCTTCAAAATTATGATAATTAGTAATACTTAGTTTAGCATTAAGCTCACTTATTATATCTTCATACTTAGGTGGTACTAATCCGCGTTGAGTGTAATAATCAGTGGCTGTTCGGCTATTCTTAGCAATGGTATCTACATAAAGAACATTCAAGCGCTCTTTGATAGTTACTCCTGGGGTTACCACCAAAAAATAGTCAGCAAAACGAGTATCATTTCTATATTCACGACGATTGAGAAAATGATACAAAATTAATGCAGCCATCACCACCGTTTTCCCCGTCCCCGTAGCCATTTTGAAAGCCGTGCGAGGTAAGTTAAGAGTGGCATCCTGGCTTACTTGTCGAGCTTCGTTGAGTCTTGTAATAATGCTTGACCCTACATTCGATTTGGCAGCTATCTCATTGAGCCATATTGCCGTTTCGATTGCTTCACGTTGGGCAAAAAATAGCTGCTTTGTAACTAATCGTTCTGAATTATTAAACCAAAAATTCAATAATTCTTTACTAACTCGAGTGCTATCTTTATATCCATTTTCACGCCAAATACTAACTTCCGCTCTCAAAAGATTAATGATATGTGTATGATAACTCTCAGCAAAAGCCTCTGTACCGAATAAAAAGCCTTGACGGCTTTGCTTAGTTGGCATTGCCTGTAACTGAGGGTCAAATGGCCTTCGCCCCTCTATAATTTTCGCATAGCTTAGATTACCCTCAAGGTCAGTTTGATAGTATTTGTTAGGTGGAGAATAGGGATTATTAAGTATAGGATTTAGGTCAATAGTATCCATTTTACAACTGAAACAATGTGAAGCGCGAAATTGGCAATGGTATTTGATGAATCAAATGTTTTGTCTAGTTTATTTTCACGAAATGCTTCAATTCTTTTTTTTTAGTAACTCAGAAAATACTTTAGTACCTTCCTTACAAGAGCAAAATTCTTAGAATAAGCTTTTGATTAGTTACTTGGATACCCTCGTGCTAGGGTATTTTTTTGGTATCCATAATCCGATCACTTCCCTAACAACCACCAAAGCCATTTGGGGTTTTGGTTCTTAAAGTAGTGTGTTAGTTTTACATCCTTGTAGGAATGCAAATAGTGAAAGGCAACAATATCCGAGTTTTTGATTTTTAAGGGAATCCCCTTACGGCTTATAAAAAAAGTGTATTTCTTTTCTACCATTATTTGGTCTTCATCGGCATAAAGCAGTAAATACTTATACCCCTTTGTGCGGGCAAATTCTTCTATTTTACTCATTGGGCTGGATGGTTTTAACCTTAGACGCAATCGCCCATTTTCAAGTCACCCACCCTCTACGTTGGATTAGGCCTATGAGCGTCGTAATCTTCCTTTCACCGTCGCATTTCCTAACCTTAGTTTTTTTCTCCTCTTAACTTTCGTTCCATCATTTTTTTGCCAAAAACCAACGCAAAATCAAACAACAATGAAACACCTCACTTTTGATGGAAAATCAACCATCCCCCAAGCCAAAAAGGTAATTCAGCTAACCCTTACCAATACCACCGACAAGGTTGAGAAGAAAATCTTAGTTCCCTCTCCCGCTAGACTCAGGCACATCAACTACAACAACTCCATTCTCAAACAAGGAGATAATTGTGTAGTGGAAGGGGAATTAACCCTTGAATACCTCCAAAATTTCGCCAAAGCCTGTCCTATTGAGCTTTGTAGTGTTACCGTTTCTCCCATCCAATCTTCCAACTTCATTGAACAGCTTTCCAACTCCGTCGCTATCAAAACCCCCACCTTAGGAGACGACATCGTGGAAAACCTTCAAGCTGATTCAGCAAGCCAAGTAGGTACCGCCAATTTCCTCCTTCACAACATTTTCTTAGGCGACGTAGCGGAGGTAGAGATTACCATTTTACCTCAATCAAGTATCAAAGTGACCCTTGAATTAGGTCCTTACATGAGCCGTAGGCTAGTGCCTTCTAAGTAAGACCCAACAAGACCTGTTAACAGCTTCAAAAACAACTTTTTTCACTCATGGCAATTACAAAACTCGAAAAAAACAAAGTCTACGCCGATGGTGTCGAGCTAGGCTACGTAGGGACGGCTAATCCCAAGAAAATCCGTGCGCGGTTTTTCCCGCAAACTATCACCACTACCAACCACCAAACCAACGTCACCCAAAAGCAAAACTTAGCCTCCCCTATTATCCTTGCACAGGTGTTGGACGGCACAGGTGGGCCTTGGACAGACCGCTCTGTGTGGGCGCCGCACCCGCGCGAATGGTTTGCAACTGAAAAAGTAGAAGGGGGTGTCGTATATTCACCTGCGCACACCGCAGAGGAAATCCAGTATTTCGCCAACAATGCCAAATTCCTCGAAATTGGCTTCAAATCGGCTGATGGTACCGCCAACCAAGACCCTCGCCACTTTGGGAACGCAACCACCAAAAAAGAAGGGGAGGATGCTGTTTCTGGTTTTTACTTCATCATCAATGATTCGGGCGTTGCTATTCGTTGCGACAAAGACGGTAAACTCCTTAATCCTGACGGAACTTATGTCAATGATGCCGACGATCCGGCGAAGAAAAACGCCACAGGAGGTGCTACCCTTGCCGCTGACGGAGATGCTACCTCCGAAACCCTCGTACAAAAAATCAAAACCAACGCCAAAACTATCCTCCTTTGGGTAGGTGGGGTATTGGTAGTGGTCGTCGTCGGAAGTTGGCTCTACAAAGCACTTACCAAGAAGAAAAAGAAGAAGTAATTTCATTTCACCCCAAACCCTAAAAAGCCCGTGTGTCCGATAATGCGGCTCACGGGCTTTTTTTCTAAAACAGCTATGAAATCCAAAACCACTTTCGCTTCCT
>NZ_AUIF01000071.1 GCF_000423565.1 Runella zeae DSM 19591 | reverse complement strand
CCAATCGCAGAGCTGATCTCCGCTTTGTTAATAGCCGTACCCGTGAAGCCCGCGTTCACCGTAAAGGTGATGTCGCGCGTGGTGCTAGCTCCCGCCGCCAAACTCCCAATCGGTGTGTTCAAAGTAGCTATGCCACCTGATACGCTCCAATTGGCATCATTCAGCGTCAAACCCGTTGGAATGTAATCCGACACTTGAATGGCTGTCGCATCCACGTTGCCCTGGTTGTAAATCGTAATCGTAAACTTCACCGTGCTGCCAGGGTTGACGCTCGCTGCCTGACCCGCCGCCAAGGTTTTACGCAATGCCAAGTCAAATACCGATGAAACGGAAGTAAATCCAAAATCATAGGTATGGTTATTAGCTCCTGTCTCTCCAGTTTTTAGGTTGATTGTCGGTAGCCCCCCTGAGACAAAGGCATCGTTATTGTTCAACGTAGCCCCTGTGTTGGTACTTGTGGTTTCACCCGGTGCAATTGTCACACTCGTTAGAGTCAGCCCCGTTACTGAAGCATCAGTACCCAAAGAGCTAACTTTTAGCGTGTAGTTGGTAGTGGGCATTAGATTAAGCCCATATTTAGTACTAGTGGTGGATGTGCCGACCGCCGAAGAGAAGATGTAGTTTCCATTAGCATCCGTGATGGCTGTAGCGATGAGTGTCCCACTCGCATCAGTCAGTTGAACAGTTACTCCCGCCAGTGCCGGCTCATCGGGGTCCTGAATGCCGTCGTTATCGGTATCTTTCCAGACGCGGTTACCGATTTCAATGGGGGCTGGATCACAAAGGAGTTCGAGGTCACCTAATCCATTAGCTTTGCCGAAAGTCTCTGCACCCGACGACTTAAAAAGTTCAAATTGATTTGAACGAGTCCCGTTTGTTTCGTTCAAAAATATAACTCCACCGCTTACCGACTGTACTGGATCTATAGCAGTTAAAGCAATTTCGTTTCTTCCTGGCAAAATGGCTAACCCTCCCATTGAAGTTTCTTGATGACCACCTACCCCATTTGTCCAGTTTTCCCCATTATAAAACTCTCCGCCACCCGGCCCCTTACCGTTAGTTGACCCTGTTAAACTTCCAAGTTTTCCTGCTGATTCTAATATATATCCACCTGCGCCATCAGGGATAGCTCCTAATATCTCTCCACCTATTACAGATTCATAAACTGCCGTTCCCGTGGTAGCATAATTATTCCGTCCTGTCTGGTCACCGTATCGATCTCGTAAGCCAACAATCATACGTCCATCTACCGGATCGAATTCAATATCTGACAAGATAGGTTGTGTGTATACGATTAGCCCGAATCCGCGGGGGGTACAATCTTGGAACGGAGGGGTTGCCCAAGCGTGCCATTGCGAACCGGAAGAGCATACAGCATCCGGACCGTAAACAGCGTCCCCTCTTGTATAATTCACAGGAAAACTCAGCACCGACGTAAAGGACGTACCATCAAATTTGTAAACTGTTGCTTTTAAATCCGCCGTGTTTTGTGAGGTCTCTGCCGTACAAACCTGCCCTACATAGACATTGCCCTGATAATACTTCAGGCCCATGTTCACTACATCGTTGTTGCTACACGTCTGTGGAACGATCCAGCTGCTAATCACTGTCTTTGTGGCAACATCAATGGCGTAGAGCTTTTTATCAAACAGGTTTGTCAGATACAATGTTTTTCCATCGTCCGACAGATCAATGTCACCAATGCCTGCTTTACCCACCATTGCAAATGAAGTAGGATCATTGGAGGGTGCTGTCAAGACTCCAAGTCCACGACCAGCATCGTTGGCAATACTGCCAAAATCGATACCCAACGTGGTTAGATCCAGCCACAAACTCGTAGCGTTGGTCGTGGTGTTGGTCACATAAATATTCCCTAAATCTCCCTTGCTGTCATTATTTAAATCGGGTAATCCCACATGGCGTTTTAACCACGAACTGCTATACAGTTGTTTTCCGGTCCGGTCATAGGTCAAACCATAGGTCGAACCGATCTGAGTTTGGGTGGCCAAATGGTTCACAGTCCCCGTTGTACCACTATTGGAGTAAGGCCAACTTACCAGCACATCACCTGTCCCACTGGCAGCCCCATTTACATAACAGGGCGTGGCCAGATTAGGATTACTCTGGCAGTAGTTGACCGGGTAGTTGATGCCAAAATTGACATTGGTGGCAGGGGCCGTCACAAACTGCACCGAGGTGTTATTCTGCGTTCCCTTTGGGCCACTATAATAGTAGGATGGAAACCCTGTAAACTCCACCCGTACCGCCCCCGTCACACCCGTCAAGGTGTAAGTACCGTCGGCAGCAGTCGTTGCCGTCGCTACCTGTGTACCAGACGCATCATAGGCTTTGACAGTAATGCCCCCATAGCCAGGTTCGAGGTTGGGACTAGCTGTTCCCTGTGCGCCGTTGGCATTGAAATCTTGAAAAACTTTGCCGCTTACCTGCGCCTGTGCCACAGAGAGAGTACAGCCCATCACTACCAGTAAAGTTCCCAACCATCGCCACAGACGGCCTTCGCTTTGGAAGGTATACTGCTCCCGAGGAGCAGTATACGTTAAATCTATTAAATGTGTTTTCATTGTATTTTTCGATGTGTAGGTTCGTTTTATGTTGAGGGCTTACTTTACAATAATGATACTGCTGTCCACACAATTAGGCTCCTTGCATTGACTTACAATGACTAACGTCAGATCTTCGTCAGTTGCCGCTTCTGTGCCACCCGGTGTACCCGTTTCATTACCATTGATTGCATCATCCGAAGGTGAGTTTTCTTTACCTCCTGCATCATTAGCCGGGTTTTGATCAGGCGTACTGTCGATATCGGTTACGGTATTGCCATTACTATCTTTTGCACTGCTGATTTCGGCTTTATTGACCAAACTTGTCCCAGTGAAAGTGGATGCTACCTGCAACACAAGGTTCACCGTCGTGCTCATTCCGCTTGCCAACGTGCCCGGCAGGGTCGTTGTCGCGGTGCCTTGGTTATGTACCGTAATCGTAAAGGTTACTTTATATCCCGGTTTGGCAGCAATTGTCGGCCCACTCGCCAATTTCTTGGTTAAGGTCAAGTCAAATACCGGCGTCGGACTCACGGTGATTACTTTGGGATCGGAGTCGTCTGGATCGCTACCATTTTGGCCGTCTTCGTTGATGATACCGTCGTTCTTAGGAGTACCGTCGTTGTTTGGGTTATTATTTGGACTGCTGTCCACATCCGTGCCGCCACTCGCTGCACTGATTTCAGCCGTATTCGTCAGGTTGCCTGTCACGCCCGCATTCACCGTAAAGCTAATGTTGCGCGTGGTGCTGGCACCCGCCGCCAAGCTCGCAATCAGAGTAGCCATGCCGTCGTTGTTGGTGTAGCTCTGGTTGGTCAACGTTACCGGTGTGGCCTTGAGACGGTTGAAAGGTTTTACTTGCCCCACAAGCGTAATGCCGCTCAAGGCAACTGCTCCCGGATTGGTCAACCCAAAAGTGATCTGCGCCACGTCGTTTTGACTCCGAATCGCCTTGGGTGAAAGAATCACCCCGGCCGCTAGGTTACTGTTGAGGCATTGGGTAATGATCACGTAGTCCGGGTCGGCGTCGTCTTCATCGGTCAGGCCACTGTGGTCACCGGGTTGACACATCGCCACACCCCAGTAGCCCATGGCACAGGTAGAATCCATGCGAATTACCTGCAGAAAGGCGCGGTAGGCTTCGATGAGCCAAAAGTCGTGCGGCTGGTTCAACCCCTGGTCAAACCAGCGCTGCGCCTCGGCACTACGGGTATTAATAGACAAATGACTGTTTCCCAACCCTTGCCGAAACATCGGTGGTACGAATCCATCGATACTTGATGCAACGGCAATAGGTAGGGTTGGGATGCAGAGGGCTACCTCTGCTGTAGTAGTGCTTTGGCGGGAGGTTTGGGGTTGGCACGCCCACCTAGCAAGAAAAAACATCATTTCTCCTATGCTCTCCAAACTTAGAGCTTGGGCTCCACGCTTATATGCAATAAAAAAAATATACGTAGTAATAGTCTTCATGCTCCTTGTTTTAATGGGTATATTTTCCAGACTGTGCAAAACAAGGACTGTGCAAAAGAGACTACAGACAAAAAAGAAGGGTGATGTTATGCTATCAATGGTGATATTCGTCTTTTTTGCTTCTCTATTAATAAAGTAGGAGGGCATGCTGCAATTTCCCTGCCGATTGGATGAATTCATGCAGGGGTAGACCTTGCGTCTGTCCTTTTTTTCTCGGAGGGAAGATGCAAATTGGGGCAGGCCTTGCGTCTGCCCCAACGTGGTTATTTTTGGTTTTTAATCATAAAGGACATTTTGTCCCTTATGGTCTTGCAGACAAAGGTCAGACGCAAAATGGGGCAGACGCAAGGCCTGCCCCTACACCGATGTTTTTTTGATTTGGGATGCGCACGCAATAATTTCGTCGCATAGCTCTATAGCTCCTGTTTTTTGTAACTGAAGCGTCAAAGAGGCCAACTGTTTTATCATGGCCTCACGAGTTGTATTTTTTGGAGAAGAAGTTACTGAGAGAGGAGGAGACGTTTTCGCAAGGATTTGCTCAATTTTTTCGACCGTTGTAAGCTCTGATGCTATATCTTCTTTTTTCGCAAGATTTTGAATAAGCCCTTTTTTTACTTTGATTTTTCCCGACAATATATCGGCCTTTAAAGTAGGGGCTAATTTTTCTAAACCCTTGGCAAATTCTGCATCTCGTTTGATTGTTTTTTCACTTACATTAAATTTTTGTCCCAATTTTTCAGACGTAGAAACACTTTCCTGCTCATAAAGGACATTTTGTCCTTTATGCTCTAGAGGGCCTTCTTTTTCGGGCTTCAAGAGTGTGTCATCACCATAAAGGACATTTTGTCCCTTATGCTCTAGATCTCTTTCTTTTTCGTCAATCGATAGTGCTTCATCACCATAAAGGACATTTTGTCCCTTATGCTCTAAGCGCTCATATTTTCCCCTTTCTTGTTTCTGGGTGAGGTATTTCATCCCTCGCAAATAAGACATCTGCTCGGGGCTCAAATTTCGCCGTCCTAGCTGATTATCAATCATATACTGCCTCACATCAAATATACTTTTGAAATCAATCAAATGGATCTTAAAATCTATACCATGTTTGGAACATATGTTGAAGCGGTTATGTCCGTCTACTAATACATATACTATTTGTGAATCATCTAAAGCATTTTCAGACAAGATTTGAGTGGTAGTTTGCCAAATCAACAATGCTTCTCGGCAGCCTTCTTGAAGGATATTTCGCTCAAGTTGCTGATATTCCTCTGCCAACAAAGGAGGTATCAATTGCTCCAATTCCGGCAAAATTTGAATCTGTTTTTTAATTTCTTCAAACTGTAAAAGCCCTTGGTCTTTGATAATTTTTTTTTCGCCTAGCGATATTTGGTATTTTTTCATCAGATTAGTTTTTATTACCCGATAGCTCTCGGGCTAGCTTCAAATAATCTTGCGCGCCATTGGACTCAGGGGCATACCCAAAAATGTCTTGTTGAGCGATTTGAGATTCTTTTAAAGCTACATTTTGTCGGATAAGGGTATCAAAAATTTTAAAGTTGGCAAGCGACTCTTTGATATACTCGATCATATCCCGATGCACCTTCAAGCGAGCATCCACCATTGTCAAGACAATTCCTTCAATCGTCAATTCGTAATTGATTCGATCTCGTACTTGTGTTATCCTATCAAACAAATTATTGACTCCTTTCAACGCAGAAGCTTCGGGCTGTAGCGTAACCAAGCAACTAGAAGAAGCTACTAAAGCTGAATTAGTAAAAATGTTAAGCGCTGGCGGACAGTCAATAAAAATATAATCATACTGATCGCGGATGGGGGCAATGGCATTTTTGAGTTGATTTACTCCCCCAATTACCTGAACAAGCTCCAAATCAGCGTACGCAAGCTCTAAATCACTAGGGGCCAAATGATAATTTTCGGCAATCACATTGATAGGTAGCGGCTCTCCTTTTAATAAAGATTGTACTACTTGCTTTTGGGGGCTATCATTTCCCAAAGCTTGCGAAAGATTGCCTTGGGAGTCCATATCAATCAATAATACCCTATACCCAAGCTTGACGAGTGCTTTGCCTAAGTTGAGGGTAGTAGTGGTTTTGCCTACTCCTCCTTTATGATTGACTACCGAGATTACCTTTGCGCGCCCCCCGCCAAACTCTTTGAGTCCATATTTGACAAGAATAGGGTACAAGCTTGCCAAATGCTTAGGATTAAGCTGACGATCGCCGGTTAGCACTTTGGAGAGAGTACTACCGGGCAATTGGGCTTCTTTCTCCAATACCGAAAGAGAGAGCGCTGGATTTTGCCGTAAAAAAGAAATTGCCTTTTCGTGTGTAATCATACAAGCATAATTTGTCTTAAAATTAGGACAAATTATGCTTTTTGTCAAAACATACCGACAAATGACCCGTTTGTCGGGGGATATTTTTGGTACAATTCAGCCACTAACTCTAGTAGAAGCATAACGGGCAGGTATTGCATAAAGTATGCGACTATCGCTTTGGGATAAAAAAAAGTCTAAGCCGACATGTAGACTTTTTTGATAAAAACCACAATACTGGAATACCAGTATAAGTCTCACAGAACTATATGTTATGAAAATTTAATATAAGTATAGTATCTATATACTATAGACTATGCTTTTAAAAAAGTGTATAACCCTCATAATCTAATGAAAAAAACTATGAAGTGTAATTTTAGGCAAAATTATAATACTTTTTGAAGAGACTGGCGCAATACCCTCTC
Organism: Runella zeae DSM 19591; assembly: GCF_000423565.1. Taxonomy (GTDB): domain Bacteria; phylum Bacteroidota; class Bacteroidia; order Cytophagales; family Spirosomataceae; genus Runella; species Runella zeae. The sequence goes on along the minus strand of NZ_AUIF01000071.1, from coordinate 10,531 downwards.
TATAAGCCGACTCATAGAGAGATTACTTTTTTAGCATTTATAAAACTTTTCATATATTTCGTATGAACTAAATGTTAATATTTTGTTGACAAAATTTTTTTTTCGTTATTAAGTCCCTAATTGAAATAAGTACCCAAAAAAGGATTTTTGTAGTATATTAAATGTACCTAATTTTGCGCCCTTAAAAAAATACCCTAAAATTTTATATACCAAATAGTCCATTACGATGCCTATACAGTACTAGTAACGTAAAGGTGAGTTTAGTCAGTGGCGAAAAAATTTTAGTCAATCTATTAATCACTTTATCCATCAACCAAATGCTTCATTTTTACCTTGACACTTCATTTTTACCTCCTCCTTAATTCAGCGACCTAAATCACTTTCCTGAAGTCGTGAGTGCGATCTTCTTCATACATACGAAGAGGATTTCTTTACCCATTTTTCTATTTTTTAACTTTAATGTAAAACCCATGCGAAAAAAACTACTTTCTTTCACTATGATGAAAGGCAAGAACCGAGCAGGTTTATTGACTGGTTCTTTGCTTTGCTTCGCAGTGTTAACCAACGCTGGTATGGGAGCTTATGCCGCAGCTCCTTTTTCACCAACTGGCAAAATCCAAACTGTAGCTCAGGAAGTTACGGGAACCATTACCGATGACACAGGCGCTCCTCTTCCGGGAGTTAACGTAGTCGAAAAAGGTACTACCAATGGGACCTTAACCGATGCCAACGGAAAATTCAAATTAACCGTAAAAGGCGCTACTTCGGTTCTCTCTATTTCATTTATTGGATATGCAAGCCAAGAAATAGTAGTAGGTTCTCAAAATACACTTTCTATCCAAATGCTAACCGATACCAAGATTTTGAATGAGGTAATCGTAACGGCTTTGGGGGTAAAGCGTGAAGAAAAATCCCTTGGATATGCCGTTCAGAAAGTGGCAGGCCCTGCCGTTCAGACGGTAAAAGGAGTGAGTGTTGGTACCTCACTTACGGGTAGAGTGGCTGGTTTGTGGGTACGAAACAGTACAGAGTTCAACCAGATGCCTGCCATCAGTTTGCGGGGAGAGAGCCCGCTGTTGGTGATTGACGGGGTACCTTACAACAACATCTCCCTTAATAACATTGCTCAGGACGATATCGAAAGTATCGACGTATTGAAAGGCCCAACTGCATCAGCTTTGTACGGTTCGCGGGGAGGGAGCGGTGCCATCATCGTAACTACCAAAAAAGGAAGTGCCAACAAAGGCTTGACGGTGACGGTCAATACCAACAACATGTTTAATGCGGGGTTCTTGATGCTTCCCGAAGTGCAGAGCTCTTATAGCGCAGGGATCGGAGGGGTATATGACCCAACTGACTACGTTTGGGGACAAAAATTGGACATTGGTATCAAAGCCAACCAATGGAACCCAATTACCAAACAAATGGAAATGCAAGAACTCACCTCGAAAGGTAAAAATAACTTCAATGACTTTTTGGTGCCTGGTTTGATTACTAACAACAGCATAAGTGTAGCGCAAACGGGCGAAAATGGAAGTTTCCGCGCTTCGTTGACGCACATTTATAACAAAGGCCAATATCCCAACTTACAATCCAACAACTACAACTTTACGTTGAGTGGTGAAATGAAAGTAGGAGATCGCTTTAAGTTGAGTAGCCAAATGGGCTATAACAAACGCAATGCGCCGCAAATTATGGGGGCGGGTTACAGCGACCAAGGGTATATGTACAATATCTTGATTTGGATGGGACCTGAGTACCGTTTGGCTGATTATAAAGACAATTATTGGTTGATTCCTGATGTTCAACAAAACTGGCATTACAAGGCTTGGTACGACAACCCGTATTTTATGGCCAACGAAAAAGTGTGGGGTGTGTACGAAAACCGTTTGAACGCCAACCTTACTGCTACTTATAAATTGTTTGATGGAGCCAATTTGATTATCCGTCCAGGTTTTGATTTGTATAGCAACGATGAAACGAAACGTAACCCACCAAACATCCTCTCAAACCGTGGTTGGGATACGCCAGGATTGTATTCAATCAATAAACGTACAGGGTATAGCTTCAACGGTGATGCCTTAATTACATATAATAAAAACTTTGGTGATTTAGGTATTGATGCCTTGGGTGGTGCGGCGATTTATACCCTACAAGACAATAACTTATATAGTGCTACTCGTAGTGGTATCTTGATTCCAGGGTATTATTCATTGAATAACTCGGTTGAACGTCCAAACGTAAGTGTTGGAGCAAGTGAGAAACAAGTAAACAGTGCCTACGCGAAATTAACGCTTTCGTATAAAAATATGCTCTTCGTGGATGCAACAGGACGTAACGACTGGAGCTCAACCATGCCGAAAAACTCCCGCTCGTATTTCTATCCATCAGTAGGGGGTAGTTTCGTAATCAGTGAAGTATTGGGTACGTTGCCTTCATGGCTTGATTTCTGGAAATTGCGCGGTTCTTGGACCTTGTCTAAGTCAGATTTGGGAATCTATGCCACCAACCAAACTTATAGCACCACAATCGGTGCTTGGAACACGCTTAACTCAGCGGCTTACCCCACTACGATTCGTAATGCCGAAAACATCTTGCCTGAAACCAACCGTACGTGGGAAATCGGAACGGCAGCTTATTTCTTGAAAAAGCGTTTGAAACTAGATGTAGCTTATTTTAACAAGTATACTTATAACCGTCAGACATTGGCCAATGTTTCAACAGCATCAGGATTCAATAGCACACTTATCAACTGGGACGAAACCATCGTGCGTAGAGGTTTGGAAGTGAGCTTGGATGCGACGATTCTTAAGAAAAATGATTGGCAATGGGATGCTGTCGCCAACTATTCGTACAACCACCGTTACTACAAAGACATTGCAGCTAACTCAGCTAAAAACGCTTGGACAGTGGCAGGTGGACGTATGGATGTATATACAGACCGTGTATGGATGACCGACCCAGCGACGGGTAGTATGATTCACCGTGCCAACGGACTGCCATTGTTGAGTGATTATAGTTACGTACGTGGCTATACGGATCCTAAATTCTTGTGGGGTTTTGCGAATACCATCAAGTACAAACAATTTAACTTAATGGTGAACTTTGACGGTCGTGTGGGTGGTGTTTTGAACAACTATACTTCGTACAAAATGTGGGATACGGGTGCACACCCAGATTCAGACAACCAATGGAGATACGACGAAGTGGTCAACAAAAACAAATCGTTTGTAGGACAAGGAGTAGTCGTGAAATCAGGGGCGGTGACGTTTGATAGCTTTGGAAACATCACCAACGATACGCGCGTATTTGCGCCAAACGAAGCCAAAGTATCTTATCAAGATTATTCACGTTCGTACGGAGATGGAACCCGTGGGATCACCGACGCAACTTTCTTAAAACTGAGAGAAGTATCACTTGGGTACAACTTGCCTGCAAACATTGCCAAATTGCTCGGAGCGCGTTCTGGTTCAATTTCATTGACCGGACAAAACGTGTGGATGTGGACAAAAGCATTCCGTTTTGCTGACCCCGACAAAGCAGATGATACACAGTTGACGTCACCATCGGTTCGTTACATGGGTGGAAACATCACGTTGACGTTCTAAGAATCAATTGCAATCACATTAAAAAGAATTAAGTATGAAATTTACTTGGAAAAAATATATTTTAGTAGCGGTGGCAGGTCTTTCGTTGGGCAGTTGCTCAAATTTTGATGAGATCAATACCAACCCAAACGCCGCCACGAAGGCATCGGCACCGATGCTTGCCTCAACGCTCATCCTTGATATTACCAAAAATTCATTGGGGAGTATTTCTTCGATGATGAATGGGAAATCAATCATTCGGATGGAGTTTCCAGAAAACGCCCAGTACAACTATTTGGGAAGAGCAAACTTTGATGGCCTTGCGGTGTTGAACAACGTCGATAAGATGATTGAACTCTCACCCGATGGAGCTTATAAAAACTCTTACACTGCCCTCGGTAAATTTGTGAAAGCCTACAAGTTTTTCTGGTTGTCGATGCAATTGGGAGATATTCCATATGCAGAGGCGTTGTTGGGAGAAAAAGGGACATTGAACCCTAAGTATTCTACGCAGAAAGAAGTAATGGTGGGGGTATTGAACGAATTGGAAGAAGCCGACAAATTGTTTGCCAGCGGTGTCAAATTCGATGGTGATCCAATCTACAACGGTGATATTACCAAGTGGAGAAAATTGGTTAACTCGTTTGAACTTCAAGTTTTGTTGAATTTGTATCGTAAAACGGGCGATGCTGATTTGAAAGTAAAAGAACGCTTCAATACGATTGCGACCACAAAACCAATTTTTGAAAGCAATGCTGATAACTTCCAATTGACCTATGCTGACTTGGCGGGTCAGCGTTATCCTTTCTACAAATTGGGAAATACTACGCGTATCTATACCATGATGACCAACGTCGTGGTGGATAAACTTAAGGCATTGGAAGACTATCGTTTGTTTTATTACGCAGACCCATCTCCCATTAGAACGGCAAAAGGAGCGGCGATTGATAGCTGGGATTCGTACGTAGGCTATGACCCATCAATGGTGTATTCGGAGTTGTCGACCATTTTTGGAGGAAAGGATTATTCAAACGTAAATAGCCGTTATCTCGAACTTGCCAATGCGGAGCCTGTGTATGTACTTAGTTACGCCATGGTAAAATTTATGTTGGCCGAAGGTGCCCTTCGTGGTTGGACTACTAGCTCGGCAAGCACTCATTATACCGACGGTATCAAAGCTAGTATGAAGTTTACGGCAGGATATACCCCTGACAACGAGCTTTTCCACCATAAACGCAAAATGACCGATGCGTACATCGATGCATACGTGGCTTCTGATAAGGTGAAGTTGAAAACTACGGCAAGTGAGGCGGTTCAGTTGGAACAAATCATCACGCAGCGTTATTTGAGCACGTTTATGCTCCATGCGCCGTTTGATGCGTTTTTTGAAAACCGTCGCACTGGTTTTCCTGTTTTCCCAATCAATCCTAAGTCCAACTTAAATGTACCTTCCGATAAATTCCCCGTTCGTTGGATTTATCCACAAAAAGAGTTGGATTACAATACCACAAATGTAAACACGGCGATTCAATCTCAATACAGTGGTAACGACGATTACAATCAAAGCATGTGGATTCTTAAGTAGTTAGGAAAATACGAGTTTTTAAACAAAAAACCTCTTTGTAACCTCACAAGGAGGTTTTTTGTTTTTCACGTTCTTTTGCTGGTATCAATGCAGTAATCTATAGATAGCCTTCCTATCAAATAGCTTTCCCCTTCGTGTCAGATAGTGCGATTGATTAAGCTTATCTGCAATGGCTTGATAGGTCATCCCCACGTTTCTATATAATGTTGCTAACTCCTTCGCCTGAACATTTGCTTTATGGGTTTTGGCATTTTCTATTCGTATGGCTCGTCCTTTTTCAATCGCTGATAGGGTTAAATTCTCCGGTTTCCCTAATTTAAACCCTTGCGCTTTTTTTTGTGCCAAAGCCGCTTTGGTACGCTCCGAGCCACGTTCAGCTTCATGCTGTGCAAAAGTTACCATGATACCTACTGTGAGCGTATTTGCATCTGGCAAGTCGCAGGCAACAAAATCCACTCCTGAATCTCTCAGTGTCATCACAAATGCCACATTACGACTAAGACGGTCGAGTTTTGCAATTAGCAATTTTGCCCCAAACTTTTGACAGGCTCTGATAGCTTCCTGAATTTTGGGTCGGTTACTTTTTCGACCAGATTCAACTTCGGTAAATTCTTCTAAAACTACATCCTCATCTCGAAGGTACCGCTGAACGATTTCCATTTGATCACTTAACCCTAAACCACTCTTGCCTTGTACCTTGGTTGATACTCGGTAGTAGCAAACATATTTCATGGGCGTTTTACAGTTGTTTTGGCAAAAATACCGATTTTGTGGCATTTTCCAAACGGACATTCGTAAAATGCCACAAATTTTTGCTTCTCCGAAAAATGTGTCATAAAATCAGTCCTGCTGCAAAAATGAGACACGATGCGCCCTGCGCTTGGTCAATGAGAGTACACTAGCTGAATTAGTTGGAAGTGCCGCTAAATTTAAAAGCTTTAAATCTATTTCAAGACAAGGTCTTACGTTACATTACGTATCATTACGTTACATTTTCGTTGACATACTCTCCCGCCTAAAGTCAGGGAGACGGTCGGCTGCAGCCGTTCTAAAACCCACGCACAGCCTAACGGCTCACGTTATGGATTTTGGGCGGTGTCCCCAACCCGAATGATTTAATATTAAGAGCCCCATTAAAGTCTCTATCATTAGTTCTTTGACATTCCTGACAAGTCCAGACTCTATCTTTGAGTTTCAACTCCTTATTGATGTGTCCACAGTGGTTACACATTTTAGAGGAAGGCTCAAAGCGTCCGATTTGAATGTAATTTTTACCGTAACATTCACATTTGTATTGTAAAAAAGTGTTGAATTTAGTCCAACTTACATCGCCTATTGCCTTTGAAAGTTTGTCATTTTTCAGCATACCTTTCACATTCAAATCTTCTACAATGATAGAATCATATTGACTCACCAATTTTGTAGATACTTTGTGTAAAAAGTCATTCCGCTGATTACTGATTTTCTCATGCAACTTGGCAACCCTCAGTCTTTGCTTGTGATAGCCCTTGCTTTGTTCGGCAATTTTCACGCCTTTCTTGTAGCGTCTTGCAAGCGTTCTTTGTTCAACTCTCAATCTTTTCAGGTTTTTATAGAACAGCCCGCCCGCCTTCAACAAATATGGTGCCAATGCAGAGGGGTATGTTACTGAAAAAAGAAAAATGAAAGAATAGAAACCAAACAAAAAGTAATTACGTTATAATTACATATTTCTAAAATCTCAATAGATTATGCGAGTTTCAGTAGTACAAATTGGCAACTCAAAGGGAATACGACTCAGTAAAACCCTTTTGGAGAAATACCACATTACAGACAAAGTAGAGCTTGTGTTGGAGAATGACTATATTGTATTGAAACCTCTCTCTGAACCACGAAAAAATTGGGAAGCAGCATTTGCAGAAACGCACCGTAACGGAGATGACAAATTGCTAATTGATAGCGTTTTTGAAGAAGAAAATTGGGACTAACAATGGCAGATTATTTACGTGGATTGAGAAAATATTTTTCCGCTAGATAATACCAAAACTCCCTATCAGCAAGGCTCATAGGGAGTCGACAACACACTATCTCAAAGTGTAGGACAGTTTTAATAAAATAGGAAAATTCACTTTAGGATTGAGACTTTTTTAGTTACTATTTCATGCTGGTTTGATAAACGTAACACATAACTTCCGCTTTTCATCTTGCTTACACTCATTGAGAGGGTATTGATACCGCGTTTGGTTTTCCAATCTAAATTATGGCGCACTTCCCCACTTACATCCACAAGCGCTACTTGAGTAAGTAAATCGTCACGATCCAAAAAGTACTTAAGCGTCAGTAAATCAGCAGCGGGATTGGGATAGGCCAAAACTTGAAAATTTAGGTCTCCTTCGCTATTCATATTCTCCGCTTGATTTCCTACTTTTTTGGCCAAATCCGCCAAAACGGATGTTAAATTAACAGGAGATGCAAACTGCTCCAGTGGCTGCGCCGTAAGGAGGGGTTTTTGTCCCGAACGAGAATAAAAGCTACTACCTACATTTAGAGCCATGACACGATCGGCAACACGAATAAAAGGGTCGTTGCTTTCAATGGCTTTTACCTCTGCCGAATTGAGTACGTTTCCTTTGAAGCTAAACAAAGCCACCGGTTCTCCCTTCTGAAAAACACCGTAGTTGGTTTCGGAAGGAGCCTTTCCAATCACATAATACTCCGCATTGATACCTTCTTTTCGAAATACCTCCTCAGTGCCTAGCTTAATGGGAGCTTTTTCCCAAGTGCCTCGGATGTCGTGTATTTGAGAAACCACAAAACCTTTCGGCACTTTGAGCGTAAACTGCGCGGTAGCACCTTTTTCCTCGGTATCAGCATTGTGATAGTTTGGGGTTTCATAATCAGGTACCACCCAAGCCGTATAGAGCTGTTTGTCGGCATCATAACTGACCATATACTTTACCGAAAATTTCGATAACGATTGTCCGTATACGAAACCATTTATAAGTCCAAACAAGGCGATAAACAATAGTTTCTTTTTCATGTTTGTAAACCATTTAGTGGCTATCCTTGCTGGAAAAATAACCACGATGAATGCACTATTTTTTTAATTTTTTAACGGTAAGCGGTACGCAAAGTTGAACAGGACAACAGTTGCTAGCGGATTCTATCACCAACGGGCAACATCCACTCGCTGGACAGTTTGCATTGGTAGCCGTATAGGTGTAGCTGCCAATTTCTGAGAGCAACACCACATTGCCGGTGGCTACCTGCTGACCATTTTTGTACCATATTACATTGGTATAGTTTGTGGGCACAGAGGCTTCCACTTTCTCCCCGATACACAATTTGAGCGGAACTGTCACACAAGTACTTGCTTCATTGTTATTTTTGACTGGGTCATTCGTACTGGATTGTACGATGCGTGCATGGTTGAAACTGACCCCTTCTGCTATCACCTTAGCCGTTATGGTCAATATAGCACTATCTCCCGCTGCGAGACTTGGTATATTCCAGAGAGGATTTGAAAAAGTTCCTTTATTTGGTGTTCCTATTAGCAGTTCTAGGCCAGCTCCTACACTATCTTTTACGACTATATTGGTAGCTGCATCAGGGCCTAGGTTGCGCACGACTACGGTGTAGATAAGGCTTTCGTTAAGGGTACGCACTTTATTGCCCGTCAAAGTTTTAGTAACCCGTAAGTCGGCATTGCTGGTAGTAACCACTTGAGGGATGATAAATACAACAGCTTGAGAACAGACTTTGGGTGTATAATTATCGCATATTTCATATACAAATTGGTCGGGGCCAGTATATCCCGGGTTGGGATTATAAGTAAAAGTTCCATTAGGATTGATGACCACGGTGCCGTTAGTAGGGCCTACTATCGGCGTTGTGTTGATGATCAATGTACCTCCTTCGGGGTCTATATCATTGATCAATACGTTGCCGGTGGCGGGACCTGTGGGTGTACGGGTAAACACGTCCGAGTTAGCCACTGGAGGCAGGTTCAAAGCTTCAGTAGCGTAAATATTCAAATCTACGGTAGCGGTTGTACACAAAGAAGGCGTTCCACTATCACATACCCGGTAGGTAAATTTATCATCCCCTACATAGCCTGCGGTAGGGGTGTATGTATAGGTTCCGTTGGGGTTAAGAACAACTGTACCATGCATAGGATTGGAAACGATAGATGCCGTCAAGGTCTGTCCAGGATCTGGATCTGTATCATTGGTAAGTACGTTGCCCGAGACGGGTACGCCCGCCTTAGTAGCAGCGTTATCGCTTAAAGCGACAGGAAGATTGTTGGTAGCTAGCGGATCACGTACCGTAATCAAAACCGTAGCGGTATCACACACGGAGGGTGTACCGCTGTCGCATACTCTATATTTAAAAGTATCGGTACCAGTAAAGTTGTTGTTAGGTGTATAGGTATATCCACCAGCGGTTGTAAGGGTTACTGTTCCACTAGTGGGTTGTTGTACGAGTGTTGTGCTTACGGTCAAAGGAGCCGTCCCCGTTGCTTTGTCGTCGTTGATAAGTACATTCTCTGACACGGGCATATTTTTGACGGTTACGCCATTGTCATCATAAGCATAAATGATGCGTGTACATTCAGCTGCCGGCCCTAAAATATTAATAAATTGTTCTCGTGGTACCACGTTTCCACCCGCTGATTGCCCCGAACGTGAATAAAAACTATTGGCTACGTTGAGCGAATAGCGCGTATCGGCTGCCTCAATAAACGCATCTCCGGGAGGTAACGGCTTAACGGAGCCATAGCAACCATTGCCTTTAAAACTAAACAGGGCTACTGGGGTACCCGCTGAAAAGGTGCCATAGTCGGTTTCGGAAGGCGCTTTTCCAATGACATAGTAGTTGAGGGTTGCATCTAAGCTGGCTGGCCAAGTTTGACCTGCATTGCCAGGACCTAACTTGCGAAAGTCCGAGTCGGTCGTTTTAGTCCAAGTTCCTTTGATGTCGGTGATTTGTGTAATAACAAAATCCTTCGGTACAACAATGGTGTACTGTGCCGTACCACCTTTTTCGGTGGTACCTGCGTTGTTAGTATTGGGGACACCATAATCGGGTATGACCCAAGCCGTGTACGTCTGTGTCGAAGCATCATAAGTAATTTTATATTTGACCGTGTTACTTGATAGCTGCGCCATAGTAATCACATTCACCCCAAGTAGAATCCCTATCATACAAATGAAGGTTCGAGCGAAAATCTTTTTCATTGACTTATCCTTTTAATTGTTTACACTTTAAGTTTTTCTTTAAGGTAGGAGGCTGTCTCAAAAGGGACAGCCTCTTTTTTGTGGGCAGATTTTTTTGTAAATTAGGGCTATGAAACACTCAAGAAATCGGGTGGTATTTAAGC
>NZ_AUIF01000070.1 GCF_000423565.1 Runella zeae DSM 19591 | reverse complement strand
TACTAATTCTTTGTGATTTCATAATAACTTATTAAAATGTTAATTACCGCAAATATATCATAAAATATTGATTATCAGCAAAAGAACAACTCTATTAATTAAATATAATATTGGCCTTACAAATGGCCGCACAATAGTGGTTGATACTTATGATAATTACCTAACATTCAAACTTGAAAAATAAATATTCCTCCTTTTAGTTTTTTATCATTATGTTAGAAAACCTCAAAAACTTTATTTTCAATAGCGAAAAAGTATCGTTTGATACCCGGTTTGCGGTTGGAATGGCACTGTTTATTGCGGTGGGAACAACGGCTATTTTTGCGCAAGAAGTTGCTATCCAAAGTTTAGCTTTTCTTTTGGCGGCCGCTTGCCTTTCATTGGGAATATTTGTAGGCTTTTTATTTGGCATTCCCAAAACCTTTCAAATTCAGAATAATCCGCAAAATCCTAATACTCATCGCCCAAATACTAATTTGGAAGAAATTTCGGATTGGCTAACCAAAATTATCGTAGGGCTTGGCTTGGTCAACCTCAAAGAAATTCCTCCCAAAATTCAGCAGACCGCAGAATATATTGCTCCGCAAATCGCCAACTTAGCTAACAAAGAAACAGACAAAATCGTCATAGCCTCGGCTATTTCCCTCACCAATTCAATCATGATTTACAGTTCCATTATTGGTTTTATTGGTGGGTACTTGGTGACTCGCGTATATTTAGCTGGATTTATCAGAAGAGGTGACCAAGAACTTAATAACAGCGTGGGGATGAAAGAAAGCCTAGCTAATTTACAAGAATCCATTAATAAACTGGAAGTCAAAACCAGTACGCTCCCAAGAACTGCCCCCCAGAAGCTATCTTCTGATGATCCCGAAAAAGGGAAATGGGGAGGACAAACCGAACGAAACGGTAGAAAAATATCAGCGATCGTAGGATTGAAAGTTGATGATAACGATTACCGAAATATAACAATAACTGTTGAATCGACCGACGTTAGCAATCCATTGACTGGCTTTGTCAAATTTTATCTACATCCTACTTTTGCCAACTCACGCCCCATCATTTTTGTAAAAGACGGCAAAGCCATTCTGAATATCATCGCTTGGGGGGCATTTACGCTCGGTGCCGAAGCCGACGGCGGCGATACCCAACTTGAACTTGACCTCTCCGAACCACGTTGGGGTGGTGATGAAATTTTTAGAAATAGATAAAAATGAGACGTCTGTAAAAATTACGATTGGGAAGTAATAAAACGTAGAACCTTATAAGGGCTTGAAGCCCTTATAAGGCTACAGTTACTTAAGCCATTGCCAACGCTTCGCCCAGTCCCCCAAAAAAGCAGCACGATATTTTGAGACTGTTCGGGCACCTTGCTGCTCCCCCAAAAAGAAGGCAGCCTCGGGCACATCTCCATACCATTGTTTTCCCAAACGATAGTCATCTTTGTTGGGCTTTCCGGGCCACGGTACTGTGCTCACATATTGCCCTTTTTGGGCATTCAAGGCGCTTATGGCGCTATGCGTTACATACGAACTCACTTCTGGTTTTTTGGAAGAATACCTTACACCATATACGCCATTTCCCAAATAATAGCCCGGCCACTCTTGTTTTTGGATTTCTATCGTAAAACAAATTGAGTCAGCAGGAAGGTTGAGTACCGGCCCTTTAAATCGCCATTCTACTACTCCATAAGCGGGGATGGTATCGGCAGTGGTAGTATTCCGCTCAAAAATATGTCTCGAACTATACGAAATAGGCGTAAATCGTCCCCCCCAGCTTTCGCCTTTTGGATTGGACGGGGTGCCATTCATCAAATACGCCAAGGAGGGAGTATCTCCCATTTTAATATGACCTTTGTAATAATTGACAAAATCGGCACCCATTGCCCCTTTTCCTTTGATAAAATTGTCGTAATAGGCTCCTTCACTCATATTTTTGGGGGCGTTTTCATCCTCCATAAACCAACCTCGGTAAGTGGCATTGGCTTCAATCATCCACAAATTGGGATGATGCTCCACGACATAAGAATAGGCATTGACGCTCCACTTTTTGTTAGGCCCGCCAATCCAATACACCCTAATTTTACTTTCGATTTCGGGCGCATCGTGCAAAGCTTGAGCTACATCTTCTAAGCCTCCCCACACCAATACCCAAAGTGGCTGCTTACTTTTCTTTTTAGCACATTTCACAATCCATTCCGAACCTTCGCTCGCAGTCCTATAGCCTGCATAAGGAGCCGCAGGGATCCCCCCCTGCTTACAAACTTGGCGAAGGGCACTGGGAGTCATTAAATTTTTGTTGTGAGCCACGAGCTTCGGAAAATCTTTTTCATACAGCGCAATCATGTCCAAAAGGTCTTTTTTTCGGCCATTACCATAAGGCGACGAAATCAAACCTTCGATATGAAACAAATCTGAGTACATCATCAAATGTATCATCGACTGATTGTCGTCGGGGTCAGTGCCACCGATATCGGTACTGACAATGACACGCGGCTTTTCTCGGGATTGCCCCAATCCTACCAACGGGTTCATGATGATCATCAGAATCAAGCTATATTTCAAATAGAGCGACATTGTTTTTACTTATTTTCGATTTATCCTTAACTTTCCTAAAAAATTATCTTATTACAATAATACATTTGATATTTTTTACAAAGAAAGCCAAAAATAGAAAATTATCGAAAATAAAAACAATAAATCACAAAAATCAACAGCTACTTCATTAGCACATAGAGGTATTTTTACAATAGTTTATTTCAAAACCTGTATTTTTATATGTGTAAAAATATATACTACAATGAAAACAACCATTGACCTTCCTGAAGATTTGATTGAAGAAGCTATGAGAATCACAGGTTCAAAATCAAAAATTGACGCTATTAAAAAAGCACTACATGAGTTAATCGAAAGAGAAAAACGATTAAAACTGCTCAATTTCAAGGGAAAAGTTGATTTAGATATTGATTTGAATAGCTTACGTGATAGAGCTTCAAAACTATGATTCTAGTAGATACATCCGTGTGGGTAGGGTATTTTCGCAAGGGGGAAAACGCTGAGTCATTAGAAAAATCAATCACTTTGGATTTGATTTGTACCAACGAAATCATACTTTCTGAACTCATCCCTGCCTTACAACATACACGTCACAGAGAACTCATCCAAAGTTTAAATGCCCTACCTTGCGTGCCTTACACTATTTTTTGGGAAGGAATTAGAACTCTACAGGTTTTGAATCTTACAAATGGAATTAATAGAGTAGGTTTGCTAGATCTTATGATAGCACAGCATTGCCTCCACCAGAATCTGGAACTATGGAGTTTGGAGAAGCATTTTCGATTGATGGTGACAAATACTTCACTAAAATTGTTTTCAACAAGTACTTGATAATCTATAAACTTTAGTAAATACCAAAAGCATATTTTGACAAAACCATGCCAAGCGTAACTAATCTTGGCATGGTGGGCAGTATTTGTTAAGAAGATTTTTGCGGCACACTCACAAACGGCTGATTATAATACCGCTTGCCAGTGGTTTTAAATAATGCATTGGCCACTGCTCCAAACACAGGCGGAAACGGCGGTTCGCCCAGCCCTGTAGGGTCAACTTCACTTTCCACAAAATGAACGTCTATTTTTTTCGGGGCTTCATTGTGACGAATCATGCGATAATTATGAAAATTGGTCTGTTCGGCAGCACCTTCTTTGTGAGTCAACGCCCCATAGAAGGCGTTTCCGATACCATCTATCACGGCTCCTTGCACCATATTCCGGGCGGCATCGGGGTTGACAACGACACCACAATCAACGGCACTCGTTACTTGTTCAACGTAGGGATGGCCGTCTCTTATGACCATATCTACTACATGTCCTGCATAAGAGTTATGACAGAAATAAGCTGCTACCCCACGCTTTTTAGCTGCATTTTCGGGTTTTCCCCAACCTGATTTTTCTTTGAGTAATTCCAAAACACCTATGTATCTACTCGCATCGTAATCATTGTTTTTGCCAACTGGATTTTCTTTGGCCCGTTTCAACAATTCCAAACGCAATTCAATCGGATCTTTGCCCATCGCTTCTGCCACTTCATCCAGAAAAGATTGCTCGGCAGCAGCATTAAAGTTAGAACGGGGCGCCCTAAATGCCCCAATAGTAATATTAGAAGGAATCTCCCAGCCTTCGGCCAAGTAATTGTCCACCGCACCAGCCGGAAAGCGATTGGCATGAACGGGGTTTTCGGGGATTCCACCTCCTCTTACCTGAAAGCCAATCAGGTTTTTGTTGGCATCCAAAGCCGCCCGATACGTAGCGGTGTACATAGGGCGATAGATACCGTATGTCATATCATCTTCGCGGGTATAGATAAGTTTGACGGGAGCATTTAATCTTTGAGAGATTCTAGCCACTTCATATACATATTGGCCATACGCCCTGCGGCCAAAGCCTCCGCCCATTCGGGTCATTTGAATTTCAATCTTATCTGCCGGAAGATTTAAAATTTTTGACAAAGTAGGTTCAATCCAACCCGGTGCCTGCAATGGCCCCGCTACTATTGCTTTCTCGGGTGTTACGTGGGCAAAAAAATTCATTGGCTCCATGGTGTTATGTGCCAAAAACGGGGCATTATAGGTACGTTCGATAATCTGAGCGGCGTTTTTGAAGGCCGTTTCGGGGTCGCCATCTTTTCTTAATTGTTGGGCAGGCTTTTTGGCATATTCAGCCATCAATTCCATCTGACTACTTGTTGTTTCTAATCTCCCTGGTACGACCACCTCCCTTTTCCCGCCCCCTCTTCCAGCGAGGGTGTCTTTTGTGTCGCCCGTGGGCTCCCATTTTACACTTAGTTTTTTACGAGCATTCATTACTTCCCACGTAGAATTGCCCACTATGGCTATCATTTCGTTAAAAGTACGGGTATCAAATCCCCCTTGTTCAAAGCCTTCATCATACAATTTAAAGCTAAAAACATCTTTGATACCTGGCATTTTTAGGACTTGGGCAGTATCAAAAGATTTTAGTTTCATCCCAAATGCGGGTGGGTGCTGAATCATGGCAACCAACATTCCCTCTACTTTGTAATCGATTCCAAAAAGAGGTTTTCCTGTCACAAGCTTTACCCCTTCAGTATTTTTCTTTGAGTAACTTACAATCGAAAAGTCTTTGGGTGCTTTCAATTTTAGGTCTTTCGGAACAGGTACGGTAGCGGCCTTGCTGGCCATTTCACCGTATTTGGCCGATTTGCCGCTTGAGTGGGATAGTTCGCCTGCTTTTGTGGTGATTTCATTAGCAGAAACACCCCACGTTTGAGCCGCCGCTTCGATGAGCATTTGGCGGGCTGCCGCTCCTGCATTTCTAAGCGGTTTCCAATACATTCTCACCGAATTGCTCCCACCAGTAAACTGTGGCCCTAGCTTCACGTTGTCGTGCGGCCCCATTTCTACTACTACATTTTTCCAATCTACGTCCAGTTCTTCGGCCACAATCATCGGCAACGAAGTCATTACATTTTGGCCAAATTCGGGATTAGGGCAAAGGATTTTAACAACGTTATCGGGTGTAATTTTGATATAGGCCGTCAGCTCCGCCCCTTGCTCAGGTAGATTTAGTTTCGTTGTCTTTTCGGCAGCTTCTGCCTCCGAAAACCAACTAAAACTCAACATTATTCCACCTCCTGCCAAGGCAGAAGATTTTAGGAAAGAACGGCGGCTTTGTGATTTAGTATTTTCCATTTTAATATTTTCTTTTTTTACGCTTTAAGCATTAGGCTCTGTACTTAAAAAATTGCTTACGACTACCTACTGCTTTACTGATTTTATCGCTTCTTTAATCCGCAAATACGTACCACAACGGCAAATATTACCGCTCATAGCAGCATCAATCTCAGCGTCGGTTGGGTTTGGGTTCTTTTTGAGCAAAGCCGTTGCTGTCATAATTTGGCCCGTTTGGCAATAGCCGCATTGCGCTACGTCGTGTTCTAGCCAAGCTTTTTGCACTGGGTGCTCTCCCTTTTCCGAAAGACCTTCTATGGTCGTAACGTCCTGTTTGCCAATTGCCGACACAGGCAAAACGCAAGAGCGAACGGCGTTTCCGTCTAAATGAATCGTGCAAGCGCCACATTGTGCCATGCCGCAGCCAAACTTGGTGCCGACCATATTGAGGCTATCGCGGAGTACCCAGAGTAGGGGCGTGCTTGGGTCAACATCCACCTTATTGGTCTTTCCATTGATTTTGAGGTTGTATGAGGCCATAATGTTATCTTTACTTTAAATCAATAATTGACAAAAATATATGAATAAATCGTTGATAAATAATACCTTTCAAATAAAAACTTACGATTTTTACAACTTATTATTTTCAAAAATTATAAGTTGTAACATTCCCTCTCATTGCCCAATCTGATCCTATGTCTGAATTTTGAAAATTTATATTTTCTTCAAATGTATCTGGTAAAACAGGCAGAGGGGGTAATGGATACTTTTAAATCTATTGTTACGAATGCGACAATAGTACTGTTATAGAGCTATTTCTTGATTTGATGCGTATCTCTCACACTACTGAAGGTCAGAGCCAACATTTTCCAATCCTTAGCTTGTTTTTGATAGACTTCGGTCACTGTGAATTCAGTTTTGACTTCATTACCCCTCACTATCGCAATGAGCGTGATTCTATTCCATACGATGGCTGTTTCGCCAAAAAATTCCATAGCAGTATCATGAACTTGAGCTTCTTTGTACCAAATGCTACCCGTTTTGATAATTTCAAGCTCTTCGTCGGTTTTCCATGTGCCGCTCATGTGAACAAACTTAGCTCTGGGATCAAATAATTCTTTGAGTTTATCCACGTTTTTGTCGGCCATCAATTGCCATTTGTCTTTGGAGAGCTGAATAAGTTCTTGCTCAGAGTTGCTTCTCTGTGTAAGTACATTATTCTGCTGCGCCAAAACCAAGGGCACATTTGCGGTCAAAAGCAAGAAGCTAAGGAATAAAACTTTCATAAGAAAATTAGAGTTGGATTGTGATACAACAAATGTAAGAGCACTCTTTTGGGGTATTGGTATAAAAATTACTGCTTTTTCTACCATTTTTACTGATGTTGTTCCTCCTCTCTACTGAGGCACGATAAGAGTTCTTAATTTTGTTTGAAACAGAATCAAAAATGGAGCGACTATACCCAATCACCCAAGTCAGTGATTATAATACCGACAACAATCACAAGACACTTCACCCTTTGGTGAGCGTCTTAGACTTTTCAAAAGCCAACCTTCGAAACTGGGGCGAAGCCACCACCATAAAATTTCAGTACAGTTTATATTGCATTATCTTGAAAGACGTAAAATGCGGCGATATAAGATATGGCCGTAATTACTATGATTATCAAGCTGGTACGCTGGTATTTTTCGCTCCTGGGCAGGTAATGACAATAGAATATATGGGTACACCTTATCAGCCTATGGGTCATGGTTTGGTTTTTCATCCTGACTTGATACACGGCACCTCACTTGCGTCAAATATCAGTAATTATAACTTTTTTAGTTATAAAACCAACGAAGCATTACATATTTCCGACGATGAAAGGCAGATAGTTTTAGATCTTTTTGCCAAAATCGAGTTAGAACTAAAACAGCCAATCGACAAACACAGCAAGAAGCTAATTGCTTCAAACATTGAATTATTTCTAAATTATTGTGAACGATTTTATGACCGCCAATTTATCAGCAGAGACCATGCCAACCGAGGTATCTTAGAAAAATTTGAAGAATTACTAAACAGCTATTTCTTATCCGACAAACCCCAAACCATTGGCTTGCCTTCAGTAGCCTATTTTGCGGAAGAATTGCATCTTTCTGCCAACTATTTTGGGGATTTGATCAAGAAAGAAACGGGGCAATCGGCCAAAGAATACCTTTTGAATAAAACGATAGAAATAGCCAAAAGCAAAGTGATTGAAAGTGACAAAACTGTCAACCAGATTGCCTATGAACTTGGTTTCAAATACGCCCAACACTTCACCCGATTTTTTAAGCAAAAAGTAGGACTAACCACTAATCAATATCGCGAACAGAAAAGAAGTGCCCTCCGCTTTTAATAAAAATTGTGCCCCAAACTAGCTCATAAAGCATTTCTACGCCAATTCTTTCAGCGCCTTTACCAAGGCATCCAAGTCCTGAGTAGTCGTAAACAAATGAGGAGTTACCCTTACGCCGTGTACATTGGCGTAGTCGATAGCGACGGTCCAGATTTTATAGCGCTCCATGAGAATCTTCGCCAATTCAGCCGGTTTCAACTTTTCTACGCCTACATTTCCAATAGCGCCGTGGCGGGCGGGGTCGGCGGGAGTATTGACGACAATCCCCGGATGATTGCGTACCTGCGATGTCCAATACGTCTGTAAATACCTTAGCCGTGCCTCTTTACGAGCAATCCCGATTTTTTGGTGAAATTTAATCGCATCTGCCAAGGCCAAATCCGTATGAACAGGGTGAGTACCTGTATGATTGAGTTTTCGAATGTCATCGTCGGGGTAGCCTGTTTCGCCCAAAAGCGGCCAAATCTGCTTGATTTTGTCTTTTTTCACATAAAGCATTCCTGCCCCTAGCGGGCATCCTAGCCATTTGTGAAGACTACTTCCATAGTAGTCGCAGTGTAAATCAGGGAGTTTGAAATCAAAATGCCCCACTGCGTGAGCGCCATCTACCATTACTTCTACTCCTTTGGCGTGGGCCATATCAGCGATTTTACGCACGGGCAAGATATGCCCCGTCACGTTGATAATGTGGCATAGCATCAACAAACGCGTTTTGGGCGTAATCGCGTTTTCGTACAAGGCCACAATCTCTTCGTCAGAAGCAGGATGGTTGGGAATCGAAATGATACGGTTTACAATTCCATAGCGCCGCGCCTGCTGCTTAAACATATCGACCATTGCGCCATAATCTTGCATTGCCATTACGACTTCGTCGCCCGCTTTCCAATCAATCCCCGAAATGATAGTATCGAGCGATTCGGTGGTATTGCGCGTGATAATCACCTCTTCGTAAGAAGCTCCTACTAGCTCGGCGAGCTGTTTTCGGACGGCTAGTTTATCATCAAACTGCCGCGTACGCATATAGCGCGACGAGATGGCGTTGATGTCGCGGATGTGTTGGATATAAGCTTCCAATACTTCGTTGGAGGCTAAGATATAATAGCCGTTTTCGAGGTGAATAAAATCATTGGTGACCGTAAATCCTTTGCGCAATTCTCCCCAAAAAGCCTCATCTTGAGCCACTTGCACGGGTGTTTGGGAGCTAATTTTACGAAGAAGAGAATCCATATTTGATTGTGACAAACCAATCAAACCTGTTAAAGATTGGACGAATTGACGTTTGTTGAGAAGCATAGAGACTAAGAGCTTGATGAATCGATTATCAAAGAAACATTTTATTTTGAAGGGTACTTTGATTTAGGCTCGAAATTTTTGAACCATTCAGGATTTAATAATTTAGAAACTTAGCCTTAAAACAGAGATAACAATAAACCTTCACCTTTGTGCGGTATTACAACCACCCATGATGTGAAAATATTGATTACCATTATTAGTACCATGCTTGCTTTGTTTTTTGGAATGGCAAGCATGGATATAAATATTGTAAGCACTACGACGATTGATTCGCTTGGTGCTTGTCAAGGTGCAAGCTACCACCAAGGCAAAGTTTTTTTGTACGGAGATCGTGAAGTAGGAATGATGAGAGTGTATGATTTGCAAGTCAATCAATTGGTTTATACAGGCAAAGAAATCAAGTTTACCCAACAAAATCAGGACATTATCAATCACCCTACAGGCATTGCATACAATGGCACTCACCCGACTTTCATCGGCAACAGCATTAGGCTCAACCCCGAAGGCACGCATTGGAAGGCAGTGATTTATGCCGTAGATTGGAATGGTTTGTTGACAAAAGGGACATTGGATGGCAATCTGCTACACGTAATCGAAGACGATGCATGTATACAAGGTACGCGTCCTGAGTATGTCCAATACAACGGCAAATGGTACGTAGCCACCTCCGACTATGGCCCTAAAAACAACGAAGTACGCCTCTACGATCCTACCCGTCTCAGTCAAGCTCAAAAGACAAGTGAGCCGGGCGTGTTGTTCAAGAAATTTAGCTGTTCGGCTTGGGTTCAAAACTTGCATTGGATTCCTTCCAAAGGAATTTTGGTACTCATTCAAAATCAAATCGAAGGCCGACGTTGGCGCTTTACTTTTTTAGATTTACAGAAGTCCATTGATGCTGGGCAACAACATGTTTTGAAGACCATTGATGTCGATAAAGCCGACGAACTCGAAGGTTTTTGCCTACTCAATACTCCCAACACGGGGATTGCGGTTACTTCTTCTCGACGCCAAAATGTGCATTTCGTGTCGCTACCATAGTTTTTCAAAATCATCATTTTTTCACCTCTTTTAAACACCTAACATATTAGTAATGAACATCTACACAACACCAATCAAAGATTGGATGCGCTACTGTATTTTGTTTTTTGGGGTTATGCTGAGTGCTCTAGCACCAGCAGCAGCTAGCAAAACACCCCAAACTGTCAAGCTCTCGGGCGTCGTCACCGACGAGGCCAACCAACCACTACCAGGAGTAAGTATTGTAGAAAAACAAACCCGCAAAGGAACGGTTTCTGACGCACAAGGTAAGTTTTCGATTGAAGTTGCAGAGGGAGCGGTCTTGGTATTTTCGTCGGTAGGATATGTGCCACAGGAAATCACGATCAACAATCAAAATACCCTTGTCATAAAACTCAAGGAAGACATCAATATGCTCAATGAGGTGGTAGCCGTAGGTTATCAAACTTTGCGCAAAAGTGATGTAACGGGGGCTATCTCCAACGTCAAAGCCCGTGAACTCAACCTTGCTGCTCCTACCCTAGGACAAGCTTTGGTGGGGAAATTGGCCGGCGTGCAAATCTCCCAAGTAAGCGGCGCTCCTTATGTAAGTACCAAAATCCGGGTCAGGGGTATCGGGTCTATCAATGCTAGTTCGGATCCTCTCTATGTGATTGATGGTTTTCCAGCGGGCAATGACGTATTTATCAACCCCAACGACATCGAAAGCATCGATATTTTGAAAGATGCCGCTTCGGCTGCTATTTACGGCTCACGGGCTTCTGGCGGTGTGGTGATTATCACTACCAAACGCGGCAAAGACGGAAAAGGCAAAACCGAGTATGAATTTCAATATGGAGTGAGTCAATTAGAGAAAAAAGTAAAACTACTCAACGCCGAACAATTCACTCAGCTACTCATCGACGCTCGCAACGGCACTTACCGCGACTTAGTCGAAAACTCAGGCAAACCTTGGACAAACGACATGTACTCTGATGATAACGCTACGCGGGTTTCGAAAGTAGGAAACGCCAGTGCGGTAAGCATCCCTACGGATTTGTACGACTTCGCAAGTCAGAAGATGATTGCACCCAAATACAACACCGATTGGCAAAATGAACTTTATCGTAATGCTCCGGTGGCACGCCACAACCTGACTTTTTCGGGAGGAAACAAAGGCGGGCGTTATTTGGTGAGCTTGGGCTATCAAAATCAACAGGGAATCATCGTGAGTACCAAACAAGAACGGCTCAATTTTCGCGCCAATGTAGACGGCGACCTCACCGACAAGCTCAAAGTAGGTGCGAGTGTTTTTGTGACTTCTACCAATGGTCGCGAAGTACAAGAAGGTCGTTTCAATCAAGGTGCCATTTTGGGAGCATTGATTTATCCACCTACTTTTAGAGCCTATGACGACAACGGCAATCTGATTAAAAATGCCGTGGCGGCCCAATCTCCACTCTACGGCTATCAGACCATCGAAAACCCCGTAGCATTGGCCATGGAAACCAACATCAATCGGCGCGGATTACGGGCTACTTACAATGGTAACCTGACCTATGAACTCCTCCCTGGCTTGTCGGCCAAGGCCAACGTAGGCTTACAGACTTACAACGAAAAATACGAATATTACCTACCCACAAGTTTGAGTAGTGGCAACAACCCTCCTTATTCGACCCAATCTTACGCTGCTGCACGTGCCACTGCCCAAACTTTGTCTACAACGAATCTACTCGGCGAATTCACGGCCAACTATACCAAGCAATTTGGCCAACATGGCATCAATTTGTTGGCAGGATACTCCGCTCAAAAATACAACAGCGACCTTATCAGTGTATCGGCTCAAGGCTTCCAAAATGATTTGATTCAAGAAATCACCGCCAAAGGTGCCGACCCTGCCAACTTTTTTATGAATAGTAATACCGGCAAAGTAGAAGAGACACTGCTGTCTTATCTTGCCCGTGCCGAATATCGCTATGCTGGACGTTATTTTATCACGGCTGCTTTCCGTCGCGATGGTTCTTCACGTTTTGGTCCCCTCAATCGCTGGGGAGCATTTCCGTCGGTATCGGCTGGTTGGAACATCTCCGATGAAGCATTCTACGGTGATTTATTGGGCGAAACTTCTACCCTAAAACTAAGAGCAAGCTGGGGACTTACCGGAAATTATAACATCGGGAATTATAACTATCTCCAAACCATGTCAAATCCGGGAGGGACAGTTTTTGGAAATGGCAATATCGCTACAGCAATTTGGGCAAACTCTATCAAAGACCAGCGTCTAGGCTGGGAATCTACTTCGCAGTACAATGTGGGTCTTGATTTGGGATTGTTTCAAAACCGTCTTTCGGTAATATTCAACGCTTATTTGAGTAATTCTTTCAACCTGCTTTTCAATCAGCCTGTATCGGCGATTTCGGGGACTTCTACCATTCTTACCAACCTCCGCGATTCAAAAGTTCAAAACAAAGGACTTGAATTACAGCTCGACGGGCGGGTCATTTCGCACAAAGATTTTAAATTAAACTTGAGCGGCAATATTTCACTCAACCGCAACAAAGTCCTCAACATGGGGGGCGCCAATACCATCATCACCAACGGTGCCGAACGCTCTTACTTAACGCACATCACCCAAGAAGGTCAACCTATTGGGATGTTTTATGGATTTAAGGTGATTGGGATGGTGCGCGAAAAAGACATGGAAAACATTGCGATCGACAATGCCAACTACAATGCCTCTAAGCAGTCCTTTCCCGCAGGATATGTACTCAAAGGCCCCGCTCGCTCTACGGCTTCGAGCAATCCACTTCGTCCGGGAGATTTGATTTTTGAAGATGTAAACGGCGACGGCGTAGTCAATGACGCTGACAAACAAGTCATTGGCTCACCTTATCCCAAATTTACGTACGGGTTTTCGCTCAATGCTAGTTATAAAGATTTTGATTTCAATGCCGCTTTCAATGGTGTCTATGGCAACCAAGTATTGGACGGTCAGGATTATTATGTATACAACATGGAAGCTTCTGGCAATCAATACGTAGACGTCATCAACCGCTATCGTTCGGAAGCTGAGCCGGGCAATGGCCTCGTGTATCGCGCATCTCGTGGAGGTACCCAAAGCAACAGCACCCGTCTATCGACTTTTTATTTACAAAATGGTTCGTTTTTGCGCTGTACCAATATCGGTTTAGGTTACAATCTTCCCACCCTTTGGATGAACAAATGGAAAGTAGCGGGCTTACGTGTATTTGCCAATATCAACAATGCCTTTACCCTCACCAAATACAAAGGCTATAACCCTGAAGTAGATTACAACGGCGGAGCCAACCTCACTCCTGGCGTCGATTATGGCATGTATCCTTTGGCTCGTGCCTACAACGTCGGTCTAAAACTTACTTTCTAAAACACTGGACTTCAATCGAATCATAACCAATGAAAAATATACGTATCTGTCTTTTAAGTCTCACGCTGCTGATAGGCGTTAGTGCTTGCGATGATCAATTTTTGGTCGAAACCGACCCAAACTCAGTCGCTACTTCTGACTATTTCAAAACCGAAAACGATGCTTTACTGGCCCTCAACGGCGTTTATCAATCGCTCCGCAACAACAACGGAATTGCAGAAAGCAGTGCCTTGTTTTCTGAAGAGCGTTCTGACAATGCTGGCCGCAACGACAACCAATCTAATGCCGGAGAGCCATTTCAATTCAATGATTTTTCGTTGTTGCCCAGCAACACCTATCTCAAAACCCACTGGCTAGCTTTGTATCAAATCATTTCGAGGGCAAACTTGGTGCTTGAGGGAATCGAAAAAGTAAATTTTAGTAATCCTTCCATCAAAGCCCAATACCAAGCCGAAGCTAAGTTTATTAGGGCATTGATTTATTTTCATTTGGTAAGAAAATGGGGCGATGTACCACTCATTACCAAGACCCTTAGCTCAAGCGACGAAGTAAAAGCCAATACCGCCCGCCAAAAGAAAGAAGAGGTATATGCTCAAATCATAGCCGACCTTACAGAAGTAGCCAACAGCCCCCTACCCGATCATCAGTCAGTAGCCAACAAAGGGCGAGTATCTAAAGTGGCAGGTTTGTCTCTTTTGGGGCAAGTGTATCTGACTATGGCCACTACCCTTGCTAGTGCCAATCGCACCGCCAATTTGGCCCAAGCCAAAACCTACCTCATGAGTGCTTATGACAAAAAAACTTTTGGGACGCTGAAAGAGATTCCTTACCAAGATGTGTTTGATGTTGCCAAAAAATCTACCAATCCCGAGATTATCTTCCAGATTGTGTATCGTCAAGGCGACATCAACTATTCGTCACGCATTGCGGCCAACAACCAAGCCCAAGGCGAAACCATCAACTCACTACGCGTAAACACGGGCGTAGGTGGTAATGTAAAACTTGATTTGGTGAAAGAATACGAAGAAGGAGATTTGCGCAAAGATTTTTCGATCAAATACGCCAATGCCTCCAACGTAAAAGATTATTTCATCACCAAATACCGCGACGCAAGCGCGGCAGCTACGGCCAACGGCTACGGTGGCAACGACTGGATTTTGATACGCTATGCCGATGTAATTTTGATGCTTGCCGAAGTAAATATGCACTTAGGAGACGAAGCTGCCGCCATTGGGTTTTTGAACCAAGTCAGAGAAAGAGCCAAAATGCCTCTCTATGAAGCCTCTCGCCTCAACGCAGCTTACAATTCCAAATTTCCTACGCTCAAATTGGCCATCTTGCACGAACGTCGCATCGAGTTGGCATTCGAAAACCACCGTTGGTTTGATTTACTACGTTTCTTTACTCCCACCGAATTGGTCACTTATATGAGTACGAAACTCCAGGCTGATTATGGTGCGGCCAAAGTCTCTAATTTTGGTTTGAAAGACTACTACTATCCTATTCCCTTTGATGAATATAAACTCGACCCTCAAAAAATGTATCAAAACGAGGGATATTAAATAAGACTGACAGAAAATATATTTTTTGTTTATCATTAAGAGTAGCATCGAAAATAGGCGCTGGGACAAAACTTACAAAACAAAACCAATTTCTATTCTCAATGTTACTCTTGAGTAAAACAAATCGACTTCCAGCAAATTAACTTCGGAGGTCGTTGTATTCGATGTACAACGATTTTAGGTGCCGAACTCCAACGCCCCTTAGCCCTGACCGTCATTGGGGGAATGACTCTTGGAGTGATTGCTTCTTGGACACTGATTCCATTGTTGTATTATTGGATGGCACCTAAAAAACACTCTGCTTCTACCTAAGCTGTTACCAACAACAATACCCTCAAATCTGATTAATTTTCAAGCATTTTGTTGTCTTGTGCTATTTCCCTTTTTCTTTGCAACTTCAACAAATTTTGTTAGCCATGTTGCAAAAAGATTTAATCACATTTGAAAGCATTCTCAAAAAAGTAGTACACCAAAGTGTTGATTTTTTAGAAAACCTACCTCAACGTCCTACTTCAGTCTCCGTCCCACAGCTCACCTCTCTGCCGCTCAACGACGAAGGGCTAGGAGCTATGGCAGTCTTAGAAGAATTTAAAGAGAGATTTGACCCAATTCTTGTGGCTTCGTCGGGGCCTAGGTCATGGGGATTTGTGACGGGCGGGGCTACTCCTGCCTCAGTCGCGGGAGATTGGTTGGCGGGGCTTTATGACCAAAACCCCCAAGGTACCCACGGACAAGGCGATGTATCAGCACTGATTGAATTAGAGACGATTGAATTACTCCTAGATCTTTTTGGACTACCCTCTTCTTTTGGGGGAGGATTTGTGACGGGTGCTACTATGTCAAATTTCACGTGCTTGGCCGTAGCTCGCCAATGGGTTGGATTACAACAAGGCTATGATATTGCACGAGAAGGCATTCGTCAGACTATTCCGATTCTGACGGCTACGCCTCATTCGTCAGCTATCAAATCACTGTCCATGTTGGGCATAGGGAGTCAGAATTTTGTTCAACTCAAAACCCTGCGCGACAACCGAGAAGCCATAGATATGGAAGATTTACAAACCCAAATAGAAGCTCTAAAAGGCAAACCTTTCATTTTGATTTCCAGCGCAGGCACCGTCAATACGGTTGATTATGACGACTTTAAAGCTATTTCTTCACTCAAAAAGCGATATTCTTTTTGGTGGCATATCGACGCGGCTTTTGGAGGTTTTGCGGCTTGCTCACCCCATTATAAGCATTTAGTAGAAGGTTGGGAAGAAGCTGACAGTATCACTATTGATTGTCATAAATGGATGAATGTGCCTTATGAAAGTGCTTTTTTCATGATTCAAAAACAACACATTAAATTACAAATTCAGACCTTTCAAAATTCAAATGCTCCTTATCTTGGCAATCCCCTTGATAATTTTAGCTTCCTTAATTTTTTACCCGAAAACTCACGAAGACTGCGAGCCTTACCTACTTGGTTTTCGTTGAAAGCGTATGGAAAGAACGGGTATCAAGAGATTGTAGAAAATAGTGTGAACATGGCTCAGCTTTTAGATACGTTTATCACAACAACCCAAGGTTTTGAATTGCTGGCCCCTACCCGTCTCAACAATGTTTGTTTTACACTTCAAGGAGATGAAAACCAGGAAAAAGTTCTCATTTTTTTGTCAGAACTCAACAAACGGGCTAAAGTCTTTATGACGCCTACCGTCTATCAAGGCAAACGAGGCATTAGAGCGGCTTTTGTCAATTGGCGTACTACTGCCGAAGACGTACAAATTGCAATTGATGAAATGACCGCTGTCTTACAGAAATTATCCAAAAAGCTTTGATTTGGACGCATTATTCCTAAATATTGCGACGTTTATCTTTTCCCAATTTTTTAAGATTCAGAGTCCATGTTTAGCGTTACACAGCTCAAAACTTTCACCCAATATATATTCCAAAGCATCGGTTTTTTGGAAGCCGATGCTATTTTGGCCGCCAAAGTACTTATCTCTGCTGATTTACGCGGTGTTGATTCTCACGGTATTGCGCGTTTGGCAGGCTATGTACGTTTGTTTGACCACGGACGTCTCAATCCCAAGCCCAATATTCGGATTGTACATCAAACGCCTAGCACTGCTGTGGTGGACGGGGATGCGGGAGTGGGCTTGGTAGTAGGCCCCAAAACCATGGAAATAGTCATCGAAAAAGCTAAAAACGTAGGTTCGGGCTGGATTTCGGTACAAAACTCCAATCATTTTGGAATTGCGGGTTACCATGCTATGTTGGCGCTCGAACACGACATGATAGGCATGGCTATGACCAACGCCGCCCCGCTCGTAGCTCCCACTTTTTCGTTAGAAAAAATGCTTGGTACCAATCCCATCGCTGTAGCCGTACCTGCCCATGAGGAACCCGCTTTTGTGGCTGACTTTGCCAGTACAGCCGCCGCTTATGGAAAATTTGAAATTTTACAGCGCAAAAACCTCCCCGCACCGCTAGGTTGGGCACAGGATGCCACTGGCGAAATCACGACCGATGCCAACCCCATCAAAAATGGAGGGGCTTTACTTCCTTTAGGCTCTGACCGCGAGCATGGTAGCCACAAAGGCTACGGCTTAGGTGCTATTGTTGATATATTCTCGGGGGTATTGTCAGGAGCCAATTATGGGCCGTGGGTGCCGCCTTTTGCCACAGCGGGTTTTATGGCTGCTACCGAAGGCGTCGGCAAAGGGACGGGTCATTTTTTTGGAGCCATGCGTGTAGATGGTTTTCGCCCAGCCGATGAGTTTAAGGCACACATGGATACTTGGATTAGACGCTTTAGGAATGCGCAAGCCGTAGAAGGTAAGAAAGTACTTATTCCGGGCGACCCCGAACGCGAAATGGAAGCCGAACGCACCCAAAATGGCCTAGACTTATTGCCCCCCGTTGTACAGTCTTTAGAGGAATTGGGGAAAAGGTTTGGGGTAACACTTTAAAATTCTCCTTATCAACGGAGGCAGCGTTTTGAACGCTGCCTCCGTTATGCCTTTAGTAGCTTATGACAAAGATTGGGTATCAAGTCTTAAATTTAAAAACAATTGCTACAAAACAACTTGTACTATTTTTTAAACAAGAAAACGCTTTATCTGTCTCTTCACTCTAAACTTAATGTTTTTATATCGTTGATTAAATGTTGCATTTCTAGTAAAAGTGTACCATTATAAATACCCCTTATCCGCTTTGATTTATCTACTAATATAAAATGTTCTGTATGTAAAAATTCGCTACTATCTTTACTATAGCCAATATCTTCTTCTGCAAAATAAGAGCGTCTTGCATGAAGATATATCTTACCCTTATTTCCTGTTAAAAAATGCCAATTTTTATTATTTATGTTATTTTTTTCTTTATATTTTTTCAAAACACGCGGAGAGTCAACCCAAGGCATTACAGAATAAGACAGCAACACAATATTAGTGTCTAATTTTAGACTATCGCTTACTACTTTCATATTCTTCACCATATTAGGACAAATCACACCACAGGAAGTAAAAACAAAATTAGCAACATGAATTTTTCCTTCTATATTTTTTTGCGTGATGCGAATACTATCTTCGTTATAAAATGAAAAATCGCCAATCTTGTGAAATACTTTACGATTTTTTTCTTCTTTTTTTTCAATAAAAATAGGCGTAAAACTTGGCTCATTATAGTATGGCAATGTTACCGAATTTGTTGTATTTTCAGAACACCCTGCTAAGAGCCAACTACTTACTACTAATAATACTATCCGATACATTTCTACAATTTTTAGTTCCGAGTAAACCATATCTTTTACCTTTAATAATTACATAATTAGCCCTTATTTTTCCGTTTTCATACCACATTTTTTGAGGTCCTTCCTCTTGCCCATTGATGTAGGTCCCTAAATGAAACAAAGCACCGCTGCTACTCCATTCTCTCAATTCTCCCTCATAGACGTCATTTTTGGCAATAAATTCAACCTTTTTATGCCCCTTTTCCCAATATAGCACCTGCCGCCCATGTTTTTTCCCTTCATAATAATTTCGTTCTTCTTTCAACTGTTTATCAGGGTACCATTTTTTACAGCATCCATGTAGTAATCCATTGATATATCCTTCGATCAGTAGAGTATCTTTGTTAGCACTTAACTCATATAAAAAACCTGAATATTTGTGCGTATTCAAAAATACAATATCATTCTCAATATGAATCTCTTGTAAGGATTTTAACAAATAGATATTTGGTACTTTTTTATCTGCTATTTTTTCTGGCTTACTACACGAGCAAGCCAGAAAAAGCAATATATTCTTTAGGAATATTTTCATTTTATTGAGTGACCGTTCCGGGGGTTCCATAATATCCATTCCCATTCAAGTAGGGAGAATCTGCCGTAAAATGATAATGATAAATACCATTAGGATAATCTACTGTAGCATGGGTATGACCATGATAAGCATCAAGCATACTACTTGTGACCGTGGTTCCATTTTCTTCTTGCGGGCCATACACCGGAAATCCATCCAACAAAAATCCCATTAACCCAGATTTTTTCGATTTGACAGTAGTCAAATACAAAGGCTCAACGTGATAATGATAAACTCCTGAATTTTGGGGGTGTCCATAGTACTTATCAAAACTAACAATTTCACCGGCTAAAGCTTGATTATTTGGACCAGCATATTGATTAAATAAAGCTACCCCATTCAGAGCAATTCCAATAGCTCCCAAAGGGGTCGCGGGATGTGAAGCGTCTACTTTTGGATTAAGTGGAATTTTCACGGTAGCGTTATACTCCGCAATTGTATTAGGATTTTTTTTAAATTCATTACCTCCAAAAGTACTACCATTATACGCTTCATACAATGGGTTTGTAGTCGCATAATAAGGGCTTTTGTGGTCAGGCAAATTTTTTGTTTTAAAGTAAATATACGTACCGTCGCTGGTAATACTTGTGGCTCCATATACCTTCTTATATACGGCTGGCACTTCAGTTGATACCGGGGTAGTTGTAGAAGTTTCATCTTTGTTACAACTTACCAGTACTGCAATTGTAGAAAATGCAACTAGCAATTTTCTTAGTGTTTGTTTTGTAGCTCCCATCGTCCTTAAAAAGTTAATTTATTTTATTTAAAATTTGATTTTTTAAAAAAATACCATTAAAACAATTAAAATATACCAAATAGATTATAAAAATATAAAATCAAATACTTTGACTACAAAGTTATTTTAGTTTACAATTCTTTAACGAGTCCATTCAATCATAATTACATAATTTTCCATAAAAATTAAATATACACAAATCAATCCCAATCAAGGTTTTCATCGCTACCATCACTTGGGTGCATTGCAAATTGTCGCCTTCATGCCGCCTTGTTTAGATGCTTAAAATTGATTTGGAGCACTTTCTTTTTGACTTCGCACCACCTATCCGACTCATACCTTGTTCTTAACTTAAGCATTGCATCCACACCGGTCTTGGTCCATCTCTGACCTGATAGTTTCATTCGTGACTGTATAACTGTTCGGTGTGCGGCCTCTATGGCTCCGGAACCTATCATCAAGCCCATTTTACGGTATTCAGCGTATTGCATTCTATATGCATTTCTTCGCAAGTAGTCAAGTATACCATCTATCGGCTTTCG
>NZ_AUIF01000069.1 GCF_000423565.1 Runella zeae DSM 19591 | reverse complement strand
GCCCAGAATGATTTTAGTTTTCAATTCGGACCATTAGAAGATGCACCAGGTGGTGTAGTTGGCCTGAATCGAAATCGTCCTTCCGATAACTCACTGATTGAAGGAGCTGAATTGAAAAATACTTTGGTTCAGGCTTTTAGTAGCAATGATTTGCGTAGGACGGCAACAATTAAACTGAGTACTTCTATACCGATTCGGACTATAAATGCTAAATTTTGGGTACAGGGTGCCGCTGCACAAGGAACTGCTAATTGGCCTGTTTATCGGTACGCCGACGTGATTCTGATGTTGGCAGAGGCACAACAAAATCAAGGAAAAGATGCTGCTGCTTTGACGGAACTTAACAAACTTCATGCTGGCGGGCGCACAGGCATCACCCCACCCACTGGCTTGACAGGTAGTGCATTGCGAGGGGAGATTCGGCAGCAAAGAAGATTAGAACTGTGTATGGAAGGCAAACGTTGGTTTGATCTTATTCGGTGGGGTACGTTAGAAAGCACTATGGCTGCTCATGGCCGCCCCTTGCAAAAAGGTACAAAAGGCTTGCTACCCATTCCGCAAGGCGAAATAGAAAAAAACCCTGCTTTCACACAAAATGACGGGTATTAAAAACTTCAAACTCAAAAGAATTGACCAATGAAATCATACAAAGTATTTGTTTATCAGCTTTTTGCTATTGCTTGTATGGCAGTGGCAGGCTGCAAAGAAGAAGAGCGGGTAGGGTTGCAAGATGCCCCAGATAAAGCAAAAGTAGCCATTATGAACGTGGCAACGCCCAATCGCCCCGTCCCTGCTAATTCCAATCAAATAATGGGTTATTTATTTTTCTTGGACAACCGTCAACTTTACTCTCAGTCGCTGGTGACCAACAAAACAACAGGTTATTTTCTGACCGACCCAGGTGCTCGTTCTCTTCGAATTGATAGTACGGCGGCCATTATTAATGTGGCCCAAGCCCGTGCAACAGTCAATACTACCAATTTATCTACTGAGGCAGGTAAATACTATTCGGTATTTATCACTGGAAAGATTCAAGCACCAGATGTAGTAGTTACTTCTGATGATCTAACTCGTCCAGAAGCTGGCCAAGCCAAGGTACGAGTGATTCACCTTTCGCCTGATTCGCCCAGTTTAGACATCGCAGGAACAGTTGAACCAAGCCCTGCTGCTCTATCAGTACTTTTTGGGGGTAATACTTACAAAAAAACGACAGAATTTAAGAATATCAGCCCAGGCTTTTATCGCTTACAATTACGTGAAACAGGAAGCACAACGCCCATTTCTACTGTAACTACGAATAATCAAACAGCCCCTTGCTTTTTTTGCACGGGGACAGCTACCAATGAATTTACCATGAATTTAGAAGGAGGTAAAATTTATACCCTCGTCATACGTGGCTATCGTAACCCAGCTACTGTTGGGCAAATTGCTGGACCACTGTCTGTTGGTGGGTTGATAAACCTCAACTTTTAAACTGATAGAAAAAGTGAATTTTACCCCCCTTACATTTTGTTTGAGGGGGTTTCTTTTCCTGTTAAATCAAATGAAAACACCAATTCTACTATTGCTTTGGATAGTACTTGGGCTTTGTTATGCCCAAGCGCAAACACCCACTGAAACCTTTCAGTTTACTGATGAATTTTCAGTAATAACTAATCCAAAGGTAAATATGGATTTTCAAACATCAGTAGTGTCGCACAAAGGCAACATCTATTTTGGGTTTGTAGATGCAGCTTTGAATGGGTGTATTTCTAAAAAAGACAAAAATGGCACAGTTACTACCACTGTCGTAGTTAGAAGTGTATTAGAAGACCCTCACAATTCGGTATCCATAGGCATTGATGCCGAAGGATATATTCACTGGACAGGCGATATGCATCAAGATGCAATGAAGTATTTTCGGTCGGACAAACCCGAAGACATTAGTACTTTTTCGCAATTAGATGGAAATATAGCAAATGGTGGAATGTGGGGACCCCATGGAGTAAGCTACGGAAGGTTTATCCAAAGCCGAAAAGGGACACTTTTTTTTATTAGTCGTCAGCGCTTAGGCACTAATTCGGATGGGTGGGTTCCTGGCGGGCAAGGAGGCCATATTCAAGTGTATAATACCGATACTAAACGTTGGAATCAGTTAGGCTCATTAGGTTATAGTTTTCAATCAGATAAAGGAAGAACAATTACAGGAGGTATGGATAATCTGCACCAAACCAAAGCTATTTTTTGGGATAATTCAGGTGCAGGAGTTCCGCCTAACAATGGTTATCAGGGGTATAAAATCCGTCTCGTTTTTGATAAAAATAACCGCATGCATATGGTTTGGAATGTGGCAAAAAATCCAATACGCACTACTGTATCAGACACCCATACGCACTTGATGTATGCCTATTCGGATGATGAGGGGCTAACTTGGAAAAAAAGTGATGGTACATCACTGAATCTTCCCATCACTACTGAAACAGGTGACGTAGTTTATATGGAAGACCCTAATGTGGATGCACAACGGATGTTCAACGGATGTTATATTGCACTTACTTCTGACAATAAGCCTATTATTTGTCAGTGGTCATACTCCCGAAACTTGCTGGTATTCAAATACAATGGTAGCAGTTGGAGCAATGAATCAAGTGTTTGGAATCTTGGTTGGCCAGGTGAAGCTTTTACCGATGATAACGGTTGGATCACAACTATGGATGGAAGTCGTTGGAAGCGAAGTAATGACAACGGCAAAACCTTGCAAGCCTACGAACGGGTGAGTCCGTCACGAGGTGCTCCCATACATTCATTAGACTATCAGTTTTTACTTGAAACGGGTAAATTACGTTATGTAGAAGAAACTGCGACTACCACAACAATCCGTACACTGGCATTCAATAATTCAGCACCTGGTCAGGTGGAAGCCCCCGAAATAACCCCGATTAGCGGTAGTGCCATAGCGGGGTCTGCTACTGTTACTATCAGTTGTAGCGTACCCGATGCTGTAATTCGTTATACTACCGATGGTACAGTTCCTACTGAAACAAAAGGAATACTTTACACGTCACCATTTTCGCTAACAGCGGCAACAGTAGGTCCAAAAACAGTACGGGCCATAGCCTTTAAATCAGGAAAAGTGAGTAGTAGGGTGGCAAGCGCACAGATTATCCTGAATCTGAATCTTGATACACAAGCCCCCACAGTACCGACGGGTTTGGTAGCTACTGGTATTTTGTTTACGGGTTTTACTCTCAACTGGAATCCTTCAAGTGATAATAGCGGATTGACACCCACATATGAAATTTACGAAGGAACAACCCTCATTGGTACTACGGCCACTACGTCGTTTACGCTGACAGGGCTGAGACCCGCTACAAGTTATGCCCTGACTGTAAAAGCAAAAGATGCAGCCACGCCGTCCAATGTTTCGGCAGCAAGTGCAGTATTGGACGTAATGACCAACTCTACCGAAGCTACTATTTTGTTGGCGTCCACTTCACCTACATTAGATGGGATAAAAGACCTTTTTTACAAAAGTCCCACATATCCCTGTAACAATGTCTGTGCGGGGACAGTATCAAATAAAAACGATTTAGATGCCTCGTGGACAAGTACTTATGACAAAGATAATCTTTACTTTTTTGTAGAAGTAACCGACAATAATATCAACACCACTGCTGCCAACTGGTATGAGAATGACGGTGTAGAATTCTACATTGATGCCACTAATCGGCGAGGGGCAAGTTACCAAAATACTGACTTTCAGTTCACTTATACATTTGGTGATAGTCAACTGCGAGAGCGCAACCGAAACGCCAGCACTACGGGCAGCGAAATAGTTAAAATAAATACCTCTACGGGTTATCGGTTGGAAGTAAAAATACCATTTTCTGTTTTAGGGGTTACCGTTACCACTATGAGTCAAAAAATTGGACTCGATATTATGGTTATTGATAATGACATCGGTAAATGGGAGGGCAAGTTGGCTTGGTTTAATACACAAGATAATTCATGGCAAAATCCCAGCCGATTTGGACTTGCCACCCTATCCTCGCCTGATAATGATCCTCCCAGTGTGCCGACAGGATTAGTAGCAACTGGTATTGCTCAAAACAGTTTTACGCTCACATGGAACGCCTCAACGGACAATAGTGGGCTTCCTCCCACGTATCAGGTATTTTTGGGCGGTACGTTGCTTGCTACCACCACTAACACTTCAATTAAGTTGAGCAATTTAGAGCCAGCTACCGTATATGCAGTTACGGTTAAGGCCAAAGATACCGCAGGTAATACCTCAGCAGCAAGTGCGATATTTACTGTAACAACCCTTTCCCCCGATACCCAAGCCCCTACCATACCAACTGGATTGGTGGCGTCGTCAGTATCGCCTACGGGTTTTGTGTTATCATGGAACCCATCAACGGATAACGTAGGTGTAACGGCTTATGAGGTTTTCGGAAACAATGTTTTATTGGGAACAACTGCTAATACTACCATGACCTTTACGGGTTTGCTTTCGGGCAGTAAATATAGTATGAGCGTAAAAGCCAAAGACGCTGTTGGCAATACATCTGCCGCAAGTACGGTATTGGATGTAAATACTGCCGTCATCACGGGGCTGACATCCATCGGTGGTTCGAAGGTGTTAAGGCTGTTTCCTAACCCTGCTCTTGCTTATGAAGGAGTCTATGTGTTGGTGGAAGGGTTTGATCAGAGACCTGTCACCCTCATCGTAACAGATTTGCTGGGTAATATAAGGACTGCCGTAAACATCATTGAAAACAGGCCGACAGCTTTAAAAGTGGATACTTTATCGAGTGGAGTTTACTTGGTGCAGGTTTCCAATGGGGTTACTAAGTTGGTTCAAAAATTGGTAATTCGCTAAGGAAAAAATCTTTTCTACTATGCTTTTTAGATTGTTACTCGTTTTTTTTCTTTGGTATCAGGCACCTTATGTTTTAGGACAAAAGCCCATCTTTCAAAAAGGAGATAGAGTTTGCTTTGTGGGCAACAGCATCACAAACAATGGTGAATTTCACCATAATATTTTACTCTATTATGTTACTCGTTTTCCCAATGAGCCTTTACATTTTTTCAATTGTGGTATTTCGGGAGATGTCATCAGTGGTATTTTTAATCGCCTTAATGATGATATTTTAGTACATACCCCAACTCATGTCGTCATAATGATTGGTATGAATGATGTAAATCGAGGTCTTTACAGTGAAAAACCTACTACCAATGCAGATACGCTGCAACGCCGTGCGGCCGCCTTGGAAAAATACCGAATCGGCTTAGATAGCCTTGTGAGGGTGTTTTTAAGAAATAATATTCGAGTCATTTTGCAAAAACCCTCTATTTATGATCAAACTGCTGTTTTGCAAACACCGAATAATTGGGGTGTAAACGATGCCTTAAAAGAGTGTGCAGATTACATAGAATCATTATCACTTAAATATGAGCTTGATGTAGTTGATTATTGGCAAATTTTATCCCAATTAAACAAACAACTACAATCTCAAAATCCATCAGCTACTATCATCGGTAATGACCGTGTCCATCCAACTGCCACAGGGCATTTGGTCATGGCGTATCAGTTTTTGAAAACAACCCAAGTCCCCCCTCAAAACTTTGCCCAAATCGTGTGTTCAAAGAATGCTAAATACAGCAAAAAAAAGAGCCAGTATTGCGCCATAACCACTGTTGAAATCAAGCGGGATTTTAAGCGATTGATGGTTCAGGAGTATGCTTTGCCTTATCCGACCACTGACGAACAAAAGGAAGCGTTGGCATTAGTTCCTTTGGAGGAGGCTTTCAACTACCGATATTTCAAGGTCGAAAAACTAAAAAAAGGATTTTATACCTTCAAAATAGATACAACAGTAGTAGGTGTATTTAGTCATATTGATTTAAGAAAAGGTGTAAATCTGTCAACGCAACGCTACATTCCTCAGTATCAACAGGCATTGGCCGTCAAGAAAGCGTTGCTCGAAAGACATAAAACCGAAGCCAATTTACGCACTATCAAGTTTGTTGAATATGGTTTCTTGAAGGACTTTAAGAATAAAAATGATTTAGAAGCGGTTAAAAAGTATTTAGATGAACTGTATGCCGCCAAACTGTCCCATAATATCTATTTCAAAAATCAATTTGATAAGTACATAGCGATTAAACCCCACGAGGAACGATTAAGGCTAAAAGTAAATGCTGAATTACTGCAAGCATATGAATTAGCTCAACCTAAAAAACATCTATTTGTGGTTGAGAAAATAATATCAAAATGAAAAGAATCAGCTTTTTACTCTGCGTCTGCATAAGTTATTTACCTTATGTTAATGCTCAAACACTTTTTTGGCAATTTCCAATTAACAGAACCCATGCAGGTGTATTATTAGGTAATGGTACTCAGGGATTAATGATTTGGGGAGATACAACTCTAAATATCACGTTTGCAAGGGCTGGATTTTGGGATCACCGTGGAGGTAACGATTTTGCTGCAAAAACCAATTTTGTAAAAGTAAAATCACTAATTGAAAAAGGCGAA
Source organism: Runella zeae DSM 19591 (assembly GCF_000423565.1). Classification (GTDB taxonomy): domain Bacteria; phylum Bacteroidota; class Bacteroidia; order Cytophagales; family Spirosomataceae; genus Runella; species Runella zeae. The sequence continues at coordinate 14,786 of NZ_AUIF01000069.1, read as the reverse complement.
GAGGAGGAACTTCGTAAGACTTTCGCACTTTCAAACAATCCAAATGAACCTACTCGTCCACAGCAATATGGTGGAGGTGTATTACAACTTCAATTTCTTAAAAATATCAAATTACTTGATGCAAAGCTTGATTTAACAACGGCAAAAATCATTGTAAATGTAGGTTTATCGAATGGGAAAAAAGGTTTAATTGAAATAGAACAAGCTATTGACCACGAACTTACTTGGATAAAACTTTCACCAGAGTTACAAGGTAAAATTAAGCCAACTCTCAAAGCATTTTATGAATTTAATCAGCAAAAACTATCTACTATCGGTGTAACCCCTCCAAAGCATTGGTTAGAAACAAATATTTCAGGTTTTACTCAATACTTACCAAGCGATTCACCTTTATCAGCTGCTTTTTCTTTCAAACACAATCAAGTAGTTTTAGCTACTAATATTGGCGAAGACAGTCATAAGCAGGTCATTTCTACTATAAATCAGGCTAATATTTCCAGATTGGCTCAACAAAAAAATGAGTGGTGGAAATCCTATTGGTCAGAGGTATGTAATGTAAGACTACCAGACCCTATTCTTCAAGAAGCCTTAAATTATGGGCTCTATAAACAAGCTTGTGCCACTCCCCCTCATGGTTTAGCATGTACTTTACAGGGTGTATTTATGGAGGAATACCAGCTCCCACCTTGGAGTAATGACTATCATTTGAACATAAATGCTCAAATGATTTATTCACCAGCACTGGCAAGCAACCGTCCACAACACTTTAAGCCTTTTCTCGACTGGCTTCTTTCAGTTTTACCAGTTTTTCAACGCAACGGGCAATTGTTTTTTCAAAATCCCAATGCTTACATGATACCCCATGCAGTAGATGATAAAGGACAGGTAGTAGGTAATTTTTGGACTGGAACCCTCGACCATGCCACAACTGCTTGGATAGCCTATCTTTCATTTCAATATTATCAGTATTCTGGAGATAGCACCTATTTAGAGTCTCTTACCTTACCACTATCTCTTGGGGCCTTCGAAGGATTTTGGTCTATGTTGGAAGCAACAAAATTACCTAATGGACAAAAACGATACAGCTTGCCTATCTCGGTTAGTCCTGAGTTCGGTAGTGGACTACAAGGAGTGGGTAAAAACTCTTCGTTTCAATTAGCCGCATTGCATAGAATTTTAAAAGTATTACCTGAGTTGGCAACCATTTTGGAAAAACAATTAGACCCCCGCTGGGATGATGTTGCACAAAAATTGCCCGCTTATTCATTGGTAACTATGCCTTTTGGCGAAAACCTACAAGGAAAAACTCCTCCAAGAATTGGGCTATGGGCAGATAAAGACTTAACAATAAGTCATCGTCACCATTCGCATTTGGCAGGTATTTATCCATTTCAAACCCTTCATCTCAAGACATCAGAGCATACTGATATAATCAAAAATAGCTACTGGAAATGGATAAATATAGGTGCAGGGGCCTGGACAGGCTGGTGTATTCCGTGGGCTTCAATTATTCATAACCGCATGGGAAATACTGAATCAGCAATCAGTTGGCTTCATTACTGGTATAAAAACTTTGTAAATGAGGGGCGTGGAACTCTTCATAATTCCACAAACAATGGAATGAGTATGTTCAATGAACCCGACTGGGCAAAAGAAATATCAAAAGGGCGGAGAAACCATGAAATCATGCAATTAGATGCTGGTTTTGGTGTAGTAAGTGCCATTTTAGACCTATTAGTAAGTGAGCAAGCCGATGGTATTTACATTTTACCAAACCGTTCTTGGCGTTGGAAAAACCTATCATTTGACCGAATAAGAACCGCTGGAGGTTTCTTGATTTCGGCCAAAGTTCGTAATGACAAAGTGGAAATACTCCGTGTTGAGAGTAAACTTGGGGGAAATATAAAAATTCATCATGGATTTGGAGAAAGAGTGCTTGTTAATGGCAAACCATCATTTGGGGAGGTGTTGACTCTCGATTTAAAGAAAAATGAGTCAGTAATTATTACTAAAAATTAAAAAAATGATTAAAACAAAATTTAAACTTTGGATGTGTTTAGTATTCACTTTCACAACCGTTACAAAACTTTATGCTCAAAGTAGCAGCCTTAATAAACCTTTAAGCGTTTACATCAATTGGGCCTCTTATGATGAACTTTCAGATACAGTGCGACTCACTGAATCTTTAGCTATGAAGCAATTAGATGAATTGGTTCGTCTGAAAAAAGAAGGCCTACAGCTTGATTACTACTTAATGGATGCATTTTGGTTTGAGCGAAATAGTGGCTATCGAGCTTGGCGAAAAAAAGATTGGCCAAATGGTCCTGAAAAATGGTTAAAATCTTGTGAAGCACGAGGAGTAAAACCAGGATTATGGTTTAGTACTAATGTTTTACATGCTGGTGGGAAGTATATTTTAGAACCCGTAAATGAGTGGCAATCATCTCTTTCAAAATCTGGTAAATCTCTATGCCTTTTTAAAGGAGGATACCTACCTCATTTGATGGAAACGTTGGAATTATGCACGCAACAAGGCTTCGAGCTATTCAAGTTTGATTTTGCGGATTTTTACGCCATTACACCAGAATTAGAAGGTAAGATGAGTATGGCTGAAATCAAACAGGCTAATCAGAAAGCCCTCATCAATGCACTCAAAACATTTCGTCAAAAACACCCAAATGTTGTATTCGTGGCCTATAATGGATTTGGTGGTGAAATGTCAAACACAGGTGTACCTATCTCAAAGAAAATTGATTTAGAATGGCTGACTGTTTTTGATGCCATGTACTGTGGAGACCCTCGCCCTGCTGATGTACCTACCAAGAATTTCTGGCGTTCAAAAGATATTTACTCTGACCATATGGTTAAGTACTTTAGAGAAAATGGCCTTCAATTATCACAGATTGATAATTCTGGATTTATGATAGGAAAAACGGGTACTTGCTATTTCAGGGGTAATGCCGCTTGGAAAGGAATGGCGTTACTTTCGATGGCTCGTGGTGGATGGCTCAATACATATTATGGAAATTTAGAACTATTAACTTCTAATGATGCAAAATGGTTTGCCAAAGCACAACGTTTATGGTATCCTTTGCAGCAAAAAAACTCGGTTAAGCTTATTGGTGGCACACCAGGAAAATCTCAACCTTATGGTTATTTGGCAGACGGAGATAATGGTACTGTTGTTTGTATTGTTAATCCAAGTCAATCTACTCAATATGTTGATTTGCCAAATATTCAAGGAAAAGCAAATAGGATTCTCTTCAAAGATGCTGGTTTTATACCCAAAATTCAAGGTAGTAAAATTCTTTTGGGTGCTGAGCAATTGGTACTTGTTGGAATTGGAGAATATGCAAACGCAAAATTTGACTTAGGAGTTGGCGACATGGTTTCTATTCCAAGAGAAGTCAAACAGATTCCTATACAATTTACCTACCAAAATAATCAGTTGAAAGGGGAGTTTACTCCTAAACAATCCTCAGATTTAAGATTTGTATTTCAACAATTCGACAATTCCAATATCCCTTTCCGTAGCTCAGGTGGCTCACCCCCTGATGGCCTTACTTTAGCAAATTTACTGAATATTCAGATTAAACAGGGAAGTAAGTCACTGCCACTTAAAGTTGAGTATGACAAAGCCATTTGGAGTGGATTATCTTGGGCCGTTGCTGAATTACCTAAAGGAGTTTTTCAATTAGAAAAACCTATTGAAATAACCTTCAAAAGTGCAGAGAAAATTCCGCTTAAACTCACAGGTAGTGTCTATCTAATTAAATAGTTGTATTGTAAGTAATCGTTTACTCCGACAACAACTTGGAGAATTTCCTCCACTGAAAAGATTAACAATTATTAAAATAAACAGCAAATCGTGAGAAGAATTTCTTTGGTTATCCTATTTCTTGGCTTTTCTATCAGCTCTATTCAAGCAACAAATTACTATGTTTCTAATAGAGGAAATGATAGAAATAATGGAAAATCACCAAGAAGAGCATGGAATTCATTAATTCCATTACAGAAAATAAAATTGTTTTCAGGAGATTCAATATTGCTTGAGCGTGGTAGTACCATTGTTGGTAGTTTAGAGATTAAATACTCAGGCGAAGCCAATAAGCCTATTGTTATCGCAAGTTATGGAACTGGTGAAGCTCCAATTTTATCGGGTGCTAATTTTATTACAAATTGGGTAAAAATTGACGAAAATATTTTTGAATCAAACGTGCCCACTCCAATATATGATTTGTATTGGAAGACTCAAAGACTAACCCCAGCAAGGTTCCCAAATAGAGGTTATGTTCAGATTGAAAAAGGGATTGGTAAAGACTCTATTTTTTGTAAAGCCCTTAATCAGGAAAATAACTTTTGGGAAGGGGCTACTTTGCGAATTCGAACAATTGACTGGGTATATGAAACAAGAACGATAAAGAGTTCTAAAACTGGTTTAATAGTACAAGGGCCACAAAGTCGCTATCCAACAGAAAAAAGTTTTATTTCTCGAACCGAAAATGGAGAAAAGTCAATTTATGATTTTAAAAAAGGGTACGGTTTTTACTTAGAGGGCTTACCGTCTTTAGTAGATAGTACTTGGGAGTGGAGTTGGAAACAAGGCAAATTACGGGTTTTTCTACCTCAGAATTTTAGCACAAACGATATTACACTCCTTGCTTCAAGTAGAGAATATGGGATTTTTATAAAGCCGCATATCAAAAATATCGTCATCAAAGGAATTCAATTTCGCTATTTTGAGAAGGCAGGAGTTGGCTTAGGGTTTAAAACAAGCCAGATATCAATTATCGAAAACAACTTTTCACTGATTCACGGAACTGCAATTGACCTTGATAGTGCTTCACACAAAACCTTGATTCAAAAGAATCAAATACAAAATATTTTGGGGCGAGGAATCGCAGCACTCGAACCAGAATATTTAACGATTGAGGATAATATCGTAAGTAATATCGGTCTATCAAGAGGCCATGGATGGTCTGGTGTAAATGGGGCAACTGGGATTCTCATTTACAATACCGAACGGAAAGCTTCTCCAGATACTACTTACGCACACAATAATATTGTAAGACTTAATCGAGTCGATAGCTGCGGTTACAACGGAATCCGTGTTGATGATCATCATAATCTCGTTGAGTATAATTTAATTGAGCATTGTAGCTTGACACTAAATGATGGAGCAAATCTCTATTGTTTCGCCAAAGAACCCCAAGTTACGCATCATTCTATTTTTCGAAAGAATATTATTAGATACAGTATCGGTGATAGCGAGATGACTCCTCAAAATCCCAATTTAGCATTTGGTATTTATATAGACAATAATTCCCATGATATGCTTGTGGAAGACAACACCGTTATCCAGACTAATGCGGCTGGTTTAGTAAACAACGATGCCTCTTTCAAAAATACATTTAGAGGAAATACCGTATTTGATTGCAAAAATGGAATAGAGTTTTCGGAATGGGCAAACCATGGTCGAATATTCGATTGTTTAACAGAAGGAAATGTTATCGTTTCACTCTACGCAAATCAGAGAGGTCCTAAATTGTCAAATTTTATTGGCGATAAATTTAACGTTGGTAGATTCGATTATAACACCTACATCAATACTAAATCTACTCAATTCTTCTTTTTTGAAACGAAACAGGTACCCGAACATAGTAAGCTGAATTTGACATTTGGGCAATGGAAGAAAATTATTGATGGCGATGAGAATAGTACTGTTATTTCTGCCAGCACTGATTGGTCAAAGGCGTTAGACCCCATCATATTTGTGAATGATTCGAAGGAGACTCGTAGATTTCAAATAAGCGAAGCACTTTATGATATGAAGGGAGTCATGTTAAAAGACTCGTTTTCTTTACCTGCGTTCAGCTCAATAGTGATGTTCAAAAAGCGTAAATGATGAAGGAACTTAACAAATTATCACGGCCATTTTATAGAGCCATTGGAATGAAAAGTTGTTTCAAAAAGCTCTTAATGTTTCTTTTGTTTATCTCTCAAGCAAAAGCCCAGACACCAGTTCAAAGCTATCAAAACCTTCAAACCAAATTGGCCAAAGGGTGGAATACTTGGAATACAAATAGCATGTTGAGTCATGTACTTTTACCCGAGGGAATATCAGTAAACCTTGGTTTCAAAGATAATAGTATTAACGGTGACAATTATCTTCATGAATGCTATCCCTCATACAAAGAAAAATCCTCAGAAGATGTAACCGTAGGGTATCATGCTTATGACGGAAGTTATACCGAAGCTGTAATAAATTGGCACGGCTTAACAGTAAAAATAGAAACGGCAATCAAAGGCACCGACTTAGTCATACTTGTCACCCCAATCCAATTGCCCAAGAAAGATATTCAATTGGTTTCAGAGGTTGCCATGATGTGGAATCGTGCTGGGACTATTACCAAAAACGCCCAAAATATAGAGATTTATACCAAAGGTCAAAAACGCTTGGTTCAGACCACAAAACCTACAATCAATGCTTTTTTACCTTTGAAAGGTAAGTACTTAGTTTTAAAGTTGAATGAACCAATTGGAATTGCTGTCGGCAATGAAAAATTGAACTTGAATGCTATAAAACAACAAATACTTCTACAAAGAACACGTTTCGAAGATAATTTGAAAAAGTATAGCCCAAATGAAGAAACTTATCTTGTTCAACAATCCGCTATTGCTTGGAACACCATCTATGACCCTGAACGAGAAGCGGTAATTGTACCCGTTAGCAGAAATTGGAATACGTTTTTTGGCGGAAGTTATGTTTTATTTGATTGGGATACTTATTTATCTGGCCTAATGGCTGGAATTGATAACAAATCTTTGGCCTATGCAAACGTAGTGGAGGTATCAAAATCAATAGACCAATATGGAATGGTTCCTAACTATGTGTCTGCACAAGGACTTGGTTCGCCTGACCGTTCTCAACCTCCTGTGGGCAGTATTGTCGTCCAAGAACTATACAACAAGTATAGAGACAAGTGGTTGATAGAATTACTATTCGATAAATTAGTAAGATGGAATCACTGGTGGCTTAAGCACCGCCAAACCAATGGATACCTATGTTGGGGAAGCGATAAAATCTCCACTGATGCAGCAGCAAATACATGGCAAGGTGCAGCCTATGAATCGGGTTTAGACAATTCTCCCATGTATGATGATGTGCCTTTTGATACCGTTTCTCACCAAATGGTACTGGCAGACGTCGGGCTAATGAGCTTGTACATAGCCGACTGTAACGCATTAGCTGAATTAGCAAAAATCATAGGCCGAAACACAGAAGCCAAAGAATTAGAAGAACGTGCCAAAGTTTTTTCTCAGTCATTATCTACTTTGTGGAATAACGATATAGGAATGTTTTTAAATAAACGTACTGATACTGGTGCATGGAACAAACGACTTTCTCCTACTTTATTCTATCCACTCATTGCCAAAGTAGCTACCCCTTTACAGGCAAAACGCATGATTGAAGAGCATTTGCTTAATCCAAATGAGTTCTGGGGTGAGTGGGTGTTACCCTCAATTGCAAGAAATGACCCTGCTTTCGAACAACAAGATTACTGGCGAGGTCGAATTTGGGCTCCACTCAATTTTTTGGTTTACAAGGGGCTTAAAAACTATGATTTTCCGAATGCGAGGAAAGAATTAGTAAATAAATCCAATGATTTATTGCTCAAAAACTGGCGAAGCAAACACGCAGTATTCGAAAACTACCATGCTTCTGGAGTTGGCCGATTGCCAAATGAGAACCTAAACCGCAGTGATAATTTCTATCATTGGGGAGCATTATTGGGTTACATATATTTATTAGAACAGACAAACCCTCGCTCTAAATAAGCAGAATTAAAAAATAAACGACGCTATGACAAAGAAGACAGTCGCAAAAATTAAATCTATAATTGGTATAATCATTACGGTTGTATCAATAGTACTCATTGTATCTTCTTTTCTACCTAAGCAAGAAAAAAAGATAGCACTCTCAAAGAATGCTCATATTTCCCTTATAGGAAATAACTTAGGCTCCAGAATGATGAATTATGGTAGTTTTGACACTGAGCTTCACATGAGGTTTCCTTCTTATAAATTATTTGTTAGAAACCTATGCGATGGAGGTGATACTCCTGGTTTTCGACCACACGCAAGTAGAAACACTCCATGGGCGTTTCCTCATGCAGCAAAGTTTCAGAAGGAATACGCAAAACCCTCAGACAGTGAGGGAAATTTTCCTACTCCTGATGAGTGGCTAACTAACCTTAAAACCGATGTAATCCTTGCCTTTTTTGGGTATAGCGAGTCATTTGAGGGAATTCATGGATTACCAAAATTTAAAGCCGAACTTGAAGCATTTGTCTTACACACGATGTCTCAAAAATACAATGGACGTGTGGCACCCCAATTGGCTCTAATATCGCCAACAGCCTTCCAAGACCTCTCAAAAAAGTATGATTTACCAAATGGGGTCAAAGAAAATCAAAACCTTGAGCTTTATACCAAAGCAATAAAGGAAATCGCTCAAAAGCACAATATTTACTTTGTTGATGTATTCAATCCGAGTATAAAATGGTTTTCAGAAGGTACAGAACTCACAATAGATGGTTTCCAGCTAAATGAAAAAGGGTATGAGAAATTAGCGTCATTTTTGGTCGAGAACCTTTTTGAAAGTACTGAAAATCAGTCTTTATCTCAACTAAAACGAGAAGAGTTAAAAAAGGCAGTTTTAGATAAAGACTATTACTGGCATAATGACTATAAAATCCCCAATGGTGTCCATATTTATGGACGTAGATACAAACCATTTGGTCCCGATAATTATCCCGATGAGCTTGAAAAAATAAGACAAATGACTGCTAATCGAGATACTCTTATCTGGTCTATTGCCAATAACCAGTTGTATGATTTAGCAAAAGCAGATGCCCATACAAAAGTGTTAAAGCCCATCCAAACGAATTTCAAAATGGGCGAGGGAATGGCTTATCTATATGGTAAAGACGCCCTCAAAACTTTCACAATGGCACCTGGTTTTAAAATTGACTTGTTTGCCTCTGAAAAAGAGTTTCCTGACTTAGCAAATCCATGTCAAATAGCATTCGATGATAAAGGACGACTTTGGGTTGCTGTCATGCCCACATATCCGCATTACCGTCCAGGAGATGCACTCCCAAATGATAAGTTACTAATTTTGGAGGATACTGACGGTGATTTTAAAGCCGATAAACAAACTGTTTTTGCCGACAAATTGCATCTCCCAACTGGATTTGAATTGACACCTGAAGGTGTGTACGTAGCTCAGGGGACAAATTTAAAGCTATTTACTGATACCAATGGTGATGATAAAGCCGATAAAGAAGAGATTATACTCAGCGGATTTGATGACCATGATTCGCATCACGTAATTCATGCTTTTTGTGCTGACCCATCTGGGGCCATCTACATGGGAGAAGGGATTTTTCTACATTCTAACATCGAAACTCCTTATGGAACTGTAAGAGGCACACAGGGCGGTTTTATGAGATATAACTCTAAACAAAAGAAATTAGAGAGAATTGCCCAAGTTCCTGTAACCAATCCTTGGGGTATTGCATTTGATGCTTGGGGGCAATGTTTTGTCGAATCTACCTCTAATCCTAATGTGTATTGGTTAACCCCAGGAACATTAAAGCCAATTTATGGTTTTTCATCGCCAATTGGTAAAAATATCATTGAAGAAAAACATCGAGTGCGTCCTACATCAGGATTAGAATTTGTTTCGAGCCGTCATTTCCCAGATGAAATACAAGGAGATTTATTGTTGAATAATACCATTGGATTTTTAGGTACTAAAATGCACCAAATCTTAGATGATGGAACTGGTTTTAAAGCCAAACATCGAATGGACTTACTAACAAGTAGTGACCCAAATTTCCGTCCTGTTGATATGGAGTTTGCCCCTGATGGGTCTCTTTATTTAGCCGATTGGCATAATGTGCTTATTGGCCACATGCAGCACAATGCCCGTGACCCCCTTCGTGACCATGTGCATGGAAGAATTTACCGAATAACATATCCATCAAGACCACTTGTAAATCCTGCAAAGGTTCATGGAGCTACCATCGATGAACTATTAGATAATCTTAAATTATCCGAATATCGTACTCGTTACCGTTCAAAGAGAGTCTTACGTGGGTTAGATAAAAATGCTGTATTTATTAAGCTTCAAAATTGGATAAAAAGATTAAACCCTAACGATAAAAATTACGAACACCATTTGCTTGAAGCTCTTTGGGTAAGCTGGGGTATAAATAAAATTGATACCAATTTATTAAATAAACTCCTTCAATCAAGTGATGAAAGAATAAGGGCAGCAGCAGTCCATGTAAGTAGGTTTGTTGATTCAAAGACAATGAATAAACCTCAGATTTTTGTTAAGGCCGCTAATGATAAAAGTGGAAGGGTTCGTATGGAAGCCTTGGCAGCAAGTACATGGTTGGCTAAACCAATCGCATCAATGGTTCAGAATAGTGTAGCCAAAAAGCCAATGGATGACTGGCTAAGAATTACGTATAATTTTATTAAAAAACCATCCGACGATATCAAGGATTCAAATCTTCAACAGAAAGTTGATAAGAATAGTGAACTTTTTGCAAAGGGAAAAGAAATCTACAATCGTGAAGGCTACTGTATTACTTGTCATCAAGCAGACGGGGCTGGATTAGAGAGTTCTGGTTTTCCCCCACTTTCAAAAAGTAAATGGGTAACTGGTAATCCTGACCGCTTAATCAAACTGGTTCTTCATGGCATATATGGTCCAATAGAAGTTAATGGAAAGAAATACCCAGGAAATGTGCCTATGACTCCCTATGGAGGAATGCTTAATGATGAAGAAATGGCCGCCGTTTTAAATTATGTAAGAAACTCTTTCGGAAATTCTGCCTCCATGCTAATTACAAAAGAAAAAGTAAAGTCAGTAAGGGAAGAAACCAAAAATCAAAAGGGTTTTTACCCACCCTATGAGTTGTTGAAGCAACACCCAAATGAAGACTAAAACCAAACAGAAATTAAGCAAATGAAAAAACTCCTTTTTTTTACCATATCGCTTATGTTTTTAGGTTCAATGACCTTAAATGCCCAAAAACAAAAGCCACACATTGTATTTGTAATCGGCGATGAAGAATACCGTTCCGAAGAGTCTATGCCAATGCTTGGGCAAATATTAAAGCGAGAGTTAGGAGCAAAAGTCAGCCTCTGCTTTCCATTAGACGAGAAAGGATTTATCAATCCCAATATCAATAATAATATTGATGGATTAGAAGCCCTCAAATCAGCCGATTTAATGGTTATTTTCACAAGATGGAGAGAGCTGCCCAAAGAACAAGCTAAATTGATAACCGACTATGTAGAAAGTGGAAAGCCAGTTGTAGGTTTTCGTACATCTACCCACGCCTTCTTGTACAAGAAAGATTCTTCAATGGCATCTCTCAACAACGAGTGGCCCGCAAAGGTGTTTGGCCAACAATGGATAGTGCATCACGGACACTTCGATGATGGAGCAAAACCGCTTACTTCGGTTTATCCAAAAGAGAACAGTAAAACACCAATCCTTAGAGGGGTTAATTCATTCAATGCTTACTCTTGGCTTTACCATGTTGACGGAGGGGATTGGAAATTAAATGGAGACTGTTTCACCTTTTTAGAAGGTAAATCACTTAAATCAAAACATGAAATGGAAGGTAATCTGACTAAATACCCAATTATTCAACCAGTTGCATGGACGAAAAGTTATAAGGGCAAAAGTGGTAAATCATCACGTGTTTTTTTCACTACACTTGGGCATCCCTATGACTTTAAAGAGGGTTCCATGCGTAAGTTAGCCTTAAATGGAATCTATTGGGCATTAGGTTTAGAAAATAAAATTCCCAAAAATGGTGTAAATACTACCATAGTTGGTAAGTATGAGCCAAACAACTCAGGTTTCGGTGAAAAATTTAAGCTTAATGTGAAACCGATGATTATTCGATAGAAAAAATCGTCACAATGACTTCATGAGATAGCATATATCGGCAGCGGTAGGATGGGAATGAGTTTATGGTGATTTCTTTATTTGAGGAAATCGGTCTAACCTTTAAGCTAATAGGGTTCATATTTGGTGATTTGAGCGGCTGGAAATTAATTGAAATTTTCTTTGAATTCATCAATTCAAAGAAATACATTGTTTTACACGTCGTATTTTGCAAATCTTTTACAAATATCTCCCATGCGCATCTTACTTTTTACGCTTGTCGTGTGGCTGTTGTTTCGGGTTTGCCAAACGACACGCACTGTAGCAACCCCCAATATTTTGCTCATTGTTGCCGACGATATGGGCTATACCGATTTGGGTTGTTATGGTAATGCCTATTTTGAAACGCCCCATTTAGACAAACTTGCTACCGAGGGGGTGCGATTTACCAATGCCTACGCCACTTGTCCTGTTTGTTCGCCCAGTCGGGCGAGCTTTTTGACAGGACGGTATCCTGCCCGAATCGGGCTTACTAATTTTATTAAAGGGTTAAAAACTGACCCACAATCGCCTGTTTTGCCTGCCGATTATATTGACCATTTGCCCCTGTCTGAACATACGATTGCCGAAATGCTCAAAGAATCGGGCTATCAAACTGCATTGATAGGAAAGTGGCACTTGGGTGAAAATACACAACCCGAAAAATCGCATCCACAACGACAAGGCTTTGATATAGTACAGGATTTTGATTATGGATTGTTACCCCGAGACAATTCTTATGATTGGTTTAAGGTGGGAGATACACTCAACGCTTTGAAATTACCTCAGTTGAACGCTAAAATCACGCAGCATACGCTTGATTTTTTACGCCAACGCCAACACGAAAAGCCTTTTTTCTTGATGATGACACACTATGCTGTACATCTTCCATTACAAGCCTCGCCCAAACTGGTTGAGAAGTACCGCCGAAAACCTAACCCAAAACCCGATGAATACAATCCGATTTATGCTGCCATGATGGAGGAAATGGATGCCAGCATCGGGGTAGTTTTGGCCGAATTAGATAAGCAAAACTTACGAGAGAATACCCTCATTATTTTTGTTTCTGACAATGGTGGCTTGGTGGTAGATGAGGCAGGCGATAAACAACCAACCACCTGTTATCCGCTTCGCAATGGCAAAGGTACACTCTACGAAGGGGGTGTTCGGGTAGCGTGCCTGATGTCTTGGCGGGGGAAAATTACTCCTCTCAGCGTAAGTGATGCAATTATTAGCGGGGTCGATCTATACCCTACTTTGCTGGAAATGGTGCAAGGCAAAAAAGAGTCCATTCTTGATGGTAGTAGTTTCGGGGCAGTTTTTACCCAAAAAGTAAACAAAACTGTATCAAATCGTCCTATTTTCTGGCATTATCCGCATTTCAGCAATCAAGGTGGGAGACCTTCGGCGGCAGTACGGCAAGGTGATTACAAACTCATAGTATCGCTTGAAAATGGAGCAACTGAATTATATAATCTAAAAAATGATATTGGCGAAAAAAATAACTTGGCGACAATAGAACCCGATAAAACGGCTGCCCTCAAACTCCTTTTGTCTAATTGGCAAAAACAAGTCAAAGCCAATATGCCCAAGCCTAATTTAACTAAAAAATAATGCGAAATAAATTCCTTTTGCTCGTTTTTATCGGTACTGCTAACTTTCTTTTTGCACAGAAAATTGTAGTAGAGTGGGGCAAAACCCGTGCCATACGCCCTGATTTTATCGGGACTAACGGCAATGTAATCGGGAAAACCAACCCCTGGGATAGCTCTGAGATGCTGAATGCCTTACAAAAAATGGGCGTAAGCAATATCCGCTATCCCGCTGGTACCCTGGCGAATTATTGGGATTGGGATTTGGGCTGGCTTGACCCCACTGTACCCGATAGTTTGATGATAAACTGGGTAGCTCAACAAGGGATTAACCGCAGTTCGCAACGTTATCCATTAGAAAACTTTGCAAAAGCGATTAAATCCACCCAAGTTGAGCCGATTTATGTGTTGAATATGCTCACCAAAGACCTTGAACATAGCTTGCGAGGCTTGCGAAAAGCCAAAGCACTGGGTTTGCCCATCCACCTGATTGAAATGGGGAATGAACTTTACTTTAATTTACCCTTAGAATCCAAAGTATATCCCAGCCCCGAAGACTACGGAAAGGCGTGTCAATTATGGATTTCAGCCATTAAAAAAGAATTTCCCGAAGCCCGTTGTGCTGTTTTGGGAACAGAATTGAACCGCAATGCACGACAAAAAGACTGGACAGAGCGGGTTCTCCAAAATGCTCCTAATGCTGATGCTGTTATCTTTCACGTTTATACAGGTTTTGGCTTGGACGGCGGCAGAGAGCGCAACACTAATAATGCCGGGCAGGAAGGACTGACCAACGCTACCCGAAAATTCGGCACACCGCTCGAACGCCAACAATATGAATTGGCGCAACTTCAAATGCCCGAAGGCTACGCTCGTTTTTTGAACCTTGCCCAAGAGGTAGCGAGCCGCTACCGTAAAATGACAGTTCCTACACACATGGACGTGTGGGTCACTGAATTTAATGTACGGGCGGACAGCAGTGCCATTCGTGGAACCTGGGCAAATCTTTTGTTTATTGCAAAATTTTATGAGGAATTTTTAGAAGGTGGTCAGGTGAATCTTTCCTGTTTTCATAATATTCAAGGGCCTTTATTTGCTGCCTATTTTTTCGATACGCAAGGTTTAAACCATGTTTTGACCGAAAAAATTACAACCAGAGTGGGGAGTTTATCGGCAGG
>NZ_AUIF01000068.1 GCF_000423565.1 Runella zeae DSM 19591 | reverse complement strand
TTTGTCCAAAAGCGATGAATGAAGTTCTTGTAGTTTTTTCACAAATTTCTAACAAGATTCACATCGCTTTTATTCTTTTTGTCCAGTAATCAGGGCAGATACCCGTTATCTTTAATAAGTCTGTCATTATCAATATTGTACTTAACAAAAACCATTTTCCAATCGGAACAAACTTTCAGGAGTTGGCTTGGGCGAGGCTAATCCAACGTTATGATACCTATCTGAAGAAATCGCAGAAAGGTCGTGGCATTATCGTAAGCGACGATTGCCAAGATGCCAACATTAGGAAGTTATTACGCAAAATGCGGGTTTATAACCCAACTCCATCGCATTATGAAGGATACTATAATGTCCCCGTGGACAATATCATTGAAGATGTGTTCATGCGCAGTTCGCAGCACTCAACGTTTATTCAAGCCGCTGATTTTGTGGCGCATACACTCTATCGCAAAGAGTTTCCAAAAGGTAGCTTAAAGAAATTTGGCTTGGATAAGATTTTTGATGAGTTAGAACCTATTTTACTAAAAAAAGCAAGTAGAAGTGATCCATTGGGAATCGTCAGAAAATGAAAAAGCCCTGGTTACAAACCAAGGCTCAAAATTTCTTTTGATTGTTGCGGCCCGATACAGACAAGGGTCAGACCGAGTCGACTTGGTGCAAAAGTAGTACATTTTTGTATTACTTTCCAAGTAAAGTACAATGTTTTTTTGAAAAAGTGTAAAATTTGGCAAAAAAATCATGTTAAAACACAAAAACTGTTAAAGAAACAGAAGATTTAAAAAAGGAATCCTCATGAACCCATCCTACCGAGAAGACGACAGCAGCCAGATACCTGCTTTGCTGCTTTTACAGGCCCTGGGCTACCAGTACCTAAGCCCAACCGAAGCGCTCCAACTGCGGGGTGGCAAAACCAGCGGTATCTTGTTGGAGGAGGTTTTACGCCAGCAAATCCACCGAAACAACACCTTTCGGTACAAAGATCGCAGCTACGCTTTTTCGGAAACCAACGTCAGCAATGCCATCTATGCCTTGCAAGACTACCCACTGCAAGAGGGTTTTATGGCCTCCAACAAATATCTTTACGATTTGCTTACGTTGGGTAAGAGCTTTGAAGAGACGATTTTGGGCGACCGAAAAAGCTATACACTACACTATATAGATTGGAAAAACCCCGCCAACAACGTTTTCCACGTCACCGAAGAACTCAGCGTGCAGCGGTCGCATCGTCCCGACGGTGGAGGCAGCCACTACCGCCCCGACATAGTGCTGTACATCAATGGCATTCCGTTGGTAGTGATAGAGTGCAAAAGCCCCTTGATAGACCGCCCCCTCAGCCAGGCCATATCACAGCATCTACGCAACCAAAACGAGGATGGTATCCGTAGCCTCTACGTATATTCGCAGCTTTGTATAGCGCTGTGTCAAAACTCCGCTCAATATGGCACGACAGCTACCGAAGAGGCATTTTGGGGAGCATGGCGAGAGCAATTTACCAACCGTCAGGCAGAAGAAGCCCAAAAAACTATCTTGCAAACCCTCAAAAACGAGAGCATCAACACAGCAGCCTACTGGGAAGTACTTGAAAATAAGGCCGACCGAAAAAAACTTACCCTCTCATCAGGGGCTGGGGGGCAGGAGGTGTGGCATATTACCAGCCAAGATGAACACTTGTATTACCTTTGCCGTCCCGAACGGCTTTTTGACCTTATTTTCAATTTTATCGTTTATGATGCGGGTGCCAAAATCATTGCCCGTTATCAGCAGTACTTTGGGGTCAGAAAGACATTGGAACGATTAAAAATTTCAAGTCCTTCCCTCTTGGTGCAAGGAAGTATGGTAAGAACGGGCGGGGTGATTTGGCATACCCAAGGGAGTGGTAAATCATATACGATGGTGATGCTGGCACAGCTATTGGCCACTGAAAAAACAATTCCGAACCCAAAGATTATTTTAGTAACTGACCGTGTAGAACTCGACGACCAGATTTATCAAACCTTTGCAAAGTGTGAGAAGGAGGTGGTACAAGCCAAAACAGGCAATGATTTGATTGAATACCTGAGCCAAAGCTCAGATGCCATCATAACGACCCTGATTAACAAGTTTGATGCTGCCGTAAAAAAAATTCCAGAGGCCATCACAACCCCCAATATTTTTGTTTTGGTGGACGAAGGACACCGTACTCAGTATGGAACGTTGAACGTAAAAATGCAGCGGGTGTTACCAACTGCCTGTTTCATAGCGTTTACGGGTACCCCCCTCATGAAAAAAGAAAAAAATACGGCCGCTAAGTTTGGAGGCATCATTGATAGCTATACCGTGGCAGATGCCGTAGCCGACGGTGCCGTAGTGCCGTTGTTGTTTGAAGGAAGAGCACCGTTATTCAATGTAAACGAAAGGCCGTTAGATAATTATTTCAATAAAATTTCGGAGCCACTCAACGACTATCAACGAGTTGATTTAAAGCGAAAATTCAGTCGGCAGGAGGCACTTACCGCAGGCGAGCAGGTGATTTATGCCAAGGCGTGGGACATCTCTAAGCACTACAAGGACAACTGGCAGGGAACGGGCTTCAAGGGGCAATTGGTAGCTCCCAACAAACAGGCGGCGGTCAGATATAAGCGGTTTTTGGATGAAATCGGGTTGGTATCAAGTGAAGTATTGGTCTCTCCCCCTGACGACCGAGAAGGGACAGAAGATGCCTATGGTCATATTAGTGACGAAGTACTGGTACATTGGAAAAAAATGATGGATAAGTACGGAACAGCAAAAAAATACGATGAAACCCTGAGACAAGCCTTCAAAAAAAGTGATACTCCCGAAATAATCATTGTGGTTGATAAGTTGCTGACGGGCTTCGACAACCCCCGCAATGTCGTTTTGTACTTATGCCGAAAACTGCGAGAGCATACGCTTTTTCAAGCGATTACTCGTGTCAATCGAAAATGTGCTGGTAAGGAGTTTGGCTATATTATTGACTACGATGGAGTGATTGAAGAATTGAATCAAACACTCCAATTATACATGAGCTATGAAGACTACGACAACCAAGATTTAGAAGCGACGGTAACAGATATAAAAGAAGAAATAGTGCAACTACCCCAGGTATATTCGGTACTTTGGGACACCTTTAAAACCTTGGTAAACAAGAAGGATGTAACTTCTTACGAAGATTTTCTTGCGGATGAAGCCGTAAGGACTATTTTTTTTGAAAGATTGTCACGTTTTGCTCGTTTGCTCAAAATAGCCCTTTCATCGTACCAATTTGTTACACAAACACTTGAATCAGAACAGAAAAAGTACAAAGATGATCTTGCTTTTTTTCAGAATTTACGCAAAACGGTGATTCAAATATACTCCTTAGAAATTGATTATAAGCAGTTTGAGGGGCAGATACAGAAACTGATAGACACCCATGTCTCGGCAGATGAAGTTGTAAGTATTACGGAACAGGTCAATATTTTTGACAGTGAAAAATTTGAGGCAGAGGTACAAAAAATTGCGGGAACGGCTTCCAAAGCCCATGCGATTGCAAGTCGTACCCAGAAAACAATTACTGAAAAAATGGATGAGGACCCCGCTTTTTATAAGCGATTTTCAGAAATGATTAAAGATACATTAGACGCTTATCGGCAACAGCGTATCAATGAAATCGAATTTTTAAGCAAAGTTACTGACATCAAAGAGGCTGTGCTGAACCGACAGGCCGATGATTTGCCCGACTTACTTCAAGGCCGAGATACTGCCCAAGCGATTTACAGACTTTTGGCCGAAAAAGGGATAGAAAACTTATCGGGTCAAACAGCCTTGCTATCACTTCTTATTGAAGACAAGATTAAAGATAATGTATTGTCGGGCGGAGCTATTATTGTTGATTGGCAAAACAAGAGTGAAGTAATTGGTAAATTAAAAACAGCTTTTGACGATTCATTATGGGAATTCAAAAATGATTATGGTTTAGCTTGGGATATAGCTACACTTGATGATTTAATCGAAAAATTTGTCAGCATCGCCAAAGTTCGTTTTAATGGGAAATCATAGTATTCAATTCGGGTCAATCGTAGTCAATTTTTCGGTCGAATATCGAAAACGTAAGAGTTTAGCGATAACTGTTTATCCCGACGGGTTAGTAATTGTTACTGCTCCGATGGATGCTACTATTGAAAAAATCAAGGAAAAAGTGCACCGTCGAGCAGCGTGGATACTCAAACAGCAAGATATTTTTCAGCAGTATGAACCCCAAAATACACCCCGAAAGTATGTTTCAGGTGAGACACATTATTATATGGGTCGTCAGTATCGTTTGAAAATCATCGAAGAGCCAAGACAGAAAGTTGTTTTTCGAGCGGGTTATATTGAGATTTTCGTACCAAACAAAAACGATAAAAAGACCATTCAAAAAATGTTGGAGTTATGGTATAGAGATAAGGCAAAAGAAAAGTTTGAACCCATTTTTAGAAAATGCCTCGAAAAATTACCCTTGGACACCGACCGAAAAGCGCAGTTAACTTTCAAAGTGATGACAATGTCAAAACGGTGGGGGAGTTGCACTAAAAGTGGTAATATTTTGCTTAACCCCAATCTTATTAAGACACCCAAATCATGTATTGAGTATGTTATTTTGCATGAATTATGTCATTTAATAGTGCCTTATCACAATGTTTTGTTTTATGAATTGCAGTCAAGTTTGATACCTGATTGGAGAGATTTGAAAAAAAAGTTGGAGTTTCATAGATAAATAAATACATTTATATCGTCATTATTTCGTTTTAAATCTATTAAAGTACAATTTTTATGCCAAAATTAGACCGCTCAGATTTTAAATACAACGCCAAAGTCTTTGAAAAAACCTGCCTTTGGTGCGGGACTGTCTTTTATGCCAGTCGCTCTACTGCCAAATACTGCTCTGGTACATGTAGAGGATATGCCAATCAGGCCAAACAATCAGAGGAAGCTGTACCTTATGATGAGACAGAAAAAATGATTTCGGCATTGCTTTCCGAAAACGCCTACCTTAAAGGACAAGTCCAAAGGTATGTGACCGAAAATGAAGAATTGAGAAAACAACTAATGGACGCTACCAAAAAACAGGTATAACTGAATTTACTGAAATAATGCATTCATTGTCGCCCTGTTTTGAAGTCGCTGAGATTTACGTAAAAAAAGTCAATCTGATATTATGGTCAGAATATTCAATTCTCAGGCGTTTTCAAAGTCCTAATTTTGTAGCCGCATTATGCTCCTTGATATCTTCAATACGGGTGTACCGTTGAATCATCAAGCTCGTTTTGTGTTTGGATTGTCGCATGATTTCCGAATCATCTGCTCCGTTGATTTTAGCAATGGTTATGAAAGAAGCCCTCAACGAGTGAGCAGAATAGCGTTCCCCAAAATATTTCTTAACTGTCTCATAAACAGTCATATCATTTAGGCGTTCGTCTGTAATTTTATCACCTTTACGCACTCTCACAAACAAGGGGCCAGTGGAAGTGTCTAAACGACTTATCCAATTTTTTAACGTTCGAATGGGGCAAAAGTCGGCTTCAGGGCTAAAGAAAAAAGCTTTTTCCTCTGCTTCTCCATACTGATTAGTTTTGCTTTTGGATAAAGAGATAATCGCGCCATCATCGCTAAAATGTACGTCCTCAATATTCAAGCTTACCAACTCTGAGCGTCGATAAGCTCCAGCAAATCCCAACAGAATCAAGCACTTATCCCGTAATCCTGCGTTGGTTGTAGTATCAATTCCGCGTAGAATATTTTTGAGTTCTTTCATCTTAAACGCAGGTGCTTGCTTCTGACGCACCCCATTCGTTCGCTTGATACCCTCCATAACAGCCCGAAAAGCCCTGTCTTTAGTTGGCAAATCAAGGTTATTTAATTCGTGAAGTTTACGAATAGCGGATAATTTACGATTGATACTCGCCCATTTGTGGTTATCGGCCAAATGCGATACGTAAGCCGCTAAAGTGGAGGCAGAAGCAGGCATTTCTACTTGGCCATTTTCAGCACACCAAGTTCGGAAATACTTGAGGTCAGATTTATAAGCCCGTTTTGTATTGTCGGCACCCTCTAACCCTTTACGGGCGTAGTTGGCTACTTTATGGGCAAGGGGTTCTGAAATTCCTACCTTATTATTATATACAGGCTCAATATGCGTTTGCTCTTTCATTATGGCTCAAATTGTAGTTAAATGTAAAAATACTTATTACTTACGATAATTGAATGTTATCGTAACTAATAAACAATAAAAAGACCGGCCTTTTAGTGACAGGTTCAATGTGTGTATTATTTTACTACTGGAGGCTCGACTCTGAACCAATCAAAATCTGCATAACCCGAATCATTTATTTGAGAAGTGCGAGTACAAAAGATACCTATCTTCGTTCCAATCCAAAGACCAACTTCGGCCGAAAATTCGGCGCCTACATTGATAAAGGCTTGACCATCGGTGCTGTAAGCAAATTGACATTTTCCTGCCTCCCAAACATTCACTCTAAAATACACTTCCTTACCTCGCTCCACTTTGTCAATTAGTGTTTCTTGTTCGGCACTCTTCTCAGAGGCTTTTTTACAAACCGTATATACTAGTGATATGCCTTCTTTATCACTTTTTGAAGCCAAATAAGCATAACTTTTGCCCATAATAATCAATCCCACTTTTTCATTCTCTAACTTTGGATTGGGCTTAAAGGTCAATTTAGTAGTAGCCATAAAACGATTTGATGGGAATTTTTGCAATAGCATGTTTGGCACATCCCAATAATTTTGGGCTTCTTCAGGAATCTTGTCCGAATAAAGCCGCAAAAAGCCTTGATTGCTGGTAGTATGCCAAGTTCCTTTTGGGTTTGCCTGCCATTGCCATTGCAATCCTAGTTTCACTGAATCAAACTCATCAGATTCGGGAGGTGTTATGATTGGATACACTTTTCCTACATTTGGTTTTTGATAGGTGAGCACTGGTTCGCCGTTGCCATCTCCGTCCTTATCATTTCCAATTACGGGCCAATCCTTCACCCATTTCATGGGTTGGAGGTGTACTACTCTACCATATATGCCTTTGTCTTGAAAATGTAAAAACCAATCTTCACCTAAATGGGTATTGACCCAAGCACCTTGATGAGGACCATTGATTGAGGTAGTGCCCTGTTCCATCACGACTTTACGTTCGTAAGGGCCATAGATATTTTTTGAACGCAAAACCAATTGCCAGCCTGTGGCTACACCACCTGCTGGAGCAAATATATAATAGTACCCGTTCCGTTTATAAATTTTAGGTCCTTCTACCGTTGGGTCAAGTTCGTGGCCATCATACACAATCACGCCTTCATCTACGATAGCCGTGCCTTCGGAGTTCATTTTTTTGATAGTAAGAACACTTTTGATGCCCGCTCGGCTTCCTGCCCATCCATGTACTAAGTATGCTTGACCATCGGTATCCCAAAACGGACAGGGGTCAATCAAGCCTTTTCCACCTTCTACCAAAAGAGGCTCAGACCACGGTCCCGCTGGGTTTTTGGCTTTGGTAACATAAATCCCAAAATCAGGGTCGGGATAGTAAATTACAAATTCACCTCTATGATATCTAATAGCTGGTGCCCATACCCCATTTCCGTGCTGGGTTTTTGAAAAATGCTCAAAAGGAGGCTGTCGTTTGAGGGCATGTCCTATCAATTTCCAATTGACAAGGTCTTTAGAATGTAAAATAGGTAACCCTGGTACAGCATCAAAACTTGAAGCAGTCATGTAAAAATCTGTACCTACTCTACAAGCGTCTGGGTCTGAATAATCGGCATGTATGACTGGATTTTTGTAGGTTCCATTACCTAAGTCTGCAACCCATACTTTGGAGACAGGAAGCTGAGCTTCAAGATTCCATTGAAATCCCAAACAGAGACTTAAAAGAAGCGTTTTTATCAAAGACTTTTTCAACACCTTTTTTTGCATTGCGTATTCAATATTTAAGTCAATCCCTTTGCTTTTTGGGATTCCAATTTTGTTTGTTAAATGTAGATTTTGAGGGGTTTGTAAATATATTGGGTAAAGTGTATCGCTGCATTTGTACGGAGTCAAGTTGTTTACTCCAGCCTACTCTGCTTTGTGGAGCAGCCCCTTGACCCGTACTTTGATACTCGGCATACAAAACCGTCTCCTCATTTTTGGGATTACCCCAGTTGTGCCAGCCCTCAGGCAAGATATGCCCTCCCATTTCGGTACGAATAAAAACTGTCTTGGAATTGGGCCGCCAAGGTCTTCCAAGATATACTTTCTGCACGCCTTCTTCTGCAATTAGTTTACAGTCAAAAAATACAAACCCAAAGGGCTGATATACAGGCGTAGCAGCGGCAGTGATATAAGAATCCGTTAAACTTTTGATGGTACAAGACTGAAAAACAGCGATAGCTTTACCAAAAATATAGTCCACGGTTCCTTCGATATGGCAGTTTTCATAATATTGCCAAGTCCCTTCTTTGGCGGCATAAAGCGTGTCTTGATTCCCTTTTAGGATACAATTTTGCACACAAAACGGTCTCCTTCTACGTGCAAAGCCACTGCTTGCCCTACTCTACCAGCAGCATTTTCGATGGTAAGGTTTTCGATAACAATATCTGGAGCATCTACCAAAACCGTGTAAGAAGTATAAGTACTAAATTGGGTTTTTCCAGTGGCGTCTTTTGTTCCAGTGGGATAGGCTTTACCCGAGTAGTCGTTGCCTGTTATGATCACTCCTTCACGACTTTCACCGATGATGTGGATGTTTGGTTTCCAAGAAGGAATGACTAACTTTTCGGCATAAATTCCATTTTTGACGTACAATGTGACGCGCTCTTGTGAATGGTCTCTAAAGCTATTGACCGCCTCCTGAATTGTCATGAAATTTCCACTACCATCTTTGGCGACCGTAAATTTTGTAGGATAACTAACCACCGGTGCGGGCTTTGACTGTGCCCAAGCAGGTATCAATGTGGTGATTAAATACAATATTATAACTAGTTTTTTCATCCAATATCCATTATTTATTTGGCATAAAAACCAGTTGTTTTTCGGAAGCTCCTTTTACAAATACTGCTTTGTTTTGTACCGCACTAAGATTCGTTTTGGATACTTGAAGGTCTTTGCTCCTTTCGCCAGAAACAGAAAACAACAACGCCGTACCCAGATTAAATCCAATTTGTTCAAAACTTACTTGGCTACTATTATCCATCAAAATAAGGGGGTTGTTCTCTTTGGCAAATAGTTGTATATTTTTGAGTTGAAGGTTTTTTGCATCTATCAGCTCAGCTCCTTTTTCAGTTTGTAATATTACATTTTCCATGATTATATTTTCCACTGGCATCTCAGGAAGCCCTCGTACAAATATCCCTTTTTGTGCCCCATTACAAACTATATTTTCAAACTTCATATTTCTAAAAATGGGCGTCCCTTCATTGACAGTGGGGGTTTCGTCACGTTGACCATCAGTAGCAAATTTCACAAAATAGTACATATCAAAGAAAATAGCTTCTTGGGCTATATCTTTCATAAAAATATCTTTCGCATAAATATGCTCGACGACTCCCCCCCTTCCTCTTACGGATTTGAAGCGTAGACCCTTGTCTGTACCCATAAACGTACAGTTATATACGAAGATATTTCGAGCCCCGCCACTCATTTCACTTCCTACCACAAACCCCCCATGTCCGTTATAAACGATATTGTTGCGAATCACCCCATTTTCGGTCGGAATTCCACGCTTACGTCCTTCTTCGTCTTTACCAGATTTGATACAAATAGCATCATCACCTACATCAAGTGTACAGCCCTCAATCAAAAAATTTTTACAAGATTCGATGTCCATTCCGTCGCCGTTGTGGGCATATTCAGGGTTTTTTACGTACAAATTCCTAAGTGTAATATCTTGGCACATCAAAGGATGCAGACACCATGCAGGCGAATTTTGGAAAGTAATACCTTCCAATAAAACTTTATTACATTGGGTCAAAACAAGCAAATTCGGACGTAAAAAATCCTTCATATCCATAAAATCCTGTAGCGGTCTTCCAGCCAACAGCATACTTTTATTTCCGGTACTTGCTTGCTTAAACTGCTCACTTGGATACCAAGTTTTGCCGTCGTCTTTTAATACTCCTCCCGAAGCCACTTTTTCTTTCCATTGACTTTCAGTAAGTTGCGATTTATGAACAGCCCGCCACACATCTCCGTTTCCATCCACAATCCCTTGTCCCGTAATAGCAACATTTTCTAGGTTTTTTCCCGAAATCGGAGATTGATTGCGTGCGGCACTTTTGCCCTCATAAACCCCTTCTACAAGCGGGTATTGAGACTTATCTGTTGTGAAAAGCAAAGTCGCCGATTTTTTAAGATGCAGATTGACATTGCTTTTGAGTTCAATAGGTCCCGTACTCCATATGCCATGCGGAACAAGCACTACCCCACCTCCTTTTGAAGAGCAAGTTTGAATCGCTTTGTTGATAGCCTCTGTGTTTAGGGTTTTTCCGTCGGGTTTTGCCCCAAAAGAAACAATGTTAAATGTGTCTTTTGGGAAAGTTGGTAAATCTGCCTTAGGCAATTGATTCCAATTAAAAAGAGAAGCACTTTGAGAATTCGCCCTAAGTATGGGCAAAGCAGCGATCAAAGCTACAAGTATAGTTATCTTTTTTTTCATAACTTTTGGTGTTACGGGGCTGTTTGAATGATTTCAGACAGCCCCGTTTTTACTTTATTGATACCCCGGATTTTGGGTAAACTCCGCTTTGTTGGTGACGGCATCTAGCTGCGTTTGAGGAATAGGGCGCAATACGTGATGGTCTTGTAAATTAATGGCATTGTCTGGAGCATAAGCCCGAATTCGAGATAGCAGCTTACCTGTTCTTTTCAAATCAAACCAACGGATTTGTTCACCGGCCAATTCTCGTGCGCGTTCGTCCAAAATAAAATCCAACGTCATTTGCGACGCAGTCACTTGCATAGCGGCGGCTTTTCCAGGCTTGGCAGCCCGATTGCGCACTACATTTACGTAGTCGGCGGCGGCTTGAGCGTTTCCTAGCTTCATTTGCGCTTCTGCCGCTATCAAATACACTTCTGCCAAACGTATCACAAATACATCACGTGCACTTTGGGCTTCGTTGAGACTTGCCCGAGTTGGATCCATAAATTTGGAAAGAGTGGGATACCGCAAATTATCTTTTACAGTACCGTCAGCATTATAAATTTTACTACGATCATATGTTGGGTATTTACGCGTAGCCTCAAACGCATCAGGAATTTCTTTACGAGTACAATAAACAGCCGTATCTCCAAGATTAATTCCGGCGGGGCGAGAGTTGGAATTGGCATACCATGCTTGCATAAAAGAGCCCTCATAACGAGCGTCGTCGTCGCTATACAAGTCCAACAAAAAACGAGTGGGCATATACCGATTAAAGGGCCGTCCATTGGTAATATCGCGTGTCATACCAGGGCGGTCGTCGTATTTCATCAAAAATAACAAATGTCCGTTGTTACTTCCACGGCTATGACCGTAAGGATTGGAGGTGGAGTTGGCCAAATCATTGATAACCAAGTTGGTAGAATAATCAATCGCATGTATGACTTCTTTGTTTTTTAGATTACTCATCTTCCACAAATCGGCGTAATTTGCCTCCAATTTGTAAGTATTTGAATTGATAACGGCTTGCGCCATTTCGAGTGCTTCTTTGTTCAGGCCTCTTGTCAAGTACATACGTGCTAAAAAAGCTTGTGCCGCACCTTTGGTAGCTCTACCATATTGAGCTTGAGTAGCTGGTAAATTTGTAACGGCATATTTCAAATCTTCAAATATCTGATTATAAATCGTCTCGGCATTGGTACGATTAGCTGTTGACACGATGCCGTTGGTTTCTTGGGTTGTAAAGTGGACATTACCCCAAGTCTCCACAAGATGCCAATAATAAAATGCTCTCAAAAAACGTAACTCTCCTTCTCTAACAAGGCGTAAAGAGGCAGGAAGCCCTGCTTTTTCTATGCGGCTTATACCTCCATTACAGAGATTGACAGCGGCATAAAATTCCCTCCAAAGGCTTGTGAGAGCACCATTATTTCCCTGAAGGTTAAGGTATTGAGTCAAATCGCGATACACCTCCCCTGCTCCACTTGTCCAGATATCGGTGCCTGTTTCCGAAACATTGTACCCTTCTTCTTTACCATACCACCAGCGCTGATAGCTATAAGCCGCATTGACGAGGGTCTCAAAACCTTCAGGAGTCGTGAAAACCGTTTCGGCAGTGAGTCCACTTGGATTGTATTCATCTAGTACATTTTCGCAAGATGTCATCAGCAACAACGATAAGACAAGAAATCCTGCTTTTTTTAGAATATATGATTTCATAATGATTGCGATTTTTAAAATTAGAAACTGGCATTCAATCCAAAGACGTACAATTTGGTCATTGGGAAATTTTCTGAACCGCCGCGTTCTGGATCATAGTCGAGTTTGGTGAAAGTCGCCAAGTTTTTGCCAGTTACATACACACGAACATTGCGGATGATTTTTGAACGAAGTACATTGCTCGGAATCGTATAAGCTAAGGTCACGTTTCTAATTCTGGCAAAAGACCCATCTCGATACCCTAAAGTTGAAAGGTATTTCAGTCCCCCGTTTTTGTTAGGACGCGGATAATCATTGGTTGGATTTTCGGGAGTCCAATAGTCCAATCCAGCAGTGCTATTGCCCACCGCTTGTGCATCAAAGCGAGCATATCGGTCAGCGTTGATCATTTGTCCAATACGAGCATAGACAAAAAAATTCAAATCAAAACCTTTGTATTTGAGGGTGTTATCCAAACCACCACTCCATCTTGGGCGCGGATTTCCGAGGATTATGCGATCGTTGACAGCATCGATTTTGCCGTCGCCATTTTGATCTTTCACCTTGATTTCACCTGGTAGCTGGGTTGGAGAGAGCTTGGCTGCTTGGTCAGCTTCCGATGTTTGCCAAATACCCAGCTTTTCATAGTCATAATAAACGTTAATTGGATACCCAATAAACCAACCATTGCCGATGTCGTTGCCGCCAGTTACAAGTTCGGTGATTTCCTCTTTGTTTTTAGTAAAAGTAAGATTGCTACTCCAAGTAAAATTGTCGGTACGAATGTTGGTACTCGCTATTGCTACTTCAATTCCACGGTTACGGGTTTTTCCGATATTTTGTTTCACAGTAGTTACGCCTGTGGTTGGAGGCAATCCCCGGTCAAGCAACAAATCAGCAGTGCGCGTGTCATAATAATCTATCGAAGTATTAACTCTACCGTTGAACAACCCAAAATCAAGTCCAAAGTTTTTGGTATAAGATAGCTCCCAACCAAGTTCGGCATTTCCTACGTTTCTCGAAAATGTATAAGCAGGTACCGCAGTATCGTTGAAACCAAAAGCAACACGAGCGAGTGTGGTTTGGGTAGCATAAGGGCCTGATGGATCATTCCCTGCCACTCCGTAGCTTGCACGAAGTTTAAGGTCGCTCAAGCCTTTGATGTTTTGCATAAAATCCTCTTCGATGATACGCCACGCAAAAGCCGCCGACGGGAAGAATGTCCACTTATTGCCCGGGGCTAATTTGGAAGAGCCGTCTTTACGAGCGGTCAGAGTTAGTAAGTATCTGTCTTTCAATGTATAATTCAAACGACCTGCGTAAGATACCAAGGTGTTTTTTGAATATCCTGAGTTGATTTTGATCTCTTCTGTAGCACTCCCCAAAGAATAAAACAACTGCGAAGGTAACAACTGATTTACGCCAGAAGCGGACACATTGTCGGAGGCATTGCCGAGATAGCTCGCAATTCCGGTAAACGTAAAAGCATGTTGCCCAAAGCTTCGCTGATAAGTCAGTACGTTTTCCCAGTTCACACTTCGCCCATTGTTGGCATTATATGTTGAGAGTGATTTTCCAGTAAGCGAACGGTCAATTGATTTGGGAGACGAATAAACCCCATTTCGATTTGATGACAAGTTTACACCCAATGTGCTTCTGATTGTCAACCCTTTAAGAGGCGTCACTTCAAAGTATCCATTGGTCAGGATGCGAGTGGTGAGTGAGGAGTTTTGGAAAACATTGGGTTGCTCGTCTGAAAGAGGATTGGCGGTTTGGCCATCAAGCATAATAAAGTTGAAGTTGCCGTCTGCATCATACAATGACCCCAACGGACTTATCTTATTGGCTTGGTTGAGAGGGTCTCTCCTGATACTTTGATCATAATAGGTCAATTGACTTTGTAAACCTATTTTCATCCAATCATTGATGGTGTAATCTACATTCAAGCGACCTGTATAACGTTTGATTTCATCCTGTTTTAGAATACCTTTTTCGTTAAAATAATCTACCGAAATATAAGATTTAAGACGGTCGGTTCCTGCTCTAACCCCCACTTGATAGTTTTGTTGAAGACCATTATGAATCAAAGCATCTTGATAATCCGTCCAAGTACCTTTTTGGAGGGCTTCGTACTCAGCTACATTTGTAAAAATAGCGGCATCATCGGCAGGACTTTTCCATACTCCCGCTGCTCTCCACGCTTCCCGTCTAATATCACGAAACTCGTTAATATCCATAGCTTTGGGATACATAGTCACTTGCGAAATACCCGAATAGGCATTGAAAGAAATATCTGGACGTCCTGATTTTCCTTTTTTGGTTGTAATCAAAATAACCCCGTTGGCTCCTCTAGAACCATAAATTGCAATCGAAGAAGCATCCTTCAAGATGTCCATAGTTTCGATATCGTTGGCATTGATGTCTTGTAGATTTCCGTATTGAACCCCATCCACAATAATCAAAGGAGAGTTGTTACCGCCAATAGACCGGTTTCCCCTAATCGTGATATTGACTCCTGCCCCAGCCTGCCCACTACTACGGGTAATATCCGCACCCGCAATCTTCCCTTGAGCGGCTTCCAATACGTTGGCCGTGGGGACTTCTTTCAGTTGCTCACTTTTGAGCTGTACCACTGAGCCTGTCAAATCTTTTTTACGCACCGAACCATACCCAATCACCACTACTTCATCCAAGGCATTTACATCGGGCGTCATTGATACATTGAGGGTTGTCTGCGAACCTACTACTACATCTTTGCTCTGATACCCTACAAAAGAAAACGTTAGGACTATATTGTTACCGTCAGGAATCGTCAATTGAAATGCGCCTTTTGCGTCGGTAGTAGCTCCCCGATTGGCACCTTTCACTACGATATTTACGCCCGGCAGAGGCAAGTTTTTTTCATCAACAACAATCCCCGATACTGATCTTTCAATAGACTCTGTTGTAAGAATAGTAGATGAAGTAGACTGATTCAATTGATTTTCAAGCACAATTTGCCCTCCTACAAGCCGATACGTCAACTTGAGTGGGTTTAAAAGCTCATTTAAAGCTTCGTTTAGGGTTTTTGCGTTGATATTTACATTGACAATTCTCTCCGCCTTGATGGCCTTCGAGCTATACACAAAACGGGCCGTGGTTTGTTTTTCAATCATTGTCAAAACTGTACGGAGCTGTTGGCCCTCCGCCCGCAATGTTACAGGACGCTGCATGAGCTCTTGTGCGCGGCCGTCAAAAGCCAATGACATCCCAGCACAACTGAGCAGTAAGAAAAATGGAATAATGGATAGCTTCATTAACCTCAAAAAGGGTTTAATTTGTTGGCATTGTAAGCAGCTTATTGGTAAAGATTTGCTTTTTTTCATACCTTGTAAGGGTTTTGTTAGATGGAAAATCGACAAAATACTTCTTTCTGCTTGGGGCTTGATTTGCCGTCTTCCCAAGCAGCTAAAGAATCTGTTTTGGCGCCGGTTTGTGTTGGTAGCACGGCCGGCGTCTTTGATTGATAATGAATTTTTTAGGCTTTGGTGGTTATGTTCATAGAGTCAAACTGGGTTTGAGTGATACAATTTTCTGAATGCTTAATTATTCACATCCTTTACCATTTATCAAAATGGTGGTTCCTCTTACATCATATTTGGCCCTGAGAGCGGCACAAATAAGATCGAGTTGGGTATATAAGGGTTGATTGGTTAAATCTGCGGTGAGAGGACAACGGTTTAGTGGTTCATTTTCAACAATAATCTCTATTCCATAAAATTTTTCGATTTGAGAAAGCACTTCCTCCAGCGGCACATCGTCAAACCGCATCGAAGATTCCTTTTTTTCGATAATTGCGGTGGGCAGTACTACTGGATTTTCGACCAGCCCTGTCACAAAGTGCTGCTGCTCTTTAAAATAAGTAGCCATTTGGTTGGGGGTAAGCACTACGCCATTAGCTTCAGATATTTTTTTTTCGTTTGAGTCTTCGTATACCGCTACTCTTCCAGTCACTACCTCTACCCTGACTTTCTGGGTTTCAGCTTCGGTTCTGATAAAAAAACTAGTACCCAATACTTTGGTAATAATATTGTTTGTATGCACAAAGAAGGGCCGTTCAGGTTGTTTTTGAATATTAAAAAAACCATCTCCTTTCAAGAACACTACTCGGGTGTCGGAAGCAAATTTTCGGGGATAACGTAGTGTGCTTTGAGGCGACAATTGTACCGTACTTCCTTCTTCGAGTTTGATGAGCAAAGGCTTATCTGAGGTATTGAATCGCTCGACCCAACCACTTTTTTCGGAAATAGTAACAGAAGAAGATTCCCAAAGTTCTGCACCAAAAATATTCACGAAATACCATCCACCCACCAAAAGAAGAGACGCTGCAATGCCCATCCACCCCCAACGGTTGATTAGAACGGTATTTTGTACATTTTCGGATTTCTTTTTGGATTGAATGCGGCTCCATAGCTGTTCTTCAAGCTCGTCCATATCTGTATTGTCAACAGATTCACCCGTTTCTGCTTCAAGCAGTCCATACCAATGCTCCACCAATGACTTTTCTTCGGGGGTACATTCGCCTCGTAAGTATTTTTGCAAGAGTAAACCAAAGCTTTTTCGGCTCATAGTTTTATTTAAATGTTTTCACAGTATAAGTCAATTTAGGATATGCTAGACCGCAAATCGTTTTATAATTTATAATAAAAATTCAATAAAAATGCTTATTATGAACAAAACTTGTTCGTAAAATACAATTCTTAAAAATTGCAAATTCAGCTGAAGTAAGAAAACAGAACAGTTAGGAGAAGATAATCCTGAAGATACACTCGAAGAGATTTGATAGCTTGACTCAGGTGGTACTCTATGGTACGTTCTGGTATTTTTAATTTACAAGAAATCTCCTTGACTGTTTTGTATTCAAGGCGATTCATTTTGAAAATAGTTTTTGTTTTTTCGGGCAATGTATTCAACTGTTGTTCAACGGCATTTATCAAATCATCAAGTTCTAACTGCTCCTCGGTATCACAACAAAACTCTGTTGAATGATAGGTGGCATAGGCAACGTATTTTTCTTGAGTCATTATCGACTTTAGATGATTGATGCAAGCGTATCTTACAGCTGTAAAAAGATACGCATCAAGCTGTTGGATTTGCAGTGTGCCACGACGCTCCCATAATCGCAAAAAAATATCTTGAATGATTTCTTCCAATCCTTCAACATCCTGAATTTTTTGTCGCGCCATAGCGTATAATTTTCGCCAATAACGTAAATAAATCTCACGAAAAGCTTTTTCGTCCCCCGTGCGGAGGTAGAGCAAAAGCATTTCGTCAGGGAGAGATTTATAATTCACAATGAATTGAAAGTATTAATAAAGAAATGATATATTCTGGAATTTATTCAATTCGAAATTGACCTTAAATATTGAACTTAACAAATAAATTATTGTCTTTTTTTATGCAATCGTTGCCGGGAACGTTGCCAAAAGTTCAAAAAAATCTCCTTATACTTTCATTTTTCTTCGTTTATTGTTGATTTCCTTCATCCAAAAACATTCTTTTCCCCTTTCTTCATGCCTTACAAATTGAATCTTGAAATCTCATTGTTTTTTTGTGTCAGAAGATAGCTTGGTTAAGAACCAAAGAGGTTTGCCAAAAAAGTAGTCTACTACCCACGCAAAGGACTGTAAGGTGTGCTAGAGCCCCCATAAAAGATTTTAAAGAATGGTGTCATCAAAAAGACCTATATCGAATATATCAGACAACACAATGCAGCTATTCAATGAGGGCTTAAAAAAGTGAACCTCCAAAATAACCCTTCATTTTCAGTTATATCGCTTTGAGACGTGGCTTTTATGACTATGAATCTCAACTCTATTCTTCTGTTTTTGGCTATAATCTGCACATCGCTGATAGCCAAGGCACTTGAGCACCCTGGCGGGATGCATCCCAAAGCACAAATTGCGTTTGTAAAAGCTCAAATTCAATCTCAACGCCAGCCTTATTATGATGCTTATCGGCAGCTTATTGCCTACGCCGATTCGGCCCTTGTGCATCCTAATCACGCATTGGCTGATTTTAGCGTGCCAGGATATTATGTCAATGCCGAAATGCACCGTAAAAACTCCAAAAGTCTTAACTCAGATTCTTTTGATGCCTATGCTTGTGCCTTAGCATATCAGCTAAGCGGACAAGCCAAATACGCTGACAAATCTCGTTCTATCCTTAAAAGCTGGGCTGAACTAAACACTCAATATTCGGAAGCCGACGGAAGCTTGGTGATGGCATACGCAGGAAGTGGCATGGTGATGGCCGGCGAATTATTGATGCCTTATAAAGGATGGAAAGATGATGAGCAGATGATGTTCAAAAAATGGGTCAAGGGTGTTTATCTAAAGGCTTGCAATGAAATCAGAAATCGTAAAAACAACTGGGCAGATTGGGGACGATTTGGCTCGATTCTTTCTGCTTATTTTTTGGAGGACTCAGCCGAAATCGCCGAAAATATCCGCCTCATCAAAAGCGACCTTTTTCACAAAATAGCCCCCGATGGCAGCATGCCCGAAGAGACCCGCCGTGGAGCCAACGGGATTTGGTACACTTACTTTTCGTTGGCACCTATTACGGCCGCTTGTTGGGTAGCTTATAATGCCACGGGCGAAAATCTTTTCTTTTTAAGCCAAGACAATCGCTCTCTCAAAAATGCCCTCGATTATCTTTACTATTATAATTTGAATCCCAAAGAATGGAAATGGTTTGAAAATCCGCGCCCTGGTTCTCCCGAAAACTGGCCTGGGCTGCTACTCGCTTCAATGGCTAATATTTACCAAGATTCACGGTACACTACATACGTCACAGCGGTTCAGCCCATTATCAATACCACGCATCATTTTGCTTGGGTATTTCCTACTTTAATGAAAGTGCAGCTCAATGAATATAAGTAACCTAAAATCCTAAATTACAACCCTTTATCTTCTATTAGGAAATTTATTTTTGATTCCTTTAATCTACAATTTGTTATATGAAAAAAGAAAACATCCTAAATCGCCGTCAGTTTGTAGGACAAGCTTCTTCGGCTTTGGCGGGTATCATGATTGTACCTCGGTTTGTGTTGGGTGGCAAGCGCCCCGACGGTTCCAAATACTTAGCCCCTAGCGACATGATTTCTTTGGGTTTTATCGGCACAGGCAAGCAAGGTCGCGGTCTTACCAATTCGTTTTTGAGTACTGGCGAAGCTCGCATTGTAGCCCTCAGCGAAGTTTACAAAGCCAAGGCTCAACTTACTTTAGACCGAATCAAGGCATATTATGAAAAAAATACGGGCCAAGGTTCATATTCCGATATTCCAGTTTACAATGATTTTCGGGAATTGCTTGCACGCAAAGACGTAGATGCGGTGGTCATTGCCACCCCCGACCATTGGCACGCGGCCATGGCCGTCAGGGCCGCTGAAGCAGGGAAGGATATTTATTGCGAAAAGCCTCTTTCTCTGACTGTTAAAGAAGGAAGAGCAATGGTAGAAGCCGCTCGTAAACACAAACGAGTATTTCAAACAGGAAGTATGCAGCGGTCGTGGCCCGAATTTCGTCAAACAGCCGAGCTAATTCGCAACGGCTACATTGGCGAAGTCAAAAGCATTAAAGTAAACGTAGGACCTCCTCCAGTAGCCTACAACCTACCCGCCGAACCCATTCCCGATGGCTTGGATTGGAATGCTTGGCTGGGGCCTAATTTGCCCGTGGCTTTCAACTCAGAGTTGGCTCCTCCTACTTCCAAAGATGTATTTCCGAATTGGCGCAATTACAAAGAATTCGGCGGTGGTATGGTTACCGATTGGGGTGCGCATATGTTTGATATTGTACAATGGGCTTTGGATATGGACGATAGTGGCCCGGTAGAAGTCATTGCACCCGATGGCAAAGACAATCCTTTCTTAACTTATCGCTACGCCAATGGCATCACCATGACCCACGAAAAATGGGATTGGAGTAACGCTATTTTATTCACAGGCAGTGAAGGAGAAATCAGAGTACAAAGAAAAAAACTCGAAACTACTCCCGCGTCACTTAAAGATAAAGTAATCGGAGAAAATGAGAAGCATGTCTATAAAAGTGAAAACCATTACAAAGACTTTTTTGATGCCATGCGCAAACGTAGCAAGCCTATCTGCGATGTTGAGATTGGGCATCGTACGGCTTCCGTTTGCAACATCGGAAACATCGCCTATCAACTTAAGCGCCCTCTACAATGGAACCCTAAAAAGGAAACTTTTAAAAACGACAAAGAAGCAAATGCTCTTCTTGGACGGGAAATGAACAGTACTTGGGGAATTAAGATTTAGGTTTTATTAAAGCAAAAAAACAAACCGATGACAGGAGGCACTTACTCCTGTCATCGGTTTGTTTTTTGTGAGCACCCTATTCTGCCATTTCAACGTTCATTTTTTACACTTTAGCCAAAAGCAAATAGCCATTATTTCTACGTCCTTTACTTTTGGGAAGTCTTGATAATGACCACAACCAAACAGCCATTTTAAACAAATTCTCAACCATGAAATCCTTCTTACTCGCTCTAGTAGCAAGTGTGCCTCTTTGCACTCGTGCAATACCTACCGACGGCAAAGACAACCCTCAATTAAAAACCCAAGTAACGGCCAATCATCGTTCTCAGCTATGGATTGGCGTCGAAAAACCGACTGAACAGTATCTAGAAGTACGGCTTATGGATGAAAAAAATAAGATATTACACCGAGGGTTCATAAAAAGAGGTAGTTTTCATTTTGTCCAAAAATTAAACCTCAAAGAACTCAATGATGGTGTTTATTTTTTATACATCAGCACTGAAAAAGAGTGCGTTACAAAAACTATATACATAAAAACATTTTATTCAGAACATTCCCAAACAGTTGTATTATGATTAACTCACACTTAATCCAGACACACGCCTTTTTTGTAGTGTGTCTGGATCGTTATATCTCAGGCTAGATGATATTCCAGCCCACCCGATAGTAACCATGATTTTCGCCCGCAGGATTATTAATGTGATAGGCAATCATGTCTTGTTTACCATTTCCGTTTAGGTCATATAATGCAATACCACCTCCTTGATTTTCAGACCCAAACCACCCCGGAATAG
>NZ_AUIF01000067.1 GCF_000423565.1 Runella zeae DSM 19591 | reverse complement strand
CCCGTCATGACAAGCCACAAAGTTGATACTCGCGGTAGGTCCTCTCGAAGAATACAAATCAGGAGAGCCTTGAATACGCTGCGAGATTTCGCCCACAAGGCCTGTGTCACCTTTTAAGAAGCGGCGAACGGCGTCGCGGTATTTTCCGTTCCATTCGGCCCACCGACCATAGGCAGGGAATGACCCTACTTGGTACAATCCACCCGCATCCCAAGCTTCGGCTACCAATTTACATTTGGCCAATACAGGGTCGTAGGCTAGTGATTCCAACAAAGGAGGATTGCTCAATGGACTACCATCTTGGGCACGACCTAAGATAGCGGCCAAGTCAAACCTGAACCCGTCGATGTGGTATTCGGAAGCCCAATAGCGTAGGCAGTCGAGCACCATATTGCGCACCACGGGATGGTTACAGTTGAGGGTATTGCCCGTACCAGAGAAGTTGAAATAGTAGCCTTCTGGCGTAAGCATATAGTAGGTCTTGTTGTCGATACCCCTAAAAGAAATCGTGTGACCTCGGTGATCGCCTTCGGCAGTGTGGTTGAACACTACGTCCAAAAACACTTCGATTCCGTGCTTGTGGAGCTCTTTGATGAGTGTTTTGAGCTCATCTACCTGCATCCCAAACTTCCCAGTAGCGGCGTATCCTGCCTTTGGAGAGAAAAAGTTGACGGTACTATAGCCCCAATAGTTGACGAGCATTTCGCCATTTTCGGGGTTGACGCGGCTGTTTTCCCATTCGTCAAACTCATAGATAGGCATCAATTCGATACAGTTGATACCCAGGGATTTAAGATAAGGAATCTTGCTGCGAATACCGCTAAAAGTACCGCCGTTTTTGATGTCGGCTGATGGGTGGCTGGTAAAGCCTCTGACGTGCATTTCGTAGATAGACAAGTCTTCGATGGGGGTTTCGAGCGGGTGGTCGTTTTCCCAGTCAAAATCCTCGAAGGCAAGTCGAGAGCGATAAGGATAGATGTTGTCCCAGTTGGGTTCGGCTCGCCAAGTATCACGCCCTCCAAGTACCTTAGAATAAGGGTCACTCAAAATGATGTTTTTGTCGAATCGGTAGCCTTGCTCTGGGATAAAAGGACCATCCATACGATAGCCGTATTCGAGCCTTTCATAATCAAGGTCGAAGACCGTCATGCAAAAGACATCCCCGATTCTGAATTCGTCAGGAAATGGGATTTCGGCATAAGGTTGAGCTTCGCCTCTTTCAAAAAGTACCAACGTACAAGAGATTGCGGCACTCGAATATACACTAAAGTTAACTCCATTTGGGACCATTGTAGCCCCAAATGGAAGTGGACGCCCTCTTCTGAACTTGATACCCTCATGCTCATGGGTGGGGTAATAATCAATCCGAATATCTGCCATATTTTTAGCCTTGTTTTAGCGATTCTATTCCTTCTTCGATGGTAGCCACGATGATAAAGAAGTTAATAAAACCAGTATTAGACATTACGTCTTGAATTTCTTCTGATACCCCCACCAATACCACTTTGCCGTTTTGGGCTTTGATTTGGCGGTAAATCATCAGCAATACCCGCAAACCAGCACTGGAAAGGAATTCAACTTTGCTTAAGTCGATGATGACTTGCCCTTGTCCTTTGATAGCGTTGATGGCCGCTTTCTCAAATTCGGGTGCGGTTTTGCTGTCGATATTACCTTCTACCTCAATGACAGCAATGCTCTCAACTATGTTTTCGGCTATTTTCATGTCGTTTATGAATAAGAAGGTTTACTGAACAGGAGTCAAAAGAACTTTTACGCGTACCCGCTCGTCGGTTTGAGGAAGCGTCACGGTCAAAGCATTGGCGTCAAAATCAGTGTATGGCTCATCGTTGATGTAGCATTCACTGATATACACACTACCTGCAGGGAGAATATCTGGCGACACAAAGAGTTTGTTGTCTTTGAAACCGTTGGGATATGGTTTGAAGTAGAAATAAGTAGGCTGCTTGGTAATCAGCAAGTTGGTATATACAGCCGACAAGAAGCAAAGCTCTGTGCTATGGTAAGCGCTCATCGAGTGGCTTCCTTTGAAACGCTCTGTACCCAAGAGATAAGGCATACCATTGCCAAAGACGTTGAAGTAAACCCCGCCGTCGTCGGTATCCAAGAAGAATGCATTGTAGAAGGCTGCCGACTCGCGAGCGTACTTGAGGTATTCGTCGTCTTTGAGGATACCATGCAAAATCATATAGGCCAAGATTGCTTGCTCTTGTTGCCACCATGCTTTACGGTCGTGCCATACAAATTGATGACGGCCATTGGTTTTGGTTTCGCGTTCTACTACATCATACCATCCGCCGCGTTGCTGGTCAGAACCCGCCTCTGGCATCAAGGATGCGATTTTTTTGGCAAATTCTAAGTAAGAATCTTTCGCGACCAATGATTGCATCCGCATCAAGTTCCAAGCGATTTTGAGGTTGTGACCTACTACGGCGCGGTTTTGTTGCCATCCCCACGTTTGGTCTTTGCTCCAATCTTCAAAGAATTTTTCTTGCACAAACGGACTGTTTTCATAATCAGGGAAATACTTGGTGATGGTATCGAAAGTATATTCCAAGAAGTCAGCGTATTTTTTCTCGCCCGTTGCCAAATACAAGTTGATAAGGTAAGCAGGAGCGTGGTCACCTACGGAGTTCCAGTTTTTGCGGGCGCGGTTGTGAGCCAACGACTCCGCGCGAGGGTCGAGGGTGATAGGGTCGATGTGAGAGAAGTAACCTTCTTTTTCGTTGTCTTTGAAGTATTTTTCAAAGAGTTCGATGGTTTTTTCGATATCCCACATGATGCGCGGGTCTCCAGTGAGGCGATAGGTCTGCGTAGGGCCGGCCAAAGCGTAGATTTGCTCATACATCGGCAACGAATCCCAGTCATCACCAAACTCAGAAGTGAGCAATTTGGTTTCTTTTTGTCCTTGTACTTTTACGCCATGATACCAATATACCAAATCAGCGTCTTGGTCATAAAAACGCATATGGTCGCGGAGGTATTCGGTGCCGAGTTCGGCACCTTCCAAAAATGCCTCATTTCCCGTAATCATGTAGGCAGAAGCAAAACCATACACCATACGAGAGATGGTATCGGTTTCTTGCAAATAATCCCCCTTTTTCGAGCCTGCTAGGTGTAGCATGGTTCGGTAGTTTTTGTAATTGATTTCTTCTTGGGGATAGTTAAACTGCCATTTGAGGTAGCTAGAAGCAATCGATGAGATTTGATTAATCCACCAATCTTGGGCTTCGTGGCGGTATTCGAGTGGGGCAGTACTTGGGAAAATCATCCATTGTACCTCAAATACATAATCTCCTCCCTCAAGTGGTGGATAGAAAGTACCGTAAGAAAACACAAATTGCCCAGGTTTTGCCAGTAAATCATGCATGACACCCGAAGCATCTTGGTAAGATTCCTCTAAGTTGCGGAAGGTACGAGCGTAGGTAGAAGGAAGTAAGTTTACTTTGAAAACACGCTTATCGGAGGTTTCGACGGTGTACCATTTTTCGGCGGCATTATATTCCAGAACATAGCCCGCGAGGGTATCTGAAAATGTAAAATCGAGTTTCATGAATTGAGTAAGTTAAAAGGTTAAATAAAAAGCAATTATGATTGACTTTCTTCGTCAACGTATCCTTGCGTGATTTCGATGATATTGCCTTCAGGGTCTTTGACCCAAGCTGTTTTCCAACCCGGAATAAAGTCATCGAAGGCCAACGGCCCTAGCGTGATTACTGCATCTGAGCCCATCTCGGCGAGTTTGGCATCCACATCTTCTACCGAAAATGCTAAATGACGAATACCTTGATAATGAGGGCCATCGCCTTCGGCAAGGGGGATAGGTCTTTCTTCATCAGGCGGAAATACTTCAAAATAGAAATTGCCTGCGTCTTTCAAGAACACAAGTTCTTTACCTTCTCCCAGCGAAATGGTACGAGCTCTCCGAAAACCAAAGTATTTTGAATAAAAGTTTTCAAAAGCACTTAGATCCTTGACCGTGACAGCTACGTGAAAAAAAGAGGTTTGAATCATGAGTGGGCGTAGGTTTAGGCTTTTTCTGAAAGGATTTCGATGATTTTTTTGGCAAAAAAGTGCGCATGTCCTCCCGAGCGTCCCGTTACCAAGTCACCGTCTACGACTACATCTTCGTTGGTATAGATAGCTCCGTAGGCTTTAGCATCGCCGATGAGGTTGTTGTGACACACCAAATGACGACCTTTGACCAGTTCGGTAGCGGGAGCAACCAGCCACAATCCATGACAGATGATTCCTTTTAAGATGGTAGGTTCGGCAAATACCCTTTTCAAAAACTCAGTGGCAGGGGGGATTTTTTCGACATCTTCGGTGTATCTCAACCGGTCCGAAACCATGCCCGAAGGAACGATAATAGCCGAATAGCTCTTCAATTCTTCATCGCTCATGTTTTCAAAACTTTCCCAGCAATCCATCGGCACTTTGTGCTCGTGTCCATGAAAGGTGATTTTGGGCTGCCCCCACAAGCGAGTCAAGAAATGAACCTCTGCGCCCTCTTCAGGAAATCTGTATTGGTAATAAAATATTTCGTTTTCATAATAATCGGCCTCAAACAAGATTCCGATTTTTTTTCCCTTGAGTTTCATAAGGTACGGAGAGTTAGATTAGGAAAGAACTTCCACTAGTTTGTCACCAAAAGCAATCGATGACTCTACCGAAAGCGCCGTAACGAACGGATGGTCATAATGTACTTGTGGTTTTTGGCGATTGGCAGTAGGGTCAGAATATACCCGGCCATTAGGGCCTACGGCGTCTTCCACAATCACCAAAAGTGGGAAGGCAAAGCCCTGCGTCACGATGTCCGTGCCAGGGTTGGCTTCGTTGGCTCTTACCAAAGGATAGTTCATCATACCCGTGAAGTCCCATTCGCGTGGGTGAGCTACGACTTTATTGCCATAGATGATACTGCGGTGAAGCGTATCGCTTTCGCGAGCCCATACAAAAGCACCTACTGCGTAGCATAGTGCGCCAAGGATTTTTCCTTGCTCGTAGGCAGCCACGCAAAGTTGATGCACAAAAGGATTTCCTACAATATCAAGAGCCGAGCCTGGGCCACCTACCAATACCAACGCATCATAGTCTGACATGACGGCATCTTCGATTTTGATGGGGCTGTCCCATTCGCCCGTGTCAAGAATTTCGTTGCAACGATCCACTACTTCGGCAGGGTTGACGTTGTAGTTTTGCATGGGGTCAATAAAATCTTTGTCCATACTCAAAACCATCGGCAGAGGAGTAATCCCTTTTGGCGTGGCAAGAGTCAAATCAAAACCAGCTTTTTTGAGGGCATCCCAAGGGGCTTGCAATTCTTCGGCCCAAAGACCAACGTTCGACGCTAAAATCAAAACTTTCTTGCTCATGATGCTTTATTTTAAATCTATTAAAGGTTGTATGTTTAAAGTTTATTTGAGTCCTGAATAGTGACGGAATATTTTGCCGTCTTTCATATAGAGGGCGTCATATACTTTGGAAGGACCATTGGTGGTATTGATAGTGGCTTCCAAAAAGATACTATCATCGGTGATTGCCAACTTTTCGGTAGAAATAAACCCCCGATAAATGTATTTAAGATAATCGCCAAGTTGCTGGAGAAGAGCTTCTTTACCTTTCAAATGAATCGGCTCATCAGCTACGTGCAAAATCATCTCGGCATCGTCATGGTAATCATGCTCTACGAGTACATTTACATCGTTTTCAGCGAGCAATTTCAAATGGTTTTCATAAAATTCTTGGTTAGTCATAACAGTCTATTTTTTAGAGCTTCATAATTGATTTTTTGAGTAATACTTTAATGAGATGTAGCAGATATGCCTCATGAACGGCGGGCTCGTTTTGGAAAGTGAGTCCTTCGCTTTCGAGTTTTTCGAGGGCATTTTCGACATCATTAGAACTAACAGGAGCACCTAGGAGCGCTTTTTCGACTTCTTCGAGCCTTACAGGAATCGCAATACAACCCGACAACGTAACACGGGCGTGAGACACTAGTCCGTCGGTTTTGTCAAGCGCAACGGCCACCCCACAGATCGTACGGCCACCACCCAGAAAACTCATGTTTTCGTAAGAAGAAGCACCCGTAGGGGCAGGGATGTGTACCTCTCGGATAAGTGCGCCTTGGGCGAGACTTTTGACACCACCCTCCTGATAAAAAGTGGTGATAGGAGTGACACGCTCATGGGTCGCATCTGCGATAAGAAGCTGGCCGTCGAGGGTCATAAGGGCGGCCAAAACGTGCCCGTGCAAAGCACCTCCATAATAAAAAGCACCCCCGATGGTACTATTGTTGATGGCATGAGGATCTCCAATAGCGGCCAAAGCCTGACCCAAGGCAGGATATGCACCCAAGGCAGGATTCTTGACTAGGGCGGCGTAAGTGGTCGTAGTCCCAATCACGAGGGTATTTTGTTGTTGCACAACTTTATCCAATTCTGGAATATTTTTGAGGCTAATGACTGCTTTGGGGCTGAGGAGGCCTTTTTTCAGTTGGCTTACAAAAGCCTGGTCTCCCACCAGTACTTGCGAGCCGTTTTGCTGGATGAGTTTGAATACTTCGTCTAAAGTAGACGGCGCGGCGTATTCAAACGGATTGATAGTCATGATGATTGAATCAAAAAGGTTTAGGTAGAATAAATGGCTTGCCAAATCTTCTCAGGGGTCACGGGCATATCTATGTGCTTGACTCCATAGTCAGCTAATGCATCGCATATGGCATTGACTACCGCAGGGGCTACCGGAGGGTTGCTTACATCACCTACACCTTTTACTCCCAATGG
The DNA here is from genome assembly GCF_000423565.1 of Runella zeae DSM 19591. Lineage (GTDB taxonomy): Bacteria > Bacteroidota > Bacteroidia > Cytophagales > Spirosomataceae > Runella > Runella zeae. The sequence goes on along the minus strand of NZ_AUIF01000067.1, from coordinate 16,527 downwards.
ATTGGAAGGTGATGGCGTGACGGTTCGGTGAAGTTCCAAATGAGGAATCCAGCTCGAACGTGCAATCGAATAGGTATCAAAATCATCGGTCAATACTTGGCCTGTCTCGGGAGAATAGCGTGCTTCTTCTGACAAAGCTTGGCTTATTCCTAGCAAAATATTGCCATGCGTTTGGCTACGTACTACTTCGGGGTTGATGACTACCCCAAAATCATCGACGGCGATGTAATTGACCAATTCAACAGCGCAAGTGTCTTTATCTACTTCCACTATGGCTATGTGCGTACCAAAAGGAAAGTTGAAGTTTTTGGGGTCAAAATAAGCCGTTGCCTCCAAGCCTGGCGACATACCTTCTGGCAAATCCCATCCAAACCACAGCATCAGTGCTACCTGTTGGAGCGTCATAACGGCTTGTTCGGGGGCAGGGATTCCAATTACTTTTCCTTCTTTATATTCAATCAAATCAAGCGGCATTTTAAACAAGTAAGCGGCGTATTCGCGAGCTTTTTGAATCACCATTTGGCAGGCTTTCTGGACAGTCACCCCTTCCACGCTCAAAGACCGGCTTCCGTAGCTTGCTTGACCATAATACAGCGGCAAATCCGTATCTGAGTGCTGGATAGTTACATAATCCATCGGAATTTGTAGTTCTTGGGCCGCAATCTGCGCAAAGGTCGTATCTTGACCTTGACCGTGAGGTTGCGCTCCTGTAGTAATAGCTACCTCGCCCGAAGGAGCAATGTGAATATAAGCACTTCCCCACGTACCACTCATCAAACCTTCGCCGCCCATTTTGGCCGAATTTCCAACACCCGCTACGGCTACATACGAGCCTATTCCCAGCCCTAGAAGTTTGTTACGTTGGAGGGCATCTGCTTTCATTTGGGAGAGATTGGCATAGCCAGCTTTTTCGAGGGCTAAGTCTAAGTTTTGTGCATAATTGCCCGAATCATAAGTCCAACCCAAACCATTTTCAAACGGGAATTGGTCGCTTTTGACCATATTGATACGTCGTACTTCGGCTGAGTCCATCCCAATTTCTCTGGCAAAACGCTCGATGGCTCTTTCTATCAAGAAGATAGCCTCGGCTCTTCCCGAACCCCTCATCGGAGCCGTGGGGACTTTGTTGGTATAGACTACGTTGATTTCGTAAGAGGCGTGCGGAATCGCATAGGCTCCCGTGATACTTCTTCCAATCAAAGCAAGTGGCTGCCCTGGGGCATTGATTACAGGATAAGCGCCCACATTGCTATAGGCTTTGCAGCTAAGAGCGGTAATTTTTCCGTCTTTGGTTCCAGCGATTTTTACGTGCTGAATTTGATCTCTTGATTGGGCTGTATTGCGAGAAAAACCAGCGCGGGTATCGACCCATTTTACAGGGCGGCCTAGTTCGCGTGCCATCCACAACACAAGGGGAGTATCGGGGTAAAGATTGCCTTTACAACCATTGCTTTCTCCCATATAAGGTACAATTACCCGCAGCTTGTTGTAAGGAATCCCCAATACATACAGCGAAATCAGTAAGCGGTGCGGGTAGGGGATTTGGGTGTTGGTCCAGATAGTATGCTGATTGGTGGCGGGGTCGTGTTGAGCAAGCACCCCTCTCACTTCCAGCGTGTTGTGCATAAGCCTTTGGTTGTAAATTCGCTGCTCTACTACCACTTCCGACTCGTCGATAGCAGCTTGAGTAGCGTCTTTGTCCCCAAAAACCGTATGAATCATGGTATTGTTGGGGGCGGTCTCGTGTAGCTGAGGCGCGCCGTCTTTTACGGCTTCTTCGGCATCCAATATTACCGGAAGCGCTTCGTATTCAACCTTGATTTTATCGAGGGCATCGTAGGCTTGCTGGCGGGTTTCGGCCACTACGGCGGCCAATTGATCCCCCACAAACCGAACTCGGTCTTTGGCAAAAACCGAATGCGAGCCGGGCACAATTCCTGAAGGGTGGGGCAAGAAATGACTTTCGGTGAAAGGAGGAATCCAAATCACCGGCATGGGCATTACTTGCTGGGTGTCTTTCCAGGTAAAAATCCTTACCACACCCGGCATAGCTTCGGCCTCAGAAGTATCAATGCTCAAAATGTTGGCATGACCATGAGGACTTTGTAAAATGGCTGCATGGAGCATATTGGGAAGCGACATGTCCGCAATAAATTGCGCGTCGCCGGTGATAAGCTCTTTGGTTTTGCGGGTTTTGGGAGATTGCCCAATATAAGACGTAGGGGGGGCTTGCTCATTGGTAGAGGTTTCGCCTCTGAGCTCGGCTGCCGCCGCTTTGATAGACTCCACTACTTGCTGATAGCCCGTTTCGCGGCTGAGGTTACCCTGAAGCCATTGTTTGATGTCGGCATCACTTGGTGATGGGTTTTGGCTCAACAACTCCACCGCCGACATAATCGTACCGGGAGTAGAGAAACCATTCTGAACGGCGTGATTTTCCCAAAAAGCCTTTTGAAGTGGGTGCAGTTCACCGTTTTGGGCCAGACCTTCGATAGTGGTAATATCACTACCCTCGGCTTCGATGGCAAGTAGCTGACAACTTTTGGTAGCCTTGCCATTCACCAATACCGTACATACTCCACAGTTTCCTGAGTTACACCCTACCTTCGTTCCAGTGAGATGAGCTGAATCCCGTAAAAAATCTACCAGAAGTGCGCGCGGCTCTACGTCGCTAGCATATTCTTTTCCGTTTATTTTTACTTTTAAGTCCATGTTTTTGAGCAATTATACTCTTATTGGAGAGTTTGAAAATATAACTAGGCGAGAGAGCCGTCGGGATGCTGCACCATACCCGCAAAGTGAATGGCAATCTGCCCATTGCGCAATACCCAACTATCAGCAAATCGCATCTGACTTACGCCATCTTTGGTAGTCATAGTGATTTGTTCGGTAATCATGAGTGTTTCGGGATCTTCGGTTTCTGCCCAAAAAACAATGTCAGACTCTAAACCATCGATACCCAAAATCCCCTGCATATGCTCGCGGATTTGGTCGCGGCCTTTATAGATGATGGGTGTTTTCATGAAGCTACTTATGAGGAGAGCATCATCGGTATATTGGTCTAATAAAGCTTCAATATTTTTGTCCAAAATGAACTGAATATGTTCGCGATACATATTCCCTAGTTTGGTATCGGGTACGTTTTTCATGTGCTAAATTCCGTTGAGTTTGTGGTTAACTTATTGATTTTGAAAAACAAACAGCATATAATTGGACATGTGAAGCGTCAGCTCAAGCCCATAGCCAGGGTATTCGGCTTTGATGCTATTGATGAGATCTTCACCCCTTAAGCCTTCATTGACTTTGGCTTTGGCAAAATTCAAATACCCAACCATAGTAGGAATGATAGAGAGGTCGGTAGGGTCACCGTGGCCGGGCAAAATATGCTCATAGCCTTTAGCTGCGAAAGATTCAAGAACCGCAATCCAATTGTCGAAGCCATATTCGCCTGCTTGGGTACGTTCGCCAAAATAAGGATAGGCTTTGTTGTAGACGAGGTCTTGAGCCAACAGGATTTTATGGTCGGGTATCTCAACGACTAAATTGACGGGGCACTCCGTTTCGTAAACTTTTTGAAGGTTGATCGTGATTCCGTCAAAATCTATGGAGCCTTCTTCCAACGGTATAGTAGGCAATACTTTATTGGAAGGAATGACATCGGGGGTGTCGGGGTGAAGGCTGCGGTGATAGCCCAGCAAATAATCTGCCAACGCATTGATGATTCCAATCACTTCTGGAAAGGCACTGATAGGATAGCCTTCAAAAGATGCCGCCCCAAACCAATGGTCAGGGTGATGATGAGAAATCAAAATTTTATCTAAAGGTTTGTTGAGGCTATCAATGTAGAGCTTCAACTCATCAGCGTGAGGTTTCAATTGAAGCGTATCAATAAGCAAAAGCTTGTTGGGCGTTTCAATGATTTGCGCATTCACCATTTCGCCGTCTTCAGGGGCCTGAACACAATGGATGGTAACTGCCTCATTCTCAATTTTTTTGATATTGATAAAATTAAAAGACATGATAGGGCAGGGGTTAGGGAGCTTATTTGTTTGTTAGAGTGTAGCCGAGCCTTCGTAGTATTTTAGGTCATCTACGGTGTATTTGGTAATCAAAGCTGTATCGTTAGGGCCAGCTTTTACTTCCCAAGTTTGGTAGGCATCCAAAGTGATACGCTTGCTATAAGCATCAGGCGCATTCCATACACTTGCTTCCCATTTTACCACCACTTTTACCACTGCAGTATCGTCGGTAATGGTAGGTTCTACGAGTTTGAGGGTGTGTACTTCGTCAAAAAATATACGAATAACCCTCTGAAACCATCCTTCAAAACCCGCATGTCCATAGACAGTTGCTTCTGGGAAAACCATCTCAAGACCGTCGTCGATGAGAAGGGGGAGAAGTTCGACCATGGGAGCATGGACATCTAATTTTCTGTACCAAACAGCAGCAAGTGCTTCGATAGATTCTTTGGTGAGCATATGAGTTTTTTCGTTGAATGTTGAGTAAAAAATTGAGATAAATGGCAGCTTTTCAATGACTTTTTACTGCCTACGAAGTGCTAAAACCATTTTTTAGCACTTACCTTACTTACTGTGAGCAATTAGTCTTGACCCAGTCGGGTTTGTAATCACCTTCTAGTACCAAATCAATTAAGAAGGGTTCGTCGTCGGCGAGCATTTGCTCAATAGCCGGCAAGATTTCCTCTTCTTTTTCGACCCTCACGGCTTTGACTCCCATCGACTGTGCCAAAATATCGAATCTGATAGCGGGATAAGATAAGTCAAAGGGTAGGGGATATGGGTGCTTGTCGATGTTGCGTTCTTTCCAATATACATCAATGTTGAGCTGCAATAGTTTGTAAGAACCGTTGTTACAAACCACAAACTTAGCACCTGCTTTATGCCTTACAGCCGACCAAAGGGTTTGGATGGTGTACATACTTCCTCCGTCTCCCGAAAAGCCTATTACGGTTTTGTGGGGTTGAGAGAGTTTGGCACCGATAGCCCCAGGAAAACCAATTCCTAACGACCCTCCCCTTGTTACGAAATAATTGCCCGGAACACGTGGCGGAATATAGCGAGTGATAGCCGGAGAGCTCGTCAAGGCTTCATCAAAAATGATGGCATCTGCGGGAAGTTTTTGAGCCAAAATTTCGGCAAACTGCGACATTTGCAAAGGTGATTTCCCTTTTTGGGCTTGGTCTTTTGCCAATTCTGCCGCTAATTTGGCGGCTTTCGCTTCCCCAATCTTTTGGGTTCTTGCGGCAGCAGCTGCCCTAAACTCGTCGCTCATGGTTGCTTCTAATTCACCGGCAAGTGCTTGGAGCGAAAGTTTGGGGTCACACACAATCCCTAAGTCAACTCGGTGATTTTTAGCGATTTCATAACTATTAAGGTCAAAATGAATCACTTTTGCACCGGGAGCGTAGATATCACCTTCTTCAGGAAATACCTCAGGCATCATGTAAGTGCCCACAATAAAATTAACGTCTCCCTTGCTCGTGATAGGATGACTATAAGAGCCAAACATATGCCCCGTAGTACCTTGGTAGAGTGGGTGAGTAGTGTCGATGATGACATCCCCAAAATCTACCCCGTATATTTCGGCGCCTAGGAGTTCGGCCACTTTTGTAAGCTCAGGAATCGCATCCGAATACGCCACGCCATCACCGATAAAAATCATGGGTGTTTGGGCAGAAAGAAGCGTTTGGGCTGCTTCCGAAATCAAACTTGGGTCGGGTAGTACTTTGGTAGATGGAATACAAGTGGGAAAAACTTCTTCCTCGTTGATTTCATCCAAAATATCCATCGGCAAGCACACATACACTGGTCCCATGGGAGGAGTGGCAGCGATTTTGATGGCTTTACGAAGGGTGCGAAGAAGCGATTTAGAAGAAAGAGCCACCGTCGAAAATTTGGTAACAGGCTCCATCATCGCTACCAAATCATTGGCCATTTGCGAATCCATGTTCATGTATTGGGTGCCGGCATCGGAGCCAATCACTACCAAAGGTGCATGACCTCTTTTGGCTTGATAGAGAGCTCCTACGGCATTTCCAATCCCGGGCGAACTATGCAGCTGTACCAAAGTGGGACGTTGGGTATGGCGAGCGTAGCCGTCGGCTATCATCACTGCAATGCTTTCTTGCAAAGTCAGGATGTATTTCATGTCGGGGTACTCAGCTACGGCATCCAAGAATCCTTGTTCTACCGTACCCGGATTCCCAAACATGAAATCCATACCATCGGCCAAAAACTGCTCAATAATTTTCTGATTACCAGTTTTACCACCCATATCTTTTCATTCCGTTATCGAGGACATTTACAAACTGTTCGCCAAACTCAAAAGAACACTGAAGTGAGCGCGCCGTGATAAAAGGATAGTCCACAATGACAGAAGTAGCTTTGCCAAAGTTTCCGTGGAATTGCCCGTCTGGCCCTACAGCATCAGCTAGGATGTATTCCAAACAATACGGCGGAGGCCCCATGTTGAGGTCGGTATTCAAGAAGCCCGTACCATCGTGATAATCGTATTCGATGCAGTGGCCTGTCACGTGCTTGCCTTTGATGATCGAAATACGCTCATTGAAATCACGCGCAAAAACCAAAGGTGCTACGCCATAGCAAATGGCTCCGATAGGTAAATTCTTTTTGTAAAAAGCCAGAATAAGGTCATGAACGCGCTGATTGTTGACCATATCGATGATAGGTCCACTTCCACCTACAAGTAGCAAAGCGGCATATTCGGAGGTGTATGCTTCTTGCGCTACTTTGAGGTCTTCGTAGTATTGTTCGAAGGCTCTCAGGAAGTTGGGCGTTGAGAAATAAGGTCTTTCGGGAAATTCTTCCGACAGATTACGACGTTGTTCGAGGCGGTTAGTAGCTTCAAAAGCTTTTACCTTTTCGGCAGCTTCGGGGGTAGTTACACATACGCCGAGTGGGGGATCTACGTATGTAGTGTCGTAGCTTGGAGGTAGTGCTTCGGCCTTTTTACCTTTTGGAGTAATAAACTCCACGGTATAGCCAGCAGCTTCCAATTTTTCGAGGGGGCCTACTAGTTCAACACCCCAATACCCGTATTCAGACAGGACAGCCAAGATTTTCTTTGACATAAAATCGAAAAAATAAAATGAAAGATATGTTAAACTATATTCAATACTTCTGAAAAATGATACTGCTTTGGTACTGGTTTTTGGTTAATATACCTCTCCCGGGCCCATGTGAGTAGTGGGTGGGCGAGGCATGCTTTTTTTGCGTTTGAGCGCGATCTCGTGGGCGGTATCATAGTGGTTGCGCATCTGATACCAACTAAACTTATCAAGGGCGCTTTCCATACGGTTGCGTTCTATTTCTTTGGTACGGCGTTTCATTTTGATGAAACGATACATAATATCAGTAAGCTGCTCTACCGATTCTTGGTAGGTTTGAGACTCACGATTCACCACAAAAATCCCTCTCTCATCATGGTCGCTCATGGTTTGAGTCACAAAATTCCCAAAGCCTGATAGATTGCTTGTCACCGTCGGAACACCCCTTACCACGCATTCTTGTGGAGTGTAGCCCCAAGGCTCATAAAAACTTGGAAAGATTCCTAAATGACAACCGCACACAAACTGTCCGTAATCCAGTCCAAAGAAAGGATTGGATACCGAGATGAATTCTGGATGATATACCACCTTCACTCTATCTTGTTTGCTGTTGGAGAGGTTGTGTTTACGACATTGCGCTACTATTTCGTCTTCTTCTACCAAATCATGTGTAAGCAAAGAAGGCAATTGCTCGGTTTTCCAACTGAGCATCGTTCGAACTCGCTTGTGTTGGAGGTATTCACTCACAAAATCATTCAGATCTGGGAGTTGGACTGATTGACTAGAAACAATACTTTTAAACAACTGACTACCTACTTCTTTTTGAATATTTTTACAAACTGATTCGATTTCGTTGAGTACCACATGCGAATTCATGGCCGTTGCATTGACCGACCGTATGTTGCGATTAGAAATCACAAACATCACAATAGTGGTATCAATTCGGGCTTTTTTCATTTTTTTGTTGAGTAATGAAAGCGCATCCAGCGTCATATCAAAACCTTTGTTTTTATACTCAAATCGACCTGACGTAAAAAAATAAATGGTTTTGTTGAGATCGAAAGAATAACTCGGAAAGAAATGCCCCATCACAAACTTATGAATGTGTTTGCGGTATTCGAGGTGCAAATTTTCGAGCTTATGTAGCGCAAAGCGTTCGAGTTTGATACCATTGGGAGTCACTAAATCGGGAACTCTCCCCAAAAAATAAATGCATTCCTTGGCAATGATTTCGCTAATCGTGGTAAATGTACCAGCACTCTGCGCTGCCATCCTCTCAATCACCGCTTCTGTCTCGATTCCGTAGCGCTGGGCTTCTTGTCTCCAGTCAATGATCTCCAATTTGCTTCGAAAATCAGCATCGTTTTGGGCAATATAGCGCCCCAAAAGCGTGGCGTGAGTCGTAAAAACCGTGGCGATATTGACTCTACTGGTAAACAACTTCGGCAAACCACTACTTGCCATCCATTCATGAAAATGAGCGACAACTTCGCCAGCTTTGTCAATTTCACTTACATATTCGGTCAAAAAAATACGCACCATTTCACCGAATGCAAGCACCTGATTGGTCAGGTTTTCAGAGCCTAGGTGTTTGATTTTGTATTCTCGCTGAAACTCTGCTTTGATCGAATCTAGCCGGTTCCAAATACTACTAATATCAAATAGTAACACTTGTGGTTTGCCAGTTACTAAGAGCCAATAACCAAAGTGTACAGTTAGCCCCATTTCTTGAAGTTTTTTGACGGTTTTGCCAATGGGCGAATCATCTAAATGATAAATAGGCTCAAATTCAATCGCCGTTTTTTTGTTCAAAAAAGGTCCCATCAAAAAATAACCCTCCCCCCATTTGTCTATCATTGACGGGATTTTCGAACGAATAACCGTATGAATGCCTCCTACTTGGTTACAGACCTCCCAGGAAACCTCAAACAATTGTTTCTTCTTCGAATTTGTCATTAGGGATGTCAAATGCGTAATAAGGTTAGAGGATTTTCAGTAAATGAGAATCGCCGTTATCAACGAAAAAATAAGGATAGACGTACTAAAAAGACAATCCTGACTTCTCGCTGCTAAAATGTAAAACTGGGAAAAAAAGATACCTTGACTCTAATGGCCAATTACACTAATTTAATAAGGACTCTGGGGTTTAGATGGAACTAAGGTTAAGGCTAAATTCATGAACGTTGAATAAATTAATTAATATTGAGTTTTCTGCACTAAACGTTGATAGCTCAAAGTTGATTTATACCTCTTTCAATAACAAATGTTTTCAGTGAATGGTGTGTTTTTTCCATTGAAATAGCTCCTTAGTTCAGGGAATAGCTTTTTAGCCAGTTGTACTAATTGTAATACAGTGGTTGTATAAGGGATGAACTGTACGATATGAAATGAGCCTAATAATGGCATAATACTTATTTTTAATATGATTTTTATTGACGAATTTCAAATTTAAAAAATATACTAAAAAGAATAGTTTTGTGCTTTTTTTCAGTGAATGTAGCTTTTTTGCCAGTGAAAACAGGATTAGGAACAGCTATTTGACGAATTTCTAATGGTTTTATGGTATAAAATTTTAAAACGGGTTAAAAGGGAGATTATTCGACATGTTTTTGGACAAATACTAAATTCTTTTCAATCGGCTCATGAGTTCTTCTCTGGAAGACTTACTGATTGGGATTTGCTTGACTCCGATATGAATCGATAGCTCGCGGATTTGCTCTACGTGTTTTAGGTTGACGATAAAGGATCGATGAACTCTGATGAACTCTGGGCGATTTTCGAGGACCTCACTCAATTTGCCTAAATTTTGAGTAAGCAAAATACTATTTTCTTTGGTGATCACTCTACAATAATAATCTTCTGCTTCTACCCATAGGATTTCATCAAAAAAGATGCGCTCCATTCGGTCTTTGGTACGTATAAACAGTCGATCACTTAGTAGGAAATTTTGCTCGTTGCGTTGGTTTTGTTTATTGAATTTACACCATCTTTCTTGGTTGGCAATGGCAAGCTCAATCGTATATTTAAGGTCGCGGGTACGAAAAGGCTTTGACATAAATGCCGCCGGAGCCGTATGCTTCGCTTTAAGAAAAGTATCCGTATCAGCGCTGCTAGTAAGATAAATGACAGGTATTTTATATTTTTCAAGGATTCGCCGAGCCGTTTCTACGCCGTCCCACTCACCCGTTAGTTGTATATCCATCACGATCAAGTCGGGCATTGATTCGCCAAGGGAAGTGATTGCTCTTTCGCCCTCCGAAAAAGGGCCTGTTACTTGATACCCCATTTCTTGAAGCTGCTCTTTAAGATCTGCTCCAAAAATAGGCTCTCCTTCTACAAGAAGTATGTTTACGTTTTTCATAATGTGAGGTTGTTACGTGCCGAATTTCGCCTCTTTGCTCATTGATTTGGCTGATAATCAGGCAAGTCAGAGAAAAAAGCTAATTCAAAAAACTTTTATCAAGTATTAAGTGCAGTAAAACCTTTTACAAAAATAGAAGAAAATTCAATATATACTAATCCAACCTTTAAGTTTTTGTAGTAAAAGAAAACTTAGTCTTGGATATCCTATTTCGTTTTAATAAAACACGAACTACGTGAGTAAGAATACTTAAGTAAACTAAATAACTCAACTATAATCTATATACGCACAAAAACATCGTCTCAGCTGTTTTTACAGCTGAGTGTTGAGACATAAGGTCTGAAAGTGTCAATCACAGAGTAGGGATAAAAAAAAGTTACAATAGTTTTACTTAGGTGAGATTCAAAAGTACTACTTGGTGTAAAAAAAATTATACGACTATTTGACCATTTAATAACTCTCTACCAAATTTTGGTTTTGATGAAACCATTCAAGAATTATTTCTATTATTTCAAAAAGATGTTGTTACTTGTATTGAGTTTGTTTTTTAACAAACTTTGATGACTCAACCGTTAATGCACAATAACCTAACCCTAAAAAATATCTAACCCAGGCTAATCACCCCTCAGTTGTGAGTGAAGCCGATCAGATATTGGTGTTTTATATATCGCAGGTGTATAAAATCCAAGGGCAAACCTCAACGCACCTATGGATAACATACAAATTTTGATTGTTGAAGACGACCCTATCATTGGTACAGATTTAGAAGACCGCCTCACCGAAATGGGCTACCAAGTGATAGGTCTGTGTGAAAGTGGCGAAGAAGCTTATCAAAAAGTAAAAGATACTTCCCCAGATTTGATTATTATGGATGTACAGCTATCAGGACAATGGGACGGTATCGAAACCGTACAACAAATCTTTACACTAATAGAAGTTCCTGTTATATTTTTGACTAGCAATACCGACGAATCTACCTTCTCAAAAGCAAAAAATACATTTCCTGCCGCTTTTTTGGCAAAACCCTATCGAGGTCGAGACCTCAAATACGCCATCGAACTAGCACTGAAACAATTTTCTGATGTTAATACATCTTGTCCTTTCTCCCAAAACCAAACTAAGCCCAATGGTCTCAACGACCGTATCTTTGTCAAAGTTAAAGATCGTATGGAACCTTTGTTTTATGAAGACATTTTGTGGGTAGAAGCCGACGATTATTACTGTAAAGTTTATACCAAAACCCAAGAGATTCAGATATCTCAAACGCTCGGTAAATTTAGTGAAGCACTTGCCAACTTCCCAGAATTTTTGCGGGTGCATCGTTCATACATCATCAATCTCAAACAAGTCGACCAGATTGGCGATGCCCATCTTTTCATTGGAAAACAGAGCATTCCAGTTAGCAAATCAATCAAAGAAGAAATAATGAGTCGCCTACGGAAGATAAGCTAAGCCCCTTATGAAAAAATACATACTACCAGTCTTATTGGTGTTTTTGTTTTTTCGAGGCTACTGTCAAAAAGCTTCTGAGAGATTGAATAATAAAATGCAAGGGTACTCAACCAATGATACCCTTAAAATAAGACGTTTTTATAATTTAGCACAAGAACAAAACAATCACGACTTTAAGAAAGTAAAAGACTTTTTACACCAATCTTATGCTCTAGCCAAAAGTGCCCAAGCCGAAACCTGGCTACCTGAGCTTGAAATGAATCTCGGACGCGTCTGCGCTAATCTGAGTATGCCAGATTCGGCCTTGTATTATTTTAATCGCTCATTGGATGGTTTTGAAAAACAAAACAACCAAAAATCTATCGCCCATGTATACAGCAAAATCCGCTGGGTTTACAATTACTTAGGGGATTTTGAGAAGGCATTGGTGTATGCTTTCAAAGCGCTCGAAATCTATCAAAAACTCAATGATACTGTCGGCATAGCAAGCTCAAACAGCGATATTTCGGTCATTTTTTATTCACAACAAAAATTCGAAGACGCTATCAAATACGCCGAAAAAGCATATGAGATTCAGAAAAAAAATCGCCGGCTGGAAGATTTAGCCTATACAGCTCAAGCTTTGGGCGATGCGTGGCTCCAACTTGGCAACTATCCCAAGGCTCTTGAATATCAAAATGAAGGCCTTACACTCCGCCGTCGCTTGGCTTCTCAAATAGATATTGCCCTTTCGCTAAATAGCCGAGCCAATGTCTACAAATATCAAAAACGCTACAAAGAAGCCCTAGAAGACTACCGCGAAAGTCTCGATATCGCCCGCAAAGCTAGTTTTACGAGCTTGGTGCTGTCGTGTCTTGGCAATATTGGGCATGTTTATAACCTCACCGAAAACTACGCCGCTGCCCTCCCCTATCATTTGGAAAACCAACGACTCATTGACCAGACGCAGCAACTCGACAAAGCTGTCGAAAACTATCAACTCCTTGCCGACGCCTATGCGGGCTTGACTAAATATGACTCTGCATACTATTATCAACGACTCACTACCACCACTAGTCAAGAGCTACTTAATGAGCAAAACACGCTTCAAATGTCGAAGCTTAAAACGCAATTTGAAACAAAACAAAAAGAAGATAAAATCCTTCTCCAAGAAAAACAACTTGCCGAAGAACGTTTAAAACTCTGGGCTTTAGGCTTTTTTTTGATAGTAGCTATCATCGCAGGGATACTTTTGTTTCGCTTGATTCGTATTTTACGCAAACGAAACGAAGAAAAAGAGTTTTTAATTAAAGAGATTCACCACCGCGTTCGCAACAATCTGCAAGTATTGTCGAGTCTTTTGCATCTACAATCACGCTATATCAAAGACGAAGCCGCCCTCGACGCCGTCAAGGAAGGACAAAACCGCGTGGATGCAATGGGGCTTATTCACCAAAAACTCTATATGGGTGATAATCTCGCTGCGGTAGATATGTCAGACTATTTACAGCATCTAGGCGAATCCCTTCTGGATTCTTTTGGCCTTGGTGATACTCATCGGGTTATTATCCAATACCAGCTTCAACCTATTCATTTGGATGTGGATAGTGCCATTCCTCTTGGATTGATAGTAAATGAACTTGTCACCAATTCACTCAAATATGCCTTTCCTCATAACCGCTCTGGCATTGTCGAGATAGCTCTTTGGGAAGAAACTACCAAAAAGCTTTGCCTTCAAATTACGGACAATGGCGTCGGAAAATCCAATGCTTTGCAGTTTAGTTCGGGGACTTCTTTTGGTCTAAATTTGGTAAAGATTTTGAGTAAAAAACTAAAAGGAAAACACAAAATCATCGAAGCTGAGTTTGGCTATGGGACTTTACTTGAATTTGAAAATTACAAATCGGTATAGAGCGAATATTTTACAAACTCACTGAAAATCTGTTATTTATACCATAAGTCCCAAAATGGGACTTATGGTTGTTGCTCTTTAATTTTGGACAATCTCCGTTGCTTTAACATCTTCAAAATCTCTACATCTTAGCTTCTTTATCTCCAATTATTCGTTTTATTTAGGCAAAAAAACTTAAAAGCAAAAATAGGTTAAACTTGCTATTTGAATTGTGCATATGGAAATACTACGCAAAACTTAGCTCACATCTCGAAAGTGTTTGCGATCAAAGTTTCTGAGCCGATATTTTCGCTTTTTCATGCAGAGTCAGGGTTATTTTGATTAATTACTTTTTTCTGGTTTAATTCAGTATTTTTTTAATTAAACTACTGAATATCAGTAATTTATGTCATAAGTCCCATTTTGGGACTTATGACATAAATTTTTAAAACTTACCTATGAAGAAAGGCTGATTACAACAGCCCTTTAAGCTTGGTTGCGATTTCAATGAGTTTGTCTATATCCTTGGGGCTGGGAGTAGGATTTGAGTTCAAAACTTTATCTGTAATTTTAGAAAGCTGTTTTTTAGTGCTTTCAAAAGAGCCTTTGGCTTTAATATTCGCTAAAATAGTATCTTCTTTGGGAGAAAGGAGACTGTTGAGTACCTCTGTAGACGCTATAAGTTCGTTCTGCTCGACTTTTGCCAGTTTTTGAATATCTGACTTACCCATTTTTATTTCGCCGCTTAAAACGGCGTTTTTGAGGCTATTGTCGAGTTTGTCTAATCCACTCGCAAACTCAGCATCTCTCAAAATCGTATTGCGACCTACGTTGTATTCTTTGGCCAATTTTTCGGAAGTAGAAATAGGGTCTTTATCATAAGTCCCATTTTGGGACTTATGGTCATTGCGGTCATATTTACCCTTGTCTGTTTTTTCTAAATTGTATCTCAATCCCCTAAAATAAGAAGTTTGTTGAGGAGTAAGATTCCGACGACCAAGTTGTAAATCTATCATGTAATCTTTCACTTCTTTGATGGAAGGAAAACTCATGACTTGTACGTTGAAATGAATGTTTCTGTTACGACAAATTTGGTAGCGGTTGTGTCCGTCTACCAGCACGTAGGCAGGAGCAGTAGGAGAGAGGCTATTGGGGTCAATCTCACCTTGGATAGTTTCCCATAGAAGCAGCGCATCTTTACAGCCGTTTTTCAGAATGTTTTGTTCTAGTTGGTCATATTCGTCGAGAGTAGGAGAGGGGATAAAACTCCGTAACTCTTCCAACACCATGATGTTTTGTTTGATTTGTTCAGAACTAATGTAGCTGTTGTTAAGTGCCTGTTTGGTTTTTTCGCCAATGGCGTTTTTGATGTTTAGCTTAGCCATGCGAACGGGTTTATTTTACGATTTGAAGATAGTCGATAAATTCATCACAGAAGTCACGGTAGTTTTTGGCCGCTTCTGAGTTGTCCGAAAATTTAGCAATGGACTTTTGCACAATCTGAGATTTTTGAAAATCTACAAGGTGTTTTATCTCAGTCTTGAATACCCGAATCGGTACGTTCTCTTTGACATTTTCTTTGATGCCGTCGTGTACGCTATTTTTTTTAACCATCGTAAACACAATACCGTCTACTTTCAGGTCGGCATTGAGGTTGGTTTTGACTTCCATAACCCGCTGCAAAAGCGAATTAAGGCCCTTTACAGCCGACATCTCAGGCAGTAGCGTAATGAGACAGCTATTGGAGGCATTCATGGCTGAGATGGTCAGTTTATTGAGCGAGGGCGGGCAATCGATGAGTACGTAGTCAAATTGAGTCAGTAGCGGTTGGAGCTTATTTTTGAGACGTAAATCACCACCTACACTCAAGATGAGTTGGATTTCGGCATCGGCTAGTTCAATATCCGATGGCGAGAGAGAAAGGTTATTTGATATTTCGACGATAGGCAGGGGTGTATGGTGATTAAGCAAAGCATGAGCTACTTGGCTTTCGGGGCTATCAATGCCAAGGATTTGACTTAGGTTGCCTTGTGGGTCTAGGTCAACAAGCAATACTCTAAATCCACGACGGGCCAAGGCTTCTCCTAGCGAAGAAGTGGTTGTGGTTTTGCCAACTCCTCCTTTGTGGTTTATGATAGAGATTACTCTCGCTTTTTCGTAGAGAGAATCAGAGTAGCCGTATTTGGTCAGTACTGGATAGAGAGCTATCAAGTGCTTTTCGGCGAGGTTGCGAGTGCCTGTCAGTGCTTGGGCGATAGTGCCTTTGGGAATGCTTGCTTCTTTTTCTAGGGCTGTGACAGTGAGCGCAGGGTTGTGCTTTAGGAAGTTGAGAACCTCTTTTTGGCTTATCATGGATTAAAGAAGTGATTGTCGTTATTTTTTTACAAATCTAATATTTTTGTAGAAAAATTATGACAATCACTAAAAAAAGATTCGTTGCTTAAAATTATCCCAACTTAATAGGGCTATAGCTTTGATATGTAACTATGTTTTTAGTTGCCGCCTCCTTTTTTTGTCGTCGAATCATTTTTTTGATTTTGATTTGATTTTTGATTTTCCACGATTCGCGAACGATTTCGGACTAAAAAGAACCCCTATTTAGCCCCATTGATTTTGATTTAAAAATTGTCATAATTTTTATTGAAGAATTGATGATTTACAATATTGATGATTTAAGGGGCTTGTAATGCGCTGAATAATAGCGAGTTACAAGGTCGAATTCTGTCAAAATGTAGTCGAATTCTGTCAAAATGTAGT
>NZ_KE384051.1:18988-24978 GCF_000423565.1 Runella zeae DSM 19591 | reverse complement strand
ATATGTTGATTTAGGTTATCTTGGTATTCAGAAAGAATACAAATTTTTGTCTTTAAAGATTCCATTTAAAAAGCCCAAAAAAAGCAAAAAAAATCCTTATCCAAGCTTAACATTAGAGCAAAAAAACTACAACAAGTCTATTAGTAAAAAGCGAGTTTTTGTAGAAAATGCAATTGCAGGAATAAAACGTTATCATATTTTAATTAACAAGTATAGAGGAAAATCTAAGGAAAAATTTGATGAAAGTATTGAATTATGCGCAGGCCTTTGGAACTTCAAAATCGACTTTAAGAAAAAGATAACTTGTTAGTAATCAACAAGAAAACAACTCTAATGATGATATAGCTGCCATCTTCGGGATTATAGATTATTTTTATGATTCATATACTGAAATACGAAAATCTTTAGAAAAATCCCAAAGGTATGATTTCGACCGCAAACAGGAGTATATAAAACTAGTATATGAAGTTAGAAAAATGGTGGCGTCTAAGTTAGGAGAGCTAAAAAAGGACAAGAATCCCTATTTGGATTTCTACGAAACATTAAATCGCCTTCTTGTAAAACATATTAATGAGACAAAACAAAATCCAACAAATCTTGAGTTGATTCAAGAAAACTTACTTCAGCCACTTCTTGAGTTATGGAAAAATAGCAAAGAGATGAGCCAAGAAATAGGATTTGATGAAATTGTAACTAATGCAATTGATGCCCATAAAATGTTATTTCCAATAAAAGAAAACAACAAAAATGTGGCTGCTGATTTGAAATATTACTTAGATGATTTTAAGAAAAATCTTGAAAGACTAAGGGAAAAATATAAACCTCTTCACAGTTTTATAGGAAATTTGTCTTAAAACATAGACTTCAGAAGTTTGCATTTATAACGTAAGCTTCAAAATTGTACGTTTATAACTCACTAAAATCCAATCCAAGATACAGAATTTAACGTAGTTGATATGCAATTTTCCCACCTCCACTGCCACACCCAATACTCGCTACTCGATGGGGCGGCAGATATAAAGAAACTGTTTAAAAAGGCCAAAGCCGACGAAATGCCCGCCATCGCCATCACCGACCACGGCAATATGTTTGGCGTATTTGAGTTTGTGGCCGAAGGACACAAAACAGGTATTAAACCTATTGTAGGTTGTGAGTTTTATCTGGTCGAAGACCGTCACAAAAAACAGTTTACCAAAGAGCAAAAAGACGTCCGCCGTCACCAATTGCTGCTGGCCAAAAACGCCGAAGGCTATCGAAATTTGGCCAAACTATGTTCACTGGGATTCATTGAAGGAATGTATGGCAAATACCCACGTATTGATAAAGAACTGCTCGTAAAATATCATAAAGGACTCATCGCCACTACTTGTTGTATCGGGGCAAGTGTGCCGCAAGCCATCATTAAAAAAGGCGAAGAAGCGGGGCGACAAGAGTTTAAGTGGTGGCTCGATTTGTTTGGCGATGACTATTATGTCGAAATCCAACGGCACGGTATCCGTGACCAAATCATTGCCAACGAAGCATTGCTCAAATATGCCAAAGAGTTCAACGTCAAAGTGATATGCTCTAACGATAGCCATTATGTAGAGCAAGACGACGCCAATGCGCACGATATTTTGCTGTGTGTCAATACGGGCGACAAACAAGCAACACCTACCAACAAGGATTTTGACGACGAAAATCCAATGCCTAAAGGCACACGCTTTGCGTTTTTCAACGATGAGTTTTATTTCAAAACCAAAAACGAAATGCTCAAAACGTTTAGCGACCTCCCCGAATCGCTGGACAATACCCAAGAAATCGTTGATAAAGTGGAGCTTTTAAAACTCAATCGGGATATTTTATTGCCCAACTTTCCGATTCCTGAGGAGTTTAAAAAGCACAGTATTTCGCAAATGATTGAGTTCAACGGTAAAATGAAAGAACTCACCGCCGATGTGCTCAATCAATGGGAATACCTCAAACATTGGACGTTTGAAGGCGCACGCCAGAAATACAAAGAAATTACGCCAGAGGTAGAAGACCGCCTCAACTTTGAGTTGAATACTATCAAAAACATGGGTTTTCCGGGTTACTTCCTCATCGTAGCCGACTTTATCCAAGCCGGGCGCGACATGGGTGTACTCATTGGCCCTGGGCGGGGCTCGGCGGCAGGTAGCGCGGTAGCGTATGCCATCGGAATCACCAACATTGACCCCATTAAGTACGATCTGCTTTTTGAGCGTTTCTTGAATCCCGACCGTATCTCCATGCCCGATATTGATACTGACTTTGACGACGAAGGCCGCCAAAAAGTGATTGACTACGTGGTGCAAAAATACGGCAAAAATCAAGTGGCTCAAATCATCACCTACGGTACTATGGCGGCCAAATCGTCGATTAAGGACGTAGCACGGGTGATGGATTTACCCCTGCAAGAAGCCAATGCCGTGGTAAAACTTGTACCCGATAAGCCGACTTATGGCATGAATTTGGACAAGGTCTTCAAAGTGCCTCTCGAAAAAATGGCGGAAGTTGTGACGCCCGATGAGGTAGAAAATTTGAAGAAATTGCGTGAAATGCTAAAGGGCAACGACCTCACAGCCAAGGTTCTTAAAGAAGCTCAAAAGCTAGAAGGGACTGTTCGGAACGTGGGTATTCACGCGGCAGGAATCATCATTGCTCCTTCCGATTTGACGGATTTGATCCCCGTCAGTACCTCCAAAGAATCGGAATTGTTGATTACCCAATACGAAGGAAAAATCATTGAAGATGCGGGGGTCATCAAGATGGACTTCTTGGGGTTAAGAAACTTGACCATCATCAAGGAAGCCCTTCGGATGATTGAGGCCAACCACGGGGTTAAAATAGAGATTGATTATATTCCGTTGGATGATGTCAAGGTTTTTGAATTGTTCCAAAGAGGTGATACCAACGCCGTATTCCAGTTTGAATCCGACGGGATGAAAAAGTACATGCGCGAACTCAAACCTGACCGTTTTGAAGACCTTATCGCCATGAATGCGCTTTATCGCCCAGGGCCAATTGCGTACATTCCTAACTATATCAACCGAAAGCATGGACGCGAAAAAATAGAATATGACCTTCCCGAAATGGAAGAATATCTGGCTGATACTTACGGGATTAACGTTTATCAAGAGCAGGTGATGTTGCTTTCTCAGAAGTTGGCAGGCTTTACCAAGGGCGATGCCGACGTGCTCAGAAAAGCAATGGGGAAAAAGCAGATAGAAACTCTGAATAAGCTCAAAAGTAAGTTTTTGGAAGGGGGACGAAAAAACAATCTTGATGAGAAAAAACTCGATAAAGTCTGGACCGACTGGGAAGCCTTTGCCTCTTATGCCTTCAACAAATCTCACTCTACTTGCTATGCTTTTGTAGCGTACCAAACGGCCTATCTCAAAGCCCATTATCCTGCCGAATACATGGCGGCGGTCTTGACAAGCTCATTGGGCAACATCGAAAAAATTACGTTCTTCCTCGAAGAATGTAAAGCCCTCGGAATTCCTGTATTGGGACCCGACGTCAACGAATCGGAACGTCGTTTTGGGGTAAACAAACGCGGTGAAATTCGTTTTGGATTGGGAGGTATCAAAGGCACTGGCGACGCGGCCGTAGAAAGTATCATCGAAGAACGAACCAAAAATGGGCCTTTCAAAGACCTTTTTGACTTTATGACGCGTGTCAATCTAAGAACTGTCAACAAGAAAACCATCGAGTCGCTGGCCTATGCCGGGGCTTTTGACTTGTTTGAAGAATACCACCGCGCTCAGTATTTTACGGCTGCCGACGGCGAACAACAGAACTTAATTGAAAAATTAATCAAATATGCCAATGCCGTTCAAGCGGATAAAGCCAACGCACAGGCGTCGTTGTTTGGTGGTTTTGGGGGAAGTGGCGCTGACATTGCCAAACCTAAAGCGCCCAATGTCGAACGATGGAGTGATATAGAGCGGTTACGCTACGAAAAAGACGTGGTTGGTTTCTACATTTCAGGCCACCCACTTGATATGTATCGTTTAGAGTTGACCAATTTTTGTACTTGTACCCTCGACAAAGTAATGGCTACCTCTGAAGTCCCTGACAGCACCGACGTGGATGACGAAGGCGATAGCCCAATTGTGGCCAATGTAGAAATTGGCGGGCGCCCGTTGTTGTTTGGAAAAGATATTACAGTGGCGGGAATTGTGAGTAGCAGTCAAGTCCGAACCACCAAAACAGGCAATCCTTTCTGTATTTTCAAACTCGAAGATTATGCGGGTTCGATGGAGATGGCGCTTTTTGGAGAAGATTTTGTGAAATTCTCGGCTTATGTACAAGTCGGTCATTTCTTGTTTGTAAAAGGAAAAATCCAGAACCGTTGGAAACAAGAAGACCAATATGAATTCAAAATAGCTTCGATGCAGCTTTTGAATGAAGTGCGCGAAAAGCTAACAAAAGAAATTAAGCTTCAATTAGATTTAGAAATGATTGATGGACCACTTGTTAGCAAGCTCAACGAAGCCGTTCAAGCATACCCTGGCCACTGCGCACTCACGGTTTCGGTGGTAGACCATCAAAGTCGGACGGAGGTGAAACTTCAATCCAGAACGCATAGAGTAGCTCCTACCAATGAGTTTTTTAAGCTTTTAGAGAGTATGGGTGGAATTCGATTTTCGGTCAATTAAAAATTAGGTTTTGATAAAAAAAGCCCTTCCAATTTCGTGTTGGAAGGGCTTTTTAGTGTATAAGAGCACCCGCTAGTTTGCTTTGATAATTTTTAGCGTAATGCTTTTTTCAACTCCCTGTAAACGAATCAAATAAGTGCCCGGCTTTAAACCTTCAAGAGATATTTTTTCCTGATGCGATGCTGAAATAGTCTCAAACTTATTTTCTTTAATTTGGCTACCTTTCAAATCCATAAGTTGCCATTGAATAGTTTGATTGTCTTGACCTTTTATCAAAACTGTAGCAAAAGAATTCACCACTGGATTGGGTGCGATAGTAGCCCAATCTTTGAGTTCGGTATTTTCAACATTGCTATTTTCGGCATTGGCCACTCTAGCATTGCAATTAGTGACAGTGACAGTTTTAGAGCCAGACATGTTTCGGTTACAAGAAGAATTGGCATCGGTGGCTATTACGGTGTAGGTACCAGCTAAGGTTTGGTTTCCAAAAGAAATAGCGCTACCTGTTCCTGCTATGGGATTGCCAATGTTAGTATTGGCTCTGCGCAATTGATAATTCATCCCCGTTTGAGAGCTACTGAGGCCAATGGCTACGCCATTTCCACCGTTGCAATAACTTCCCCCCCCAGTGAGAGTAAAGACATTGGGCGTCTGTCCGAGATTGATTGTAGCAGATCCATTCATATTGGTCAAGCAAGCTCCTCCTTCCACAAACGCTTCGACCGTGTACGTACCAGCTTCGGTGATGGTGGAAAATACGAGGTTGCTGCCTGTACCAGAGATAGGTTCTCGGAAGTTTTGGTTGTCTTTTTTGAGTTGGTATATTACTCCGATTTGTGAGCCGTTGAGAACGATAGCAGCGGCAGGTATGTTGCCCGAACTACTAGCACATAGGGTAGTTCCACCTTGCAAATTAAATACGGTCAGAGAGGTGGGAGTTGCGTTAATAGTTTGCTGCTGAGAAGAAGCCGAACAAGTGATACTGTTCTGCAATCTCACTTGGAAGGTATAATTACCTGCTGTGAGGTTGGTAAATGTGTTACTTTCTTGCCAATTGGTACCGTCTTTAGAATATTCAAGTGTACCTGTACCAGAAGCGTTGACGACGGCGGTACCGGTGTTGGTAGCACAAGTAGGCTGCGTCAAATCCACGCTGGAAATGGTTGGGGCGTTTGGTACGGAGTTGATTGTTTGCTGCGCCGAACTATTGCTGCAGCTGGTATTATTCTGCAAACGTACTTGGAAAGTATAATTACCTGCTGTGAGCCCGTTGAAAGTGTTACTTTCTTGCCAGTTGGTCCCGTCTTTAGAATATTCAAGTGTACC
>NZ_KE384051.1:0-17295 GCF_000423565.1 Runella zeae DSM 19591 | reverse complement strand
GTGTTGGTGGCACAAGTAGGCTGCGTCAAGTTGACGCTAGAAATGGTTGGGGCGTTTGGTACAGCGTTGATTGTTAGACTCAATACTTGTGAGATACATCCTGTTTGGGTGTTTTTAGCAGTTACTGAGTAAGTATTAGGCGAGAGTTGACTAAAAGTAGCACTTGTTTGATAATTTACACCATTAACACTGTATTGGATATTGGCTCCAGTTGGAGCGGTGACAGTAATAGTGCCTGAAGAAGTAGCACAGTCAGGTTGAGCAGTGACCGAAGCCGTTGGCGCTGGGAATGCACCACATCCTACCGTGATTACCACATCATTATTGTCCGCACCTCCGGTATATGAAATCGTTGCATTGAGTCCACTTCCTCTAAAATTAGAAATTGTGGCTCCTTGGGCTAGACCATTGAATGTACCTACGATAGCATCCGTACCGTCGTTGTTGACAATGGTGAAGGTTTCGCCGCCAGTGGGGGTGTACGAACCAGAAAAGACAAGGTTAAGACCCGTCAAATTGACCTCACCTGCCACATTCAGCTGTGAATAGGTACTACCTGTTCCGTCCCCAATGGTGGTACCGTTGATGGCAATTTCTAAATCACTAGCACTGGCAAAGGAAAGTGTACTGGCGGTTACATCGGTACCGTTGAAAGTAGGTTTTACCGCTTTGGTAGAAGCGCCTGGGTCAAGTAATAATGTGCCACCTCCAGTGTTAATTCCTCCTCCACTGATAGCCACATCTCCATTGCTGATAAGCTGCATATTGGTAGAAGTAGGGCGAGTTACCCCAATTCCAACGGTGATGTCTCCTGCGGCAGCATCGCCGATGATGAGTGTTCCCGTGCTAATTCTGTCCAGTTCAGAGTCGGATAAGATAAGGGGAGCATTTGTCCCATCGGGGGCAAAAGAAATATCAATAGCCGCACCCGCCGTAAAGGGCTTTAAGGTGACAGAGCTTGCAGAATTGGTGCGGATGGCGGGTGAATCAACGATGTATAAACTATTGGTAATGATATTGATATTGCCTCCGTTTACTTCCGTAGTGATACTGGAGATAGGGGCAGCGTTTTGTTTTGTCATGTAGATTCCATACGTAAACACACTTGGACTGCCTGGTTTGCCCGTGAGAGCGATGTCTCCTCCCGTCGATTTAATCAAGCCTTCTAGCTCCATACCGTGGTTTCCGAAACCAGTGGCTGGGCTACCTTCGCCAGTGATCGTTACACTGCCAGTTCCTCCTGCTGACACTTCGCCGCTTTCGCGCAAGAAAAGACCGGTACTTAATTGACTTGCACCCGTTCCTCCACCATAAGCATTGACAGTGACATTGCCGCCTACGGAGGTGATTTTAGCCGAATTTTGTACGGAAACTCCTACGTTGGTGTTTCCCGTTGGGAGTGTAGCACCGCGCCCAGTGACAGTAACTGCCCCTGTTCCCGCAGAGGTAATCTCGCCTGAGAGGACGATGTTTACCCCGATATTTGTACCGCTTGTGCCCGTTCCTCCTCCCGTTCCTTCCACGTTTACGGCTCCCCCTAAAGAGGTTATTTTAGCCGTACTTCCCTGAATGAAAATACCATGGTTAGAGTTTCCACTCGAAGCACCGCCGTTACCAACTACCGTGACGGTATTGTGGCCACCATAGATTACTCCTCCAAAGTTCAAACTGATACCTACTTGGCTACCCGAGGCGTCATTTCCTCCCTTGCCTTTGACCGTCAAAAGTCCCGAACCTAACACTTGCAATTGCGTACTACTGTTCATGGAAATACCTATAAAATTGCCAGTAGTCGGGGTTGCTTGTTGGTTTGCTTCTATTGTGAGGTTACCATTGTTGGTTCCAAGGGTACTACCGTTATTAAAAATTACATTTTTGCTTACTTTGAGGGTTATTGTTCCCGTTCCTTGTGTCAAAACATTAGAATTAACGGCAAACGTAATAGCATCAACTCCAGGGTTAGCATCATCGTTTTGTAGATCCACATCTAGGTTAGCATTTGTGGTAAAAGTAATGTCTCCGTTAAAATTCACTTGGTCGTCGCCTGTGCCTCCATTGATGGTAAGCGAGGGAAGAACCTCGCTGCTGAAGGCTCCCACGTTGATAATATCACTGCCGTTAGCAGTATTTACGGTGATGCTTTGTAAACCACTCAGGGCTACATCGGCAGGGAAGTTGGTGGTAGTACCATTATTCAAACTAAACTTCTTGCCAGTTACATTGAAACGAATGTTACTACCATTTTGGCTAATGTCTAGTGTCTCTCCTGTACCTGTTACGTCTGTAATGATGAGATTGTTGCCCGACGTGCTAATGGTGTAGTCGGGAGATAAGCAGCTAAAATCTTGTGTGTCACCCGTGATAGTCCAACCTTTGTTGGTGGTCAGATTGGTGCGAGCCGCTTGGGCAGCGCAGTATTTGAGTGGTGAGGCATCGCCGAGGTCTTTGTTGGTGAAGCCACCGTTGTTCCAACCCGTGAGCGTGGCATCGTAGTTGTCCACCGATAAGCCTGAGTTGCTGAGCATATCGGTCATGTCAGTTACTAAACTGATGTTCAAAGAGCCTAAGTTTTGATTGAAAGCCCTTGCACCGGCAAACATTTCTGACATATTGGTTACGGCAGCGGTATTCCAAGTACTTATATCTCGGTTAAAATCCCTTGCAGCGACAAACATTTCTGACATATTAGTCACGGCAGCGGTGTTCCAAGTGTCTATATTTTGGTTAAAAGCCCTTGCTCTGGCAAACATTTCTGACATATTAGTCACGGCAGCGGTAGTGAAACTGCTTGGCAGGGCTTGGTTGTAGTTACTGCAACCAGAAAACATCGCACTCATATTGGTTACGGCAGCGGTGTTGAAACTGCTTGGCAGGGCTTGGTTATAGTCCAAACAATTCCGAAACATGAAGCTCATGTCAGTTACGGCAGCGGTGTTGAAACTGCTCGGTAAGGCTTGGTTGTAGTTGATACAACCATCAAACATACCTCTCATATTCGTAACAGACACCGTGTTAAAACTTAGCGGTAAGACCTGATTGTAAGCCCTGCAGTCAGCAAACATATCAGTCATGTCGGTTACAGCAGCGGTGTTGAAACTGCTCGGTAAGGCGTGATTGTAGTTGAAGCAACCATCAAACATACTACTCATATTGGTTACGGCAGCGGTATTAAAACTGCTCGGTAAGGCTTGGTTGTAGGCACTGCAACCCTCAAACATACTACTCATATTGGTTACGGCAGCGGTATTAAAACTGCTCGGTAAGGTCTCGTTATAGTCGATACAACGATAAAATAGATGACTCATATCGGTGACAGAAGCTGTACTGAAACTGTTGGGTAAGGCTTTGTTATAGTCACTGCAATTAGAAAACATATTATTCATCTTGGTTACCTGGGCCGTATTGAAAGTGCTGGGCAGGACTTGGTTATAGATAGTGCAACCACTAAACATATAACTCATATCGGTGACAGCGGTGGTATTGAATCCTACGGGTAAAGCTTGATTGAAGCTACGGCAATTGGCAAACATAAAACTCATATCCGTAACGGCGGCGGTATTGGGCACATCGGTGGCGTTGAGTACCATGTTCTCACAGCCCCAGAAAGCCTTTCCCATACTTGCCCAAACAATGCTGCCCCACTGTTGGATGGACAATAGTTTACGCCTGTCGCCTTCAATGTTAAAGTATATTCTGGGAAAATCACCTCGAATGGCTACCGTATATGTACCCGCCGTACCGTAGTCATGGGTGGCGTTGCCTGAGATACCAAACTCGTCAAAAACCCCATCGTTGTTCCAGTCCACGTCGTAGTTGTAGCCCGTGCCCGTGGTCGGAATTGTGATGGAAGTACTGTTGGAGGTACCTGCATTGTCGGTTTTCCAAGTGGTGATAAACGAACACGAAGCGGGCAAATTGAGGCTTCGGCTGCCCGTGGCTGTGGTAGTGCCAATGGCAAAATCAGAATATTCACCCGCCCCTAAGCCTGAGAGCGTAAAGCTACCATTGGCAGCGACGGTCACGGTGGTAGTAGCAGCAACGGTATTCTTTTTATAGGTAAGAGTTTGGCTTCCCGCCGCAATGCCTGTACTCGTAAATGAAATACTACCCGTTCCGCCACAGGTCGTAGGGTTAACACCGCCTTGGAGATTGATTTCAGCCACGCTCCCCAAACGAATGGAAACCGAGTTAGCATCCAAACCAAAATTTGCCACGGCAATATCCTGCTTGCCATCGCCGTTGAAGTCGCCAACGGCTACACTGACTGGACTCGACCCAACACTCACATTGGTCGTGCCGCTGAAGCCGCCGAGACCATCGCCCAGACGAATGGAAACCGTATTGCTAGTATTATTTGCCACGGCAATATCCTGCTTGCCATCGCCGTTGAAATCGCCAATGGCTACACTGTTTGGGGCATTTCCAACACTCATATTCGTCGTGCCGCTGAAGCCGCCCAGCCCGTTACCTAGGCGAATGGAAACCGAATTAGCACTCCCACCCCCATTTGCCGCGGCAATATCCTGCCAGCCATCGCCGTTGAAGTCGCCAACCGCTACACTGAGTGGACTCAACCCAACACTCACCTCGGTCGTGCCACTGAAACCGCCCGCGCCATCACCCAGACGAATGGAAACCGTATTGTTAGCAAAATTTGCCGTGGCAATATCCTGCCATCCATCGCCGTTGAAGTCGCCAACGGCTACACTTTGTGGACCATTTCCAACACTCACATTGGTCGTGCCGCTGAAGCCGCCCAGACCGTCGCCCAAACGAATCGAAACCGTATTGTTAGCAAAATTTGTCGCGGCAAAATCCTGCTTGCCATCGCCGTTGAAGTCGCCAACGGCTACACTGAATGACCCCGACCCAACCGCCACGTCGGTCGTGCCGCTGAAGCTACCCAGGCCGTCACCCAGTCGAATGGAAGCATTATTATTACCATTATTTACGGTGACAAAATCCTGCTTGCCATCGCCGTTGAAGTCGCCAACAGCTACACTTTGTGGACTGTTTCCAACACTCACGTTAGTCGTGCCGCTGAAGCCGCCAGCGCCATCACCCAAACGAATCGAAACCAAATTGCTACCAGCATTTACCGCAGCAATATCCTGCCAGCCATCGCTGTTGAAGTCGCCAACAGCTACACTTAGTGGAAATGAACCCACCGCTACGTCGGTCGTGCCGCTGAAAGTACCCTGGCTAAAAGTGGGGTTGGTCACCGTAAGGGTAAAAGTAGTGGTCGTGGATGCTGCCCCATTAAATGCTTTCACCGTAACGGCGTACACCCCCGCCTGCATGGCTTTGGTCACCGTCAATACCCCCGTCGTGGGGTTGACCGCCAATACCCCCGTGAAAGGCGTATTGACATTGTTATTGGTATAAGCCACAATAGAAGTGGCATTGGTGGGGGCAGCCGAAGGCGTGATGACCGCATTTTGCCCCGCAACCACGGAAGTAGCGGGATACGTGCCCAGCGTAGGAATAAGTGTTCCCGTTCCCGTCACCGCAAAATCATACATCGCTTCGTCGCCATCATCGTTGTTGACGGTAATGGTGGCATTTTGAGGCCCCGTTGCCGTGGGTGAAAAGGTCACCGTGAAAGTTGCCGAACTGCTGGCAGCGATGGTAGCGGGAAGCGTTAAACCGCCCACGACAAACAGCCCGCTGCTAGAGCCAATGCTGCTGACGTTGAGTGGGCCAGTACCTGTATTTTGAATGGTGAAGGTTTTTGCTCCATTGCTACTCACATTTACGTTCCCAAAATCAGTTCCTTTGTCCGTTGTGGGCGTGTTGTCACCATCGGGGATATTGGCAAGGGGTGAACCGCCTTGGAGATTGATTTCAGCCACCGCTGCCGAAGCCACCGTGATCACCACATCATTGTTGTCCGAACCTCCGGTATATGAAATCGTTGCATTTAGTCCACTTCCTCTAAAATTAGAAATCGTGGCTCCTTGTGCTAGACTGTTGAACGTACCTACGATAGCATCTGTACCGTCGTTGTTGACAATGGTGAAGGTTTCGCCGCCAGTGGGGGTGTACGAACCAGAAAAGACAAGGTTAAGACCCGTCAAATTGACCTCGCCTGCCACGTTGAGCTGTGAATAGGTATTACTTGTTCCGTCCCCAATGGTGGTACCGTTGATGGCAATTTCTAAATCATTAGCACTGGCAAACGAAAGTGTACTTGCGGTTACATCGGTACCGTTTAAGGTAGGTTTTACTGCCGCAGGTGAAGCACCTGGGTCGAGCAATAATGTGGCACCTCCAGTGTTGAATCCACCACCACTGATGAGGACGTCGCCCCCACTGACGAGTTGCACATTGGTGCTGGCTGGGCGAGTGATGGTTTGTGAAACCGTAATGTTGCCACTGTTGGCATTACCGATGATGAGGGTGCCCGTGGTAATTTGGTCTAATTCAGTATCGCTGAAGCCCAGTGGCCCAGCAATGGTATTCGAACTTGTACCTAGGTTGATTTGCACGTTGTTGGTATATGGCCGCAGGGTGGTGCTCGCAGTTCCTTGCGTGCTGACAGTGCTACCCAAATTCATGCTATTGGCAATGAGGGTGATGTTGCCACCATTGGTAGCAGTAGTGATAGCTGCCGAATTAGCGTTGCTGATGCCAATACTATTTGAACTTCCACCTTCGATACCCGTTATGCTGACGTTGCCCCCTCCCGAAGTGATTTGGGTATTGGGGTCACTCAGATAAATTCCATAGTTGTTGTTGCCAGTGGTTGGCCCTCCTGTACCTTGCACCGTCACCGTGCCACTACCACCTGCTGTAATGGTACCACCCAATTCCTGCCAAATACCGTAATTGTTGGTACCAGAGCCAGAACCTCCGCCTATTCCGGTCACAGTTACATTTCCACCAGAGGATGTTATAAAAGTAGTTGCCGAACCTGCTACGTAAACCCCCGCATTAAAATTGCCACTGCCCGATCCACCCGTACCATTTACGCTCACATTCCCACTACTCCCCGCACTAATGGTTCCATTGGTACCTACTACTACCCCTCGGCAAGTAGAACTGGCACCTGCACTGCCACCCAAACCTATTACGGATACATTCCCGCCCAAAGAGGTGATACGGGCATTTGTGCCTGTTACATATACACCAATATTTCCATTGGCCGATGCAGCCCCCGCTGAACCTTCGATGGTTGCCGTGCCACTGGTACCCCCACTAATCAATCCACCGTTTTGGACAATTACTCCATATTGATTGATTGAAGCATCGTTGCCACTTTTGCCTTTAACGGTAAGTGTACCAGTACCGTTGACCCTTACCGTAGCCCCACTAATCAGTACTCCGATAAAGTTGCCTGTACTAGCTGTGGCCTGTTGGTTGGCTTCCAAAGTCAGATTTCCATTGGTGGTTTCGAGCGAAGCAGTACCATTGTTGAAGACAATGTTGCGACTCACTTTTATCACCGCAGCACCAGTACCAGAGAGCACTAAATTGGCACTGTTTGTAAAAGAAACCTGATCAGTGCCAGGGGTAGCATCGTCATTTTGCAAATCCACATCTAGGTTAGCATTGGTGGCAAAAGTAATGTCTCCGTTAAAATTCACTTGGTCGTCGCCTGTGCCGCCATTGATGGTCAGACTAGGTAGGTTGGCAGTGAATGCCGCTACGTTGATGATGTCATTGCCCGTAGCGGTATTGATTGTGATCGAATTAGCGCCTGAAAGGGCGACATCCGCTGGAAAATTCTGGGTTAGTCCTCCATTCAAAGAATAAGTACGTCCAGCTACATTAAACTGGATATTGGATCCGTTTTGAGTGGCACTGAGTGTTTCTCCATTGCCCGCTACGTCGGTAATGACGATGGCACCCGCAGTAGTAGTGATGGTGTAATCGGGTGAACAAATGCCACCTTCGTCAATGGTACCATCGCAGTTGTTGTCGATGCCATCACAGATTTCTGTCGCTCCGGGTTTAATCGCAAAATTGTTGTCGTTGCAGTCGCCACTGGTTGCCGACAATTCAGTAGCTAACTTATATCCAACAGGCCTCAAACATTGCGTGATGCTTGCTGCACCAGTCTCGGCATATTGATCATTGTCGGAATCTTTGTACCATACCTGACCGGGTTTTTCCAAAGCATCGCTGTCGTCGCAGTCGGTGTTGTCGGTCACATAGCCGCTGGGTTGGCTACACGCTTGTTGGCTCACTGCAGGGTTGCCAAAACCATCGTTGTCGGCGTCGGCATAATAGGTCGTAGGAGTAGTACTGCCCGTTTGTGCTTCGTAAGCCCCCATATCATAGCCCCCAAAAGCTGGGCGAGCGTTATTGTCCAAATCGGTGCTAGGGGCACCGCTTGAAGTACCCGAATTTCGCGCAGGAGAACAATTCTGTAGCCGCAGGTCACCACCCGCTGCATCCACAAACAGTGGATCGGTATTAAAAAGTGTATTATCAACTGAGGCACCTGAAGGAGCACTAGCGCCATTGATGAGGCTATAAGAAAGCGTCATAACTGCCATGTTCTCCAGCAGGATTTCGTTGGGATTTTGCCATACAATACAATTGCGGAGCAGCATGGAAGTGTGGCTAATGCTTGTGTTGTAAGCGATCGCCCCTCCACCATTGGTAGCGTCGTTATCGTAAAAAGTGCAATTGGTAAATGCAGCAGTGATTCGGCCAGCAGAAGCACCATTGGCATAATAGGCACCACCTTTCCCCCCGCTCGTGTTGTTCATAAACACACAATTGGTAAAGGTATGATTTACAGTACCCGAATTGAGGCCATTGACGTGAACTGCGGCTCCTCCGGCGGTAGTGCTGTTGTTGTCCCTAAAAACACAATTTGAAAAAGTAGCCGTTCCATTTCCACTTTGGGCGAATTCATGATAAGCGCCACTTTGGTTACTACCGGTGGAGGTATTATTGGAAAAAGTACAATTACTTACAGTGGTGCTTGTCATTCCTCCGTTTGAGTTGGAATGGATGCCGGGAGCATCAAAATTATCCGTGTTGCCAGAGATACTGGAATTTTCTACCAACAAAGTAGCCTTCCCCGCAGAGAAAGAACTAAGATTACCTCTGTTCAATATGGCCGAGCCCGTATTGCCCTGAATTTTACAGTTGCGAATAGTGGCGCTGCTGCCAAAAGGGTAACCAGTTCCTTCATTAAAAATGCCATTTTCGGCACCAGCACCAAGCGTAAAGCCGTCTACTGTAACTCCATTGGCTACATTCTGGACGTGAACAACAATTTTGGCATTTGATCCCTGTACATGGCTTGAAGTGACTGCGGGGCTGGCACTGTCGTTGTTGTCAATATCACCACTCAGCACCGTTTCATTCAAGCTGACGTTTCTTTGTGTGAGCAGGGTTTCCGTACCGGCAAAGCCTCCATAGATCGCCACCGGGAAGTCTACATAAAAGGTCTTGTTCGTCGCATCACTGGGGCTTGCATTGCCACTTTTGTCTTTAGAAGGTTTATACGTACCGGCTGCCACCCAAATTTCCTGAATATTGCTGCATCCACGCGCATAATCAATGGCGCTTTGCAGGCTAGTGTAGGCGTTCGTCCAGGAGGTACCGTTATTACTGCCACTGGCATTGTGTTTGACGTACAAGCGTGTGGCCCCACCGCATGAAGAGGTTGCTGCTTGGGTAAAAATGTTGAAATATAGGATATCACCATTGGTTCCAACCGGGGAGTTGTTAATGTAACCCTGACCACCGGTGTAAAAGTTGGTTGTATTGCGAAAAACAGTAATAGAATTGGTCACGGAAGAGGTCGAAACCCGAAAAGTGTACTGACTTCCCCCAGTGAAAGCTCTGGACCCACTGCCACCTGCAATATTGATAAAAGTATAAGTAGCCCCGATATCGGTAAGCGTGATGCCCGTTTGGGTATACTGTAAGGTTCCCCCGAACCCGTCCCCCTGAAAAATTTCCAATGTCCACACTGCGCCGCCAACACTGGTAAAGGAACCAACATCAACCACAAGGCCAGCAAAAACCCCTGAGCAGCCCGCGCCCATCGTAAGGCTCTGCGCAAAGTTAGCGGTACCAATTCCACTTGAGCCACCTATGGGACCATCCGTGCCTACGCAGAATGTCTGACTAAACGCGGTTGTCGTACCACAAAGAAAAATAAACAAAAAATGTAGAAATGGTGTAAATAGGTTTTTCATTGGCAGAAAAGTTTAAATGAGTTTAACATGAGTCGGTAGCAGAAAAAGGAGGTAGAAACATTTCGTCAAACATTTCCGTAATCCTCCTTCCCTTTCTACCACGAAAGTGTCAGCCATAACAGCCCTAAAAAGGCAAAGCTAAAGAGAGAATGGTTATTGCAACTTATCAGGAGCGATAGGCGCGGGGACTACATTGGAGACTGGCTTGGTGCTTTTTAAGTAAGCAAATACCGCTTTCATGTCTTCGTCGGCCATGTTGATGTAGTTGGGCCAAGGCATAGGAGGGAGCAATGGGCGGGCCGTCGCAATTCCTTTTGATTTGCCTTGGGTGAGTGCGATTTTGAATTGCTCATACGACCATGTCCCAATTCCCGTAGGATCGGAAGTAAGATTGGCCGCAAAACTCATGCCCCAGGGGCCAATGCTAGACGTACCATCGCCTCCAAAAAGCATCCAACCATTTTTCAAAGCGTCGGGGACGTTTTTACCAATAGGGCGGTCGGCTGGATAACCCGATAAATGAAGCTCCGCGATAACCTCTGGCCCTTGTGGACCCATTTTTTTGGGAGAGTGGCAATCTTGGCACCCTAAAATACCAACCAAATACTCACCCCTTTTGATAATAGCCGAGTCTGACAAAGGAGCTGTGGCAGCGGTATCTTGGGTGTGGTCAGTTGATTGGGTACAGCTTACTACCATAACGATAGAAAATAAAGAGAGTGCGAGAGCGAAGTTGCGTAATGAGTTCATGACAGATAGTAAAATAAAAAACATAAGGGTTTATGAAAAAGAGAGAGAGGTAATTAGTAAGAAAATGGGGGTTAGAGAAATATCCTCCAACCACTCCATTTAAGCTTCATTGAGTAGGGCAATGAAAATTTTTATTGCATTATCATAAGGTCTTCCATACTGACCACGATATCGTCGCCTTCTTGCTTGATGCTGTATTTCATGGGGAAATAACCAGCCTTGGCAAACTTGCTAGGAAGCGGAATGTTTTTGGAAAGATTAGGCTTACTTTTAAGAAACTCGTGCGAAACCATCGGCTCAATAAAAGTGACTTTTCCGTCATAAGAGCCATAGATAAGGGTTTCGGTAAATTTCCCTTTTCCCGCCAATTCAGGAGACGCAGGGTCGGCCCAGTGAACGCCCATTTCAGGAACTCCTGCTGGAAGTCTTATATAATTGCTGGGTAAAAAACCCGCCGCAGGGAGGTTGTCAAACTTGGCGGGTGCTGCAGTGTAAAGAGGAATCGCTTTGCGTTCGGCCAAAGGCTGCCAATAAAAGTGCATATCAAAATGCGCCAAGTCATATACCCCCGGAGGCTCATGCCCCGTATGCAGATAGTCGAGCATGATGTGGTCAAAAGGTATTTTGCCGATGGCTTCATTAGGAAACGCCAGTACAAGCGCAACACCTGCATGAGGAAGGTTGTCAAGCGCTCCTTTGGTGAGGGTAAAGCCTACCGAAGTGGGTTGATTGTCGGCTGAGAATTTTGCCCAAGAATAGGCTTTGCCGTTGCCGATAGTTTGTTCGGCACCTTTATAGACAGAAGCCGAAGGTGTTTGGTCTTTGGTGCTGCAGCTTACTAAAAATGTAGCAAGCACCGTCAAAAGTAAAAGTAAGTTTTTCATAACGTGAGAAATTAAAAATTCAAAAACTAACAGAGTATCAAATGAGCGAATACTTGCTACGAAACTTGTCAGCAAAGTTGGGGTAATTTATAAGAAGGGTGTTAGCACGTATGTGCCAATCTTTTCCTCATTTGTCCCAATTTGCAGTAGTGGAATGAGTAAGATGCTGGTAGAAAAAAAGATTAATAATCTTTCCTCATTTTTGATAATCTTTTCCTCGTTTTGAACTTTTTTCTTGTATTAGGCTCAAAATTGATAGTTTAGGAAAAGCCCTATTTCCAATCTGAAGGATTTTTTCCAAACTTTTCAAAAAACATTTTGGAAAAATAAGGAAGGCTCTCAAACCCTACTTGATAAGCAACCTCAGACACCGTTTTTTCATTTTTTTGGAGTAAGGTGGCCGCTACTAGAAGCCGATAGTTTCGTACGTATTCAGTAATAGTTTGATTGGTCAACGCTTTTATTTTGCGTCGAAGCTGCACTGACGTAATTGCCATTTGTTCGGCAAATGAATCTACATTGAAGTTGCTATCGCTCAGGTTTTGTTGGATGATATGGTTGGCTTTTTCTAAGAAGGGATCAATGGGTTGAGGCTCAGTATCCTTGCTGAATTGAGAGGTAGAGATACTGTATTTTTCTTGTAAAAGCTGACGCTGCTGCCGCAAATTCTGAACGCGTATCTTTAGTTCTTCTGCATTGAAGGGCTTGGAGATATAATCGTCGGCACCTAAACTTAGCCCTTCGAGGCGGTCTTCGAGGCTTGCCTTGGCGGTAAGCATGATTACGGGAATATGGTTGGTACGGAGGTCTGTTTTGATGGATTGACAAAAACCGAAGCCATCTAAGTGAGGCATCATGAGGTCACATATGATAATATCGGGTAGGTACTCGTTGACTTTATCCAGACCTTCTTGCCCGTCGCGAGCTTCTATCACTTGATAATTTCCCTCAAAAATGCTTCTCACATATAAGCGTAAATCGGGATTGTCTTCCACAATGAGCAGTATCGGCTCCGTGCCATTGCTTGAAGGCTTGGGCGACGCTATGATAGGCGTAGAAAATGGAAGGGTAGAAGAGAGCGCTAGAAGTTCGGTGGGAGCTTCTGACGAAGCTTGCTCCAAGTCAAAAGGAATAGATACTTTAAAAGTAGTTCCTTGGGCCAATACACTACTTACTTCAATGTGTCCTTTGAGTACATCTACCATTTCTTTGACCAGGGCCAATCCAATCCCGGTTCCTTCATAATTGCGGCGATTGCTATCATCGACTTGATAAAATCGATCAAAAATACGAGGAAGCCGCTCCGCTTCGATTCCGATGCCATTGTCGGAAATAGTAAGCGTCATTCTCTCCTCGGTTTGGTCTTTCAGTAAGTGAGTGGTGTACTCTACAGTAGCCGTAATGCGGCCATTGGCGGCCGTAAATTTGAAAGCGTTTGAGAGTAAATTAGTGATAATTTTTTCTATTTTGTCGGCATCGAAGTATACAATATGATTGATACGATTTTGACCGTACTGAAAAATAATGTTTTTGCTTTGCGCCAAAGATTCGAATGAGGCAAAGAGCTGCCTCAAAAACAAAGCAATATCTCCTTGTTGGGCATGCGACTTCATCTCTCCTGCTTCTAGTTTTGATAAATCTAGAAGCTGATTGATGAGCGTTTGGAGCCTTATTAGGTTTTGCTGCATCATTTGAATAATGCTTTCTTGGGGGTATTTTTGTTTTAAATCCTCAAGAGGGCCTACCAAAAGCGTAAGAGGGGTGCGAAATTCATGTGAAATATTAGTAAAAAAGCGAGTTTTGAGCGTATCTAGTTCGGCCAATCGCTCCGTTTCTTTGTTTGTATAAAACAATTGTTGTTGCAATCTTACCCGATTTAACTGACTTTGATACCAACGGTATACAATCCATCCAAACAGCACTATGTACAAAACATAAGCCCACCAAGTACGATAAATAGGAGGAGAAATACGAATTTTGAGCATGACAGGCTTACTCCATACTTCGCCGTTGAGGGAGCCCATCACATTAAAAGTATAATCTCCCGCCGGTAGCTGTCCATAGTTGGCGAAGCGATTTGTGCCGGCTTCAACCCATTTATTGTCGATGCCGTCGAGGCGGTATCTGAATCTATTTTTGACGGAATTGGTGAAATCCATGACGCCAAATTCCAATGTAACGAGGTTTTGGTCATGTTTTAATTGCAAAATGGAGCATGTTTCGATGGGTTTATCCAAAATTCCACTTTCATCGTTTACCTCTACAGGTTGATTATTGATTTTAAGATTGATGATTTTGGTAATAGGAGTAGAATGATTTTGATTTAGTTCTGATGCTTTAAACAATGTCACGCCATTGATTCCCCCAAAAAGCAGTGTACCATCGGGTGCTTTATAATAAGAGTTGGTGTTAAATTCATTGTCTTGTAAGCCATCAGATTTATTAAAGTTGTTGAATATGAGTGTTTTGGGGTTGAGGCAGGCTATGCCTCGATTGGTGCTCATCCAGAGATTGTGGTCATCGCCCTCCACAATCCCATAGACAACCTTATTAGGTAGTCCTTGGGCTTCGGTAAAATGCTCAAATTCAGAAGTTTGTTTTTTTAGTTTTTCCAAACCACCACCTTTAGTGCTGACCCACAGGTATTTATCAGGAGATACGGGGTCATTAATCATTCCTGATACAAAATCATTACTTAAGCTTTTTCGGTCGGTTTTACTGTTTTTGTAGAGAGAGAACGTGGGTTTTGTGAGAAAATTAGTAGCCTTGATCAGACCTTTTTGAGTGGCAATCCAAAGCGTATTTTTATCTTGGTAGAGGGCATAAGTTTGCACAATAACGCCGCTTTTGGGAAGTAAATGCTTATAGCTATACGTTTGAAATTTTTCAGTGGAAGGGTCGAAAGTGAATAATTTACCATCAAAAAGCCCTATCCATATACGCCCGTCGGAAGTTTCGAGGAGCCTAGCACTAAAATCTGGAATTATCCCTCCCAACGGAACCCTATACTGCTTGATATACTTCCAATTTTTATCAAACAAAACCAAGTTACGTGGCTCTTGCTCGCGGAGGTTGGATAGTACCCAAAACTGCTGTTTATGATCTTGAAGGAGGGCGTCGTGCCCGAATTTGTGATCATCAATAGGAGCTGGTAACGACTCTGGTTGATTGGTCTCAGTATTGAGTCTATAAAATTGGTAGGAGGGAAAATAGTTGGCGTGAAAATAGACTCGTTTTTGTTGGTCTTGAAACAAAGCCCCTGACGAATACTTGGGTAGATAAGAACGAAATTGTTTGATATGAGGATTGAACTTGACGAGCCCATATCCTCGTGTACCTCCCCATATATTACCGGCTTTATCGCGAATGAGGAGGTTGAGGTGGGGAGAATTGGGTGGGAGTACGGCATAAGCATTTTCGGGCGTTAATGCTTTTATTTTTAATAAATCATCTGGCTTAAACAGCCAAAGATGCAGTTGGTTGGTAATGAGCAGTGTCCCGTCTTCGAGTTGATTTAATACCGAAAGATCTTCTCCTTGTGGAAATGGAATAAAATACTTTGAACCAAGCACATTGCAATATATCTGCTGTGAAGCAATGGACCATAGCCGATTTTTATGATCACTAAGGCATTTGAAGAAAGAAGAGTTTGT
Organism: Runella zeae DSM 19591; assembly: GCF_000423565.1. Classification (GTDB taxonomy): domain Bacteria; phylum Bacteroidota; class Bacteroidia; order Cytophagales; family Spirosomataceae; genus Runella; species Runella zeae. The sequence goes on along the minus strand of NZ_KE384051.1, from coordinate 1,845 downwards.
ATTGAAATGCCCTACAAAAAAATCGGGATATTTATGATTATAAAGACCCTTGGCGTATGCCATGCCCAAAGATTGTTTCTCATTGCGAATAGGGATTTTATCGACAAAGTTTTGGGGTGAAACAGACTTTACCAAATGGCTAAAATCTATTTGATTGGGATATCCTTTTGGAAGGGTAATTTTGAAAATTTTATTAGCTACGTCGGTCATTACCCAAATCGAGCCGTCATTATTGGTCAGAAGGCGAAGAATATTATAATTGCTAGCTTCTTTTTGGGTATTGTCAACGATATTGGCATGATAAAACTTCCCATTTTGAGGGTCATAGAGATTGAGGCCGTCTTTTTCAGTACCAATCCAAATTCGACCTTGCGAATCTTGCAATAGGCTAGTACAGGTATTGCCCGAAATGCTATTTTCATTGTAAGGATCGTGAGTAAAAACCTTAAAATTGTAGCCGTCATAGCGGTTAAGACCATCTTTTGTGGCTATCCACAAAAAACCTTCGCGGTCTTGCATAAGGTCATAAATCATTCCTTGCGAAAGACCATCTGCGATACTAATGGATTGCCAAGCAGTTTCTTGAGCAAAGCTAACGATTGAGTAAAGTAAAAAAATCCAAAAAAAACGCATGGATATAGAGTTTCATTCAACATCAAAGTAAATAAAAAATAATATCAGAGGAGCAATTTCCTGTCAGTTTGTCGCCGCTAGAAAGTAAAAAAGCACCCTAAGTCATTATGGATTAAGAAAACTTGGGTGTAAGTATAATTTCTTCTATAATAAAAAAGCGACGACTAGGGTCGGCGCTTTTCGCAATCAATAAAATTAAAGTAGGGTAAATTGTCATTCAGGTTTGACAACTTTAATGGTTGTCGTTTTAAGACGGGTTTTAACGTTGAGTAAATAAATACCCGATTTTAAAGTAGTGATATCAAGGTTTTCGGTAAGGTTAGGAATCGTCGCGTAAATATGATGAGACAGTAAAGTTTGTCCGGTCATGCTCAACAATTGAAATTCGACTTTTTGGTTGGCCACATCAACTAGTTTAACGGAAATGTGGCGACCAACAGGATTGGGAGCTACGACTGCCCAATCATCAAGCGAAACTTCTTCTGCTGAAGCAATTCTGGCGTTACAGTTAGCTATGGAGACCGTTTTTGAACCCGTCATGGTTCTATTACAACTAGTAGTAGCTTGAGTTGCGACGACGGTATAAGTGCCTGCGAGTGTCTGATTACCAAACAAAATGGCATTGCCTGTACCAGCGACTGGGCTGCCTATATTGCTATTGCTACGGCGCAGCTGATAGACAAATCCTTCTTGTGACCCTGACAGGCCGATATTGACTCCCGCTCCACCTTTGCAATAGCTACCTCCTCCAGTGAGTGAAAATGTAGAGGGTGTGATTCCGATAATAACATTTGCACTGCTATTCATCGTAGCAACGCAACTACCTTGAATAGATGCCTCAATTGTATAATTACCGCTCTGTTGGATACCAGTGAAAACAATGATGTTTCCAGTACCATTTTTAGGCGTACCTACTGGGGAATTATTATGGAATAATTGATAAGAGACATGGCTCTCCGAACTACTAAGTAATATAGAAGTAGAAGGAAGGTTTCCTCCTTCTGTAGTACAAATGCTTCCACCTCCTCCTACAGTGAAGGCAATGGGATAGGCATTTGCTATGACGGAGGCACTGCTGGTCATGTCTTTGGTACAACTGGTAGAAGCGTTGGTGGCGACGACGGTGTAAGTTCCTGCGGCCGTTTGGTTGCCAAACGAAATGGCATTTCCTGTTCCTGCGACCACATTACCGACATTTGCGTTGTCTTTTTT
>NZ_AUIF01000064.1 GCF_000423565.1 Runella zeae DSM 19591 | reverse complement strand
GGTAGCTCTTCCGATGCCAAAACTAATAGCAAGAACATCATAAGTAGTCGCTACTTTATAATGATATAATAAAAAAAACAAAGCTTCTTTTGAGTTTTGAAATATACTATTGTTACCAAACCCATTAGGAAATCCTGATAGAACTGTTGGAGTATAATAACAAGAAAACTTTTCAGATAACCTATTAAACTCCTCTTTACTAAGGCCTGTTGTAGCTCGAAAATCTCTATCAGATTTTATATTACTAAATATACTAATTCTTTGTGATTTCATAATAACTTATTAAAATGTTAATTACCGCAAATATATCATAAAATATTGATTATCAGCAAAAGAACAAGTCTAATAGTTTGAAGTATTGTATTGTTTAAGGGGAGATTCATTCCTGTTTCTATGAATCTAACGAGATCGCCTTTGGCGTTGTAATAAGCTACTTGTTTCAAATCTCCCGATGACGCGCTGATTTCGATAAAAGTGGGATGGTCTCCATTGCTGTATTCATTGAATTGCTCTTCGGTGATTTTCCAGTGAAGTGGCAAGTGGGCAAAAGAAGCCATTACTTTGTCGAGGGGTTGGGATTCATTAAAATCGCTTTGGAGTGTGGCCGTGACATTGCTCATAGATACGCCGGCTTTGTCGGGAGTGAGGATGACAGTCGATGATTTTTGGGCGGAGGCACCAGTAATAGCACAAGCGAAGAATAGGCCCATGGTTGCGAAGGTGTGAGTGAGTTTCATGGTTTTAGAGGATTAAAGTGTTGTTTTACAGTTTATTAAAAAGTGATTAGTATTTGGAGTTGTTGTTTGATAATAGATCAGAGCTAGAAGAGACCTTCCATCGAAGGTCTCTTCTGAAGCTTTAGCGGCGGCGACCTCCGAAACCTCCACTAAAACTCCGACCACCACCAAAACTGCTCCTACTTCCGAATCTGCTAGGAGCGGTGTTGTAGCTACGGAAGCTGTTGTTGGGACTGAACGAACGACCACTGAAAGAAGGACGGGTGAAAGTGCTATTGGGGAGTCGATTGGCAGGGTTGAAATGCTGGTTGGCGACACTCATAAAAGCATGACTTGCGGGTACATAGGGGCGATTTGTCCAGAGGTTGGTACGGTAATAGCGGCCAAACTGACGGTACAAAATAGGATAGTTGGTGTAATAGCCGCCGTTGAAAAACCAGTTGGAAAAACCTAAAGAGGGGAAACCATAAAACCCAAGCCCACCTAAGCCATAGTACATTCCGAAATTGGACCAATAAGCACCAGGATACCAAAGAGGGCTGCCATACCAGTAAGGATAACCAAACCAAAATGAATAAGGATTTGCCCAGTAATTGTTGTTGGTGGTGGCGTATTGTCCGTTAGGAAGGATATAGCCGTTGGCTTGTGCAAAATCTTTAGCGGCTTGATTGAGTTCCGATACTGCCTGAGGATTCGAATCCATTTGTTGTTTATAACTCTGGATTACTTGTTGGTTTTGTAATACCAAACTATCATGTTGCTCGGCCAATTGTTGCGTAAGCCCCGCTTTGTCCGACGCATAGAGTTGACCTAAATTGGTCGTAAGGGCGAGGTTGTCAGTGAGGGCTTCGAGAATATCGGGGTGCTGTGATAGCAATCGAAACTGTTCTCGTACATCAACGGGGGTATTGGCTACCAAATCATTGAAGTTTTGATTGGCTTGCGCTTCTAGTCGGTCCGTTTCAATCAAATCTTCGTGGTGGTTGTGGTAAAGTTTCCACGCGGCAGTTTTGAGGTGTGACTCTTGGGTGGGCAGCATACCTTCGATAGCGCTACGTTTGAGACCCGTAGGCTGAGTCGCAAGCAAATGAAGTAAGTCAGGATAGCGACTTAGTTCATAAAACCATCCCTGTTTTTGTTGGTTAAAACTACCAATCAAAGCATGAAAAGAAGCCTTAGTTCGCTCTTTAAGTTGGACGATTTGGGAAAGAATATCAGGGTATTGACTTGTGGTAAGTATTGCTTGGCGGATATTGGCATCTTGTGATGCTACCACCATGCGCATTCCCTTATCAGTTTCGATGCGGGTAGATTGATTTTGAGAGAAGGCGGTGGAAGAGATTCCGAACCAGATCATCAAAACAAGGGTGTTGCTAATTAATCTGCGTTTTGAAAGGTTAAGTAGCATACTGTGGGCGGAGTTCATTACAGTTTTCATGATTCTCGTGCTGTTTGAAACTATCGATAACTAAATTGACGCAACAAAAGTGAATCTAGTTTTGATAGAAATTGTTGACGATGGTCAAGCCTTAGCGTTGTTTGTCGTCATTGACCCAGTGAAGTATTAGCTAAGTTTTTAAATTTTACCCGCTGATGTACGCAGATTGAAAGCCGCAGAGAAACGCAGATTGAGGACTACATATCGCCCTTTTTCAGCGAAAATCTGCGTTTGTATTATTCAGCGGACTTCGGCGAGTAAAAAATAAAACTGTTTACTTAGCAACGGATTAAGCTTTTCCAAAGCAAAAGCATTCTCACATTCTGCCCCGGAGAGGCTTAAGGTTTGTAGCTCATAGGTCCTCACAAAAGCCAATGACTACGGAGAAGTAAAAGATAAGCGTGAAGCAGACGGGGAATCGAAGGGTATTTGTAAAAAAGATAGCTATACTTACTATAATAAGAACTAAAAGAAGGGGGCAATGCCCTTCACTCAGTATTTTAGCCTTTCTAGTTTTTCGATTTTTGAGACTACGATTTTACCATCTATCATCTCAATAAGGCCTTCATTTTTGAAATCGGCTAGGGTACGTACTAGTGACTCCATCGCGGTACCTGCCACGTGCGAGAGGTCTTCTCTGGTAAGAGTCACTACAACGGCATCGCTGTTGGTTTCTTTGAAACGCTTGGCAAATTGCACGATTGCCTCCGCTACTCTTTTACGAAGCGAATTGTAGGCTAGCCCCAACAATTGATGTTCTTTTTCGATAATCTTATTGGTAAGAATCTGCACAAATTCCTTTGCGACGTCGGCGTTTTTGTACAATAAACTAAAGAAATCATCTTTTGGAATATACAATACTTCGGTGTCTTCGAGCGTGACCGCCGAATCGGTATAGGTTCGGCCTTCGATGAGGGCTGTATAGCCAATAAAGTCTCCTGGACCACACAAGGCGGTAATGAGCTCTTTGCCATCAGAGTTTTCTCGAATTATCTTTACTTTTCCACTTTTAATAAAATACAGACGGAAGGGGTCGTCACCTTCGGTATAAATCACCTTCTTCTTTTTGATGAGATGCACTTTCCTATCTATCGACAGCGATTGTAAACCGTCTTTTTGTTTTGCTTGGTCAAAAAACACCCCTAACCCTTCAGGAGTCATCACCGAACGCTTGATTTGGGCCACTTTTTGAAGCCGAGAATTAATAGCGGCCAATAGTTCGTTGATTCCAAAAGGTTTGGTGAGATAATCGTCTGCTCCTAGTTCCATTCCACGCCGCCAGTCGGCACGTTCTACTTTGGCAGTCAGAAAGATAAAAGGAATGCCAGCCAAAACGTCGTTGTTATTGAAAGCCTGAAGTACCCCAAAACCGTCAAGTACAGGCATCATGATATCACACACTACCAAGTCGGGTTTCGTTTGGAGAGCTTGCTCAATTCCTTCTTTGCCATTGGTAGCAGTAGATACCTGAAAACCAGATATTTCCAGTATCTCAGCGGTGTTTACTCTTAGGCGGTCTTCGTCTTCAATAAGGAGTATTTTTTTCATTTTTTACTTTTGTTTTAGTTGACCTGCAATCACATGCATATCCAAATCTTCCAAAATATTTTTTATCACTTCTTCATCTTCAAAATTGAGCGTAGCTACTTCCTCAATGAGTGCGTTTAAATGTACCATGCTTTCTTCTATTTCTGTCAAATATTTATCTACTTTGTCGGGCTGGTTTGCTTTGTGATAATGCCGAGCCAAAATAATCGCTGACTGAATCACCGCCATCGGAGTTCGGAATTCGTGCGACACCGAGTTGATAAATTTTGATTTGAGTTCGTTGAGGTATTGACTCCTCACCAGAGATTGTAAGCGTTCTTGGGAGGAAGAGCCTTCAGCTAATGTGTTATGTAGAGTCTTTTTCATGCGTATGGAGGGATTGAACGTTTTGTAGAGACAAAGTTGCGGGGCTTTTTCCAAAAAAATCTTGACAGCGGTCAATACTTCTATTTAATTTTTGGCAAAGTTTTGGTCTTTTGATGCACGCTTTAATCCCTCATTGCGTATCGTATAGCTAGACGAAAATGATTGCTTTATTTTTAAAAATGCAGGTACTCTTTTTAGGATGGAGAAAGAATTTGTAAATAAAATCATAGGACAACCCTCTGATTTCGATGCTTTTATCAAAAGAGATGGATTGTTGATTCCTTACGACAAGCTCTCTATAGTGTATGGCAATACGCCCGTGGGGTATCATTCAACGGACCCCAGCGGGAAAATTATCTTAATCAATGATGTGGAGCTTAAATGGCTTGGCTATGCTCGTGAAGAGGTCGTAAAAAAAATGACTTGGGAAGACTTATGTACTGCCGAAAGTTATGATAGATTTCAGCAACATTACAAGGCACTTGTGGAAGAAGGGCATTTGTTGGATTTGTTTATGGAGTGTGTTACTAAAACGGGTCAATTGTATCCTATAGTAGTAAATGCCATTGCGGTATATGACGAAATGGGCGATTTTGTGATGGCTAGGACTACCGTGGTTCAGATTATAGAACAAAAGCGATTGGAAGCCGAATTGCGAAAAAAAAACCAAGAATTAGAAAGTCTCAACAAGCAATTATACGAGCTTAACCAAGAAAAAAACCGTTTTTTGGGTATTGCCTCTCATGATCTCCAAACTCCTTTGACCAATATCCGCCTTCTCACGGATAAGCTAAAACTAACCCAACAAAATCTCACAGAGCGGCAGCGATATTGGATCGAAGATATTCAGGTGAGCATAGAGCATATGTCTCATATGATTTATAGCTTGCTGAGTGTGAATCGTATCGAGCAAGGTGTCAATATGCCTTTGCTTGAGAGTGTCAATTTGGCCAATTTTTTGTCGCATATCTTGGGGCGGTTTCAGGTTATTGCCAATCGCAAACATATTGGGCTTCGATTTGAATGTGATTCAGGTGAAGTGTGGATAAAGGCAGACCCGCAATATTTGACCGAGATAGTTGAAAACCTCTTATCGAATGCCATTAAATTTTCTCCGGCTGGCCATGACGTGCGAGTACAAGTGACTCATACGGAGAGCTATGTGCAGCTTGCGGTTTCGGATGAGGGTAAAGGCATCAAGCCAGACGAAATGCCACTTTTGTTTGGTAAATTTCAGAAGCTAAGCACGCGCCCTACTGCGGGCGAAAGTTCTACAGGTTTGGGGCTATCGATTGTGAAAGACCATGCCGAAAAAATAGGCGCTACCGTAAGTTGCCAAAGTGAATATGGAAAAGGAGCTACTTTTAGCGTAATGTTTCGCTCTATTTAAACTCTGAAAAAACTAGAAGGTGCAAATTCCCATGATTTTGGGGTCGGAATAAATGAGTTGGGAGGTTTGTTTGCTTTGTTTACAATCAGGTAAATCTATTGACGGTTGTCAAGGTAAGGCTTAGGGAGTGTTGCCACCTTTGCAAGGTCAATGAAGGTTTATTACTAAAAACAAAACACAAATCATGAACACTCAAAGCCATTTTACATTAGTCAAAGGGGTACTTTTTGCTGCTGTTTGTTTAACCCTAGGTGCTTGCAATTCTTCCTCCAAACACGAAGCATCAAATGCCGACACTACCTTTACCGTCATAGAAGAAACAAAGACCCTCGACAATCCTTCTGACGTGTCTTTTGATTCGGCAGCTTCGGCATTAAGCAAAGGAGAGTGGAGCATGGTGACTACGCATCTGAAGGCAGGTATCGCAGCGTATAAAGAAGAAGCGAAAAAAGAAAAGCCTGAGCGTCAGGGTGTTATTGATGAGCAAGTCAAAAAAATGGAGGCGTTGGGTCCTAAAGCAGAAGCCAAAACTTTGACCACAGACGAACTCCTCCTTACTACCGGCGTGGCTGAACTGATGACACTTCATAGAGCAATAGAAGTCACCGAAGAGCTCACGGCTATTACGCCCGAAAATAGTCAGCATTTGAGACAAACGCTCGCGGATTTGGAAAAACAAGCCGAAGTTTTACCCGCCGAAGCAAAGCAAGAAATTAAGAAATTGACTTCTGAGGCTCATGCTAAATTAGAAGCTTACGAGAAAGCACCTGCCAACAACAACCAAAAAGAACATCAAGCATTGAAAGAAAAACTCTCAAAAATTAGAGAGGTCATACACAAGCATTTGTAGTGCTTTCTTTCCCTTCCACACCATTTTCTAAGTTGCTTGATAAGCCACGATATTTCCTTCTACAAAAACATATTTTCTGATTTCTTTTTTAAAAAATTGTCTCCAACAAATTAATCATTTACAACAATGAAAAGGGTAAGTATTGCATTTTTGGTTGCTTGTTTGGCGTTCGGATACGTCCAAGCACAAAGTACACAGAGCCAAGAAGTCGCTATGAAAAGTGTAAAAAAAGGTGAAGAACCTAAGCAAGTACTTGATGCTTTGAAAAAAGATTTTCCTGGTGGCGCTGTTCAGGGTATGTCGGTGATTCCTTTGTCGCTTTATGGTAAAGAGTGGTCGGTTTCGGAACGAAACAAGATAGACGATAAAAGCAGTATCAGTTTTTATCAAGTAGATGGCAAAGGTAAAAGTGGTAATTTTAGTGCTGTTTATGACAAAAATGGCAAGCTCATGAGCTACAAAGAAGTCATTAAAGAGGCTGAATTGCCTGCTTCGATTCGCTCAACTCTAGGCAATCAGTTTGCAGGTTGGCAAGTTACAGGAGACCGTGAAAAAGTAAAATATAACCACGGAAATATAAAAATAGCGTATCGGGTCAACCTTAAAAAAGACAAAGAACATAAACATGTGTTTTTTGATGAAACAGGTAAGATAATGCGCACTGACAAGAAAATGAAAATATAAAAGAACGCTGCTTAAAAAAAAGCTCAGTGCAGGGGTGCTTTCACACCCGCACTGAGCTTTTAATATTGAGAAATTAAAATATTAAATCAGACGCTGAATGATGTCATTGACAGAAATACCTTCTGCTTCTGCTCTAAAATTGCGTACAATACGGTGGCGTAAAATAGGTACGGCTACCGCTCTAATATCTTCTATATCAGGAGAGTATTTGCCATTGATGAGGGCATTGCATTTCGATGCCAAAATGAGGTTTTGTGAAGCCCGTGGGCCAGCACCCCATTCGAGATAGCTTTTGGTGTCGGCACTAGCAAACTCACCTCCGGGGCGGGTTTTGTGGACTAGCTTTACGGCATATTCTACTACGTTGTCGGGGACAGGCACTCGTCGAACAAGGTGTTGGAATGCTTGGATTTCTTCAGCCGAAATCACCGTGTTGACCACAGGGCGATTGTCGGTAGTTGTCGCTTTTACGATGTTTAATTCTTCCTGATAGGAAGGGTAGTCGAGGTTGACCATAAACATAAAGCGGTCTAGCTGTGCTTCAGGAAGGGGATATGTACCTTCTTGTTCGATGGGGTTTTGGGTAGCCAATACAAAGAAAGGGCGTCCAAGACTATGTTTTTGTCCCGCCACTGTTACGGCATACTCTTGCATGGCTTCAAGCAATGCCGATTGGGTTTTGGGAGGGGTACGGTTGATTTCGTCGGCAAGGATAATGTTAGCAAAAACAGGCCCTTTGATAAAACGGAAATTGCGCTCGTTGTCGAGTGTTTCCGAACCCAAAATATCAGAAGGCATCAGGTCAGGAGTAAACTGAATCCGGTTAAAACTCAAGTCGAGAGCTCCGGCAATTGTCTGAATCAAGAGCGTTTTGGCGAGTCCTGGTACACCCACCAATAAGCAGTGTCCTTGACAAAATATAGCCGTCAGTAGCAGACGAACAGTATCGTCTTGCCCCACGATGACTTTGCCGATTTCGGAGCGGAGTTTTCCGTAAGAATCTTTTAATGCCTCTGCGGCAGCTACGTCAGAACTAAACTTCATTGAAAGATGGTGGTTTGTGCGTTAATGGTTTATGGGAGTAATTGCGTTCAATTGTTTAATTTGAAAATTAGATGTTTTGAAAGCATTTCAAAATTATGTGCTTTTAGTAATGTACTTAATTTAAAAAAATCAAATACGCTAATTACCTTCTTCATTGATGCCAAATATCTTACACCCTTGGTACTCTGGCTCTACGTTGATAAAAACATCCGTAACTGCTTTCTTAAACCATTCATCCACGGCTTTGGTTTTTTTGTTGGCTAATACAATGTTGGTAAGCTTCTCAAAATCATCTTTAAGATTGGCCGTGTGAGGCTCAGTTTTGCTTTTGTAATAAACAATTCTCATGGCGGTTTTGCCGTCGTCTGTTCGATAGTTGAGCGGCGCACTAATCGTGCCAACTTTCATAGTATCGAGCATCATATAGAGGTTGTAGTCCATCGAAGCATCCAATGGTAAGCGAGAGTTTCCCGTTTGCTGCTCTTTTAAGAGTCCTCCTGCATCGGCGGTATTTTTGTCTTCTGACCACTTTTTGGCGGCTATTTCAAATTTTAAACTATCGATTTGAATTAAATGCTGAAGACTATCTAAAATACGTTTTGGTGCTGATAAGTCCATGCGATTATAATCAGGACGAAGCAATATGTGGCGGCTGTGGTATTCGGCACCCCGGGTTTCGAGCAATTGGATAAGGTGAAGACCATATTCTGATTCAATAGGCTCTGATATCTCATTGATTTTGAGTTTAAGAGCGGCACCTTCGTATTCGGGTACCATAGAGCCCCGTTGTGCAAAACCTAAATCTCCGCCTTGTTTGGCCGATTCTATATCTTCTGAGTAGGCCGAAGCTAAGGATGCAAAGTCTTCGCCTTTTTCGATGCGTGCCTTAAACTCAAGCAGGCGATTGCGAAGCTCTTCTTTTTGGGCTTTGGTAACTTGGGCATAGCGTACGATGTGCCCAATCTCTACTTCGGCTGGAATATAGGGCAAACTATCCTTAGGAATCGAATTAAAAAACCTCTTTACCTCGCTAGGGGTTACTTTAATCGCACTGGTAATCGTAGTTTGCATCTTTTCCGAAATCATGCTATTCTTGATTTCTTCACGAACTTCAGTTTTGAGGGCTTCGATGCTTTTACCATAGGCCTCCACAATATTTTTTTCGGAGCCAAAGCGCCGTGCCATTACCTCCATACGGGCATTTACCTGATTGTCGACTTGTTTGTCTTCCACAATTACCGAGTCAATTTCGGCCTTGGCCAGAAGCATTTTTTGTACTACCAAGCTTTCCAACGCTTGACAAGGGTTGGGTGCAGGTTGGTTTTGAGCTTTGTATTGCAAAATCAACTCTTCAAGTTCAGAGCGTAAGATGTAGTAATTGTCAACTTTAGCAATCACTTTATTGATACTAGTGCTTTTGCCTTGTGCATACACTCCTACGACGGTGATGAGAGAAAGAAGGAGTGAATGAATGAACGTTTTTTTCATGTGTTTGATTGATAAACTGCTATAATTGGTGACATACGATAGTGAGCCTTATTTGGCCAATTTTCGTAATTCTTCCTCGTTGATTTTGACGGCAAATTTTTGGCGTAATCGCTCCAGCCAATTTTGCTCTAGTTGTTTTTGATAATCATTAATTACGGCCCCTCGTGCTTCGGTAAAAGTCTTAACTCGGGCGGGCTCAATTTTGCTTATTTCAAGCCAGATTTTTTTGCCATCTTGGGTAAGTGTTTGGCTGCCTACTTCCCAGCGAGCGGCATCGATGTAGGAGTTACTTCCTTTGGCAAAGGTACCATCTACAATACTGATTTTACCAATTTTGAGCGCATTTAGTGCTTTTTCAAGGTCTTTTTTAGAAGTACTGAAAAACTGGAAACTCACCCTCCGATTGCGTGCCGCACTCGAAACCGGCTTAAATTTTCCATAATCTTTTTCAAGAATTTTAGTAACTGGGATACGGTTGTTGACCAATGCCTTGATGGTGTTGTGTAATCGTGCCGTTGAAATAGAGTCTGACTCATTGGTGTCGCTGTAGGAAGACACTTCTACTACGTAGTTGTCGTTGTTGAGAAGGGTAATCGCTACATCAAAGATATTTTCACGATGCTTTGCCGTCAAGGTCGTAGATTTAGGCTCAAACAATAAATCGGCACTTTTTCGGCGAAGTTGGTAAGGGTAAGACGACAAAGACTCTTGGGCTCGTTTAAGTAAGCTGTCGCTGTCAGTAACTACAATATTGGCCACTACTCTTTCTGGGTAGCGGTATTTGTCTTTGTGCTGATTCCAGTATTGTTTTTGCCCTACAGAATCTACCAGCGATTTTTCCAAGACATTGGCTTCCATGGTTTGAGAGTACAACACCCCGTCGCGCATTTCGGTCATTAAAGCCTTAAAATCTGGGTATTTTTTTTCTAAATTTTCTTCTTCTGTTTCTACCAACATTTTATTGACAAACTGCTTATAATACCTTTTTGCCAACATATTCAAATCTGAGCCAAGAGCCAGAGGAACTTGTCGGTTGTATAGATATTCATAAAACTGATTGACGGTAAAAGCCTTATTATCAATCTGAAAAAGAGTTTTGTTGTCGAGTGAAGTGGGTAGGGGAGCGGGGATTTTCCATTTTCCACGAAGCAGAGAAGTATCTAGGCTAGCAATAGCGTTTTCGCGGATATTGCTTGGTTCCGTGATTTTATAAGCTTTACGCAATTTTGCATAAAGATTTTCTTGAATCAACTCAGAACGTGAATCGGTAGTGACCTTTTGGCGAAGTTGGGGAGCCAATTCAGTAAATGATTCAATGGGTTTGCGGTTGATAAGTTTAATAATGTGCCATCCATAATTGGTTAAGAAGGGTGCCGAAATATCACCTTTCTGACGAAGAGCAAAAGCAGCTTCTTCAAAAGCTGGTACCCAATCGCCAGTTTTAAATTCTCTTAACACCCCGCCGGTGGTTTTGGTGGTGGCATCGTCCGAATAATCCCGACATACGATGTCCCATGCTTCTTGTTTGAGTAGACTATACGCTTGCTCAATTTTTGCTTTGGCAGTGGCTTTACCTCCGTCGGTGGCGTTGGGACTTACTCTAACGAGGATATGAGCGACTTGTATTTTACCACGCGAGGGTCGGCGGTCGGCTATTTTGATAAGATGATAACCCGCATTGGTACGAATAGGATCAGAGATTTTTCCGACAGAAAGCTGATAAGCTGCGCTTTCAAAAGGATATACCGTTTGGAAGGCTGTTAAATATCCCAAATTTCCACCTTTTTGGGCGGTAGCGGCATCTTTAGAAAAGCGTTCGGCAGCTTCTTCAAAGCTTATTTCTTGCTGTAGTATACGACTTCTAAGTGCTACTGCTGCTCGATATGCAGCAAGGGTATCGGCGGGAGTAGCGTCTTGAGGAGCTGCAATGAGTATGTGCGATATTTTGAGTTCTTCTTTGAGACGTTCGTACGCTTCAGCTACTAGATTGTCAATGAGTACATTGTCGCTTAGATAGGGCTGGGCTAGTTGCTTTCTGAAAGAGGCGATTTCTTCCCTGAAGGCAGCCGTTGTGTCGCGCCCTTCGCTTTGTGCTCCCAATACTTTGAGTTTGAGATTGGTAAACAACTGTAAATACTCGCTGATGCTAGTAGGCTTGGTCGTATCGTCCGAAAACTGATTTTTGGTAAAAGATTGGAAAAATTCGTCGGTGCTAAAGTTTTTGTCTCCAATAGACAATATGACGGGCTCTGGGGGAGCTTGAGGAGGAGCAGGCTTGGAGGTTTTGCAACTTCCTAACCCGATAAAAACCATGCCAACGATGAAAAAACAATACTTCATTCTCAACTTTTTAATTCTAAACACGAATCTCACTTCATTTATTGTGAAGTTTGCAAAGTTAACCCAACTTTCTGAAAGTTATACAATCTTCTTTATGGAGTCAAGAATTGTATTTTACGAGTTATCTTTGCAACATGCGTTATTTTATTGAATTAAGTTATAAAGGTACCGAATTTCACGGGTGGCAGCGTCAGCCCAATGCAAACTCGATTCAGCAAGAATTGGAACGGGCTTTTGAAGTGATGTTTCGACAACCAATCGAAATCATCGGCAGTAGTCGTACGGATGCAGGAGTACACGCAGAGCAGCAGTATGCTCATTTTGAAGTGGCAGAAGCGATAGTTGGACCCGAAAAAATAATTCATGGGCTCAATAGTATTTTACCTCGTGATATTGCCATTAAACAATTTCATCATGTCAAAGACGACATACATTCTCGTTTTGCGGCTACTCACCGTTGCTATCAATACCGCATAGTACGCCAAAAAAATCCATTTCTAAATGGGCTTTGCTATCAGTTTCGCCCGTCATTAGATATTTTGGAGATGAATAGAGCGGCTGCATTGTTGCTGAAGTATGAGGATTTTGAATGTTTCAGTAAAATACATACGGATGTAAAAACATTTTTGTGTAACATCGAACAGGCTTATTGGGAGGAAAGTGCTGTAGGGCTTGTTTTTCATATCAAAGCCAATCGGTTTTTGAGGGGAATGGTCCGGGCGATAGTGGGCACTTTGCTTGAAGTAGGACAGGGGCGCATGACTATCGAGGATTTTGAACAGATTATTCTTTCTAAAAACCGAAAAAATGCCTCAGCTCAAGCGCCAGCCTGTGGGCTTTTTTTGACGGAAGTAGGTTATCCTTGGGAAGATATTTTGGCCTAGTGGTTTGATTTATTGTATTGACGTTGGGTTGTTTATAGTAGGGGATAAACTGTGTTTTTGCATAAAAAATAATATTCATTGGAAAAAATAGGAATTATCATTTTAGCGGCTGGTGAGTCAAAACGGATGGGGTTTCCCAAACAATTGTTAAACATTGAGGGCGTTTCGCTTATTCGACGTACGGCAGAAGTGGCTTTGGCTACGGATTGTTATCCGGTGGTGTTGGTGATTGGAGCGCACAAAGCCCAGCTTGCTCAAGAAATCATAGACTTGCCCCTTACCGTGATTGACAATCAAATGTGGCACGAAGGCATGGCATCGTCCGTAAAAATGGGGCTTGCAGGCTTGTATATGACTTACAAGGATGTGGAAGCGGTTATCATGCTGGTATGTGACCAGCCCTATATTTCGGTATCTTTATTGGAACGGATGATAGAAATTTACCGTACCAAAAAGCCCCCCATTGTGGCTTGCAAATATGAAGACCAAGTAGGAGTGCCAGCGCTTTTTGACCGAAAGTTGTTTGAGGAGTTGCTTAGTCTTACAGGAGACAAAGGAGCTAAGCCAGTTTTAATGAATCATTTGGATGAGGCTTATTTGCTCACTTTCGAAGCGGGTAGTGTTGACCTTGACACTCCCGAAGATTACAAAAATTTTCAATCCGATACTTAAATCTCGCAGCCGCCTGTTGGTCTTTGTGACCACAGGCGGTTTTTATTTATCCAATCGCGTCAAAAAAACGTTCTAGTTTTTCTTGACTAAGTTGACCATTGGTACGGACACTACTGCACAAATCTAGTCCGAAAGGCTGTACTGTTTCGATGGCTTCCCTGACATTTTCGGCTTTGAGTCCTCCTGCCAAAAACAAAGGAATCGAAATATTTTCGCGAATCTGACGACTAAGTTCCCAATTGTGTACCCTTCCTGTACCTCCCAACTCCTTGACTTGTAGATTGGGGTTACCACTATCAAGCAAAATCGCATCCACAAACTGAGAAAGTTCTATAGCTTCCTCCACCGTTTTTTGGTCGATGACATGCACTACTTGTACTAGTTTGACGTGCGGAAGTGCCTGACGAATATCGGTATAACTCCCCTCTTGAAGCGCATCTACTATCTGAATGGTATGGGTTTTTACTTTTTGATAGTGGGCTATGATACTTGCAGAGGAAGTTTCGCTGGTCAACAAAAAAGTAGAGATAGGGGGAGGGACGCTTGAAGCGATTTGGGCAATAAGCTCATCTGAAATAATGCCCGGCCCACTCGGCATGTGTCCGACTAGACCTAAGGCTGAGGCTCCATACGCAATAGCCAACTGCGCTTCTTGGAGGCTACTGATACAACAAATTTTTACGCGGGGTTTAAGGGTTCCTTGCATATTCTTGATAAGGTTAGTGGGGGCAGTTACTGACAACTTACCACGGCTCTATTGTTGAAATCTAAGCTTAAAAAGTGACTTTGACGGTTATTTTTTCATTACCTCTTTGTACTTCTGCATCTACTGTTTGGCCTTTTTCAAATTTGCCCAAGGCTCCCATATAATCATAGATGGTATTAAGAGTGTATTTTCCCAAAGTCAAGATTAAATCGCCACCTTTGATACCTGCGGCTTCGGCGGGGCGGTTTTTAGAAACGCCATCCACTTTGATTCCCGGCCCATTAAACGAATAGTCGAGGAGCAAGCCCATGGTCACTTTAAAACTCATATTGCGCGCCATCGGCATGGCTGTTTCGCGGTATTCTAAGCGATTGGGAAGTTTGTCGATAGCATTGACGATAGCCGTTACCGCATTCAAAATCTTGGCTTCCCCTTTGAAATTGATAAGGTGGGTGTCGTCGCTAGGACGGTGATAGTCCGAATGAACTCCCGTGAAGAAAAATAATACAGGGATGCGTTTGGTATAAAACGACGTATGATCAGAAGCCCCCGCCCCCGAAGAATCAATTTTAAACGCCATTTTTTCTTTGGCCATTACGGACGGAATCGCTTCACCCCAAGTAGGACTTGTACCCCAGCCTCCGATGGTGATTGGCTTGGCTTCGTCAAAACGTCCAATCATGTCAAAATTGAGCATAAAGTTTACTTTTGACAAATCAATGGTGGGGTTGTTGGCGTAGTATTTGGAACCAAGTAGCCCAAGTTCTTCCGCCGAAAAACAAATAAAAAGGAAATTGTGAGCTTCTTTGATGTTGTTTTTGGCATAGTAACGTGCGAGTTCAAGCACGCCCGCTACTCCAGAGGCGTTGTCGTCAGCCCCATTATGGACTTTACCTTTGGCATTGGCATCCAATGAACCTCGTTGAAATCCTTCGCCCAAATGGTCATAGTGAGCACCGATGATGATAGTGCGGTCGGCGCCGTTGTCAAGGTAAGCTACTACATTGCGGGCGTCGAGTACATGTACAGTATCTATATTGGCCTTAAAAACTTGCTCAAATCCATTGGTGCCTTTGGGGGAAAGACCTATTTCTTTAAAAAAATTGGCGATGTATTCGGCAGCTTTTTGCTCGTCTTTGGTACCTGTGCCCCGTCCTTTGAGTTCGTCGGAAGCCAAAAAGCTAATATGTTTTTCTACATTTTTGGCAGAGATAGATTGGGCTTGCGCTATCGATTGACAACCCATCAATACGCTCAAAATAAAGGCATACTTTTTCATATCTATTATTTAAAAATCAAAGTTTGGACTAAATTTTTACGCTTTCTGATTCGCGGATAAAAAGATTACGTGTCGGATAAGCAAATGTAGCACCGTATTGATGTACAATCTCGATGATTTTGAAGTTTATTTCTTCTTTGGTTTCGATAAAAATCCGCCAAAGCGAAGTGTGGACATGATAAATGACCAGAATATCTAAGGAACTTTCACCGAGGTTTTCTAAGCGGACAGTAGGGAGTTTAGAATTGGTGAGCGTGTGGGATTCTAAATAAGACCGAATAGATTCTATAATTTGGGAGAGCGTTTCGGGAGAAGTATCAAATGAAAGCCTAACGTAATATTTGGCTCGGCGATAACTCCGCTGGGTTATGTTTTCGAGGGCTTGGGTAGTAAGCAGGCGATTGGGTACGGTGATAAGACTACCGTCTTCGGAGCGAACACGCGAACTTCGAAAGCCGATTTGCTCGATATCGCCCGAGATTTTGTCAAGTACAATGCTATCACCTACTACAAAGGGGCGTTCGAGCATGATAGCCACTGAGGCAATGAGGTTTTCGAGGGTTTCGCGAGCGGCCAAAGCTATCACCAACCCCCCAATCCCAAGACTTGTAATGAGTGCCCATACATTGACTTCATATACTTTGTGCAGAATGGTAAAAAAACTGGTCAAAGTCCAAATGATGATAATGATATCCTTGAAAAAAGGAACAAGCTGATCATCGATAGGACTAGGAGTAGAAGCAGCTTTTTGTTTGAAAATAAGCGCAATAAATTTAATAACTCTGATACCTAACCAGCCAATCGTAGCTCCTAAAACACTGAAAAATGAACGTTCGATGATCATGAGCCATCCAAATTTATCGGCAGATTTCCACGCCCATTGACTCGGTATTGTTAAGTGCCTGAAAGCCAAAAATAAAACCACTAATGTGATAAGTACCTCAAAAGGACGGCGGGTGAGTCGGACAAAATCAGCTAAGGGGATATTGCCAGATTCACTTTTGATAAAACGGTAAATCATTCGAGTAATCGTAAAAGATAACCCTCTTCTAATCAATACTCCTAGCCCTGAGATACCAACAAACCAAAGGATATCCCGGATTGTATTTTCTAAAATGGTGTAGTCAAGCCACCTTGACAGATTTTCCATAATAATCGTCGATTTTTAGGATGCAAAACAACAATTTTGCGCTGTTAAATGAAAAAATAACCTAGAAAAGCCAACAAACCATAGTTCTTTTGTGGGCTTCAATAAAATTGATTGCTTTGAGAGAACATAATAAAATATGAATGCTGCTATTGACCTTGGAAATACATTTGCAAAAATAGGATGGTTTGAAGGAAGTACATTGATACGTGCTCAATACAAAATCCCTTTTGATGCCTTAACAAATATCTTAGTGGAACAATTGCCCGAAAAGGCGATTTTATCTTCAACCAGCCACGATACTGGGATATATGCTCTAGCCTTGCAACAAAAAGGAGTAAACACATTACAGCTTGCCCCCGATACCCCTCTGCCTATCCAAAAGGAATATGATACCCCTCAAACCTTAGGTGCCGACCGTTTGGCCGCAGCAGTAGGGGCCAATGGTTTGTTTCCAAATGAAAACTGCTTGGTGATCGATATGGGGACATGCATTACTTACGACTGGGTGAGTGCAGAGGCAATTTTTCGAGGAGGAATAATTTCTCCGGGGTTTCGTATGCGATTTCAAGCGATGCACGCGTTTACAAAGAGGTTACCTTTGATTGAAATGGAAGAAGCCTCCTATTTTATGTCTTTACCATTTGTAGGAAAAAGTACCCGTACAGCTATGCAAAGTGGCGTTTTCAATGGATTGTTAGCCGAAATAGAAGGGGTGATTGCTCGCTATCGCCACGAATATGGCCAATGCCGCGTACTATTATGCGGAGGAGATGCTCCTTACTTTGAAAGTCTACTTAAAAATCGCATCTTTGCGGCTCCAAATCTAGTTTTGATGGGTTTGAATCGAATTTTACAACACAATGTCAATTAACAAAAAGAGTAAGCTTCTTAAGTGGAGTTGGGTAGTAGGGGCAGTCTGTTTGGTACAAACCTCTAGTTTTGCGCAAGGTTTAGGCAATTCTCCTTATTCGGCCCTTGGTGTCGGAGAGCTCCTAAGCAAGGGCTACGCTCCCGCCAATGGAATGGGAGATGCCGGCGTAAGCAATGCCAATCCGCTTTATATCAATTCTCTCAATCCTGCTTTGTTGGCTCGAAACCGCTACACCATGTTTGATGTCGGAGTAGTGGGCCAATACAAAGGAATCCAAGACAGCCGCCAAAGTCAGCGTGATTTTGGGGGAAATTTAGCTTATTTGGCATTGTCGTTTCCTGTTGCGCCCAAGTGGTCTTCTGGTATTAGCCTTAAGCCCTACAGTTTCGTAAATCATCAACAAAATTCCTACGGTCGTATTGGAAATTCTATTTATGAAGCTCAATATGTGTATAGTGGTAAAGGTGGTCTCAATCAGGTTAACTGGATGAATGGTTTTCAAGTGACCAAAAATCTTAATTTAGGTTTTGATGCTACCATGCTTTTCGGAAACTTTAACCAAAGTGTTACATCTCAGCTACGTATCGGTGATAGTCGTGACTACATCGTAAGTCGTGATGATAGGTTGAATTTTAGTGACTTTAATTTTAGAGCGGGAGCGGCTTGGCGGCAAAAGTTAAAAGGAGACCACTTCCTGAATTTTGGAGCTACTTATAGCCTTCAATCAAATGTAGCTACTGTTCGCAATACTACTTTAGAGGTACTTAGTAGCGCAAATCGCCCTATTACTAATCCCGACACAATCACCCAAGCAAACTTATCTATTAAACTTCCTACAACTTGGCGTGTGGGAGTAAGTTATGAATACCTGTATCGTTTGACGGTAAACTTAGACTATGAACGTCAAAACTGGTCGCAGTATGTGGGCGTGTCAGGCAACAACGAATCTATGCGTGATGGGCAGAGCTACCACGTTGGATTGGAATATCTTCCTAAATATAATTCGACAAAGTATTGGGATTTGGTCTATTATCGTGCTGGTTTTACTTTTAACAAAACTCCTTGGGTCATTACGGGTACAAATATTGATGATATGAGCGTATCTTTTGGGCTTTCGCTACCGGTAGGACAAGGTTTTACCAATCTCATCAATATTTCGTTTGTTGCAGGGCAACGGGGTACAATCTCCTCTCAAACTTTCAGAGAACGATACGGCCGGGTAACACTGGGCTTCTCTCTCAAAGACGTATGGTTCCGGAAATTTAAGGTCGATTAAGTCTGTTTTAGCTCTGTTTTTTTTGCTAATTAGGTATAGCTTTTTTGAGAAAATGTCTTGTTAAAAAATATTAAAAACTTGACATAACGCCTTTATTTTCAGCATATTTGTATGCACGCATACAGTTTGCTGTCTATACTGCCGCTCAAAAAAATGAAAAAAAATCCCTTAAAAAACCAATTACGCTTGGAAACTCAAGTAAAAAATACTAATTTTACCACCAAGATGTTAAGGTGGGTTAATACAACATCTGCAAAGATGCAAATGGGAGATAAACTTTTATCTCCTTTTTGTTTTTGTATCCTTCTCCTATTGTTTATAGCTTGTCAAAAAGAAAAAAGCAAGCCTCAATCCATCACTTATCGTGGGCCTCTTGAAGAAGCCGAAAATATCGAAGTCTTATACAGTGAAGCTGGACAACTAAAAGTAAAAGTAAAAACGGCCAAACAAATCAAACTCCCTTCAGAAGATAAATTTTTCCCAAAAAAAGTGTTCGTGGATTTTTATGCCCCTACAGGACAAGTGACTACTACGCTTGAGTCAGATTCAGGGCGATATGAGTACCGGACAGGTTTGTATTTTGTGAAAGGCAACGTAAAAGTGGTAAATACGCAAAAACAAGAACGCTTGTTTACGGACGAATTGACCTGGAATCCACATACTCAAAAAGTATACACCGAGAAAAAAGTAGTCATTGAAAGCCAGACTACGGGAGAGCGAATCAACGGAGTAGGGCTTGACGCTAATCAAGATTTTACACAATATAGTATTCGGAAGCCAACAGGCTTCTTCAATGCTCCTGCTGGGTTTTCGAGCAATTGAGTTTTCTATGATTTCATGAGGAGATATAGCGGCTTTTTTTCTTAGAGCTAGTATATTTTTATTAATTCATCGACCAGCTCCTCATGAATAGAAGAACTTTTGTAGCCCTTAGTACAAGTGCCGTGGGATTGACTCCTTGGTATAGCCACGCTTCCTTTTTTAATGACCCGCCTAAACCTGCTTGGCTCAAAGAATGGGTCAAAATAAACGACCAACGTCTCGAAAGTTACCAAAAATACCGCATCACAGACGCGGCCAGTCAGGCGTATGGCGGCTGTATGGATGGCAATGACATCCCGAATCCACACTCTACTGCTGATTTTATCAAAAGAGCCTCTTTGGCATTGTCAAATAGGGAGTCTGCCTACTACCATTCGGCAGATTTGATGAGCCAAGTAGGACTTGCTTTAAAATTTTTGTTGAAAATCCAACATGAAGACGGTACGATTGATTTGTTAGAAACCAATTTCCATTCTACACCCGATACTGGCTTTATTGTGAAGCGCTTGGCAATGGCTTACAAGCAGCTAGCAGCTTCCAATGCCTCAGGTTTAGAAAAGATATTGCCCGATTTTAAGTCTTTTTTGGTACGTGGAGGAGAGGCGTTGAAAGTAGGAGGGATTCATACTCCAAATCACCGATGGGTAGTGTCGGCGGCACTCACCAAACTCAACGAACTGTGGCCAAATCCCGCTTATGTAGCTCGAATTGAAGAATGGCTTGCCGAGCATATTGATATGGATGCGGATGGTCAGTACAACGAAAGAAGCACCTACATTTACTCGCCCTTGACCAACCGCCTGCTCATCACAACCGCCAAAGGACTCAAAAAACCAGAATTACTTGCGTTTGTGCGCCGAAATCTCAACATGACGATGTACTATGTGCATCCCAATGGTGAGATAGTGACGGAGGCGTCGGGTCGGCAAGATAAAGCCCTCATTGGGACGATGGAGAGCTATTATTATGCGTACCGTTATATGGCATTGCTCGACAACAACGGCCAAATGGCAGCTATGTGCCGTTTGATTGAAAATACCGCCGCCATGCGCCAAGCCGAGTTTTTGGACTATATGTTGGATGATTCATTTTTGTGGAAAGAGCTACCTGCTTCTAAACCATTACCAACCAATTATGCCAAGGAGTTTTTGGGGAGTGGGGTAGTGCGCATTCGACGAGAAAACTGGGATAGCACTCTCTTTACCAACAATGCCGCCTGGCTCACATTTCACAAAGGCAACGCCGTACTTCAGGGAATGCGCGTGGCAGCTTCTTTTTTTGGAAAAGGTCAATTCCAATCCGAAAAGATTGAAAAAGAAGGTAATAGTTGGGTATTGAAAAGTAAACTCGAAGGGCCTTATTTTCAGCCAATTGCCAAAGAAGAAATTGCGGCGGACGGAGATTGGGAGAAAATGCCTAAAAGCAAACGTCGCCAGAGTGAAATTCAATATCTTGAATCCATAGTTAGAATAACCGAAAATAATAATGGACTAGAAGTGGATATTCAAATGCAAGGAACTGACGGCGTACCAGTATCTTTAGAGTTGATTTTTAGAACAGGTGGTGTATTGTCGGGAGTCATCAATCATCCTACCAAAGAAAAAGCTTATCTTTTGGCGGCCGCAAACGGGACTTATCAACTAAAAGGCGAGACGATTACTTTTGGGCCGGGTAAGGCTTTGCACAAAAATGTCCAACTTCGGGGAGCATTGGCCGCCGTAGATGCACCTACGGTGTATCTTACGGGTTTTACTCCTTTTAAGCATACCATCAGAATATCATAAAGAAAGAGTACATTTTTCCAGTGCTTTTTCTACTGTATCAATCGTCGTAATACTCGTTTCTTTACCCCAAGTATTGTAAAGATAGGTTGTAATTTCTGCAATCTCTAGCTCTTTGAGGGCTGGATTGGCGGGCATAGGACGGTCAAAGTTTTTACCATTGACGGTCATGGGTTGATGAATTCCGTATTTAATCCAGCAGATGACCTGTTCTTTGTTTTTGAGATGCTCAAGCGAGATGGCAGGATAGAGGTTCTCTAATCCTTTGCCATCTCGCTGATGGCAATTGGCGCAGTGAGTGTCAAACAATGCAAAACCTTCGGCAAGATATTGGTCTCGCTTGACACGCTCTTGGTCTTGGCAGGATGTAATGCTTATCCACACAACCAAAGCCATCAACCCAGTGTATTTTGAAAAATAAATGATTTTATGGGGCATTGTTATACTCGGCTTTGAGACGCTCAATATCAGCTAGCAATCGTTTGGTTCCTTGGTCGTCGGTGCCATTGTACATCCCTCTGACTCGTTTTTCTTTATCAATCAGAATAAACGCACCGCTATGAATATAGCCTCCTGGGGCTGTAGAGTCTGCCCCTGCCACGACTAGGTAATGATGCTCTCCAATGTCGTATATTTTTTCACGCTCTCCGGTTACAAACATCCATTGTTTGGCGTCTTTTACCCCCAAATCACTGGCATATTGTTTCAGTACGGCCGGAGTATCGTGCTGTGGGTCGATGGTATGCGAGAGAATCGCTACATCAGGCTGACCTTTTATTTTATCATATACTTTTAGCATCTGTTTTTTCATCACCGGGCAGATAGTGGGGCAGGTTGTGAAGAAAAAGTCAGCTACGTAAATTTTATCTTTCAAATTTTGGGCAGTCACCGTATCTCCTTCTTGATTGATGAATTTGAAATCGGGGATGGTGTGATAAACCGTATCTACTACCTCTTTGCCTTCTATCATCCTTTTGATGGTGTCGCGCTCGCCCAAAATGGGGAGTCGATCGGTGTTTTGGGAACAACTTCCCAGCATAAATAAAAGTAAGACAACAACAAAATACTTCATCTGATTTTACGGGTTGCGTGGCTCGCTGGATGGTGAGTGGACAAAAAATCGGTTTATTTTTTCAAAAACGCTTCTGCCTTTGTGATGCTTTCGAGCATTTGATCACGAACTTGACTGATTTTAGTTTTTTCGGCATTGAGTGCCTTAAGGGCTTCATCGCCTGAGAGTGCTTTAAGAGAATCTCCATTGTAAGCATGCATCCAGTTCATCATACCTTCGTCGGCTTGCTGGAGGGCGTTAGAAAGTGTTAGAGCCTGGTCTTTTTGTTGCTGAAGGCTATCCTCGTTTTTGATTTTGAGAAGACTGTCAATAGTTACTATTTTTTGTGACAAAGCATTTCTTAAATCCATAATCTGTCCCATTTTGGGCATTACTTCATCATGGATTGCGAATACTTCTTTTTCTACTTGGTCGATATTGCCTTTTTCTTGACTGCAAGAAAAGATCATCATGGTGGGGATGACTAAGGATAATAATAGGCTTACCTTTTTCATAGTTGTGTTTTTTGGAATTAAAAAAGAGTAGTTTGCCCGTTTTGGCTTAGGCTTGCATTTTGGGCAAGGAGCATTTCACGGGCGTTTTGTATAATGGCCTCACTAGGTGTACGACCGCCAATCATTTGGGCAATTTCTTGCACTCGTTCTTCAAAGCTTAATTGACGAATTTTGCTGACTGTTTTGTCGGCTGAGTGATCTTTATATACAAAATAATGAGCCGTACCTTGCGTGGCTATTTGATGTAAATGTGTAATCGAAATCACTTGGTGACTTTTGGCGATTTCGCGCATCATTTGTCCCATTTTTATGGCGATTTCGCCCGAGACTCCTGTGTCAATTTCGTCAAAAATGATAGTAGGTAATTTACGTTTACTGGCTAAAATATATTTGATGACCATCATCAACCGTGAGAACTCACCTCCCGAGGCTACGTTTCGGAGCTGTTGGGGTTTGATTCCTTTGTTGGCACTAAAGAGAAAATCTACGTCGTCGATACCATCATCGCTAGGGTCGATGATATGGTGCTGAATATTCAACGTTGCATTGGGCATTCCCAGCTCAATCAGATATTTTTTTACTTGATTTTCGACTTGCGACATGACCGATTTGCGAGAGTTAGAAAGCTTGTCGGCATTTTTGAGGAGTTTAACCCTGCTTTTTTCTACGCTTGCCCTGGCTTTTTCGATGTCTTCGTCTAGGTTGAGTACTTGGCTTACTTTTTTATCTAGTTCACTTTGAATAACTAGTAGTTCGGCCACCGTTTTTACTTGGTGCTTTTGTTGGAGATGATAAATTAAGTTGAGACGTTCTCTGATTTCTTCGGCGCGACTATCGTCTATTTCTACGTTTGCTTGTTCATAACTAATTTCACTTGCCAAATCCTTTAACTCAATATAAGCACTTTGAGCACGTTCGCGGAGTTGTTCGTATTGGGGTGAAAATTTGCTTACCGCATTGAGACTATTGACGGCGTTCCTCAAAAAAACATTGACCGATTGCTCGGCATTATCAAGATATTCGTGAGCGAGTTGGAGACGTTCTCTTACTTCGGTGGCGTTTTCTAAAATATTGAGTTCTTGTTCTAAGAGTTCTTGTTCGTCGGCTTGGAATTTTGCTTTGTCGAGTTCTTCAAACAAAAACTGGTTATAAGCAAACTCTTTTCGCATCTGGGTAGCATCGGCTGTGAGTCGCTCATAAGTATGTTTGGCTTTTTGATAGGATTGGTACTCAGCATGATACGCTCTAAGGAGCGGTTCATTTTGGGCATAGGTATCCACTATTTGCAGCTGAAATTCGTTAGAGCCTAGTAGTAGCGTATCGTGTTGTGAGTGAATATCCATGAGCTGACTCGAAATCCGGCGGAGGGTTTCGAGATTGACGGGGGTATCGTTGACAAATGCCCTTGATTTTCCGCTGGGACTGATTTCGCGGCGGAAGAGGCTCTTGGGCGAAAAGTCTAATTCTTCTTCTTCAAAAAGGTGCTGGATAAAATACCCAGATAAATCAAAGGTTCCTTCGATGATGCACTTTTGAGTGGCATTGTACAATACTTTGGTATCAGCTCGGCTTCCGAGTAGTAAGCCAATAGCGCCCAACATAATGGATTTCCCAGCTCCTGTTTCGCCCGTAATGATATTGAGTTGGGCGTCAGGAGCGAGTTCCAATTGTTCGATTAGTGCATAGTTTTTAATTAGCAAGTGTACAAGCATAGGGCAATCGGTTGAACCGCCGCGAAGTTAATCAACAATTCAACAAAAAGGAATGACTTTATGTTATGACTTGTAGTGACTATTATTTTTTGAGAAATATTTAGCCCCCAAAATTTAGCCTGATGATTGTTAGTGTTTTAGGGATCGTTTCTTAATCATACCGCCTTTGGTATCCTTGACACTGCTCATGACTACAAACGAATTAGGGTCAATAGTCTGAATTTCAGTGTTTAATCTGTTTAGCTCTAGTCTTGTCACTACGGTATAAATAATATCAAACTCGGCGATTTCGCCGTTTCGTCCATGTCCTCGTTTGCCACGGTAAACGGTGAC
The DNA here is from genome assembly GCF_000423565.1 of Runella zeae DSM 19591. Classification (GTDB taxonomy): domain Bacteria; phylum Bacteroidota; class Bacteroidia; order Cytophagales; family Spirosomataceae; genus Runella; species Runella zeae. The sequence goes on along the minus strand of NZ_AUIF01000064.1, from coordinate 1,942 downwards.
TCCTCGCCCCATTTCGTTGATAATCATTTGGCGGATTTCTTCATGGTGTGGCGAAATGATAGTGACTCCGGTATATTCCTCAATTCCCTCAATCACAAAATCGAGTGTTTTGGAAGCGGCAAGGTAGGTAATCATGGAGTAGAGTGCTGTTTCGATGGATAAAAAATAGGAAGCGGTGGCAAAAATGATGATGTTGATAATGATGATAATGTCGCCAATGGTAGTGCCAAATTTACGACTCAAAAAAATCGCTAGCACTTCTGTACCGTCAATCACGGCACCTCCTCTCACCGACAGGCCAATGCCCGCTCCTAAGAAAAAACCACCAAATACCGCTACCAATAGTTTGTCGTGGGTTATTTCTGGAAAATGAACAGTGGCTACGCAAATAGCCAATCCACTGATAGCAAGAGCAGTTTTGAAGGCAAATTGTTTGTTGACAATCTTATACCCCATAAACACAAAGGGTAAGTTGATGAGCAAAATCAAAGCGTATAGAGGCAGACCTGTAAGACGATTGATGAGCAACGAAATCCCCGTCGCTCCACCGTCGATGAAGCTGTTAGGAATAAGAAAACTTTCTAATCCAAAAGCCGCACAGCCAATTCCCAGTGAAATAAGGACAAAGTCTTTTAAAAGTCGAACAATGTTTATCTTGAGTTCACGAAAGCCCTTGGCTAAGACAAAACTGGAATATTGGGTATTAGCATTTTTCTTGTTCCTGAGAATCGTCCGAATAATTACTTTTGTCAAAAAAGAATTCATTGGCTTTTTAAGAGGTTTTAGAGATAAACAACACGATAAAAAGTGAAAATACAAGAGGTACTAAATACAGTGTAATTTAAATAAGTTAAAATTTTGTATATTGCTTCAAAAAAGACAAATGCAGAAGCAACATATCAAACTTAGCGATTCAGATAAGCAACTTTTGGCGGAACTTTTATCAAAAGGTAGCTTAAAAGCAAAACAATATAAACGAGCCATAGCCTTGCAATTATTAGATTCTGGTAAAACGTTTGTCGAAGTCATGCAAATAGTGGATTGCAGTAACCCCACTTTGTTATCATGGCGAGATAAATATAATGCTAACGGATTAAACTTCTTAGAAGACCAACCCCGTAGTGGTCGTCCCATAGAAATAGATGGTTTACAGCGAGCTAAAATAACAGCCTTAGCTTGTAGTGAAAGCCCAGAGGGTCATGCCGAATGGTCTTTACGCCTTTTAGCAGAAAAAGTTGTTGAATTAGGGTATTGTGAGCATATTTCTCATAATCAAGTGGGAGTTATACTAAAAAAAATGAAGTCAAACCCCACCTAAAAATCTATTGGTGTATCGGAAAAATAGATGCTTTATTCCTTGCTAGAATGGAAGACATTTTGGGTTTATACGTATTACCTTATGATCCATTGTACCCTGTGGTCTGCTTTGATGAACGTCCCTGTTTCTTAATTGGTGATACGGTTGCACCCATTCCAACACAAGAGGGTAAGGTAGCCAAACAACATTATGCTTATAAAAAAAATGGTTCCTGTTGCCTCTTGGGGGCTATTGAACCATTAAAAGGTCATAGATTTACCAAAGTTTATCCACAAAGAACTAAGAAAGAGTACGCCGAATTTATGCAGGAATTGGTTAAATTATATCCTCAGGCTATCAAAATCAGGCTGGTTCAAGATAATTTAAACACGCATAATTTCAGTTCCTTTTATGAGACTTTACCCGCTGATGAAGCCTATGAATTAGCCCAAAGGTTTGAAATCCATTATACTCCTAAATCCGCCAGTTGGCTGAATATGATAGAAATCGAATTTTCAGCCTTATCAAAGCAGTGCCTTAATCGTAGAATTCCAACGCAAGATAAACTTGAATCCGAAATTGAGGCTATTGTCAAAGAACGTAATGATAAACAAATTAAAATAAAATGGCAGTTTACTATTAAAA
>NZ_AUIF01000063.1 GCF_000423565.1 Runella zeae DSM 19591 | reverse complement strand
AAAATTGTAATTTTTATAGAGTACTTGATAGTTATGGCTAAAAAAAATAAATATGCTCTGTCCCCATGAGCTTAACTTTTGTCCAGTAATCAGATCAAATTTAGCCCCTTTAATGCAAACTATTAATACACAGACACTTATGACTGAATATTCTCGTTACAACTTTACAAAGTTAAAGTATTTTTGAGTAATGATTGATTACATTTTGCACAGAAAAAAGTTTTTTGTACAAAAAAATCTTATCATTGTGCTTTTTATTAAAATCTATGTCTTCTTTTTTCGAACATAGTGACTCTGATTCGTTGCCGCTTCGGCCACAGTTGCTGGAAACCAAGCATCTCTCCGACAACGAGTTGTTCATTCGGGCTGCCTTTGAAAAAACTGCCGATGAAGGTTTTTCGTTGTTATTCCGGCGTTATCATGCCGTGCTCTGTAATCATGCTGTTCGCTACGTATGGGACAAAGAAGTAGCCCAAGATATTGTTTCAGATGTATTTTTAAATTGCTGGAAAAACCAAGATTTTGCCAAAATCAACACCTCTTACCGTGCTTATTTGTTTGGCGCAGTGCGAAACGGTTGCTATAACTACCTCAACCGCGAACTAAATCGCCGCACACCGCTCAATAGTGTCGAAAATTGGGAGGCAGCTATTCAACGGCCTGACCAAATTGTGCAATTTGATGAACTTCAACACAAAATAGAAAGCATTATTGCACAGCTTGCTCCGCAGTGTAAGCGGGTATTTTTGCTGAGTAGGTTTGAGGGCAAAAAATACCACGAGATTGCCAATGAACTCAGTATCTCGTCCAAAACCGTTGAAATGCACATCAGCAAAGCCCTTCAAACCCTTCGCTCTGCCCTCAAAGATGAGTGGCTGATTGCATTGCTACTTTTTTCGTTACCCACATAGGGTATTCTTGTTTTTCTGTTTCTACCTTTTAAATCAAACTCGGAACGATGCAAAAAAATCTTTCCAAAGAGCAACTCTTTGACTATTTCGCGGGCAAATCATCGCTACTGGTAAAAAGTGACGTGGAAACGTGGTTAAAAACCCCCGCCCATGCCGAGCTGTATTATGTTTGGCTCGAAGAATGGGAACGCCAACATTTGCATTGGCAACCCGATACTGAGCACGCGTTTAATCAGCTTCAAGATCGCATGGCCACGCAAGAGGATTCTGCTACAGAAACGGGTCAAACGCCCTCTCGCCCACTTTGGTACCGAAGTTGGTGGGTTGCTGCTGCATCAATAGTCTTGCTGTTGGGCGTTTCTTACTTATTCCGCAACGTTTTTTTGTATCGTACTTATACCACCGAGTATGGCAACCTGCAAAATGTACAATTAGAAGATGGCACATTGGTCAATCTCAATGCAAACTCTACCTTGCGCGTACCACGGTTTGGGTTTGGCACCGATACCCGCCAAGTATTGCTCGAAGGGGAGGCTTATTTTTCGGTTACGCACACCGCTACGCACCAAAAATTTGTGGTGAAAACTAACCGTGATTTTAGTATTGAAGTATTGGGAACTGAGTTTGCGATGCGCGAACGCGCCCAAGGAATGCAAGTGGTGCTTGACAAGGGTAAGGTAAAGGTACATTATGGCAAAGCCAACCAGCCCATCACCATGAAACCGGGCGATCTTGTTATACTTAATAACGGTGAACAGGCCAAATTGAAACAGACCACAAAACCGCAGGTTTATTCGGCCTGGCGTAACCATCGGTTTGTTTTTGAACGAACATCCCTGCGCGAGGTGGGCTATCTGTTGAAAGATAACTACGGAATAGAAGTTAAAATCAATTCAGAGGCACTTGCCAAACGCACCATTAGCGGTGAAATAGAGGCCAAAAATGCCGAAGATCTAATAGAAGCACTTTCAGAAGTATTTGATTTAAAGATAATTAAAAACAAAAACTCCATTACTATTGTCGAGTCTATTTAACTATGAAAACTTTTTATATTATGAAAAATCATGTACAACGATTAAGTATCAACTCCATCAGAAAGGTGCTGTTAAACTTAGTACTCACTTACTTGTTGAGCATCAGTAGCAGTGTTCTTGGGCAAACATTGGCCTATGTGGGGCAACAGAAGCGAGAAATGCCTCCTGTTTCGATTCCGAAAGCTCGCGCCTTGTCACAGGTGTTCAATGAATTGAAAGAACATTATGGCGTTACATTCATTTATGAAGACCGTGTTTTAGCAGGAAAAACCCTCAATGGAGTCATTTCTTACGAGCCAAAAATCGAAAAAACGTTGGATTTGTTGCTCAAACCAATTGGCTTGAAATACAAACGTGTCAAAGCAGGCACTTACATTATTACTGATAGCCGTCAAAACAAGGAGGGTTTTGCTGACCCGTTTTTCGGTCGTGAAGCAACTCCCGTAGTACCCGGCGATGCTTCTATGTTATTAGATAATAATTTTGGAACCATTACCCCGTCCAGAATTGAACCTGTTTCACCGCCGTCCGTAGTTGAAGTACCCGTGAAAGGCAAAATCACCGATGAAGCAGGCAACGGCCTACCGGGCGCAAACATAACCATAAAAGGTACAACTCGCGGCACCACCACCTCCGCCGACGGTGGTTTTTCGATTGATGTACCTGACAAGAACGCCACTTTGGTTGTTTCGTATATTGGCTATTTGCCGCAGGAAATCAAAATCGGTTCGCAAACCTTTATTAATCTACGCCTTTCAGCTGACGACAAAACCCTCAGCGAAGTGGTGGTCATTGGCTACGGCGAACGCAGCCGCCGCGATGTAACGGGTGCTATTTCGAGCGTGAAAGCCGAAGAAATTGCCAAAAGCAACTACGTTGCCCCCGAAATGGCCATGCAAGGCCGAATGACGGGTGTGCAAGTAACGCAAGGCAGCGGCGCACCCAATGCCCGACCTCAAGTACGGATTCGCGGTGTGGGTACGTTCGGAAATGCCGAACCGCTGTATGTTATTGACGGTGTGCCAATTACCGAACAGTATAACGGCATTACCGACGGGGCAGCGGGTGATATTAGGGGTAATGTCAATATTTTAACCATGATTAACCCGGGCGACATTGAATCGGTTTCGGTTTTGAAAGATGCCGCTGCATCGGCGGTATATGGTGTTCAAGCTGCCCACGGCGTGGTGTTAATTACCACAAAAAGGGGTAAAACAGGCCGCCCTCGCGTAGAAATAAATGCCTCAAAGGGTATTCAGAACATTCGTAAACTGTACGACATGATGAACGTACAGCAAAATGTGGGACTCATCAACGAGGCGTATACCAACAACAAAGACGAAGCCAAAAACCTGCCTGCCGAATTTGATTCTAAAAGCCCTAAGTACCTCGGCAACCGCCCGACAGTTGATTGGGTCACGCCTGCCATTAATCAAAATGCCGTTGTTGAAGACTATTCGGCGCGGGTTTCGGGTGGTACTGATGCCACTAAATACTATGTGTCGGGAGGGTATTCACGCACAGAAAGCCCAATGGTTCAAAACTATTTGGAGCGTTTCACGGTAGCAGCCAATATTGATTCCAAAGTATCGAAGTACCTGTCGTTGGGCCTGAGCTACCGCAACAGCTACACCAAAGCTTTAGACAACACCCAAACCGACATTGGTTATTTGTCAGGGACAACCCCTTGGCAACCCATCTACGACCCCGCCAACGCATTGGGTTTTGCTCCTTCTTATAATGTTACCTTCAAGCGCAACGATAAATTTGTGGCCACTGATTTAACATCCGGTTCGGCCTTTGATTTGGACAAAACCGAGCCACTTTGGGGACCGGAAACCAATGCAAACCCCTATGCCTGGCACCAACTTAATAAAACTGATTACTCAATTATCGGCAACATTGCCAACGCCTATTTACAGATTGAACCCATTGCCGGCTTGAAAGTTAAAGGAATGATCGGCGTAAACTGGTTCTACAATCGTCGCAATAGTTGGAGCGATTTTGATAACTATTTATTTTCTCAAACCCCGGGCAATCCATATGCCGGTCACGATGGTACCTCTAAAGGCAGCTATGGCGAACGACATACGCGCAACTTGAATTTAATTAAAGAAATGAATGTCACTTACAACCGTGCTTTTGGCGAGCATTTGGTAGATGTGTTGGTTGTGGCCAATCAGCAGCAAAACAGTTTCGAGTTCATCAGTGGCAGCACGGGTCAAGTGGTTTCCAACGACCCCTTATTTAGAACCAACATCGGTGGCCCGATTCAATATACCAACAGCGGAGCTTTCCGTGACCGCGAGGCATTAATTGGCTACTTAGGCCGCATGAGTTATAACTATAAAAGCAAATATTATTTAGATGCCACCATTCGCCGCGATGGCAGTTCAAAATTCGCACCCGGTTTCAAATGGGGCATTTTCCCCGGTGTTTCGGCAGCTTGGCGCATCAGTGCCGAGAAGTTTATGGAGCAACTGCCCATTGTAAATGACCTAAAACTGCGGGCAGGTTGGGGACAATTAGGAAATCAGCGTACGGCCGCATTCGCCTTTCTGTCAACGGTTTCTACTACACCCGATTATTCTTTGGGGTCGGGAGCGGGCAACGGCGTGGGAAGTGTTCGTTTTGGCGCCAGCCTTCCCGATTTCCCGAATCGCAACCTGTCGTGGGAAACTGCCGAAACCATCAACATTGGTTTGGACGGAGCATTGTTGAATAATACCATAACATTCACGGTTGAGTATTACAACAAACTTACCAAGGGTATTTTGCAGAGTACCGCCATTCCCGCCAGTGTGGGTAATCAAAACCAGCCTATCATCAACATTGCATCGGTACGAAACAGCGGCGTTGAACTGCAGTTGGGAGCCAACAAAAAAGTAGGAAATCTAACGCTCTCGGCTTCGGCCAACCTAACTACCGTGAAAAACAATGTAGTGAGCGTTTTTAAAGACCAGGCATTTGGTGGCGAAGGTGGTCGTATCGAAGTAGGTAAGTCACTGAACTATCTGTGGGGCTACAAAATGGGAGGTATTTTTCAGAACCAAGCCGAAATTGATACTTGGAAGGCCAAATATAAAGACGGTAACAACAATAACAATTTTGCACCCGGCGACATCTATTTTGAAGACGTGAAAGGCAGCGCGGCAGGCTCTGAACCGGATGGCACCATCAATGCAGATGACCGCAGTTTTATTGGAAAAACCATTCCCGGTTACTATTATGGCCTGAATTTAGGTGCCAATTGGAAAGGGTTTGATGCCAGTATATTCTTTCAGGGCGTGGGCGACGTGGTTCGTTACAACTGGGAACGCGCAGGCGGCGAAGGAATGGGTGGACCGGGTAATAACTACTGGACTTCAACCCTCAATCGCTGGACTCCCCAAAATCCTTCTACTACCATGCCCCGGGCGGTGCGTTCAGACCCGGCTCAAAATAACCGTTTCTCGACCCGCTTTGTGGAAAGTGCGGCTTTCCTGCGGCTCAAAAACGTGCAAATCGGCTACACGCTCCCTAAAACACTGACCCGTAAATTGGGCAGTATGGAAAACTGCCGCGTTTATCTTAGTGCCACTAACTTGCTCACTTTCACCAAGTGGACGGGCCTCGACCCCGAAAGTTTCGGTACTATTCCGCCCACTCAATCTATGCAAGTGGGCATTAACGTTGGTTTTTAAATTATTCACTTTAAAAAAATACTTTAAAGAAAATGAAAACATCACATAAGAAACTTTTAACCACGCTCATTGCGCTGATGTCAGTGGGATATGCCTGCAACGAAAAAAACATTGACCTCGACCCACTGGCAGTAACAGAAGCCGCTTATTTCAAGGAAGAAATTGATTTCGACCGTTCAGTATTGGCCATATATGCCAAATTGACTGACTTCTATTGGTTCAATGGCAACAACCCTATTCACGGGTTTTGGCAATTGCCCGGTGATGATATTACCACGACAGGTACGGAAGCCTACGAGATATTCGGAACGCTGCAACCTGCCACAGGTTTTTTAGGCGACTACTACCGTACCTCTTACCAGCTCATCAACCGTGCCAATACAACACTGCAAAAAATTGAGGCTGAAAAAGGTGTGTATAAAACGCCAAATCTCAAAAACTATCACAAAGGGGAGGCCTTGTTTTTGCGGGGTATGATTTATTTTAATTTGTCCAACTTTTTTGGAACTTCGCCACTGGTTGTGAAACGCATTGAAGGCACCGAGGAAATTGCCCAACCCAGTTCTGCCGAAGGTGCGTTGCTGGACCAAGCTGTTAAAGACTTCACCGAAGCCGCCACCTTGCTGCCGGCAGTTTGGGATGCGGGCAATCGAGGCCGTGCAACGTCCAATTCAGCCAATGGATTTTTGGGTAAATCTTTGATTTTCAGGGCTTCTATCAAAAAGCAAGATGCTGACTACGCTGCTGCACTCACAGCCTTAAACAAAGTTACGGGGGCATTGGCCAAAGATTTTGGCAGCAATTTTGACGTAAAAGATGAAAACAATGCCGAATCGGTATTTGAATTTCAGGCCACGCAACCCGGCGGGGGCGATAACGTGTGGTTGTCTAATGATTTTGACAATAATATCGGTTCTACTTCGGCCTACTGGGGCTATTACGAAAACCACTATAGTTTGTTCGGGAAAGCCCCTTATGTTGGCACAAAAAAACTACTGGCGGCTTTTGACCCCCAAGACCCGCGCTTGCCACTCACAATGGATGCCAAAACCCGCGCCATCACCAAATACGTGACCCGAGATCAAAAAACACAGTCAGGAGTAGGGTCGCTCAACAATGCCCGTATTTTGCGATATGCTGATATTTTGCTTTTGAAAGCCGAAGCCACGTTGCTTTCAAACGGCTCAACTGCCGATGCCATCGGGTTTATCAATCAGGTGCGAACCCGCGCCAGAACGATGGTGGCGGCAGGTACAATTCCTGCCAACTTTGCCACTGCCGAAGCCGACAAGGCTAAAATCATGGGCTGGATTATGAACGAGCGTTTCGTAGAATTGGCGGGCGAAGAAGGCATACGCTGGTTGGATTTACGTCGTTGGCATTTAAATGGGCGCATCAATTTAGGAGCGGGCTTCGATTTTAGCTCCGACCGCACTGATGTGAGTATTTCTATTCCCAAAAACCTGTACTATCCCATTCCACTCAACGAGATTGATCTCAATCCGAATGTAAAGCAGAACACTGGGTATTAAATGTAAACCTTTGCATATAGATGAGAGATTAATGTATTCCCTTTTGCTCAGAGGGGAATAACTTTTTATTCCAATTTATTTCTACTTAGATGCCATTGAAACCCAAAATCCTTTTATTGTTATTGCTGCTGGAAATGGAAGCCTGCCAAACCAAAAACTCACTTTTTCGTCAACTCGGAGCGGTAGAAACGGGTATTGCCTTCAACAACAGCATTACTGATAGTGAGCAGCTCAACGTCATGAGTTTTGAGTATATCTACAACGGTGGCGGTGTAGGTGTGGGCGATTTCAACAACGACGGTTTTCAGGATTTGTATTTTACCGGAAATCAAGTTTCATCTAAATTATATCTGAACAACGGTAATCTAAAGTTTCGAGATATTACGGCAGTATCAAATACAGGCACAAAAGTTTGGTGTACGGGCGTTACAGTAGCTGATATTAACCAGGATGGATGGCAGGATATCTATGTTTGCGTAGGCGGTTTTGTCAAAGATACCACGCAAAGAGCCAATTTGTTGTTTGAAAATCAGGGACCTGATAAAAACGGTATTCCTGTTTTTAAAGAAAAAGCAAGCGAATATGGCCTCAACGACATGGGTTACAGTACCCAAGCTGCATTTTTTGACTATGACCGCGACGGTGATTTAGATTGCTACATTTTGACCAACGCCCTCGAAAAAGACAACCGCAATGCCCTGCGACCCAAACGTTCCAATGGCGAAGCCCCAAGCAATGACAGATTGTATCAAAATACCTTCTCACAAAACGCAAAGACACGTTTTGTAAATGTTACCCAAAAAGCAGGTATTCGTATTGAGGGCTATGGCCTCGGATTGACCGTCAGTGACTTAAATGGCGATGGCTGGGAGGATATTTATTGCGCCAATGATTTTCTGTCGAATGATTTGTTATGGATAAACAATCAAGACGGCACTTTCGTAAACCGCGCCACGGAATACCTCAAACATCAAACCCATAATGCGATGGGGGTGGACATTGCCGACATCAACAACGACGCACTCCCTGATATAATGGTACTGGATATGCTGCCGGAAACCAATGAACGTCAAAAAATGATGCTTGGCGGCTCCAACCATGACCGTATGCAGCTTGATTTAAGGTTGGGCTATCAACCCCAATATATGCGAAATACACTCCAACTGAATCGGGGTGAAAAAAACACCGATACAGGAAAGTCGTTTTTGTTTTCGGATATTGGACAGTTGGCAGGCGTTGAAAAAACGGACTGGTCGTGGGCACCTCTATTGGCTGATTTTGATAGCGATGGCTATAATGACCTGCTCATTACCAACGGCTACCGCCGTGATGTAACCAATATGGATTTTACGGCCTATTTGGCTTCACAGCGTGATTTTTCCATGTTCAGTGCCAAAACTACAGAAAACACTAAAGTATATGATAAACTAAAGGAATTGCCCGAAATAAAACTCCCTAATTATGCCTACCGAAATCGCGGTGATTTAACCTTTGAAAACGTTTCAGAGAGGTGGGGTATGCATACTCCCAGCTATTCCAACGGCGCAATATATGCCGATTTGGACAATGACGGCGATTTGGATTATGTCGTCAATAATATTGACGACGAAGCACTGTTTTATGAAAATACCGCCAACGAAAAACCCAACCATCATTATCTTAAAATTAAACTGCTGGGCAAAGCCAATAACCGTGATGCCATTGGCGCAAAGCTAAAACTATATGCGGGTGGGCAGGTGCAATACCGCGAATGCCAACCCACACGCGGATATGTGTCAGCAGTAGAATTGACACAGTATTTTGGATTAGGAGAAAGTACAGAAATAGACAGCCTCATTGTGTATTGGCCTGACGGTAAATACCAGGTAGAAACTAAAATAAAAGCCAATCAACTACTGAAACTTGCCTATGATTCCCAGCAAGTCAGGCCATTTACATCGCTTTTTGATACACACAAAGACCGGTTTATCTTTAGCGAAATTACCCCAAAAGACGTCGGTTTACACTTTGTGCATGTTGAAACAGAATACAATGATTTTAACCAAACCCCCATTTTACCGCATAAATTCTCGCGTGTAAGCCCAAGTATGGCCGTTGGCGATGTAAACAATGATGGCCTTGATGATTTGTTTGTGGGTACCGATACAGGAAAGCCGTCGCAGTTGTTTATCCAAAAAGCAAACGGCACGTTCGCACAAACTGCATTGGCCGATAGCGATGGTTTTGAAGATGCGGCGGCTGTTTTTTTTGATGCCGATAAAGACGGTGATGCCGATTTGTATGTGGTAAGTGGCGGAAGTCATCAAGAGGGGGAGTCTGCAGCCTATCAAGACCGTCTATATTTCAACGATGGGAGAGGGGCTTTTAAAATAAATAAAAATGCACTGCCACCCACCGTTTTTAGTGGGAGTTCAGTTGCCATTGCCGATTTTGACCGTGATGGTGACGTGGATATTTTGCGCGGAAGCAGGCTTATTTCGGGTAAATACCCACTGTCGCCAAAGAGTTATCTATTGGTAAATCAGCCTGACGGCCCATTGCTTTTTCAAGACAAAACCGCTTCGATTGCCCCTGATTTGACCAAGGCGGGACTGGTTACAGCAGTGGCTTGGGCTGATATGAATCAAGACCGACAATTGGATATAACCTGGGTAGGTGAATGGATAGCACCAACCGTTTTATATCAAAAAAAGGGGGTATTTTCGGACGCACAATCGCTCATTAAAGAGGGGGAAGGTTGGTGGCAAAGCCTACTGGTCAAAGATTTGGATGCCGATGGTGATCTGGATTTGGCAGTAGGAAACATAGGGCAAAATACCAAGTATAAACCCACGCCACAACAACCGGTGCGTATATATGCCAAAGATTTTGACAGCAACGGTCGCTTAGATCCGGTGATGAGTTTTTATCTGCAAGGCAAAGAAGTACCCGTTGTGAGCCGCGATTTGATGATGTTGCAAATCCCCCCATTAAAACGGTATTTTCAAAGCTATGAACAGTATTCAAAATTACAAATGGGGGATTTGTTTAATAAAGAAGACATCACAAACGCATACCGGTTGGCGGCCAAAGAATTTCGATCAGGTTGGATAGAAAACAAAGGTAATAGTCAATTCGTGTTTCACGCATTTAATGCAGAAGTTCAAATGTCTGTAGTGGGTATGATTATCGGCTTTGATGACAATTTGTTATTGGCGGGCAACACAAACGCCCCCGAAACAATAGGTGGTTGGTATGATGCGGACATAGGCACGTGGCTTAAAAAAACCGGAACGACACAATGGACTCCAAAAAAAAATAGCGGACTGTGCCTTGATAAAGAAATACGTGCAGGGGGTATTGTGAGGAGAAAAAATGACACACTGCTGGTCGTTGCCAATCTAAACAGTTCGTTGCAGGTTTATCGTAAAAACAAAAATTAATACGGTTTTTCATTCAAGAATAATATCTCTTTATGATAAATAAGTGTCTGTACCAACTGACGTTTTTGGCTTCTAAGGCGGTTTTTTTTTCAAATTATAACGGTATGTCAATCGTTTTAGCTCTATTGTTCGCGTTGCCGATTTGGGCGCAGAAACCGAAATCTGCAGAAATAAAATCCTACTTTGGGCGACCTACGATTCACGTCAATGGCCTGCCGCAAACGCCCTCTTTTTATGCCCTCACGCACGCTTATGGCGGCAGGTGGTCGTGGGAGGAAGTGCCCGCCCGCAACATCAAAAACTTCTGCAACATCGGCATAAGGCTCTTTCAGGTGGACTTGTATTTGGAAGATATTTGGTATAAAAACACCGGGAACCTTGATATCGCCAAAGTTCAACGCCAAGTGCGCGGTGTGCTTGACCAATGCCCCGATGCGGGTGTGGTGATTCGGGTACACGTCAATGCGCCGTTTTGGTGGAACGAAGCCAACCCCGATGAATGTACGCAATACGCCGATGGGCCCGTGGACAAAATCCTCAAAAGTGGCGCGCCCCACAACAACGAAGAGCACGACATTGACCGCGTTTTACGGGCAAGTTTGGCCTCCGAAAAATGGAAAAAAGAATCGGGCGAAAAACTGATTGAACTCTGCCAAAAACTCGCTAAAACACCCGAAGGAAATGCTGTGATGGGAATGCACCTTTCGGGCGGTATTTATGGCGAATGGCACTATTGGGGCTTCATCAATCATGACCCCGACACGGGCGTGGCCATGACACGCTATTTTCGCAATTGGCTCAAAAACAAGTATAAAACCACCGAAAATCTTCAAAAAGCGTGGAATAATGCGACTTTCTCGCTCGAAAACGCCGGCGTTCCCGACGTAGCCGAACGCCTCCGCACACAAGACGGAATGTTTAAAGACCCCGCCCAAGAACAGCGCGTCATTGATTATTTCACGGCCCAACAGCAAGTGGTGGCCGAAGATGCCATTTATTTTTGCCGATTGGCCAAACAAAATTGGCCCCGAAAACTCATCACCGGCATTTTTTATGGCTATTTACACATGACTTTCAACCGCCAAACTGTTGGAGGGCATTTGTTTGTCAAAGAAATTTTAGAAAGTCCCTACATTGACTATTTGGCTGCTCCACAAACCTACTGGGAAAATACACGCAAGGCAGGCGGGTCCGGCATTTCGCGGGGCATTATTGAGTCCACACTGTTACACGGAAAACTATGGCTTGATGAAATCGACAACGGCTATTTACACCCCGAAAACAACTACGACAACATACGCTTTAAGGAACGATATGACCCTGTTTATGAGGCCATTCTCAAACGATGCGGACTGCTGCCGCTTATGCGGGGCATTGGCTATTGGTACTACGATTTTGGCCTGCAAAAAGGCTTTGGCTGGTGGGACAACCCCCAATATTTGGCCAATATCAAAGTTGAAAAAGAGGTTTTCGACAAACGCCTGCAAGTGCCTTATCAGTCGGAGGCAGATGTGTTGTATGTGTGGTCACAAGATGTTTTTTATTACCTTAAATCGGCTTGGACACCGCTTTCGATGAATGTGCTTGATCACTCTACCGAGCAAGCCATGCGGGCGGGCGTTGTGGGCGACCACGTCTATGATTTTGACTTAGAACGGGTGAACCTCAACCGGTATAAAGCGGTGGTTTTTATGAATGTTTATCACCTTACAGATGCTCAAAAACAGTTCATTGTTAGCAAAGTAGCACAAAATAACCGAACAATTGTATGGAATTATCTGACCGGCTATTCCGACGGGAGAACGCTCAATTTGGATTTTGTCAAACATCTAACAGGTATCGAAATGGTGCGAATAGAATTGAAGAAAGCTCCCCGCGTCAATTTTCTGAGTCCTGCTTACAGCTACAAATTTGATGCGGAGGTTGCGCCTTTGGTAGAAATAAAAGATGCCAACGCGCAGGTATTGGCCCAATTAGACAGCACGAATCAGGTGATGATTGCCCGGAAGAAAATGCCTGATTATACCTCCGTTTTTTGTGCATTGCCGCTCAATGGCACAACCGGTTTTCGGGAAATTTTCCGCCAGGCAGGTTGCCATATTTACAACGAACAAAACGATTTTACGTATGCCAATTCGGGCTTGCTGTTGCTGCATACCAAAGACGGAGGCGAGCGGATATTGCACCTCAAAAACGGTCAAACAGTCAAAATTTCGCTTCAAAAGGCTTCGACAACGTTGTTTGATGCCACAACAGGCAAGGTTTTGTTGCAATAAATGAGCGTAAGATTATTTTTTAAGAGTATTAAAAAAAACCAATCGGCATGAACCCTAAAATCTTAGTCCTCGGCCTTTTGTTTTTTGGCTGTAAACCCAAAGAAGAAGCCAAACCCAACATCTCGCCACAGGTCAAAATAGAGGCTAAACTCGTGAAAGTAAACCCTTTTACGTATGAATTTACGGCTACTGCCTCCGACCGGGAGTTTGACCCGCTGACCTACGCCTGGGACTTTGGCAACGGACAAAAAAAGGCGGGCACAGAAACCGAAACAGCCACTTTTGAGGCGGGCAAAAAAATCACGATAACGGTAACGGTGTCGGACGGAAAGTCCGCGCCGACCGATGCCAAAGTAGAAATCAATACGGAGTTTCAAACGGCCACCATTGATGAATCCAAGAAATACCAAATCATCGAAGGTTTTGGGGGCTTCGGAGCGCAAAATGTATACTGGTCGGGTGGGCCGTTTACGTCCGAACGCTTTGTAAATGATTTGGTTACGGACATGGGCGTAACGATTGTGCGTGATGAGATACCGACCGGTTTTGAAATCGAAAACGACAACGCCGACCCCAATGTAACCGATTTGAGCAAGTACAATTTGGACAAATCAATAGACGGACACCATGCTCCTTTTGCCCGAAGAGTGCCGCATCTTAAAGCACTTTATGCGGCAGGAGTTCGTAAATTTATTGCTTCGGTGTGGAGCCCTGCCCCGTGGATGAAACACAACAACCGCATTGACAACGGTACGCCCAACAACTCTGCTCCGGGCTACAACCGCACCCCCAATGCCAACACCAATCAACTCAAAGTAGAGAATTATGAAGAATTTGCCGAAATGTGCGTGGCTTATTGTCGGATTTTTAAACGCGAAATAGGGGTTGATATCTTTGCGTTAAGTGTCCAAAACGAACCCCGCTTTTCGCAGTCGTACCAGTCGTGTGTGTATGACGGCGACGCCCTGCGCGATTTGATAAAAGTGGTAGGGCGCAGGTTTAAAAAAGAAGGCTTAATCACCAAACTGTTTTTACCCGAAGACGTGGGTTTTTTGGACGGCGTTCGGGGCATGACAATCCCCGCCCTCAATGATGCCG
Organism: Runella zeae DSM 19591; assembly: GCF_000423565.1. GTDB lineage: Bacteria > Bacteroidota > Bacteroidia > Cytophagales > Spirosomataceae > Runella > Runella zeae. Next base: position 13,442 of record NZ_AUIF01000063.1, on the reverse strand, counting down.
ATGCGCGGCAATACGTGGACATTGTGGCTACGCACGGCTACGCTTTCGACGGCATTGCGCCAAGCTCGACCGATGCCAAAACTTGGGAAACCATGTATGGCTGGGGCGCACAATACAACAAACAACACTGGATGACCGAAACCTCGGGCTTCAAAAATACCCTCGAAGGCGCCAATGACCTCGCCAAAGCAATGTACACCGCCTTTCGGTTTGGCAACGTGTCGGCGTGGGTGTTTTGGACGTTCAGCACCGACAAAGTAGATGAATACAGTTTGATGAGTGCAAGCGGCGAAAAATCAAAACGCTACTACGTGAGCAAACAGTTTTACAAATACATTCGACCCGGGGCGGTACGGGTTGAAGCCAACAGTTCGGCAAGCGACGTTTTGACGTTGGCATTCAGCAACAACGGCGTTTCGACGGTGGTACTTATCAACCTCAGCAACAGCGACAAAGCCCTGAAAATAGCGGGTGGCGCTGCCAAATATCGGGTCATTAAAACGGGTACAACCGACGATGCCAAAGAAAGCGAAGCCATTGAAAAAGACGGAGTTTTTGTAGTGCCTGCTAAAGGTGTAACTACTTTGTATTCGGGGAATTGATGCCTATCAAACAAAGTTCTATCTCTTGGAAATTAAACCCAACCAAACCATGAAAAACGGCACCTTGTTTATCTTATTTTTGATTTCTTTCAAAGTTTTCGGCAATTCCTACAACATCAAAGACTACGGTGCCGGTGCCGATGGCAAGACCGTAAACACCGCATTTATCCAAAAGGCCATTGACGAATGTAACGCCTGGGGTGGCGGTACTGTAATTGTGCCTGCGGGGACGTTCATAACGGGTACTATTTTCTTAAAAAGCCACGTAAACCTGCACATCGAACACGCGGGCGTGCTGAAAGGAAGTGATAATCTATCTGATTATCAACACAACGGTCGAACGTATGGAATAATTTACGGTGCCAATTGCGAGGATATTAGCCTAACGGGCAACGGCGAAATCAACGGCAACGGTACGCATTTTATGATTGCCGGCAAACGACGGGTCTTTGTGGATTATGACACAAAATACATTCGTCAAGGAGATAGTTTCATGCAGGGTGAAGCGGGCCTCGGCGACGGTCCCATTGATTATGTCAAACGTCCGGGCATGATGATTGTTTTTTTTCATTCTGAGAAAATAAAAATCGCAGATTTAAGGTTGATGGATACGCCTTCGTGGACGCTTCGCCTTGGTGAGTGTGAAAATGTAACGTGTAAAGACCTGACCATTATTACTAATTTACTGATACCAAACTCGGACGGAATTCATTGCACCACCTCGCGCAATGTGATGATTACCGACTGTAACGTTCAATGTGGCGATGATGCAATTATTGTTACAGGTTTTGGAGATGAGGAAGGAGTTCATGGCTATGACCCTAATGCAAAACCCATAGTGTATCAATTTGGCAATAAAACCAAAACGGCTGAAAATGTGGTAGTTAGCAATTGTATTTTACAGTCTCGCTCTTCCGGCATTCGGGTAGGATATGGCGGTAACAACATTAGGAACTTGATTTTCTCTAATATTAGTATCATAAATTCAAACCGAGGTATCGGTGTTTTTTGTCGTCAAGGCAACCAAATCGAAAACATCACGTTCTCCAATATTCACATTCAATGCCGTCTGCACACGGGCAAATGGTGGGGGCGCGGAGAACCGATTCATGTGTCTAGCCTCAAAATGGAAGGCGCAAAAACACAGGGCAATATCAGAGGAATTCGTTTTTTTAACATTAAGATTACCCAAGCCGAAGCAGGAATTGTGGTGTATGGAAACCAAGAAAGTGTCATCGAAGACCTTGATTTTCAAAATGTTGAGATGGTGTTGCAGAATGGACTTTTATCAAAATCCTATGGTGGGAATTTCGATATGCGACCATCGGCAGAGCTTAGTAGCTCAATTTTCAAGCACGAAATTCCCGCGTTTTATGCAGGCTTTGTCAAAAACATGAAGGTTACAAACTACACCAACACCTGGAAAGATGCCAGCCCTGCAGACTATTATACCAACGGCTTTTTTGTTGAAAACTATGATGGTTTAGCTCTCGAAAAAATGCAGGTTGTTGCCGCCGGTCCGAGCCACAAAAAAATGGAATTGAAAAATGGCAAAAGGTTGATAAACAGAGATAATAAATAATCCAAAACTGTGAAACTTTACGTTTTTCTACTTGTTGTTTTGCCCCCGTTCGGGGGACGGGGGCTTCACGCACAAAACTGGTTTCCCTTCCAACCAAAAAACGATTTTCGGGCGGGCGAAATTGGCTTGGCGAATTGGCTTGATGCCCCCGCCGGCAAGCACGGATTTGTGCAAATGAAAGCCGATTTCTTGGTTTTTGAAGACGGCACACCCGTCAAATTTTGGGGCGTAAATATCGGTAACGAAGGCTGCTATCCGGAAAAAAACGAAGCCGACAGTTTGGCTAATTATTGGGCGAAATACGGCATCAACGCCGTGCGGCTGCACAAATTTACGTGGGACGAACACAAGGGCGACAGCTCAACGGTGATGAACACGGGCTTTTGGCAACGCTTCGACTATTTCCAGCAACAACTGCGCGAAAAAGGCATTTATTCGGGTTGGTCACACATTTACGGACACCGCGTGCGCGAGGCCGACCGAAAGCGTTTGCTCAACTACGACGAAATCAAAAACCTAAAATATCCGTGGGCGCATTTGAGCGGCTCCACGGCAGCGTTGGTCAATTTTGCGCCCGATTTGCAAGATTTGAGCATCGAACTCACCGTCAATATGCTCAATCACCGCAACTCACTCACCAACAAACGCTACGCCGATGACCCCGCTTTGAGTTTTATTGAACTCCAAAACGAGGATAATATATTCTGGTCGGCCATTGGCGAGAGTCTCAAACAAGCCCCCACTTATCGCAGATTACTCTGCGAGCAGTTTGCAGAATTTCTCAAAAACAAATACCAAACCGACGAAAATCTAACCAAAGCCTGGGGCCAAAACAACCTGCCAAAAGGCGAATCCATTACTTCAAAAAACGTTTTTCCAAATCCCAACCACGGGCTTTTTGGGTGGGAATACGAAACGGCGGCCAAAGAGAAACGCCCTATGCAAACCCATATTTTGGACAAAATCACCTTTTTGTACGAGAAACAAACCCAATTCTACACGCGATTCACGAAGGCCGTCAGAGCCACGGGCTATCGCGGCACTATCGTGGGCTCGTGTTGGCAGGCGGGTTCGGGCATTTCGCATTATTACAACTTATACGCTGACTATCAGGCGGGTATCATTGACCGACACAATTATTTTGGCGGCGATGTGGGGCATAATTTGAAGCCCGGGAAGGTCAATCCGCAGTCCATGTTGGCCGTAGCGGGATCGGGTTTGTTGAGTTCGGGCCTGCAACAGGTAACCGACCGCCCCTTTGCGCTTTCGGAATGGATCAACACCCTGCCCAACGAGTGGATTGCCGAAGGAACGCCGCTCATGGCACTCTACGGCATGGGCCTGCAGGGCTGGGACGCATCTTATCAGTTTGCGTCCAATAAAGCCGGGTTTAGCAAAGGCTTGGCTTCCGACGGCTGGGGCGGAGTTTACAACGCCGACTCACCGCTGCACATTGGACTGTATCCTGCTTTGGCGCGCCTCATTTACCGCCACGACATAAAAGAAGCCGAGGTGATTTCAACACGAAACGTTCATGTGCCGAGCTTGGCCGATGGCAAATTGGGCTTTCAGGAAAAAGTGAGCCAACAGTTTGATATTAAAGAGTTTGACGGCGATATTTCTACCAAAAACTTAGCCGTGGGGCGCACAGTTGTGGCGTTTAACGATGAATTTAAACCCACCACCAAAGCCGATTTATCGAAATACCACAATGAGCCAGCCCAAACGCTGACCTCGACCACCAACCAACTGAAATGGCACTACGGCAAGCTGCCGTTCGTTACGCTCAACACGCCGGCCAGCAAGGCCGTTATTGGTTTTACAGACGGAAAAACCCAGGATTTTGAAGAATGCAGCGTAACCGTCAACACGCCTTTTGCCGTAGTGCTGATTACAGCTTTGGAAAAGGACAAAACCTTAAAAACCAGCCGAAAATGGCTCATTACCACCGTGGCGCGCGCCCGCAATACGGGCATGAAATACAGCGACGACGGCACGCAACTACTCGAAAAAGGCAATGCTCCGTTGCTGCTCGAACCTGTTGATTTTAGGCTTAATATCAAACGCAAAGGCAAGGCCGTGCTTACGATTTTAGACCACGACGGATTTGCCACTTCGCAACAACAAACGATTGAAAATCAGATGATAAGCATTGATGGAAGCCAAACCAAAACGATTTATTATACGATTGATTTTGAAAAACAGTAGATATAATTCTATGGCCCAATACAGCCGTTTGAGTGGCATCGTGCAGTTGTACCTTTTACGAATAACCTAAGCCTCCTACAAAACATGAAATTTAAAACGCTATTTCCGGCCTTTTTGCTGCCCGTTTTCGCGCTGGCGCAGCTCACCAAACCCACCCAAACCGCTCAACCGCTCGACATACTGGTGGTAGAAAACCCAACGGGTAAAACCATCGTCGTTACCGATGGTGCGGGCCGCGAGTATGTTCGTTCGTCGGCCAAACCGAATGTAAAATTCACCGTTGGCGGGACTTTGGGCACGCACCGCGTTTGGGCGGTGGGCAACGACAAAAAACGTGGAGAAGTTGCTGATTTCGAGGTAAATACCAAAACCCAGATCAATGACAACGGCACGTATCAGTCGCTGTTTGAGATGTGCTACAAAGGCATGAACAGACGAGATGCTGAAAATGGCGTGGCTACCTGGAACGGCCTAAAATATCGCTACTTTGTGCCGTGGATATTAGACCACGGCCACACCATGCGCGGCCAAAAATATTTCTACGGCTTCGGCCACGAGTTTTTGAACCTGCTTAAAGAAACCCAACGCCCCGACGGCATGATTTACAGTTTTTACCAATACATGGCAAATCCTGATTATTTCCTGACCCGCGACAAGGTTTCGGGTTATTCCAAGAAAATTGGTGACAAGGTTTTTGTGCGGCAGCCCACCGAAAACCACCCCGAATACATGTACGTCAATAGCATTTATCAGGCTTGGAAGTCGAGCGGCGACGCGGTTTGGCTCAAAACCATGCTCACATCAGCCGCCAAAGCCCTCGACTATGCCCCCAACGACCCCGCGCGGTGGAGCAACCGTTTCCAATTATTGAAGCGTGTTTATACAATTGACTCTTGGGATTTTGCCGTGGAAGACGAATATTTACCCAACATCGGCCTGACGAACAGCATGATTATTGACCCTGATAAATCAAAATTTGGCGTGTTTTTTGGCGATAACACGGGCTACATTGCCGCCTGTTTTGAACTGTCAGAAATGTTTGAACAAGTCGGCAATGAGACAGATGCTCAGAAATTCAGAAAACGGGGCAACGAAATAAAAACACGGTTGGACAAGCTGGTTTGGAACGGCAAATTTTACCGACATTTCTTGGACGAAGACCCGACCGTAATCAGAAAATTGGGCGTGGACGAAGCTACTCAAATCGCCCAATCAAACACCTATTCGCTCAACCGCCCGCTGGCGGCGGGCCAAGCCAAGGCCATTATTGAAACCTATTTGAATCTCCGTAAAAACTTGCCCGTGGGTTCGCCGGGCGAGTTTTATGCCATTTATCCACCTTTTGAAAACGGTTTTGGCAGCCATGGCGACAAGTGGCAGTACATGAACGGCGGCGTGGGCGGCCACGTGGCCGGCGAACTGGCGCGGGGGGCGTTTGAGGTGGGTTATGAAAAATACGGCACCGACATCTTGAACCGTATGCACGATTTGGGCAAAAAATACGATAACAAAATTTACTTTTCCTACACAGGAGCCATGCTTGCACCTCCGCCTCCGCCTATCTACAAACCGCTGGATTTGAGCGCATTGGCCAACATGGATTTTTGGGTAAACGAAAACCAAATGGGCGAAACCTGGATGCGTGGCAAACGCGTGGGCGATGATTTACGCAACTTGCCTACGGGCGAACAGACATTTGCTAACGTGCGCTTTGATGTGATTGATCCCGCCCAAAACAACCGCAAGGCCGTAGTGGCGGTGTCGCGGCAGGCGGGGCTGCCCGCCGGCGTAGAAGTGGCTATCAACGACACCGCCGCTTGCGTCTATTTGCTGCATACTTCGTCCAAACCTGCCTCCGAAAACGTGGTCGGTTCGGTGAAATTTCTGTACGACGACGGCACGTCGAAGATTCGGTATTTGCTCAACGACAAACACCTGACGTACTGGTGGTTTTCGGAGTTGCAAACCGAACATTCGGGCGTGGCTTGGTACGGCAAAAACCTCGTTACCGAAGGCGTGGGGCTAAGTTGGTGCGCCTTAGACAACCCCATTCCAAAGAAAAAAATAGCTAAAATAATTTTTCAAGCTCCTGAAAATGAAGGTATTTACGCACTTTTTGGCATTACGCTGGCCAGTCGCCCGCACTACGTTCCCGTTAAAGGCCCATCATTTGGCGGACCCGACAATTGGTCGGCGGCATTGGTGTTGGCCGCACTCGTAGAAGGCTTGGCAGGCGTAAAAGATGCCCCCAAAACGCAGGCATTCAGCAAACCCGTGGTATCGCCGCGCTGGGTAGAAAGCAAATCTGATGTGCTTGATGTGTGCATCAAATATCCCGCCTCCAACGGCTACGTGGCCTACCGATTTAAGCATCAAAAAGCACAACGTCAGATTCATTTGCAAGCTACGGGTAGCGGAACGGCCATCAAATACCACGTCCTATTACCCGAAAATACCCAAGCAAAAAGTATAATGGTAAATGGGGAAAGCCAACTCTTCAATTCTTCAAAAGTAGAGACCTCGGTTTATGTTGATTTTGAGATAACCAATGCAGTACCTCAATTGATTGAGATCCGGTATTAAAAAGTTAAACCCAACAACCTCCAAAGATGAAATTCATCATACTCATTACTGTTCTGTTTTGCGTAGTTGTTTGCGCCCATTCCCAAGTGGTAAGCTACCAAGCCCCTGCCGAAGCCGTTGCGTCTGACCGATACCAAGTGAAGGTAAACGGCAAGGATATTTTTACTTACAAAAATGAGGTGTCGAGCATTGCTTATTTTAGCTTTTCCGGCAAAATTGAAGTCGAAATAACAACGATGCACGATATGAAATGGGTGGATATCCGCCCCAAAAACCTGAATATAAATCCCTTGTTTTCGGGGCATATTCTTCGGTTTTCGTTGGATAAACCCTGCAATTTGAGCATCGAACTCAATGGAGAAATAACCCAACCGTTGTACCTATTCGCTGCGCCGCCGGAAGTGAATCCACCTACGGCAGCGATCGACAAAATCAAGTATTTTGAAGGTGGGAAGATCCACAACGCAGGCCAAATTGTCTTAAAATCTGACGAAACGCTCTACATTGCAGGCGGGGCCATTGTGCAGGGAACGGTCTATGCCGCAGATGCCAAAAACGTAAAGATAATGGGGCGGGGAATCTTGGACGGCAAGCTTGTAACCGACCAAATGGTGGTGCTTGACCGCTGCGACAACGCACTGATTGAGGGCATTATTATCCAAGATTCTAAGACTTGGACGGTTGTACCAAAGTGGTGTAATAACCTGACAGTAAATAATTTGAAAGAAGTTTGCTGGCGCACCGGCACCGACGGCCTCGACCTCTGCGGGTCGTCGCACGTACGGGTTCAAAACTGTTTTTTCAGGAACAACGATGATAACATTGTGCTGAAATGCTGGGCGATTTCGGAAGGAAAATATGCAGTAAAAACGGCTGAAAAAGGCCCCGATATGAAAGATATTGAAGTGAGCAACTGCGTGTTTTGGAATATGCCTTGGGGCAATGCCATTGAGATTGGGTTTGAGTTGAAATGTGATAAAATTTCGGGAATAGTCTTCAAAGATATAGACGTAATTCATACCGAGCGCGGTGCGGTGCTGAGTATTCATAACGGTGATTTTGCAACTGTCGAAAACATACTTTTTGAAAACATCAGGGTAGAAGATGCCATGCACAAACTCATTGACGTAGCCATTTTTAGGTCGCAATACAGTATAGATCGCCCCACGACCGATGCCGACCGCAAAGCCGCGTACATGCACGGAGCATGGGACGGCGTTTCGACGATTCCAAAGGGGCAGGAAGCGTATCACGCCAAGTTTCGGGGGCAAGTCAGGAACATTGTTTTCAAAAACATCTCGGTTATTGACAGTCAGTTTCCGTTTTCCATCATTTCGGGCTACGATGCCAATCATGCCGTTGAAAACATAACGATTGACAATCTGACCATCATGGGAAAACGCGTCAAAAATGCCAAAGAAGGGCGGTTTTTTATCGAAAATGCAAAGGGAGCTGTGTTTAAATAATGCTAAAATCAATGCTGATAAAGAGGTACACTATGGCCAAAACGACAAAAACCTCAAGACTCAACCAAATTAGGTTAATGCTGTATGGAATACTGCTGACAACTCCCGTTCCGGCTCAGTTTCTTCAGAATTTCAAAACCCCAACCCCTGTTTCAGAATCAGGGAATGCCTCACCGTAATGCCATTACGGGTGATGGAGAGGGTATTTTCACCCAACATATTAACTATAGCTTGGTTACGATGGGCTTGGATAGACGATTCGATAAATGCAATATTTAGTACGAATTTATTCACCGTCATGCCGGGCAGATATTGCCCATCGCCCAACTCTAAATCAGCCGGAAGGTAACACTCAAGACCGGCACAACCCGGATTCCTCAGTTGAAAACCAATATTGCCAATTATAGACTAACTTGAATCTATTATGCGCTTTGCTTATTTTCCAACGGCTATCGTTACTCTGTCCTGTTTAGCCGGTATTTTCACAGTATTTTCCGGGGCTGCTCCGCAACCCGCCGATACGCCCAAAACAGCCGCCCAAAAACTGGCTGAATTTACCGTACCCGATGGGTACACCGTCGAGGTGGCTGCCGGGCCTGATTTGGTGGACTATCCCATGTTTTCGATGATTGACGAGACGGGGCGGATGTTCGTCTTTGAGTCCATTGGACACGTCTATAAAAAAACGCAGGACGCACTTGATAACCCGCAATTTCGGATTAACCTGCTCACCGATACCAACGACGATGGGGTCTATGACAAAAGCACGATTTATGCTGATAAAGTCGGCTTTCCGCAGGGAGGCGTTTTCTATAAAGGAAGCCTGTATGCTACCTCAGCTCCCGACCTGATAAAATTCACAGATACTGACAACGACGGAGTGGCTGATAAGCGAGAGGTGCTGCTGACTGGCTGGGTGCTGAATGTAAACGCCAATAGCGTTATTGGCCCATTTGCCGCGCCCGATGGCTGGCTTTATCTGGCCAGTGCGGGTACGGGTTTCGACATTACGACTAAAGAAGGCAAACAACTTAAGGGAAAAACAGGCCGAATCTGGCGGTTCCGGCCTGACGGGTCGGGGCTGGAATCCATTTCGGCGGGGGGCATGAATAACCCTGTTGAACTGGCTTTCACCGAAGCCTCTGAACCCATCGGCACGGAAACGTACTTTACCGAACCTCAGGCCGGGCAACGCGACGCACTTGTTTACTGGACTGAAGGGGGCGTTTATCCCAAACCCAGCAACCGCATTGCGCAGGACAGCCTTATCCTTACGGGCGAACTGATGCCGGTCGTTACGAAATATTCACGGGTGGCTCCGTCGGGCATTGGCCGGTATCGGGGCACAGCGTTGGGGTCTGATTTCAAAGACAATCTATTCAGTGCACAGTTCAATACACACCGGGTTTTACGGCACAAACTTATCAGGGAGGGGGCTTCATTCCGTACTGTAGACGAGGTATTTTTCGCGACTAAAAATGAAGACTTTCACCCCACTGATGTGCTGGAAGATGGCGACGGGAGTTTGCTGGTGGTCGAAACGGGGGGCTGGTTTATTGAGGGTTGCCCGCTCTCTCAGGTCTCTAAAGGCGAGTTACAGGGCAGTATTTATCGGATTCGCCGAAAAGACGCGACCAAAGTAACCGACCCCTACGGCAATCGGATTACCTGGCCCACACTAACGTCCGCCCAAGCTGTCACTTACTTAGCAGATTCACGACCAATGGTTTGCGACCGAGCCGTTGAGCGATTAGTGGACTTGGGTGAAGCCGCCGTTGAGCCGTTGACCCATGCAATACTCAGGTCAAAAAATATTAATGAACGTACGAAGGCTATTTTCGCACTCTACCGCATTGGTACGGCTTCGGCTCTGGCAGGCGTTCGCTTTGGGCTGACTGATACCGATGTGCAGGTTCGGGTAGCAGCTGCCCGTGCAGTAGGGTTGGCAAAGGATGCGAGAGCAATGCCCAAATTGCTGGAAATGGTTGGTAAAGGCGACCAAGCCACCCGTCGGCAGGCGGCTACTTCGTTGGGTCAATTAGGTAATAGTAAGGCAATATCGCATTTGCTGTCTGCTACCTCCGGCACTGAAGACCGCTTTGTCCGACACGCACTTATTTACTCGCTTATCACCCTCAATCAGTCAAAACCTGTCGAGTTAGCTCTGTCACACCCATCGCCGTTGGTGCGCGAAGCTGCTCTGATTGCGCTTGATCAGATGCGACCTTCACCATTACAGGCAAGTCAACTCACGGCCTTTTTGAAGAGTTCGAGCAAAACCCTGCAACGCACGGCTCTTTGGGTGGTCTCGCACCACCCGTCTTGGTCGGGCGAGATGGCTGCATTTCTAAAAACACGCTTTTCCGGTGCACCCCTCACCACTGACGAGGAGCAGCTCTTTGGCGATATGCTGGTAGCTTTCAGTAGCAATGCTGCGATGCAACAGTTTATGGCGGATCAATTGAAAACTGCTCCACCGGCACGCAAGTTGTTTATAATGAACACGATGGCCCGATTTCCGGTTGAAAAACTGCCCTCCGTATGGGTAGCCGGCATTGGTCAGCAACTCATAAGCCCAAATCAGCCAATGATTCAGGCCCGCGCCCTTGAACTGGTGGGTTTGCGGAGCCTGACCGGGCTGACGGCTCAACTCCGGCAGGTGGCCGACGACACAAAAAGTCCCGCTTCGCTGCGGATGGGAGCAGTGGGAGTATTGCTCAAAAACCAACCTGCGTTTAGTGATGTAGATTTTGCATATCTGTACAGTCAGTTGACCGATGGGGCCGATGCCCTCCTTCGGCAACAGGCGGCTACGGTGCTGGCGCAGAGCAGATTATCCGAGTCTCAGTTGCTCCGACTCGCACAGGAGTATCTGCCCAAAGCCGATGCGTTTAGTTTGCCCCGTATCGTACCGGTATTTAAGGGCTCACGTTCGGCTCCGATTGGACATGCGCTGGTGACTTCCCTGACCAATTCGCCCGGTTTGGACGGCTTTTCGGAAGAAACGCTGAAAGCCCTGTTCGCCGACTATCCCGCCGATGTCAAACCTGCCATTGAGCGACTGATTTCAAAATTGTCCGGTTTGCAGGCAGGGCGATTGCAACGGCTAAAGAACATGGAAAAACTGATTGCTGACGGTGACATGGAACGGGGTCGGACGCTGTTTTACGGTAAGGCTATCTGCTCGACTTGCCATCAGGTGCGGACTGAGGGCGGCAAGCTGGGGCCTGACTTAACCTCAATTCAGAAAGACCGTTCGGCGCATGATTTATTGGAAGCCATCCTGTATCCGAGCGTCAGCTTCGTGCGGGAATACGAAACGTACCGCATCAAGACCAAAAGCGGTGAGCAAATTGGCATCATCCAAGAGCAAACCCCAACGGCCATTGTGCTGGGTACATCTCAAACGAGTTCTGTACGAATTGCCCGTACCGATATTGTATCTATGGAACTGCAAAATATTTCCATGATGCCTCAGGGACTGAATCAACTGATGACTGAACAGGAAATGGCTGATCTGATGGCTTTCCTGCTCGGTCAGGATCAGAATCCGGAAACTGATCAGGCAATACTTCGTTAAATGTGATTTGCTTCACATCATTGGTAGTCATTTATTGAAAAAAACAATGAATGACTACCAATAGCAACGAAGAGAATTCTATAGAAGATAATAACTATAAATGACCCATACTATGCAACGTCGCTTATTTGCCAAACATACTCTCTTTGCGGGAGCCGCTGTGCTGGGTGGTGTGTCCGTTCCCAAAGCAGTAGTCACCAAAAATGCAGGCTCATTCAAAACCAAATTTTCGCCCGAATTTAACATCTTCAAAGGGTTGTGCCCCACTGACCCGGTGGATCAAATCAAGTGGGGCTACGAGCAGGGGTTCCGGGCTTGGGAGAACACCATGCTCAAAAATCGGCCTGTGGCTGAACAGGAGCAAATCAGTAAGGCCGTGCAACAGTTAGGAATGGAATTCGGGCAGTTTGTCGGAACGCTGACATTCAAGGATGTGACCTTTGCAGGGCGCGACGCCGGTTTGCGCGACGGCGTGCTGGCAGATGTTCGGGCCTCTGTCGAGATTGCCAAACGGATGAATACGAAGGTCATTCACAACGTATTGGGCGCGGCCGACCCACGTTTGCCCTGGGATTTTCAGACAGCCAATGCCATTGATCTGCTCAAACGAATCGCCGACATCTATGAACCTCACGGCATCGTGATGGTGATGGAATCAATGAATCACCGAGTGGATCACCCCAATATGTTCCTGCACACCATTCCGCAGGCTTATGCCTTAGCAAAAGCCGTAGGTCGTCCAAGTGTAAAAGTGCTGTTCGATTTTTACCATGTACAGGTGCAGGAAGGTCACTTGCTGGCTACGCTCGACTATGCGTGGGACGAAATTGCCTACATTCAGGTGGGTGACACACCGAACCGTAAAGAACCCACTTCCGGCGAAATTAATTATCCGAATGTTTTAAAACATCTCTATAACAAAGGCTATCGGGGCTTTGTGGGTATGGAACACGGCCTGAGCAAGCCGGGCAAAGATGGGGCCGAAGCAGCACTGAAGGCCTACCGAACTATTGATGTACAATAATTTACACCGGAATAAACAGTTTCACAACCCGAATGAAACAGCGATACTCCAACTGATTGCCTTATTTCTGTTACTGATAATGACCTTTGGCTCAAGTCAGTCTGACTATACTGTGCCCCTAAAACTGGACCATTCTGTTGAATAACAAAGTTATTAGTTGATTTTGTTTTCCACTTTGTTTATAGTACTTTTTATTCCCTTTAATAACAAACAAGCTGAAAAGTTACTCCTCAAATTTTTATACACGACATAAGTTTACAATAGGGTGAAAATCAAGGCTGTTGAGGAGTATATTTTGAATATGGTCTGATTACTGGACAAAAGTTAAGCTCATGGGGACAGAGCATATTTATTTTTTTTAGCCATAACTATCAAGTACTCTATAAAAATTACAATT
>NZ_AUIF01000062.1 GCF_000423565.1 Runella zeae DSM 19591 | reverse complement strand
TCCTAGCCATTTTCGCGCGCACTATCTTCTTCGTGCTGTCCCCTTTTCTAATTCTTGTTACGATAGGAATTAAGCTCTCGAAAAAAGAGAGCCTTTCCACCTACGCAAAGAACATTGCTATCGCTTACGATATCATCATCAATGTCGTAGGGGGGGAGCTATGGGACTTATTGTTTCGAGGTCGAAGGGTGGAGAAGTATAAGTTTGGCAGTTTTCGCACGATTTCAGCTGACCTTGGGCTTAACAAAGAAATATACAACCTTACAAAATTTGGCTCTCGTGTAGAGAGGTTTCTTCACTTTCTAGATGCTAACCACGTTGAGAACGCCGTAAAATCTATGAAAAAGTACCTATTAATCCTATTGCTATTTGTGTCGGGAGTGGCACAGTCGCAGCACCTAGTCTTCAAGTGCGATTCCACATTTTTTAAGTCCCCGCGCATTCCTGGGGGCTACTATGTGGAAGGCATATCCGCCAAAGCACTTAATCCCATTTTGGGCGATACAGCAGCCTTATTTTGTCACTTCGAGTTCTATCGGATTGTGGATTCGACCTACCAAAAGGTTGATGAGCAGAACGATTATATACCCAAGTGGGTACCAACCCAAAGCGGCTATAAGAATCTGCATACGATGCTGTTTAGCGGCAACAAATTGCTTATCTACGAAGCCGCGAAGCTTTTCGCGGAGTATCAAGGATACACGCTCAAGCCCTTAACAGAACAAACCTTTCTTAATAATCTATACCCGGAATGAAACCTAACAAAACCTTACTTGTTGTGCTGGCATTGCTTACGATGCTGGCCCTTGCCACGCTGTCTATGCTTGTGTGGCAGCGAAAAACCAACCAAAACCCTACCGTCGATGAAATCAAAAAACAATCTGACAGTGTGGCTCTTGTTAGCCTTGCTCAGCCTGATAGCGTCAAGTTGCGTAAGCTCCAAGCGCTTAAGCGAAGAATCGCAGAGGCGCGCTACAACGATAGCCTTCAACGCGCAGCGGATTAGTGATGCCGACGCGGCCGTGGCCTGCTATGATATGCTTATCAGCGCCGAGCAGAGGCTGGCTGATACTACCGATGCTTATCGAAATTACCGAGAAATCGTAACGCCTGGCTTAGAGAAAAAGGCTCGAAAGAAAGGAATCTGGATTGGGGCGGGTGGCTCGACCGCTATTTGGCTTACGTTGCTAATCCTCCTAAAATAAAAAAAGCGCTGCATCAATGCAGCGCTTTTTTTATGTGGATATTGTCACTTTCGCCTATAGGTAGATGCCCAACTCTTGGCAAATCCTGTTCCGCTCCCGGATCCTGTATAGTGAATTTGGAGTTCTCCGTAAATGCCTGCGGGGAGATCCCAAGTAATATACTGCTGTGGTGTGTTGGTGATGGTGTAAGTCATTGATGCTACATCTGTCCAGCCTGCTGCACTGTGCAACCGCTTCTGAAGCTTGTAAGTGCCTGCTAGGGTGGTAGAGCCTACGCGATCGATATTCGAGGTCACGGTTACGGCATCGTAGTAGCCGCCCAGGTTGAGTTGCATGGTACGGTTTTGGGTAGCGTACACGCGCACTGTGTCACTGCCGGTACTGGAGCTCACAAATTTCATAATACCCGGCGATTGAGCCATTGCCTCAGCCTGAAACAAAATGGCCATCAAAGTGACCATACAAAACGAAATCAAAGTTTTCATTAAAGTTAAAATTTGGGTTAATACTATACTCTACATCGAATCTCCCTAAAAACGCGCACGTTCTGCTTTTCGTGTCCCATGAGGGCGTGTGTTTTGGCTTTTTTTTCGTAGAAAAACTGCGCAAATGATTGAGATTCAAAACTCGAAAGGTCAATATCTTGAGCTATATCCAGATACTACACTTGAGCAAGAGCTGAATTCCTGGCTTATCAGTGAAGATGATACGCTGCTGGGTAGCTGGTCTTTTCCGTTTCGCTTTCCGCTTACACCTTCCAATCAATCTTTCATCAGTCACAAGCATCGTTTTGAGGCAAGCAACTTTACTGGTATTTCGGTTGCCATGAGTATCGACGGCCTGCCATGGGGACCTGCTATACTGAACTTTCGCATCAAAAATGATGAAGCAGACGCTTACCTTGTGTTCGATCAGAGCGAGGTCGCCGTACAATTACGCACCAAAAGTATCTCCGATATCGTGGCCGAGGATACTTTTCAGGTAGCCACTGATCCTACTACCCTGCCGGCCGCAATGACTCGCACAGTCGATCCCCTTACCAATCCGTGGCCTTTTGTGTTTGCGCCCGTCTACAACCCCAAGGCGACAGACGCCAAGCGCATGGAAGATGAAGGGCCAGAGACTCGTTTTTTTCGTCACCGAGACTATATCAATGAATATCGACTTGGTTTCGTCGGCGATATGCAAACTGAAAAGGTACAGGGAACCAACGAAACTATCACGGTATACGGTAGCCCCGTGGTACCATTTTTCTATCTCTGGTGGGTGATCAAACGTGTATGCGAAGCCCTTGGATTCACGGCTGACGGCAGCTGGTACCATGATCCTGATGTGAGGGCGTTGGTGATGTACAATAACATGGCCACCAGTGTCGAATATAACTTTGGATTTGGGGTGTCGGTATACGCTCGCTACCATGTCTGGAGCATGAAACTCAACGAGTTTTTCAAATTTCTACGTACTGACCTAGGCGTAGGCGTTTTTTTTAACTCAGCCACCCAGAGCGTAATTTTTCGGAGCTTCGAAGAGTTGAAATCCCAACGCCCCACGCTCGACTTGAGTGAGCAGCTACTTTCTGGACATACCATCGACCCCATTAGGCAGGGTGGATACACCCTGCAGTTTGCCTCCCTTCGAGGTATTGACAAGGAAAATGCCCAACCAACCCCTTATACCATTGGTCTTGGTGAAACCCAAGTAAGTATGAAGCTTTCTACCTTGGCAATGGCGATCCAGAAGCGGAACCTTCTCCTACTGAAAGTCAACATGATGGTACCAACGGATGACACTCCCATTCAGACGATTGATACACGCTATGCCGGTCTTGGTCAATACACCCTTGAGCTGCCCACGCACCCTCCCATATTGATGTCGTATCTAGGTATGCAACCCGACCAGCTTGGTTTTCCTTACCCCATGCTTAGTAGCATTCCTCGTAATTATAGGCAGACTACCGTAGGCAATCTTGCCACTCACCCTGACGAACCCAATAGCATATTTCATCGTTGGGTTCGGCCTTACTATGAGTTCCGTGCTTTTTCGAAGCCCATTACCCAGACCTTTCGTCTCAAGATTGGCCAAGCGAAATCAGCTAGGCTCTGGGAGCCGGTGCTTACTCAGTCGCCGGAGTTTCTCAAGCTGCCCTGTCTTATTCAGAGTCTCACCACACGATGGCCAGCTGAGGAGGGATTGCTTACCACCGAAGCCACCCTGTGGCCAATCCTCATTCCTTCAGATTATACGCCTTCTGTACCAAGTGGAATTTGGGTCAAAATTGAGCTGTATGACCTTGGCAGTATTGTACCTACCATACGCGCCTATAGTATTACGTTCAAGTTTTTCTATGATCAGGCGGGCACCATGCCGGCCGTAGCCGATAGGCTCGTGATTCACTATCAATACCAAACAAAAGGTTTTGATAGTGAAGCTGGCCAAACCAAAACGGAGACTGTAAGAAAAGCCGCACGTGTCCAAAATCCCGGTACTGAACTGTTAGCTGAAGTCTACTTCCAAGCTTTTGCGAGCGATGACCCAGCCGCCCAAGTAGCTTACCCTGACCAATATTATGCAATTCCCAACACGCTGCGCATACTACCCGGTGCTGGCTATCGAATCGGATGAAAAATCTAACACTCAACGAACGCATCAATCTGCGTGGAATGCTCTCACAATTTCAGAAATACGCCATCAAAGACTGGCAGGAGCAGCTCGACAAAAAGGTGTATCGAAAACGAGGCACCAAAATCATCACGAAGGATGGCTACCAAGCTACCCGAATTCGATTCCGGAGCGGGGCGCTCAGGCGTGAATGGAATAGCTCACTACACATGAATTCAGGCTTGTCTACCCTCAGTTTCAAATTCCCGTTGCACGGCCGCATGGTCGACATGGGCGTAGGAAAAGGAATCAGCTACACCGACCAAAAATACGCAAGCTCACGCTTTGGGCGGCGCATCGGCGACGGTGTCGGGCGGCGACCAGTGAAATGGATTGGCAAAACCAAGACTTTTTCGCAACGACGACTCGCCGAACTGCTCGTAAAACGATACGGGAAAGGACTGGTGGGAATGGTTTCTGACATCTTAACCACTGAGCTGAAGATGTCGCTCTAATTATAATAATAAACCACAAATGGCAACTAAACGCGATCAAGCCGTCGTAGACCTCGTAATCGATGGTCGCCGTGCTGAGACTTCAATCAAGGCCGTGCAAAAGGCTACTTACGACACTGAGCGGATGCTGCGAAATATGTCGGAAGCTGCCGACCCAGCCGCTTACGAAAAGCTCAAGAAGGAACTACACCAACTCGAAACAGCACTGTCGAGCATGAATAGTGAGTTGAAAAGCCAAAGTACGCAGCTCGGCAAAAACCAAAGCGACTGGCAGCGATTCGCCTCTAACGCCAAAAGCACTATCGCGGGGGTAGTAGGTGGCAATCTGCTTACCCAAGGACTGAGTAAGTTGATGGATTTAGCCTCACAAGCCCCCCAAAAGATTGCCGAAATCGCCGACGAAATGACCAATGTCGGCAAGACAACCGGCTTGGCCAATGATGAAGTGCAAGCCCTTTTTGATGAGTTCCAAAACATGGACACCCGTAGTACGCGCACCGAGCTGGCAGAGCTGGCCGAAATCGCCGGAAAGCTTGGAGAGTCTACGCTGGAGGGTACTACTGAGTTTGTGAAGGGTGCAGACATCATCAAAGTGGCTTTGGCCAAAGATCTGGGCGGTAGTGCGGAGGAGGCCATTACGAAGATTTCAAAAATCATCGAAATCTTCAACCTGAAGGAGCAATTCGGGATTCAGGATAGTTTTCTGAAAGTTGGTTCGGCGATCAACTCGCTGGGAGCGGCTTCATCTGCCAGTGAAGAATACATCGTCAATTTCACCACTCGCCTCGCTGGTGTCGCTCCGACCGCCAAGATTTCCGTTCCTGACGTACTTGGTCTTGCGGCGGCCATGGATCAGCTTGGCCAATCGCCTGAACTTGCCTCGACCAATATCGCCAAGATGATTCTTGCCCTGGGCAAAAATGTCCCTTATTTTGCAAAGGTAGCAGGGATGAGTATCAAAGAGTTTTCGTCGCTACTCAAAAACGATGCTAACGAGGCTTTTCTCCGCGTGATCGAAGGGGCTAACGTATCCGGAAAAGGCATAGAAGGACTAGCGACCACTTTCAAAACCCTTGGTATCGAAGGCTCAGAAGGGGCGCAAGTTATTGGAGCCTTGGCCGGCAAGATTGACCTCGTTCGTGAATCGCAACGCGTCTCCAATGAGGAGTTCCAATCGGGTACTTCAGTACTGGACGAATACAACCGCGCTAATACCAACAGTGCGGCGATTATGGACAAAATCTCTAAGAAATTCGAAGACCTGTGGCTAGTGGCTAAGTCAGCTTTAGACCCCTTTATTTTTTCTTTTGGAAAGCTGCTGGGGGTAATCAACGAAGCTAGTATCGCTACTTCAGACTATAATCAGAAAACCCAAAGTCTAGCGAAAACCGAAAAAAACCTTGAACCTCTCATCAAAAAATACGATGAGCTGAAGTCCCAAATGTACGCTGGAAAGGACGTGCAAAAGGAACTTAATGAGGTGATTCAAAAAATCGCAAAGATTGTTCCTGAAGCGGCGGTCAAGTTTGACGAGTATGGCAATGCCATTGATATCTCCACCAAAAAAACCGAAGAGTTCATTAAGTCGCAAAGAGCCGCAATGGAGGTACTGCGGATACAAACCAAAGACAAAGTCACTTCCGAACTTCAAGACCTCCAAAAACAACGTGCTGTATTAATCAAAGAGCTTAATGAAAAACAAGTCGTAGAGGCCAGTACTGGAACTGGTGGTGGGGCAGTGTATACCAAACAACTATCCAATTCTGAACTTGCTCAAAGGAAAGCACAGGTTGAGGAACTCAACAAAAAAATCAAGGAGCAGGAGCAGAGCCTTAAAAAATTGGACGGGGTACTAACTATCGCCGACCGTAGAAATGCCCGCCGTGCTGCTGAAAGTAGTGGTGATGGCGGCGGCGGCGGTGGTGGCGATACCAAAACCTACACCGGTGATGGCCCAAACAAAAAAGACAAGGAAGTAGATGAGTTTAAGCAGCTCAAGGCTGAACTGCAAAAGCTCCGCGAAGATGCTCAACTCGATCTCCTAAACTCCAATGAGCGTGAAGTACAAGTAGTGAAGTTTAAATACGAACGCCTGCGGGAGCTGGCCAAAGGAAACAAAGACTACTTGACCCAATTGGCCGAACTAGAAACGGCAGAGCTGGGACGATTGCAGGAGCAACAAACCACAAAAGCAGCAACCGAAGCAGAAAAGCAGCGTAAAAAAGCGGAGGAGGAATATCAAAAGCGGCAACAAAAGCTAGATGAGGATCTAGGTAGCAAGAAAAAAGATGCTTTATCCGAAATTACTGACTATACTGCTAAAAACCAAGAAGATGACCAAACCAGAGAGCTTACCTTAGCCAATAATGAATATGTTAGGCTGCTTACTTTAGCTACCGAAGCTAGACTTGCTCAGGAGCAAATACTTCCGCTTTGGGATGCTTATGAAGCAAAAAGGCTTGCTATCATCAAAAAGTATGATTTAAAATCTCAGGAAGTATCAGACCAACGACGTCAAAAAGAGATTGAACAAGTAGGGGTACTAACTAGCACCGTAGGAAATATTTTTGCCAGTTTCTTTGAGATTGCCGCATCCAACGAAACCGAGTTTGCCGAATTCAAGAAAATCGCCACCCTGGTACAGATTGCTACCGATACCGCAGCTGCTATTTCAACAATGACTGCCAAAGGAGCCTATGCAAGTTTGACCCCTATCGATGCCGCCATCAAAATTGCCACTGGTGTTGCCACGGTACTGGCCAATATCGCCAAGGCCAAGGCCGTGCTGAGTGATGCCAAAACACCCAATGCCCCTAACTTCCAGCGTATGCCCGGCCGCGCTACCGGTGGCCCCACTGACTTACTTTCGCTCTACCTCGACAACAGCGGAAATCCTGAAGGCTACGTGCGCCGCCCGACGCTCTTCAATCTCGGCCGCCGCTCCTACATGGCAGGCGAAGCCGGAAAAAATGGCGTGGGTGGCATGGAATATGTCATCTCCAATCCCATGCTTCAGAGTCCTATTCATGCCAATTTTGTGGCACTCACCGAGGCTCTACGTACAAGCGGCTATGACTTCACCAAACGTGCCGATCTTGGCTCCTCTGCCTCTACCACTCCCGACGCTGGTAGCGCCCAATTGGCCTCAATGATGGCGCTCTTTTTGGCCGAGCAAAAGGCCACCCGCGAGGAGATGGCCAAGTTTGCCAAAAAGCCGTGGAACTATCGACAGATTGAGCAAACGCAAGAGATGCTCGACTACATCAAAACCGCCCACAGTGCTTAATTTGGGCGTTTTTCCTCCCAAACCCCTGTCCTACCTTTTATGGTGTAAGGCAGGGGTTTTTTGCGACCCAAATCTAATAGCAACCATGAAAAAAGAAATGAAAACGCCTATCACCTACTACGGTGGTAAACAAAAAATGCTCAACAGTATCCTTCCCAAAATCCCCTCTCACACCCTGTACGTTGAGCCTTTCTTTGGCGGTGGCGCGGTGTTTTTTGCCAAACCTCCCTCTGAAGCTGAAATCGTCAACGACATCAATCACCGTCTTGTTACGTTTTACCGCGCGCTCAAGTATGATTTTGAAGACCTCCAAGCCAAGATTGACGAAACCTTCCACTCAAGAGCGCAGCACAAAGAATCGGGGGTGGAGTATGAGTCTGGTGAGGAGCTTATCACCGACCCATTGGCGATGGCGTGGGCGGTGTGGGTACAAACCAACATGTCGTTTGGTTCCCAAATAGGGTCAGGTTTTGGATACGACCGCGGGGGTAAGTGTGCCTTCAAGCTGCACAACAAAAAGAATGCCTTCACCGATGCCTTCCAGCTCCGCATGAAGAAAGTAACGATTGAATGCTACGACGTACTGAAGGTGATTAAAGCCTACGATTCGCCAAACACATTTTTCTACCTCGATCCGCCCTACGTATCGGCCAACCAGGGGCATTATGCAGGGTATACAGAAGAACACTTTAGGCAGCTCCTCGATGCTTGCGTATCGATGCAGGGTAAGTTTTTACTCTCAAGCTATCCCGAAAATTTACTTTTTGATTATCGTCAAAAGTACCATTGGAAAACCGAAGACCATCAAAAGTCTCTTGCCGTAGACGGCCGCAGAAAAGAAAATAAGACCAAGATTGAGTGTTTGACTTGGAATTATTAGCAGGAATATTTTTCGCCGTTTTTTGGGAATATTTTCTTGCCATTTTGAAGACAAAAAAGCCTCCAATTGGTAGGCTTTTTTGTTATATCTTGCAAAAGCAAAAAGCCTACCCAAGTTTCCCGACCTGATAGGCTTTTTAAAAAATCATTAACAACATAACAGGTACGAAAATAATGAAAAAACTGATTCCTTTTGCTGTGTTAGAAAAAATACAACCACTGCTTGATAAGTACAGGGACTCCATAAAGATTCTCAAAGATCCCAAGTACGCAATCATCATTAAAGATGCTGATCCCAAATCAGATTTTTTCTTCCGAATTCGACATCAAGACGGCAATGACCTACATCACATTGAGTTCCACCCATTGAGTGAAAAATCCCTAAGACCCTATTCAATGGATGCCAATTTGCAGGAGTTAGTTTCAACCGTTACAAATTGGTTAACACTCCTCGATAAGTACAATCAGCTTCAGACGGTTTTTGATGACCCTATGTTAGAAGCTCATGCCAATACTTTTTTTGAAGTACTAAAAATGAATGAAGATGATGCCGACCAAGTACCCTTTGATCCCATCAGAATGCTGTATCTTGACCAATACATTGAGGCTGTCAAGTTGATACTTCAGAAGTATGAAGAGTCTACCGATTTAGATAGCAAAAAAATGCAACTAGAGGAGATAAAAGAAGATTGTGAAGCTTTACAGGAACAGTTGTCGTCTCTCCCTAAAAACAAAGTGGTAAAGTATTTGGCTAAAATTTGGGCTAAAAGCAGCAAGTATAGTATAGCTCTTATGAAGGAGTTTCTGGCAGAGTTCAAAAAAGAGACGGTTAAGTGGATTGCCAAACAAATGTATGAAGGTGAGGGGAGTTTTTTCAATCAAATAAAGGGGCTTATTGAATAGCCTATATCCTGCAAAATCCTTTTTAAATTAAAAATGCTCGCTGGCCTAGGAACCGTAACGAGCACTCTCAATCTATATTCTTTTAACTGACACAAATGTAATGAACCCAAGCAAAATCATTTCTAAGATTGAAGAAATAATTGACCTTTGTACAGACAACAGCTTAATTGCTGCGTTACAAAAAACACTTACGCTTTCTTATGCAATAGACGATGAAGAACTAGAAAGGTGGGTAGGGCTTGAGCTTAGTGGCTATACCAAAACAAACCCTTATTTTGAGCATTCTGAAAAGTTTCCCTATTATCGAAAAATAATAGGTATATATACAGATGCTAACAATAGACCTCTTTCCGAATACATTCCAGACTTAAAAGAGTTTAATTTTTTCTATTTGAAGCAAGGGGTTCTAGAATTATTGGCCTTTAGTCAAAGAAATAAAACAATAGTAATTCCACATCCTCTAACAGAAGATGTAAAGGATGATATGAAGCTCCAAATGATTGAAAAGTTCCATTTTGAACCTGCTATCGTTTTAGGAGTTTTGCAGATTATTACAAATCAACTATTGAGGAAACTTTCTTTAATTAGAAAACAACTGCTTATGACTTCACAGGATGCCTTTTCGCTTAAAGAAGCATTGACAATGGTAAACGGTATGCATCCTGTAGTAAAGACTGTAGCCATCAACTATTTAGAACAAAACAATTATCGTTCTGCTATTTTAGATACTTATATTGAAATGGTAAATATGGTGAAAAATAAATCTGGCTTATCTAATGATGACGGTAGTACATTGATGGATAAAGCTTTTTCGGTAAACAAACCTGTTCTAAAATACACTGACGATAAAAATAAGCAACAGGGAATAATGCTCCTATTTAAAGGAGCTGTTATGGCCATTAGAAACCCCAATGCCCATAAAATTATTCGCTGGGAAAATTTATCAAGAACACTTGAATGGTTGAGTTTTGCGAGTGGTCTGCTTCATATTCTTGACGAATGTGAAGTGGTATCTTATCCAGCAGACGCTTGAGACGTGAATACTCATTCATGTAAGCATTAAGAATCTTACTTTGTACCTCCATTTTTTGTTCGAGTGTGCGATTATCAATGTCATCCATAAGTCGATTTTTTTTTCTTGTACAAAATATTTCGCGGCCAGCTACGTGCTGGCCACGGTGTTCTTAAAATCTAAGTTGAGTTTTCACTTCATCTATATCTTTGCCCAATACAAGCTGATAGTCGATCCCAAAAGACCGTATCCAAGTACCTTCTTCTAAAATATCTAAAACCGTATCACGGTGGTCTTGGATGATGATTTCTTCATTGACAATAAGGCAAGCCCATCCCCTGCCCATTTCTGTATCTTGAAATAGTATGTACTGATTTCCATCGTTACTTTTCTGATAAGTACCAGAAGGCAAAGTCAAGATCTCAAAGCTTAATTCGCCAGCGTAAGGATTTGTACTCATTTGAGCAGTGGTGCTGACTTCTGCCACGTTAAGTATAATGCCCGCGCTTCTAAGGACTTCTACCACAATCCTATTGAGTCGATTGCGATTATACGGATGGATTTCGTTCATAAATCCTGTGAAAACAAATTTGTTTTCAGTAATTCGTGTTCCAGCTGCATCAGTAGTTACAAAAAGCTGATGATCACCGTTGCCATAAGTTCGAAATTGCATAAGCAGTATTGGTTATTAGTGGCCAGCACGGAGCTGGCCACTGTGAATTATTTTTTCTGGTTTGGCTTAATTTGATTCATCCAAAATGCTTCTACTTGAATAATCATAGAATCAAGTTTACTTATTGCTTCCTCCTCTGGAAGTTCAGATAAATCGTCACGTAGCAAAATCAGCATTTGACCAGCGGCGCCGTAGAATGCACGGCGAGTTTCTTGGAGTTGGATTGGATGCATCGTTTTGATATTTAATCCTACTCTTTCAAGATAAAGCATGAACTGATGCTCAATGTTAAACTTTTCCATTAGTACCCTTCCTCCCATGTTTCCTTGGCATCCTTGTGTTCGATGAGGGGAGCTTCGTCGAGCTGGAGAGCTGCTTCTACATCGTTGGGTCGATGAAAGGGGTATTTGTCGTAAAACTTGTTAATCACTTCTTCAGCCCTGATTACTTCATGACCGTAATGATTCAGGGTATCACTTACGATTTCTTTAGCCCGTTCGAAATTCTTTAGGTCTTTTCGGTAGTCGTGGGCCGCTTCTACATCATTACGGATTTGATTGTAGGCCGCTAACATATCGGTACCTTCGGGTACTTCGGCAGTGAGGCCGATGCGCTCATTTTCGTAGTTGCCAAGATTGTAGGTCTTGGAATACTCCACACGGGTGTACTTTATTCCTTCCATAATATAATTGATTAGTTTAAACGGTTATTGATTTCTTGTTGAACTAGGTCGTTAAGGTTGCGATAGGTTTTTTCAAGTTCATTGAAGTGCCTTGTCTCCTCTGCTATTTTTGAAATAGAGGCATTTTGTATCGCGTAGGCAATAGCTTGTGTAAGTTCTTCCTTCATTGCTATCAAATCATCAATTGAAACCTTATTTAAATCGATTGGCATTGTAGTAGGGGGATTTTATTCAGGTAAAAAATTACGATTAGTAAGCTGTCGATGGATTTGGCCAAGTACCATGTTGAGACTTTCTGGTATGACGCTATTGGTCATTTCCGTCATTAGGATTCGAGCCACACTTATGGGGATATCCAATTTTTTGGCGATGTTGGGCGATCCTCTTCTAATGCGGAAATAGGCGGCCAAGTATTTGTTGTTGTACCACTCAGCCAACACGATATGGGTGTTAGAAGATTGGCATTGTAGTTCATGTACATTGTCGCGAATCGTCCGTACAAATTGCTCTAAGAGTCTAGCTTCTGAAGGATAGACTTTGATGGCGATTGGCATTACCGTTGGCAACCATTCTGGCTCATTCATACTTCACCCCCTTTCTTGACTCTCCCCCAAATTTTTTCTGCTTCAGCTTCGGTCAAGGGTTCCCCCTTGTTAAGTTTCTCCACCAGTCGCATCAAGTAGTCTGTCTTAGGCGAAGCGCGTTTGTATATCCAGTCAGTGGTGATGAGGCATTGTTGCCCTTTGTGGTCTTGCAAAATCTTCAAAAACTCCACCTTAAAATCTGCCGTAAAGCCATAATGGAAGGTTTTCATTGCTTCAGCTATCTTCAGAAACTCATCATCAATCACTTGGATTGTGTTGATTTTGTGAGTTCCTCCAGCTTCGATGAAAGAGGCGAGGGCGTTGACGCCGAGGGTGACGAATTTATCTTGAGTAATGATGGAAAGTCGTATCATGATTCACCTCCTTCCTGTATTTGAGCTAGTATTTTTTATAAATACGCCAAAACATGATAGTTTTTGGTTAACGAATTCTAAAAATTCTTCGTAAGACAATTTAATGTTATCTATCTTTTCAAATGAACCCCCAAGTTTTCTTGTGTCAATTACTAACTCAGTTTCATCGTTTAAATAAGACTTCCAATAAGTTGCTTGTATATCTAAGCAACCATGAAAAGTATATTTCAAATAATTATGTCTATGCCTACTTGAAATATAAGGCTCACAATACAAACGAACAGGCGATTTGCCGTCGGTGGCTAATTGGTTATTCATACCTCACCTCCTTCCTTTTTTGAACGAGCGGCCATCATATCGTCGGCCACTTCGTAAGCCCATTTTGCAGACAGTGGCACTTTACCATATTTGTTTATTAGGGCTGGTAGAGCTGCCATCGCAAACTGATCACGTAGGGTAAGGTACGGGTCATATGGTTGAGCATTCACTACTTTTTTGAGTGTCTCTATGACAGCGTTTTCTACATTATGGACATCATCTTTTAAGAGATAGGTGCTGCCAGATTTCGTGACGACTCTTGAGCCAAATTCTCTAAAGCCATCCGTCCAGTGATTGATTGATTCAATATCAGTAGCGTCAATTATCACAGTTTTATCCTTAATGCTTGTGAATGAAATCATGGTATTATTCATGATTCACCTCCTTTCTGAAAAACAAAGGTGCCGAGTACCGCTGTACGCTCCTTAGTGTTGTGGATGATATCGATATGGACCGTGGAGTCAAGCTGCTTGAGCTTGATTTTTGTCTCTTTGTGAATATCTGGATACTTGGCTAGTATCACATAACAATCAAGTTCTAGCCTTTCGCGGAGATGCTCAAAATTAAGGTCTGGAGAGTAATATACTTTTTCGCTAATCTCGGTTTTGAAGGTGTTGATCAGCATCGTAAGTATATCACTGGGGGCTTTGCAGCAGGAATGAAAATGCTTGTACATGTTTTTAGAAAATTGAAAGTTGGCGGAGAGATTCGTGGTATTCCCAAAAGGATTTGAAACAAGAAAACTTGTACCGGTACTGCGGCTCCTGATTAGCTTGAGTATGCTTAATCCATTCTGCTACTCTATCCGTTACAGCGATGAGGACTTCTTTTTCGGTCTGATAGTGGCAGTACTTTTCAGCAACTCCCATACCGCATCCAGCACAACTCCCAAACAGAATTTCAGCATGGTAGCCGTACCCCCATTTGTCATCATGCTCAGCAATGGATATTTTTAGTGCGCAACCCTCATTCTGAATCTGAAATGGCACCTGCGGGTTGATGCAGACACCGGAGTCGTTGAATTCGTACTTAGGCATATACATTAGTGAGATAAGGTAAAACAAGAATGAGCAGGTCTTCGCCGTCTTGGGGAGCGGTGGGCGTGAAGTATACCGCTTTGTTCGATGCTTCCATTGAAAGCGTAAGCTCCTTGGCATGTCCAGGAATATTGGCCAGCATTGTTTCCAAATCTAGTAGCAGAAAACACACTTTTTCGGTAACTGTGTGGCTCAGGCTAAATCGTTCCGTTGCAGCCCGGCCACGGCTCATGTCTTCGGTGGTTATGATACAGCGGTCTGGTACAAGGATGAAGGTGACGTAGGGGGTATCTGATTCGGCGAGTAAGTGGATCCTAGTGAGGGCATCATTTAGTTGACTTACCTGAAAATTGATTTTTTGGGTGGCACTGCTAAATTGAATCACGCTCTCTATGTTGGGGTAAGTCGCCTTAATCTGAAGCGTCGAAAATAGAAACATATCACTACTCACAATCACACGTTGCGCCGAAGCCGCGAGGGTTATCGTTTCGTTTTTGGGGAGTATTTTTTGCAATACCGAAACTCCCGCTTTAGGGATCAACATACTGACGTCGTGATCAATGACGACGTCGTTTCGTATGTAGCGTACCAACTTCCGACCGTCGCAACTCGATATTGTCAGCTTATTTTTAGCCGCTCCAATGAACATGCCCGTTAAATTCATTTTGTCTGGGTTATTTGCTATCGCATAAGCAGCGTAGCTGATCGCGGAGGTGAGTACTTCGCTATCGAGCTGGAAGGAGACGGCTTTGCTTTGCAGTTTGGGGAAGTCTGGAAAATCGTCGGGGTTCTGGCAGCCAAAATCGTAGTTGTTTTCGGCACACTCAATTTTCAGTTTGCGATTATGAGCCGTATAAACAAATGTAATAGGCTCCGCAGGGAGCAAGGCCACAAGACTGATGAGCGTCTTGGCCGGAACACACATCGAAAAAGGAAAGTCCTTTTGCTCCTCGATGCTATCGTCGGCCGAGCGAGCTTGAATCATGTTCACGTCGTTGGAGGCAGTGACGGTGATGTAGCGAGCTGAAGTTCGGACGTCGATTTTCAAGAACTCGTAAATAGGTACAATCGGTTTGGCCGCTACGGCGTGCTTGACGAGGTTGAGCAAGCGGTGCAGCTCGCTTTGGGAGATTGTGAATTTCCGATCAGTTTGCATATATTTGTCAGGTTTATAGTGAAAAAAAATCATTTTTGCCCCCTGCACACTTGCACTGTGCAGGGGTTTTTTGTTAGAATAGAAAATGCCCGTTGGTGACCAGCTGAGCGATTCTATTTTCTGAAGTGAGGTCAGATACTTGGCTCACATCGTGAAGTGATGCTTCCAACACAAGGGCAGAGTTTCGCTTCAGGTAATCTTTGAAGTGATTTTCCCAATACGTAGGGCCATATCCATTGAGGCGTTTGAGTTTGTACACATATTGGTTATCAAAAAACCATTTGCTTCTTTCGCCTGGGCGCTGATTGGTGAATCTTACTGCAATGGCCCGCGTGGCATAGTACTTTTGAGCCTTGCGTTTTTCTTCGGTGAGTTGAGGCATGAGAGTATGGTGGTTTTAGTTAGAGGTCAGAGTAAAAGCCTTCGCCCATTTCGTTCATCCAAGATTCTACGTACACCACATGAGCCGTTTTTTTGTCGGCCGCTTTTTGGGCCCGAATCGTGATGGTATTGCGTTTGGCGGGTCGGAAGTTGTTGGCTTTTTGCTTGAGATATTGTTCACAAAATCGCTCAACTACGTCTTGGCCATAGGGCTTGGCGAGGTTTTGGTAATACACAAATAGCTGGAGCTCATTTTTTTCGATGTGTTTGGCACGAGGTTTTCCAGCGGCCAAGTTCTCAAAATCGATACGAGCGGCATTGAGCAGGTATTCGACGCGATTTTTACGTTTTCGGAGCTTATCTTTTTCGAGCCACGTCGCCGTAGTTGAAAATCCAAAGTGATTGAGAGGGTCGAAGTATCCCATTTTGCGGCCAGCCTGATAGGGTAGGTCAGGGTGTCGGTGGGGGTTTTGGTGGAACCAATCACTCGCCATGTTGACTCGTTGGACGAGTTCGTTGTAGTAATTATCCCACTCTCTATCAGTCATATTGACCCGAAAACCTCCAAAAACCCCTTCTACAATGGCCAGTACTGCTTCGTTGTTGTCATGGTCGCTGAATTGTTTGCCAGGGTAGAGGGTGGTGCGAGCCAACAGCCAAAAGTTTAAGCTCAGGGTTTTGAAATAGGCGGGCAGTCGCAGAAATTTCGCATAGGGAGCAGTGTTATCCACAGGGGGCAGAAAATCGCCGCCGCGCCCCCCCGGCTGTCTTGTTTCCGTGCTAGGCTTCGAATTTGCTGGTTTGTTGGCATTTTGAGCCAGACTGTGCGGATCCTCGTTGTTTCCGTGTTGTTGTTTCCGTGTTTTTCCACTATCTACCGCTATTATTGTAGTTGAAGGTTGTTTCTGTGAAATATCAGAAGGCGGCAAATTTTGCCGTACTGATACGGAAAGAGGGCTTTTTGAGGCTTTTGAAACGATTTTTTCGGCCTTTTCGCTTTTTTCGCCAAACAGGATTTGGGGAGATATCCACAGGCGGTAGCTGTGCTGACGGCCGCAAAATATGTACTTCGAAATCAGCCCCACTTCGATGAGCTTTTGGACGTGATCGTATACACTACGCGGCGACCGCTGGAGCCGCTCTCCAATCTCGACGCGATTGGTACGTAGATATACATCATCAGGGTGAGCCATGTTGTGGTGGTGGCGGTTGGCATTGGCCCAAGCCTCAGCATACTGGGCAATGAGGTGCATCCCCGTAGCCTTGACAGCGGCCTTGATGGTGCCTTTTTTGCGGGTAATGGTACGCTCAATGACATCACCGTTTAGCTTGATTTGCCTTTGATAGCTGACGCTGGCACACTGATTGTTGTACTCTTCGACTCGCTTACACCAGCGTTTTACGGCTTCGTGATAGTTGATTTGGGGCGTGTAATTCATGTTTTTACTAAAAATAAGGTCAAAAAATACCCTATAGGTGGGCGTTACCCCACCTAAGAGCTTTGTGGACTGGCGTCCTCGTTGGGTCTCCTGACTGGACTCGAACCAGTACTTTCCCTGTGGCGTGGGTGTGTTACCATTACACTACAGGAGACTTACTCATCCTCTTCACCGGACACTCTGAGCACCTAAGTAGGTGCGAGAGTGGAAAAAACCTAAACCTCTAAAGAATGTCCAGTGGTTAGGGGAAAAGTTTATTCATACAGCACATATAAACCTCTGGAAAATGTCGACGGTAGATGTCCAAAACAAAGTTTAATATTGTCACATGGGTCTCAAAGTCTTGGCAATTGACCGTCAGAGCACCTCTTATACCTACAATAGACTCTGTATTCATACCTCCTTCTCCATGTATTTTGATGGGGTCCCCTTTGGTATAGGCAATCATCACATTTGTAGCTCCTACCTTCTGCCGAAATTCATCTAAGGCTTCTTGAGCTTTCCTGTTTTGTTCTTCAGTTGTATTGAGTTGAATCATGGTTTTCGGGTTAAGAGGATTTGGGGTACACTTCTAAAATGGGGGTCTGCTTTACGGCGTCGATGATATAGGGTACGAGTAGGGTTTTGAGGTTTTCATGAATACGCTCAATCGCCTCTTTGATGTCGTCGGCATTCAAGAGCATTTGGCTTACAATCTTCTTCTCAGTACGTCGCACTTCATCCATTGAGATGTAGTACATCCTTATCAGGTACCAGTACTCTCCTTTTTCCTCATGAAATACATCAGAGAGTTTAATCGGGGTGAGTGCCTTGATAGCATAGTCTCGGATGGCGTTTTCTTCCGCGATTTCGTACATACGAGCTTCGGCATCGGTGTAACTGAATGCCTCCAAAAGGTAGGTTTCGGAGAGGTTTTTGAGGGAGCCATTTTCCTGCTCCTGTTGATATGAGAATTTACCTTGGTACCAACTCATGGTTTTCGGGTTAAGAGGTGATTGAAGTAGCGTATCTGGGCGCGATTGAAACGGTAGTAGACATACGCATATCGAAGCCGCGCAAAGAAGTTGCCGCTATGCGGCTTCCTAAGCTGCTTGTGCCAATAGAGTACCGGCTTGGCGGCAGATTCAACTTTCTTGATGAGTGCTTCCGAAAATCGGACACTCTCTACGGGAATCGTCTCCTTTTTCATTGTTCTGGCTTTTTAGGATTTACACGCGTTAACCAAGGCCATATCACCACAAACATGATGAGCCAAAGAATTACGTCCAGGTTCATTTCGGCTCCTCCTTTCCATGCTTGACTAAGCATCGACTTTCGCCGTGGCCGTTGAAAGCCTTCTGTGAAAATTGCTTGCCGCAGCCTCGGCAAGTCCTCAAATCGGGCTTGGCCTCAGCAGTACTGGCTATGCTTGGGGGGGGAGGGGTAGTAGATTGGGGGGTATGAAGCTGACTGTAATAGGTGTCCAAAAACTCCACTATCGGGATTCCACCTCGGCATAGTAGAGCAGTAAGCAAGCGCATTTGGGTTTCTTGTTGGATACGATTGCCGGGCTGGTCTCGCATACTATCCATCCACGCCATCGCTTCCTTATATATATCCTGTTGCCTAGGGGCAATATTGGATACATAGACGTCGATTCCGTTACACATTTTCTTGAGGTTTAGGGTTCTTAAGAATCATAAACTGAAACTCTTGACTCATGTCAGCCTCACCGGTAAGGTGTGCCGCTACGTTTGCTGCTGCATACTTGAGGTGACGCCTTGCCACCACATCGGAGCTTTGCTCTGCCATACGTACCACCGTCTGGAGGTACTGAGCGATGAGAGTAGCGTCAGGATGTTTCATGGCTTTTTCTTACCTATAGCTATAGAAGCTAATAACCACCCTGCCAAAAATGTCAGGACAAATGTTAGGAGCATTCTGATTGCGTCGCACATGATTATTGGAAAGTAAGTTGGTGCTCTGTATAGTGATTATGATACCGCTGAACGGTCGACATCAGCCAATCCAGTTCTTTAGGCGTAGGAATTTCTGAACTCCCAACGGCCATCATCATCGTAAATTGCTGGTCGGTAGAGTACCCAAAAAGCTCAACAAAATCCTTCTTGATTTCGGAGCGGGCCTTCTTCTTGATAACCCCGTCATGGTACATCAGGCGTACATCTTCGAGTGTCATAACTTTGCCGTTTAGTAAATAATTATTACAACTTTTATTATCATTTGTCAAAAAGTTGTTTATTTGTTGTTGCTATCTGATACAAATATCTAAAATTAGATAAACAATTACCTAATTTTAGATAAAATAAATTTTGAAAATTTTGCAATAAGCTCATTTTCAAAACATTATGCATTTGAAATATTTTGTTTAGCTAGTAGCTGAGTCAGCATTATTAGGCAGAAGTTAGGCTTAATACACCGTTAACGACTCTATCGAATTTCTAAAATTAGATAATCACAAATTCATTAATAAATCAAAACAACAACTTTATAATTCATTTAATATGGGACTCTTCAGTAAACTTTTTTCTTCTACATCTCAACCTTCTATTCAGTTCAATAGTGACCGCGAAGCCTTTTTTGCTATTGTATATGCCTGCGTCGCAATAGATGGAGAAATAGGTAATGATGAAATTGAGGCTTTGGTGGGATTTATGCATAGCAATAATTACATGGAAGGATTTAATAGTTTAGAAGCATATCGCAGATTAGATTCTTTAAAATCTAAATACGGAGTGCAAGCAATAGTGACGGCGGCACTTCCGATCGTTAAAGAAACAATGAAGCCAACCCTTTTTGCGACGGCTGTAGACTTTATCTTAGCCGATGGCATTGTTAATGCCAAAGAAGAGGCTTTATTAGAGGATTTACAGAACGGGCTAAGTATATCCAATGACCTTGCCACAAAAATCATTGATGTTATGGTAATTAAAAATAAAGCATCTTAATTAACTAACGACCATGGAACAAACTGACATCTCACTCCGAATTAAAGGAATCATTGAAGCTTTAGGGATGAATAATAACTCATTTGCGAAATCGCTGGGGAGAAGTTATTCAAATGTAGCATATATAATCGAGGGAAAAGTGAAGCCAGGTTTTGACTTTATAACTGCTCTACTAAAGAAATATCCTCAAGTCAATTCTTCATGGCTACTTACTGGAGAAGGAGAGATGTTTGCGGATGCTCCTGCTTTGGTAGCTGCAAATGAAAACTACCTTCAAGAATACTTGAAAAAGTTAGAGGAAAGCTTTATGCGCCTTAGCAAGCAAATAGAAGTGAAAGACCAGCAAATAGCCGCAAAAGATAAGCAAATAGATCGCTTGATGGATTTACTGGGAAAGCATGAGTGTGTCACCGGGACTGGCGTTTTGAAAGCGCATCCAGCAACAGAGGTTTTGGCTCAGAGAGCCTAATCTTTTTTTTGCTTAGGCGGCTGAAACGTCGGTGGCACAGTGTTAAGTTAAGTACTTAACGCAGTCATTATCAGTGAGGGTTCGATTTCCAAAGGGACGTCCCAGCGGGATCACCAAAATATCTTAAAGTATTTCGTGATATTACAAAAACGCCTTAGATTCACTTCTAAGGCGTTTTTTTGTTTATATTCGTCCCACTACGTCATAAGAAGAACTAAAAAAAGTTACAGTAAAAGTTTCAGCGTATGGGCAAGGTTACTTTTCACTTCGAGCTAAACAGTCGTCCAGGAGCAGACGGTAAGCATAGCATCATGCTACGGATTACGCACAACAAAAAACCAAAGCGTATCAATATAGGCTACAGTGTAAAAAAAGAAGACTGGAACGCTGAGAAGGAAGAAGTAAGGAAGTCTCATTCCCTTTATGCTCAAATCAACATGGCAATGAAGGTAAAGCTCCTCGAAGCTGAAAAAGAATACCTCAAAAGATTTGCCGAAAACAGCCCACTTTCGGCAGGAGAGATTCAACGCAAGCTCAAGAAAGAAGTGCTAGGTGAAAGCTATTTGGACTATGCGGATCAGCATGTGGGCAAAGTCCCTAACCCCGAAACCCAGGCGGCCCGTGAGTCAATTGTAAGCAAACTCAAACAGTACTTAGGAAAAGGCCGGGACGGTCGCCAAAAAGATTTATACTTTTCCGAAATCACCTATGATTTTCTGAAAGATTATGAAAGGCACCTGACCCGCCTTGGCAATAGTGCCAATACCATTGGTGCCAATATGAAGGTACTTAAGACCATCTATCGAGAGGCGGTAAAATCAAAACGCTATCGCTTGACCGACGGCTCCCCGTGGGATGAGTATGCTCCACCGCGAAAAACCAAGACGAAACGAACTCGCTTAAAAGCTTTCGAGATAGAGGCCATTGAAAAGCTAGAAGTACCACCCAATACCAGGAGAGCTGATGCCAAGTATATGTTTTTGTTTTCTTTCTATATGCAAGGCATAAGGGTCAAAGACCTGCTTCAGCTGACTTGGAAAGACGTAAAGGGAAACTACCTCTATTACTCTGCCAATAAAACCGATAAAGGCCGTGGTAGAAAAATAATATCGAAAGCTCAAGCAATCCTTGACTTATACAAGCCGATTCCTCCCCTGAAGCCCAAACCGAATGATTACATATTCCCGCTTTTGAAAAATGTGGACAAGAAACAATTTGACCCCCGTAAATGGGTGAAGTTTCTGGATTCTAAAAATTCACTCCTACGTAATGAACTGAATGAGATTGCGGAGCAAATTGGGACTGAAAAGCTCAGTATGCACGTAGCACGGCATAGCTTTGCCAACATTGCCCGGCAGTTGATTGGAGATATTCATATTATCTCCGACGCGCTCGATCACAGTAGCATCAGCATTACGGAGCAATATTTCAACGATGCCGAGCCAGAAGAAAATGACGAGCTTGTAAAAAGAGTATTTGGGGAATAAAAGCTCAAGCCTTTTGACTCGGCTTGACTAGATTTTGGGCATCAAGCAGGTTAAAATAGTGCTGACGGCGCTCAGACTCAATCTTTTTAAGCTCCGTTAGCTTTTGAATCTGCTGCTCATAAGCCAACTCTGCTACGCTAGACTCAATGAATTTTTGCCAAATTTCGTCGGATTGCATTTGTTTTGTCATAAAAATATATTTTTGTCATAAAAATACATATTTATGATAAATGAGTATTTAAGTCATAAAAATTTATTTTTGTAAATAAACTTATCTTACTACGATGACAACAACCAAGATATACTTAGATACTCCAAATGACATTCACTCTAAAATTAAAAAATTGCAGCTTAAGCGCTTAGAATTGGGAGATAAGGTAACGCTTAGAGATGTTTACTATGAAGTTTTACGCAAAGGCTTAGAGTTAATAGAATCAGAAGAAAACCTTGCTCAATAGTACTCTATTGAGTAAGGTTTATAACTAGTATATGGAGAAAAGTTATTAAGTACATTCTGAAAATCTGATTAATGACATAAAGTTAGGTATTAGTGAAACATATATAATACTTGTCTAATTTTGCATATTCTGTTAATATTTGTCCATACCTTAATAAGGTACATAAACTTTATATCGACTTTTACTCTATAGATATGACAACTAAAAAAAACCATCATTTCGTACCTAAACGGTACTTAAAAGAATTTGGTAAAGGTAAAGACAATGATTTATATTTATGGAAGTTAGATCTCAGTAAGTCAATTCTACGATCTGAAAAATCATACATTGGTAAAACTTTATGCACTAAAGAATATTTTTATCGTATTAATACTCAAGAAAGCTTTCTTGCTTCTAGATTTGGGCAGAACCCTGACATTATTGAAGATGAAGGGTTTGATTATGAAAAAGAGATGCCTAGATTATTAGCAAAATTAAAGGAAAAAAAAGAAAATCACGTTTTATTATCTGTAAAAGACACTTGTTCTATAGTCAATATGATAGTCAGCATAAAGTTTAGAAACCCATATGTAAGAGATGTATATGAAAGCTTAAGTGGAATCAAGGATCATATTCCTACTGCACGCCAACACCTAGAAAATATACTAAAAAAGATAAACCCTCAAGATAAAGCTTTGATGGATTATGCGAATGAGCTAAAAAAAAAATATGAGTACGACTTAGAAAACCCACAAGAACTTTTGAGAATCCTTCATACAGTTGCTTTGTATTTAGACCCAGAAAGTGGTTTGGCCAGTGAAGCTTTAAAGTTAAAAAAACATCTTATTAACTCTAAATGGGAAATAATTAGAACGCATCCTAATTCTCAAATTATTACTTCAGATAATCCAGGGATTTTTTTTAATAAGGAAAACGTATGGTCTTTGATTTTTGACGACTTCGATAAGAAAAGAATAGATAGATTCTTTTTTCCCCTGTCTCCTTTGCATGGTTTACTTATACATTTATTAGAAATAGATACAAAAATAGGCCCTAATAAAGAAAAAGTTGTAGCAGTTACTTACTCACCCAATAAAGTAGCAGAATACAATATTTGTCATTGTACACATGCTAATAAAATTTTAATAGGAGCGGATGAAAAAGCTTTAGTAGAAGCCGCAAAAAGAGGGCAGTCAGCTTGGGTAGAAGCAATGCCTACTAGATTATATAAACCCCCTAGACCCGAATAAAAAAGAGAAATTATTTTGATTGTAATTTTTCAAGTTCTTTGAATATGTAGCCAAATAAGAAGAACGAAAAATAAAGATTCGTTAGAATTATTAAAAAATACTATTTCCTGTATGTAAAAAGCTATGTTTAAGAGAGGGTTTGGTAAAAAATTAAATATCTCCCCATACTGTTTATGGCTGATGATTGTTGGGCTGAACAACAATTTGAAATTGCTTGCCCCAAGAAACACCATAAGTATTTTCGTATAGCTTAACAAAAGGAGTAAGCTGAAAAAAACATTTAGCATTACATGAGCTTCCCAAATTAACTTACTTAATATTCCAGAACCTTCTTCTACTTTTTAAACCAAAGTCTTGAATTTTTTCGAAGGTGAGAGGTATATGTATATATGTGCAAATCTTCCAGAAAACTACCTGCGGGCGATTGATGCATAATGTGAGTCAGCAATATCGTAAACGAAGTAGATAAATCCGCCAGCTACGAGTGAATTAGCTACTTGTCCAAGTATTGGAATGGGATGTAGTAATGTTGCAAAGAGTTTCAGAAAGGTACTAATAACCACCATTTTTGCACAGAACCAGATAAGGTCGCCTAGGTTAGATACACCGTAAGATTTTGCAATTTTGTGAACCATGATCGACCGCGATGAGTAAAAAAGACGCCCCTGGAATTAACGCAATCAGGGCACCAATCGCTACATAAACAAGCTTCATAACTATTTTAAATTTGAGTTGAAAATGAATGGGTATTACTATAATTAAATGCTAGCTTGTCGGGGCGATTGGCTTGCTAACAACAGCTCCAAAATGTTATCGTGTGTCAATTATAGTCTTGCCTGACAAAATAGTGCTTGCTAAGTGTAAACAAATTCTCACAAAACCCTCGTTTTATGAGACATGTTGCAATGTCTTTCGCAAGTTATAAAAAAGTTGTTGGAAATGTCTCATATCATCATCTCAAATTTCTATGTTTTATTTTAGTATCTTTGTTTAAGTTAATGAGACAAAAATATGATATTTGGATACGCTAGGGTGTCAACCCAAGAACAAAACTTAAATCTTCAAATCGACGGGCTTCAACAAGCAGGTTGTGAGCGTATATTTCAGGAAAAAGCCTCATCAGCTACTGAAAGGCCCCAACTTCAAAAGTTGATAGAACATTTGCGTGAAGGGGACACACTTATCGTGTGGAAACTTGACCGTCTGGGTAGATCACTCAAAGAGTTGATACATCTAATAAGTGCATTTCAAGAAAGAAAAATAGGTTTTAAAAGCCTAAATGATGCCATTGATACCACAACCGCCCAAGGTAGGTTAGTTTTTAACATATTTGCTTCCTTAGCAGAATTTGAAAGAGATATAATCCGTGAACGAACTAAAGCAGGATTGTCAGCCGCCCGTGCGCGGGGACGGCAAGGAGGAAAACCCAAAGGGCTAAGTAAAGAAGCTCAATCAAAAGCAGAAGCGGCAAAAATTTTATATGATAAAAAAGAAAAAACGGTTGCTGAAATCGGTAAACTTCTAGGAATCAGTCGAGCGACGGTTTATAGATATTTAGATACCACAATCTAGTTCAAAAGAAATAAATTAATTGAATATCTTTGCATCCTAGCTTCGACAACAACTTGATATATACATAATAGTGATTTGGACGTCCAAAGAAAACCCGCTATCGATAGCGGGTTTTCTATTTTTTATCCAGTATTCTCATCTCTTATAAGCTGAATATCTTTCTCAAATCTTTCAAACTCATAATAGTTGAGAGTGACTTTGAGGTTTTTTAAGTCGCCACGCATGGCGTTTACTTCAGCTAAGAGCTGCATCATAGCTTTAGCATTGAAATCGCTTCCTTGAGAGGAGCTGCCAGCTGAAGGCAGAGCCGTGCTTCCACCTTGAGCAAAATAGCGGGGTCTTACTGCCTCCAGTGCTCCGGCAATATTGGCCACTACCGGATCCTGTAACATTGCATAAGGAATAACATATTCTTGTTTGCCTCCTTCTCCACCTATCCAGGAGCGGGGCCCAAGATTAAAATAAGTAGGTGTATCGATGTAGCCCGCAGGGTTGCCACTGTTGTCTACTTTCAAAGCTTGCATAGAGGTGCTACCGCCAGTTTCTCGCCCAGGCACTCTTTTGTAGGAGGGCGTTTCGGCTTGAGGGGCAGTACTCAATACCTTCTTAGCTTTGGCGATATTAGCCAATACAATTCCAATGGACGAGGAAATTGCTAAAGCTTTTTCAATAGGAGTAAGTCCAACCATAGCACCATCGGCAGTTACGGCACTTATCGCCTTGGCAGTATCAATGGCTATTTGAATCATTGCGGCGGTTTTTTGGAATGCCAAAAACATCCCTTCGTTTTCGCCTGTAACTTCCATTAGGCTTGTAAAAATGTCACTTACACCCGAAGCTAAATTAGAGTATGCGGCTAGTCGTTTTTGAGTAAAATCTAAATGAAGTTGGTTAGACTCATCGTAATAATTTTTCTCAGCTTGTATTAAAACCTGTCCAAATTGATGAGTCATTTCACTTCTTAACTCATCAGGGGCGCTTGATAAAGCTTCATTAAAATTATCTCTAAGGGACTTGATTTCTTGATCATATTTGTCTTTTAGCTGGCTTTGGGCATTGAACTCATCATTTTCACTAATCCCTAAAGAACCTTCTCCCTTTGATGAATATACCGATTTTTTCCCTTTTCGATAGTCGGCCATTGCTTTTTCAGACTGTTCGAGACTCTCGCGTTGGGCACTAGCTATTTTTTCTCTAGCTTCAACCGCATCCTTGATTCTCTCCTGGTTCTCCTTCTCTAGTTGCCTAGTATGTTTCTCTTCAATGGCTGTTCGCTCTTGCTTTTCAAGTTGGTCGATTTCTATGATAAGTTTCGCATTGCCTTTGGCTTCTGTCCGCAGCTTCTCATATTTTAACTCTACTTCTTTAAGTTCTTTTTCATGGGTACTGAGGGTATTCAAGAGAAGTGCTGCACGTATTTGTTCTATTTCTTTACTGTATTGTTTCTCAATGGCTGTTTTCTCTTGTTCTTCAAGTTCTTTGATTTCTTTGATGAGTTTCGCATTGCCTTTGGCTTCTGTCTGTAGCTTCTTATATTTTAACTCTACAGCCTTAATTTCTCTCTCATAGCTACTTAAGCTATTCAAAAGAACATCTTCTTGTAACTTTTGTAGTTCCTTCCTAAGATTTTCAAGCTCCTTTTTTTCCTTTTTACCCGGAACATTACTGACTGGAGTAGAAGTGTTGGGAGAATTTGAGGAGGTAGGGTTAGGATTTTCACCACTATAACCCCCGGTCTGGATATTTTCTTGCCAAGGACCCGCACCACTATACCCCCCTGTAGGAGCGGGATTCACGGGAGCTTTGGGAGTAGTCCACCAAGAGTTTACCTTATCAATGTTTTCTTGGCGTCGTTTCATCAAATTGTCCATATTTGAGAGCGGGTTGATTTTAAATTGCCCCCCAAAAAAGTTCATCACTTTCTTTCCACTGTTAATAAGAACATCAAAATAGCCAATCAACGTAGCGGTTTCGTTGGCAACGACCATAATGGCCGTGGCTAATAATTTAAAGACAACGCCAATGCCCTTTCCTACATCAATCACCAATTTTCCGGCGTCGCCGTAGCCCGTCAAGGTTACAGTTAAGTCCCTCAGACTAATAAGGAGATTACCAATGGCATCGATGATTGATTCAATCACACTCAGGAAACTAAAGGAAGTTTTATTGGCATCATCCATTTTCTCGGTCAAACCCAACATCCTATTCAGAAGAGAAACCAGGCCGGTGGCAAAGTCTTGAAAAGTTTGATTGTAAATGAGGCCATTCCACCATTCTGATAGTCTCTTCAAGCCCAAGGCCAGCTCATGATTTTTCTTATTAAACTCGGCGGTAATACTGTCCGTGTTTTGGAGGGCATCGCCTGCAAGTTTAATTTTTTGGGCAAGCATTTCTTGATTAGTCGAAAGCTTGGAGAGTACCTCACTGGCGCCTGCTCCGGTGAGCTTTGATTCTTCAAGCGCGGCCATGAATGCAATTTGATTGGGTTGTATTTCTTTCAACCCTCGTAGATAAGCTAGGAATGCGCCATAAATATCTTCTCCAATTAATTTCTTATATTCTTGAAGGGTCATTTTCGCACCATCGGCAGTCTTGGCTACTTTCGCAAAGGCTTCTGTTTCGGTAAGCATCCTTTGGAAAATATCAACCGTGGCCGTGGATCCGCGTTCAGCGGTTACATTTAGCTCCTCCAAAGTAGCCGAAAGACCTAATACTTGGGCTTCGCTCACCTTCAGGGGAATTAATACACCACCGATACGGCTCGAAAAATCAGTCATACCCGCACCGGTAGCAGCTCCTTGGGCTTCCAGTACGTTGAGCGCGTTTCCAATGTGCAAAAGATCTTTCTCAATGTTGTCCGATTTAAGGTTCTGGAAAATATTCCTCAGCTTCAGTACTGCTCCAGCGGTAGCCTCTGCACTGCCAAACTGATCGCCCAAGGCTACGTTTACTTGGTCAGCTCCTTTCACGAAGCCGGCGATTTGCTCCTTGGCTACGCCAAACTGCCCACCTACTTTGGCCATGTCTCTCAGCTCCTTGGTAGCGGTTCGGGTATTGAAGCCTTTAAGTTCTCGATTGAGGGCTTTTACTTCGGCATCGGTCATGTCGGTTGCCTTGGCAACATCAGCCAAAGAATCACGTAATTCCAACGCTTTATTGATAAGCTGAGGAATAAACATGATGAGTTGTTGGAGCAGGGCCGTGATTACGTTTCCTCCCACAACCCCAGCAGCAATCTGAACTACCTCGCTCTTAAAGCGACTCCAGCCTGAGCGTATATCCCCGATTAGGGTTTTTTGCTTCATGTATTCGTCAGTGATAAGCTTCTTTTGTTTAAGGAGCTCCGCCCGCTGCGGATCATTGATTTTCATATCTCGAAGCTCCTTATTGACGTGGTTAAGGGCCACGCCAAGCTGTTTTACACTGGTTTCGGCAGACTTCCCGTCTACTACAAGTTGGATGACTGATTTGGATGTATTAGTACTGTTCTTTGCCATTGCTATAATTGTATTTCAACTTGTACATTCATTTCGGCGGCTAACTCCGCCAGTACTTGTTGGGTGTTGGTAGTAGCCAGTTCTCTTAGGCGTTTTTGTTCGTAAGCATATTGAGGCCCAAACCACGGCTTGGCACTTCGTTTTGACCGCATTCGGCCAGCTGCTAGCGGAACGCCGCTTTGAGATTCTAGTAAGGTGATGCCTTTACCTACACCCCAATCGACAAAGCGACCGTAGAAGTTGAAGCGTAAAGTCCCCATGACACTATCAGCGCCTTTTGATACCGAAAAACGGATACTATCATCCAAATCACCCTCG
Source organism: Runella zeae DSM 19591 (assembly GCF_000423565.1). Lineage (GTDB taxonomy): Bacteria > Bacteroidota > Bacteroidia > Cytophagales > Spirosomataceae > Runella > Runella zeae. The sequence continues at coordinate 5,252 of NZ_AUIF01000062.1, read as the reverse complement.
TAACCAATCTGGAACTCTTGCAGATTCTTTTTCAAGCGTTCTTGAAAAATGGGCATAAACATCTTGAGGGTAGCTTCATTGAGCGCCCGTAAACGAATTTCGGGGAGTTGGTTATTAGCCAAACCGGGAATGGTTGCCGTCGCTCGGGTCTGTTCGGTGCTACTACTTGACCATTTGGCTCTGACGGTTCTACCGTTGGCCAAAATTCTTTTCATCACTGCCATGCTAGAAGATGATTAAGTATTCAGGGTTTTCGAGAATGACCAACCCCCGGTAGATGTATCCAGTACTTGGAAATTCCATTACTATCAGATTGGTGCGTATCACGGCACTGGTGCCCGAAATCACCGCACTGTATTCTTTGGTTTCTACCGTTGTCTCGTTGGTAGCAGATACAGTAGTTCTGGTTTGGATTTCAAAAAATACCGTGAGCCCAGAGACATTCGCTTGTGCAATTTTCTCCGGGCTTGTCCAGCAGTTGATCTGTATATCAGCAATGAATCCGGCGTTTTGGCTAGGCCCCGTGTCTTGGCCACGACGGTTGATTTCGATCACCTCAAGCCAGGGAAATGATTGGGCGTCGATTGGACCAAACTTGCCAGGGAGTAGGGGGTAGCTGTAAGTCTTAGCTTTGACAAATCCGCTTTTGCTCGGTAGCTCTATCACAAGTTTGGATACGAGATGACGCATATATACCCGATTGTTACCAGTGAGTCCTAAGAGACGATTGAAACTGAACTTCTGAAGCAAAGATTCTGGAATTAAAAACTCATGCTCCATTTCGCGGTTGGTATCGATGATATTGAGATAGCGCCGGATATGTTGTTGAAAAACACTTAATCTTTGCCGACTATCTTCACAGCTCTGGGCGATTTGTTTATTGAGAGCATTATACATCCCACTTGTGAGCATAGGATAGAGCTGACCCGACGAATCAGGTTGCATGCCTCGATAAGCGAGTAGCCGCAGTTTGGGTTCATTGCTAAGGGGAAGTTGAGGGCTGTAGGCCGCTGAACGGCTCAACTTTGCATCTCTTACATTTCCTCGCTGAAGGGCTCGAGGAATAATCCATTTGGCTCCCGTGTGGGGATTGGTAGCTTTGTACATATTGAGTGTACCAATAGGTACATCATAGTTTTGCTCTCCGTCGCCCAGGGTAAAGGTTGGATTGAAGTTGGATTCTTTGTAGAGTTTATCTCCTGAATCCTCGGCTACTTTTACACTGAAACCGCGATTTTCGGGCCTACGTAATCGGGGATTTTCTAATGACTGATAATTGCTCCAGTCTTCTATCTCTTGGGAGTCTAGTATTTGGGCCAGTGACTTAATTTCAACAATGCCCGGAGGATTACGGAATTCAAAACTAAGTACAAAGTATTTGCGTATTGCTTTCAGGAACTCACCAACTGTCATATCAGGTAGATGCTCCGCAATCTTTATTCTGAGAATGCCAAATACATTGAAAAGACGACTGCCAAGGGCATAGGTATTATAAATGACGCGGCATTTGATTTCAGGATCATCAATCCAATTTCCGGCAATATCGAAGCCGAGCCACTGCATCAGCTCTCGAATCACCGGAACCAAGTACGGGAATGGTACTAAAAACCGCCCCATATGTTTGACGGTTACATTGGTATAGGGAAGAAAAGAAGAACTGGAAATAGATTCGTCATACAAAAAACCTCTACCAGTGCCCGTTTTACCGTATGGGTTGATATAGGGTTCATACCTAAAGTTATAGAGTTCGAAGGGAGCATCTCCTTTGGTTTCTTCGTCATTAAAGGCAAAATCACTTTCGATAAAATCGGGATTATAGATAGGGGCAAAAACAACAGGATAAGTACCAATAGGATGTTGGGCTATTTGACGTAAATACAAACTGAGGAGTAGGTTAGGCCCTACGGTAAAATCAGTTTTGATTGCATCACGAAGTTTGGTGTTTTTGATTTTACGATTTACTTCAGCCGCTTCAAACTTGAGATGCCCTACTGCCATGTTGCCCTCTACGTCGTAGGCTAGAGTACATCTTACAGCCAATACATTTGATAAATAGGCAATAACTTGTAGCTCATTGTAAACCTGTTCAGGGCGGTGGGCATAGTCAATAAAAATAAGATTAGACGGGGTAAGTCCAAACCGAATTTGATAGCTGAAACTACCAGGCAATTTATCATCATCAGAAAAAAGCCAAGTATTCCATTCAAGCTGAATGGACGTATCTGGAGAGAGCTCCAATTCGCGGTCATTTCGTAAGATTCTTATCATGCCAACAAGGTAGAAGGTTGGCTAAATCAACACTAGGAAAACAAATAAAGAACCCAAGCGACATTGCCACTTGGGTTGCTGCATTAATCCATGAAAACTCTAAATCCTTAGTAGGAGCCATATTGCAATGGTAGTAGCAGCTCCTATCGAAATGCCTTTTCGATATGCCTTGGCTTGTATTTTGGGAACCTCTTTTTTTAAGTTGTTATAAACCAAGGTAGTGTCGGCCAAACGCCTTTCTGCATCAACGAGCATATCGTAGCAAGCGACGGCAGCGTCTGCGTTGCTAATGCGCTGCGCGTTGTAAGCTATCGTTATATCTCGCTTCCGCGATTCTTCGCTTAAGCTTTTCGAGCTTGCGCAATTTTGTAGAGTCAGACTGGCTAAGACTAACAATAGCAATACTATCTGACTGTTTTTTGATTTCATAGTTGATGTTGGTTTGAGGCTTGGGAGATTGTCTTACTAGCCGAACTATCACTATTACTACGAGTGATAGCAGGGCTATTATAAGAAGGAGGCGTTTGATATTTGTCATTCTGGATAGAGGTTGTTAAGAAAATTTTGTTGTGTTAAGGGTTTGAGCGTATACCCCTGATATTCTGCGAAGATTTTCGCCGCCTCGTATATTTGCTGCTTATTGCCACTAAACAGCATCATGTGCAGGTTTTTCAGACCCGAATCGGTCGGCACCCACTTGGGTATATAATCATTCTGCTCGTCTACTTTTTGGTAGGTCGAATCCACAATCCGATAGAACTCGAAGTGACAAAATAAGGCTGCTGTATCGCCCAAAATGGGATTAAGTGCTTTGGCGGATATACCTTCCACATAGTAGCCCCCAGGAATGCGCGGGGATTTAAAAAATGTGGAATCGCACTTGAAGACTAGGTGCTGCGCCTGTGCCACTCCCGACACTAGCAACAAAAAAATAAGTAGGTACTTTTTCATAGAATTAACTGCATTCTCGACGTGATTTTCGTCGAGAAAATGAAGAAACCTCTCTACACGAGAGCCGAATTTTGTAAGATTATAGATTGATTTATTGAGGCCTAAATCGCATGAAATCGTGCGAAATCCGCCAAATTTATACTTGTCTATTTTGCGCTTTCTAAACAAGAAATCCCACAGCTCACCACCCACTACATTAATCAGAATATCGTAGGCGATAGCGATATTTTTTGCGTAGAGTCCAAGGCTCTCTTTTTTCGAGAGCTTAATTCCTATCGTAACAAGAATTAGAAAAGGGGACAGCACGAAGAAGATAGTGCGCGCGAAAATGGCTAGGATGAAGTTCATAATGCTGTCAGGGTTAAGGTGCCACCATTCGCGACGGAGATTCTATATCGCGTCCCGTCGGGGCTTTTCAGGATGATTCCTTTTGTGCTGTCGAGAATCTCTACGTCATTGATACTTGTCGTATATCCCGTATTCCAGACTCGAAATTTTGGGATGTGTGTAGCACTATTGCCACCAGACGCACTATTAGTACCTAAGTCAAGGAGTAGTTTTTCGCCAGAACCAAGATTTGGCTCGTAGATAGATGTATAATTAGCAACATATCCTGCTGTGCCAGATTGATTGATTGTTCCAATATTTTGCAATCCATATTGTACTGCATTTGAGGAGTTGTAGGTATACATAACTGCGACTCTTGAAAAGCCAGACAAATCAAGTGGAGTAGCAGTTACACCGAGTTTGGAAAGTCCGATTCTTGAAATAACCATACCGTTAGACCCGTCCCATACCGATATGGCATTGCCTGCTGCTCTTACATCAAGAGCATACTGAGGCGAGGTTGTACCTATGCCAACACTAGATGAAAACGTAGAAACACCCTGAAAACGAGAAGTTCCATTAACATCCCACTTATATCCTCCATTGATATTACTACCAAGAGAAAAATTGCCGTCTGAGTGAAATCTTGCCGCCTCTGCGCCAGCCCCCCCTCCAACAAGAAAAGCAAGGGTTGTATTTCCGCGTAAAACACCTCCATTGCCTAGTCCAAGTGTCGCCTGTCCAGTATTGGTTCCAGTATTGAAAACAAATAGACTGGGAGATATGTGAACGTCATTGGGATTAATACTTACTCTGTTATTTCCACCTTGCTGTAGATAAAGCGTCCCAAGCTGATTGTTAATAGTGCTAATGTAACCAATATTCCAGTGCTGTCCCGAGCCGCTACCTCCCAGATTTCGTACACCAGATGGAATAAGATTGCTAGTAATTGCCACCGCCTCACTCGCCCACCTCGCCGCCCAGGCGGCTGTCCAGTCGGTAATGTGAGAGGCGGTATGCTGGTGCGAAGTGTCCGACTTCGTAGCTAACTGAGTAGGCGTTACAGGTGTATAACCAAGCGCTGCCGTCACCGCCGCACCCGTCACGGTAGCGTCAGAACCGGGAGGGCCTTGCACACCTTGTGGGCCTTGCGCTCCTGTCGCACCAGTAGGCCCGGCCGGCCCTTGTGCGCCCGGCTCACCCTTATAGATAGTTGCCAATTCTGCATTAGCCACCACGACAGGCGTAAGGATATTAACCTTCAGCAGTACATCCGAACCCGCGTTCACCGCACTACTAGCAGTCGTATTATTCGAGGGAGCGAAGCTGATCAGAACCGGTGTCGTCTTTTTCACCCCTACAATCTTGTCCTCGACGGCGATTTGAAAGGCGTAGTCACCTTTCAATAAGGCAGTGCGAGAGCTGCGGAGCTGAAGACGAAAACAGCTGTCATTTAGGGGGACGATTGTAGATTTCTGAAGGTCGCCCACCTCGGCGCCGCCTAAAAAGGCAGTCAATTTCGCAATGCGCGAGGTATCATAAGACGACGGAAAATTCAGCGTAAGCGTGAAGCTTTCCCCCTGCTTCACCCGCGCAATTGGTGTCTGGGCAACCGCCGAAAATGTCGCGATGCACAGTAGTAAGATTAGGTATTTTTTCATGTTACTTGTAAGAATACATCTTCATTTTTTTGAAATGCGAAATTG
>NZ_AUIF01000061.1 GCF_000423565.1 Runella zeae DSM 19591 | reverse complement strand
CTTCCGATGCCAAAACTAATAGCAAGAACATCATAAGTAGTCGCTACTTTATAATGATATAATAAAAAAAACAAAGCTTCTTTTGAGTTTTGAAATATACTATTGTTACCAAACCCATTAGGAAATCCTGATAGAACTGTTGGAGTATAATAACAAGAAAACTTTTCAGATAACCTATTAAACTCCTCTTTACTAAGGCCTGTTGTAGCTCGAAAATCTCTATCAGATTTTATATTACTAAATATACTAATTCTTTGTGATTTCATAATAACTTATTAAAATGTTAATTACCGCAAATATATCATAAAATATTGATTATCAGCAAAAGAACAAGTCTATTAATATGATACAAAGGCTTGTTGTATTGGTTAAAAAGCGTCCACCGTTTCTTTTTGTATTTTAATAAATATTTTCCATTTTTACTTTTAAATATAGTTGTCAAACGTTGTTCATCGGCAAATGATGTTTGCTGAAGAAAGAAAATTACTAATATTGTCAATAACGTTTTCATAAATAATAGGTAACGGAAAGAGTTGCCTATGCGACTAATTTTTTAACAACCCCAAAATGTTTAGGATTTAATAAGGTTGCTACTGTTGAATCTTGAATCCCGAAAGCCTTCGGGATTTCATAGAAGCATCGCGTCGGCAACCCAGTTCGGTATATTGCCAAAATGATGATGGCGGTAGTTTTTATTTTATTCATTTGCTGTTTTTTTTATAAATTCATTGTATATGCTCCAATTTGTGTCTGCTAAAATTTTAAAGTCGAAATTTCTTTGTTTTTCTGAGTTTTTAATCATTATTAGAGTTTTTGTTGCGCCACTTTTGTTATTTGTAACTAAGTAAAAAGTTCTAACTCCTTTATATGTCTCCCGAAAAACGTAATAGCTTTTGATTTTATTTCGATTCAAATAGTCTTCAATAAAATATTCAAACCCGTCTAAATTTTCAAGTTCTTCGTCAGTTGGTAACATAAATTTTTCGTCTTTCTTGTAGGGTGTAGTTATCTTTATGAAATATTTAAACTCTTGTTTATGCTTAAATTTATCAAATGCTGTGTTGCCAATTAATAAACAGGGGTAGTTGTCTTTTTGGTAATCAAGTGTCTTAAATTCTTCTGGAACTACATAAGTGTTTCTTTCAATTGGTTTATTTTTATCCTTGTTTCCAACATCAAAGCCATCATAAATGATTTTGTATTTGTCGGCTACAGAATAAAGTTCTTCGTTAAGTGCGTATAAACTTTTAGCATTGTGAATTTCTTTACGCTCTAGATGCAACCAATAACTTTTGCCTTCAGATTGGAAGATTTCAACAAAATCAAATCCTTTACTTTTTAGCTCGTTTGCAACTTGACTGAATTTGTCATTTTTGTTTGAAGTAAAGAAATATCCCCACAGCATTGTCGTATCTGTATTTACGCCATTTGCGTGCATATGGGAAAATATTTCTTCAATTTCTTTTAATGGAATTTTGTTTTGCATTGGTTTTGAATTGTTACAACTACAAAGGTTAAGGATAAATGCCCAAATAATTATTTTTTTCATTTTTTATTTACTGCCAATTTGTACAGTTCCATTATGAAATAGTCACCGGAGAACGATTTCGGGCTTTACATTTGGGCGGGTTTAGGAGAACAAAGCTCCAATTTTGCACGTCAGTCCTAACCTTTTTGTATGTCGTTTTTATTCTGTTTTTTTATTTAACTCAAACAAAATATAAGATCCACTTTCAGATTGCCCTATTCCGATTTCTAAAAAGCCTTTTTGCCTGTAGAAGCAAATTGCTTTTTCGTTTTTCTCTTCACATTTTAGTCTAACTTGATGTCCGAATTTGTCAAGTACAGCATTTAATAATTGTGTTCCAATACCTTGGTTTTGAAATTTTTCGTCAACATATAAATGATGAATAAAATTGTCTGCTACCCAAACAGAAACAAAACCAACTAGGACTTCATCTGCAAGGGCTACTAAAATATATTCGTTCTCGGTCTCCTTGTCAAAGTCAGATAACTTAAATTTTGATGTGTCATTCCAAGAAAAGGACGTTACTCTTGTCTTGAAAAACAAATTCCTCATAGCATAAATATCTATTTCTCGGCTTTCAATTACTTTTATCATCTTGCTACAATGGCCTGTCGGTTAATGTCTATTAAATGGCCACTTACGGTTTGTGGCTGGGCGGTGTGGCGGGCAATCGAAGCATCCCGATAGCTATCGGGATTGATATTACTACTAAAGTTTAATTGAAAAAATACAGTTGAATTTTGCACTGCGCTTGTATCTCTACTTAGATTGAATGAGGCGACATTCGTGTTAGTGTTATAGTTTTTCAATTTTTTATATTCAATTGCCGTACCTTCCCCAGTATGGAATAGGCATGTGAGGATATGGCAAAAAATTATTCATAACCTCTAATATTGATTAGTAAAATAGTTTATAGTTTAAGTATATTTTTAGCTTCTGTATTTTTCTTTTTTTCTAAACACAAAGCCTGTTCTACTAAAACTACTCTCTGTGCTTGGGTTTTGTGGGAATGCATCTACATAATCAAACCCAAGTTTTGACATAGCATTTAACAAGTCTGTTTGATTACTAATTTTCAAATACTTATTGTCTTCTAGGAGGTCTTGCAAATCTTTAAGAGATTTTTCAAACTCTGAGTTTTTTGCTTGAATAACTATTCGTATTGATTGACCTAGTATTGAGGATGTATTATCAGAGTTAATAATAATATATTCTGGAAATTCTTCTACCTTAACAGTTTTGTTATTTAAAGACAAAGTCTGTGCGTGTAAACTTGATGCAGATGTTATTGCATAAATAATTGCAATTACTTTTAAACTTTTCATCTTGTATTTTTGTCAAAAATGATTGTTTTTTTGTTTAATAAGTTTCTATGATATAGCCCACAACGGCTATGTATTAGCGATGGCGGGGCATTTGAAAAACGTCGACTCAATAGTTGTACAAATGCCCAATAGAAGCACAAATGTTGAGTTTACAACTGTCAGCTCCACTATTGCCAATATGATGTTAGCGGTTCGTTGTTACTTTGTCCCTTCAACGTCTTTTAGTATCAGTTTAGTAATTTCTTTCCGTCCTTTCAAAAAGTTAGGATTGTTCTCATTTTCGTGTTTAATAAGTCTGGTAGCAAAGAAATAAACATTTTCGTTTGTTTCTATATATCCAACCCACCAACCGATGTCTTGTCCATTTTTCCTTGTCCAACCTGTTTTGTCCCTATATGTATGCGTTTCTGTTTTTTCAGAAATCATAATTTCCTTCACTTTTTCAATAGTCATTTTCGTGAAAGGAAGCTGGTTGTTATAAAATTTTATTAAGAAGTTTATTTGGTCTTTTGGTGAAACGGCAAATTCTCCATAGTTCCAAAAATCATCTCCTTTTTCTTTTAAATTGCCATTCCCATATTTACACTTTCTTAGGACTTTTTGGTATATATTCCTATCTATTCTTTTTGCAACTTCAACATAGAACCAAACCGTTGAGTTTTTGAAAGCATTTTTTAAGTCTGTGTCCTTATTCCAAACATTTACCACTGTTCCTAAGTGTGACTTGGGTTTACCGTCCCATTTGAAAACCTCACTCTCGTCTCTAACTGCTTTGTATTCAAGTGCAAAGAGTGAATTTGGTATTTTAAATGTAGATGCAGGTAATGTCGCTAATTCAGCATCTTGCTTATCGGTAAAAGTCCATTTCTTGTTTTTGTAGTCATAAATAGTTGTACTTCCCTTCACATTCAGACTGTCAAAATATTTTTGAAAATTAGTTTGTCCGTATGATATTGAAGCCAAGATTGTCAATATAAGTGTTACTACTTTTCTCATTTATGTTTGTTGTTTACAATGACCGCTAACGTTTTGTGCTTTGCATTAGGGCAGGATTTTGTAGTACAAAAACTAGTTTTATTACTAAAGTTCAATTAAAAAACTGCTGTTGAGTTTTGTCAACCTTCAGCCGTCAAATTCAGCCCGCCTTACGCAAACCCGTGTTGAACAAAACCTTCGGTAGCTATCTTACCTCAAAATGATTAATTTTAAGACCAATTTAAACTTAAAATTTATCATGACAAAAAAAGAATTCTGATGAGCTACGGGAAAATACGCTTATCAACTGCGCCAGTAGAGAAGTATCTGGCTTTCAGGAATTAATCCACCGTTTTGAGCGTAGTATTTCCATCCTAGGCCGTAGTCCGAGCACTTTCAAGAACTATTCTCGGCATATTGCAGCCATTGCGCTTCATTATGGAAAAATCCCAACTGAATTTGATGAGGAGCAAATCCACGAGTACCTTTTCATGCTTCAAAGGCGGAGCAAAACGCCCTCCCAAACGTGAGGTGGTTCAATTTAGCGGTACAGTGAATTTGTCAAAATACGACATTACGGGTTTTTGGGCAGCACATGGAAAAGTGTAAAGTTCAAGCAGTTACGGGAGTATTTTAAGCTCCAACCCAAATCAACAGATCCAGCAAAAACCTTGCTTAGGCGTTGCCGATGTTGCGGGGAAGGAAATTTAGTAACCATTGAGATTTTTGGGTCGAGCGGACTGCCTGCCCCATACATAGGCATTTGCCAAACCCAATGCACCCGTCCCGTTAGCTAACGGGATGAGTAGGGAAATTTATGCTCTAACATCCCAAAAAACCATAAAAATGGTGCATAAACAGCCATAAAAGAAAAAAGCGGGTCAAAACCCGCTCTCAGTGCAGTTGCCAGCTCGACCATAACTCCATAATAAAACAAAAGGGTTTGGTGAGCACTCTCCGCTAGGCTAGCTGCCCGCCCAAGTTTCGTTCAATCCTGAAGGCTTTCTGGTTTTTTCGCTTGGCTTTCAGTCACCACGAATGCTTAGTTATTGGTGGCAGTTTTTATTCGTCTTCCTTGACAAATCTTGTCAATTTTATCGCCTTTTCGGGGCAAGCCTGTACGCAAAGTCCGCAAGAATGACATTGGTCTGGATTGATAACATATGCCTTTTGATTAAAGAAAAAGGTCTTGATTTGTCCTTTTAAATTAAGTTTAGCCTTGTCTGCATCAGCGATAGTCCGCATTTCAAAAACATCATAAGGACACACCACCACACAATCTTCTTTGCCTCCACAGCTATTGAAGTTTACAATGGGCATCAGTTTTTCGGAAACATCAGAACAATTTGATTGGTCCAATTTCTTTATTATCATTTTAATTGAAATTTAGTAGCCATTTAGAAAATTCACTCCATTGTTTTGTTGAAATAGAATGACCATTGGTGTCTTCACAATAAGTTATTTGAATACCCAAATCCTTTAATTTGTTTAAATTTTCATCTGCATAAGTTTTTGGCAACATATTATCTCCACTTCCATGGGATAGGAATACCCGTACATTTTGCAACTGCTTGGATTTATTGATGTATGGAGTAAATTCTGCCACATATCTTCCACTAAAAACTCCGAAACCAGCAGCTATTGTGGGCTCACCCAAGCCCAATGACTGGGCCATATTTGCTCCCTGACTAAAACCGGCAACTACAATTTTACTCTTGTCAATATGATGTTTATCGGCAATTTGATTGATTAAGTCAATGAGTTTCTTTCTACTAAGTTCTTCTTGGTCGATATTGATTTCTATTTTACCGTTCACCATTCCCACATCATACCAACGAAAACTATTGGAACCTAATTGGTAGGGGCCACGAACAGATACCACCGCCCAGTGGTCAGGTACTTTTTCAGCCAAACCCAATATGTCATTTTCGTTACTGCCATGTCCGTGCAAAAGAACCAACATTGAAGAAAATTTGGCATTTGTTTTTGGTTCTTTGATTCTATAAACCAGTGATGTTTCGGTAATCATAGTATCACTATTTTTTTGTGCAATGCAGTTATCCAAGAATGATAACTGCATTAAAATCAGAATTATTATTTTTTGTAACATGGTATCCTTGGTGAGAAACTTTGAAAAATTTACTCTTACGAAACTTACATAGAGTAATTTTCAGGAAAAATCTCTATTTTATGGTTATGCTACGAACTTCTGAGGTATGTACCGAAAAATAACCTAAAGCTCCACCGCTTATGTTACTCGGTGGGTTAGCTGGCGAAATACCACCGCCAGGACCACCACCAGCAAGCTGATTGAGAGCATTAAAATAAGTGTAAATACGCGAATCAACACTCCTCATCTCAACGCTCACGATATCGCCCGCTTTGACAGGATTATCGGTATCATTAGGTATATTCAAATCTCTTTGATTGGCCACACCATTGCCAAAATTATCTGTGAAAGTTTCAAAAACCGTACCTTTTTGACTATTCACTTTTACAAAAAAAACATACACATTGCCTAATCTTGGGGGGTCAATATATTCAGGTAAAACATCATAACTTGTATTTCCAAAAAATGACATGACATTAAGTTTGAGTCCGTTTAGGTGAACTTTTTCAGGCATTTCACATTGAGAGGTGTATGTTTGCCCTTCTAATAAAACCTTGAGTGTATAGGTTCTACCTGACACTCCCGCTTTTAGTTTGCTTGTTTTGTATTTTCCTTCCGACTCATATTTTAAAGTATCAACCAAACCGAAGTTATCGCTAATGGTTACAACAGCATTACTAACCTGAGGGTATTGATTAGCCTGAGTAAACGCTACTGACTTTGTAATTTTTACAAAATGTGGTTCTACTTGGTCAGAAAGGTTTCCCTCAATTGTTATCTGACCACTTTTATTTTCTAAATCTAAGTCTATTTCTTTTTGGCAAGCTGTGAGTGTAAGAACTAACACAGAGGCAATACTTATTATCTTTTTCATTTTCAAAATTTAAAATTGTAAGTGATATTTGGAATCCAACGGAAAAGTGAGGTTTGCCAAGCTCGTGTAGTACCTGGGTTTTCTGGATTGTCCTGAAAATCAATGGTATAGGCGTTTTGACGACCATAAGCATTATACACACCGAAAGTCCATGAGCCTTGAAAATTTTTATACTTCTTTCTCTCATAAGTAGCACTTAAGTCAAGCCTGTTGTAGGCTGGCATTCGATTTTCATTTCGGCTGTCGTAGTGAAATATGGTTTCTCCGTTAATTTCATATTTACCCGTAGGAAACGTAACCGCATTGCCGGTACTATACACAAACAAGCCCGATAGTGTCCATTTTGGACTAAGAAGATATGTTCCAACCACCGATAAATCGTGAGTTCTGTCCAATCTTGAATTATACCATTGATTGTTATTTATGCCATCTATTTTTCTTTCGGTCTTCGATAGTGTATATGAAACCCAACCTGTTAACTTTCCTTCTTTCTTTTTTGCAATAAACTCTAATCCGTATGCTCTTCCTCTACCAAAAAGTAAGTCTGCCTCAATGTCTTTGCCAACATCGAACGAAATATCGGCTCCATTGCGGTAGTCAATTTGGTTTTGCATATTTTTATAATAGGCTTCTACATTAATTTCATAATTATTGTCATCAAAATTTCGGCTATATCCTATACTTACTTGGTCAGATATTTCGGGCTTTACGGTATAACTACTTCCAATCCACTGGTCAGTTGGGTTGCCGCTATTGCTGTTACTTAATAAGTGTAAGTTTTGGGAGTTTCGTGAATAAGCGACCTTGAAACTACTCACTTGATTAATTCTGTAATTGGCTGAAAACCTCGGCTCTGGATTGATATAGGTTTTACCCCATGCCCCCTTGGCTAATTGTACACTATCTTTTAATACTCCTTTCTCATATATATTATAAGTATCACCGCCCAAAACTGTAAATGCAGAAAGACGTAAGCCGTAGCTCAAAGATAATTTTTCGGTTACCTTATGGTCATCATTGATATAAATTGCATTTTCGAGTGAGTATCTTGATTTTTTCGGAAAACTACTCGATAAAGTGCCCGAAACAATAGCTGGTGTAATAGTGTGGTGAATGGTATTTATACCGAATCTAATCGAATGATTATTAGAGACATACCATGAGAAGTCTTGTTTAAGGTTCCAGTCTTGGATTTTTGATTTTAGACCTATAGAGGTAGTTTCATTCTCAAAGTTGATATCATAATTATAATTACTGTATATAAAAGAGGTATTGGAAAATAGTTTGCTACCTAAAATGCTGTTCCATCGCAAAGTACCTGAGGTGTTACCCCAGTCGGTACCGAAAGTATTGTTGAAACCTAAAATATCTCTACCAAAATACCCTGAAAGGTAGATTCTGTTATTTTTATTGATTTGATAATTGGCTTTCATATTTAGGTCATAAAAAAACAGTTGACTTCCTTTAAAATCTTCGGTTAATCCCAGAAACAAATCGGCGTAGGTTCTACGGCCAGAAATAATAAATGACGATTTTTCTTTTTGAATGGGTCCCTCTATACTTAATCTACTACTTATCAAGCCAATACCCCCCGTAGCCGCAAATTCTTGATTGTTACCTTCTTTCATTTTCACATCTAAAACTGACGAAAGTCGCCCACCATATTGTGCTGGGGCATTACCTTTTATGATGCTTGCATCCTTGAGGGCATCGCTATTGAAAGTACTGAAAAAACCCAACAAATGAGAGGCATTATAAACGGGTGCTTCATCGAGTAAAATCAGATTTTGGTCAACGGCACCGCCACGCACACTAAAGCCGCTTCCACCTTCACCAACGCTTTTGATACCTGGTAGCAGCTGTATGGTTTTTAGAATATCCTTCTCGCCAAAAAGCACGGGTAGTTTTTCAATAGATTTTATGTTCAAAACCTCTGTTCCCATTTGAGTAGTAGAAAGATTTTCATCTTTTTTTCTGGATGAGACAACAACTTCGTTTAGGGTGATTCCTTTATCGGCTGATGACTCAAGGAAAATGTCCAGTTTTTCGTTTTGTTTTACATTTATATCTATCTGCTGAATCTCATAGCCAATGTAGGAAACATAAATGGTTTGTTTCCCTTGGGGGAGGGTTAGGGAATAAAAGCCGTATTCGTTGGCAAGTGTGCCGAGTTTAGGATTTTCGGCAACTCTAAAGGCCACTCCAATCAATAACTCACCATTTTTTTTGTCTTTTACAGTACCGCTTAGGGTAAAATTTCCTTGCGAAAACGTAAAAAATGGAATTAAGAAAAACAGGGTAATTAGATACTTAATGTTTTTTTTCATGTTGATTTTTCTTGATTTTGATAGGAATTAGAGTCCCTGATTTTCTTAACATCAAGATACTCTAATTCCAAACTTTCATTACATAATTATTTGAACCAAATGGCTCCTGGGTCGCCTGGGAAGAAGGCATTTGGAAGTGAGAAAAGAAGACCACCATCACCGAAACTCGGGTATAAGGCTTTTAATTCATCAACTACTTCTTTATTTGACTTAGCTTTTACACCTGAGCGTAAATTTTTTGTTCCTTTGATTAAGCCCTGTGCATCAGATAAATAGGCAATGGTTTTATCAAAATTGCCTGATACGTTTGAATCATAACCAACGTGCCCCACAAAAACATAGCGATAATCGCTAAACTTTGTTTTCATTTCTTTGAGAGCGTTTATCCAAGTACTCAACTCGTCCACATTATCAAGAGGTGTATAGTCACGTATGTAGGAATGTCTGTTTACGGCCGTTAAATCTCCTGTAAATACTGCCTTTTGGCTTGGAATATATACATAGCCGTTTTCTGTGGCCTCAGTACCAGACACATTGCCAAAGTGAAATTCAAAACCCCCAATTACTCTAGAGCCTGAAACTGCAATTGCATCTTTGCCATAAATCTGCTTGAAGGTAGCATCTCTATTTAATGCCGCCGCATTTTTAGTTTCGGCATATACGGTAATATCCTTAAACTTATCTAAGTTGATAAAGTGGTCAACGTGCGGATGCGTAATGATAATCGTTATTGGTTTATTAATGGCATTTGCATAGGCACGAATCTCCTCGCCCGACTTGCTTATATCTGCAGTAATAACAGCACCGCCTGGGTCATTGATACCCACATCTACAATAGTAATTTCTTTCTCAGATTCTACAATAGTAGAGGTCCATCTACCGCCAAAGTTAAGTACATGGTATCTTGCATTACCATCTGTTACTACCTCCACAGTGCCGCCTTTTATGAGTGAGGTAGAAGGGGCTGGACTAAAATCAAACTCATCTCTATCACATGAGTTGAGAAGCAAAGCGGCTGAAATAGCCAACACGGAAAGGAATTTCAATTTCATATCTTTATTTGTTTAAATTTTTTTTAAAAAATAGATTATCTTTTGTCATTTATGACGATACAAAATTGCAATACTTCCCGCCCTCAGAACGATGAGGTAGGGCAAAAAAAAACGTTGACTTATATCAACGTTGAAATGCTTTTAGCTTTGATTATAATAATGAGGTATTGTATGGCAAAATGCCATTTGCCGAGCCCGACAGCTATATTATAAGGCGGTTTTAAGGGTTTATCTCAGCAGAATTTGCAGAAATTAATACCAAAAGGAATGGCGATAGCAGATTCCAAACCGTAGATTTTGCCAATAGTAACAAAATAGCAAAAATTCAAACCATACAATCAATACAGTTTTGATAATTCCAAAAAAATTAGGGTGGTCAGACTTTATCATCCAACCACCCTAATTTTAGCCTACTTTCGTCAACTATATCTGATTAACGTAACTTTCGTATCTGAATTCCATTCAAAATAGGCTCACCAACTCGAGCTTTGAAAGAAACTTTAATACCTTCAGAACCTGCAACACTGACAGGGTATTTGATTGCCACTGCTTGGTCGGTTTGGAGAGCTTCGCTGTTACTAAGACCCGAAATCACTACTTTTTCATTTACTAAAACATCAAAACTACGGGCTTTGAATTCATCTCTTGGCCCACCACGTGAACCCACATTGAATGCAATGTCGCCACTGTTTGTATTTTTAGAAATAAGTTCGGCGAAGTGGAGCGTTAATTCATAATCACCTGAAGGCACATCGAATACAAATCCTTCAATACCAGTACGCTGAGTTTGATAGATGGGGTCTAAATCTGTATCAAGTATATTTCGACTACCGCCAAAGCTCACCCGAGAATTATTAGCCATTACAAACTGCTTACCACCCAAATAGCCCCAGCTCCCAGGCTGGTAGGCTTTCTCAGGAAGCCAGTTTTGCCCTGTCTTTTCATCGAAGAAAATCCTTGAATCGCCAAGACTAACATTTAGTTCTGAAAAAGGTAGTTGAGGATTGATCAATTTTTGACCCATTAGCGAGAAGTTAATTTCGGCTTGGTCGCTGATTGTAGCCCCTTTTAATGAAGCTGTTGCCACCAAACTATTCAAACCATTTTTGAATGGCACATTGAACTGAGCTACGCCTTGTTTAGATACAGCACTGCCAATTTTTTTTCCATTGAGTGATAAGGTAACGTTAGGCTGATTCGTAAAAACCATTACTTGATGAGTAGAAACAAGACTCTTTTCTGAATCTACAATGCCAGTCCTTCGATTCCATTCTTTTGCACCTATTTGGATATATGGCGTTTTGATAAGGTTGGCTTTGTAAAAACGATACGGGTCTTTTTCCTTTCGGTCGTAGGTCATAATACCCTTAGGGTTGATATTGGGTAAGGTTTCAGAACGGACAGCGGTGTTAAATTCATTCAAGTTCCAAACCATTCCAGCGGCTACAAACGGGCGGTCAAGTATAGCTTTCAAAGAAGCCTGATGGTATTGCATCGTATATTCAACTGATTTGTCAAACTTCAAGGGATTTGTACTACGTACCCTATTATCTGCATCAGCTCCATATTCGGTTATCAAAATAGGTTTGTCGGGAAGTTCACGGTGGTGTTTGTCCATAAACTTACCGAAATCATCAAAATTGCCATAATACCAACCGAAATAAACATTCCAGCCAACAAGTTTAGGTATTTTCGTTAGCCCAACTTTGTTGTAAATCTCCCAAGCATTGTGATTCGGTATAAGCGTATATCGAGCCGAATCTTCTTTTCTTGTCATATTTTCCAGCTCTTGGGCCAATTCAGCTAAATGCTTGAGATAGGTTTTTTGGCGAGTAGAGTCATTGGCGAATGGTACTCGAAGCAACATCTCATTCATATATGACCAAATAATCACACTTGGGTGATTGTAGTGCTGCCTCACTACTTCAAGATGCTGTTGTTTGGCATTGACTGCATAGGCTTCGGAGTCGGTAAAGCCCATGATTGGTGATTCTACAGAAGCCAAAATACCCAATCGGTCACAAGTTTGTAGGATAGTTGGGTCTTGTGGATAATGAGCCACTCGCAAAAAGTTGCCACCCATATCCTTCAACAGTTCTACATCTTTCACGTGCATAGCATCGGGTAAGGCATTACCCATGCCCGGATAATCTTGGTGGCGGCTTGTGCCTATCAATTTTAGCGGCTTACCATTCAGGAAAAAACCTTCATTGGGGTCAAAGCGATACCAGCGAAAACCAAGTGGATTGGTTACTTCATCTAATATTTGTCCAGTATTTTCGTCGGTGATAGTAGAGGCAACCCTGTAAAGGTAGGGGTCATCTGGCGACCATAGGCGATGGCCACGAATGTTTTTCACAGCTTGGTCAAAGTCAATTTTCTGACCAGCTTCTACTGTAAAACTGCCTTTCTCCTCTGTCAGCAAGCCCCCATTGGGCATCAAAATTCGGTGACTAATTGTTAATTTTTTGGCTGTATTGCTGCGGTTCACTAATGCTCCTTTTACTTGTACAGTGGCTTGTGTGGCACTTACCTGAGGGGTGGTAATAAATATACCATTAGTTCCATGATTATCAGCATCGAAGTGAACTTTGTCATATACGTTTAGATATATATCTCGATACAGCCCACCGAAGATATTGAAGTCGCCCATAGTAGGGGGCAAGTTTTCATTAGGGCTGTTGTTTACTTTAATTAACACTTCATTAGCAGTGTTGCCCTCAGCAGTAAATTTGAGAGCTGAGCCAATAGGAAACGAAAAAAATGTGTATCCGCCAGCGTGTTTACCAACCTCTTTACCATTGACAAATACCTCGGCCGACTGCCCAGCACCTTCAAAATAAAGGTAGATGTCCTTGTCTTTCCAACCAGCAGGAATAAAAAGGTTTTTTTTATACCAGCCATCGCCTCGATAGTAACCAGGCTCATCGTCTAAAACATCTTGAGTATTCCAAGTGTGCGGAATCGAGACTGGTTTCCAGTTGTTTGTAGTTGTTTTTTTGGTTGAGTCCCCTTTAAAGAAAAGCCAGTTACTGTTAATAGTGGTAGATACACGGTTCTGTGCTTGCACCCCCGAAAGGCTGAAAATAACTACTACAAAATAAGAAAAAATTAATTTTTGTAACATGCTAAGGCTTGATTTTAAAATGCTTGAATAGTAAAGATAACTTTAATAGGACTTACACAAAACTTGGTATTTTCATTATGAGCCGCTCAACGATAAATTTTTCAGAGGTTCAAATTTAAATTGGTGAAACTTGCCTGTAAACAATGACAGTAACGGTCTCGAAAGGCTTGATAATTCATAAAATACTTCAATATTTTAGCAAAAATACAAGTTTAACTATTTGATACAAGTTTTTATTAAGTCCTATTTGATAATGTCTTTGATATTGCAATATTAAAATTGTTCGGCATATTAAAGTTTTAAATTTTTTCTATGTTAAAGGGTCTTTATCTTTCAAATTATATGTTTTTGTGTTAAATATTATCTATTTTTCAACACAAAATGTCTATCTTTTTTCTTGAAAAAACTGCAAAGAACCCAAAAGAAATTCGCTGATAGAAGTAGCATGGTCGCCACCTACTATCGTTTTGAGTTCAACATCAACCCCTCTTTTTTTCATGGCATCAACAGCCGTTTGTGAGTTGAAATATGGCACATAGTCGTCTTTATCGCCATGATACAGCCTTAAAGTAGTTTTTGGTTTCCAATCAAACACATCATTATCAGCTACTGCTGCCAATAAAGCCGTATCTGTGCCGTCTGAAATTCCTTTTTTAAATGTTGGATTGAGCAAATCTCCCAAATTGCCAGTTATGCGTGCGTTTTGTCTCTCTTTTTCGATTTGTGACGCATGAGGTTCCACAAAATAAGCCGAAATAGGTCGATTGAGTTTATATATATTATCATACGTGAGTAATACCCATATATACGAGGCATTGTGTGTGGCAATTCCGCTTGTTGGAGTATTTACCATAGTCTTAAAACTCAACGTTTTATTATATGCACCTGCACCACAACTGGCAGCTTTGACGGTAAATTCGCTTGCCGCAGTTTCTTCCAATTTTTTTAATAATGACATGCTGGCAAAACCTCCTTCTGAATATCCAGCAATGTAAGTACTTTCGTTCCAGTTGAGTTTTTCTTGTGCAATCGCTTCTTTTACTGCTCTGAGCATATCCAAACTGGCGGTTGCCAAACCTTCACGCTGCTCATAAGTATGAGGAATATTCTTAGTCTCGCCATAGCCAATATAGTCGGGTGCCGAAACAATATACCCCATCGATGCAATCAGTGTGGCAGTCTGTCCCTCTCCTCCGGTTTCGGAAAAATACGAAGGGGCATCTCTGTCATTAAAAATAGTTCCGTGCTGGTAGCTCAAAAGCGGCACTTTGTCAGTAATTCCCACTGGAACAGTCATAGCTCCAGATGCGAGTATATCAGTGCCCTCTGTATTTTTAGTTTTATAGACAATTTTATACTGTCTTACGCCACCTCTAACCAATGCCGAGATAAATTGAGCATTTTGCCCTAATGTATTGAGAAAATCAGCCCTTGAGTATTCCTTTACTAATGAAACAGTCACTAAATGTTTTGGCTGAATAGGAGTTGTTGTTTCAACTGTTTCTTCGCACGACCAAACGAAGAAAATCAACGGTAATAGCAAGTAAATAAAGCTATTGTTTTTCATGATTTTATTTCTATTTAAAGAGTATTATTCCTTTTTATGAGTGCGATAGCTTTATTTTTACGCCAGTGGGGTCAGATACCCAAAAACTACCACCTTCTTCAACTACATTGTTAATGCTTCCAAGTACTTTATTGAGTTGTTTGGCTGTGTTAAAAACAATCTGATAATGATTTAATCCAGCATTGCCTACAGGTGCCAATGGTCTGTTATTTCCATGCCAAGAATTCATTGCTATTCGATGTGTGTATGATGAACCAGCTCCAAGGTCGGCAAATTTGTAATTTGGAAAATAGTTGGATTGAACAAAACCTAATTTCTTGTAGAATTCGTTGTTATTGGCAACATTATTTGCATAAAAATGGATATGCCCAATCTTTGCATCATCGCTCATAATTTTTGACAAATCTACGTCTGCAAGGCTTTTCAATATCTTATCAATATCTAGCGGTGCAGATGCCCCCCTTATTGTACCGTTTACATCTTCCATAAAAAGACCACCCTCAGTAATTACCCTTTTAAACCTTTCTGGAGTTTCTAACGCCAACTCTACCATCACGTTGTCATAATCATTCAGGTAAAGTGACTGGGTCATAGTGTGGTCTATTGGCGAAAAGTAATATCTCTGCTGTTTTAAGCGATAAATGGCCTTTGCAAACTCTTGCTTATTGGGCAAATGGATTGCAAAATGATACAAACCACTGTAACCCTCCTGAAAAGAGGCTGTTGCTGTTTTATGCACTACAACTAATGTTTTGTTTTCAGTGCCAAATTCCGCTTCAATATCTGTTTTTTTTCTTAACTTCATTCCTATTACCCCAGTCCAAAATTGTGTGGCTTTTTCGATGGAGGTATTGTTCAGATGAACAGCCCCAAAAGAGGCTATTTCATCTGGATTTGATACACTTTGGGTATCTTGGTTTTGAAGCATTAGTGCATTCGCAAAGGTAGAAATACTATCCATAGATATTAAGAGTTTTGAAGTACCAAGCATACTTTTAAGAAATTGCTTCCTTTCCATAGTATTAATTTTTCGAAAGGATTGGTGCTTTGGTAGTTCTACCCCAAGCTATAAATGCAGCAAGCACAAAAAAGAAAATATTCATTCCTATAAGCGATGCCTCGCCTCTTGAAATATGAAATATGGCGGCTGAAACCATCAATACCATTGCACCATAAGCGGCAAATACCGTGAGTTTTGGTTGAATCCTCAAAGCAGCAGGTAATATTAAGCCCAATGCACCTAATAGTTCAAAAACTCCCGTTAACTTTACTAAGCCTGGGTTTTCTTTTGCCCATGGCAACATTTTGGCAGCTTCTTCTAAAGGTTGAAATAATTTGGTGTACGCTGCCCAAATGAATGTTAACGCAAGTAGCCCTTGTGCTACCCATAAGCCGATGTTTAAAATTTTATTTGCCTTCATTGTAGTTTAAATTAAAAAATGGGAAAATTGTTAAAATTGATAAAACTGGGAAAAAATGCATAGGAATAACCATGCCTGGAAATAATTCGGGCGATTCGGTATCTAATGGTAAATTGAACCCCAAAACCCCAACTATGGAAGCAAAACTAAGGATACTAAAGGCGACATTTAACCATCCGATTGTCTTTTTGCCTTTCCACTGTATGGCAAATTTATAGCCCAATGCTAAGAGCAAACCCCCAATCGTACACGAAGCAATAATATTGGATGTACCAGCAATTTTACTGAAATCCACAACGAATGCTTCGGAGTAGATGTTCAAATAGATGATACTTGCCAATGAAGATAGCAGGCTACCTACTATCCCCATCGTAAAGGTTTGTTTCCAGGTCATTTTGTAACTGGAACGCTTAGTTGAAAATTAAGTACTTCAGGTGTGCCTTTTCGTGTCACATTATAGTCGGTAGGTTTCACCGAAAATGTACCTGCAAATACTCCACCATCTGCATTTTGGTTAAATGTGAAAGGGATTTTGATAGCCTTGGTTACATCCTTGATAGTCAGATTGCCAGTAGCTTCGTATCCAGCGGCAGTTTTAGCGATAGATGTTGACACAAACTTCACCGTCTTGAAATTGGCGGCATCTAAACCCTTTTTGGCATGACCATTTCGCATTCCGTTGCCGGTGTTAATAGAGTTTGCATTGATGCTGGCCGTTAATTTTGAAGCTCCGAGGTTATTCTCATCGAATTGCAAATCACTTTCAAGTCCTTTGAATGTACCGTCAAAAGCCTTGCTGGTAAACTTTACTGAATAAGTGTCCTCCTTAACTTTCCAAAGCGTAGTGTTATTAATTACAGTAAACGCAGAGGTTGAAATTACTAAGGCGATTAATGCCGGGAAAAATACTTTTTTCATAATAATGATAATGATAAGTGTTTTTTTAAAATTTACACTGCAAAGTTGAGGGGTTTTGGTCACCCAAAACGATGAGGTAAAACAAAAAAAAACGTTGATGTAAGTCAACGTTTTAGAATATTGGTTCTATTTCCCTATTTCTTCAAAGCATTAGCCCTGATTCGGCTCAGCGTTTCTTTGGTCATTCCTAAATACGAGGCAATGATATGCTGTGGAAATCGTTGAAAAAACTCAGGATAAGTATTTTGTAATTGCTCCAGCTTTTGTTCTGCGGTAAGTGTTTGTGATGAGTGAAGTCTTTTCATAAGTTGGAATGACTGCCGCTCAGTAAGAATATAGTTTAACTCTGAAATAAATGATAATTTTCCAATTTTTTCAATAAAATCCGATTTGTTAATTATTAGTAATTCTGTGTCTTCGTAAGCATCAATGTAATAAGGAGTAGGTGTACCAATCATAAAACTCTCTTTATCTCCTGCCCACCAATTTTCGATAAATAACTCTAAAATATTCTCTTTACCAGTTTCATCTACAGTATATTTTTTTAGAGCACCTTTCACCACAAAGGCTGCAATTTTGCAAACATCTCCACTCTGTATTAAGTATTGATGTTTACGCAACTTCTTTAAATGAAAAACCTCAGAAAGCAAGCTAATGTCGCTTTCGGTAAGTTTGTTATCAATTCTATCATTGATATGTTGTACAAGTTTGTCTATCATTTTCTATTTGTCTGAGTTGTCATAAAATTGCCACCAACCGCTGAGGGAATAGCCGAAGTTCCCTGAAATAAAGACCGATTAGGTCGAAATATAAGGGAATTTTGGCTATTCCCTGTTGTACGAAGTTGAGGTGTAGGAAAAGAGGCCTTAAGCTCTTTAAAGCCGGAATGAGAAAAATATTTTGCAAATCTAAGATTTGAGAAGCCTTTTTCTCATGGTTTTTGGCTAACGTCGCCTCGCTTGAAAGCCACACCGCGAAGTTAGCCAAAAACCGGCTACTTGCTCTCCAAACGGCCTACTGCTGGCCCCACCTCAATTTTGTTCAACAAAATATACACGCAACCCTTGCGCCTATACCCCAAATATACCAAAGGTACTTAATGATTTTATAGGTTAGCACGCAAATTTTCCTCAAAGTGGGGGCAGACCAAACAGGCATAGCGTTTTTAGGGTAACATCGCCGATGTTACTTTCATTGTTGTTGGTTGGGATTGGCCTATTTGCTTTTTATGATTTTTCCTTGGTCGGTGATGAGGACGTAGCGGTAGAGAGGAAATTGTTTTAAGAATAGGAGGCCTTCTTTTTCGCCAAGTACCATGACAGAGGTGCTAAGGCCGTTGGCAAATTCGGCAGAAGCGCCTATGATAGTAGCACTCACCAAACCCGTAGCGGGATAGCCCGTCTTGGGATTGATGATATGCGAATAGCGGACGTTGTTGATTTCAGCGTATTTTTCATAACTACCCGAAGTCGCCGCAGCCCCCTGCCGTAGCTTGAAAGTGCGGACGATTTTGCCCGATTCAAAGGGATTGTTGATGCCGATGAGCCAAGCTTTTTGGTTGGGTTGTGTACCCCAGGTAGCAAGGTCGCCGGAGGCATTGACGATTCCGCCTGCTACGCCCCACGACTGCATAAGCTCGCGGCCTTTGTCGGCAGCATAGCCCTTTCCAATCGAGCCAAAGCCTATTTTCATGCCTTGAATGGGAAGATAGATAGTGGAGTGGAGGCTGTCTAACAGGATGTGCTGGTACCCCACATGCTTAATGGAGTTTTTGATAGCCTCTTCGGGGGGCATTTCGGTCATGCTTCCGTCAAATTTCCAGAGCCGATCAAGGGCCGCGATACTGATGTCAAAAGCGCCACCCGATAGCTTAGAAAACGCAATACCTCGGCGGGTAAGTTCAAATACTTCGCGATCTACTTTGACGGGCTTGATGCCGGCATTTTGATTGACTTGCGAAATTTGAGTTTCGGGTTTCCATTCCGAAATCAAATTTTCGATGCGGGTTACTTCGGCTATTACTTGGTTGATACGCTGCTGTGCGAGGAGGGTATCTTTTTCTACAATGGTAATATCAAATCGAGAACCCATCAAAACGACATTGCGTTTGAGTAAGACTTGTGCCCAAACACAAGAGCCGCTCAAACTAAAAATAGTCAGCAGGAGCAATGACAGGCTGACTATTTTGGGGGTACTTTGTCTATTCATCCTAATAGCAGTCCGTTAAGATTTGATTTTGGGCAATGTAGTGGCTGATATTCTTATTGTTTTTTTCAAAACAAAGTTGGTCTAGTACTATTTCTACGTCTTTGTGCATGGCAAGTGAGCCGCAAATCATGATGACGCCGTGGTTTTCCAGTAAATCCGTGAAAAATTGACAATCTCGTCGAATCAGGTCCATTACATACTGAGGCGTAGCCTCGCGCGAATACGCTATTTCAAAAGTTTTGAGATGCTTTTTGGTTATTTGTTCTTTTGCAAACTGCTGGTATTGAGTAGTTTGTTCATTTTTTTGCCGAAAACCTGCGTACAAATGAATAGGTGTATGGGTGTGGTTGCTCATAATCATCCCCAAAAAAGGAGCGATACCCGTACCATTTGCAATCATAGCTACTTTGGTGGCTTTTTCGGGAAAATGAAAACTTGAATTGCTGATAATGCGAGCTTGAAGGGTCTGATGGGGAGCAAGCTCATAAAGATAGCCCGAACCCAAGCCGTGGGGATGTAACTTAACGATGAGTTGGATAGTATCGTTGTTTTGAGCGATAGAATAAAAACGTTCACGGTTGTCGTTGGCGGGATAAATAGCCAATAAATCACCCGACTGAAACGCGGTTTTAGATTCGGGCTTCAGCACCATTTTGAAGGTGGAGTTGGTTTCACTCACTAGGGTTTTTTCCACCACTTTCAGTTTTTTCAAACCAGTGATTTTGGTACTGTAAAGTGCAGGGGCGGTGGCGAGTGCGATGAGGGATTTTTCGCTCCAGGCATGAACCCACTTCACAAAATCATCGACCGATTTGTCATTGACCGTAAACAAATCCAAATAACGCGACGCCCAGCTTTGTTGTTGAAGTAGCTGATCAACGTGGTTTGCATAGGCACAAAAATCTGGATAAGCTTTGGAGCCAAAACCTACCACGGCAAACTGTACGGCTTGCGAGGGTGGAAATGAGTGCAGAAGTTCCTCAAAATGAGTGGCATTGGTGGGGGCGGTGCCTAGTCCATAAGTAGAGGTAAACACCAAAAGATGCTGAAGGCTAGGGTAGTGGCCAAATTTGTTCATCTCCGTAAGGTAAGACCGCTTGCCTGCGGCTAACAATTGCTGATGAATCTGATGGGCAAAAAACAACGTACTGCCATTTTCTGAACCCACCAGAAGGACGATTTCGGCGTTTTGGGGATTGAACTTATTTTTGATTTTGGTGCGAGTGCGCTTAAACGTAATCACAAACCCTGTATAAATAAAGGCAAGGATGTTTAAAGAAGCAAATCCCAAAATAATGGCCCACAGCGCATTGGTTCTCCCGGTGTGAATGTCGAGACTCAATTTTTCGAGTATCACGGTGAAGGGATAACGCGTCTCTTCTACAATAGCACCGGTGAGTTGGTTGACCGAAATTTCCCGATCTTTTAGTTTCAACACAAAAAACTCCTCGGGGTCGTCTTCCATAAATGGAAACTCAATTTTTGAGACTTCGGCTAATTTTGTTTGTTGAAAAATAGAAAATTCACTGAGTTTTTTTTGGGGTAACTCCTCTGTGGATGGAGCCTGTTTGATTTTTTGCTCCGTTTGTTTGATGATTTCGATACGAACCAAAAACAAATGAGTACCCGTAAGGGCCAGTGCTAAGATAGGAATCAGTAGCAGTCGTCCACCTGCCACGTGAAAATACTGCGCAAAAAAATCACGGTTGATTTTGGCAAAAAAATGGCGTATTCCTTGCTGCCGCTTGGCAATGAGTATGATACCGCTCAGGCTGATTAGTAGGAGTAAAAAAGACGTAATACCAATGATAATCCGCCCCGCTTCGTGCAAAAACAAAGAGCGGTGCAAGGCGAGATTCCACTGAATAAAGGCGCTTTTGGGTTTTATTGGCCCCAAAATCTTTCCATTGAGAGGGTCGATATAGGCCTTTATGTTTTTGCCTTCTTCGTCGGTCGCATCTAGGATTACAAACTGGTTATGATCAACCGATAGCTCGGTGATTTCGGGATAAACCTTACGCAAAGCGGGTAGGGCTTGCGCAAGGTTTATAGAATTAAAATTGTCTACTCGGTATGCAGGAATTTTTTCGTTGACGGCATCGATGGCTAAGATGACCCCCGTCATAGAGAGAATCAACAAAAACAGGGACGAAACAATAGCTAACGTTAAGTGGGCATACCTCCAAATGGATAATGTCATCGCTAATTATTGTACTTTACTAAGTTTGACAAAGCGGATATAGCCATTTCCTACGGCACGTTCGGCGAGGGCGGTAGTGGTCAGAGGGATTTCAGCGTCGGTTGTGTGGTATTTTTGGTCTTCTACCGCCGACTCAAAGCGGAGCTTGTATCCTTTGTCTATTTTACTATCTTCTATTTCAATGGTTTTCATCGCTCGGTCTCCTCCTGATACCGAAGCGCCCGTAATAGCACTTAGTTTTTCTTTACTTTTGGTTTGGAATTTGTGCCAATCTTTGAGGGTTTTATACCATTGTTTGTCAGGCCCTAGTACATAAAGCGTTTTTTCGTAAGCTCCTTGGGGATTTATCAACGAAATAACCACATAAGCCTCTTCGCCTTCGTAGCTATTCATCTGTACTAGGCATTTATATTTGCTTGACTGGGCGAAAGAGTTTGTTGAGATGAAGACCGTAAACAACAATAATGTCAGAAGTTTCAAAGAAGTATTCATTAGGTTTGTTTTCTTACTAAGTGTTTGCGCACGCGAGATTGCCCGAGTGATTAATTATTAATGGTGTTGATATTCAGGTACTTTGTTGAAAATTTCCAACCCTTGGAAAGGTCGGTTGAGAGATTGGTTTAGTTATTTAAGAAAATCCAATCCTACTTTATTTTTTGATAAGAAACCATTTTCTTTAGCCAAATCAAAAGCGGTTTCGTCTAGCTCAGTTTTTAGGTCTTTTTTTGCACCTAATGCAATCAATGCCTTGAGGACTTTGTCGTCTTTGGCGATAAGAGCTGCTTTGTGCAAAGGTGTCATTCCTTCTTTATCTTGAGCATTGATATTGACTCCGAGTTCTGAAGCTTTCTGAATCAATTTTAGGCTTTCTTTGGCTACGGCTAAGTGAAAGAGCGTGTTGCCATTTTTCTGCGGCGCAGCTACATCTAAACCATTATTTTTTAGTAGTTCTAGTTTTGCGTCAAAATCAGCATTAGGATTAAATCCACCAGAGGCACCACCTTGCGGCCCACCTGGACGAGCTCCCGGGCCTGCGCCTTGCGGGCCTCTTTCTCTGAATGATTCAAACCAGTAATAAGCCAAATTGTTGCCGTCTTTGCTAACTACTTTAACATCAGCACCATTTTTGAGAAGAAGAGA
Organism: Runella zeae DSM 19591; assembly: GCF_000423565.1. Taxonomy (GTDB): domain Bacteria; phylum Bacteroidota; class Bacteroidia; order Cytophagales; family Spirosomataceae; genus Runella; species Runella zeae. Next base: position 16,042 of record NZ_AUIF01000061.1, on the reverse strand, counting down.
GACAGTTTCGGCTGAGCCATTCACAACCGCTTGGGCAAGAGCTGATTCTCCTTTTTCATTTACCGCATTTATATTTTTAACTTGAGGCAATATGGCTTGAACAATCTGAATATCTCTGCCTCCCGAAGCTAAAATCAAAGCCGTATTACCTTCATTATCAGCTTTATTGACATCTACACCTTTGCTTAAGAAATAATCAATAATTTCTTTGTTGGGACGACGTACCAAAGAATGCAGAATTGTTGCGCCTTCATTATTAATGAACTTAGGGTCAAGTTTTAATGTCTCGACCAAATACTTGTAAGTCTCTATTCCCGCAGAACCTTGTCTTGAACCTTGAGCCGCAAAAAATAGGGCATTGCTAGTAGGTTTGATACCTTTGCTTATCAATTTATCGATGAGTTGCTGATTGGCAGAACGGGCGGCATAATCAGCAACTGTACGGCCAAAATCATCTTTGTCTTTTAAAGATAAACCTTTGGACACAAAAAAATCGGTCAAAGTCAAGTCTGTATCTGCTCCTACGGCTAGCATTAGCAAGGTGGCTCCATTGTCATAGCGTTGTTTGGGTTTGATACCTGCCTTAAAAAGAGCCTCATAGACTTGGGGGTTTTTGTTGCCACCGGCGGCAAAGGTAGCAGGCGTATTGCCACGGCTGTCTTGATCGTTGATATTTGCTCCTTTAGTGAGCAGATATTCCACAATTTCAGCATTACCACTAGAAGCAGCCCAATGAAGATAAATACGACTATCGTGGGTTTTTTTGTTGACATTATTGCCTTCTTGCTCAATTAAGAACTTAATAACATCGTTGGACGCCCGGTTGTTGATAGCGAGGGTCACAGGGTCAAAAGAGGCTGGATTAAACTGAGAGGGGCTATTGCCTTTTACAATTTCAGCCTTCACCGCTGCTAAATCAGGCTTACTTCTCCAAAATTCGGCACTTAATAGGGTATTGGTCTGTTGTTGGGCATTTCCGACTAATGTGTAAGACAAAAGAGCCGTCAAAAAGATTTTTTTCATAATATACTAGAAAATAAGTGGGAATATAAATCTTATTTGGACTAATTTTAAATTTTAGGCAAAAGTATAAAAAAAAGCTTCTCGTGTAAAGAAAAACCTGATTAATTGGGTGAAGAGTATTCTCAGGAAGTAATAGTCAGGAACGAGGATGACATGGAGGAAAAGGCAATGTTACTTATTGCCCTTTCCTGATATTTTTGATTTTATACAAATTGATCCAGAATCAAAACACCAATGAGTCCCACAATAGAAACGATAGTTTCCATCACGGTCCAAGTTTTGAGGGTATCTTTGATGGAGAGATTAAAATATTCTTTGAAGAGCCAAAAGCCGCCGTCGTTGAGATGAGAGCAAATCAAACTCCCTGAGCCAATCGCCAACACCATCAGTTCTGGTTTTACGCCTTGGCTTTGAACCAACGGGGCGATGATACCCACGGCTGTCAATCCTGCTACTGTAGCGGACCCAACACATACACGGATGACGCCCGCAATCGCCCAACCCAATACGAGAGGAGAAATATCAACCCCTGCTAATAATTCACCTATATACTTACTGACTCCTCCATCGGTGAGAATTTGTTTAAACCCTCCCGCTCCTGCTACGATAAGCAAAATGACCGAAACGCTTTTGAATGCTTCTTCGAGCGATTTCATTACATTTTTGGTGCTACGTCCTCTTTTAATTCCTAAAAAATAAATAGCTACCAACACCGAAATAAGCATCGATATAGATGGGTCGCCCAAAAAGGCAAAAACTGTATGGAGGGTAGAGCCTTCTTCAAAGTGTCCTTTGATCCAAGGCATGAGTGTTAGTAATATCAAAGGCAACAACGCCACACTTAGGCTCACTCCCAAAGAGGGCATTTCGGCTTCGGTAAATTGTTTGGTCTGAAAAAGGGTAATATCTGGTTTGGGGTTGTATTTTTTGAGTGTTTTTCCAAAGATAGGCCCTGCTAAAATAATAGCTGGAATCGCCACTAGGATGCCATAAAAAAGGGTTTGGCCTACATTGGCGTTGAATTGAGTAGCAATAGCAGTAGGAGAGGGGTGAGGAGGAAGGTATCCATGAGCTACCGAAAGTGCCGACAACATCGGAATCGCTACGTACAACATCGGCAAACCTGTAGAGGCCGCTATGGTAAAAATCAAGGGAATCACAATCACAAAACCTGCATTATAAAATAAGGGTAGCCCTATGATGAACCCCGCTAATGCCAATCCCCAAGGAAGATATTTGATACCAAAAATATTCATTAAAGTAGTGGTAATTCGCTGGGCAGCTCCACTATCTGCTACCAATTTTCCAAGCATTGACCCAAACCCAATGATAATCACTAGCGAGCCTAAAGTGCTTCCGATTCCTTTTTCGAGAGATTGGCTTATGGCCGCCACGTTCATGCCACAACTGAGCCCTAGCCCGATACTCACAATCACAAACGAAATAAACGTATCTAAATGAAAATAAGCAACCAAAATCACTAGTGCTAATATACCTAGCAATACATAGAGAAGTAACATGAGGTTAATCAGGGTTTGAGGTTAAAAAATGGTTAGGTTTTATAAAATCAAGGATAAGGCAAACTTTAAAAGAGAAACTCTTTTGCCACAATGATACTAACTAAATTAGAAGGATTTGTACAAAAACCGTAAATGAAAAATTTTACCCCTTTAAAGGGAGGCTTGAAAAGTAAGTGGCTGAATACTTTAATCTACTCCCATACCAGCTAAACATCTCGCCATCTACCAGCAAAATTTGAGCTTGAGGGCAGAGGGTTTGGATTTCGGAAATGTGTTTTTCTTGGAAAGGATAAGGCTCTGAAGACAGAAAAATGACTTCTGGCTGAGTTTGCAAGAGGTCATGGGCGGTGATTTCAGGATAACGTTTCAATTCCCCAAAAACATTTTGGAAGCCCGCTTTTTGCATCATATCATCAATAAAAGTATCACTAGCTGCCACCATATATGGTTTTCGCCATATAAAATAGGCTGCTTTTTTTGATGAATAAGGGATGAGATTCTCAAATGATTGGAGAATTTGTTGAACTAAGGTATTAGCGAGGTGTTTTTTTTCGACTATTTCTCCAATACTATTGATCATGACTAGAGCGTCGGAAAGATTATAAATATCTGACATCCAAACCGGAAAAAGTTGTTGGAGATGCGTGATACCTGCTTGTTCGTTTTCTTCTTTATTACCAATGATTAAATCTGGTTTTAAAGATTTGATGAGTTCAATGTCAAAATTTTTGGTACCTCCTACTTTTATTTTGTCAATGATTTTAGAAGCTGGGCGAGTGCAAAACTTTGTAATGCCTACTATTTGGGTATCAAGTCCAAGATCGAACAATAATTCTGTCTGAGAAGGCACCAAAGATATGATGCGCTGAGGAAGAAAGCGGAGTTGGATAATATTACCTAGTTGATCTTTGTGCCGCAACATATCCGACTATTGTTTTTTTATTTTTACCATCTCTTACTGATTCCAATTCGCGTACCGATTGAATTATGATAGAGTTGACCATTGTCTATGGCAAAAGCCGCATTCCAGTAGATGCCTTGCCAACGCTTTATCGTGCCTGTAAATTGGAGTAGAGCAGAAAATTGTTTGGGAACTTGGGCGTAGGGAAAATTGTAGGTGCCATAATTATGACTTAGCGATAGTTTGCTCAAAAACTGGATATTTTCTCCAATATTTCCTTGTAAGCCAAGATGATATACCCTGACACGGTTGTTGTTGGCAATTTCATAACCATTTTGAGGGTCAGTATTTTTAGTGTCTTTGGCATTGGTAAAAAAGGGAGTTCCAATAATTGTCCCTTTGTAAGACCATCCATCGTAGTACTGTTGATGGTTGAAGTAGTTATCGTTACCAATGGTAACAGTTGATACACCTGCAGCATCCCCTTGACTTAAAGTGTATAAAAACTCAAACACCAAACGTTCAAAGTTAACTTTCCCTTTCTCCTTACTAGGAAACAAATTTCTAAAAACTAATCCATTTAACCCGTCCGCAATATTGGTAAGATAGTAAAGAGAGCCGTCTTCATAGATATTTTGGCGATAGAGGCTCAATTCATATTTTTTCAAGTCAAAAGTAATGCCTATATCAATTGTCCCTAAATGATTGCCGACCCTATTGAGCGAGTCAAAAGCGTTCACTCCTTTAACATCTCCAATAAGAGCCCCCCAACCAGTAACTGCATAAACATAATCTCCAAAAGAGCTGGGTAGTTTTCGATTTACTACTGTAGCTATATCAATATTAGTTTTACCGCCCCACTGAACTTGATGGTTGAAACCTCCATATAGCTTGACTGCCCAATTTTCACGTCCTATCCTAATATAGAGCGATTTTTGATGAAGATAGTAGTTGTAAGCATATTGGCTACTGCCAAACCAGCCATGAGCGTAATTCCCTTTGAGGGCAAAGAGATTTTTAGTGAATTTTAGAGGGATATAGCCAATCGTCTCAAGTTGAATTTTAGGCATGGGGAGTGCATTGCCTGACCAGCTATAAGAGCCTGTTCCTAATGTAGTATCCGAAAGACCAAATTGTTCTTGTTTGCGACCCACATATAGAGCGAGTTTTTTAAAATGTATTCCTGCATTTACTACGGGAATGAACAATTTGGTAGAGTTTCCCAAGTTTCCAACTATTCTTGCTTCGCCAAAAACTTTCCAATGAGTCGTTTTTTTTGATAAAATGGTCTCATATCCTATATAGCCTTCTAACGACGCTGCCGAACGAGTGGGTACGACACTCATTTGATTGGCTTTTAGCCAGAAGGGTGTCTGAGCACTAGAAATGAATGCGTTGGCTTTTACTTCACCTTTGATGGAATGCTTAGCGGTGCTATCTTGTGCGTGAACTATTTTTAAGCCTAAAAATATGATAACACAATAATAGCCAAACCTTGAATGATTTTTCGATGTAGAGTAGTGCACTTAAATAATTTGATGATTCAATTAAAGAATTGGATATGTATTAGAAAAACAAAAATATTAAAAAAATCCTCGTTTCCGAAGGCCTAACTGTATCGCTAATGAAGATTTGTAGAGTCTACCAGCATCTATGCCTAGGGCAGTGCTCCATTCAATACCTCCTAGCCAAGAGAGGGATTTTTGAACTTGTAAAATGCTCGAAAATTGTTTAGGATTACCTATCAATGGGTAATCATAAAGTCCATAATTGATACTGAATGAGGTTTTTAGGAACCAATGCCAGTCTAAATAGTGGCCCCTAGCTCCTAAATGAAGTAATTTGACGCGATTATTGTTAGAGAATGAATTCTTTACTAGTGGCCATCTACTGTCTAAGTTTTCTTGGGGAGTAATGAATGGCGTTCCTATTGTCTGCCCTTTATATGACCACCCCTCTGTATAAATATAATGATTAAAATAATTGTCTTTGCCAAAAACCCCCGTACTTAAATTAAAAATGTCTCCTCCTTGACTAGTGGTGTTTAAAAATTCAAAAAGTAAGCTTGTGAGTGAAAATAATCTTTCTGATTTTTGAATAGGACGATACACCACTCCATTTAACCCATCGCCAATGTTTAAGAATGAATAAAGAGAGCCGTCTTCGTATATATTTTGGCGATAAAAAAATAATTTTCCATGGGGAAGCTTCCACCTAAAGCCGAAATCTATGGTGCCTAGATGGTTTCCTACTCGGCTACCCATCCAAGATTTTCCAAAAACTACGCCCCACCAAGCGGCATTGGGATTGAGTCCATTGGGCCATATTTGATTTTCGCCTCCCCATTGTACTTGATGGTTAAATCCCATAATACCTTGAAAGTGAGAGCGAGAGGAACCTATCGTAACATATATGTTTTTTTGATGAAAAAAACCATTGACAGACGTCACTCCTTGTCCTCCATAGCCGACAGCTCTGGGGCCAAGCCAGCCATAGGAGAAGCATGTCTTGACCGAAACAAACTCATTGGTAAAGGGAACAATAAAATCACTGGTAATTTTTATTTGAGGAATGGGCTGCGTATTTCCAGACATAGAAATGGAGCCTGAAGTAAGTAATGTATCACCTGTAAGACCAATTGTCTCGCGTTTTTTCCCAGTTATTATGCCAAAGACGCCATACTTAATTGAACCATATCCTTCGATTAAAAGTGGCCGGGTAGAGGGAGAGCTTAGGTAAGATTCGAGTCCATAATCTATTCGAACTTTTTGCCAGTTTGGGGAGAGTGAGTCGCTGGAAGCTGATGATAGTGATACTCCAGCTAAGGCATTAGGTGCATGGGTTGAGACGATGCCCGAAGTGTTAGTATATAGCCAAAAGGGAGTTCGGTGAGGTGATAAGGTAGCTTTAACATCAATATGATAATGAGGCCTAGCAATTGTTAAAAATTGAGCATTAACCTTTATAGGAGTATGCACAGCGCACAATAAAATGACTGATAAGTAGGGGAGCAATATAGGTTTTATAGGCATGGTTTTATCTACCTAATCCAGAAAACACTACTTTGACAGTCTGTAATATTATTTTAAAATCAAACCAAAATGATTGATGTTTGATATAATACATATCGTACTTGTGTTTCCACATACCATCTTCTATGGAAGCACCATAAGGGTATTTTACTTGAGCCCATCCAGTAAGACCAGGCTTGATTACATGTCTAAATTCGTAGTAAGGAATAGCAGTCTTGAGCATGTCAATAAAGACTTGCCGCTCAGGACGAGGGCCAATCAGTGACATTTCGCCTTTCAATATATTAAATAGTTGAGGCATTTCGTCGATACGAGTTTTGCGAATAAACTTTCCGACCTTGGTTACTCGGGGGTCGTTTTTGGAAGCCCATTGAGCTCCATTGGCTTCGGCATTAGTAGCCATTGATCTGAACTTGATGACTTCAAATTCAATGTTATAAAGACCAACCCGCCTTTGACGATAAAAAATAGGCCCTTTTGACTCTAGTTTGATTGCAATTGCAGTAAGTATCATGACAGGAGCAAATACCACTAACAAAATGAGTGTGTAAATGATATCAAAGATACGTTTGGTAGCTATTTTGGTTTTATTACGTAGCACAGAGAAGTCTTCCTTTGTTAGGAAATAGTCTCCATTGAGTAGACTCACTTCAGTAAAACGATTTTTGTTTTCCAAGAAATCAACTAGAGGCATTACTTCTACTCCATTTTCAATGTTTTTTAGCAAAAACTCCCGACTTTCATCATTTAAATAAGCTGCATTGTAGTAGGTGATGGTTTCATCCTTTCTGAAGATTCTACTGCAATTATTAAAGACAGGGTGCAAGGAGTATTCACTTAGCACTTTATCAATTAAAACAATACTTTTAGGAGGGCAGAAAATATAGAGAGGTTCGTATGCTTCAGCTGGCTGAGGTATTAGCTTGTTAACGTAAGATACCAGAACAGAAACTTCTTCATTCTCTTTTAAGAAATCGTCGTCAGTGGCTATTGAAAAATGATCTTTAGTAAATTTGTTCATACAGATTTCCTGATGGTATTACTCTTATGCATTCAATTTTGCTAAACGGTATATATATATACTTGAATAGCATATAAATACATATTAATATAAATAAAGCAGTAAGCTGCTATAAAAGTAGGGGGCTTTTTTGGTAAAAACAAGCCCCAAAATGACCGTTTGATAAGTTTTAAAAAGATTGATTAGTAAGAGTTTGGGGCATCACCACTTTTTGAAGAAGCGGTTTTTGCATTTCATTTTTTTAAAATTACATTTGCACGCTATTGATATGACGTTTTACAAAACAACAAAGGAATGAAAAAAGCAATTGTGTGTGGAGCCGGAGGATTTATTGGCGGCCACTTGGTAAAAAGATTAAAATCGCTTGGTTATTGGGTGAAAGGTATAGATGTAAAGTACAATGAGTTTGAAGAAACCGTAGCAGATGAGTTTGTAATTGGGGATTTGAGGGACCCCAAAATATGTGAAAGAGAGATTGTGAAAGGCATTGATGAAGTATATCAATTGGCTGCCGATATGGGAGGGGCGGGTTACATTTTTACGGGAGACCACGATGCAGTAGTGATGCACAACTCCGCCCTTTGCAATTTGAATACTTTAGAAGCAAGTAGACTTGCAGGGGTAAAAAAGATATTCTATTCTTCTTCGGCTTGCATTTATCCTGAATACAATCAGCTTGATCCTGATAATCCTAAGTGTTCGGAGGAGTCGGCGTATCCTGCTGCACCAGATAGTGAATATGGGTGGGAAAAGCTTTTTAGTGAGCGTCTGTACTTATCATATGGGCGTAATTATGGAATGGAAGTTCGAGTTGCCAGATTTCATAATATTTTTGGTCCTCAAGGAACTTGGCGTGGAGGTAGAGAAAAAGCACCAGCAGCAGTTTGCCGTAAAGTAGCAGAAGCTGAAGATGGGGGCGCTATTGAAATTTGGGGTGATGGTCTTCAAACAAGATCCTTTTTGTATATTGATGAGTGCTTAGACGGTGTATTAAGACTTATGGAATCTAACGAAACGGGTCCTTTTAACATTGGTTCCGAAGAAATGATATCACTCAATGACTTTGCAAAGCTGGTGATTGGGATTTCGGGTAAAAATTTGTCAATCAATAATGTAAAAGGACCTCAGGGAGTAAGAGGTAGAAATTCAGATAATACTCTTATAAAAAAATCTCTTCAATGGGCTCCTTCTCTACCGCTTAAAGTAGGAGTAGAAAAAACTTATGAATGGATAAATAGTCAGGTCGAAAGCCTCAAGCCAATTTCGTTGTAAAACTAAACACAGAAGTTTTCATGAGGCAACAAAGAATCTTGGTTCTGTGCCAGCACTTCTACCCAGAAATGGTTTCAACTGGGTTGCACATGACTGAATTATTTACTAATCTAGCTGAGTTTAAGCAGAACAAAATAACGGTATTTTGTACATATCCTTCGAAAGAGGAATTTGTTCAGGAGCAATTGCTTCCTACCCAAGAAAGGTATAAAAATGTAAAAATCTATAGGGTTTCTAACTTAGGCAAGCAGCACGGCTCCATTTTTCAGCGGTTACTTTTTTCGATTTCTTATTTTCTTAAGGCTTTTTGGTTTAGCCTGAGTCATAGAAAATCTTTTGATTTAATAATCATCTCTACTAATCCTCCATTCATTGGTTTGATTGCGTATATACTAAAGCGTTTTTTTTATATACCATATATTCTTATAGTATACGATATATACCCCGAAATAGCTATTTTGCTAGATGTTTTAAAACCTTCCTCTGTGACTGCTAAGGTTTGGTCATGGTTTACGAAGTTAATTTACAATCATGCAAGTAGGCTAGTTGTGATTGGAGAGGACATGCGAAAGATTGTAATGGAAAAATTAAAGCCTCATTTGTGGGAGCGTATCGCGTTGATTCACAATTGGGCTGATTCGCGAGAGATACAACCTGTTGAGAAAGAAAAAAACAGTTTTCTAAAGCAGTATCACTTACAAGACAAAATTGTATTACAATATTCTGGAACCATGGGCAGAACTCACAATATAGAACCTATCTTAGAAGCAGCACTAGAGCTCAAAGCAGAACGAGAGATTGTATTTATGTTTGTGGGTGGAGGTAATAAGAAGAAGATAGTAGAGCAGTTTGTGAAAACACACGAACTAAACAATATCATAGTACTACCTTATCAACCTTTTGAAGTATTACCTCAAACCCTATCGGCAGCTACTTTTTCCTTTGTCTGCTTGGAAGATGAGTTTACGGGCTATTCCGTTCCTAGCAAATCCTACGGAATTATGGCGAGTAAGTCACCTATCATAGGCTTACTAAGGGAAGACTCTGAAATTGCGGATACTATCCGTCAGTACGATTGCGGAGTACTTTATTCAAAGAATAATCATCAATCACTAAGTGATTTTTTGCTAGAGCTTCTCAAAAACAAAGAGAGAATTCAACAAATGGGCGAAAATGGTTATAAGGCTTTTCTACAGCATTTTGATTTACTTATTTCTGTTGGGAAGTATCAAGAGCTAATTGAATCAATGAATCCTAGGGCATAACATCGACTTCTTTGAAAAGCTTTTCGATTCTGCTATTAAACTTATCTATAGAGAAGTTTTGCACATGATTTAACGCATTTTTACTCAAACGGGCATATTCGGTAGGGTTTTGGATAAGCTCTGCGATGCGGTGTGCGATAGCCGTAGGTTTATTATAAGGTACTAAGATACCCGTTTCGTTGTCAATGACCATGTCTGGTATCGCTCGGTAAGATGTAGATATTACTATCGATCCACACGACATTGCTTCTAAGATAGAAACGGGTTGTCCTTCACTATTATAATTAGTGGGAAGTAAAAAAAAATCGGCTTGTTGAAGAAAATTTTGTTTTTTTTCTCCCATTACAGGACCGTGATAAAATACAAATTCTTTTAATTGATGTTCGTTAATATAATTCTCAAAAAGGCTATAGGCTTGCTTTTCATTACTAGTATTTTGGTCATCACTATGTGCGAAGAAGGTTCCGCAGAAATCACACCTCACATTTAGCTTATAATCTTTGTGTAATATTGATACTGCTTTTAAAACATCGAAATACCCTTTACTCTCAATAAGATTGGATAAATATAGTAGCCGAATTGTTGACTGATTTGTGTTGATAGCCCGTGGCGGCGAAAAAGAAAGTGGGATACCGCAAGGTATTGCTACTAATTTTTGAGGAGGGATACCTGGAATATCGAAAAGAGGACGTAGACTTTCACCTAAGATGATTATTTTGTCAGTATATTTAAATGAAAAACGGAGGATGTTTTGGATTATGCTAGGTTGGTTTTTATAAAAATCAATATACTCACCACAATGGAAATGAAGGATTACCTTATGATTAAAAACACACTTTGACCACAGAATAATCGGTATATTTCTTAACGCACCTAATTGGCTTCTTGCACCGCTTAAATAAATGATTTTGTAGCCAAATGCACTTTTATACATACATTTGATAATGAATAAAATATATGATATAGTTTTTCGAAATTTATGGATAATGTTTTTTGCATATGACTCGTAAGGGAACGCGAGTTTAATAATTTGAACTCTTTTGTTAATGAAGTCATCGTAAATTTGTTCAGTAATAATTGATTGGCCTGTAATTGGAGGAGAAAACAAACCAATAAAAATAACTTTTCGTTTTAGCATTTTTTTGTCTAAGGAACAATACAAGAGTTTACTGATGAAAATTGATAATGTTATAAAATTCTAATTATGTGTTGTATTAGTAACTTGAATGGCAGCTAGAGCACCTTGGGCAAACCGTTCAGGAGACCATTGTTGTATATGGCTGAATGCTTTTTTGCCAATTTTACTGGAGAGGCTAGAATCGTTTGCAAACTTTTGCATAATATCAGCTAGACTTCTTTTATTTTGAGGGTCAAAAATAAAACCCGTTTGTTCGTCAATGACCAGATCTTCCACACATCCAACATAGGATGAGACAATGACTGGTACTTCACACGACATTGCTTCATTAACTACTAACCCCCATTCTTCTTGTAGACTTGGGAGTATAAATGCTTCACACCTAGCAAAAAATAAAGGTGTAGTATTTATTTGTTGAAAAGGGAAAAATACAATTTCTGCTTTGGCTGTAGAAGGGTTAACAGACTCAAGACCCTCACGGACAGGGATTCCTAAACTAGTTGCTAATTCCTTGAGCTTATTTTTTTCAGTACCTTCTCCAACCAGAACAAGAGATACATCAGTAGAGGGATGGTCATTAACAAATAGGGCGTATGAATCTATAAGAAAACCTAGGTTTTTTTTTTCAACAAATCTCCCTAAATTAAGAAAATATTTTTTTGGTAAGCTGAGCTCTAGAATAGAGTTTTTAATAGAATTTCTCCACTTACTAGCTTCTCTATTAAAATACATAACGTCTATAACATTGCTTGTTAAAAAAATTTTGTGAGGCGCAATACCATATTTAGTTATGTATCTAATATGGGGGGTACCTGCTACTAAAGCAGCATCAAACGATCGAATAATTTGCCCTTTTATTTTACGACGTAAGTACCCTACTTTTTCAGTATTATCCCAAGAATCACACATCAAAATGATTTTGCATCCATAGATTTTTGCAGCTAAAAAACATAAAAAATATGGAAGAGGTGAATAACTAGGTAAAAAAATAATGCCAATTTTGTCTCTTTTTAACGAACAATAAAAAGAAAGTATAATTTTTATTGTTTTTAAAATAGTTTTGGGCTGTGTTTTAGCTAGTGAAGTAACAGTTAGACCGGTAGGGTAAACCGGATTCCATGAATAAGTATCACTAACTGAAGCAAATTGATAAGCATGTAGCTTATACCCTTTTTGTTGTAAAGTGTTATTGAGTGCTTCAATTCTTGCAACATGATATGGTCCAAAATCAGCGTATAAAATTGATACATTAGAAAAGTGTGGACGCATAGTAAATTACAGATTTTTTACAACAAAAGATTAATTAAATATGCCAGAAAAATGAGTTAGTTTTTTTTTCTGCTATAATCCTTATTTGATACCAAGAAGTTTCTATTCTACCATAGATTCGACATATTAAATTAAATATGTGTTTTCCAAAAATTCGAGCAATTTGCTGATGGAAGGGAGGCCATTTATGAATATATGTTTTTGATTCAATAACTGCGTATCCTGCTTCAACAAATAAATTGCCCAAATTCATAGGGCTCCATGAATATAAATGATTATTGATATCGTTAGGTTTAAACTTGTATTTTATTGTATCACATGGAACTACAAAAATAATTTTGCCACCTAATTTGAGTTTTGACTTAAGAATTAATATTTGATGTAAAGGATCTGGTACATGTTCAAGGGCATGATTTGAAATTATACAATCTGCCCAATTATTAGGAACGTCTTCAGAAAACTTAAAAGCTTTAATTCCCAAATTAATAGCATTGTTTCTAGCTATATCATTAATTTCTATTCCAATTTTGTTTTTACAATTCAAGTTATTAAGTATGAAACCACCTCCACATCCAAAATCAATTACATTCATATCGGGAGTAATGAAATCTTCAAATTTGATTAAATCAGCCCATCCTCCAAATGCCCCCATCTCTTTCTGCCACTCAAAATAAGTTTCATCATAATATTGTTCATTCATGCTTGTAATGATTTAAATTTTACATCTATTGAATTTATAGAATCTCTATATTATTTATTTAGTATAAAAATTACCTTGAGATAAGGTATTTATTAGATGATAAGTTTGTATTTGTTTTTTTAATCTACAGAATAAGTACATTCTTTCGACTACTTTATATAGAAAATGTTTACTATTGTAAAAACACATAGTGATATTTTACAGAATTAGTTAATAAATTGAAATCGTATTTTTTAGAATATATGCTTTAAATTTTTATTTTAATTCCTGTAATTACAGCTGTGACAATTTAAGTTATGCTGAACTTGATTTAAGTAGCCCAATATTTTAACGGTCGAATGTAATAAAATAAGGCTAAATTTCAAAGTATAAGTTATTTTGCAAGTTTTATTGATTTGATAATTGGTTGATAGTCAGTATGTTGAGTCAATATTTTGCAATCTTTATGATCTGAAATTTATTTAATATGGCTGCAAAATTTATTCAGAAACTTTCCGCTAAAGTTACCCTCTGTAAAACTCTCCTTAAACAGTTATGAAAAACCTCCTTGTTTTGAGATATTAGGTATTCTCAAAATAGCAAGGAGGTTTATGATGATAATTAATGTTGGGACAATAATTAGCTTCTAGTTGCCATTCTGAGTAATAGAAAACGAGTTGTTATTACCAGTCTGAGTGCTAGTGAAAGAGTTACCGCCTCCGTTTTGAGTAGCGAATATAGAGTTTCCGTCACCATTTTGCGTAAAGGTTGCGGTGTTGAAGCTACCTAATTGTTCAAGCGATGCAGAGTTAGAATTACCAGTTTGTGTTATTTCGCCCATGTTTCCTTCTGCAAGTTGTGTAAGATAAGCAAAGTTTTCATTGCCTGTTTGAGTAACCTTTCCACTTTGGTTTATTCCAGCTTGGCCAATTTGAGCGTTGTTGCCCATTCCCTCCTGTTTAATAGTGGCTTCGTGGCTAGGCCCTTCTAATTGAGAAATAGAAGCTTTATTTCCAACACCCATTTGGCTAATATAAGCCATATGCTCATCATTTGCTTGAGAAATAGAAGCGATATTAGGATCTCCTGCCATATCCGCTACCTGCTTAATTGTAGCCATAGAACCATGGGTAGAAGCTTGCGCAATTGTAGCTTCGTTGGCCCCTCCTCCGATTGCATTCTGGGTAATAGAAGCCATACTATTAGCTCCGCCAGGAGTATTCTGGTCCACTAATGCTTTGTTAGAAGATCCTTGCCCATCCGCTGTTTGGTTTACAGTCACAGTTTCAAACCAGCCATTTTGGACTACAGTAGCTTCGTTAGAAGAAGCTGATTTTGCATCTTGTGTGATATTGGCTGAAGCTTGGTAACTTCCCCCATTTTGAGTTACGTTGGCCATATTGCTAGAACCCATACCTGTACTAGTTTGAGTCAGCAGTACATTGCCTTGAGCATCAGCTTGTTGAAGTACAGTAGCCGTGTTGCTACTAAAATCTGTGGCATTTTGTGTTACACTAGCCGTTGAGCCAAGATTAGCATCTTTTTGGGTGATTTCAGCTGTATTGCTACCGTTGTGGGTTGCATCTTGATTAAGAGTGGCTGTTTCTGTATTTCCTTCTTGAGTAATTGTCCCAGTATTTACTCCAGCAGTATGTGATTTTTGATTGAGTGTAGCGGTAGTTCCCTGGCCGCTAGTAGGTGCTTGGGTAATAGTTGCAGTGTTGCTACTACCATCACTATCCGTATTTTGATCAATCGTAGCTGTAGCACCAGCACTATTTTGATCAATGGTAGCAGTATTGTCAGCACTAGCCTTAGCTACCTGGGTAACTTTAGCTGTATTTTGGTCACCAGTGCTAGTTTGGGTAATTCCGGCTGTGTTCGTAGAACCATCACCGTCTGCGGTTTGATTGAGTTCGCCTGTATTACCGACTCCTCCACTAATAGTTTGTGAAATAGTTGTAACCGTGTTTGAACCTCCACTTGTAGAAGTTTGATTGTTGGTAAATACATTTTGAGAATAAGCAGCTATCGCAAAAAGTAAGCTACCTACCGTAAGTGTTAATTTTTTCATAAAAAAAATGGATTTAAATTGATATTTTTTTGTGACTTCTATTATGCTTGAGAACTTTATACATAATGAAGCGTTGCAAATGTATAAATAAAAAAGTATAATTTGTTGCTGAATAATATTTAAAAATATAGTACAATAATTTGATATTTTTTTTGAATTTAACTTTTTTTAGTTGTATTTTTTGTAAAATTTAAATTGTGTATTTTGATGAAAAAATATATTGTTTTAATAGTTTATTTTTGTGGAATACAAATTGTTTTTTTGGTATTTTATTTTTTATTGTGGTATATTTTTTTTGAAAAAAAATGAATTTATTTTTCTTATAGTAATTAGGTTGTATGAAACCATAAAATAGCACTTTATTTAGAAAGTGATTTTTGTCTTTTTTTTGAAAATTAAAATGTTTTACATTTATTATTGATGCTAATAATATACAAACGGCTATTATTGTGTTATTGTAAGACATCTATAAAAGAGTCTGGTATTGTTGTTTAATAGTGTAGAAGGTTAGGTGCGGGCGCAAACCAAATTGTCGCTTAAGCGGCGTGTTTGAGGCCCATTTTTAGGGCGATTACATTGCGTAAGCTATCTCTTTTCTGACTTTTAAAAACGGTACGCATATTGAGTACCGCGCTTAGTCCTTTAGTCCAACGTTGTCCTACGAGCTTGCACCTTTGCTGCACCACTGTGCTAATGGCCGATTCAATAGCCCCACTCCCAATACAGCCCGATATTCATGGTATTTCATTCGGTATCGATTATGTTGGTAGTACTTCATAAGGCTATCTGCCTGCTGCTTGAGATGCTGACTTTTGCAGGTATTTTTTTTATCAGTTATGGCTTCAATG
>NZ_AUIF01000060.1 GCF_000423565.1 Runella zeae DSM 19591 | reverse complement strand
CAAGAACATCATAAGTAGTCGCTACTTTATAATGATATAATAAAAAAAACAAAGCTTCTTTTGAGTTTTGAAATATACTATTGTTACCAAACCCATTAGGAAATCCTGATAGAACTGTTGGAGTATAATAACAAGAAAACTTTTCAGATAACCTATTAAACTCCTCTTTACTAAGGCCTGTTGTAGCTCGAAAATCTCTATCAGATTTTATATTACTAAATATACTAATTCTTTGTGATTTCATAATAACTTATTAAAATGTTAATTACCGCAAATATATCATAAAATATTGATTATCAGCAAAAGAACAAGTCTATTCTTAATAGCTTCCCGTATTTCGGTTGCTGTCGCGAGTGTTCCTAATTCTTTTGCCAATGCTTTTGCATCTTCCAACTTTCGGCTTGCAATAATGATAGGACGATTCCCTTTTACAAAGTTTTGGGCTAAAGTTTTTCCGATATTTCCTAAGCCAATAATGGCTACTTTTGATGTTGTTGACATACTATCTCTCTTTAAATTTTAATGAAAATTTGACAGCACAAAGTTGGGTTGTAAATAGCTCCAACTCCAATGAACTAGGTCAAGAAATAGTATTGATATAGTTTAAGATTTTTTGGTTTGCTTGTTCCTTAAACGGCTTAAAAATTCGGGTGTAATGCCTAAGAATGAAGCGATTTGCGTTTGTGGAATGCGGTTTGTGAGGTGCGAATAACTTTCTATAAATGATAAATATCGTTCTTCAGCAGAAGAACTAATGTTTTGCAATAATCGCTTTTGAAGCGATATGAAGCTATTTTCAATGAGTACTCTAAAAATGCGGTCAAACTTGGGTGCTTGGATATATAGAGTCAATAAATTATCATGGCTTATTTGTAATACCATTGTATCTTCCAAAGCATCAATATTGAGTTCAGAGGGTTTGCGTTCGTGAAAACTACCAATATTGCTCAACCACCAATTTTCGGAAGCAAACTGTACAATGTGTGTATTTCCTTTATCATCTACCTTGTACATACGCAGGCAACCTCGAACTATAAAATTGAACTGATTGCATACATCACCTTCTTGCAATACATACTGTCGTTTGCGATACAGTCTGGGTTTGAACAAGTCGCATACCAATTGTTTTTCTTCCTTATTTAGAGGAATCAAATTTTGGAAGTAAGCTAACAAAGGTTCAATTTGTTTATGTATTATTTTGTCTTCTTTCATTTTTTGGAAGTCCGTTGAAGCATGGTCGTTCACTGCATTGCCTACAATAAGATATAGGCGAAAGAATTCGCCTACACCCCAAATGTATCCACTTTCAATAAAATGTACCCAATGATGTTATGCAAATTTTTCCCAAAGTGGGTAACAGCTAAACACATATAGCGCTTTTAGCGTACAATCACCCCCATTTTGTTATCATTTTGAAACGGTCTTTTTGCGACTCCTGTTGTGATGTATTCAGGGCCCCTAGCAAAATCGTTGCTCAGGAATGCAAGTTTTGCAAATCAAGTTTGGAATTTGCTATCAAAATAGCTATAGATATGATTACTGCTAACGTTTAGTGTTTATATTGTGCCCGATTAAGAGTACCTTCGTGTAGAGCCAGCACTAATGTAATTAAAAAGCAGAAACCTTCGAGAACCACGTCACCGGGCATAATTTAAACATGGTGTTATGGGCTTTAGTTATTTAAGCTCTATATGAGAACTTAGTTTAATTCTCTGGTAACTTCTACTGGATAGTATTTTGCAATTATTTCTGCAGTTGAGAATAGTTCTTTTATTTTAGGAATAAGTGCTTTTGTATGCTCTTCTATGTCTGTCAATGTCATAGAGTTTAATTTGCCTTGATAACGCCTTGAGGAAACAATTTTTAGAGTTTCGCCTTCGAGAAAGGGGTTGTGGGCAATAAAGTCTCTAACGTTTCTAATTGATTTGTTATAATATTTAGAGAACCCCTTTAACGACTCTACTGCATCTTCTAGTTCAGCATTCGCTTGATTATTCATAGTTATCATAGTTATAAGTAGGATGATTTGATTTATTCGTATACGCAAGCTTTGTTCTTGAATGAAATCAATCGTATCGTTCAACAAATCTTTATTTGTAGAGTTTTCAGAATAAGTACCAACAATTTGTTCCAGCATCACGTTAACAATAAACTCGAACGTATTGACCTTTGAGACAAATTCTCCGATAATTGTATAGTATTTAATTTGTTGATTTTCAGTAGTCATTTGAAATATATTGGATTTTTACTATTACCCATAACGTAAAAGCATTGGCGATGTGGCCGGATTCATGGCTTCGTCCGCCTGGCTACCAATGCCCGATAAAGGTAGAGTGTTTAAGTTAAATTCTGCTGCCCAATAGCGCAACTTCTGCCGGAACTGAAGCCTAATAGCATTCCGTCCGCCCAATGGCTGAACGTCCAGCCGGCCATATAGCCAATGCGATGTTGTGTGCTGTATATTCTTCACACGTTAATCTTTCCGTCTAACCACCATTCTATGAATTTGGCCAAGTTGGGTGCTACCCAATTTCTACTATCGTCTTCGTGATTCCAACTAAAAATGTCATGATGGTCAAACTTTCCGTTCAGTGTTACGATACCGAATAAGTCCCCGTTCCCAGCGTCCGAAAAGAACAGTAACTGTTCAAAGGACATATACAAATCTTTAAATTCTTTATAATTTCTGTACTCCTTATTTGTTTCAATAGTTCTCTCCACTGTCCAAATTAATTCACCAATTGTCAGTTCACCAATATTGTCCACAGTCATTTTATGTTCAATTCCGTTAGTCTGCCTATATAATTCTTCAAGTTCACTCGGTAATTCGTCAAGGTTAAATTCCAATTTCAAATCTTCTAACAATAAGTCTGTTGTCGGTGAATTAAAGCCAAAACTTATTGTCTTGTCCGCTGAATTTGAGTTTATTTTAGTAATATGATCTTTCCAATTCATAGTATATATGTCGCTTCATTATATAGCACACAACGGGTAGGGAATAGCCGAAGTTCCCTGAAATAAAGACCGATTAGGTCGAAATGTAAGGGAATTTTGGCTATTCCCTGTTGGACGAAGTTGAGGTGTAGGAAAAGTGGCCTTAAGCTCTCTAAAGCCGGAATGAGAAAAATATTTTGCAAATCTTAGATTTGAGAAGTCTTTTTCTCATGGTTTTTGTCTAACTTCGCCGCGCTTGAAAGCTCTGCTTCCCTCACCGCGAAGTTAGACAAAAACCGGCTACTTGCTCTCCAAACGGCCTACTGCTGGCCCCACCTCAATTTTGTTCAACAAGATATAGCCGCAACCCTTTCGCCTATACCCCAAATATACCCACTTTCAATAAAATGTACCTAATGATTTTACAGGATGTTATGCGAATTTTTCCCCAAAATGCGTCCCAGCTAAACAGACATAGCGTTTTGGGTGCAAAATCACCCATTTTGCTATCATTTTAAAGTGGTGCTTTTGCGGATCCTGTGATGATCAGTGCAATGGCCACTTTCATTTGATAGCAAAATCGTTGCTCAGAAATGCAAGCTTTGCAAATCGAGCTTGGAATTTGCTATCAAATAGTTCCGTTGTAGATTAGAGTGGGGTATTTTTTTATAGAAAGTAACGAATTACGGCTTGGCGATGTGGCGGATTTTAGCATCCCGAAGGCTTTCGGGATTTCATAGAAGCATCGCGCCGCCGACCCGGTTCAGCCGCCATATTGCCAAACCGATGTTGGTGGCTGGGCTTCCTTTCAACGTCTCATTGATATGTTTTCGTGAACCCATTTTGCTTCTTCGTCTGGCGTTACTTTGTCTATCGTACTACTTATTCTGCTAAAAGTTGCTTGTGGAAAGTCGTAAGGTTTGCTGTCGTCAAAATATGGTCCAACTACACCTAAAAACCATCCGTCTTTTGCAGCCCAATGTGGTTCGTTCACTCTACATTTAAAAACTTCATAGTGAACAAAGTTGTTTTGTCCGTCAAAGTCAAAGGTTACACGTTTGATATGTTCGATTTCGTCAGGGCAAGCACCAAGTTCAGTCGGAAATTCTAACCAATTTGCAAGGTTGCTTTCTGCACCTGAAATTAAATTATTGAATTCCTTCGGGAAAAGATTTGTCTTGTCCTGGTCTGCTAAAAGTTGAAATGCGGTCTGTCTGGTTGATACGTTTTTCGCAAAAGGCAAAACGTCATTTTCTGTAACTTCTTGTCCACTTTCAAGTTTGTCATAGAGCTTTTTAACTCTATCAAAGCGTTCTGCATTTAGTTTGTTGTTCTGTCGTTTTACAGTTACAAGTCTGTAAATAGCAAAAATTGCTATTGCTAAAACTATCAGCCCGATTATTATAAAAGCTATTTTCATTCTTCCTTTATTTTGATTTTGTCTGTGTAGTGTCTGTTAGCCTTGCCACCAACACAATATGGACGCAATCATTGCGCCTATACCCCAAATGTACCTAATGATTTCATAGAATGTTATGCAAATTTTTCCCCACAATGCGTCCCAGCTAAACAGACATAGCGTTTTGGGCGCAAAATCACCCATTTTGCTATCAAAAACCCAAAGGCTGCACTCAGTGAAATCGGGCAGCCTTTGGGGGAGGGGGAGAAGGGGTGTTACTTCTTTTTATAAATACGATTGTATGAATCTACGGAGTTGTTCGGGATTTGATAAAGCACTCGACTATCAAACAGACAGAAGAAAGTTGCACAATCAACGATAACTCCATAACAAAAGAAAAGGGTTTGTGAGCACCACTCACCGCTAGGCTAGCCGCCCGCCCGAGTTTCGTTCAATCCCGAAGGCTTTCGGGACTTTATGGCTTGGCTTTCAGCCACTACGAAACCTTAGTTATTGTAGCCAGTTTTCTTCACACTTTTCAATTTCTTTCTTGAATTCTTCAACTAGCTCATAGAAATAACTTATTGATTTCAAATGTTGCTCCTTTGTCACAGTGGTTGCAAAAACGACTTCCCAACTAATATCTTTTGATTCAAATCCCATGCAATAAGCTAGTATCATATTAGCCCAACCCGCAGTCGATTCATAATATCCAAGTTTTTTCGCTACCCAGTCGAAAAAAGGTTCATTTGAATGTGAAACTATCCCATTGTCTACAAGCGCATGGTGGTAACCGTTGCAATAATTATTAATGCTTTTTAAAGTAGCTTCTCCAGTCCACATTGCTGGGCGTTGCTCTATTTGCTTCAATATTTTATAACATTCTAGTATCATATAATTGCACCTAACGGTTTTCGGCTTGGCGATGTGGCGGATTTTTAGCATTCTGAACGTTTTCGGGGTTCAATTTAAGAACGAATATTGAAATTTTTACAAATGATCAATCCAAATTATTCAACCCCACTTTTAATCATACATTGTTATTATGTACAGTTGCTCGCTCGGTCTAGGCAAATAATTGAGTTTGTCTATTTTCTATTGGAGACATTTTATTTATGAATTCGCACCAATAGACCAAAGTTAGGTTGAAATTGTATGTTTCGTTTATATAATTTAATTCTTTCTGTAATTCTGACTTGTCAATGATTTGAGCCAATTTCAAAAGGTCAATACGCATTAAAACGTCTTTAGTAAAAGTTCTCTTAGCATCTGAAAAAGTTATGGATTGCAGAAACCTCACCGTCGTCTGAGAGTTTAAAAGTATTAAAGAATAAACAGCAAATTCCAGATTGTCAAAACCTAACATATAACAAGTGTCGTCAAGCATTACAGGCTTTTCATCCTGTGGTAAAACAAGCGTAAAATGAAATGTTTTGTAAAGACCCGAAATAGCAACTTTGTATGGCTTAAACGAATAATCTCCTATACCAAAAATAGAAAATGGAGGTTTGTTATTATAAATGCTCGACTTTCTTGAATTAAAAACATTTTCATGTTTACTCAAATATTTGTAGGTCTTGGGAAAGTCGTATTTGATGTAATTAGTTTCTTGCCCAACTTTTTTTTGCGTTACAATCGTATATTTTCTCGTTTCTTTAATGACTGTATTTTTTAAGTCAGAACTTTTTAGCATTCCATAAACCAAGTCATTTTCCAATTTGATTTCTTCTTTCAGTCCATTTACAAAATGCTCGTTCACTTTGTCTAATTCCATAATGGAAGAACAATCGTGTTTTATACCTTGTCGCCACTCAAAGGGGCATTGCCCGTCAATTCGCTCCACGTTTGAATAAGTATCAAGATTGGAAACAAATTTGTTAGCTAACCAACCGAAATTTACTTTTGCAGTTGAGTTATTGTAGAAATCAAATTCTGTACAATTGAATGATGGATTTGAGTTTAGCTTGCAACAAAACAAAGCTGCTTCAACAGAAACATTAAATTCCTTTTTGCTATCAATACAATGTTTTTCTATATCAGAAACTGCATATTTTTTTACCAGCTGGTCAAAAACGATGTTTTTTATCACCGTGTTTTTGACCAATAAAGCAATATTACCTTTTTGATGCTGAAAGGTTTCAATCATCATTAGGGTAATGTATTCGGCAATATCAAAATTGCCTTTTCCTGTCATTGCATCTAATCCGCTATGGTTTTTAAAGTTTGTTTTTTTAGGAAGATTTGATGAATTTAAACTTCCTAATTTTGAGTTCGTTACCCATGGTGGATTGCCGATGATTAAAATCTCTTTTGTGCTATCTTCTTTTAAAATACTTTTGAAATTAAAGTCAAAAACGCTACTGTGAATGATTGAAATTTCGGGTTTGTTTTTAGTTGGATTACTCAAATAAAAATTTATAATATTGAATTTGCTTTCCCAAACGTAGGATTTGTAAATTTCAATACCGAAAACTTTTTTTATGCCCGTAAATTGCTCCAAACAAGCAATAATAAAGTTGCCTTTTCCGCAAGTTGGCTCAATCACTATTTCTGGTGAAATATTTTTTGTGGTCAGATTAAAAGCAATTTTTTTTGCTAAAACTGTATTGGTTTGAAAGTCGCCATATTCAGCTCTGTCGGGTTCTGAAACAATATTTTGAGAACTTAAGATAGTTTCTTTGAGTATTTGTAAATCTTCCACATTATCAAAAAAATGTATGAAGCCGAACGCTTCATGCATTTTTTGATTAGCCTTTTCAATAGATACAATATTCTTCAGAATATCGTTTAAATAATCCGAAACTTGATGAGTAATATTTACTTCAAATACTTTAATCATTGTGGTCGGTTATAGCTTACAATTTTTTCAATTCCTGGAATGTCATTTGCTAAGGCAACAATACGCTGATATTGTAGCCTCCATTGTAAAGCATTGGAAATGGTCAGATAACCTTGCTCTGGTGGTGTTTGTATGATTTGTTCCGCTATTTGGTTAAGAGTTATTTCATCTGCTGGAATATTTTTATCTTGTAGATACGCAACAATATCTGCTTCGTTAGCACCGTCTTTTACCATTTCTCGTAAGCGAAATGAAGTTGTATAGTCGGCAGTCCTTTCTTTATGAACAAAAGAACAGCTCACAAAATTTAGTGTTGCAGTTTTAGTATTTGGGTCGTCTGCTTTGTCATAAACAAATACAAGAAGATTATAGCCAAGTCCAAATATTTTTTGCTTGGCATCTTTGAAAGGGCAAGATGATTGCGGTTGCTTAATAGAAGTTACTTTTATGTCAGTATGAATGTTGTCAGAAGGCAAATCAATTCCTTTAGCTGAAGAACCTACTGTTACTTCATATCTTTCGTTTAGGTATTTTTGAAACTTCTGTTCAATCAATGTTCCTACGGCCTTTCCGTCAGTAACACCATAAAGTTCTTTGTGTTGAAATTTGGACTGTTCAACGCAAAATTTTTTAGCTTCTTCTATCAGTTTTTTTATTGTAAGTTCCTTTTTTTGTTCCATTCGGTAAATTTATAATTTTTACTGGCGTTAGATTTGGCCTGTTATTCCTTCCACTAAACTCTGATAGATAACTCTTTCTATTATGTCAGTTTCAGATGAATAGCGTATTTTAAATACTGGCTTTGGAATGTCAAAATGAATTGCCTTTCCAGCTTTATACTCCTGATTTTTATTGTTATACTTTTCTAATTTCTCTGAAACAAATTTAGCATCCAAAATATCTTCATATTTTAGAGGGCCTTGAAACCAATCGTCTTTTATGTCAAGTTTTACTCTTTTGATAACCTTATCAATATCTAAACTGAGTTATTTGTTAGTAATTGTATTTGCCACTTGAGTTTAATGAATAAGATTAAAGTGTCTGCACGGGTGTGTGTCGTTAGGGGGGCAGCTAACAACATACAAGATTTCACTATCCCCCAAATATACCCACTTTCATCAAAATATGTCTAATGATTTTATATGGTGGTGTGTAAGCTTCTATTAAAGTAATTGATAGTCAAATAGATATGGTTTTAAGGTTGTATTTATAGCGTAAAATCGCCCATTTTGCTATCATTTTGTGTTTGCAAAAATGTAGCTTCAGCTGGCATCCGTGCGGGAAAATAGACTCAAATTACTTACTATTATCGCCTTAGTCTATGATTTTCTGCGGATGTTATTGAGAAATTGGAACCAGTGGGTTGCGCTTTTTCTTAGATATTGGTGCCATAGAACAGGAAATCGGTACCGAAACGCTTCGATACCGATTTACAGATTAAGAATAGCCATCTCACACGCCCTTTATACTACTGCTTGCGCATACCAATATTGGGGATAAATTATGTTTGTTTGATTTCGAATTTGAGAGTTTAATGGCAAGTAAATAGCAGTCCGTTAATATGGCTTAGTATCAATGATAACTTAAGCCATCTCCAAATTTGAACAATGAATAACCCTTGGGTTCTAGCATACCGGGTACATCTGATTTGTTTTGTTCTACCGCCTGTTGAGAAGCGGGAATTGTAAATGGCAATTTACCTGTTGGGTTAAACTTCCCACTTATGATGTCCAAAAGGGCGTCGGTAGTGGTGCCAAAGGTCGCTATGATTGTTTTGGCGGCCTCACTGTTAAGTTCATCTAGCACCCATGGACTTGAAAAATTGATAGCCAATACCGTAGGTTTGCTTTTGAGGGTTTCGTTTACGCGGCTTATATCAATTTTGTTTTTTGATAAACCTAATTCAATGGGCTTATCGGCTGAGGCAAACAAACCTCCAGCACTTGGAACAAGCCACAATACCACCACATCTGCTTCTTCTTTGGTCGTCACGAATTCCAAGGATGGGTGATGAGAGGTGGGTTTATAAACCGTAATTGGGTTGGCAACTCGACCATTGTCGTAATGGGTTTCAAAATAGACCTTTGTTTTGGGGGCTAATGGCAGAATTTTCGAATCATTTTTTAAAAGAACGATAGATTTACGCAACGCCAACTCGGCTTTTTCTTGAAAAGCGGTACTGCCCACCGTAGTTTGTGCTTTTTCAGGGTCAACGTAAGGATTTTCAAATAGACCCAATGCAAACTTCTCGGTCAATAAACGTGCGACAGATTCATTGATTCGAGTTTCGGAGACCAGTCCTTGCTTCACTACATCTTTCAAAATAGTAGGGTCTGCGGTGCCAGAAAATAAATCTACGCCTGCTTCCAAGGCCTTTTGGTAGCGTTGGGCTAAGGTGAGCTGTTCGACTCCCCAAGGCATCATTTCAATAGGGCCGGTGTCAGAATTGACGATACCTTTGAATCCCAATTTTTTTCGTAAGAGGTCTTGAATAATGGCTTTGTTATAAGAAAAACCCACTTCTTCAAATCCCTTCCCTTTAGGACTTGAATAATACGGCATGATAGCCGAGGTACCAGCTTCAATCGCCGCTTTAAAAGGCTTTAGGTGATATTCAAACATACCCCCTGGATAATGTGCATATTTTCCCCAATCAAAATGCGAATCCAAGCCTTTTTCTTGAGGCCCACCCCCCGGAAAATGCTTCGTTGTCATGGCTACCGAACTGGGGGATAGATGCGCTCCTTGAAATCCTTTTACAATCTCGCCTATCATGGCGGCGCTCCAATCGGCATCTTCTCCAAAAGTTCCTTCGATACGCTGCCAGCGGGGTTCGGTTGCCAAGTCGGCCATGTACATATACCCTTTGCGCAGCCCCACTGCCGTCCATTCTTGCCGCGCAATCTCGGCAAACTCTCTCGTAAGTTTTAGATCATGCATGGCCGCGAGTCCTAGCTCTCCGGGCCATTTTGAAAACGCCGTAGTTCCGACACTCAATCCAATGGCGGCATCAATCGTGATGTGATTTCGGGGGTTGGAGGCCACAATAGCCGGAATTCCCAAACGAGTGCTTTCGCACAAATCTTGCAAAAGATTGGCCCATTCGGCTATGGTTTTTGCGGGTGGATTGGCACGAAGTATAAAGTGTCGTAAGTGGAATTCTTTTACTCCTTTGGTGGTACCCGCAGCCGACATCATAGGCACCGTGAGGGGCTTCCGAGTAAACATATTATTGGGTTGTACCAAATCTTCTTCATTAAACCCACTGGTGATTTGCGTTCGCGGTCCTCCTTGCTGAAAGGCGTTGTCGCCCGCCATTCGGGTGGTACTAATAAGCATAAAGCCTACTTTTTCTTCTATCGTCATTTGAGAAATCAAATCCTGTACGCGTGCCTCTGGCGACAGACGCCAATCTTCGTAAGGATCGAGCTTTTCATTTTTATTGAGGTCCTTGAAAGTTAGCCCATCTTTGAGGATTATTTTTACGGAACGATAGCCTAAGGTAGGCTGCTGAGCCAAGAGGAAGCCTATTGAATAGGGGCCTATCATCCCCATGACTAAAGCTAGAATTTTTTTCAATTGAATCATCAGGTTAAAAGTGCAATGTCTAACAGAACCATACTATTTTGTCTTCTCTATTCGCCAAAACGGACGTTTTAGAGCAATGAATCCTTAATAATATTCTCTCTCTTTCAAGTAGAAAAATAAAAAAGACTCAATGACTAAATAGGGTGTCTGAAGCAACTTTTCTGATGCTCAAAAATAGGGGTCATGAACCAAACCCCGTCATTATTTGCCTAGCCACTCTTTAAAATTGGGTACTCGGTCGGCGCTTACGTATATTTCTTGTAGCAATGCAGGTTCTAATTCTAGTTTAAGTTTACCTCCAAAAAAAGAATGGGCCGTTTGGATAGCCGATAAGGACACCAACAATGAGCGATTGACCCTGAAAAACAAATAAGGGTCGAGGATTTGTACTAGCCGATCAAGGCTATAGTCGATGGGCCACCGCTGTCCTTGGTTAGTAATCAATAGCGTAACCCGATCTTCATAGAGAAAATAGGCAATATCTCTGACGTTGATACTGCGGTATTTTGAACCTAAAGACACCATAAAACGGTCTTTGTAGGCACTATATAGAGGTGTTTTGGTCGGATGCGTGGGGGCAGGTGCCATCAATGCCGATTGAGAAGATGCCCCCCAATGCCTTTTAAATTTGTCTAAAGCCTCGCCAAGCTCAGTGGCATCAATTGGTTTTAGCAGATAATCAACACTATAGTGTTTAAAAGCCTCTAAGGTGTATTGGGGATATGCCGTCGTAAAAATGATAGGAATGGAGAGTTTTAATTCCTTCACAATTCGAAATCCTAAATCATCTTCTAAATGAAGATCAAGAAAAATAAGGTCTGGCTTTGAGAAAGAAGGCTCTCCGAACCATTGGATACTCGCATTGACTGAGCGCAAGTGGGCCAAAACTTCAATTTCTGGGTCATAATTATGGAGCAATGTCTGTAGCCGCTGGGCGGTCAAAGTTTCATCTTCTATAATCAATACTTTCATGATAAAATAGGTATTTTAACAACAAAGACATCTTCTGTTTCTTCTATCAAGACGGGGCTGTTGGTCAACAATCGGTAGCGTTCGATGATATTCTGCAATCCTAACCGCGTGGAGGGCTCAGGGACTTGGCGCCGCCGAATGGAGTTGTGAATCATGAGATAGTTTTCGAGCATATCAATCATCACAATCAAAGGCTCTTGCAAAGACATCTGGTTGTGTTTTACCGCATTTTCTACCAACAATTGTAGTGTCAATGGGGCAATGAAATAATTGTTGGCCTCTTTTTCGGATATATGGATGTTTACTTGAAACCTTTCTTCAAAACGCATTTTGAGCAAAAAAGTATAAGTATTCAGGAAATCTAACTCTTCGTGCAAACTAATACGCTCATGCATACTCTGCTCCAAAATATAGCGGTATGCTTTAGAGAGATGATGAATAAATTGAACGGATAATTGAGGCTGTGTTTCGACCAATGATGCCAGAATACTGAAATTATTGAACAGAAAATGAGGGCTTACCTGATTTCTGAGGGCAATATTTTGCATTTTAAGGTGTAATTTCTCCATTTGTTCCGCCTTAAACTCCGCATCTTTTAGCCTTAGATAGGCCCTTCGATAAGACGCAAGGTAAAAAGCCGATAGTAGCGCCATAATAGTTAAAGCATTGAGGGCATTTTTTAGGGGAAGTTGGCGAAAGTTTCGATAACTCACATTGCCTTTTGTTTGTCTCTGCACTATTCCAAATTGGGTTTCGAGTGCCGTTTCAGTCTTAGTCCACAAGAAGCGAAAACCTATATTGAAAATAAGAGACATGACACACGCAATGATAAAGGTCGCTACTTGAATCGGAATTTTAAACTCCATTAGAAAGGCCGTGCCAAACCAATCAAACAATTGATTTTGGAGCCATTCGATAAAAAAAATCCAGATGAAAAAAAACAAGGCAATAACAATAAACTCCATAGTCCACAGTGGTACACGCTCCCATGATAGCTGCTGACGAATATCGGGGATGAGTGCGTACATCCGTAAGGGCATATAAAGCACTGACATGCTTAGGGCTAGTCGCCCTATTTGTCGAAAAGTTAGATGGTAGGAAGTAGGACTATTCATGGTGCCTAAAAATAACATTTGCTAACGTACCTTGCACCATCAAATGTACCAGTGAGCTTGTCTATTTACAAGTATTGTAGGTGTATGTTTTGCTGGTGAATCGCACTGCACCTTGGTTTCAGGGCTGTGGAGATATAGACTACGGATTTGGAAGGGAATAACGCGCAAGACTATTATGCTTTTGGGTAAATTTCAATTCGATAATTTTTCATTTCAAGACTGCCCTCTTCCCAGTAAAACCCAACTCTATTCTCCATAAGTTTTATCTGAGTCAATTTTAAAATATCCCAAGGAGTAAATATTTCATCAGGTTTATCTAAGAAATAGGCGACTTCACAAGGCCAATCCTCATCTTCTATGTCTTCTTTTTTTAAGGCATTTAACCAAACCATTTCTTCTTCAATAGGTTCGCCATACTCAATAGTTTCCCTAATATCATTCTCAGTGTTTAGTTTAAACCGTTTAGTAAAGTTATTGGTAACTACAGAGTACCCTACATAGCCATCGTCGGTATCAATGATTCCTATGATGCATTCAGGATTACCAAAATAATCAAATAGCTCTTTTTCTAATGGGGATATCCCCTCTTGAAAAAACAATGAAGATAAGACATCGTTAAAAATAAGTATTCCTGTCTCGTATCTATCAATAGTCGTATTATGAATATTTCTATCGTAAGTATGCGATGCCTCAATATTGCTATTACTAGCTAGAAAAGTGGCAATTTCATCAAGATTGTAATCTTTTGTTTTTGTTGGTATTGCAATACCATATACATTCCAGCCCATTTGAAGATTTTTTAAGTTAAGTTAAGTGATAGGTTGGATACTTCCGTTTGCTAAGAAAGAAGGCTTTCTTTAATAAAGAACTACAAGTTAAGTCAACTACCCAAAAAATTTTCAAGAAGAGTCTTTTGTGTCCCTTCACCCCTGATTTTACCTTGTTTTTTACATCATCCTATTTTCTACACCATGTTCTGTGTCCCACACACCTATTGGCAGTAGCTGATTTTAAAACCGAAAAAGTCCAAATTCGTCTCTTTCACTTTGATAAAGTTTTGCTGATGAATCATACTGCACCGTGGTTTCAGGGCTGTGGAGACACGGATTGAGGCTGTCATATCATTTCATAAAAATGCCTTAGACGCTAATCTAAGGCATTTTTATGAAATGTCGAACGGAGCCTCTCAAATTGTAGCCTGTTGAGGTTACAACATGTCATTCTGGCTATTTACAACTATTATAAGTATAAGTTTTGCTATAAGTGGCAATGCCTGAGCCATCCAAAAAACGAGTGAGAGATTGCTCCGTAAGCGGGAAATCCTGCTCGTTGTAAGTATAAGTATAGGTTGTTTCTCGGGTAGCTTTGCCCGCCACGTATTCTACGCGCTTGGTGTAGTTGCCGCCCGCACCGGCCACAAAAAGCGGTACTTTGATATAATCGCCATAGTAAGTCAAGATACTAAAAGGCCATCCCTCAAAACCATCTTGTACGGTTTTTTTGTTATCGAAATCGCTCAACACATTGCGATACACTTCCTGATTAGTGGCAGTATTGGTAGTGATGGTTTCGATGATATTGCCTTGGGCGTCGCGCTTGATGGTAGTTTGCAGCCCTTTCGTATCCGTTATTTTAGAGATACGTTTATTGGCGTCGGTTTCAAAAGTAAGGGTATAATTAATATAAGCTGGCTCTACGGTTTTGTCCACCACAAGACTTCTCAGCGCTCCGTCCGAAGTATAGGTCAAGGTTTCTTCGACGGCTCCATCTATGATTTTTACAAGTCGGTTGTTGGCATACGTATATTGGGCATTGCTCGCAAATTGCAGCTGTCCACTTGTGTTGTCTTTGAGCGAGACACGCAGCCCTTCTATCAGTCCGGCATTGTTGTAAGTGTATTCTAATTTATAGGCATCATTTACACCCGTTTCGCTGCTTATGGGGCAAAAGTAGGTAGGTACAGGCGCGGGTTCTTCTTTGGGATTGCACGAAAAAACCAAGACAATAAAGAGTAGTAATGCTATTTTGTACATTAGGCGAAATGGTAAGTTGGTAATTTCAAGAACGAAGAAATCTCATTTTTCTTTTGCCCTAAGCTATGAATAAATCATTAGGAATGCGCTCAAGAGAAAAGGAATTTTAGTTATGTTAAAACTTTATCAACATTCACTTTTCTTAAGAATATGTTTAATATTTCTAAAAATATTAAAAAAGAGAAAGGGTATAGAAGTCGTGTCGTTAGTCACCGTTTTGGGGTATTAATTTTTTGATTATAAGTGTTTTAGGCGTATTTTGGGTAGAGAAGCCATAGCTTTTTTTGAATATCTATTATGAGCTTGCGGCTTGCAAATGATTTTATGAAATAAAGGAGAAAATGCCCTAAAAAGCCTTACTTATTATAAACAATTTTATAAAAATGACCAACCGTTTCGTTTATTTATTGTTAAGCATATTTTTAGTGACACAAGCCTCTGGTCAAGTCGCTGCCAAACACGATTTGGTGTTTGATAAACTTCCTACGCGTTGGGATGAAGCCCTTCCGCTAGGAAATGCTTTTATGGGAGAGCTGATTTGGCAAAAAGGCGACAAGCTCCGTTTTTCGCTCGACCACGCCGAACTTTGGGATTTGCGTCCGATGGTAGGAATGCGCAAGCCGGAGTTTACTTACAAGTGGGTACAGTCCCAAATCAAAAAGAACAATTATGCGCTGGTACAGCAGTATGGGGATATTCCTTACGAACGCGAGCCTGCACCGAGTAAGATTCCGGGGGCTGCCCTCGAAATCGACTCCAAAGAGTGGGGTGAGGTGAAAAGTGCGCGTGTCAATATCGAAAAAGCAACGGCAGAAGTCAAATGGGCCAATGGCGCACAGCTCAATTCTTTTGTACACGCTAGTCAGCTTTTGGGGTATTTTCGTTTGAAAGGCGTTAAGGTGTTCAATATCAGTCTTATCGCTCCCAAATACGAAGGCGAAGTGGACAAGACCGCTGGCGGCTCAGTAGCAGGTGATGATTTGGCAAGGTTGGGCTATAAACAAGGAAAAGTAGTAGAAGGGGCCAATTCTTATACCTACCGTCAAGCAGGCTGGGGGGGATTTGAGTATGAAGTAAGTGTACGTTGGAAAAAAACAGCAACCGACACTTGGGAGGGCTCCTGGAGTATCTCGGCTCACTATCCCAATCTCCCTAAAACCGAAGCTAGCCAACAAACTACCGCTGCCTTGTCGTTTGACAAAGCGCTGGTGTCGCATCAAGCTTGGTGGAAAAACTTTTGGGCCAAATCTAGCATTAAGATTCCGGACGAAATCTTAGAAAAACAATATTATTTGGAGCAGTACAAATTTGGAAGTACGGCTCGTAAAGGTGCACCGCCGATTTCGTTGCAAGCGGTATGGACTGCCGACAATGGACGCTTGCCGCCTTGGAAGGGAGATTTTCACCACGACCTCAACACGCAATTGAGCTATTGGCCGAGCTATGCCGCCAATCACCTCGACGAAGCGATTGGGTATATTGAGCATTTAGAGCAAAACCGCGAAGCCTATCGAGATTATACCAAATGGTTTTATGAAACCGAAGGAATCAATGTGCCAGGCGTAACCACCCTCACAGGCGTAGCTATGGGAGGCTGGATTCAGTACTCATTTTCGCCCACGGTATCGTCGTGGTTGGCGCATCATTATTATCTTCAGTGGCGATATAGCATGGATCGCGAGTTTTTAGAGAAAAAAGCCTATCCTTGGTTTAAAGATGTAGCTACATTTTTGGCGGCCAATACCTTTATGAATCTGAAAGGCAAACGCCAACTACCCATTAGCTCAAGTCCCGAAATCAATGACAACCGAGTGACGGCTTGGTTTCATGAAAATACAAATTACGACTTGTCGTTGATGCGTTTTACATTTGAAAAAGCCGCTGAGCTAGCGCAAGAGTTGAATCTATCTCAAGAAGCTGCCTATTGGCGCAGATTTTTGAGCGAATTTGACGGCTATGCCCTTTCTGACAACAACGAACTCAAATTTGCGCCTTCTTTGCCTTACAATCAGTCACATCGGCACTTTTCGCACTTGATGGCGATTCATCCTCTAGGAGAAATCCGCTGGGAAAATGGCGAAAAAGACCAAACAATTATCAAAAACACTATCAATTTGCTCGAAAAAATAGGCCCTGATTGGTGGTGTGGCTACTCGTATTCTTGGATGGGAAATCTCAAAGCACGTGCCAAAGACGGTGAAGGTGCTGCTAAGTATTTACGTACCTTTTCGACGGCTTTTTGTTTGCCTAATTCCTTCCATGTCAACGGCGACCAAACCAAGTCGGGCTTGTCCAAATTTACCTATCGGCCTTTTACGTTGGAAGGAAACTTCGCGTTTGCGGCGGGGGTGCAAGAGATGCTTTTGCAAAGCTATGCTGGATTTATCGAAATTTTCCCGGCTATTCCTTTTTCTTGGCAAGGAGCTTCTTTTACGGATTTGCGTACAGAAGGAGCGTTTTTGGTAAGTGCCGTTCGGGTGGCTGGTCAAGTAGATGCCGTGACTATCAAATCCGAAAAAGGTGGCAAAACCCGCCTTAAATTGCCCTTTAAAACCTATTTGATTAAATCGCAAAAAGGAGCTACTGTCAAGAAAACAGAAGAGGGATTTGTGGAATTGACCTTAGAGAAAAACGGATTTGTGATACTCAAAAATGGCTACGAATAATCTTAAAATATATACCAAATATCTTAGGAAAGATACCGTTTTGGCAGAATAAAGATGAGATTTACGCCTTATAGCAGGGCGTAAAAGGCTGTTTTTCTGGACATAGTGAATGTATCAAAATCATAGATAAAAAATTGATGATTTGTCATTAACTTTGCCCACTTAAAAAAGAACAGCCACTCAATGACGTATTCTAAAAAACCACTTATACTGGTAAGCAACGACGACGGTATTACTGCGTTAGGAATCAGGACTTTAGTAGAGATAATGCAGCCTCTCGGAGAGGTAGTAGTAGTAGCTCCTGACAGCCCTCAGTCGGGTATGGGTCATGCTATTACGATAGGAGAACCTTTGAGGCTTCGGGCTACCGACATATTTGAGGATATAAAAGCCTATGAATGTAGCGGCACACCCGCCGACTGCGTGAAGCTAGGTAAGCATTATGTCTTAAAAGACCGCAAACCCGATTTGGTAGTGAGCGGAGTCAATCATGGCTCTAATAGTTCGATTAGTGTATTATACTCGGGTACTATGTCGGCGGCGATTGAGGCAGCGATTGAAGGCATCCCGGCGATTGGATTTTCGTTGTGCGACTTTGCCCCTAATGCTGATTTTTCACATACCAAACCTTTTATTTTAGAAATTGCAAAAAAGGTGCTTCAAAATGGCTTGCCCAAAGGAGTGGCCTTAAATGTCAATTTTCCCAAAAAATCGGCAGAACCTATCAAAGGAATTCGGATTTGCCACCAAACCGATGGTAAATGGCAAGAAGAGTTTGAAAAACGCAAAGATCCCCACGGGCGTAGCTATTTCTGGATGGCGGGCAACTTTGTTAATTTTGATGAAAACAAAGAAGATTCTGACGAATGGGCTTTGGCCCACAATTATGCCTCTGTGGTACCATGTCAGTATGATTTGACTGCCTATGAAACGGTCAAACTCATGAAAACGTGGCAATTGGAAGAAGCAGTAAAACAATGATTTGGTGTCTTTCACAGAAGCTTTGTATCTGACTATCCTAACTCGATGAAAATTCAACAATCACCCAAAAACCCCGATTAGCATGGCACTTCTTGGAAACTTGTTAAAAGGAGGCATTACGCTTACAACGCGTATTCAGAGCAAAAAGGTGAATTTTGCGAAAGTACAGCGCAAAACCCTCAGTAAATTATTAGCAAAAGCTCGTTATACCCAATTTGGAGAGCAATATAATTTTGAAGATATTCTCAATTCTGCCGTTTTTGATGAAGGCAATGCCTTCTATGAAAAGTATAAGCAATATGTGCCCGTTCATAATTATGAGAAAATCTATCGCGAATGGTGGCATAAGGCTCGTGCTGGTGAAAAAAATGTAACTTGGCCGGGAAAAGTTAAATACTTTGCGCTGAGTTCGGGGACTTCGGAGGCGGCCTCTAAGTATATTCCGGTCACCAAAGCAATGACCAAATCCTTTCGTAATACAAGTATTCGGCAGATTTTGTCGTTGGGTCGCTATGAGGATTTGCCAAGCGATTTGTACGAAAAAAACTTCTTGATGATTGGCGGCAGCATCGACCTGACTGCTATCGACGAAGGCCGTTTTGAAGGCGATGTAAGTGGTATCAATGCCAAAAATATTCCCTTTTGGTTTGAGCCTTACTATAAGCCGGGCCGTGAAATAGCCCGCGAACGTGATTGGTCACGTAAGCTCGAAAAAATCGTCGAAGAAGCTCCTAACTGGGATATTGGTTTTATGGCGGGTGTACCCGCTTGGCTCCAAATCATCATGGAAAAAATCATCGAACGTTATCAGCTTGACAATATCCATGATATTTGGCCCAACCTGACAGTATTTGGTCACGGTGGGGTGTCGTTTGAACCTTATCGTGCAGGCTTTGAAAAGCTTCTTGCACATCCTCTGATTTACATTGATACTTATTTGGCTTCGGAAGGATTTATCGCTTTCCAAAATCGTCCCAATGCCGACGGAATGAAGCTCGTGCTCGACAATGGTATTTTCTATGAATTTATTCCCTTCAATAGCCAAAATTTCAACGAAGATGGGGAGATGGTAGAAAACCCCCAAACGCTCATGATTGATGAAGTGGAGGAAGGGGTAGAGTACGCTTTGCTAATTTCGACTTGTTCGGGGGCGTGGCGTTATTTGATTGGTGATACTATCCGATTTGTGAATAAAAAATACGGTGAAATCGTCGTAACAGGCCGTACCAAGCACTACTTGAGCCTGTGTGGCGAACACCTCACGGTCGAAAATATGAACAAGGCCATTGAGCTTACTGCCGAAGAACTTGGGATTACGGTCAAGGAGTTTACGGTAGCGGGTGTTCGTTTGGATTCACTTTTTGCGCATCATTGGTATATTGGTACCAACGATCAGGTGGATGCGCAATTGGTAAAAGAAAAAATCGACCATCACCTCAAAGTCCTAAATGACGACTATGTAGTGGAGCGTCGTCATGCTCTCAAAGATGTGTTTGTGACGATATTACCGACCGATACTTTTTATGGTTGGATGGCCAAGAGAGGTAAGTTAGGCGGACAAAATAAATTTCCAAGGGTGTTGAAAAAGAACCTAATTGCTGATTGGCAAGAATATTTGGAAAATCAGCCGCTTGTGCAGAGTTGAAAAAAGAGTATTGTGTTTTTTTTGAGTGCTTCAATTAGTATAAAGTCGGAGACTTTATACCGTATCGTCCCGACATGATGTCGGGACGAGCGATGATAATACAACCCTTGTTAAGGGTTTCATACCTGATTTTTTTTCTTCTACATTAGGTCTTTTAAAGCGACTTCCTGAGAAATATTCTATTTAGGAGGTTTTGTATTTTTTTCAAAACCTCCTACTTTTATCGCTTCCGTAAACCCATACTTATGATTCCTACTTTATCTGTCATTACAGCGGCGCACGAGCGCATCCGCCCTTATATTCATCAGACACCAGTTCTTACGTGTGAGACTCTCAATCGTTTAAGTGGAGCAGAGGTTTATTTTAAATGCGAAAATTTCCAGAAAATCGGCGCATTTAAAGCACGTGGAGGGGTCAATGCCGTGCTGTCGTTGTCGGAAGAAGAACTCACCAATGGCGTAACCACACATTCGTCGGGCAACCACGCGCAGGCGATTGCGTATGCGGCAGGCTTGGTAGGTACCAAAGCCTATATCGTAATGCCACGCACTGCGCCGCAAGTCAAAAAAGATGCAGTACGCGGCTATGGTGCGGAGGTGATTGAGTGTGAGCCTACGCTCGAAGCCCGTGAAAGTACCGTGGCACAAGTTATGGCAGCGCAGGGAGCTACCATGATTCACCCTTTCAATGACTATCGCGTGATTGCAGGGCAAGCTACGGCCACCAAAGAATTGATTGAAGAAAAAGGAAATTTTGATGTGATTATGGCTCCCGTGGGCGGTGGTGGATTGTTGAGCGGTACCGCTTTGAGTGCTCATTATCTTTGTCCCAAAGCGGAGGTGATAGCGGGCGAACCCGAAGGCGCCGCCGATGCGGTATTGTCCATCAAAACTGGGCATATTGAAAAAGCCCCTTTTATTAATACCATCGCTGATGGATTGCTAACCAATCTCGGTGACAAAACCCTCGAAATCATTCGGGTACATGTGAAAGATATTTTGTTGGTAAGTGACCCCGAAATCATCGAGGCCATGCGCCTGATTTGGGAACGGATGAAAATCATTATTGAACCTTCCTGTGCGGTGCCTTTTGCGGCGCTATTGCGCAACAAAGAGAGATTTTCAGGAAAAAAAGTAGGCATTATTCTTACAGGAGGCAATGTAGATTTGGGTAAATTGCCTTTCTAAGTTTCAGGTTTATGTCTTTTCCAAACTTAGAAAGTCTCTTTTCGGTTTAGAATCAGCTCGATGGCTTTTAGGTAAGACTTTCTAAGTTTTAGGTCTATGTCTTTTCCAAACTTAGAAAGTCTCTTTTCGGTTTAGAATCAGCTTTATGGCTTTTTCCATTTCTACGTCTCGTCCTGAAGCTATATCTTTGGCCGTATAAACAACAGGGTAGTGGGGCTGTACGCCTCTACCTACATTGGGGGCAGAGGTATTGGTTTCAAGTCTAAAATGAGGAAAATTTACTATCATTTTGGTTTGTGGGAGTATTACTTTAGAGGTAAGGCCGCCGCTGCATCCTGCTTCACCTCCACCCGTCTCTTGACCAATCAAAATAGCATTGGTGTGGGCTTTGAGTAAACTCGCCAAAATCGCACCCGCCGAAAAAGTAAAACCGCTCGTGAGTACATATATTTGTCCGTTGAAGTGGCCTTTTTTATAAGGTTTTACGATTTCGATACCGTCGGCAATGCGGCGGTATTGTCCGTTGGGAAGTTGTTTCAATTCTTTGGGATTAAACAAATGATCTTTAGGGGCGGGGGCGATGTGTGCCGTAAAAGATAGCTGATTGACGGGCGCATCGCAGGTTCGAAAATTGGGAATAGCTTGGGTCAGTACATACCTCAAAATATCATCACTGCTACCGGTATCTCCGCCGGGATTGTTGCGTAAATCGATGATTAGGTTTTTAATTTTTTGTTGTTCCAACACCCGAAAAACGCTTTTGTGGAATTTTTTATGATCTTCATATCCAAAGCCATTGCAAGTCATCAGAAGCGTGTGTGGCGCTTCTGATAGCACTTTGAAATTGCGTAGTTTTTCCAAAGCGGCCTTCGCTTGCTGTTTTTTTTCGGCTTTGGAGGGTTTGGAGGAGGTATTTGAAACCACAGTACGTGTTTTTGTAAACACAATACTTTCGCGAACTTCGCCTCGGGGGCTTTTGACGAGCATTCGATACGGAGCTTTGATGTTGTAGAGGTCGTTGATGGTTTCTTCTAACCGATACAAACTCAAAAAGTAATCTTTAAAAGTTTGGTTGTAGCCATCGGCTTGGCAATAATTGCGCGCAGTTTGGATAAATTCAGAAACAGGTCTGTCGTTGATGCGCAAGATTTCGGTGCCGCGTACAAGGGTGGTATCAGAGCAGTTTTTACCCAAAAGTCGGACAAAAAGCTGATTGTTAATGACTTGACAATGAAAAGGAAACCAAGAGTTGTCGTCTTTTTGGGCGTCAAAAGCTTCCGAATTCATCAGATAAGTATGCCCACAGTGGATGTTGGTAATGAGGGGCGCCCACTTAAAAAACAGCTCTTTTTCGCTCATGGGGCGGTCGAGTTGGTTGAAAGCCTTCTCAAAGGCACTGTCCATGCTATCTTTTGGCGTGTACCAATAAAGCCCCGGATGTGCTTCTTCTAAGATATGGCGGAGAAAATTTAGATCGCTTTTAGACTGTTCGACGCTGTAGACCTGAGCGATACTTCGCGCGAAAATGCTTACCAATAAAAAACTCAAGAGTTGTTTTTTCATGCTGTTTGAGGAGAGTTAAGCGAAAATAATACGCTTTTGTGGACTTTTGCAAAAGCTAAATTTAGATAGGAGTATCAGATAAGTAGTTTAAGAAGTGCCAATGATTTTAGAATCCTTAATTTTGTAGGCGTAATTAAGTATTTCCAAAATTAGTCTCCAAACATTATGTCTCTGACGACTTTGGGCCTTGAGCTTCCTACCGATCCGCGCTGGGTCAATATCGCCGAAATGCAATTGGAAGAAATTCTGATTGACCATGCTTATTGCGAACAAAAAGCTGCCTCGGCTTGTATTTCGATGATTGTGCATTATCCCGAAAAAGAAAAATTGGTGGAAGTAATGACCCCCGTAGTAGCCGAAGAATGGGCACATTTCAGGATGGTTTTGAAAGAACTCAACAAAAGAGGTTTTAAATTAGGGCGTGCTCGTAAAGATGAATACGTCAATCGTTTGCAAGAAATTATCAAGAAAAAAGGCGACCGCGAAGAGGTGTTTTTGGACCGATTGCTTCTGTGTGCGCTCATCGAAGCCCGTAGCTGTGAGCGTTTTAAGCTCCTTTCTCAGCATATTGCCGACGAAGATTTACGGAAGTTTTATCATGAGTTGATGATTTCGGAGGCGGGCCATTATCGCAATTTTATTGAACTAGCCGAAACCTACCTGCCTGCCGACAAAGTGCGGTCACGTTGGAAAGAATTACTTGCCGCCGAAGCTCATATCATGCAAACTCTCGAAGTAAGAGGCGACCGAATGCATTAAATAATCTATGCCATTTGATAATTAATGGCGTTTTTGCGATGAAATTTTGCAAATTAACCCTTAACTTGACCAGCACGATTAACTATTGACAGTTAACAAAAAGCCATTTCATGAAATATCAATCTTTACTTATCGGTCTATTATTGAGTGTCTGTCAAGTGTTTGGGCAAACTCGCCCCTATCTTGTCAAAGATATTAATGTAGGAAGTGGGAGCTCGATTCGTTTTGGGGTAACGGGCAACGCCGGAATGTCGCCTTCAGAGCTAAGTCATAATTTTTGCGTTTTTAAGGGCTACTTATACTTCTTTGCGTCGGATGGTTCCAAAATTTCCCTTTGGCGCTCTGATGGTACACGACAAGGAACCTCTATTTTTTTGTCGTTTACATATGCTACCAATATTTTGGGTGACGAATTTGGCGGACTTATTGCCAACGACAATTATTTGTTCTTTTTTGCTAATACTACCACTACAGGTACTGAACTATGGCGTACTGATGGTACTACCGACGGCACAGGCCTTGTAAGAGATTTCAATCCTGGTACGGCAAATGGTATCGTGAGTGCCAACTATCAAGCCGTATTGGGGGCTGAAAACTACGTTTATTTTACGGCTAGAAGCGCGGGCAATATAGGTAACTCTTCCAATGAGCTTTGGCGTACAGATGGTTCAGGGGCAGGAACGAGTGTCATCAGACCTCGCATTGGTAACAACACCGCTACCACTGTGAGTGCGCTTATGCGGTTTAAAGACAAAATTTACTTTACTGCCAATTTTTCTACCACTGGCTCAGAGCTTTGGGTGACAGACGGTACTCAAAACAATACGCAGCTTTTTAAGGAATTTGGTGAAGGAAATATATCTGGACCCGTTTTTTTGGGTCAATACAATTTTGGAAGTGTTGCTACTTCCAATCACCTTTACTTTGTAGATACACGTAGACTGTATCGTACTGATGGTACACCTGATGGGACGGTATTGGTAAAAGAATTGAGCAGTAGCACAGATGTTTTTTCGGCTTCTTCGTCATTAGGTGTACCTAGTAATCTCACCGCAATCGACAATATCGTTTATTTTCTGACGCCGACTCGCCTCACAGGAGTAGGAGGAAGTGCCAATGTAGGTGCTATTTGGCGTAGCGATGGTACAGATGAGGGCACTAGGCTTGTAAGCAATACTTCGGTAGAACGTCCTGAGCGGATTTTTGGATTGAAAAATTCATTCTTGTTATTAGGAAGTTTAAACGGAAACCAAGGCAATCCCGCTATTCAAAGTGGGCTCTGGGGCGCGTCGGTTTCCCAAGCAGTACCTTCACTCATCACATCAAGGGTAGGGAAAGCCCTCGACGTG
Source organism: Runella zeae DSM 19591 (assembly GCF_000423565.1). Classification (GTDB taxonomy): domain Bacteria; phylum Bacteroidota; class Bacteroidia; order Cytophagales; family Spirosomataceae; genus Runella; species Runella zeae. The sequence goes on along the minus strand of NZ_AUIF01000060.1, from coordinate 19,046 downwards.
GGGCCTGACAATACCTATTTGAACTATAACAACAACGCTGTTTTTATCGCTCAAGGCCCCAACCAAGATTTTTATGGCTGGCGTACAGATGGTACTTCGGGAGAAACAGATACACTTTTTAGCCTGACTCCCGCTAGTGGGACTTATTTGTGCGGAATCGTAAACGACATCGCCTTGTATTATGCCAATTCGACAGATCCTAATGTAGGTTGGGAATTGTTTGCGGCTCCTATTGCAATCAAACCTAGCAACTGTACGGTATCGGTTACTATCGAAGCTCCCAACCTAAGGATTCCTTGCAACGGCGGTAGTGTAGCGCTGAATGCTGTTCCTGCCAATGGCAATGGCCCTTTTCTATACCGTTGGAGCAAGGGAGATTCGAGCACTGTCATTGCAACTTCTCAGAGCTTCGTAGCTAGAGAAAGAGGTATATACAAAGTAACCGTAGTAGATGGAAGGGGGTGTACTTCAGCCCCTAGTAATGTGGAAGTGATTCAGCCCATGATGCCTACGCTACGTATTGGAGGAACGCCTTCGGTATGTAGTAATGTAGGCTCTACACTTCGAGCCGAAATAGGGGGAGGAAAATCGCCTTTTACTTACCAGTGGAAAATCGCCAATGTAGAAGTGGATAATAATAAAGATAGCCTTCAGATCAAAGACGGAGGGCAGTATGGCTTGAGTATTGTAGATAGTGAAGGCTGTCTTGTTTCTACAATTGTCAATGTTTCGGAAGATAATGTCCGCCCTACCGTGACAGGTACGTTAGGGTTTTGTCCCAATCAAAGTACGACTCTCACCGCTGCGGTACAGGGTGGAGTAGCACCTTTGACCTATCAATGGAAAAAAGACACGGTCAATGTAGGTACTAATCTCAACACTTATACGGTGAATACAGCTGGTAATGTGACTGTTGTTGTCAAAGATGCACGCGGTTGTATTGGTACTTCGCCTGCGGCGGGTATTGAGGCGTTTGCGCTTCCTCCCGCGACTATTACGGCAACCAAGACGCAAATTATGCCCAACGAAACTACTACCCTTACCGCCAATACGGGTACGGGGCTTAGCTATCAGTGGCAGCAAAACAATAACCCCATTGCCAATGCTACTACCAATGCTTACAGTACTTCACAAGCCGGAACATACCGTGTGCTTGTGACCCGGACAGGTTGCGTGGCTACCTCCAATGAAATCACGGTGGGCATCATTACTTCCATTGAGCCTATCACGGCAGAGATGACGTTGGAGATTTCGCCCAATCCCGTGGCTAATTTGTGTCATATTAAGCTTTTGATGCCCCAAGCGGCGGCGGTATCTTTTCAGTTGACTGATGCTAGTGGAAGGGTTTTGCAAGAATGGAAATCCCCGCAGCCTAGCAAACTTCATCAAAGTACGCTTTCAGTGGCGTCATTGCGTGCGGGTAGTTATTTTATTCAAGCCCAAACTGCCGAAAAACGATTGGCTAAAAAACTGCTAAAAATAGATTAACAACCTACAAAGAGTAATTTAGGAAAGCGATAGACTTCTACATACATCACCCTAAAAAATGTTGTGTATGTCGAAGTTTATCGCTGTATTCCTCTGTGCTTTTGGTCTAGTATGCTCATCAATTCAAGCGCAAAACACGCTCACTGCCCAAGAAAAAAAACAAGGCTGGAAATTACTTTTCAACGGCAAAGATTTGAGTGGATGGCATGCTTACGGAGGGAAGGCGGTAGGGAGTGCGTGGATGATAGAGCAAGGAGCTATCAAATTACATGTACCCAATAGAGGAGGCAATAAAGCCGTTAATGGAGGAGATATAGTAACCGACGAATCGGTCAATGGAGATTTTGAGTTTAAGGCCGAATGGAAAGTAAGCTCACTTGCCAATAGCGGTATTTTCTTTTTTGTGAAAGAAGCACCGCAATACAAAAACATGCACGATACAGGTTTGGAATTGCAGGTACTGGACGATAGAATTTACGAAGGAGCTTCTGAAAACAAACACCGCGCAGGCGATTTTTTTGGCGTAGCCAATGCCCGCGTGCGCGAACTCAATCCCGTAGGAGAGTGGAATCAAGTGCATATGATCCTGAAAAACGGAATGCTCACCGTCACCCTCAACGGCTTTACGATTCAAGAACATAACCTCAAAGGCGCTGATTGGAAGCAAAGAATAGCTGCAAGTGGTCTCAAAAATGCGCCTATTGCTCAAGGAATATACAGCGGATTGATTGGTTTGCAAGATTGGGGGAGCACTGTATGGTATCGCAATATCAAAATCAAAACTGCTGGAAAGTAAAACAAAGCTTATTTGGCCCAATGCGCTTTGACAATTTTTAAAAACGCTCCTAAATCTTCGACAAATAAAGCAGGTTTTTCGTAATGAATATTGTGGCCTGTATGCTCATAAATTTTATGAGTAATGAGACGGGGATGTTGCTTTTGGAGCTTTCTATTTTCAACCTCATAGGGGAAAAGGTCATGCTCTGAAGTAGGGTCTAAGATAAGCATCGGCACCTGTAAATTTCGATATACAATCTTAGGCTCAATGATAGCCATTGATTCCCCAAACAATGTCGATTGGGTAGGTCTCAAAATGTTGTCAATAAACTGAGCTTCATTCGCCATATGAAACAATTTTTCGAGGCCGTTTCCAATGCTCCATTTCCCTTGGTCGTCTGCTGTCAGCCAAGCCAAAAGTTCAAACTGCGTACCACCGCTGCTATAATCATAATAGGTTTTATAAGCTTCATATTCAGTGTCGAATTTGGCGTATGTCACTCTGTCCTTGAAAATATTTTGGACTTGTTGGCGTAATACGGGGTCTTCTAATTGATGATAATGAGTATTGGTCGAAACCGAGCCGCCATCTTCTAGAACCAACCCTAGCACTTTGTCGGGATAAGCATCATAAAAAGCCGTAGCGATAAATCCTCCTCTCGACCAACCGCCAATTACCGCTTTTTTGATTTTTTTTGCTTCCATCAATGTATTGATGTCATCGGCTACGTGATACAAAGACACCTCATGGGGCGGGATTTTGGTAAGGCCATGTCCATAATAATCAATCGCAATGACATAATACCCCTGTTTTACTAAATCTTCGGCAAGCCCTAATAATTCATAGCTATTTGTAAAACTCCCATGCGCCCAAATCAGCGGTGTATGTTGAGGATTACCCCAACTAAGATAATACATCTTCGTATTTTTTGTCTGGATAAAACTCCTATGCGTTTTTTCAAACCTTTTAAATTCGATTTTGGCACTATCATATTTTGGTTTTATATCTACGAAATTGGCAATATTTTGGGAAAAGCTATTAGGCATAAAGCTTATCTGAAGAAAAAAGAAAAGGAGTATTCTTGGCATGAGGTAGCTGTCAATGATGAGCTTTGGGTGGAGTTTCAAATTTACAGCATCGTTTGGAAGATAATAGAAAGCTTTACAAAAACTTTTTTTGAATGTAACCGAATACTCACAACAAAGGAGTTCTTTATGAAATATGAGTATATTTAACCAGAAAAACTCCACGGCCTACTTTAGAAAATGATGACTGATAAGGTCTTTATAGAAAAATTAAATAAGCTGATTGACGATAACCTTGACAATCCCTCCCTTACGATTGATACTATCTGTGAGCAACTTGGGATGAGTCGCTCACGTTTGCATAGATTGCTCAAAGAAGAATCAGAACTTTCGGCAACTTTGTATATTCGTCGGCGTAAATTGCTAAAAGCTAGAGATTTGTTGAAAAATACCGACCTCCGTATTTCGGAGATTGGTGACATGGTAGGCTTGGTCAATCCTCAGAATTTTAGTACTTATTTTATCCAAGAGTTCAAACTCAGTCCTTCTGATTTTAGAAAACAGCAGATACAACACAGTATTCAGACAGAAGCGCGCAGCCTCCAAGAAGAACCACCAATCGTAATTACGGCATCACCACCACCTAAGAAACTGTTTTTGAATAGTATAACACTGAAACGTAGCGGTATATATGTTTTTTGGGGCGTTATGTTTTTAACTGCTATGAGCGCCATCTTGTTGTTGATAAGAAGAGAATCTACCTCTCCGCAGCCTACCCAAAGTTCTTTAGCCATTTTGCCTTTTACAAACCTTGGTACGACCGATACTGAGCCTATCTTAGACGGAGTGATGAGCGAACTTCATACTTCTCTTTCGCTTATCAAAAACCTGAGAGTGATTGCACGCTCGTCTTCCGACCAATATAAAAATACCAAAAAAAGTATTTGGAAAATTGGGGATGAGCTTCATGTAGGCAATGTAATCAGGGGAGCTATTTTGAAAACAGGTGATCAGATTCAAATCAAACTCGAAATGATTGACACCCAAAATGATATTAGACTTTGGTCTAAAACATACAATGGTGCATACAAGGATATTTTTCAACTGACAGACCAAATTGTAAAGGAAGTGGCTGCTCAACTAAAGCTCACTGTGAATGCTTTGGCTAACGAAAAACATACCCGCAGTCCTGAAGCCTATAATATCATGGTACAAGGGCGGCAGCTTTTAGTAAGTCGAATGGATGAAGACCTCTTGGCTAGTATTGTTCGTTTTGACCGTGCTCTCAAAATCGACTCTACTTTTGCAGAAGCCTATGCGCTCAAAGCCTTTGCCTACCATTTACTACGTGGTTCCAATAAGATGGAATCTTCTAAACTTGACGAATTGACCAAAAAAAATGCCCTAAAAGCCATTCAGTTTGATGCAGCCAACAGTTCTGCCTATGGCGTATTGGGAAGTCTTTATTATGCTACTTATCAATGGGGCGCTTCCGAAAATGCCTACCAGATAGCCTTACAGCACAATCCCAACAATGCAGACATTTATCATTGGTATGGCTTACTTATGCGCACTACCGGAAAGCTTGATAAGGCGATTGAGTGTAGTTCACAGGCGATTGCACTTGCACCCCTTCATCCTATCATGCTGAGTGCTCACATTATTAATTGTAGCCTAGCGAGTCGTGGAGAGGAAGCTAGAGCGGGGATTGAAACAGGACAAACCCTTTTCGATAAGTCTTTTTCTTTCAAGATGTCGATTGCTTTATATTGGGTATCCCAGAGTGATTATCCTAAAGCAGTATCGGCTTTTGAAGACGCAATCCGCTTAAATCCAGATGATAAAGGTCAGGTACCTATTTTGATTTACTGCGAAGCCAAACGAGGAAATACCCAAAAAGCCCGCCAATATCTCCAGACATTGGCCGATACTCCCCGTGCTTACTACGAACGGGCGGTGGTATATGCAGGTCTCAATCAGCCCGATAGTAGCCTTATCAATCTCAAAAAAGCCGCTGATGGAGGCTATCTTTATCGCGATACCAAAGTGATGATTGCTTTTAAATCCTACCATTCAAATCCGATTTTTAAATCTGTGATGCGTCAGTTTAATCTGCCTCAATAGCAAACTACCCCTTCCTGCAACAATACACTAAGTTTTGATACAATACACTAAGTTTTTGGCACAATAAGAGAAGCGTTTGTGGAAAGAGAAGGAGAGATTTGCTTCCTGATTTACGAGTTTTTAAATAGTACCATTGTTGAGGTATTTGTACAAAAAGACATATGAGACTTACTTATCCGCTTCAGTTGGTCTTTGCTTTTCATCTCTTAGGGACTTGTCAATCCTCCGACATGACACAAAAGCAAACCGATAATATGAATCTTACTAAAAAACTTCACAAACACCTCAATCGTCAGGATTGGCGGGCGGTAGAGGAACTGTGCGCCGAAAAGCTTCATTACCGAGGACGCGCTACTCATTTTGTAGATGTGGAAGAATCTAAAGCTCTATTTGTGCGTCGATACCAAACATTACTGACCAAAGCCAAACCCTTTGAGATACGACAACTCTATCCGGCAGGTCTCTATCATGTGATTGTGGAAGGGACGGTAGAAGAATATCTGCCCGACAGTTCGTTGGCGGTATGTTTGATTTATACTATCGAAGATAAGCACATTACTCGTTTGTATGCGTATGAATGAACCTAAAGGTAGGGTAAGAATTTCATCCTGAAAATGGACATCCTTTGAAATATACTTTAACTTTATAAAAACTCTTAACCAAAAACTATGCGCGTTATTTATTTTTTCCTAGGGCTGTGTTTGTTAGTGGCTTGCCAGCAAACCAAAACTTCTACATCGGCTACGGTAGCTGATTATTTCTCCTACGGAGATTCGCTCGAATCGGCAGGCGTAAAATTAATCCCCATCAAAACCCCCGTGGGTGACTTTAAGGTTTGGACCAAAAGATTTGGTACCAATCCTAAAATCAAAATCCTGCTCTTGCACGGTGGCCCTGCCATGACCCACGAGTACATGGAATGCTTCGAGACGTTTTTTCAGCGCGAAGCTTTTGAGTTTTATGAATATGACCAATTAGGGTCTTATTACAGCGATCAGCCCAAAGACGACCGCTTATGGACTACCGAGCGATTTGTGGAAGAGGTGGAGCAAGTGCGTCAGGCTATCGGGGCCGATAGTTCTAATTTTTACGTGTTAGGCAACTCATGGGGGGGAATTTTGGGCATGGAATACGCCCTCAAATACCAGAAAAACCTCAAAGGCCTGCTGATTGCAAACATGGTAGCAAGTGCGCCCGAATACGGCAAATATGCCGACGAAGTGCTTGCCAAGCAAATGAAGCCCGAAATCTTGGCCGAAATCAGAGCGCTAGAAGCCAAAAAAGACTTTGCCAATCCTCGCTATATGGAACTACTCCTTCCTAATTTTTACCAAGAGCACATTTGTCGTTTGAAAGAATGGCCCGACGGCCTCAACCGTGCGCTCAAGCATGCCAACAACGAAGTATACACCCTCATGCAAGGCCCCAGCGAATTTGGCATCAGCGGACGACTGGCGCAGTGGGACATCAAAAACCGACTCTCCGAAATCATCGTACCCACGCTCATGATTGGTGCTAAGCACGACACCATGGATCCCAAAGCCATGGAAGAGCAAAGCAAGATGGTAAAAAAAGGGCGCTATTTGTACTGCCCAAACGGTAGCCACCTAGCCATGTGGGACGACCAAAAGGTATTCATGAACGGCGTCATCCAGTTTATTCATGATGTGAATGAAGGCAAATTTTGAGATATCCCCCTCGCCAACTTTTTGGAACTTTGGCGGGGGGGATTGGAAAAAGTTCAAATTCTGTCCAGTAGCAACATATGATTGCTGGCAAGAAAAGCCCAGTAATCAGGATGCAAATAATATTGGTCTGCAGAACAATAATGAGTTGATTATTTTTTAAATAAAGTAAAAGGTTTCACTGTTTCTTTTACCGGATCTAAAAGCCCCAACCTTAAACCAACTTGGTCACCTTCTATTACTTCGTATAATAGATAGCAATTTTTAGTGTTTGGGATTGAAACACAACCCAGAAGCATAGGGGGTGGTGGCACTTCGCCAAAATCACATGAACATTTGTCTGTACTACTAACTTTATAGCTTACTGCTTTATGCGAAATTTCTTTAATGGTATTTGTAAAAGTAGTGGCTGTGATTTTAAGACCTTGACTTTTGTCATTTTCTAACATCCATTCACCAATCAGTAGTTTTTTTTACTCAGCAACTGATACTTTCTTTTGGTCAAAATTTAACTCATCGCCTGGAGGCGGTGGCCCTTGGGCAAAACTAGACTGAAAAATAAATAGGCTAAAAAAGCTAACCAAGAGGACGAAAGAAGTTTTCATGAGGTTTGATTTAGATAACTTTTACTTATTTTAATGATGTGGCGTTCAAGATACCGATTAATAACATAAAAGTAAAACGGATTAAATTGTAAAATTTTTGAAGGTTTTATGCTTTTATGGACTTGTCAGCTGCTGAAGATAATATCAAAATCCAGTGATTTTTCATAAAAGCCATTTGTGAGCTATCAACTGAATCAACGTGTGTCCTTCTGAATAGCTATATTATAGACTCTTGCTTGTTTATCCAACTGGGTTTTAAACTCCCTAAGCTATTTATTAGGAATGAAACTTACTCCACAAATTTTGGTTTTAATTCCTGAAATAGCTGAAAATTAGTAGTTTGTACAGGCTATGAAAACAAAAAACCCTGCTGAAAAGCAGGGTTTTAGTGGTTTCAACACGTCTTAGTGCGATTCTGTGACCCGTAGGGGAACAGAGGCAAAACCCTCAACTTTCTGATAGATAGCCACTTGGAAATGCTGAATTTCCAACTGTGAGCGAAACTGTGAGCAATTACACAACTAGCATTACCGCATTGGGTACAAATTCAAGGACTTTATTCCCTTCTTCATGCACTTTATCAGTAGTAATAGGCATTGGTATAATTTCACAGGTGGCACTTTCGCTCACATCAAGCTTTCCCACTTGACCCATTAAAAACTCAATTTGGCGATCTTTTGCTTCAAGTTGGGTTTGGAAAAATCGACGCATTTCGATGAACTCTTTCTCTAGGCGAGAAAGATATTCTTGTAAATAGTTGTCAGGAGTAGAATAGACACTTGGGAGAATCATTCCATTATTTTCCATTTCCCCTATACCATACTTGAGCCATTCCTTATTTATTTTATATGTCTCACAAATGGCATCTATCACCTTGTCTCTTGGAATCGAATAGTTGTTGACTATTTTGTTAATTGCTGCATGAGAAAGGTTTATAGACTCAGCCAGTTTAGACTGGTTTATACCACGTCGATACATCAATTCCTTGATTCTCGCACCTATTCCATTTTGTTCCATTTTCATGTTAATAGTTAAGTTATGTAACTTTTTAGAGTAATTATTTAAACTTTTACTTTGTGATTTAGAGTAAGTTTAGTTATAAATTGCTAGCGACCGTTAGCTTTTTAGCTTTATATAGTAGTTTAAAGTTGCATTAGTTAATTTAGAAAAGTGTATTTTTTTAACTTTTATCTAATTGGTAGTCAGTTGTTTATGGATTTTAGTAAAAAATATTTACTTTAAAGTGTATTAATGTAACTTTTAATAGTATATTTACATCGCATTTCACAACAAATCAACAACTTTTTGGCAACTTTTCAACAAAAATGTTAGAGATTTTTACTAAACGGTCTAAAAGCATGATAACACTTGAGGAAATTCGTTTGAAGTACCATGACGGTATCATTCCCAAAAAAGCGAGAAGCGAAATCAAATCTGATTTCATGACGCACTTCAACTACTCGACCCCTCAGCAGTATAACATGATGCTGGCCTTGGGTTCGCTTCAAGTGCCTACGCCCAATGAGTTTGATTGGTTGTCGGAAAAGATTGTTCGTTATCATGACTATTACAGCCCCAACAAAAAAGGAAAACAGCTTGAATTAGAAAAGTTATAAACAAGTAACTCTATGAAAATCGCCCCTACCTCCGAAACTCCCAAGCATCATTGGTCGTATCCAGTACTTTTCTGGATTCTCCTTTTTGCCCCTTTCATCGGCGTTTTTAGCCTTGGATTGCCCTTTTACTATTGCTGCCTCACTTGGATTCCATTGTTCTTTTATTAATCCAACACGCTTTTTTCACCATAAACCAATACCTAAAATGAATGAATTTACAAAGTTTTTGGCAGAGTTAGGAGGCGAAGACATTGTGGCAGGAGAAAGCCTTATTCACTGTATTTTTAGTATCCCCAAGTGGGAACCATTTGAGATGTATTTGTGGGTCGATATTTGCCCTCTCAGAAAATGGTTTTACGTAAATCTGATGGTCTTTGAGCATATTATTCCACTAGTTCCCCACTCTAATTATAGCGATTTTGACGATTTTGTGGGTCAATTTCAAGCTCACTCACAAATCAAAGCCACTTTGGATTTCATCAAATCCTCAGAAGTTCATACTGTTCATACCCTGTAAATACTACCGAAGCACTCCTTGACTCAGGTACTAGCTACCTACTTAGCTAGGCAGAATCCTGCCCTCTCTTTAATCCTGCAAAAACCATGACACTTGCTACCAAAGAACGAGAACAAGCCTTACAAAACTTAATAAGTATAGTAGAAGAAGGATTGGCCGCACGAGGCAATGCCCATGCCCAACGAACTGCCCTGCTTCGTATACCCAATTTTGCCAACCAAGCCTCCGTTGCCCCCCTCGACTGGATTGAATGGTACTTCACTCAGAAAAGCCAAAACGCTCCCTCTATCAATGAGGGTATCCATTGCAAGGGATGTGACCGAATCTTTCCCAACCTCTATGCCTACAATGGCCACGGACCCACTAAATGCCAAACCAACCGTTTGAGACAACAATGAAGACTACCACCGAAAGCCGCGAATGGGCAGAACAACTCTGTCAGAAAATCGAAAAGCAGTACCAACGGGTAGAAGTTTGTGAGAAAGCTGTGTTGATAGGTGCATCCTATCCCAACTGGGCTTGCATTCTCAGGTTTGGTAAAACAAAAAAAGGATTGGCCTTACAGCATTTTAGAGCCATAAGGGATTTTTTAGAAGAAAGAATAAACTAGAACTATACCCGATTTCAATACATAAAAGTACTCATTTTCAGTCATTTTTACAAACTTTCACCCCTAAAAAAATGCTCAAAAACACCGTTACCGCAGGGATTTGGTCTCAGTACCAACGTCACGCCGCACCCGCTTCTTTCTTTCCTCGAAAACCTGCTTTTTCAATGGCCAAGACCAAAGCTAAACTAGCCGAGTTTTTCCATTCCAACGAGCAAATCAGAAAACTATGCCAAGAAAACAAGGATACCTATCCACGTATGCACCAAAGCGTTCAGAACACCGCTTGGCAACTCCTCATGCACTACATCAAAAATTGGGGAAAACCTACCGCCCGTGCCTACGAAATCCGCATCACCCACAGCTATCTTAGGAAAGCACTCAACGATAGTTGTTGCATTGCTACTATCAAAAATCATATCAATAAGCTATTGGGTATGTACAAGCCATTTTTGACCGAAAAGTACCGTGGTGGATTGGGACTGCACGACCAAAACACCCCCTGTATCATCCTCAAAGTTAACCCGCTTGTGCTTCAATTTGAGGATGAGAGGCACAACGAAGCCGTCAAGGTCGGCGAACTATCCGCCGAAGAATCACGCTACAAAACCCAACAAACCAACCAAAAACACCGTGTGGTAGGGGCTTCTATCATGGCCGCCAAAGCTCAGGTCGAAAACCAAGCCCAAAAACGCTCCGAAACGCCGTCGGCCATTGCTTCGATTTTTGAAAACTCGTTTGCCCATTTTTTAAAAAGGGAATAGCTAATTTTTGACTATAAGTACAGACACAAGTACTGAATCCGTACCTATCTGTACTCGTCTGAACTTCTGAAAGGACTTTTAGTAAGGTCTTCGACCTTTTATCCCAAAAAATCCTCCCTGTTTCGGTTCAATTTTCCGGAAAGTTGCGGCCCGTTTCGGTTTTTGACTTTGGGTTAGGGGGGGGCGCGGCCCGATTTTTCTTGACAAAATTTACAAACAACTGATTATCAAACAATTAAACAAAATCAATCATGAACACTACCGTATTCAAGCCTGCTACTAAATCCGAAAGCCCCTTTGATGAAGCCAATAGCCTTTTGGCTATCACCATTTACCACCAAAACCCCGTCAATCATCAAGGTAAAAAGAACCTAAAGTATTACCTCAAAAAGAAAATAGACCGCGAATACGACGCCCTTCTCAACGAAGATGAAAGGCTAATGCTCGAACTCAATAGGTCGGTCAGATTCATCGAAAACAAGCTAAAATCACGCTATGGTGACAATCAAATGACCTCCATACAAATCTATTTCAACGACAACAAAGGAGGGACGATTCCCGAAAGTCACCCCAATGCCATGCTTTGCAAACTCAACATCTTCACGAATGGGCAATGTGAGCCTCATATCAACCGAGACATCATTGCGACCCAAGAAGGGGTTGATTTTGTGACCAAAATCATGGAATCATGGCAGTACTACATCCAACAAACCCGTCGATAGCCATGCACTACCCTCACTTTTACTTCAAAAAGTTAGCGGATAAGGCCGAAATCTATATCCAATCCGCCGAAGTGGATTGGATAGAATGGACGCTCATGGCCAAAATCTACCCTCCCTGCCACGATTTTGAAAGGCTCGAACCCCTCAGCCGTACCCCCGAAAATATCCTTCGCATTGCCCATATCAAGACCCTGCTTAAGGACATCGAAAAATGGAAGAAATCGGGGCAACTGTGGCACTATCAAGGGCCAAATCAACGAGGGTTGAAAGTCAGGATTTCCGTTGAGGTCGCTATCATCATTTTTGAGCTGTGTGAGGCTTCCAACAACAAAGAGTTGAACATCCTCAAAGGCAATATCCAAACGCACTTGGCGAAGCATTTCAACCTCTTTTTGGGAGATATGAAACGCGAATCTACCCCCGACAATGAAGAAGATTATCTCTGGTATTTTGAACACTAAACAATCATTCTATGAAACGAATCCAACTCATTTTTCTCTACTTTTTGGTGATTGGAATCATCACCCTTGGTTCTTTATTTATGTCTCCTCCTGTCATTCCGATTGGTCAGGTTTTGGCCGTCGAACGTACCGAAGATTCGACCGAGATAAAAGCCGTTATCACTGCCGAAAACGCACAAATCAAGCTCTTCTTTGTGAAGGCTGTGCCCTACATCAGCCCTGCCCGTATAGACGTGTTCGCCAAGGACATCAATGGAAATCCGCTCTACTACGACCCTCAAACGCTACTTCATGCTATCCCTGATTCTGTTTTTGTAAAATTCAATCTCCCTTACCGAAATGAACAACCAATGGAGCCATCACATCGACCTTTTTGAGCAACAAGGTTACAAGCCACCTTTGACCTTTCCCAAAATCAATCTTGGCGAAAACTACAACAACAAATTGGCCGCTAACCATAGTTTTCAGGTGCTTTTGCCTGAATCTGACCTTTACCAAGTGGGGGAAACTTACGAGATTCAGGTCAAAGGGAAAACCTTCCTGTATGCCATTTGTGAAGCAATCAGCGTCTATCCTTTTTCACGCATCAGCAGCTTTGTATCACGCATTGATAGAGGGATGAAGCTCGAAGAATACCAACGACAACTACAGTTTGAGTTTAGGCACTTGGGAAGCGTCGAAAACCTCAAATTCTACTTCATGAACATGGTCATCGTCAAAAACAAACCCTAATCCAATGTTTTCTACCACCATAAAAAGCGGTGCTTCAGACAAAAGCTACTTTGGAGGCAAAGGGCAAGACGGGGTCTATCAGACTATCATCAACGAAATACCGAAATGCCACGACTATTGGGAGATTTTTGCGGGGAATGCCTCTATTTTTAGGAGATTGACCAACAAAGCCAAAAGGTCATTCCTGATAGAGTCAAATCACAAACAAGCCAAACGACTTGCCCATAGTCTCCAATTGCCCCTTATTAGTTTAGATTACCTTGTGGTCTACGTTTTACCTATTGAAGAGGAAGGAGCATGGGTGGTGTGGGGGTCTGCCTTCCAGATTCTAACCAAGAGAACGGAGGGATATTTACCTGATACTATCGGTACATACATTTTTGTTGACCCGCCTTACCCTCTTTCAACCCGTTCTTCTAACAATCGCTATTTGCACGAACTTACAGATGGTCAACATGAGCTACTTCTTACGAAGTTGTTGCAGTTTGAAAATGCACAAATAGGCATCACCACCTACCCAAACGCCATGTATGAAGAAAGACTAACGGATTGGAGGAAAACTATCTACAGTTCCGTTACAAGAAGTGGTCAAGTTCGCACCGAGCATATGTACCTGAACTACGAGCCTCCCCAAAAACTGCAAGACACCTACTACATCGGCAAGGACTACCGAGAACGCGAAACGCTCAAAAAGCAACAAAAGAATTGGGCCAAGAACTTTGCTCAGATGCACAAGCATCAGCGGCAAGCCATCATCGAAAAGCTTATCAAACTCCTATAAAATTTTGATAGCAAAATACCTATTGATCGTGAAGCCTGGACAGCGCCGCAGCGTCCATTTTGATAGCAAAATAAATGCACTAATCGCTGATGCGCGACGGAGCAGAGCTGCATCAGCCAAACCAACCTAAAAAAATGATAGCAAATTCAGAAAAAAAGGACTTCAAGACTATCACACTCCGTGATATGAACGAAAAACCTGAACTCGTCAACATCATGAACGAAGTCATGGAAAAAGAAGGCATCAAAACGGGTCAGAGTGTCATCGAATACATCATCAAAGACTACGACTGTACCAAAAAAGCGTATCAAGCACTTCAAAAGAAGTCTGAAGAACAATACCGAGACTATTACCGTTGGCGAAATGAGTTTGAGGAGAAATACCAAAAACTCGAAGAGAATATCAATCTAGTCAAAAAAGCCTTTAAAATCTTAATGAAATAACCCTAAAACGACTACTCCATGACACACATACTAAAAACCGAGCCCTTATACTTTTGGGCCATATGGAACCGAAACAAACTGTTTGAGGCACGAAAAGACGACCGTAACTTTCAAGTAGGAGACACCTTACATTTGGTCGAATATTCTTCAGTACTCCAGTCCTATAGCAAATTTTATATCACTGCCGAAATCTCCTTTAAGCTAGAGGGGGAAAGATTCGGAATCAAAAAAGGCTTTTGCATTTTATCCTTAAAAAACCTCCAAAATCATGAACATACGGAAAGAGAAGTATCAGCTATACCTCAAAATAGAGGTATTGAAACGCTTTAAACAATTGTCGCTTGACCTGCATACCTATGCTCATTACCAATCCAATCATGCAAAGTGGAAACTGCAACGGTTCTATTACAAACTCATTTGCAGACTAGCCAGTTGGTCAAAGTCATACGTTCAAAAAACGCTCACCATACAATACATTGAGTATGAAAACTACCCCTCAGATGAAGAATTACTTTAATCAATAAATTCCTATGAAAACCAATACCTTATTTTCGGTAGTGGGCATATTGGCCTTCCTGCTACTATTGGTGATAATCCTAAAACAACTCCTGCCATGCCTGATAAAATAACCTTGACCAGAGAGGCATATCGAAAAGCCTACACCGACCAACTAGAAGTCATTCAAATCTTGAAAAAAAAGGCAATAGGGTTAGCCGAATGCCTTCCCAATTTTGCCGACCAACTCCTCGAAGTAACCATAGAAATAGTCCAAGCCCAAGCTAAGTTTGAGGCTATTCAGGGCATTTGGCAGGATAATAAATGAAAAAACATACACTCTCCCTTTGGGAACGTACAAAGGGAGAATGATGTATCTTGCCATGAATTGTCAAATGAAATTTGTAATTTTGGTGAGTGAAATTAAAATACTTACAACCATGACTGTTATCATCAAACCTAACGCCACCAAAAAGCAGATAGAAGAGGCTTTAGGCAAACTCAAAAAGCCTACTAAAAAATTTGACGTAGATAAGTTCTTCGGTAAAATCAAGTGGGGAGAAGACTCCTTGAAATTTCAACGTGAGTTAAGAGGTGAATAAAGAAGAATACATATTGCTAGATACCAACGCTCTTATCCGTTTGTTGGAAGGGGATATGGCTGTTAAAATCATCCTTGGTGACAAAACCCCCTGCATATCAATCATCACGGAAATGGAAATACAGTGCAAAAAAAACATGACAGCCTCAGAACGTAAGCTAATAAAGGCTTTGTTGGAACAACTCCTGATTTTTGACCTTAATGAACAAGTCAAGACTTTAGCCATTAAAACACGACTCTCCACTTCCCTCAAACTTATGGATGCCATTATTGTAGCTACGGCTCAGTGGCTTAATCTGCCATTGATAAGCAGCGAAACAAAATTTAAGAGTGCTTCCATGATTGATTTGATACTTTTAAGTAATAGGTAAACCTCTACTTCTTGCCATAAAACAACCAAACATCAATGCGGTAAAACTCCGCAAAGGTACGAATGGTGATTTGTTTTAGGTTCAAGGTTTTTCGGATGTAGGCCATTTTATGACGTGCGTAGTGGTCGCCATAAATTTCATTTCGAGTCAGAAATTTCTCATTAACCTCCTTAAACATCCAAGAATTATCTAGCGAAAGAGTTGAGGCAGTTGGTAACATAGCTTCCTTAGTAGGTGACTGTATTATAGTCGCAATTTACCTCAAAATAGTAATATTTAAAAACGTTACATGATGTTACAGCCACGTAACATCATGTAACGTATGTTACGTAACCTCCCATGCGTATAATATGTAACGTGTTTTTTATGTGAGGTTACGTGATAAAACCTCATGTTACGTAAGGGTTACATCACGTAACACATTTTTTGTACTGCATCTTTCGGAAAACTATTTCTTATAAAGATGATTAGTCAACCTTCCCTCGTAGCCCTAACCAAACACCCTTGGCTTTTGGAAGCCAACACGCAATTGCTAAGTTTACGAATCTCTCAATCACTTAGAGATGCTATTGACCAGAAGGTAGAAGAGAGTGGCGAAGGCATTAACAGCATTGTAAGAAAAGTCCTCATTGAAGGATTTGACCCTGACACTACGCCTACACCTAACGCCATTGCTCCACCACCACCCCCACCACCTGCCGCACTCACCCCACAGCAAGAAGCCTACCAAGCCTTTTCCAATCCTTCGATTAAGGCCGCTATCAAGAGCCTAGCCCAAGGCTTGCAGAGCGGAAGTATTGCCCTCAACACGACCGAAATCATCACCCATTTTCTAACCTTTTGCCCCACTTCATGAGACTTGTCATCGTCAACCAAGAAAAGGTGATTACCTACGATTTTGGGGAGTTTACCGAAGAAGAAGCGCAGACTTTTTTTCGGGATGCCATTGAGGCTCTCAAATTCCGCCAACAATTCCCCCTAACGACCATTCAAAACGAGGTTCAGTTGAGGTTATTGACCGACACCTTTGCCAAAATGGGACTTCTCAATGCCAACCCCGAAGCCATACAGGAATGGATGAGACCCTATATTTCTAACGAAATCCAACGCTTGCTCAAGCGCGAAAATACCGCCCAAAAAGCCCGTCGAATCATCGACGAAACCAAGGGTAAAGCCTTCGATTGGCTCAAAATGAAGCTAGTAGACGGCCTTTCTAAATTCTTCTCCAAATTCATAAACCGATTCAACCGATGAATCAATTTCAAAACCTTCGCGATCAGTGGTTAGGCGCAGTGGCACAGGATACTTTGGACACGGCCAAAACCGCCTTTTCAAAAATCCTCGCCGAAAAGCCTGCCGAGCTTCCCCCGCCAAGTACGCCACCCACCCCACCAGAGGCTTATCAAGCGCCTACCCCCATCTTTCAAGCTCCAGTACCGCCGCCAAATGCGGTGGCAGCTGAGCAATTTCCGCGTCAAGCACCGATGCCGCCAATGTATGCCTATCCTTCCCAACCTATGTATGGAATGCCTACGCCTTACATGCCACCCCCACCGCCCCCACGCTACAAAGTGGACGAGGAAAAGATGCGCAGCATGGCCAAATGGAAAGCCACCGTCAACCTCAAGTACGTCGAAACCGCAGGTAGATTTGCCCGTAGTCTCGTGGGTGCCTTGGCCGCTACCAATGCAATGGTAGAGATGGTAGAAAGAGCCGAAAAACTCGACACCACCCTTACCCAAGAAGAGCTTGCAATGATTCCGACCATGCGCAAAGCAGTCGAGAAAAGAAGGACTATTGAGCAATCCAAAACGCACATTCTTTCCGATGATGATATGCGCAATATCTACGAAGAACTCATTTTTCAGGAGATGTGGGACTTGAACGAGCGGGGTGAACTCCGCCTCGAAGACCCTAGAGATTTTCTCAAAAACTACATTCTTCTCACGGGAGCCGAGATTGTAGAATCAGGTAAGGAGGTCATTGTAGAAAAAATATCGGGTGCGGTGGGCAGTGTCAAAAACAAATTTTCTAAGAAAAAGTAATGAACGCAAAGGGTAATATATGGCTTGCCGTGGGTAAGCGAAATGTGGGCAAAACCTACACCGCCTTGCAGTTGGCTACTGAATTTTCAATTAGGGGGTCAGTACGCAAGCATATTCTTGTGTATGACCATACCAACAACTCTAGTTACAACACCCACAACTTAATTCCCCTCACCTTAGAGCAAATCATCTATCTACTACCCCTGCAACAAGAACCCATACGCGGCATCGTGAGGGGCGTAGAGATTGACGAATTTTGTGAGGCCGTGACCCATCACGTCAGCAAAAGCAGTATCCTTTTTGATGATTGTGGGGTGCTTTTTCGGGGAAATCTTACCATAGCCCGCGAAAAACTCCTCAAAACGCCCAAAAACAACGGCAATGAGCTGATTTTTCAAGCCCACAGCATCCGCGAAATCGCCCCCGCCCTGCTCGAACAAGCCAATATGTACATCCTCAAGCAGACGGTAGACGACCCCGAAAACCTACCCCTAAAGCTCATTGCAAGGCGCGAAATAGGGCATTTGCTCACCGAAGTGATTAGGGAAAACTACACGCTCGAATCCAACCAAAAATGGGCTACCCGTATCTACGACACCGAAGATGATGAAATCTGGATTCCTGACTCAAACGGTGACTTTACGATTCACCGAGGCGAAGACTATTTCCCTTTTTCTTACAAAAACAAATACCTCCAATGACCTTCACCGACGACCTTTCAAAAACGAGCCTCGAAGTATTAGAAGCCATGCGGAAAGAGGCACAAAGCAGCCTCAAGCACCTGAAAAAAAATCCCGAAACGCCCGTTACGGTGGTGGCTTTGTACCACTTGGGCAAGGGAGAACTCTTTAGCGTACAGTCCAACCTCCCCCATGAGTTTGTAGCAATCGAACTCGAAAGAATCCTTACCGAAATCAATTTTGCCATCCAAAACCGCACAAAAAAACCATGAATCAGCAACTTCAAAATCAGTATTTTCAGCAAATGCCTCCGCTGCAACCCTCTTACGCTCAAGCTGACGAAGAAACCCCCAAAGAAGAACGCTCAACCTCTTTTTTCTGGATTGTTTTTTGGGTTTTTGTCTTGGTAGGATTGGCATTGTCGGCCTTTTATTTTGGCATTTTGCTTCCTGCCTTATCTAAAATCATGGTCAAGGTCAATGGCCTCACCACCCACCAAAAGTCTC
>NZ_AUIF01000059.1 GCF_000423565.1 Runella zeae DSM 19591 | reverse complement strand
ACGCAACTCGAAAAAATTGATATGCTCGACTATGCCGACCTCATCGCCATCAATAAGTTTGATAAACGTGGCTCACTTGATGCGTTGCGCGATGTAAAAAAACAATACCGCCGCAATCACCAACTTTGGGACGTGGCTGAAGAAGCTTTGCCAGTTTTTGGGACGATTGCGAGTCAATTCAACGATGCAGGTATGAATGCGCTCTATCTCAGGTTGGTGGAGGTGTTGGAGCAAAAGCAAGAAAACAAAGAATACTGGACAAAGGGGCAATTGTTTAATAAGCTTTCGGTCAAAAAAGGGAATTCACAATTAGGCCACACAAACAGTATAATGCCTCCCGAGAGAGTACGGTATTTGGCCGAAATTGTCGAAAATGCGCGGAATTATGAGCAATTTGTGAACGACCAAGCCGCTATTGCGCGTCAGTTATATCAGCTTGATGGTACAATTAAGACCTTGACTCAACTTCAGCTTTTGGACAATGCCGAAAGTCTTCGGGATATTTATCAAGAATTGGAAAGTCATCTGCATTTTGATTGTAAAAAATTGCTCGAAAATTGGCCCGAAACCGTCAAAAAATACCGTGCCGATAAGTATCAGTTCAAGGTGAGGGATAAAATCATTGAGCAAGATTTGTGGACGGAGACATTGTCGCACCTCAAAATTCCGAAGATTGCACTGCCTAAGTACAGCGATTGGGGAGATATTTTAAAGTGGGTACTGACTGAAAATGTACCTGGCGAGTTTCCTTTTACGGCGGGTGTTTTTCCGTTAAAGAGGGAAGGGGAAGACCCGACGCGGATGTTTGCAGGAGAAGGTGGTCCCGAACGTACCAATCGCCGTTTTCATTATTTGTCTAAACAAATGCCCGCTAAAAGGCTTTCGACAGCCTTTGATTCAGTAACACTCTACGGCGAAGACCCAGATTTTCGGCCCGATATTTATGGTAAAGTGGGTAACTCAGGCGTTAGTATTTGCAACCTCGACGATGCCAAAAAACTGTATAGTGGTTTTGATTTGTGCGACCCTTCTACTTCCGTTTCGATGACTATCAACGGCCCCGCGCCTATTGTGTTGGGGTTCTTTTTGAATGCTGCTATCGACCAGCAATGCGAAAAATGGCTACAAGCACAAAGCGATATTTGTTTTGAACCCAAAGTGACTTACAGTGGTACTTTGCCAGAAGGACACAATGGGCTAGGATTGGGGCTATTGGGCACTACGGGCGACCAAGTATTGCCTCTCGAAGTTTACCAAAAAATCAAAGCAGATACGCTTCGTCAGGTGCGAGGTACGGTACAAGCCGATATTCTGAAAGAAGACCAAGCGCAAAATACCTGTATCTTTTCGACTGAGTTTGCGCTTAAGCTCATGGGCGATATTCAGCAGTATTTTATTGATAATCAGGTGCGTAATTTTTATTCGGTTTCGATTTCGGGATACCATATTGCCGAAGCGGGTGCCAATCCGATTTCCCAATTAGCCTTTACGCTTTCTAATGGATTTACCTTTGTAGAATATTACCTCAGCCGAGGAATGCACATTGATGACTTTGCGCCAAATCTTTCTTTTTTCTTTTCCAACGGTATGGATCCCGAATACACGGTGCTGGGAAGAGTGGCAAGGCGTATTTGGGCCAAAGCTATGAAACACAAGTACAAAGGCAATGAGCGCAGTCAAAAACTAAAGTATCATATTCAGACTTCTGGGCGGAGCTTGCACGCCCAAGAGATTGCGTTTAATGACATCCGTACTACTTTGCAAGCCTTGTTGGCGATTTATGACAATTGTAATTCGCTCCATACCAACGCTTACGATGAAGCAATTACGACCCCGACCGAAGAGAGTGTCAGACGTGCGATGGCCATACAGTTGATTATCAATCGAGAATTTGGTCTTACCAAAAACGAAAATCCTTTGCAAGGAGCTTTTATCGTAGAAGAGTTGACCGATTTGGTAGAAGAGGCTGTCTATCAGGAATTTTTGAGTATTAGCGAACGTGGGGGCGTCTTGGGCGCGATGGAGCGTATGTATCAACGCAGCAAGATTCAGGAAGAATCGATGCATTATGAAATGCAAAAACATACGGGGGCATTGCCTATTATTGGGGTCAATACATTTTTGGATGAGCGTGGTTCGCCCACGATTTTACCGGCGGAGGTCATTCGCTCTACAGATGAGGAAAAGCAATATGCTGTAGCGTATCGGCAAGATTTTCAGACTCGCTACAAGGATGAAGCAATTGCTGCTCTTAATCAACTCAAAGAAGCGGCGCTTCAGAATACCAATCTTTTTGAATCACTCATGGAAGCTACCAAAGTATGTACCTTGGGACAAATCTCGGCGGCATTGTATGAGGTAGGAGGGCAGTATCGGAGAAATATGTAGTAAAAAAAATGCAAAAAACGCAAGCAGGGTTCGAGACAGAAAACGCAGGCAGGGGGTTCGAAACCCTGCCTGCGTTAGCTTTGGAACCCGTCCCCGTTGGCCATTTAATCATAATTCAACACAGGAGCTATGCAGCGTTTGGTGATAAAAACACAGAAAACGCAGGCAGGGGTCGAAACCCTGCCTGCGTTAGCCATTTAATCATAATTCAACACAGGAGCTAGCCAGCGTTCGGTGTCTTCGAGGCTCATGTTTTTACGGAGTGAATAGTCTTCGACTTGGTCTTTGGCGATTTTGCCAAGGGCAAAGTACCGAGAGGCAGGGTGCGCAAAATACCACCCACTCACTGAACTAGCAGGATACATCGCAAAGCTTTCGGTCAATTCAATTCCTACTTGAGCTTCCGCATCTAGGAGGTCAAACAACGTACGTTTTTCGGTATGGTCGGGGCAAGCAGGGTAGCCTGGTGCTGGACGAATACCTTGGTATTTTTCGGAAATCAATTCTTCATTGCTGAATGTTTCTTCTTGAGCATAGCCCCAAAACTCCTTACGGACACGTTCGTGCATCAGTTCTGTAAAAGCTTCGGCTAAGCGGTCGGCGACAGCTTTGAGCATGATGCTACTGTAGTCGTCATGGTCGGCTTCGTATTTTTCCAATAATGCTTCGATACCAATACCCGCAGTGACGGCAAAAGCGCCTATATAATCGGTACGTTTGGCCGAGGCTGGCATTATATAGTCAGAAAGGCACAAATTGGGAAGATTGGCCGCTTTTTGATTTTGTTGACGTAAGTTGTGTAGTACTGTTTGCGTGAGGCTAGAAGTCTCCAAGTCAAGATTTTTGACTCTAAAATCTTTTCGTTTGGCTTGGCCCTGCCCTGCAAAACTTACTTCCAATTCTTCAAACTCATGCAAAACAATATCATCTTCTACCGAATTGGCAGGATAAAAACCAATGACTGCGTTGGCTTTCAGAGATTTGTTTTTGATGATTTCGGCTAACATTGCTTTGGCATCATCGTACAATTTCTTAGCTTCTGCTCCTACAGTCGCATCCTCAAAAATCTTGGGGTATTTACCATGCAGCTGCCAAGTTTGGAAAAAAGGAGTCCAGTCTATGTATTTGGCAATGTCTTCGAGCGGGTAGTCATAGAAATACTTATTACCCAAAAACTTCGGTTTGGTAGGCTCAAAATTTTCCCAATCAATCTTAGTTTTGTTGGCTCTTGCTGCCTCCAATGTTACGGCTTCTTTCGCTTGTTGGCGTTTGGCGTGGTCCTCACGAAGTTTAGCGTATTCTTTTTTGATGTCAGTCAAAACGTCGGCGTAAGTCTGTTCATTTTGGGTCAATTTTCCAGCCACCGGTACCGCACGACTCGCATCCAACACATGGATAACGGGGCCGCTATAATGAGGGTCGATTTTTACGGCCGTATGAATCCGTGAAGTAGTAGCTCCTCCGATGAGTAATGGTAATTTAAAACCTTGGCGTTCCATTTCTTTGGCCACGCCTACCATTTCATCGAGTGAAGGCGTAATCAAACCCGATAGACCAATGATGTCCACGTTGTGTTCTTTGGCAGCAGCCAAAATTTTATCGGTAGGCACCATTACTCCTAAGTCAATGATTTCGTAGTTGTTGCAGCCAAGTACTACGCCCACTATATTTTTGCCGATGTCGTGTACGTCTCCTTTTACCGTAGCCATCAAGATTTTGCCAGCGGCGGCAGCGCCGCCAGCTTTTTCAGCTTCGATGAAAGGCGTAAGATAAGCTACCGCTTTTTTCATGACTCGGGCTGATTTTACTACTTGGGGCAAAAACATTTTTCCTTCCCCAAATAAGTCACCAACCACGTTCATACCATCCATAAGTGGGCCTTCAATCACATCAAGTGGGCGGCTCGACTGAGCACGAGCTTCTTCTACGTCTTCATCTATAAACTCAGTCAGTCCTTTGATGAGGGCATGTTCGAGGCGTTTGGAGACGGGTTGAGCGCGCCAAGCATTATCTACTACTTGTTCTTTACCTTTAGATTTTACGGTTTCGGCAAAGGCCAACATCCTTTCGGTAGCATCAGGGCGACGGTTGAGAATCAGATCTTCGCAATGTTCGAGCATATCTTTGGGGAGGTCGTCATAAACCCCCAACTGCCCTGCATTGACAATACCCATATCCATCCCTGCTTTGATAGCATAGTATAAAAATACCGTATGGATTGCCTCACGAACAAGCTCATTCCCTCTGAATGAAAAGGATACGTTTGAGACTCCTCCACTTACTTTGGCATAAGGCAAATGCTCTTTAATCCAACGAGTAGCGTTGATAAAATCAACAGCGTAGTTGTTGTGCTCTTCCATACCCGTACCTACGGTCAGGATATTGGGGTCAAAGATGATGTCTTGCGGAGGGAATCCTACTTTATTTACCAAAATCCAATAGGCGCGTTCGCAGATTTCGATACGGCGCTCATAATTGTCGGCTTGGCCTACTTCGTCAAAAGCCATCACTACGACCGATGCACCGTAGCGTTTTACTTTTTCGGCTTGTTGGATAAACTTCTCTTCTCCTTCTTTCAGTGAGATAGAATTGACGATGGCTTTGCCTTGCAAACATTTTAGACCCGCCTCAATCACCTCCCACTTAGACGAATCGACCATGAAAGGAACACGGGCAATATCAGGCTCGGCCATCAATAAATTGCAAAACTTCGTCATGGCTTGCACGCCGTCAATCATCCCTTCATCCATGTTGATGTCCAGAACTTGTGCTCCCGAATCTACCTGCTCGCGTGCTACTGCAATAGCGGCATCATAGTTGCCTTCGCGGACGAGGCGTGCAAATTTTTTGGAACCTGTCACATTACACCGCTCCCCAATATTGACAAAGTTGGTCTCCTTCGTGATTTTTAGGGGTTCTAGTCCTGATAGTTTTTGGACATGGTCGTTTTCGGGAATATCACGAGGTTCGTATTTGGCTGCTACGTCGGCAATGGCTTTGATATGGGGTGGGGTAGTACCGCAGCATCCGCCGATGATATTGATAAAACGATTTTTTAAGAAATCGTCAATAATCACCGCCATTTGTTCGGGACTTTGGTCATATTCGCCCATTTCGTTGGGTAAGCCTGCGTTGGGGTGAGCTGAGGTATAAAACGGCGCTTGATTGGCGAGAGTTTGAACATACGGGCGCATTAAGTCAGCACCAAGGGCGCAGTTGAGACCCACGGAGAGCAGGGGCATATGCGATACCGACGTCAAGAAAGCTTCTGTAGTCTGTCCTGAAAGCGTACGGCCAGAAGCATCCGTAATCGTTCCCGACACCATGATAGGCAATTGCGTTTTCGTAGTATTTATAGCTTGAGGCGTAAATGCTCCATTGATAGCCCGAATCGTTCCTTTTTTGACATCATCAAAGTACAAATCAATCGCGTACAAAGCGGCTTTGGCATTCAAAGTATCAAAAATGGTTTCGACCAATAATATATCCGAACCACCATCTACCAAGGCTTGCACTTGTTCATAATAAGCATCTACCAATTCATCAAAAGTAACGGCACGGTAGCCAGGGTCGTTTACATCGGGAGAAAGCGACGCGGTGCGGTTGGTAGGCCCAATCGACCCCGCTACAAAGCGTGGCTTATCGGGATTGGCAGCGATGTATTTATCACAAGCGTGACGGGCTAGCTGAGCCGATTCATAATTAAGCTCATATACCAAGTCTTCCATGTGATAATCGGCCATAGCGATAGTGGTACCACTAAAAGTATTGGTTTCGATAATGTCTGCCCCTGCTTCCAGATAAGCTTCATGAATTTCTTGAATCACATCGGGCCGCGTCAACGACAGCAGGTCATTGTTGCCTTTGAGTTCGTGGGGGAAATCTTTGAAACGTTCGCCTCTATAATCGGCATCGGTCAATTTATAACGCTGAATCATCGAACCCATCGCACCGTCGAGTACAAGGATTCGTGATTTGAGGATTTCTTGAATGTCTGGGTTTTGCATTTTTACAAATTATAATTTATTCAGGAACGAGGCCTATAACACAAACTCAAAAGTAGGCTTGTAGCGTCCACTTTAACAAGCTACAAATTTACACAGAAAGATACGGATAGCTTTTTTTTTAGATGAATATTCTATATATGAATATAAAAATAGATAATTTGTGCAAATAAATACGTATAAGAAGAAGGGTTAAACAAATGTGAGAGGTGACAATCAAAGAATATAGATATTTTGTCTAATAGAGTTATGCATAAAAAATCCCATTTGACTTACGCCAAACGGGATTGTATAGAGTAGTTGTAATGGAGGCTAAAACGTATACCCTATGCTTAGCTGAGCGGCAGAATTTTTGGCATTGTCTAGGAATACTTTGGCTGCGGTACTTGACGCTACGGGGCGTAGGCCATAGTTGTAGCGAGTAGCTAGCATTATTTTTCCAAAATAAATACTTAAACCAGCCGCAAGACCATAGTCAAAATTGTTGAAATTGTCGCGATTGAGTACGGTGGCGTTAAAGCCTGCGTCGCTTTTACTTTCGGTCGAAGCATTTACTAAAAAACCTCCGTAAAGCCCACCGTGAATATCAACAAAATTGCCAACCTTGAGCGTAGCTAATACAGGGATTTCAAAGTAATCCATTTTGAAGGTATTTTGTCCTCTAAATGTGCCATTGAGCAAATTGTACCGAGCAGTGACGCCTTTGGTAGAATATCCTACCTCAGGTTGTAAGTAAAGCATACCTTTGATAAGAGGTACTTGCGTAAAAAGACCCACATGAAATCCGTAGCGAGGATTACGGTCAGTCACGTCTTTGATATAAAGATTAGATACATTGAGTCCCCCTCTGATACCTGTACGGGCTGAAGCATCTTGCGCATAAGTCTTAAGATTGGCTTGAAAGAGTAAAGTACTTAATCCTAAAAAAAGATATATTGGGTTGAATTTCATGGCTTTATGATATTTTTAGTGAGTGGTTAGAAAAATTATATCAAAATATGTAGCGAATAGAAAGGGCGGCATCATCACCCCAGAAATTGTCAGCTACGTTGAAATTGAAGGTAGGTTTCCAGTCAATACTCAAATTGATAGGGATTTCGCGGAAGTTATATTCTAGCCCTAAGATACCATCTAGTCCTACTACGCTATTACGTTCTGGAAAAGGAGATGAGCCGCGTCTTCCTTCACCCCAAAAGTAAATATGAGCACCTGCACCGTAGTAAAAATTAAGACGATTGACATCAAAAGCGCGTGTATGACCTTCAATCAAACCCGTGAATCCAAGTCCTCTCCAGCGCGAGGAAATAATACCTTCGACAGCTACGCGAGGCTTGGTATAGTGCTTGATAGTGAGGCCATTGGTGCTCCCTGCTCTAAGACCAATACCTGTACGGTAATCTTGTGAGTAGGCAGCAGAAATAGATAGTAAAGAGACTAATGCGATGAGGAGTATGTTTAACTTTTTCATTGTTGTGGAGGGATTGTAGTGCTACAAAAAAATTATTAGTTTTCGTAGCACTGTTGATGATTGATTATCTAAGACTGATAGTGCCGTTTTGAGCGGCTTTTTTCATTTCTTCGCTGGCATAAAGACCAATTTCTACCCGGCGATTTTGTTGACGTCCTGTTTCGGTATTGTTGGAAGCGACAGGATTGGCTTCGCCTTGGCCAATGACTTTGAAACGACTAGTGGAAACTCCTTCTCCAATCAAAAAATTGGCAACGGCTTGAGCGCGTTTGTTGGACAAGTCTCTGTTAAAAGCTTCAGAACCTACGTTGTCGGTGTGTCCTTCTACAAGAAGCTCAGTCTTTTGTTCGTCTTTGAGGGTATTGGCCATTTTTCGGAGACTTTCTTGGGTTTCGGGACGTAGTGATGAAGAGCCGAAATCAAACAAAAGGGCGTTGTCGAAAGTAAGCTTTACACCTTCTCCTACGCGTTCTACTCTTGCAGTTTTACCTAAATCTTCTTTTAGCCTTTCAGCTTGCTTGTCCATACGTTGACCTATTATTGCCCCAGCGGCACCACCTACAGTAGCACCTATAATGGCTCCAATCGCGGTATTTTTGTTGTTTTTGCCAATAATTCCTCCTACGATAGCTCCAGCACCTACCCCAATCAAAGCTCCTTTTTGAGATCTTTTGAGCTTTGTTTTATCGGTTTTGGTAGTTGTATTTTTTTTCTTAGTTGACTGTTGAGAAAATGCAACCTCAGGGGCAGAGGTGGCTATCAAAGTGACATAACCTAAAACTATATACTTGGTTAGCGTCTTCATAATTTTTTGAAATTTGATTTATTAAGAAATACTAAAAAAGCATACCTTGTGGATTTGTGTATTTTGTAATTATTTGACAATTAGTGCATTATGCTTTTTGGTGTTGTGGTTTAGGTAAAGTGAAAAATTTTTTGTGTGGAAAATTTTGCTCGAATTGGGGTGGTGGTATTAAGTTGTGAAGGCGTTTTTGTTGATTTGTTTAATATTTTGACATTTTTTAGATAAAAATTCAAATATTATTACCTTTATAAAGATTTTATATCTTATAAACCATATAATAAGTCTATATGATAAAGTTGGATATTACGGATAAAGGGATTTTACGCTATCTGCAACAAAACGCACTTTTGACGACTAAAGAGCTTGCGGCGCAACTAAATTTGTCATACACTCCTGTATATGAGAGGGTTCGCAAATTGGAGCGGGAAGGAGTTATAAAGAAATATGTGGCATTGGTTGATAGAGAAGGCATTGGCAAAAATTTAGTCGCTTTTTGTAATGTTTCTTTGAAGGAGCATAGTCGGGCCAATGGTGAGAAGTTTGTGTCGGCCGTTATGACGTTTGAAGAGGTAATGGAGTGTTATAATATTTCGGGAGAATATGATTTTATGCTAAAAGTAGTGGTAAATGATATGCCCGAATACCAACGATTTCTGATGGAAAAATTAGGGGCTTTGGATAGTATTGGGAATACGCATAGCATTTTTGTGATGAGCGAAATCAAACACGAGACAGCCCTCAAAGTATAATCCCTGTAGCACGGACGTCCCGTCCGTCTTTCCAATACCAATATATTATCGTTATGAACGGGACGTCGTCTTTCCAATACCAATATATTATTGTTACGGACGGGACGTCGTCTTTCCAATACCAATATATTATCGTTATGAACGGGACGTCGTCTTTCCAAGACTAATATATTATTGTTACGGACGGGACGTCCATCTTGTCAATACCAATATATTATTGTTACGGACGGGACGTCGTCTTTTCAATACCAAATCTCTATATTGTTACGGACGGGACGTCCGTGCTACAGGTTATTCAAAGTATTTGGGGTTTAAATAAGAAAAAGGGTACTCTTCCCAGTTGTTGATAAGGCCTGCTTTAACGGGATTTGCTAAAATGTACTTATTGATATTATACAATTCTTGACCATTACGTACGACGTGGTCATAGCTTTCTTCTTGCCAAAAAGTCCCCGTTCGATTCAATAGTTTGTTGGCTAACTTAGCAGTATAACTTTTGAGACTGTGCATGATTCTGTAGAGAGGCTTATTGTATTCATAAGTATCAA
This sequence comes from Runella zeae DSM 19591, assembly GCF_000423565.1. Taxonomy (GTDB): domain Bacteria; phylum Bacteroidota; class Bacteroidia; order Cytophagales; family Spirosomataceae; genus Runella; species Runella zeae. The sequence goes on along the minus strand of NZ_AUIF01000059.1, from coordinate 35,643 downwards.
CAACCAGATGAAAATGATTGGGCATGATGGTATAACAAACGAGTTCGTAAGATTTCTTATCCCAAAAATGTAATGCTTCAATAACAATGCGGGCAATTTCCGGCTGCTTGAGCCATTGGGGATCATTGGGGTTTTGGTCTAAGTACTTATCCCATTTGGCAAAATGACGTTTGTGTAGATTTCGTACCGCAATTTTCCTTTCTTCTTCGCTTTTAGAATTAGCTAAAATATCTCTATAAGCTTGTTCTTTTTCTTCTCTTAATCGTTCCAATGCTTCTTTGGGAAGGCTTCCGTGTAGCCGTGTCGTAACAAAAAAAGTTCCGTCTTTGGGTTGGAAATGAGGAAGGTATCGATAATACTCCGGTTTGAATTGTTTCATGTGTTCAGGAGGTTAAATCACTGATTACAAGACGGAGTAGGTGAGAGTAAGTCACTTTTGTGAAAATTTTTAAAGAGAAATTGTAGGTTAGATTGCTTACGGAGGAAGGTTAGATTATTCACTTAGGATAGATAAATTATTCACGGAGGGGAGTTTAGATAAATTATTCACGGAGGGGAGTTTGGATAAATTATTCACGGAGGAGAGTTTGGATAAATTATCCACGGAGGAGAGTTTAGATAAATTATTCACGGAGGAGAGTTTAGATAAATTATTCAGGGAGGGGAGTTTAGATAAATTATTCACGGACGGGAGTTTAGATAAATTATTCACGGACGGGTCGTCCGTGCTACAGAATGTCGCATTTTTACAATGTTTGTCTTTGATATGGGTCTAATTTTGTCAGTATAAACTATAATATTTTATGGAACCTAAGTTGCTATTTTTCTTGTGTTTTGTATTGCTTTGGAAAGGGGCAAATGCCCAAAAGTCGTGGTCTATTGAGGAAAAGAATTTATTGGTAAAACAATACATCCGTACAAAATCGGAAGTTAATTCTGAAACTGCTAGTTTGACCTCTGCTCAGTGGAGTTTTAAAGAAGGGCCTGATAAATGGAGTATTGCGCAAGTGATTGAACACTTGAATATGTGGTCACTTTTGACTCAGCATGATGCTCGGTATGTGATTATGCTGGGCGAAAATCCAGAGTTGTCGAATATGGTTGCTTCTGATAGCGTAAATACTTCCTTTATTTATGAAACAAATCCACATGTATCTCCTGATCATACAATCCCAATGGGGCTAGTTAAAGATGAGGCTAATCTGAAAATTTTCAATAGCAAATATGACGAAATTATTATGGCGATTGAAAAATCAAAGTTGAATTTTAGAAAGTTTGTTAGACCAGGTATTAATGGGAGACATCGGGATTTGGCTCAGATTTATATCGTCCACTATGGGCATGTGGATAGACACTTGAGACAGATTAGAAGAATTAAGGCTAATCCTAGTTTTCCTAAGTGACTCATTCATTTCTAAAATACGAGGTGCTTTTATTTTATCCTTACGGAGGGGAGTTTTGTTTAATTTTTACTATTTTATCCTTACGGACGGGAGTTTTATTTGATTTAACTACTTTATCCTTACGGACGGAGCTTTTGTTTAATTTATACTACTTTATCCTTACGGACGGGACGTCCGTACCACAAACAATGGAAACTACAAAAATATCATCGTCGATTGCTGAATTGACTAGAAAAGGTACGTGTGTAGAATTTTTTTCTGCTTATCAAGAACTTGACACAAATCGCATGGTTAGTCTTGCTACCCCTGACGCTACTGTATGGTTCGAACCGCTGGGAGAAGGCGGAAAAGGTCTATTTAAAGAGTTTGGTAAGGCTGTTTGGGAATTGTTGATGGATTGTTTTCCTGATATCGACAATACCATAGATAGTATGTACGCCGAAGGAGATTCAATCATTTGTAAGGTTGTAATTTTTGGAACCCAAGAAAAAGAGTTTATGGGACTTCCAAGCAAAGGTTTGAAGTTTAATAGTGAGCATATTTTTGTGTTCAAATTTGACGAAAACGACAAAATTACCTCTCTTACTATCGATTGGAATCACGAGAGTTTTGTAGCTCAACTTAGTGGCAATTAAATATCCTAAACCGTTTGCTAAATTTAATCAGGGATATTTTGTATGTTTTTTAATAAATAAGTACTTTCGGTAAAATTGGAATGTATGTTTTACCGGAAGTACGTCCCTGCGCCCCATTTGAGGCAATATGTTGAATGTTTTTATGTGTGGGAGTGTAGTAAAATTCTCACCACACAGCTACCTATTGAATCTCCTCCCAATGGGTTTGCTTCTATGGTTTTTAATTATGGAAATCCTTACCGAGTAGTTTCCCAAAAACTTAATGGAAGCATTGCCCCTAAAACTTTTCTGACTGGGCAGGCCACAAAAAGTTATCAGCTTCATTTATCAGGTAAGATAGGTATGGTCGGGATTGTGTTTCGGCCTGCGGGTTTATGTAGTTTGTTTGGCTTACCTATGTACGAATTTTCGGATGAGCGTATCAATCTACGGGATGTATTGGGAAAGAATATTGATGAATTGTATGATAAAATAGAAGAAGCTGCTTCACCCAACGAACGTATAGTATTGCTCGAACAATTTCTGAATTTTCAGTTTCTTCGTAAAAACCCTACTCCTGATGCCATAGACTATGCCGCAAATTTGATTGTGGATGAAAAAGGAATTTTCAATATCAATGAATTGATAGATGAAGTGTGTATGAGTAGGAGACAACTTGAGCGTAAATTCTTGCAAAAAGTAGGCGTAAGCCCTAAATATTATGCGCGTATTCGTCGTGTCAGCTTCCTATGCAATGTATTGGCACAACAAGAATGGCAGATTAAAGATTGGCAAGATTTGATTTATCAAAGTGGCTACTATGATCAATCTCACTTCATTAAAGAGTTTACGGAGTTTATAGGTAAAAATCCTTCCTTTTACGTGAAAAACAACATTGAGTTGGCGAAGTATTTGAAATAGTACTATATTTTTCTCCTAAAGCGGCTATTTGACTTCTATTTTGACGTATTTTTGCGCTATTAAAGGCTAAATCCCTTTCTGATGCACCAAATACTCCAACTTACTCTGCCGCCCCAAACGGCCCTAGATGATGCCGCTTTGCGGCAGTATATAATCCAGCACCTCCGCATCGCTGATGACCACGAACTACTGGTTCGGAAAATAAAACAGTCGATAGACGCTCGTTCTAAGCAAGTAAAAGTGAGCCTTCAAGCGGAGGTTTTTGTGGGGGAGCCGCCTACTCCTGTGATTTCTTATCAAAAAGACTATCCCAATGTTTCTCAAAAGTCGGCAGTCATTATAGTAGGGGCTGGCCCTGCGGGTTTGTTTGCGGCTTTACGTGCGGTGGAGTTGGGCTTTAAGCCTATTGTTTTGGAACGTGGTAAGGATGTACGTAAACGCCGTCGTGACTTGGCAGCTATCAACAAAGACCATCTCGTAGACCCTGATTCAAATTATTGTTTTGGAGAAGGAGGGGCAGGTACTTATTCGGACGGGAAGCTTTACACACGCTCTAGCAAAAGAGGAGACGTAAGGCGTATTCTCGAAATTATGGTAGCCCACGGTGCTACCGAACAAATTTTGTATGATGCTCACCCGCATATAGGTACCAACAAACTTCCTCCGCTTATTGCAGATATGCGTGCGAGCATATTGAATGCAGGAGGAGAAATATATTTTGAAACCAGGGTTCAGGATTTTATTTTTAGTAACCAAAAAGTATTGGAACCTCCTTTCGAAAAAGAAATAAGAGGAGTGGTGACTTCCGAGGGGCGTGAGTTTGTAGGTATAGGGGTAATTTTGGCAACGGGGCATTCGGCACGTGATATTTTTGAATTGTGTCAGTCGAGAGAAGTATTGATTGAAAACAAACCTTTTGCCATAGGTGTAAGAATCGAGCATCAACAACAGCTGATAGATTCACTTCAGTACCATTGTAGTGATAGAGGGGCCTATTTGCCCGCCGCATCCTATAGCTTGGTAACTCAGACCTATCATCAAAATGTACAAAGAGGGGTATTTTCGTTTTGTATGTGTCCGGGAGGTTTTATTGTACCTTCCGCAACCGCCCCTGGAGAGTTGGTTGTCAATGGTATGTCGCCTTCAAGGCGCGATTCTCGTTTTGCCAATTCTGGTATGGTGGTCAGTATTGAGGCCGTTGATACGAAGCCGTTTGAGAAATTTGGAGCTTTAGCAGGTTTAGAACTTCAGAAAAAAATTGAGCAACGCGCAAGCATGTTAGTGGGGGGGCGTCAAACAGCACCGGCCCAACGGGTACTGGATTTTGTAAAAAGAAAAAACTCACCCGAATTGTTAGAAACGTCTTATCAACCAGGGCTTCAATCAATGGATTTGCGAGAATACTTGCCTGAGCATATCGCCGAACCCCTTCGCCAAGGGTTACAAGATTTTGGGAAAAAGATGCAGGGGTATGTTTCAAACGAGGCGCAGTTGATTGGAGTAGAGAGCCGTACGTCTTCTCCAGTGCGTATTCCGCGTGATAAAAATACGGCAGAACACTTGACTGTCAGGCGATTGTATCCTTGTGGGGAAGGAGCTGGATATGCGGGGGGAATTATGTCGGCGGCTTTGGATGGTACTTTTGTGATCGAGCAGCTTTTGAAGCAATATCAAAGTTAGACATATAGACAACCCTCATTACTATGTGCGATAATAGCAAACGTTAGATAAATTGTTGTAAAAAAAATGGTTAGTTTAGAAACTAACAGCTACTTTAGCTTCAAAGACCCTTAACAATTAGTTCATATACCAAACGGATGCTTTTTAGCGAATTTATTGATATTGTCCAAGTTCAACTTCAGAAGCCGCTTCCCGGGCTAGAAGCCCATCTTAAAATGGCTTCAGCGTCGAGGTTGCGATTAAAAATGCAGCCAAATGAAAAAACACGCCGCTCGGCAGTTTTGATTTTGTTTTATCCTTTTCGGCAAGAAATATACCTTCCCCTCATATTACGCCCTAAATACGACGGTGTTCATGCTGGACAAATGGCCTTTCCGGGAGGGCGTTATGAGAAAACCGACGAAAACCTTATTCGGACGGCGCTTCGTGAAGCTCAAGAAGAAATAGGCATCAAAGCTGCGGATGTTAAAGTGTTGGGAACCTTAACGGAGCTTTTTATTCCTCCTAGCAATTTTTTTGTTTTACCAGTGATAGGCAAGCTAGCCTATAAACCTGATTTTTATCCAGACCCGCGAGAAGTAGAAGCGATAGTTGAGGTATCGCTAGAGGAGTTGAAGGATGAAAAGATCATTGGAGCTACGCAGCTGGAAGTCCGTGGAATGACGGTGGATGCTCCTTTTTATGATATTCAAGGTCACAAAGTATGGGGTGCTACTGCCATGATGATAAGCGAATTGCTGACAGTTCTCCGAAATTAAAATCTCTTTTAACAACTTTTAAGAGCTTTCTTCCTTACCCTTTAGGTCGAATTTGCTATTTTTGGCACGCCTTTGGTTACGTTGGATTGTTGAATATAGATTGTAGCCAATGTTTTAGTGAGGGCATTGGGGCATTTTCACTTCTGTCTTTTGCAATTTTATACTCAACAATTTAGGAATAACACCAACCCAAAATCGAAAATATATCATCTCTAAAATGTCAAAATTCAATCGAATTAACAACATCACCGGCTGGCTCGTATTTGCAGTAGCGCTGGTAACTTATGTGCTTACTGTGGAGCGTACCGCTAGTTTTTGGGACTGCGGCGAATTTATCGCCTGCGCTTATAAACTACAAGTACCCCACCCACCTGGTGCTCCTTTATTTCTTTTGATAGGTCGGATGTTTTCGTTGCTCTCTTTTGGAGATGTGACCAAAGTGGCCTATTGGATCAATATGGTTTCGGTAGTATCAAGTGCTTTTACAATCTTGTTCCTATTCTGGACAATCTCCCTTTTAGCCCGCAAAATCATTGGTAAGAAAGACGATGAGCTTACGCAAGGAGAGACTTTTGCGGTATTAGGTGCTGGGATTGTAGGTGCTTTGGCATATACTTTCTCCGACTCTTTTTGGTTTTCGGCGGTTGAAGCAGAAGTATATGGACTTTCGTCGTTTTTTACTGCCATTGTGATTTGGGCCGTATTCAAATGGGAGCGCATCGAAGACGAAGCGGCTGCCAATCGTTGGCTTATTTTTACCTTCTATTTGGTAGGGCTTTCGATAGGTGTTCACTTACTCAATCTTGTCACGATACCTGCATTAGCATTGGTTTATTATTTCAAAAAATACAAACAACCTACGCTTTGGGGCGGAGTTGCTGCTTTTTTTGGAGGATTGGTTGTATTGGCAATTATCAATTCTGGGGTAATTGTATGGCTCCCTTCAATGGCCGGTAAGTTTGAAATCTTTTTTGTAAATACCTTAGGTGCGCCCTATTCGATGGGTATTTTATTTTTCCTAGTTTTATTTATTGGGGCGCTAGTATGGGGAATCATATATACTGCGAAAAAAGAAAAAGTGCTTTGGAACACGGCTCTTTTGGCTTTTGCTTTTGTGGTAATTGGCTATTCTTCTTATTTCTTAGTATTGGTGCGTTCAAATTTCAACCCTCCTATCAACGAAAACGACCCTAGCGATGTCATCAGCTATGTGTCTTACCTCAAACGGGAGCAGTATGGTAGTCGTCCGTTGTTGTTTGGACCTGTGTTTACGGCACGTCCTGTAAGTTCAGAAAAAGGAGAACCGATGTATCGCAAAGCCAATGGGCGTTATGTGATTGCAGATTATCGCCCTGAGTATGTATACGAGAAAAACCAACAAATGCTATTTCCACGGGTGCACAGCAATCAGATGAATCACCCTCAGCTGTACCGTGAAAAACTAGGCTTAGCAGAAGGGCAAAAACCTTCTATGCGCGACAACCTTTCGTTTTTCTTCTCTCACCAATTAGGCCATATGTATTGGCGCTATTTCTTGTGGAATTTTGTGGGTCGTGAAAGTGATGAAGAAGGTGCAGGTGGTTTGCGTCCTTGGGAAACTTCTGCGGGATTGCCTGCCCCAATGGCCAACAATCCTGGACGTGACAATTATTATATGATTCCATTTTTACTGGGTCTTTTGGGGATACTTGGTCAAGCTTTCCGTCGTAAAAATGATTTACTCGTTACGGGTCTATTATTTATGATGATGGGTATAGCACTGGTAGTTTACCTCAACTCCCCTCCTGTAGAGCCTCGTGAGCGGGATTATATTTATGTAGGTTCGTTTTACATCTTTGCTTTCTGGATTGGATTGGGAGTGGTGTTTATCTATGATTTCTTATCAAAGGTTCTTCCTCCGGCTAGTACGCGTGCAGGTTTGGCTACAGTACTTGGTTTGGCGGCACCTATCCTGATGGGAGCCAAAGGGTGGGACAATCACGATAGAAGTAATCGATACCACTCAGTCGATTTTGCCAAAAACCTCCTCAATTCTTGCGCGCCAAACGCGATTCTGTTTACGGGTGGAGACAACGATACCTTCCCCTTATGGTACGTGCAGGAGGTCGAAGGCTTCCGTACCGATGTACGAGTATGTAACTTAAGTTTATTAGGAACAGATTGGTACATTGGCCAGATGAAACGTAAAACGTATGAGTCTGACCCACTGCCGATTTCGTTGGATTATGCCAATTTTGCCGCTGGCAAAAACGACATTGTACCTTTTTATGAAATGCCAGCTGTAAAAAATGGTATCAATCTTAAAGAGTATATTGCATTGGTAAAACAAAACAATGCGGCGATTCAAGTTCCTCTTACCAGCGGCGAAATGACCAGTATTTTGCCTTCTTCGGTGCTAGTGCTGGGGATTAACTCTGATGAAGTGACAAAAATGAAGATTCTTAAGCCTGAGCTATCTTCGTTTGTAAAAGATACTATGCAGTGGACTATCGGTAAGCGTGACCTCTATAAGTCAGATTTAATCATGCTTGATATGATTGCAACTAATGACTGGAAACGCCCGATTTACTTCTCAGGAACCCTTACCAACGACAATTACTTGAACCTGAAAGAGTTTATGCAACTCGAAGGTTATGCGTATCGATTGCTTCCTGTACGTGTGCCAGGGGCTACAGACGGCTATGTCAATACGGATGTAATGGCTAACAACCTCATGAAGAAAACCTTCTGGCGCGAGTTGGATAATCCAAATACGTACTACGATGGTACTTACAAAGGTTCGCCTGCGTTTTCGGCGCGTATTGCTTTCATGAGGCTCGTGGATCAGCTCATTCGGGAAGGTAAAAATGACAAAGCCAAAGAAGCCTTAAATTTTATTTTGGCAAAAATGCCTGATAAGACTATCCCTTATGATCAGATATCCGCAAACTACGTCAATTATCTTTTTATCTTGGGCGAAAACAAAAAAGCGATTGAGATTGCGACGGTGATGGGCGCGCGGGCTGAAGAAATGTTGAAGTACAATGTTCAGCATCATGTAAATAATGATACTAACATACAGCTTTATGTTTTGCAAACCCTCTCCAATGCGTGCAGAGAAGGCAAACAAGAAGCAATGGCGAAAAAATACGAAACACTTCTACAGCAATATATGACTGTGTTGGGAGGATAGTCGATTGAAAAGAAATAAAAAAAGGGTAGTGAGACAATCTCGCTACCCTTTTTTTATTTTAAACATAGCTAAATTTATGATTTGGTAGCCCCCAAAAAAAGCAACAGCCAGCCTACAATCATCAATGTACCTCCGATAGGAGCCACTGCCCCGAAGGCTTTGATACCCGTAAAACAAATGGTATATAACGCCCCCGAAAAAATAATAACGCCTCCGAGCGTGGCATAGCCGGCCCAATTGTACCACTTGGCTGCCGACACAGAAGCATTTTGAAGTAAAATGCTAATCAGAATCAAGGCTAAGGCATGATAAAATTGATACTTAACGGCGGTTTCGAAAGTGTCAAATCGTCCTGAAGCTTCGAGTGAAGGCTTGAGCGCATGGGCGCCAAAAGCACCCAGAGCAACCCCCAATAATCCTAAAATAGCACCTGCTTGAAGAAAAAGTTTATTTGTCATGATGATGATTACTTGGTTAAAAACCCTAGAAAACTCAAAAATAGGCACTTTCGTCCATACCCTATTAGCCTGTGGGTAGAATAATTTGTGATAGGAAATCATACCTTTAAAAAACTAATAACAATAATAAAGAGAGATGAACATACCCAAAAAAGGTTTTTAACCTAATTTTGTAAAATTGAAAGTGTTGAAATGAAAGAAGTGTAGGAAATTCATTTTTCTTTTTTTGTCGATTCGTTCTAACAAACTTACCAAAACTTAGATTTACCTGTTTTAAGATGAGTGTTGCTACAACCATTGCACTTTGGAAACATCGTTATCGGAAATATTCATACATAGCCAAAGAATGTTTAGGAGCGGTGGGGGAGATAATCCGTTTTTTGTTACTTAAAATCTCATTTTTGGGGAGACGTAAGCTGATAACAATCATCCGCACCGAACATTTTGGTGATATTGTAGCGGCTGAGCCGCTTGCTAGACAAATAAGAGAGATTCATCCCAAAGATTATATAGTGTGGATGGTAAAGCCGGTATTTAAAGAACTTGTAGTGCACCACCCTGCAGTGGACGAGGCTTGGGCGCAGCCTTCTGTTTTAAGGAGATTGGTGCTATGTAAATCGGGGGTTTTTGATAAAATTTATAACCTCGAATTTTGGCAAAGTAACTTCGATTTGGTCAGTGGCCAAGTGCACAAAAATGAAGTTGCAGCTCAAAAAGACATCACGGTTTTTAATTATTTTGAAAAGGGTAATTTGCTCACTATTTTTCAGTTGTGTGCTGATTTGCCAATCCGAGATGATGCTCCTCGCCTCATAATTTCGAAGGCAGATGAAGAAAAAATAAAATCCTTAGGACTCCCTCACAACCTAGTGGTGATTCATTGTAGTTCTAACTATCCCGCCAAAGACTGGTCAGTTGAGAACTGGCAAAAACTGGTAGATTGGTTGATTAACGAAAGAGGATACTATGTAGCTCAAATTGGTCTTACGGCTATAAAGCTGACCGAAAACCCTAAATATTTAGATTTGTGTGGTAAGTTTACGATTCTTCAAACCGCCGAGATTATTAAACATGCTACTTATTTTATTGGGATAGACAGTGGGCCGGCGCATTTGGCCAATGCCGTAGGGACGTTTGGAGTATTGCTTTTTGGTAAGCTCAACAATTTTGGCCATTATATGCCCTACTCTGGAACGTATCAGAATGGGAAGAATGCTGTTATCATTTCAGACACAAATAAAACGTGTGCTGAACTCGACTATCAAATAGTACAGACGCAGCTCGAAACATTAATGACCGGAAGTCAGAAAAAAACGCTCAGTATGTAGTATATTTGTTATCAGATAGTTATCTGTTGAGGTTGATTTTTGTTGCACAAGACATTTTCAGAATCCTAAAAATAGGCGTATCATTGTGGTTGATTTTAACACATGGAAAACGACAAATCCCATAATTTTTTAAAAAAGAATCTTCCTGGAGGTTCGGCCCGCCCCAATTCTAGCAATCGTTGGCTAGACAATGGAGGAGCTTCTATGGGAAAACTCCCCCCTCAAGCGATTGAGTTGGAAGAGGCGGTTTTGGGGGCATTGATGATTGAAAAAGATGCACTCAACTCAGTCATTGATATTTTGAAGGCCGAGAGTTTTTATAAGGAATCGCATCAGCGAATCTACAATGCTATCATTACGCTTTTTACCAATTCTGAGCCCATTGACTTGCTCACCGTCACCAATCAGCTACGGCAGCTGGGTGAGTTAGAAATGGTAGGTGGAGCGCAGTATGTCACTACCCTGACCACTAAAATCAACTCGGCAGCTAACATCGAATATCACGCACGCGTAGTGGCGCAGTCGGCCATGAAGCGCGAAATGATATCTGTAGCTTCCAAAATTTTGCAAGATGCTTTTGAAGATACTACTGATGTCTTTACACTTTTAGATACGGTAGAACAGTCCCTTTTTAAAATTTCGGAATCAAATATCCGTAAAAACTACGCGGATATGAGTGCCATCATGACGGAGGCCTTGCGAGAATTGGAACGCCGACGTGAACAAAAAGACGGTTTAACAGGCGTACCCTCTGGATTTACCCAGCTCGACCGCCTTACTTCCGGATGGCAGCCTACTGAGCTTATCATTTTGGCCGCACGACCTGCCATGGGAAAAACGGCCTTTGTCGTTTCGTCTTTGCGCAATGCTGCCGTTGATTTTGGTATGCCCGTGGCGATATTTTCGCTAGAGATGTCGGCGGTGCAGCTCGTAAATCGGATGATTTCGGCAGAAGCCGAATTGGATAGTGAGAAACTTAAAAAAGGAAACCTTGCCCCTCACGAATGGACGCAGCTTCATCAGCGTATCGACCGCTTGATGCGAGCTCCTATTTATATTGATGATACACCCGCTTTATCAATTTTGGAGTTGAGAGCCAAGTGCCGTCGCCTAAAGCAGCAACACGACATTCAGATGATTGTGATTGATTACTTGCAGCTAATGCAAGGTGACGGGGGTAAAGGTGGAGGAAACCGCGAACAAGAAATCGCCTCGATTTCGAGAGCCCTCAAAAATCTCGCAAAAGAACTAAATGTGCCCGTAATTGCCCTTTCGCAGCTAAGTCGTGCGGTAGAAACTCGTGGTGGTGACAAGCGTCCTCAACTTTCAGATTTGAGGGAGTCGGGTTCTATTGAGCAAGATGCCGATATGGTGGCGTTTTTGTATCGTCCTGAATACTATGGCTTTACACAAGATGATGCTGGAAATTCGGTGCAGGGTGTAGGCGAAGTGATTATTGCTAAAAACCGAAGCGGCTCGCTAGATACTATTCAATTGAGATTTATTGGAAAATATACCAAATTTGCTGATTTGGACGGGTATTATTCTCCAAACCCTTCTACTACACCGAGTGGCGCAAACACAGCTACTTTTGGGAATGATGCCAAAATGCCTCCCTCTTCTTCTTTTGATACTTCTCCACCCGTAGGTGGAACATTCAAAAGTAAAGCGAATGACTTAGGAGGTATGCATTTCCCACCGCCTAATCCTTCTGAGGAGCCGCCTTTTTAAAAACTATTCACTCTGAATGTTTTGTGTAAATGATTTGTTTTGTGATAACAAGTCATATAAGGAAAGCTATTATCGCATTAAAATAATGTGTCTTAATCTTAAAACATTCAACGAATCCTTTAGAGAATGGGCTGCTAAAGATGAAGATTCACGATTTTGGTGGATTGCTTCTTTACCGGAATCAGTACCAATCGAAGGTGTTGCGGACTCCTCTGAAAGACTTCACTTCCATCACCAAAGCGCCAACCCAGAGGTCGACCTCCACTTTGATAGGGACTTTGTTGGCGTCGTCGGAGACCCAAATACGGATTGAGTTTTCGCCCTTGAAAAGCTGATTGTTGGGCATAATGGGCGTTAGTTTAAGCGCTTTTATTTTGCCAAACTTCGTTTTTACATTGTCTTTGCCTCGGTATTTGACTTTTAGTTTATAAACTTCATTCTCAAAAAAAGTAGGCACATCAATTACATCATTGGGCTGTAGCTTATTAAAATCTACGGTTCGGAGATAAAAATACCCACTGATTGCATCTTGAATATGATCCGGTACATCAAATTTCTTCGTGCCATTTTCGTCGGTGACGGTGGCGTCGTCGGTGGCATGATTAAAAGTTGTCGTTTCTACTTTTCGATAATTGTTTTCTCGTATATTCCGATAAAACTTTTGGGATACAATCGCCGAGGTATCCATCCATGATTGCCATTCGTCTCTCACTTTGGCAAACCAGCTAAATGCTCCTAAAGTGGTACCTACAATATTGATTTTATAACACGGGCGCCCATTTACGTACTGTATTTGCGGACTGACATCCACTACTGCATCAGCCGCATTGAAAATACCGTAATGAACACGATACTCAAAATGCTCTCCTGTACCAAAACTCGTTTGTGAAACACGTCGGTAAGAGTCTTTGGTGTGAAAGGCTGACAATAACAATACTATGAAGACGATGGCAAAACGTCGTAGCATACTTACTTTTTATTTGTTGTCAAGGCAGTGATTCCGTAATATATACGATTTATAATCAATATTCCGATACTTTTAACTTGGCGAAAGTTCTGTTTTTACTTTTAAAAATACAAGAAAAAAAGGTCAGAAGTTCAAATAACTCCCTCAAAATGAGGTAGGATACTTTGCTTTTAAATGAGAAAGATATTTGCGAAAGTCGCCTTTAAACTGCGTTTGAAATTCTTTTTGAAACTGATTTTGTTGGGAATGATACGTCAGATATCCAATGAAAAACGCATTGTTGGGGAGTTTCTTGCTACGCCACGGGTATTTTTTGCCAATTATTCCTCCCAACAAAGTATCCGAACTAATGACTATGTGCTTGATAGTAGCCATTTTGAGGGTATCTTTTTGGGCGGTGGTCAATGAAGAAGGAAAGTTTTTGTACAGACTATCAAGTTGATGCGCTCCTCTTACGATATGCTGGCTTAGGGCGTCGTTATATTGTTTCCTAAATTCATATTTTTCAAGTTGCGGAGAGTTTTTGCCGTACTTCGCTGTTAGAAATCGTACTGCACCATAATCTCCTACAAAACTTGCCAAATTTTCGTTGAGTTCGAGGTTGTCTTTCACAAATAGTGTGCCGTGGGTCATTTCGTGGATGATAAGATTGGCTAAGCTACCTTCTCCACGATATAGCATAGAAGATAAAATAGGATCCTTAAAAAAACCTAGCGTACTCCACGCTGACACCTCGTTGATTTGGGTGTCAAATCCTTGGTCGATAAATGCTTTTTCTTCGGTTTGAGCACGAGCATTATCAAAAAAACCTTTGTAGGCAAATGTGCCGATGACAGGGAAGCGCCATTCTTTGGGTTTCATTTGAAATCTTTCACAAGCGGTAAGTACCCACAAAATAGGCTTGCCATTTTGGTTATAAAATGTAGTATAACTTTCTGAAGAATCTAGCCCTAAAGAGTCTATCGCAAATTGTTTGATTTCGCCGATGAGTTGGAGGCGTTGTTTGAGAGAGTCGGGTAGGGTAGGGTCTTGGAGTACTTCTGTGACAGGTTTGGTATTCCACAAAATCTGAATTTGTCCTTTGGCTTGCATATATCCATAACTGACCAAGTCGCGGTAAAAAATACCGACTGCAATCAACATTAATAGAATACCTAACAAGATTTTTCGAACCATATCGACTGCTAAGTTTCAGAAAAAAGGGTGATACTTTATGCCCTTTTTATTTAGCTACTTGAAAATTTTGTTTTGTTTCCCAGGAGGTTAGAATTTGCTTCAATTGCTTGTATTCAATCAAAAAACCGTCGTGCCCATAAAGCGAATCGATTTCTTGATATTCGGCGTCAGGGATGTGTTTGGTCAAAAACTTTTGCTCGCTAGGCTGGAATAAAATATCTGAACTAATCCCAATCACAAGCGTATGTGCTTTGATTTGGGATAAGGCATGTACTACGCTAGGGCGGTTGCGGCCCACATTGTGTAAATCCATCATCCTCGACAGGCTCCAGTACGAAAAAGCATTGAAGCGATTGGCGAGCTTGTCGCCTTGGTATTGTTGATAGGTAGCCGCCCGAAAATTTTCGGTTTGTTCGTTGCTATCCCTAGCTTGGGTAAAATCGTAGGTATCGTAGTTGCGATACGAAAGCAACGCAATAGAACGGGCCACTTTCATACCCTCTATACCCGCATCAGGGCGTGCTTCTTTCCAAGTAGGGTCGGCTTTGATAGCCATCCTTTGAGACTCGTTGAAAGCGATACCCCAAGGTGAGTGCAGCGCATTGGTGGCAATCAATACAAGATTTTTGATTAAGTCGGGTTTCATAATTGCCCATTCGAGGGCTTGTTGTCCGCCCAACGACCCTCCCACAAGCGTATGAATTTGGGTAATTCCCAATTCCTCGCGGAGTAGTTCGAAGGCGGCGATATTATCACGTATCGAAATCTCAGGAAAAGTCTGAAAGTAAGATGTGCCTGTTTGAGGGTTGATACTCAGGGCATTGGTGGAGCCATAATGCGACCCAATGACATTGGCACAGATGATAAACCAATCTTTAGGGTCGTAATGAAGTCCGGGTCCCACCAGACCATCCCACCAATCGACGGGGTCGGAGCTGCCCGTGAGAGCATGGCAAATCCAGAGAATATTGCTGCTATCGGCATTGCGAGTGCCGTGCGTCGTATAGGCCAATTGAAAGCCTGCCAATTCGCCTCCTAACTCCAAGGAGAAAGTATAGGGGTATTTGAAAATAGAGAATGCCAACTTAGAAAAATCTTAACATGAGTGTTTGGATTCATATTCCCTAGTCATTTACTGCTAGGTAGGAATTAGCACCTTATTTTGTGTATGATAAAACAGGTTGCCAGAGGTTCGCGGAGCCTATTCTCTCCCCTCTTCTTTATAAATCAATCGCTGTGCGAATGAGAAGCAACTGACTTGATAATGCAATATTACGGCGCAATGAGCTTAATCCAAAATAATTTCTAAAAAAGTCTATCAGCTAGTCTATGCTTAGGGGGATATTCGTAAATTTGTAGGGTCAATGCTTTGCCCTTTTAGTTATGATTTATAGATTCAAAAAAGAAAATGCTGCCCGCCGCCCTGGCGTAACCACCGTAGGCGAAGCTATTAATAAAATGCTTGAAACTTATCGTCTCCGTTCGCAATTTGACGAATCGGCGGTGAGGGTGTATTGGGAAAAATTGGTGGGGAAAGAAATTTCGACCCGTACCAATGAAATATATGTAAAAGATAAAATCCTCTTTTTGCGGCTTACTTCGGCTCCTTTGGCCAACGAACTCGTCATTGCTAAACGCAAACTTATTGATTCACTTAATCGGGAGTTTGGCTATGAACTTATCACTGATATAGTGTTTATCTGAGATTTTCAACCAAAAAATGGGAATAACGAATTAGGCGAGGTTTCATGAAACCTCGCCTAATTCGTTATAAATGAATGGTATAATTTTTTCCTGCCTCCGTTTTGAACTCTTGTACGATGCCATCTACCGTAAGTATAGGTGCTTGTAACGACGCATTGACAATGAGCGGTTTTCCGGGATTGATAAAGTTGAAAAGGGAATTTGGATTGGAGGTCTTGTCCACAACAGCTGCGGGGACTGAGACAATTGCCTGACTTGAAGTCCGAATTCGACAATTACCTCCTAGAGTAGAAGTTATTTTGGCCGTTTTGAGCAGTCCTTTTTCCCATTCCAAATCTATGATAAATCCTCCTCGTGCTTTCAGACCCGTTATTTTACCTGTGTTCCAAATTTTCGGCAATGCGGGCAATAAATGTATTTCACCCGCATGACTTTGCACGAGCATTTCGACAATGCCGGCGGTGGCACCGAAGTTTCCGTCAATTTGAAAAGGAGGACACGAATCAAAAAGATTGGGATAGGTACTACCATTGAAATTTTGGCGGTCATTTTCTTTGATAAGGGTCAATAAATTAGACAGAAGCGTATAGGCTTTGTCTCCATTGTAAAGCCGTGCTTGTACATTGAGTTTCCAGCCCATCGACCAGCCGGTGGCCTTATCGCCGCGCCGTTCCATAGTGCGGCTCACCGCTGCGGCTAGTTCGGGCGTAGTGATAGGATTGATTTGATTGCTTGGATGAAAAGCATAAAGGTGTGAGATATGTCGGTGTTCTTTTTCGCTATCTTCAAAATCTGCCGACCACTCTTGCAGATGACCGTATTTGCCAATTTGATAAGGAAGAAGGCGCTTTAGTTTGTCGGCTATTTCGAGGGCTAGCGGGTCTTGAATATTTAAGATTTTAGTGGCTTCGAGGTAGCGCTCAAACGACTCTCGGATGATAGCCATATCCATCGTGGGGCCTTGGCTAAAGGTCGCAATTTTGTCACCGTCGTATTTGAAATTGTGCTCGGGTGAATGCCCCATTGGAGTTACCAAATACCCTTGGGCATTGGGCACTAGCCAATCTTTGTAAAAAAGCACAGCACCTTTCAAGAGGGGGAAAGTTTCGTTACGTAAAAACTGAACGTTGCCCGTAAAAAGATAATGTTCCCACAAATGACTCACAAACCAGCCTGCGGCCATCGGCCAAAACGAACAATTGCAAATGTCAATCGGCTCGGCATGACGCCAAATATCCATATTGTGATGCCCTACCCACCCTTGGTTGCCGTACATAGTTTGGGCGGTTTTGTTGCCGTTGATAGAGAGTTCTTTAATAGCTCTAAAAAAAGGTTCCTGACATTCGGAAAGATTGGTGAGCTCGGCAGGCCAATAATTCATTTGGGCGTTGATATTGGTGGTGTAGGCGCCATTCCAAGGAGGAATAACTTGGTCGTTCCAGATACCTTGCAAATTGAGTGGTTGACCACCCGGACGAGAGCCTGCTATCATTAGATACCTTCCAAACTGAAAATGCAAAGCCGCCAAAGAGGGGTCTTGGCCATTTTTAAAGCGCATGATGCGTTGGTCAGTAGTAAGTGCCGACTGTGCCGTAGGTTTTTCGATTTGAATTTTAACTCGATTGAATAATCGATGATAGTCAGCGAGATGTGTTTGTTTTAAGAGTGTGAAGTTTTTACTGGTCGCTTTGTTTAAATAGCCATTTGCTAATTTGGAAGCATCGAGACCTTCAGTAGCAGGGCTTTTGTCGAAGCCATTATAACTAGAGGCGGCACTCAACACGATCACTATTTCAGTGGCATTTAAAATTTGGATATGGTCTTTTTCATAGGTGATTTTACCATCGCATTTAAGAATTTTTAGGCGGGTATCAAAGCTCATTCCTAAACCATTGGCGTCTGCTCCGTACAAGATGCGGTCGGCATTAGGATAAGGGGCGTTATCTTTATCAAAGATTTCGGGATATTTATATTGGTCCCCTTCTTTTTGGATTTGGGGTAAAGTACGCCTAACAACAAAACCAGGTACTTTGCCATTCATAATCAACTGTTGAGAGGTTGTTTTGAAGGTAGTAGTAGGAGTATGAGGCGTCGAAAAATACACTTTTCCATTTATTTTTTCGGGGCCTTGCGCGTTCAATTTCATCACAAGAGCATGGTCAGGATAGCTCATAAAATATTCCCGCGTGAAGCGCGTCCCCTTGTATTGATACTCCACGAAGGTAGTAGCGGTCGACAAATCGAGCGAGCGTTTGTAGGCAGTGACGGGAGCTTTATGATCAAAATCTATCCACAAGTCTCCCATCGGCTGGTAGCTTTGGTGATTGCGGCCAAGCCATTCTTTATGAATCAGATTTTGAGCTTCGAGATAAAGCCCTTTTTTCAGCAGTGAATCTACCGT
This sequence comes from Runella zeae DSM 19591, assembly GCF_000423565.1. Taxonomy (GTDB): domain Bacteria; phylum Bacteroidota; class Bacteroidia; order Cytophagales; family Spirosomataceae; genus Runella; species Runella zeae. The sequence goes on along the minus strand of NZ_AUIF01000059.1, from coordinate 17,330 downwards.
TCGGAAGTATTTGCGGATGTTGATACTTTTAAAAGTACCTTTAGGATCTCCTGAGTATAGCGTTGATTCGTTGAGTTGCAGATGTTCCTGAGTTGTTCCCCCAAATACCATCGCGCCCATATAGCTATTGCCCAGAGGTAAAGCCTCCGTCCAAACTTCGGCGGGTTTGTCATACCAAAGCTTATCGTCTTGAGATGGTATAGAAATGGAGCTGTTTTGTTGGGCAATCAGAGAAGAGCCTATACAAAACATAATTAAAAATAAAACTTGCTTCATGATAAAAAAAGTAAGAGAGTAGAAAAATCCCCTGAGAAAACATGGTCTCTCAGGGGCAAAATGGTGCTAATTATAGCCAGGGTTTTGTTCGATTTTACCATTCACATTCCGTTCTATTTCCGAATACGGAATCGGCCAGAGATTATGATATTCCTCAATGGACAGGCCTGATTTTTCATTGTATTTTTTGGTACGTTCAAAAAGTTTGCCCATGCGGGTGAGTGTCACCATGCGGAGTTCTTCACCGTACAATTCTCGCAGACGTTCGTCCAGTAAAAAATCAAGGGTAGCCTCGCTTGCCGTAATGAGAGAAGTCTTGGCTCTGGCTCTAATCACATTGATATCGGTTGCCGCCGCCGCATTATCACCTTTTAAAATATTGGCTTCGGCTCTTAAGAGGTAGGTTTCGGCCAAACGCATCAGGTATTGGTCTCTAAACATATCTTGACTAGCATTGAGCAAGAGTTTGCCACCAAAAGGAGAAACGAGAGCATTGCCCGAAGCATCTTTGCTGACGACTTGGTCAGGGAAATCGCCTTCCGACATTGTCACTTTTTTCAAAATTGGAAACCAGTTACGGATAGTGTCTCCAAAATTGACCACCTTCGCTTTGTATCCATCTTTAACATACCACTTTCCATAATCTGGCGAGGTAGGTGCGACACCATCGATTTGAAAATCTCTGATGATATTGTATTCAGAATTACGAATATCGTTTTTACTGTTTTGCCAAATATTGTACAAAAAGTGAGAGGTGGGGCGCATCCAGCCTACTCCTCGACCGGCTAGTTTGTCGTTGAATGCTTTGATAGCAGATACGCTTTGTTCGACTCCATTTACTTTTGTGCGGATAGTGAGGCTTCCCATGTTGGGAATCAGCGCCCATTGAATAATATCTCTTTGGGTAGAGGCTGGATTTAAGTAATCAGACTGTATCACATATAGTCCTTCGCGATTCCCGCTACTTCGATTGAAATTATTGGCTTCAAAAAGATCCCGATACACATCACCTGGGCGATTGGCATGGCGGCCAAAACGCTCGGTCATGAGTTTTACACCTGAATAATTGATTACTTGGGTGGCGGTATTGATTGCCTCATTGTACTGTTTCAAAGAAATGTAAATTTCAGTCAAAAGGTGCTGGGCAGCTTGTTTGTTGACGGCTCCGTCTTTTACTTGGTCCACGTTTCCAAGGCTAGCAATGGCCTCCTCCAAATCAGTTTTGCATTGGGAATAGACTGCGTCGCGGGTAGCTCTGACGTAGTCGCGGCGAGGAACTTTGATTTCTTCTATTACCAAAGGTACACCTCCGAAGAGATTAGCCAGTATTTTGTAAGACCATGCTCTAAAAAATAAAGCTTGTGCCCGAAATGACTTCTTTTCTGTCTCCGATAGTTTGCTAGAAGCGGGAGCGCGGTCTATGACGACGTTGGCATTAGAAATGATGACATAAAGAGCCTCCCAAATAACCTGCGGAACGTTGAAAGTAGGAACCATGGTGTTTTTATAATCATTGAGCTTTACGGCTGGATTATAATCGGTGCCATTGACCGCAAAATCCGTGGCATAGCGAAATGCAAAGTTGGCGTCTAAGTTGATTCCGCCAAACAAGGTGAATCTCAGTCGATTGTGAAGGTAATTAATCGCTGCTTCAAATTGTGGTCGGTTTTCTAGGGAATTGCCAGGGGTATAAAAATCCAAGGGTTCTTCTTCGAGAAATGTTTTCTCATTACAAGAAATCGTGCTTCCTAGAAGCAAGATGCATATATAAAAAGCTATTTTTTTCATGAGTAAAGTATTTTAAAATTCAATGTTTAAACCTACGGTGTAGCTTCGAAGAAGAGGATAGGCCGATACATCAAGCCCAGAGCCAGTCTCAGGGTCCCAGCCATCCCAATCGCTAAGAGTTACTAAGTTTTTGCCATTTAAGAATAACTTAGCTCGATTGAGTTTTACCTTTTGAAGCCATACTCTAGGCACTGAATAGGAGAGGGTTACGTCTTGCAATCTTACAAAACTTCGCTGGATATAAGGTGAGAATGTTTCGCCCAGAGCCACGGTATAATATCCGATTTGGCGGTAGCGGGCATTGGGGTTTTCGGGAGTCCAATAGTCAAATTTAAACAAATTGGAACCATAAATATTATCTGGATTGGCAAGAGAAGAGCCGGGTTGTCCATAATAATAGTTTTTCCCACCTTGAATTGAATTTATGAAAAACTTAAACTCCCAATCTTTGTATTTGAGGGTATTGAAAATACTAAAACGATATGAAGGGTCGGTATAGCCCAGAATTTTGCGGTCGGCGGCGGCGGTGTAGGCTTTGTCGCCGTTGATATCTTCAACTTTATAAGTCCCATAGGTAAAACCACTCGGAATAAGCCCCGCCTCTCTATCAGCTAGTTGCCACATGCCTATAATATTGAAATCGTAAGCCACTCCGTAAGGATGATTGATGAAGATTTTGGAAGAAATCAAATCATCTTCTTTACCGTCTTTGTTGTTGTCAAGCCCTAGAATACTCATTACTTTGTTGCGGTTGCGGGCAAAATTGAATGTTACATCCCACCGAAAATCCTTTTTCTGCACAGGTACTCCTGTGAGCGTGATTTCTTGACCATTGTTTTTTAATTTCCCGATATTGGTCGGAGTAGAAGTAAAACCATTGAGAGAAGGGATATTGATATTAAAAAGCAAGTCGTGGGTATTGGAATTATAATATTCAAAACTTCCTGATAGGCGATTTTTAAATAAAGAAAAATCGGCTCCAATATTGAGCGAACGGGTAGATTCCCATTTAAGGTCGCTATTGGCAAGGCTAGTCATATTTTGGCCAATCTGAGCAGCAGCGCCATCCCCAAACAAATAGCCATTGGCTACAGAAGAGCCAATTTTGGCTAAGGTTTGATAACGATCTATGGTTCTGTTTCCGTTGACACCATAAGATACCCGTAGTTTGAGCTCGTCAATCACCCTAACGTTGTCTTTTATGAAACGTTCTTCGCTTAGCCACCAAGCAAAAGCCGCCGAGGGAAAGACCCCAAATTTGTTGTTGGGACCAAATCCAGAGAAGCCGTCTTTTCGTACAGTGGCCGTGAGGATGTAGTTGTTTTTGTAAGTATAGCTCAGCCTTAGCATTTGGTAAAGGCTAGACTCTTTCCAAGCCGTAGAATTGGTAGTTTGCAAACCTGCCTGACCCGCATCCAGTTTGTTGTAACCAAGGATATTATTGGCAAATTGGATAGCAGTAGCCGTCGTGTTTTCAAAACTTCTTTGCTCAATACCATACACAAAGGTTCCGTTGAGGGCATGGTCTCCAAAGGTATTTTGATACGAGACGATATTGTCGAGGGTCATTAAATGTTGGGATGAATTGAGCTTCGACGCTTCTCCCGTAAAGTTTTGGGCGTATGAATTAAAATTATAGGTTTTGCCCTCTATCAGGTTTTGTGAATAATTGAGGCGATAGCTAAGCCCTTTGATAAAAGGGATATTGATATCGGCATAAATCAACCCAAATAAATTGTTGCGTTTATCGAGGTTATCTTGGTCCATTTGTAAAAAAGGATTTAAAATCCCTCGATAAGGTTGTAGGATGTATCCCCCATTGGCGTCTAAGTAAGGTATTTGGGGAGGAAGCTGAATGACATTGCCCACCGAAGGAGATACATTGGAGTAGTTGCTAATTCCCATAAAGGATTGTATCCCTACTTTCATCCAATTCGTAACTTTGGTATCAAGGTTGATACGAAAATTGTAGCGTTTGTAGCTATCATTGATGACTATATTGTCTTGATTGGTATATCCCAACGAAAAGAAATAAGAACTCAAGTCGCTTCTACCACTGATGCTTACGTTGTGGTTTTTGATAGAGGGGTTTTTGTTGGTCAGCAAATTCCACCAATTGGTTTCCACTCCATTTTGATACCCTGCCAAAATATCAGGACCAAAAAATTTGCTGGTAGGATCCCACTTGGGATTCATGGTAAGCATATCGGTGCCAGTGCGGCTCTCGTTCAGAAAGCGATCACCAATACGGCGAATAAACCCAGCACCATCTTCAGGTAGCATGGCTTTGTTTGAGACTTGCTGAATCGAATACGACGTACTGTATTCAATGGTCGGTTTTTTCTGGTTTTTGCCGGTTTTGGAAGTAATCAAAATCACGCCATTACTTGCCTGCGAACCGTAAATAGCCGCCGCACTAGCATCTTTGAGTACATCAATAGAAGCGATGTCGTTGGGGTTGATATCTACTAAATTGCCTCGGTAGATGATACCGTCCAAAACGATGAGGGGAGAAGTGCCGCCAGAAATGGAGTTTCGTCCTCTGATAGAGATAGAAGGGTCGCTACCTGCTTGAGTCACAGCCCCAACGTTTAGGCCGGGTACGGCTCCTTGGAGGGATTGTAAAATACTGACATTGGGTGACTCGCTAAAAGACTCAATATTGGCTCTCACAACGGCACCCGTCACATCCCGCTTTTTGGCTGTTCCGTACCCTACTACTACTACCTCTTGCAGGGCTTTTTCATCGGCTTTGAAGGTGACGTTTAAGACGGTGCGATTGCCTACTTCGATTTCCTGCGTTAGGTATCCAACGTACGAAAACACCAAGACGGCATTACCATCTGGTACCGAAATGCTGTATTCGCCCGAAGGACTAGTGACAGTACCTTTGGTGGTACCCTTTTGGACGATACTTACGCCGGGCAACCCTTCTCCTTTATCATCGGTTACTTTTCCCGTAATAGTAATATCTATGTATTTGACTGTTTCAATACTCGGCACCGTGATAGACTCTTCTAGGCGTTTGGCTTGATTTTTACTTTTTACGTAGATGAGTACCATTTTGTCGTTGACTTGCCTGAACGAAAGTCTGGTGTTTTTGAGAGCAGTGGTCAATATATCTTGTACATTGTGGACACCTTTGTAAATCGTAATGTCTCTGATAGCTTCCACTTCTTCGACAGGCAATACGAACGAAAGTTGCGTTTTTTTCTCAATGTCTTTCAATACTTGAGAAAGGCTCGCTTTTTGCGCTTCAAACTGAATGATTCTATCCGCCAGCTTTTGTCCTTTACTGTCAAATGCCATCAGCATTTGCATCGTACACAACAGGAGTGCTAAATTGATTAAACTTACCTGCATGACAAATCGAAGGGTTTTTCGTTTTTTTTCAGAGCATAGAGTATTTGTCTCTATCCTGAATTTGGATAAAAATAAATGCATAACTTTGTTTGTTTTTAATAGTTGTTTGGACTACTTAATGACGCAGGTCATCTGACTCCTACCTCAGATGGCCTTTTTTTATTGGGTAGGGAAACGGCACTTGGGTTTTACATAGGCAATTTGACGTTTGAGAGTTAGTAATTTTTTAAAGGTTAGAGAATGTCTTATTTACAAGGGTAGCCACCCGTAATGATAATCTGGTCTTTGTCTCGCTCAAATTCGGCTTGGCGTGCTCCACAAATGAGCGTCAGGATTTCGTCTAAGCTTTCGTCGTTAAGAAAGGACGCTCGGATACGGCAATCATTGATTTCGGTATTTTCGATTTTAATAGATGTTTTGAAACGTTTCTCCAAAAGATGAATGGCATCCGTAAAAGTGATGTCATCCATGATTAAGCTGTTGGCTTTCCAAGTAAGGGATTGTTCTGCTTGGATACTTTGCTGCTGAAAATCAGCCGATTTCTTATTGACGGAGATTTGCTGATTGGGTTTTAATATTCCCAAAATTTTATCTTTCTTCTCCACTTGGACCATACCTCTAGTCACGGTTACGATGACTTTGTCATTGTGAGAATTGATATTAAAAGCAGTTCCTAAAACTTTGGTTGTGATATCGCCGGTGTGTATGATAAATGGATGTAAGGGGTCTTTTTTTATGTCAAAAAATGCCTCACCACTCAAAAATATTTCGCGTTGATTTTTGAAGTTGTTGAAGTAAGTAAGCGTGCTTTCAGAATTGAGGAGTACTGTACTTCCGTCTGGCAAATAGATAAACTCTTTGTTGGTATAAGTGAATTTTTGAGGTGTTGGTGGAGGTGTTTGTTGGGCAATTGGTTGATTCGGAGGTGATTGGATTCGGAGGTATATTCCTAAGCCCAAAACAATCGCCGCCGCTGCTGCCCACCAAAAATAAGATAAGCGTTTCTGAACAGGAAGCGGTTGTGTGGAAGCGCTAGGGTGCTGTGTCAGAATTTCTTGAATTATTCGTTCCGAATCAAGCTCTTTGGGAGGATTCAGAACTGGCTGAGATAACTCGTTTGTGAGGGTGTGGGCAATGTCACGTTGGAGAATTTCGTCAAATTGATTGCTTACAAGCAGGCCCATGAGTTCCGTTTTTTCGGTCTCAGAGAGGGTTTTGTTTTTATGCTTGTCTAATAAGTAAATAAATCTTTCTTTCATCATGGTATAGGTCAAATATGGTAAAAATAGGTGTGTACTTTTATTGAGAATAGTTGGTGTTATTCTAATATATCCCTTAGAGTCATATTGAAGGGAGGAAGGGACAGTCGAATTTGACTTTTTTTTGAAAATATTTTATTTATCCTGCTTTTAGTAACAAAGAGGAATGGGTAAGTGTCAGAAAATGAGAGCAATTGGGGCTTTGTGTCGCTGCCCGATTTTTTTAATTAGAAAAAAAATGAAGGAGGATAAAAGAAGCTAAATGGGGAGCTAGGTGTTTTCTGACAAATTTAAGCGCTCTCACCATGTGATTTTTAACAGTTCCTTGAGACAGGTTGAGGTGATGAGCGATGTCTTCGTGGCTCATGTTTTGCATCTTGCCTAAAATAAAGACCGTTTTTTGTTGGGGAGGAAGCTGTTCGACTGCTTCCAACAGCAGCTCGTCGAGTTGTTGGGAGTCGAGGGTCACTTCTGTGAAGTTGGTGTCTAACTCAAGCTGCGATAAGTAAGTTTGTTGTTGGTGCTGTTCGAAGGCTATTTTTTTCAATTCACGGAAAGTATGATTTTTGGTCATCACTACCAGATAGCTTTCAAGGTTTTGTATATCGGTGAGTGAGGTGCGATTGAGCCATATCTTGGTAAATACTTCTTGGACTACATCTTGCGCAAGATTTTCAGAATGAAGGTACTTATTAGCCGTTCGATAAACGCATGCAAAATAGCGTTCGTAGAGCAATCTAAACGATTGTTCGCACCCATTTGAAAGTTGTTTGATTAGGTAGTCGTTGTCTATCATTACTACAAATCCTATGAACGATTATTACTTAAACCTCAAAACTTCTTGTCGGGTAAAGGTACAATAAGGTTTAAATTTAGCATAATTATTAGATAAATTAGTGATTATTTTGTTTTTCGTTTTGGGATATTTGTACGATAAGGTTGACTAAAATAGTCGGCTAAGGATTACGAATGCTGGTAAGAGTGCGCGTCGTACAGGGTGAGAAGTGAGTATTTAGAGCCCCAAATGTAGAATATGTCTATCTTTGTTTTAAATAATCAACTTTATCAAGAGTTGACGAAATAAAGGAGAATTGAATATGACTTTTGTACAACTTGAGTACTTAGTAGCCTTAGATACTTATCGGCATTTTGCCACGGCAGCCGAAAATTGCTTTGTAACGCAGCCCACGCTTAGTATGCAAATCCAAAAATTAGAGGACGAATTGGGCGTAAAACTTTTTGACCGTAGCAAGCAGCCCGTAGTACCTACCGAAATCGGAGAGGCCGTGATTCGTCAAGCGAGGGTATTACTAAGAGAAGCCCTCAAAACCCGTGAGATTGTGGATGAGCATCGGGGAATTGTAGCGGGTGAAATACGAATAGGGATTATCCCCACTTTGGCCCCTTACCTTCTGCCTCTTTTCTTAGCTAATTTTATCCAAAAATATCCTCACGTTAAAGTCAAAATCAAAGAACTGACGACCGAGAATTTATTGGCGAAATTGAACAAGGATTTGATTGATGTGGGGATTGTGGCTACACCACTGCACGATGAAAGGGTTTTTGAAGAACCGCTTTTTTACGAAGAATTTGTGGCGTATGTGTCTGAAAATGAGATTGCTTATCAAAAAGAGTTTTTGCTTTCAGAAGATATTGACTTGAGTCGTCTATGGCTTTTAGAAGAGGGGCATTGTTTTCGAGGGCAAATCCTCAATATTTGCGAGCTCAGGAAGCAAAACCCTGTAAATCGTAATTTTGAATATGAATCCGGGAGTATCGAAACGCTCAAGCGCATGGTAGAGTCGTATGGGGGAGTCACAATCCTGCCTGAACTGTCGCTGACCGACTTGTCAGAGACCCAACTTCAACAAGTGAGACAGTTTCACAACCCTAAACCGATAAGAGAAGTGAGCCTAGTCACGCTACGGCATCATTTGCGGCGCGGGCCTATTGAGGCTATGAAAGCCGAAATATTGGCCGTCATTCCTGAAAAAATGAAGCAACCTCATCAGCGGAAATTAGTAGAGTTGGGATAACTGAGAGCTAATTTCGTCTAAAAATTTGAGCGAAACGTCGCTTCGTAGGTAAGCGGTATTTAAACTTTTACTAACTTTCAATTAATAGAATAAAGATTTAAAAAATATATACTTGCTAGAAAATGTCTCTCGGCAGGTATTTTACCTCCTTCCTTATCTTAATTGAATAAGTATGTTATCCCAGAGCCTAGTTAATCAAACTCTTTCGTTACCGACCTCCACCCGAAAAATCCGATGGCGACAAGTACTAGTGGTCGTTACTCATATTTTCTTTTGGGCCTGTTTTATTTTCTTGCCTTTTATTCTGATACAGTCGCAGCAGCCCTCAGTGGATAGCCAACCCAGGCTTACGGCTGAGCAGCGTGATCGGATATGGCAATTGACTTTTTATTTTGGACAGTTTTTTTCGGTATTGTTGTTTTACTGTAATTCCGAAATTTTACTTCCCAAAGTTTTTAAAAAGCATGGGTTAGGAATCTATCTTTTAATCATCTTAGTGACCCTGATTTTGGTACTTACCATTACCTATTTTTTTAGGTATTGGTTGATGGGCTTTGCACCTCGTACATGGTTTACGTATTCTACTTTTTATTCGTTGATTTCGGTGATTGGGATTAGTACCTGTTTTCAGCTTTTGAGTGATTACCAACGAGAGCATAGACTTCAAAATGAGCGTGAAAAAGCCCGCCTTCAGTCTGAACTATCTTTTTTGCGCTCGCAAATTAGCCCGCATTTTATGTTCAATCTCATGAATAGTTTGGCGGCTTTGGCACGAAAAAAATCGGATTTGTTGGAGCCTATGATTGTAAAAATGTCGGATTTGCTTCGATATATGCTCTATGATTCTGATGATGCCAAAATCCCCCTCGACAAAGAAATCAACTACCTTAAAAGCTACGTAGAGCTACAGCAGATGCGTTTTGGCAACAAGGTAAAAGTCGATATGGATTTTGATGCGCTACTGCAAGGCATGGCTTTAGAGCCCATGCTTCTGATACCCTTTGTGGAAAATGCCTTCAAACACGGCACTGGGCTTATCAAAGAGCCTGCTATCCAAATTGCCCTTTCTACTGAGTCAAAAAAATTAAGATTTAGAGTACAAAATCGCTATAATAGTGAATTTAGCGGTAGTAAAGACAATAGCTCAGGGATTGGATTGGCCAATGTCAAGAGGCGTTTGGAATTACTTTATCCTGATACACATACCCTAAAAATCTCAAAGGATAAAAGTATGTTTATAACTGATTTAGAAATTATTTTGAAGTAAACCTATGCAAAAACTACGTTGTATTGCCGTTGATGATGAACCCTTAGCCCTCGAACTGTTGGAAGATAATATTCGACAAGTTCCTTTTCTAGAATTGGTGGGTAGTTGTCACGATGCTTTTGAGGTCATGGATTTGCTTCATGAACAAGAACAGACTGTTGACTTACTCTTTCTTGACATCCAAATGCCAGGCATTACCGGAATTCAATTTTTGAAATCTCTACAAGGCCAATCTTCCTCTCCTATGGTGATTCTTATCACGGCTTATGAAGAGTATGCCATTGAGGGATTTGATTTGGATGTGGTCGATTATATGCTCAAACCTGTCGCTTTCGAACGCTTTTTGAAAGCCGCTAACCGTGCTTATGAGTTGTTTAGATTGCGCCAACAAACTCCGGTGGAAGTTACGGCGACTCATTTTTTTGTGAATGCTAATTATGCCCTTGTCAAGATTAGATATGATGAAATTATGTATATCGAAGGTCTTAAAGATTATGTTAAGATATACGTGACGTCGGCGAGGCATCCGGTGATTACCCGCATGACTCTGAAGGGAATAGAGCAAAAATTGCCTTCTCAAGATTTTATGCGGATTCATAAATCATATATTGTATCTCTTGACAAAATTCAATCGGTTCGTAATCTTAAAATTCATATCGGAGAGGCGATTATTCCAGTAGGAGAGCAATACGTAGAAGATTTTATGAAGGCTATCGGCGAAAACTAAATTTGACTTCTCCGAAGTTATTATTCTACTAACAGCATTTTCTTATAATAAACACTCGACTTCGGAGACGTCAGACATAGGCTTGATAGAGGAGAGCATCAGAAGACATTGCTTAAATACAAATCAGAAGGTTTTTTTAAGAATCATCTAAATTTGAGAAAATTCAGGTTTCAAATTAATTTCCTTTACAGTAAAGAAACCGAATCTTGTTGTTTTTATGGTTAAAGCCATTTTCATGAACCGTTTTTGTTACTTTTTGTTTGTTACCCTTCCTTGTTTTGCCCAAAAAACGCCTATTCAATATGTCAATCCGCTGATAGGCTCGGCACCAGCAGCTACCGAAAGTGCCCGCCGACATAGTGAAGCGGCAAGTGAGCTAAGAGGGCAGATTTCGCCTGCTATCGGGTGGCCTCATGGCATGACTACTTGGACACCACAGACCCGAGCTACCGAAACAAAGTGCATTGCTCCCTATTATTATAACGATACCAAAATCAATGGTTTTCGAGGGACTCATTGGCTCAATGGTAGTTGCGTACAGGACTATGGTAGCCTGACAATCATGCCTTTTGCGGGAAATCTCCAAGTTAGTCCAGCTGAAAGGGCTTCGACTTATTTGCATAGTCAGGAAGTTGCTACGCCGGCATATTATAGTGTCGAATTACAAGATTTGGACATCAAAGCCGAATTGACAGGGGCGCAGCGGACAGGTTTTCTTCAGTTTACTTTTCGCAAAAATGAACCCGCCTATATTCTCATTGAGCCTAACAGCGATGAAGGAGAAGGAACCGTAGAAATCAATCCAGAGCGACAAGAAATCATCGTTACTAATCCCGTGCACCGTATTTATCAAGGCAATGGCCAATCGGCTGGTTTTAGTGGGTACTATGTGATTACCTTCGAAAAACCCTTTAAATCATATGGTGTATGGAAATCTAACGATGTAAAAAAAGGGCAAAAGCTAGCCAAAGGGACTAAAAAAGGTGAAAATGTAGGTGGTTTTGTAGAGATAGATCTCAACTCCAATCGGGTAGTAAAGGTGAAAGTAGGCTCTTCTTTTGCCCATGTCGAAGGAGCGAGAAAGAATCTATTGGCTGAAATAAAAGATTGGGATTTTGTCTCGACCCAACAACAAGCCGAAAAAGCTTGGAATCAGGAACTAGACAAAATTTTAGTGCAGGGAAATGAGTCTGACAAAGTGAAATTTTATACTGCCCTCTACCATACCAAACAAACTCCCCGTCTCTTTTCGGATGTGGATGGTAGTTATCCTGGGTTTGCAGAAAACGACCAAATTCAGAAGACCAACGGCTTTGATTACTATTGTGATTTTAGTCTTTGGGATACTTTTCGTGCTGCTATGCCTCTACATGTGCTGCTACAGCCGGAGCGCTCAGCTAATTTTATGCAATCGCTTGTAGTCAAAGCCGAGCAGGGTGGTTGGATGCCCATCTTTCCGTGTTGGAATCATTACACAGCTGCTATGATTGGTGACCACGTGGGTGCCGTAATGGCCGATGCGTATGTGAAAGGAGTCAGAAAATTTGACGTAGAAAAAGCTTATTTGTATCTTCGTAAAAATGCTTTTGTGCCAAACCCCGATCCCAAAAGCTATGAAGCGGGGAAAGGCCGCCGCGCTTTGGATAGTTATTTGAAATACAACTATGTACCTCTTGAAGACTCGGTGTGGCAGGCGTTTCATAAACGCGAACAAACCTCTCGTACCCTAGAATACGCTTATGATGATTTTTGTGTGGGACAGTTGGCCAAAGCACTGGGCAAAAAACAAGATTATACTTTGTTGAGCAAAAGAGCGTTGAATTATCAGAATGTAATAAACCCTTCTACAGGCTGGGCACGTGGCCGACATGCCGACGGGCGTTGGAGTCAAAACTCAGATCCCTTTGCGCTTCGTACTTCTTACATTACGGAAGGCTCGCCTGCGCAGTACACGTGGTTTGTGCCGCATGATGTAGCAGGACTTATGAAGCAAGTGGGTGGAAAAGAGCGTTTTGTGGCAAAATTAGATACGATGTTTGAGCAGGGAAAATATTGGCATGGCAACGAGCCGGGTCATCATACTGTATATTTGTACGCTTTTGCAGGAGTACCTTGGAAAACTCAACGGTGGGTAAGGCAGCTCATCAACGATGAGTACACTACTGGTGCAGGAGGCTTGAGTGGCAACGAAGACGGCGGACAAATGTCGGCATGGTTGGTATTTAGTATGATGGGATTTTATCCAGTATGTCCCGGAAAACCGTACTATATCATAGGTAGTCCTAGTTTTGACGAAATTTCGGTTAAAACTCGCTCAGGCAACACCTTTAAAATAAAGGTGTTGGACAACGCTCCCAAAAATTGTTATATTGGCTCTGCGGTTTTGAATGGAAAAACGTATGATAAAGCTTATATTTCACATCAGCAAATAGAACAAGGAGGCGAGTTGGTGTTGAAAATGCAATCAGCTCCCAATGCCGCATGGGGGAATAGTGTTGCTGAATTGTCTTCTGATTTTAAATAAAAGAAAGATGGTTGTAGTGCCGAAACAACCACAATATTTCTTTATATCGAATAACATAACTTGTACTTAACAAACTTTCTTACATCTAACCTCTATGAATAAGTTAATTAGTGGAATCCAGCAAGTGGGGATTGGAGTGCCGAATGCCGATGAAGTGTGGAAATGGTATCGAAAAACGCTGGGATTGAATGTGCCAATTTTTAATGATGAAGCGGATGCCAAACTCATGACCAACTATACATCGGGAGAGGTACGCCGTCGTCATGCCATTATGGCCTTAAATATGGCAGGAGGTGGGGGAGTGGAAATTTGGCAGTACAAAAATCGCATTCCTGTCGAACCTTCTTTTGTGCCTGAATTGGGTGACCTTGGGATTTTTTCAATCAAAATAAAAAGCCTTGATGTAACAAAATTTCATGGGCAATTGATGTCTTCTGAGGCCAAATCGTCGCTGGTAAATTCGCCCGAAAATCAGCCTTATTTTTGGCTAAACGACTGCCGTAGTAATCCCCTGCAAATCGTACCTAACGAGTCATGGTTTAAACCCAATGGTTTCTTGACGGGGGGCGTATGTGGCGCTGTAATTGGGGTAAGTGATATTGACAAAGCCATAAAGTTTTATGCCAATACATTACAGATTGACCAAGTCGTTTATGATAAAACCGGCACTTTTGAAGATTTTAAATTTTTGAATGCTCATCAGCAACGTTTCCGTAGGGTATTGTTGCGTAAACATTTGGGCAAAGACGGAGCTTTTGGAAAGCTATTGGGGGGAATCGAAATCGAATTAGTTCAAGCTCTTGACCGCAAACCCCGCAAAATTTTTGAAAACCGTGATTGGGGCGATGCTGGATTTATTCATTTGTGTTTTGACGCTCTTGATATGGACGCTCTCAAAACTCGTTGTGAAAAAAATGGCTTTCCTTTTACCGTCGATAGTGCCGATTCGTTTGATATGGGAGAGGCAGCAGGAAGATTCTCGTATGTAGAAGACCCTGATGGCACGTTGATTGAGTTTGTGGAAACCCACCGTGTGCCTATCCTAAAAAAATTCGGCATCTATTTGAATCTCAAAAAGCGTAAAAAACAAACACATTTGCCTGATTGGATGGTCGCTACGCTTGGGTGGAGCAAAGTGAAAGATTAATTGTTTTTAAGATATACTTCACAAGAAAAGGGACGGTCATAGCGACCGTCCCTTTTCTTGTGAGGTGATTCAGGAAATGATTATAGCGCAGGTACTAACTCTAGGTTCACTTCAAATTTTATTCCGTTGTATTCCATTGTGTTACGGAGACTCATGCTTGAGCGTTCCAACTTATTGATAGGATATTTACCTTTAAAATCTTTTCCTAAATCTATATTAAGCGCTTTGGCATCATCCAAAAAATCCCAAGAACCTCCGTTGACCACTGTGCGGGCGATAGGGTCAATGGCGCGAACTGTCTTATCTTCACTAAATAAGATATTTACCCCAAAAAAGCTTTTTCCTTCGGGGGGAAGTAAATTTGGGTTGATGACATTCCCATTCAAATCCGTAATTTTGTCTAACTTCCACGGGTTGGTCGTTAAAACTCTTGTCGTAGTTTCGGAGTCTGTGGGCGTAACGTCGCTACTTTGGCGGTTACAACCTCCCAAAGCAAACGCGAGCAATACCGCACAAATGGACATTAGTTTTTTCATAGCTTTCATTTACAGGTTATATTTGGTACCAAATTTAGCACTTTTCTCTGATTATTGTTTAATTCAAAAGCGTAAATGTTTTCGTTGATTGTAGCTTATGGTTCTGATAAATAAGTGCTTAGGTTGTTTAAATTATCAATAAATTTTTAGATATGCGATATAATTTATGTGGCTTGGTTGCGGCGGCTTTGATGTGTTTTTCCACTTCTTTTGCGCAAGATTGTCCATCACCTTTGACTTGGAAGCCTGTTGAAAGTAATAACGTTATTGAATGGGAAAAATTTCCTGAGTTTTCGCTTCCTTTTACGCTTGTTTATGAAGGCCCTCGCTTCGGTGATAGCCGCTCGCTGCCTTTGAGTCGTGGGTTTAGTCATTTGGCTACTTTTTCCGGAAATGAAGGGGCCACATTGCCTGCTACGAAAAGGGCGATTACGTGGTATCATATTGCAACCGATGTAAGTAGTCAACCGTGGGCAGAGCGTACCCTAGAAAGTCCTTGGGGGAATGATTTGACTCAATACCGAAACTCGTGGAATAGCCAATTGCGTGGCTATGCTAATATTTTTAATGATACACAAGGTTCTGACCGTCCTGCCTACGACATTGTGGCGTTTGATATTGAGCGAATCCATGATACCGACCGCGAAATACTAGGCATTAAAACCAATGCCCGCGTACCGGCTAATTATCGTAATTTATCTGATAATCAGTTTGTTGATAGGTATAAAAAAGATATTCAAAAGCTCTATGCGGCTCCGGGAGAATACTTCCGAACCCTCGCACCTGCTTCTACCAAGTTGGGTAGCTACAGCGATGTGTTGATTCGGGGTAGTTTTAATAATTGGCTTGCCATGACGCTAACCCCTTGGAAAGATTGGACGACCGACCCCAATTTGGTACTCCATGTGATGCGCGACACAATCACAGGAAAAGTAGGAGGGCCGTTTTATAATCAGCTCAATTTCCTGACGCCTTCTTGCTATTATTATTATGATTACAATACATCCCCCTTGGGTAAAGATTACTTATCCTATCTGCTCTTTGTGGTAGAAGCCAATCGTGCTTGGTCCGACAAGCCCGTGATTCCTTTTGTATGGCTTCGCTACCATGATGCTTTCAATCCCACTATTCCGTTCGTGCCAAACTTTGTGGCAGAAGCTACGGCTATATTTCCTTTTTTCTCAGGCGCCAAAGGGCTTTGGCTTTGGGAAGGCCCCGTGGCAAGCCGCCAAGATAACTATGCAGTTTACGAACATTTTATTGCGGGACTGCACCGCTTGTCTCAGTTTAAAGGATTTTTTGAAGGAAATTACGAATTAGTCATTCCCCAACCAGCGGTGGAGTCGGCACGTACCAAATCACCTCTATGGCGTGGTGCCATCAAAGGAGATGAAATTTTGATTGCGGCCCAAAATCCCTATACGACCTCCGATACCCAAGTCACTGAAGTGAAGCTTTCGTATCAAAACTGGCAAAAGACGATTACGCTAAAAGGGAGAGAAGTTTTTTTATGCAAGTTTGAATACAACACCATTTCGTCGGTAAAGCCACTCTCTCTTACCAATCTTCAAGTAGCCCCTAATCCTGTCCGTAGTGATGTTATCAATTATCAGTTTGAAAGCCTAACTAGCATGACAGGTACTGTATCGCTACTTGATTTGACTGGAAGGATACTTCAACAAGAGCCCCTCAATGTAAATGTGGGTAAACAAGAACGCTTTTTGAAAGCTAATTTTTTGCCCTCAGGTATGTATGTTTTGCAAGTGCAGGCGGGAGCCTATCGTTTGAGTCAACATGTAGTAGTGGCAAAGTAAAATCCGAAAAATTGTACTCTCAAAGGGCCTAGTTGTAAAAGCTACTATCGGAATGTAAATACGCCCAATTAAAGCAACACGGCTTTAATTGGGCGTTTGAATCATAACTTTTAAAGTAGGGTAAAAGTCTATCAATTTTCTGATTACTAACAAAGTGTAATAAATACCTGCTTAGTAATTTTGAGCATCAATATTACGTCACAAAGGAATTGATTATTTTCTAAATAAAATGAGGCCGTCTCAAAAGCAATTTTGGGACGGTCTCTTTGATTTTAAGCAGCAAGCGGCTGATTTTGTCTAAATTTTTGTTGTGGTAAAGATAAAATGGTTGTTTTTTGCAATTTCGACTGTTTCTGCGGTTTATTTTTCACTTTTTCGTTCTTTGGGGCATCTTTATAGGCTTTTTTCCTCAGATTGTGGGCAATACAAGCCAGCCCAACTTCAATTTCTACCTTAGCTAAGCCTTTTAGACGTAGCCTTTTGAAGTTGTGGTTGGATTTTATCTGCCCGAAGGTGGCTTCTACATCTTGGGGTCGTTGTTTTCGATGTTTGATTCCTTCTTCTGAATTTAGTTTTTCTCTTATTTTCTCTTT
>NZ_AUIF01000058.1 GCF_000423565.1 Runella zeae DSM 19591 | reverse complement strand
AGCAATTTCATACTGGGTATCTGTAAGGTCTAATTTTTCGGCAATTTTATCAAGAATCTTACTGTACTCTCTGTCTATTTCTGGCGTCATTTTTAGTCAATTTTAATTGTTGGATAAAACCCACGAGCTGGGTTTTGAAAATTTTGGTCGTAAACGAGCATTGGTAAGTCTGCCTTCGGCATTCTTACTCTTCCCAATTCAATGGCCATGGCATTGGGCATCGCAGGGAATACGTGAATGAGGTTATTTTGACCATGGTAAGCCTTTATTTCATTCAAGAGCAAACGCAACTCCGTTCTAAACCGTGCCAATTGCTCTCTGTTTCTTAGAAAGTCATTGTTGGGTTTGTTCACTGTAAATGTCCAAATCGAACATTCTTCACCTAAAACGCTCACGATACGATCTTCCGTAATGGTAGCGCTCAACGCAAATACCAAAGCAACGGTTGGATACGAATTTTGAGGTTTGAATACCTCAAAAGTTACCTCATCTGGTTCATTTAACCACTTCCATGTTTTCGGCTCTCGATGAAGCTGATAAACCTCCGTTGGGTGTAAATCACCCAATAAACTACCCAAAAGAATCAATAATGGTTGGGGAGCTAATCCAAAGACGGATAGGTGTTTGATTGTACCTTTTTCCAGCTTTTGCTTTATTTTATCACCAAAATTTGCTCTTAGGTTAGCTTCTTCCATTCCCCAGAACTCTTCTCGATAATCAATTACACCGCTATTTAGCAGCCCCAATTCCACTCCGTAATTACTTGAGGGATAATACTTTTCCGAAATTGTGTCAAAAGCATCATTATACGTTAGCAATACTTTCTGATTACCGATATTAGCCCCAAAAAGTAAAATTTCAGACTCAGTTTTATCCTTGAAATCAGTTAAACGCTCTATGAGTGTCTCATGCCGCCGTTTCATTGCTACAAGCCTTTCTACGGGATGACTTACAACTTCAATTTTATCAATCAAACGATGATGCTTATCACACATTAACATCAGGTTATCAAAATCTTGGCAGTGTTTAGGAGATAAAATTTCATCTCCTCGTGGCCCATCGGGTTCTGCTGCTATAATATGAGCGATGTAAGCAGCATTATAGTTTCTTTTTGTGAGTATGTCACGTGAAAGCATCTCATTACATCCTTCATACTGACACCTACCTGCGGATCTTGCCCAAAGCAGATTTACTACTTTCTCTGGTATTTCTTTCCTATTTTTTTTCTTTTTTTGTACTTCGTCTTTCATAGCTGCAATTATTTAGTTAGATACCCAATTCCTTCAAGTAAACCTTCATTTGCTGCTTGATGGCAGTCAGTTGGTTTTCAAGATTATCAATCTCGTTTTGGGTGGCTTTCAGGTCTATGTCGGGTTCTTCCTCAAAGGTATCCACGTAGCGAGGTATATTGAGGTTGTAGTCGTTTTGGCGGATTTCGTCGAGCGTGGCCCAATAGGCGTATTTAGGTTCAACAGCCCCCGATGAGGAAGCTTGACGGTAGGTACTTACGATGTGCTGAATGTGGTCGGGGCTGAGGGTATTTTGGTTTTTACCTTCGGTGTATTCACGGGAGGCATCAATAAACAACACGTTTTGGTGCTGCTTACCCCGATTGAACACCAAAATGGCGGTAGGGATACCCGTTCCGAAAAATAGATTGGCAGGCAAACCAATCACTGCTTCGAGGAGGTTGTTTTCGATGAGTTGTTGGCGAACCTTGCCTTCGGCTGCTCCTCTAAACAATACCCCATGCGGCACCACTACTCCCACCTTGCCACGGCCTTCGTAGGCTGTTTCTATCATGTGGCTGATAAAGGCAAAATCTCCCTTTGATTTGGGCGGAACTCCCCGCCAAAAACGGTTGTAGCGATCGTGGGGAGCTTCTTCTGCGCCCCATTTATCAAGCGAAAAGGGCGGATTGGCCACTACAATGTCAAACTTCATGAGGTGGTCGCCTTCCAATAACAGGGGGTTATTGATGGTATCACCCCAACGAATCGTGGCATCGTCCATGCCGTGCAAAAACATGTTCATACGAGCCAGGGCGTAGGTAGAGCCGTTTACTTCTTGGCCATAGACCGAAAAATTGTTGTTGCCAATTTTTTGAGCCACTTTAATTAGCAATGAACCAGATCCACAGGTGGGGTCGCAAATGCGGCTACCTGGCTGCGGGTTCATGAGTTCAGCCAAAAGCGTAGCCACGGGCGAGGGCGTATAAAACTCCCCTGCTTTTTTGCCCGCATCAGAGGCAAAGCGTTCAATCAGGTACTCATACACATCGCCAATGACATCGGCTGATTCTAAATGAGAAGGTGATAAATCCACATTTTTAAAATCTTCAATGAGGTTTTTCAGACGGCGGTTGCGGTCTTTGGTCTGCCCCAAATTAGCCTCAGAATTGAAGTCAATATTCCTGAACACGCCCTCTAACTTAACACGGTTCGAGTCTTGTAACTCTTCGAGGGCTTCGTTGATCAATTCGCCGATGTTGGGTTCATTGCGGTTGCTATAAAGGTAATCGTATTGGCAATGCTCGGGCAATTGGAAACGCTCGTTTCGCATGGCCCGTTCGGTTCGTTCGGTGTTGCCATCGTAGCGGTTCAGATGATAATTGTAGCGGTCTTTCCAGAGATCAGAAAGGTACTTCACAAACAGGAAAGTCAAAATATAATCTTTGTACTGACTGGGGTCTATTACGCCTCTGAATGTATCGCAGGCTTTCCAGACGGTATTGTTAATTTCAGCTTGTGAGATGAGCTTAGACATGATTTTGAATGATATGTGTAAAAATTCCTTGAAAACGTAATTCTTTCTGAGCCAACGCTTGCATTGTAAGCTGTCGTTCTTGTTGGTGCAGGCGGTGTAGGTGAATGATTTTGTGTTGTTGAGCCATGGGAACAATCGGCACAGGCAGGTTCAGAAAATCTTTTTTGTTGAGTACGGGTACGGTAGCCGTGGTACTAATCATAGATTTGATTTTCACTTGGGTACTGGGTTGGTTGAGGTAAAGCATCAAAAACCGAGCATCAATCAAAGTAGTTTGGAGTCTCACGACAAAAAACGACGATGAGGCCACAGCAGGCAAATAGCTTTCCTCGATATAAAAAGCCATATTACGCCCTCCCTTAGCAGGTAACAGAATATCGCCCGCTTGCAGGAGTTGCCGCTCGGTATTGAGGTCAGCAGTATCCACAAAAACGGTTGGTTGGCTGTTGATTATCAACCCGCTATCATCAAAGTCACTCATCTGCAAATAACGTATCTCGCCCGCCGAATGACGATTTTGGATATTGACTCCAAAAAGTATCTCTGCAATATTTCCAATTGTTTCCATAAATCACATTAACCTACTTTTTGAAAAAGCAGTTCAAATATATTAAATATTTTTTGTTTTATTTTAATGTAATAAAATTTTTTGTAGAAAAAATAGGTGTTAAAATAACCAAATGATAGAAATTATGCATTTTATTTGTTGACACAACAAAAGTAAAAACAATAATCGTATTGACAAATATATATATTTTCACTTATTTTGTCAATATAAAACTCGCTAATCATGGAATCTACTTTTGCCGATAGGTTTATTTCGGCTCGAAAAATGGCTGGAATGTCGCTACAAGAACTCGCAGATAGTTTAGGAGATGTTTCCAAACAAGCGCTTCATCAGTACGAACAAGGAAAAGCCCGACCCGATAGCGAACGGTTAATACGAATCGCCCAACTATTAGGCGTTCGAGTCAATTATTTCTTTCGACCTGAACGGGTAACCCTCCAAAATGTTGAATTCAGAAAACGAGTAAAACTTACCAAAACCGAAGAAGAAAAAGTACGAGAGCAGAGCATTGATTTTCTGGAAAGATACCATGAATTAGAATCGTTGTTGGATGCCCAAATCAAGTTCGAGAATCCAATAGAAGGTACTGTTATTAACTCTTTTGAAGACATTGACCCTGCTGCCGAACGTTTACGAGATGCTTGGAAGTTAGGACGGGATTCTATTGGAAACGTCATTGAAACCCTTGAAGATCGTGGCATTAAAGTATTTCAGGTGTCAGCAAACGAAAGTTTTGATGGATTGTCTGCTATGGGCAATGATAGCCTTATTATCGTAGTTAATACCATTTTTGATGTGGTGAGGCAACGGTTTACCACTTTGCACGAATTGGCCCACTGCGTATTGAGGTTTAACCCAGACATACCCGAAAAACAGGTTGAAAAACTCTGCCACGCTTTTGCAGGAGCATTTTTGTTGCCAAAAGAGACTTTTATTGAAGAAATGACCGTACGGCGTCGCTATATCTCCTTGGCAGAACTGGTACAAGTGAAAGAACAATATGGTGTATCTATTCAGGCCATTATGGCACGAGCTAAGGCATTGGGTATCATCAGCGACACTGGCTATCAGGATTTTAGTATTCTATTCAGTAAATTAGGTTATCGAAAAAATGAACCTGGACGATACCTTGGACAAGAAAAAGCCCTGCGTTTCAAGCAACTACTCTACCGAGCAGCAGCTGAAGAAATCATATCTATGTCGAAAGCAGCGGCTTTGAATAACCAGAAGTTAGCGGAGTTTCGGCAGGAATTAACAGGCTTAACGCATGGATAGTATTAAAAAGCACTATCACCCCACCCTCACTCCCACCCTTTTCTCTTCTTTTTTCTCCGAAACCTTCTCCGTCAGCGAATCTTGAATTTTACGCTCTATGCTTTGCAAATCTTGGCGAAGCTGCGTAAGCTCTTGTTTGTAAGGCCACGGCTTCGATATAAAATCTCGTAATTGCTCGATGTCACGTTTAAAATCCCCTACTCGCTTGCGCTGATCTTCTATCAATTTGGGGATTTTTTCGAGGGCGTTATGAACAAACTGTGCTGCTATTTCGGGAGTGCGGGGCATTTGGCCGCCGTTGTGTTGATACTTGATGCCATTGGGTGATACCACCGAAAAATAGTTTTCTTGCTGGACATAGCCTTCCACAAAATTAGTCACCGTCGTTACTTCTAACTTAAAACCGTGAAACGCTCCTACCACTTTCGGTTCGGAGTTGCGATAGTTTTTGTCAATAATGATGAGTTTTTTACCGATTTCTTTGGGGTCTTTACTGTCCAAATCGGGGATAATGAGCTGTCCTTGCAGCTTCCCATTTTCGTCATAGGTGTTTATTCTTTTGAGATAAGTTTGGTCTGCTTCTACCTTTTTCAATTGGGTTTCTGATTTATCGGCCTGTTGTTCTTTGCCTTCCAAACGCTGTTTTCCCTGCACCACATCCTTGTTGTAAATCAACAAATCTGACTCTAATCTCCCCAACCACTTTTCAATCTTAGCCTTTTCCAGTAAATCGGTGTTTCCCGACAAAATAGCAATGTATTCGCTAAAATTCATGCCGTTTTTTTCGTCTAAGCTACCTTCATCAATTCGTCGAGTGGCCAGATTGGAGTTCTTGATTTGGCTGATAAACAACGATTTGTTCTGCAACAGGTTGAACTTGTAGTTGTCCAAGGTCTTTTCAACGGCATACACGTAGTTGTGGACTTGGTTACCGTACAATTTTGCAATCTCGTTTCCTTTACGAACTCCTCTCCCTATACGTTGGTCGAGTTCCGAAGGTTTCCAAGGGATATCCAAATGGTGCAAGGCTACAATACGCTGCTGTACATTCACGCCCGTCCCCAACATTTCGGTCGAGCCCAACAGGATTCTGACATTGCCTGCGTTAGTGTCGGCAAAGAGCTTGGTTCGTTGCGCTTCATTTTTACATTCTTGGATAAACCTGATTTCATTGGGTGGAATCTGGTACTCTTCTACTAACTTTCGTTTCAATTCGCTATAGACATTCCACTGCTGAGGTTTGTACGTTCCCAAATCCGAGAAAACCAGTTGTGTCCCTTTGTGGGATTGGGTTTGCTGATAGTGTTCAGCTATTTTCTTGGCACATTGGCTTACTTTATTGTTGGGATGATCGTCGTAATTTGGATTGAGCAAACGCATATCCAAGGCCATTTTCTTGGCATAATTGGTCGCAATTAGCATCTTCGCCGCCTCTTCTCCTTCGCTTAGTTTGGGACGGCCGAGCAAGGTCGCATCACCCGTTTCGGCAAACTTCATCAGTTTTTGGATAAAATCCTCTTGCTGCGGTGTGGGCGATACGTGTATGAGCTTTTGGTTCAACTGCGGGCGCTCAATGCCAATCATGTCGGCCGTTCTAAAATCGGTTATTTGATTGTAAAACATGGCTAACTCAGGCACTTTGATAAAGTATCGAAAGCGCTCTTTCTGAATCAGGTTATTGGTGACCGAAAACTCAAAATCGGTGGTTTTCTTGGCATATACTGCGGCCCAAGCGTCAAAGTTGACGATATTCTGCTTTTGGAGTTCTTTGGGGCGGAGGTACTTGAAAATCAGGTACAATTCGGTTAATGAATTACTGATAGTTGTCCCTGAAAGAAAAGTAGCACACAAATCCTTGTTCTTGCGTTGCTGCATCGTTCTAATCGCGTACAGCAAATTAATGGCCTTTTGGCTACCTTCTTGGTTGCCCAAACCCGCCACTCGGTTGTGGCGAGTGGTAAACATCAGGTTTTTGAAGCGGTGACTTTCGTCAATAAACAGGTGGTCAATGCCCATTTGCTGAAAATCAGGAACATCGTCTCTTTTTTCTTTGAGTTGGTGGTTGATACGAGCCATCTCAACCGTCAGGTTTGCTTTGCGCTTTTCGAGTCCTTTCAAAGCAGCCTTGGATACTTCGTTGTTCTGGCGACGCATTACTTCCAAATCCAATTCTACGTTGTTCAATTCCGCTTGAACCGTCTTTTGCTGGATTTGGTACGACTGAGGGATTTTCCCAAATTGGTCGTGGGTCAGAATGAGACAATCCCAATGGTTGTTTTTGATGTCATTAAATAGCTTGACACGGTTTTCGGGACTAAAATCACTAGCTTGGGGGTATAACAGCTTCGCATCTGGGTAAGCCGATTGAAAGGTTTCGGCAATTTGGTGAACATTGGCTTTGAGTCCAATAATCATGGGTTTATTGACAATACCCAATCGTTTCATTTCATAGGCAGCTACGCACATAATCAGGGTTTTACCCGAACCTACTTCGTGGTCAGCAACGCCTCCCTCGTTTTGAAGCAACATCCACACGGCATCTTTTTGACTTTGGTACAAACTCGTTATCCCCAAGTTTTTGTAATTGAGGTGCGGAAATTGTTGATGCTGACCATTGTATTGTGGTTTGACGTAGCAGTTAAACAATTGATTATAACGTTGTTCTATCTCTGTTTTGAGGTCTTTTGACTGCTCATTTAGCCAAACAGGAAACTGATGACGGATTTGTTCAATTTTACTGGCCGCCAATTGGGTTTTCTCTTGGTCTTTGACTGTAACTTCTTGTCCGCCATCATACAACTTTTTGGTAATGTGAGGATTGGTATTCAGCAACGCATATTCGGCTAAATCCAGTCCATCGTAGGTGCGGGTTTGGGCATTTACGGCAAATTCAGTGGTGATTTTGGCATTACTTTGGGTACTTCGCAAGGGTCTTACCGTAAACGTATCCGTAGATTGGGCGTACTGAATCCGAATGGGTAGGTCAAACAAATGACTCAAATAATCTTGATATACTTGCGTCGGAATCCAACGTTCGCCAAAATTAAATTCCAACAATTCAAAAGGTACTTTTTCTGGCTGGCTTTCACGTAGTGCTTCCAACGTTTTTTCAACCTGTGCCTGATGCCGCTCCGTCGTATTTTGTTCGAGGTATTCTTCAATCGTCCTCAATTTTTCAAAAACATTGCCCGAAAGCAACATCTCTCTGGTTTTGTATTCGTCTTGAATCGGGTCAAAAAGCAGGCGGTCTTGCAACTGATTCAGCAATTTTTCGTCGCTTAAACCACTCACTTCTTGCATGTAGTCAAGATTGACTTTCCCGAACCAATTCAACGACGTAAGCAAGGCATCTTCAGCCGTCTCAATGCGTTGTTTTATAGAAAATGAAACAGGCTGTTCAAAAATATCGGCTTTAATAAATTGCCCCTCTTTGACCCGCTCCAAGGCCAACAGTTCTTTCCCTTGCGGGTCGAGCAAGACGGTTCCAACGTTTTCTTTGCGGTTTAGCTGACCGTATTGGGCAATAAAGCGCTCATACGATTCATTGAGCAGCTGGCGTAATCCTGCATTTTCGGCTTGAAATTCCTGCTCAACATTATAAAGCAAGTTGTAGTTATCTCGAAGCTGAATCAGGCTTTTCACTTTTTCCTGTTGGGTCTTCGAGATTTCCAGAGGGCGAAAAGAAGGTTTTGCCTCGACCAACTCGTACACCTTACCCACAAGCCCATTTTGTTCTACCAACGAACCTTCTTTTAAGTGTGGGTATTTTATGCCTTCAAAAAGCTGAGGTTCAATCACCAACGTTGGCTGAAGCGTCGCAAAAAGGTCAAGTTGAGGCGTAGGTGGGGCTTTACTAATGACAACCCGCGCTTTTTCGGTTGGTATAGCTATTTTGAGGTGTTGACCCAAATCCTCGTCCAGCATTCGTTTCAATTCTTGACCAATGGCTTCGCTTCCCCCTTGATGAATGAAAATTCGGGCGGGTTTACCATACTGGTCAGTATCAAATTGAAGTTGGGTATGGACAATACGACCCAAGTTTTCGTAATAGCGGTTGCTCGGATACTCTCCCCGTGGACTTTGGGTAAAGAGCCGTTCGCGGTGGCTAAGGTTTGTTTTTTGGGTATCTTTTTGGAGAATAATCAAATCACTGCCAACACTTGTGCCCGCAAAATCAGTAAATAGATTGTGAGGTAAGCGAACGGAGCTTATCAGATTTGTATTCCGCATCAGGTAGTGCCGAATAGGCTCATTACTTGGGCTATTCATCAACGCATCAGTTGTCAAGAAGGCCACTACCCCACCCTCTTTGACGACATCCACGGCTTTGGCAAAAAAATAGCTATGCAAACTTCGGCAAGCCTGGCGTTTGGTTTTGTCTTTGCTGTTGGCAAAGGTTGCATCCCATACCGCCACATCTCCAAAAGGAATGTTGGAGGCTACCAAGTCGAAGGAATTCAAGTAGCGACTGCTGATGTCTTCAAATCCTTGTTGTTTAACTTGGTTTTTGCCGTGGAGCGTTTGTAACAGTGTCGCCGTCAGTAAATCTTTTTCAATCAAAAGGGGATTAGAAAGTGGCAAACCAACTCGCTGAAAACCATCCGAGAACTGCCCCAACCCCGCCGAAGGGTCTAAAAAGTTATTCACTTCAAACCCCATTTGTTGGATAGCTTCTCCGAGCGCTTCAATCACTTCTGGAGGAGTATAAAAACTGGTCAATACACTATTTTTAAGGCTTTGCCAGTATTCCTCGGCCCGTTGTTCACCTGCCGCATTTTTTATTGTTTCCCACAGTGTTTGAATAAGGGGACGTAGTTCAACGTCTGCTTTCGTTTGCCAAGCACTGTCGTCTTCCAATGGCAGTAAAATCGCTTTTATTCCACCAAAACCTGCATAGCGACGAATTAAATCGGCTTGCTCCGACGTTGGACTAGCTCCTTGTTTTTGCAATTGCAATGCAAGAGCTATCGCCTCGGTATTGGTTACCAAGTGTTGTTTAGGATTAAACGCCATGAACTTGAATCAAATTTTCAAGTTGACCGATAATTAAATGGTAGCAGAGTCGCTGATTCTCGCCCGATTCAGATTCGTACTTGTGTACAAGTTTTTCGAGCAATGGGCAAATAGCAATGAGAAAGGTTTGCCGTTTCTCTGATGCGATTAGTCTTTGATAATCAGGCAGAAACTCGGTTTCGAGCAAATGATTCAAAAACGAATAGGTCGAAAAAGATAGGCCATTGGTGAGTTCAGCAATGGCTACCTCTTGGGATTGTAAAATGTCCTTACCTGCTAATCGTTCCTTTTCAAAAATAGAAGCAGCCTGATTTGCTCGCTCTAATACAAGATTCTCTATTTCTTCTGGGGCGAGTTGAGCCAGCAAATCAGGAAAATCGCTTTGCAAATAACTCTGTAAGTATAGGGTAAAGTAATTCTGCTCCATAGTTGCATCAAAAACTAATTTTATTCTTCCCTTGCCCAAACCCCTGTGATTCAGAATTTTTCATTTCCTCCTGTTTTGATTTTTGAATCTCTTGGTAAGGTTTAATTGCGGGCGGTGCGGGCAATTTAAGGTTATGAGAAAGAGGTAAGGCTTGACCGTTACGTTCTCTCAACACATCGTTCAAATCTTTTTGCTGACGAGTTGGACGCACGACTTGAAATAGTTTTTGTTCTTGCCGTTTTTCGATTTCATCACTAATACGATTCAATGCCTTGGTCAATAATTTAGTATCATTCGGAAAGTGAATCGTAGTACGGGTTATCATGTATTTCATGTTTTCATCCAACATGGTTTCTCGTTGAAACTCATTGATTTTCTTTTCTTTATCGTTCAAATCCGTGCTATATCGTTTCACAAACAAATTCATGTCTTCGACCAAATCTTTTATGAAGCCCTCGTTTAGTTCCTGCGCTTTTCTTGCTCCCAACGCTAAGGGGTAGCGAAGCTCCAAGTTCAACCGATTTGTTCCGACGGAGTCTTGGTTCTCGGTATTTTCATCCGTTTTTTTTGTTTGCTGATTAGTAGGTGATGAATAGGTCAGGTAGGGTTTAACCTTCATTTCAGGGTTTTCGGAGGGGTGGTCCAAGGCCAAGTAATTCACGGCAAACCGTAGCCCAGCATTATCACCATCTTGTGCAATCACTAATTGCGCTTGCGGATTTCTATTGAGGATTTCTTGCAAAAAAGCCACTTGTTTCCCGCCAGGTTGCCCACCCGTAGCGACGTAAAAACGTCGTTCATCAGCTTGTTCGGGGTTCAATTGTTTTAACGAAATCGCATCAATGGCCGATTCAGAAATGACAATTCGTTGAACGGGGACTTCATAAAAACCCGTTTTGGCTTGCTCAATAGACAAAACAGCACGTTTTTCTTCGCCTAAGTCTCCATATAAAAATACTACGTTTTTAGCATCTTGACGGTAAATTGTACCAATAGTCCCCTGTAAAATTTCTTGTCCTTTTTCATCTTTCATAGCCTCTCTTGCCTCAAAAAAACGATTTGAGTGCCATAATGCCTCTCCTCGTTCCCCTTCGGGAAATGCTTTATAAGCCTCATTCCGAATATCCATTGATGCAATGTTTCCATCACGGGCGTACATAGGGAAGGCTGTATTTACGTGTCGAATCACACCCGTGTCAAACGCCACGTTTTTGATTCGTCCCTCAAATTCTTTGGCAAAAAGTGTCTGTTTTTCAATAGCCCGTCCTTCCAAATATTCGGTATCAGTCAACGGGGCAATCTGATATTTGCTGTACAAATCCTGCTCTCGGAGGAGCGTATCTTTCAAGAAATAATTGGCAGGGACTTCAATCATTGGCTCAACTATGCGCTTCTTTTCAGCAAATCCGTCTTGCATCATGATTGAGTCAATCGTCTGAAAAATATGGCGATAGTTTCCGTGTTCCATCCGTTCCATGAACTTAAAAATATCGCCTTTAAATTGCGGATCGTTTAAGTCCACAAAAAACTTCGTCCCGTAATCTTTTACGGCTGCTACTGCCAAGCGTTGCTTGTCACCTTTAATTCCCGTTTCGTACAGCCTCCAAGCATCGTTGGGACGAGACTTCTTTTTATCCAACTGATAACCATAATGTTGTAGTACAATTTCTAAATCTAACTCTTGCTTTATTTGGCTCAAATCTCGGGTCATACGTCCGCCTTTTCGTTGGGTTTGGGATGATATGGCTATTTTATCTCGTTCCGTAATTTCACTACCATCAGGCTTTCTTAAAGTCACATCATTTTTCGCCGCAAATCGCTCAATGGTTTCCAGATTCCAAGCCTTATGAACTGACTTCGATTCTTGAATATTATGATACAAGTCGTTCATATTTAACTGCTTGTACCCAACAGAACCATCTAATTTTCCCGTTTGGCTTGGCAAATACGCTCGACCCTTCTCGCTTCGTTGATACACTTCTTTAAACTCGGCAGGATGAAAACCACTGATTGCAGGGTAAACAGCAACTCTAACCTCGCCACTACCAAGCGTTAAAGTACGTTTGGCTTCTGGATTGGTAACGACGCTCTGAGGCAATTGGGTAACACTCCTTGCCCCGTACATATTTTTGATGGCCTTATTGCACCTTTCAACATTATCGGGTGTAGGTTCAATCCAGAGTTGAACATTTCCAATCGTACGGGTATTATCAATGCCATTTAAGGCAAAATCACCAAATGCTATGTAGCGTACAGCTTCTTTGTTTAAATGTCGAAGGATGGCTAATTGCTCTCTCGAAGCTCGGTTTTTGACATCTTGCATGGTCTTTTCGGGCTTAGATGTTAGTCGGGGATTTCAAAACCACCTTCGGGTTCATTGACATCGAACAGTGAGTTTAACAAGTCTTTGGTATCGAAAAGGGTATCCAAATGAGCTGTATAGAGTAGATTTTGCTCGTCATTAGACAGTAATTCCCATAATTCAGGGTCATTGATAGAAGCATTTATCACATATTTACTTGGGTCGAGCGGTTCTTCACCCTCAGCAATGTAAAGCGGCTGAATAGCTACGTTGATTCGTTCGGCCCCGTACCTTTTTGTTAGGTCATTAAGAGATAACATCATCAATTTTTATGGATTAGCAGTTGAAAAATGGCTCAACTTATTTTTCAATCACAAAGTAAGTCAAGTCAATTTAATAAAACAAATTATTTATTTTTGCCTTTATGATTAAACATATATTGAAAATTATATTGTTTTTATTTCCAATAATAATCAACGCCCAAGTTGCTTCAGATAGTATTCTGCACTCGGAAAGGTCGCTAATAAGCGAATTACAACGATTATCTCATGTCGAGATTATCCGTCTATTTCCTTGTTTTTTTGAAACAAATCCAGTCGTAGCTTTCACCATTCCTTGTCTCCCTCCTGTCGGTTTTTGGGAAGGAAACCGAATTTCTTCGGGATTCGGCTGGCGTAAACACCCATTAAAGGGAAAATTTCAGCACCACAGCGGAATTGACATTGCTGGAAACTATCAATATATCCGAACGACAGCAACAGGTTTAGTAGAGCAAGTGGGTTATGATAACGCCCTTGGTTTATTCGTTATTGTCAATCATGGCAACTCATATCAGACCATTTATGGTCATCTGGCCGATATTAAGGTGAAAAAAAATCAATTTTTAAACATTGGCGAAAAGATTGGAATATTAGGGAATACAGGCCACTCTACGGGGAAACACTTACATTATGCCATCAAGAAAAACAGTATTTATGTAAATCCTGCGGAAAACTTGACGCTCGGAATTAGGTTTTTGGAAGGCTATTTGCATAAACAATAATATGCAATATATTACACCTTTTAATAAAAAATCCATAACAATTGCTTGCAATATCATCGAAAAGGCATTATATTGCACATTCAAATCAAAATTTATGAACCTTGTTCAAGTAGGCGAAACTATCAAGCAACGACGACAACGGCTTAATATTCGGCAAAACGACTTAGCCGAATTATCGGAGGTAGGGCTCCGTACTCTGATTGCCATTGAAAACGGGACAGGCAATCCATCGTTTGAAACCCTTACTAAAATTGTTGATGTGCTGGGTTTAGAACTTACTTTGACTATTAAATCATGAGAAAAGCCTTTGTATATCTCAACTCGGAAGCTGTTGGAACACTCGCTGAAACGGCCGACGGTTTAGTTTTTCGATATGACGACCATTACATGGCTCGCCCCAACGCCCATGCGTTGAGTTTGACCATGCCAATTTCTCAGCAAGAATTCAAGTCGGCTTATTTATTTCCCTTTTTCTATGGACTACTATCGGAGGGCTACAATCGGGTCGTGCAATGCCGATTGCTTAAAATTGACGAAAACGACGACTTTGGGCTGCTGCTGGCCATAGCCCACACAGATACAGTTGGAGCCGTGCGAGTGGTAGAGCAAGTTGAAAACCTGCCTTTTGAAGCATGAAAACAATCTTTTGCCCTTCTACCCTGCAATCAGGCTTTGATACTTATAGCCCCAAAGCCCGAAAATTTCTTTTCGACGGGAAGCGGGTTTCGCACATCTTACCATTTAAACACCAAGACATCAGAACTACCGCCTTTCAGGGTTTTGGCCAAGCGTTTCGACAACTTTCTATTTCGGGCGTACAGGAAAAATATGGCTTAGTGCTCGATGGCAGTACATTGAGGCTACCAGAACCAAATGAGAAAACGAAGTACATTCTAAAACCCATTCCGCCCGATTTGCCCAACGCTGACGAAATTCCTGCTAATGAACACTTGACTATGCAAATTGCCCAGCAAGTGTATGGTATTCCAACGGCGGTCAATGGTTTGATTTTTTTTGCCGACGAAGAACCTGCTTTGCTCATTAAACGCTTTGATTTTCGTCCTGATGGCGCGAAATGGCGGCAAGAAGATTTTGCCTCCTTATCAGGAAGAACCAAGCAAACCGCAGGCCTGGATTATAAATACGAAGGAAGCTACGAAGAAATGGCTCTATTGATTAAACAACATTTGCCCGCTTATCGGGTAGAAACAGAGAAATTTTTTCAATTGGTCTTGTTCAATTATTTGTTCTCGAACGGCGATGCTCACCTCAAAAACTTCTCTATTATCGAAACCCTTGACGGTGATTTTGTATTGAGTCCTGCTTACGACTTGATTTGTACCCGTTTACATCTCACTGATTCGGATATGGCGTTAAAAGATGGACTTTTTAGTAATGATTACGAAACCGATAGCTACACCGCCAATGCTTTTTACGCTTTCCCTGATTTCCTGATATTTGGTTCTCGTATCGGTATTACTGAAAAACGGGTACGTCAACAATTGATTTTTTTTCAGAAAGACTACGAGAAAGTACGGGCCATGACACAAAATTCCTGGTTGAGCGATGCCGCCAAAGCCACGTACTTAGCTTGTTACGAATCTCGGTTGCAACGATTAAATTACGCTTTCAAGATGAACAAGTAGGAAAATCAGAAAAACAAATCCTTCAATTCTTCGCTTGTATATTTATCACTTTGCAAGAGTTGATAGTAGGAATACGCCTTATTGATGAGCGTATCGGTATATTGTAACGAAATGAAATTAACTCCATTTTCGTACAAAAATGACTGATACTGCAATAAATTCTTGGCATTTCCACGACCTGAGTACATGTTTTTAAAATTATGATACTCAATACCCACTATTTCGGCTAATTGTTTGAGATTCATTTTCTTGATGTTTTCGAGCGTACTCGTGTCAGCCCGTTCAAAAATAGCGTCGGTCATGCGTCGGTTCTTATACACAAAAAACGAGTACGTAAATACCAACTTCCAGTAGTATTCACTCGCTTCGGGGTGTTCTTTCACAGTTGATAATTTCGCTTGCAATTCGGCTTGTTCTTCGGGCTTTTCCGAAGATATTTGCAAGGTTTTCAGTATATCTTCTCCTACCAAAATAGGATTGTAGCTACCTTTCTCATCGGCTGCTAACTTAGGTCTTCCTCGTGGGTTCATTGGTTACAAATTTTCAAAGTGGTCCGCCGAAGCGTCGAAGCGCCGATGCGGTGGTTAGATTATTTAGTGGTGGTAACTCCGTATTCTGCCATTTCGTACTCAATTAGTAGTGAAATATCTTGCTTCACACGGTGGTAATGTTCTTGTAAGAGCTTATTTCTAAAAGAATGTTTCTCGGACTCAGTTAATTTTTGATAATCAACCTTGTACTTTTTTTCAACCATAACTGCCAAATCATTGATTTTAGGCAGTTTTTGTGTCTTTTTGAGTTGCTCTTTTTCAACACTCACAAAAGCTTTGAACGTTTTCAAATCAAATTCCTCGCCAAAATTATCTACAAACTGCCCAACAAACTCACCTTGCTTCAAAGTTGAGATTTTAGAGGCAGGAATTACGTCAGCCTGCTGCGTCGAAACGTTGATGGTAGTATCATTTTTAGAATATGTGATTGATTCCTTTTCCTGATTGGTCTTACCAAAACGACGGGATAGTTTCTCAGCGGTTTCAAAGACTACCGTTCCCGAGAACAGATTGCCAATGATGTTGATAATTACCTTTGCTTCTCGCTCGCCATAATCTCGAACCAACTGCTCAAAGTCTTGCACTCCTAACCAAGTCGCTACTTTATTGCTTCGGGCAGTGGCAATGAGCATATCTATCCCCTTGATAAACATGGTCGGCAACTCGTCCCAAAAAAGAGCCGATTTTAGCTTTCCTTTTTTGTTCACAAGCTTCATCATTCGAGAGGTATAAAGTGAAAACGCCGTGCCATAGACACTAATCCGTTCGGGGTTGTTACCTGTGCAAAGTATTTTGGGGTCGTCTGGATTATTAATGTCTAAACTAAAATCATTGCCCGTCATTACCCAATACAATGTCGGCGATGAAAGTCGAGCCATGGGAATGCGTACTGATGAAATCTGTCCTTCCAACTGCTCCATTGCACCACCTGCTTTGGCATCAATAAACGGACGGACGTAGATCTCGACCTCAGGGTACTGCTCCATTATCTGAAACGTTTCGTCATAACGACGGTTGGTAAATTCGAGCGTGTGCGGAAACGTGCAGATTTGGCCTAATCGCTTAAAATCCTCTAAAAGTTTAGGACTTTGCTCGCCTTCATTCTTTTGTTTTTCCTGCTCGTACAATTCCCGATATTTCATGCTGACCGTACGTAAATACCAAATCACTGAGGTAAGAAAGTTAATTGCTGACTCGGGAAAAAACTCACCTTGCTTCTGCGCCCAAGTGCGGTTAAGGTTCAACATAATGGTCTGCGCCGACTCATAAGCATCCATCACGTCCGTCATCAATTCAGGTAACAGTGGGTTACAACGGTGCGAATATTCAATATCATCAAAGTTGATAACGTAAAATTTGGGGATAATTGGCTCACCGTTCGCTTTTTTACCCCATGCAAATTTGTTTTCCCGTAAGATTTTCAAATACGCATTATAGGCTTCTTCGGTTAGGTCAGGAAACTTAAAGTCATAAACGTAAGCAGTATATCCTTTATATATAGACTGCCAAAGCGCAGGTATCAAAATTGCATACGATTTACCCGACCCAGGTACTCCCAATACCATTGTGGAACGGAACGGGTTTACAATATTAACCAACCCTTCCCGCCATTTGCCACGGTAGTGATAAGTTGTTTTAAAATGAATTGAAAACTCGTTAGATACAAACGCCTCATTTTGAGGAAATTCCTCATTTGATTCATTGAAAATATCATTTTCAGGCTGAACAAAAAGCAAACGAGAAAGATATTGACCTGACTTGACCAAAAACAGTGTACCTATCAATGTTAAGATAATATATAATGTATCAATCAGAATAGGAGAAAAAGTAGGTTTTAGATAAAGTAGAAAAATTGAACCCATGAATAAAGCTGTTCCCATTGCAGCATCAGTCATTATTTTCTGCCTTTTCACGTTGGGGTCAATCTTTCCTTTTGAGCCAAGTGAATATAAAAAAATCAAAAAGTAGGTCAGAATTTTGGACAGAATAGGCGTGTTAAACAATCCAAATTGTCGATGGAGCTTGGTCAAAAACGTATAAATAAAGCCTCGAATGGGCAGACTTTCAGCTAAAATCTCATGGCAAAACCACAAAAAATGAAACACTAACAGAAGTATGGCAATGATCAGTAATAGCTCAACCCCCTGAGCATATCCTTCTTTCTCTTTGCTCGTCAGCCCCGACATTTTGAATATTCATTTAATTAGGGGCTTAAAATAATAAAAACATTTAATTATATAACATTAAATTATACTTTTATGTTATTTGAGTAGATGAGCGGCTGTATTTTTACTATTTGTTCTCAAATGCCCTTCTTAACTCTAAGACTTGGGAATCTTTTTCCTCGTCTTCCTTCATTCGTTCTTTAAGGTGTTGATAATAGAGATATACTTTGTAATCGTTTGTATGTTTGTAATAAATCAACGCTCCCACCAATGAGCCAGCCACAATTCCCATGAAATTATCCACTGAGTCTTGTACCATGTAGTAGGTCAAAAATCCAATGATGAGTGTCAAGCTCCAAATTAAGATTAGACGAACAAACCTCACCTGAATCAATGCCCAAAAGGTCACCGCCGCAACGAAGAATGTCAGCAAGCCATACGACCAATGCAAATCATATACTTTACAGACTTTGTACCCAGCAAAAATACCAATGGCAAGTGCTTCGTAGTCTAAAATCCCGATTGGATAATCAATTTCTGAATGGTGTTTTCCGTACTCCAATCTCATTGTTTACAAATTCTTAAAGTGGTCAATCAAAATCTGCGCCACCATGTCTTTGATGTTGATATCCTGCTCCACTGCTTTGAGTTTGATTTTTTTCATCAAAGTAGCAGGGATTTTCACGTTAAACTGGGTAATTTCCTCTTCTGGTTCTTCCACACTTTTTTTCTGAACCTGTTGAACAGGCTCTACTTTTTGCATGGGTAAAGTAGCAGGTTCTTCTACTAATTTTGTACTTAACTTCCCCAAGCGGTTTTTAAATTCGTCACTTACTGCCATACTGATTTATTGGTTTAAAGTTGTTCAACTATTTCTTCGGCTAAGGCCATCATCTCCTCACGTGCTTTTTCGTCTTCGATATTTCCCACGCCATTGGCCACTACCGATCGAATATAGCTCACTCGTTCCATCACTCTGGTTTTGAGCGTTGGTATAGGATAACTATCTAAAATATTTTTAATATCTGCATTCACACTTGTCCGATGCTTTACCATATTCAGCACAATGCCTGCCTTCATGGCTGGATTTTGTTTTTGAGCTTCTGCAATCAACGCAATGGTTGCTTTAATTGCCATCACGTCTAAGTAACTCACTTTGGTAGGTACTAACACAAAATCCGAAATCTCGAATAACGTTGAAAGTTGGTCGGTCAAGTAAGGCGGGGTATCAATAATCAAAATATCCAACTCGGGTACATTCCCTGTGGTGAGTACTTCCTGCGGTACGAGGGTAATCCCTTCAAGCAAATCACCCAAGCCTACTACGCTACCTTGTAAGTCAGTATCAAGAATGCCTACTCTGAGTGTATCCTTAAATAGAAAAGAAAGGTTTAGTGCCAAAGTAGTCTTGCCTACTCCCCCCTTCTGGTGCGCCACGGTTATTACTTTCATTGGTTATTGTCAGCTATTTTTCAGCTACAAAGCAACCTATAAATAGTAAAATATCAAAATAAAAGTGTATCTGAATAGAAAAATATTAAAATATCTCAATCAAAACCTGTAAAATTTTAGGAGTACACAATTCATTGGTTTATACATGATTAAAGATACATCACAATTTAAAATAAATAATTTTTATTATTTAAAATCACATAATAAAAAATAAATTTATTTATTTTGCGTTTGAAATTTAATTACAAACCACAATAAACACGTATTGATGAAAAGGAAAGTTCACTACCTATGGGGAATTGCTTTGACAATAACGGCTTTAACCCAATCCAAGGCACAGAACGCAGGAATTCAACGAGGCGCACAGGTTATTGAGCAACAAGCCACCGCCTTACAAGCCTATTTTACACCAGTAACCACCATTATTTATGTTATAGCCGCCATTGTGGGGTTAGTTGGTGGGTTTAGAATTTACAGTAAGTGGCAAAACGGCGACCAAGATACCCAAAAAGCTGCTGTGGGTTGGATGGGTGCCATTTTGTTCATTTTGGCCATTGCAGCTACGCTACAAGCTGTGTTCTTTTAAGCCAATGAAACGACTTCACTATATCGTTTCTTCATTTTTGCTGGCTACACTAATGAATGAATATACATTTGCTCAATCAGTAGATTTGACAAAGAAAAGTGGATTTTCGAGGGTGGGAATTGGTGAACAGTTTACTGAACCACTACACAATAATCTTTCTATGTTCGTCACTTTTACTTATTTGGTTTGTGGATTCATGGGTTTGATTGGAGGGCTTCGGATTTATACTCGCTGGCAATTAGGTGAAAGCGAACGCATTACCACTGAAATTTGGCGGTGGGCAGCCGCAATACTTGCTGTGATTGCTATCACTACGGGGCTGAGTGCTTATGTTTCAGAAATGGAAGTTGGTTCTGCGCGGATTACTCAACAAGATTTTGGCATTAACCCTTAACGATGGATTCATTCTACGCCATAGCCCGAAATACATGCCTATCACTGGCGGCTGCCGCTGCGGTGATAGCTGGACTGCGACTGTTCCAAAAATGGAATCGAGGTGAAGAAGTGGAAGGCATGATTTTTATTTGGTTAATCGGAATCCTGTTTGCGGGTGGTATCGTAGTCATGGTAGATAATTTTATTGTGGGTGGAGCTTATGTCTTTTTCACTGGTATTTCGGGAACAGCAGAGGGACTTTCTATTGAACTCTATCATGCTTCACTATTACTCGGTATTGTCATTACAATTGTGGGAATCATCAAAATCTACCGAAAATTTCAAAATGGAGAAGAAGATCTTTATGAATATATGCTCAAATGGTTCGGGTCATTGTTGTTTTTGTTCAGTATGGGTTATTTAATCAGTGCAATTCTATGAAGTCTTTTCCTGTTTTTAGGGGCGTTGACAATGAAATTGAGTTTCGAGGATTACGAGGCAAATATTTCTATTACGCCACTGTCGGCATCATTGCCAGTATTTTCCTGACGTTGTTTTTGTACATCATCGGGTTGAATACATTGATTGCTATTTCGGTATTGTTGATGAGTGCAGGCAGCACGCTTTTTTATACCTATGATGCCAATAAACGACACGGACGCTGGGGCGAAATCAAATTAGCGATCAAAAATCACAAACCCTTTTTTGTTTACCAAAACCGTTCGTTTGCTCGACTGATTGAAGTACAAACTTTATCCAAACGCAAGTGAAAAGTATCAACCAAAACAAGGCAAAAAACCTTGAAACGCTGTTTCCAATTTTGGCGGTGGATGCCGAAACAGACATCATTGTTTCCAAAAATGCAGATTTGACGGTAGCTTTTGAAATGAAGGTGCCTGAAATCTTCGCCATATCTGATGGCGAATACGATACGCTGCACGATGTGTTGGTTCGAGCAATCAAGATTTTACCCATCGGATACATGATTCATAAGCAGGATATGTTTATTGAGGACGAATACCATCCAAATTTTGAGAGTGCCTACTTGCAATCTAACAATTATGTGGCGTGGGAAAACGAACGGCACTTTGCAGAGCGTCCCTACCTACGGCATCGGTGTTATTTGTACATTACTCGTCCTGCTTCTTCACCTTTGAAACGAACCAGTCAACAGTCCTCGTTCCTCAAACGTCATTTAGTACCCAAGGAAATCCAAGACCCAAAAACATGGATTGAATTTACGGACATTGTAAATCAATTCGAGGCAATCTTCAACGATTCGGGAAAGGTAACGCTGAACAGGCTAAACAAAGATGAAATTCTCGGCACAAAAACTGAAACAGGCCTTTTTCAAAAATACTTTTCGCTTTCATTCGATGACGAAGTGTTATATGACCTCGAAACAAAAGACGGGTTGAAAGTGGCAGGTAATACAACTTACACCTACGCCATTACCGAACTCAACGATTTTCCGAACGATTTACAAAATTCGGCTCGGCTCGAACAGTTCTCCACCGACAGCAGTCATTTTCCCATTTCAACGGGTTCGACGCTGGGAATGATGTTATCTTGCAATCACGTATATAACCAAGCGTTAGTAATTTGTGATGGTGATACAATGGTAAACGAAATGGTCGGAGAAGTACGCCGACACTATTCTTTTTCGGCATGGTCAAAGGAAAACGAAGTGAGTATTTCAGCCAAAGATGCCTTTATGGCAGAAGTGAAAGCCAACAACCGCAAAGTCGTAAAAGCACACTTCAATGTGATGGTTTTTCACCGAGATTCCGAAATCGCCGACCATTATCGTTCATTGGCTGCGGCGGCCATTTCAAAGTTAGGATTCAAGCCAAAGTTGACTACCTGGGATGCTGAAACGCTGTTCTGGGCTTGTATCCCTGGAAATATTTCTGAAATCGGAACGGATAACTTGGCTACCTGTTTTTTGGAAGAAGCTACGAGCATTTGGAACGTAGAAACCAACTACCAAGACGGTTTTTTCTACAAAAACGGTATTTTACTTACTGACCGCTTTGGTCGTCCGTGTATGGTTGACCCATTCTTTGCCCCGTTGGAAAAAGGGTTGATTTCCAATCGAAATTTTATGGTCATTGGCCCATCGGGGTCAGGTAAGTCGTTTACAATGAACAATATCATTTACTACTTGCTTTCCCATGGTGTACACATCAGCATGGTGGATGTGGGGCACTCGTACAAACGACTGTGCAAACTCATGGGCGGAAGGTACATTACCTACGAAACAGATAACCCCATTAATTTCAATCCCTTCTACATGAAGGACTTGAACCCCGACGAAGAAACCAAGGATGCTTTGGCAAATTTGTTGATGGCCCTTTGGAAAAAAGACGGGGAACGGTCGTCCAAATCCGAAGAAGTAACAATTTCGAGCATTGTTCACGAATACTACGTGGCTCTACGTCGCAATCGAAATGATGGAAATGATATTTTTCCATGTTTTGATAGCTTTTATGAGTTCACTCAAAATGACTATCCTGACATCTTTAAGCAAAACCAGGGGCGCTCGGAAAAAGAATTTGACTTGCAAAACTTCCTATATGTCTTGCGTCCATATTATAAAGGGGGGCAGTATGATTACCTGCTCAATTCTCGGCAAAATATTGACCTCATGGATTTACCTTTCGTAATTTATGAGTTAGACAACATTAAAGACCACCCAGTACTTTTTCCCGTGACAACTATTATGATTATGAACACCTACGTTCGTAAACTATTCAGTGTAAAAGGAGTATTGAAAATGTTGGTCATCGAAGAAGCGTGGAAAGCTTTGGCAAAAGACAGTTTTTCTGATTTCTTACGCTGGTGTTCAAAGACCGTTAGGAAGCATTACGGCTCATTGGGGGTTGTTACACAAGAAGTAGATGATTTGGTTGGAAATGCTATCGTCAAAGATGCCATTATCAACAATTCACCCATTAAATTTCTGCTCGACCAGAGTAATTATGAGAAACGTTTTGGTGAAATCATGCAGACACTGGCACTCTCCGAAAAGCAAGCGAACATTATTTTGAGTATCAACAAAGGCAAAAACCCAAACCGTCCACCATACAAAGAATTAGCTTTGTTACTGGGGGACTATTGCAAAGTTTATGGGGTTGAAGTTTCCAAAACGGCCTATGGAACTTTTACCACTGAACGGCGAGAAGTGGAGGAAATTCAAGATTTAGCCCAAAACAAGTACAACGGCAACCTTGAAAGTGCCGT
This sequence comes from Runella zeae DSM 19591, assembly GCF_000423565.1. Taxonomy (GTDB): domain Bacteria; phylum Bacteroidota; class Bacteroidia; order Cytophagales; family Spirosomataceae; genus Runella; species Runella zeae. The sequence continues at coordinate 24,463 of NZ_AUIF01000058.1, read as the reverse complement.
AAAAGCGTGGGCAAACGGTGAACGCACAACTGTTTTTCAACCTTAATACTTACTCTCATGTTACGCTTAAAACCCTTAAAATTACTGGCTCTGATAGGCTTATTGGCCTTTTTTCAATTGAAAGCCAACGCACAGTTTGTCGTATCCGACCCTTTGCATACGGCAGTTACTCAGCTCATCAAATTATTGCAAGACCCTTCGTTTAAAACCTTGGTCAAGAATGTCGAAAAGTTGAAAAAAGTAGCCAGTGGAGTACAACAATTTCACAGGGGAACCCAGTTGGTTTCAACCATTACCCAAACGACTTCGATGCTCAATCAAATGGCTAATTCAATTGGAAAGGATGGGCATATTTATCCTGCCGAGTACCAGCTAATTATTCAGGATTTTCAAGGTTTAACCAAAGCAGGAACGGATATTTTGAAAGATATGAGGCAATCTACCTCACAAAATATCCTTGAAATGAATGATTCCGAACGAATGAATTGGCTCAACATGGCGCACGAACGAGCGGGAAAATTTCAAAATCTGGTACAAGCATACTACAATCGAATCCGAGCTATGTCCATGAGGAGAGCTGGAAATTTACGAGATCGACAGGCTACGGCCAAGCTCTATGACATTGCCTTAGCAAACGTTACAAGCAACCCATTAGGGGGGAATTTTAACTTTAACAATGGCAACGAACAAGCTTATGATGCTTTTTACCCAGAAGGAACTTCTGTTTTGGACAACTACACCGAAACCGAGGATGCACTCAAAATGCGTCAGGCACAAGAGGATTTTAACAAACGTCTTTTGAATTATCAAGATGAACTACAAATCGCCGAAATGAAGGCACAGCGTATAGCTTTATCCATGAAGATCGCAGAAGGTTACCGACCGATTGAAAACTGGGCTGGGACAAAAACGGTAGGTTGGGCAACCCCTGACAGTAAAGAGATTTCCAAAGAAGAATTTGAGGTGATTGTCAAGATACTCGGACGGGAATTACTGGTTCCGATGCGAGAAGAACTGACCAAAAAATACCGAATTGACGAAGGTATCAAACTGAAATAGCATGAATTTCGATATTCTAAAAACGCTCGAATACGTCTATCAAAGTACACTCACCAGTTCTAATGGTGCTGCGGAGAAAATAGAAGTCAGCATACGGGCAGTGGCGGGGATTGGTGCGTTGGTCTATATCTTTTCGAGATTAATTGGGCAAATTTCCCGTAACGAACCGATTGACTTCTTCCCGTATCTACGTCCGTTTCTTATGGTCTTACTCATTGCTTCCGCTCCCAAAATGTGTGACGTGATGGACGCTTTTGGCAAGAAAACAGTAAGTTTGGTCAACGCATCAAACGGAGATTTATACGAAAAGGTCAAGAAGAACACCGAAATGGTACAAAAGAAAATTCGGGAGAAGTGGGACGAAATTGGTACCAACCCACAACGTTACAAAGAAATTTTCGGTGGTGACTTAAACGAAGACCGTGAAGCATTTATGGGTTTGGGTAGTGTCGGCGTTGATTTCAAAATTGGATTCCAACGTTTTTCAGAGGAATTTAAGTTTCAAATTTTGTCTGCTCTTCAAGATATTTTAATGGCCATTATGCACTTGGCCGAAGCCATTTTATTCTTGATTTCCATCTGTTACCGCCTCGTACTAAGAATGGGCGCCCCCATTGCGTTTGTATTAGCGATATTTCCTGGCTTTACTCAAAATATAGCCAGTTGGTTTGGTAGTTACATCAACTACACACTTATGCCCACCGTTGCGGCTTTGTACAGCAGCATTGCCTTTGCCGCTTCTGATGCCTACCTAAATGCCTACGACCCTGCGGCTGCCGTACAATCGGGAGGAGCTGAGGCTCAGCAACCTGAGTATTTAGGATTGGCCTACATCGCCTTACTCGTCATGTTTCTGATGGGCTATTTTCAAGTTCCTTCTATGACCAATATGCTAGTAACCGTAGGCGGGGTCGGGGCAATGGTACAAGGAGCTACTCGCATGGTTAATCAAACGCTTGGTAGTGCAGCCTCATCAGTGGCCAAAGGAACGGCTGGTGCTGGTACTCGAATATTGAGAGATACGAGCAAAGCTTCATTGGATGGTTTAGTAAACATTCCCAAGAACGTTTCAACAGGTGTCCAACAAGGCTCTAACAAAGGTGCAAGCTATGGTTCACAAGGGAAAGTAGTTGGTGGGGTAATTGGCGGAGTGGGTGGCTTGGCAAAATCTACGGTTGGAGCAACAGCCCTCGGAGCCTTAAATGCGACAAAACAGGAAGGTAAACGCCAAAAGAATCGTTTGAATCGTAAAATTAACCGTCTGTAAACCCATGCTTTTAAAATCATTTCAATACCGAAATAATCTATTGTACCGCCACCGAAAAACGCTCAATTTCAATCTTGTAGCGTTGGGGCTATTGGCCTTCATGACGATTGTAATAGTAATTTGGTCATTTAAAAAATACCAACGCAACACGGCTAAAACCTATGTTTTTCATCAAAAAGGGGCATCCATAGAAATTTACGACGATAAAAAATGAAAGAATTATTGCAATTAGAAAAGGACTTCCAGCGAGGTAGATTGCTGGTCATCGTGGCGTTTGCTTGTTCGTTTCTCATCTCTATTGCGGCAGTGGTGCTGGCGTTCAAATACAGTAACGATTTCTCAAAACGCATCTATCTGGTCAATCGAGGTGAGGCCATCGAAGTAACCTGCGGAGACGTTACTGACAACCGTCCTGCCGAAGCTCGTCATCATGTAAGCCGTTTTCACGAACTATTCTTTAATGTTTCGCCTGACCCAAAATCCATTGACGACAACATGAAAAAGGCATTGTTTCTATGTGATGAGTCTGCCAAGAAGTTACATGATAACCTCAGTGAGCAGAATTTTTACCGTGAAATGATACAGGGGAACGTAACTCAACGGGTTAAAGTAGATTCTGTTTTAACGGATTTACGAATGTATCCTTACCGAACCATCACCTACGCAACACTTATTCAAGAACGAGCCACTGCCATTTCAGAAAGGCAACTTATTACGCAAACGTATTTGGTGGACATCAATCGTTCCGATAATTCACCCAACGGTTTTTTGATGCGTGATTTCCAAATTCTTACTTCCAAAATCGTGCGGGAACGTTCAAAATAGCCATGCGCTCAATATTCAGAAAAACCAAAAAAGAGGAAGAGCATCCTGCCTTTCAAGTGGGAGAACAAGTAGGCAAATGGTTTTCGGAACTGACTATTGAAATAGCAAACTATCTAAATAGCTGGCAACACCGAGTAGGCTTTCTATTAAGAAACGTACTGATTCTAACCATTTTGCTTTTACTTTTCGCATGGTTCATTTGGCAAATACGGAATGTTTTTAATTAAATTTTTCACTACCAATGCACATGAATAACAACTCAAATCCGCACCATGTGCCCATGACGGCAGGGGCTGAAACGGCTAAAAAATTGAGTTTTAATAAAAAACAGTTAGCCATGTTTCTAATCCCAATTGCTTGTTTAATCGGAATAGGAATTTTTGGAGTGATGGGTGGATTTATCTCAACTGGTCAAAGTAATTCTGCTGATAGTACTCACCTCGACTTAGCCCCACCCGAAGCAAAACTAAAAAATGTGAAGGATGACGACAAGTATGACAAAGACTTTACCCCTTCCGACCTTAGCCCTAATCGTTCAGGTACAAATGCCCTTGATCAACACGCTGCTCAAAATACCGAAATGCTCACGGGTCAGAACCCAACGCAACGCATGGGCACGAATGAATACTTGACTGAAAATGATTTGCAAGAAATTGAACAGCGAAACAATAAACTAAAATACGTTTCGCCCACTGAGCAAAAGCAGTTTCAAAAACGTCAATTTGCCAAGCAAAACCAACGTCAATTGCGAGAACAGCAACGGGTGTTGAATACGATGTACCACAGCCCGAAAAGTAAGGAGCAATTAACTGAGGAACGCCAAGACCAAGCCGACCGTGATTTTAATCGCCATGCGACCGAAACTGTTTTACGGCAAATCGAAATGGCCAATCAAAGGAACGTGGGTGGCCAAACCGGAGGTGGAGCTTCCCCTGCCCTGTCTGCCGAGCCATTGATGAGCAAAGAATATTTGACTCTCAAAAAAGCCTACGGAGGTCAATTGCCCACGGAGTACCGCACGTTGTTCAAAAAGGAAATTGAGGCAGAGAACAAGGGCCTGCTTAAAAATGAAGCCGAAGGACCAACAACCCTAATTTTGACAGAATCCGAAAAGAGAACTACTAATGGTTTCTACGGCGCTAACAGTGCAAAAACCAACTCCAAATCAGCCCGAACGAACAACACGGCTATTGAAGCAGTAATACATGGCGACGGTGACAAAGTGGTAGTAGAAAATGGAAGTACCCTAAAAATTCGATTGACTGAAACCGTACAATTGCTGTTAAATAGTGAACGAGTAACTTTACCTGTTCACACACTTCTGGCAGGAACTTGTCAGATTAACGGAGAAAGGATTAGTGTTACAATCAGTAGCATTAGACTCGGCGTCACCCTCTATCAAACCAATCTCACGGTATATGACTTGGATGGCCGTGCAGGGCTTTATGTTCCTAAAATTCGAGAGAAAAACATCATCGCCAATAGTTTGGGGCAATCAGCACAAACAGCAGTAGCTTCACCTTCTTTCTTTATTCAGCAAGGCAGTTTAGGACAACAGGTAGGTACACAAATGGCCTTACAAGCTGGGAATTCGATTTTTTCGGGCGTGAGAGCATACGCCCAAGCGAAAATTGCGAATGTGAAAGTAACGGTAAAACCCAATTACAAAATCTTACTCAAACCCACCGAACGGGGGAGTTCGTTTGGAACAATCAACGAATAATAAACTATCTTAATATGAAACTATTTTTCTATCCGACTGCTTTGGTCGGGCTCATCTTGTCGCTTTCAGGTTATGCTCAAAAAGAAGGAGTTTCAGTAGCTAACCCAATATTGACTCAATCAATAAACAGCACTCCTTACATTTTACCCATTGACAAAGGCTCAGTAAAAGGCAGTTACCCCATTGGGGTTTCTAATCGAAAAACAACTCATATTATTTTTCCCGCCAAAATCAGAGAATTTGACGCTGGCACAGGCGATGTAATTACCCAAATACCCGAAACAGTTCCGAATATCCTGCGAGTAAAAGCCAAAGAAAAAGCCGATTTCTGCGAAACCAACATGACGGTTATCACCGAAGAAGGTAGCTTTTACAGTTTCTTGGTTCGGTTTCAGGAAGATCCAGAGATACTAAACATCAACATCGCTAATAATCTGTTGGCAGACAATTTTACGTCTGACCAAAAAGGGATAAACCACAGTCCTACTATTTCATTATCCAGTGAGAAAAATGAAAACGAGATGCTAACCGAATGTCAAAAGGTTCAAAAGTTGACTTCATACGTTCGGAATATCGGTGCTTCTAAAATGAAAATGACTTGTTTACTCACCAGCTTATATGTGAAAAACAAAACGATTTACTTTCAAATGAGCATCAAAAATGACTCAGAGATTGAATACGAAATTGATTTCTTCAAGTTTTACCTGCGAGACAAAGACGTACTCAAACGCATGGCGGCCCAAGAAGTAGAAGTAAAACCTTTTACCAATTATCCCAAAACATTGACTACCATCCGCAGTAATACCGAATACACCACAGTGTATGCCCTTCCCTTGCGAACTTTTCCTGAAGACAAGGTAATTGAAGTAGAGCTATACGAAAAAGACGGTGGTCGCCATTTGCGTTTCCAAGTGGAAAGCGACATCATGCTGCAAGCAAAAAATCTTTAATCCTTTGATTTTGAGTTAACAATGAAGAATACTAAACTATCAAAATATTTTTCTATTCAAATAGCCGCTGTTTGGTTAGTCTTCGGAGTTGCGGTAAATGCCCAAAACCACTTAAAAGGGCAACATTTCTTTGAAGGTTATTTAGGTACAGTGGGCGGTTTTCGCCCGCTTAGTGGCTTCCAAATACTACTTTCAACAGGAAAATACAACCGCCATTACAACGCCTGGAAAGCCACTGCCAGTTACCAACGCAAAACCTCTGAACTCGTTGATTCAACCAACATCCCACAAGAACAATTTACCTTGGGATATGGCTACGAATTTATTTTACATCGCAATGCCACCCGTACTTTTTTTGTACGGGGATTGGCTCAACCCTTTGCAGGTTATGAATCCGTCAACCATGACCAAGCTATTTCCGAAACTGCAACACAACATTCCAAGTTTCTGGTAGGCCTGGACGCTGGCATCGAAGTAGAAATAAACCCCGTTATCTTCGGTTTCCGCCAACGGTGGAACCCTACATCGTCGGTGCAGGCTTTTCATTCAACGGTGTTTGTGGGGGTGAGGTGGCATGGAAGGTGAGCCCCTCAAAGGTCCTCAATTCCCATTTTTAAGAAAACAATGTCATCAAAAGTTGGGTTATTAGCATTGAAAACTTTGGCTATCAAATACTTATCCTTTTCAGATGCAATCATAAATTTCCACTCAGAATTTCGGAGTATAACATCAATTTCATCAGATTCATTACTGGTAGTAGTAGATTTTGCATCAATGTAATACATGACATTTTGCAAGTCTTGTGTTAAAACTTCAAAATCGTATTTAGTTCCATACTTTTCACCAGTGTTTTTTTCGCTAACCCATCTTACCCGCTCTTTACCAAAACTTCCAATTAGGTACTCATTTACAATTATTTCAGCTTTCAAACCTGAATTTATTTCTGTCCTAAACACAGTATTAATACTCCTATCTTCTGCTTCTTCTGGCTTTGAATAGTTTTTGACCATTAAGCCAAGAGAGATTAATTCTTTTAGTTCCTCTATGGAACGCCCCTCCATAAACTTTTGAATTGCCTTTTTTTCTTCCGAAAAATGGATGCCTGACTGAGAACCTAAGTTCTCTGAATAATAAAATTCAAGATAACTCGCTCGTTCTTGGCTATTTAACTCAGCCAAAAAAATGTTCTCATAATCAGAATTCTTATTTATGAAAACCTGATTTTCAAGCGGATAAATATCTCCACTTTCAAATTCACCAATAATTTCACCTAAAAATTTTGTCTGGTACGGGATTTGACCATCATACAGAAAAACGGATTTGTTGTGTATTTCTTCCCAACGCTTTAAATGAGGCATTTCCCATTTCTCCGAAATTCTTAGCTTTTCTATATTTACGGTTTCTTCAAGACTTATTTTCGTTGGGTTAAGGCTTTTTAGCCAAGCTTCTGATATAATATCACTCAAATAAAAGTGGCTCTTTTGGGTCAATATGTCAAAAATTTTCTCAAAAAAAACAGTATCAACCTCGCCAGCATAAAATTGGTAGTTGTTGTTGAGAATTAGCTCTATCTCCGACTTTCGGACGTTTTTTATAATCGGAATTGGTAATTGAGCATGATAGGGCAGTTTAGAGTATAGATTTTTCAAAATGCCTACTTGCTTAGTATCCATTGGAACTGTCGAATTCTTACCAAAAAACCAAAACAAAGTATTTGAAAGTGTAACTGTGTCAGTTTTTAAGTTTGCCAATAAAATTTCCGTGTCAATATCAGACTCTAATATCAATGCTTTCCGAAGTTTAACAACGTCTGAGTTTTCAGAACGTAAACCTGTGCTACTTAAATAGGCTAATTTTTCGATAGTTTTATCATTTTCAAACCAATCTGTAACCCACTTTGGGATTATTTCTGAGCCATAGGCATAGTCATCGGGATGAATCCATTCTCTAACTTTAAAATCAGGTAAAACGCTTTGTTTTAATACATTTCCGAACCCTTTCTCAAACAGTTCATTCAGTATTTCAGAAGCCTGAACTGCTGAAAAATCAAAACCATTTAGGATTGCTGAATCATTCCGAAGGTTTGCCTGAATCATTAGAAATGCACCTTGCATAGGATTGATAATTTTAGGATAACCTCTTCTCAATTCATCATACACACGCGCAAGTTGTTTTCTTTCGGTTTTAAAAATTAACCGAAGATGTTTTCGTAAGTCTTTATCTTTAAACTGCTCATACTAATTCAGATTTGATATGACGTATTTTTTATATAAGGGAAACAACACAAGGAAATAATTGTATCTGTGTCCTCAAATAACGTTTCCAAAATATCCTGAATACGGCTTTGAGCTTGTTGCAAACAACTGAAAACCCTGTTTTTCAATCGACGTCTTATCTCTTTAAATAGCCTTTCTGCCGGGTTTAACTCGGGGCAGTAAGGAGGCAGCTTTTGAAAAACCAAATTGGGAACTTTCTGTAAATGAGCTTTATGCGCCTTAGCGCCATCCATTATAAAGAGTGATTTGGTATCTAAACAGGAATCAACTTGGTGTACAAACCATTGAAACCACTTAGCATTTAGTTTTGGCAAAAAAGCAGCGTATCCCTGACCAGTAAAAGGGCATAAACTTAGATATAAGTATAGAGACTTATACCCTATTTGAACCGGGGTATACGGACGGTATCCCGTAGGAGCCCACTTGCAGCCTGAATCTGTACGTGTCCCAGCCCGTAATTCGTCGTGACACAAAATGGCCTGATCGGGAAAATCTTTTCTTAACTCGGCAAATTTTTTTTAAAGAATTCCAGATCATCCCTATTCTGTTTGCAAGGGACGGGCCTGCCTGTTTTCAGTTTTATGCCTAAGCGTTTACAGAGGTCAAAAACGCCTCCAATAGTGTACTCAAGGCCTAAACTACCCGACAAATACGCCTGGATATCAGCTAATGTATAGGCCTGATCATCCAATAAGTAACGGCGCAAATGGCTAACTTCAACAAAGGAAATTTTACCAAAATAACCCTTGTTTTTGGATTGTAAAAGACCTTCAAGTCCATGTTGACGATAGGTTTTCCAAACGCGCTGCGCTTGTCGCACACCAAGATTAACCTGCTGAGCGGCTTTGGCCTGTGAGCTACACTCCCCGGATTTCAACAACCGAAGAAAGCGTACATAGTCCCGAAACTGACCCTTGGACTGTTGTTTTTCAAGTGATTGTAACTCTTGAATCTCATCTCTAATTAAAATTTTATAATCCATAATCCAAATATACGACTTCCCTATTCTGATTTAGTATCAATAATACTTGATACTAGATCACTACTTCCCTCATAATCAGGCAATATAGCCGAAAGAGCAAATTCATACTTTTTAGCATCATCACCCTCACCAACTCTAAATATTACTTCATCACTAAAAGAAAATTCCTTGACATTTATTTCGTTAATGAAGATTTTATCTCGAAAAAATTCTATTTGTTCCTTATCCTCCTTGTATTGGTCAATAAATACTTCAATCGCTAAATGCTCAAAAGCAGTTTCTCCATATTCTGTACCTGGCTGAATATCAAGTCGTTTTATTTGTGATATAGCGTACTTTTTTAAGTCTGCGGAATCACTTTTTTTCAATAGTCGCATCAAGCGGACATCAGAAAAACCAGACATAACAGCTTGTTTCAGAAGGGCTTCTGTTTCCGTTTGGAGTCCGATGGTATTTAATTCTGGGATGTATAAACCTTTCGGAAGCTGCCTAAAATCATCTATTTCTGACAGAATGACAGCCAAATCCTGATTTGAAGTGTAGAACTGTACCTTTGTCTCCTTGTGTATTTTGTATGAATCATTCTCCTGTTCAATCCAATACTCTTTTAAAAATGATTCTTTGTTGAGTACACAGAAATTTAAAATCTCCAGAACTTCCACTTGTGTATAACATCCTTCTAATGGTAAGTCGGTAATATTCTCTCCAACATTGATATGAAAAGGTGTTTTGTCATCCCTGAAGTGTGACAAAAGCGTTTTCTTAGGAAGTTTCTTTTGGGCAATTTTCTGTATAACCGCTTGAAAATCTGAGTAATTCTTAACGTCTTTGAGTTTTGGGCTATAAAATATTTCATCTATACCGACGAATTCAGTATCCGTAAAGATAAATGGGTGACCGTTGAAACCTTTTGCGTTATCAGTCAGGCTATAATACTCAATAATTTGCTTGTAAAACAGTTCTACTTGTTCTGGTTCAATATGCCCAATAATTGCCTTAAAGTTTCCCTCTGGATAGATAATCTCTTGATAAATAGAGCTTTTTGGCATAAAGTAACTTTCAAGTGCAGAAAAGTATTCTGTACCATCAATCTGATATGGTACTAACCATGATGTCAATACTAACTTAGGTGAAAGTAGCTTCTCTATTGGCAATGTCTCCCCTAAATTGTTTGTAAAAAGAATCAACTCTTTCAAGGTTTCTTTCCCAACACCATCAAACTTTGTGGCTTCATTTATGAGGTTTTCAAAAAGTCGCTGCTTTTGTTTAGGTTGTAACAGGTTTGCATTTTGAGCTGAGAACGCCGCTATTTTCTTATAAATTCGAACTTCAGATTCAAGGCTATCTTTAAGTTTTGTATGTAGTTCTTTATAGGAACTGATATTAAGAGAAGATACAGAAAACCCTAAATGAACCAAAATTAGCTTAATGCTCTGCACTTTATCAACACATACCAATAAATTGTCAGAGACTGCAACATCTTCAACAGAATAAAATTTGTTGCCTGAAAAATGTAAAAATTTTAATTTTTGAAGCTTTGTTATGGTTTGTTCCCGCAGATAAGACTTAGCACCTAACTCTTTTAAAAACAGTTGATAATTTTCATCAGTCGTCTTCTCTATCCAAGTGTTAAGCTCATCAATTTCTGCTTTTTCGATGATATGGGTCACATCCCATGATTCTAAGCCCAGTTTATCACTCGCTTTTGAAACTATTTCATCTACAACATTTACTAAAAATGGGAGCGGCTCTTGCGAATCATACCAGAACCATTGAATATTGTTGAAGCCTAAAAGGCCTAAGTGAAATTTGATTTTTGTCTTTATAATCTTGACATTTCGAGGCTCTACTGAAAAACCATTACCGAAGGTGGGTATGTTGGTTCGTATGTAGTTCTCCAAAAAATCCCAAAAATATTCATTTAACCACTTTTTATCTTGCCCTTTGGGCTTGTCCGATAGTAGGAGATTAGCATAAATATTTAGAAAATATTTCCTATTTTCCCCTGATTGATATGAATCAAGCTTTTTAATAAGGCAATTCGCTACTTCGGGTAGTAAAATTCGGTTCTTGTAACTATTATGAAGCTCTCGACGATTAGATTCTATATTGAAAGCATCAGAGTGAACAATAAACCTAAAACCGTGAACCTCTGAGCCAAGTGGAAAATATTTGTAGAAATTTGGGGCTTCCTTTAATAAATAGCTTTCGGTTATTTTAGGGAATCCTACGGATATTTTGATATTGAAGTCTGGGTAGTCTGGTTCAATACGCTGAAATACCTCTGACTCTTTTTCTATTTCAAAGTGCTCTAAGTTTAATTCTTGTTGTGTAATAGCATCTTCGTTGATAAACATCTTTTTCAACTTACCGAGCATATTAATCGAAAACTTGATACCGCTTTTTAGATTTTGACTGCTCTCATCAAAAAAAGACCTTTTTCCTTCTCCCAGTTCAAGAAAGAAAAGCGACCCTTGGTTGAATTCCGAAAGATCCAATTTGCCTCTATGTTTATTGATACATTCATTTAGAAACTCTTTTAGCTTTACAATTTCATTCTTTTTGAACGGTATAAACTCCTCGTATCTCAGGTTTTTTACTTTTTCATTTATTTCTACTGGAAAATTAGTTAGCAGTATTTTAAGCAGCCAAGGAGAATTCCACCACGTCTTTGGCTCCTTTATAGGGCGCAAACCAAATTGTCGTTTAAGCGGCGCGAGCGAGGCCCATTTTTAGGGCGATGACATTTCTTAAGGACTCTCTTTTGTGACTTTTAAAAACGGCGCGCATATTTAGCACTGCGTTTAATCCTTTTGTCCAGCGTTGTCCCACGAGTTTGCATCTTTGCTGCACCAGAGTACTAATGGCCGATTCAATAGCCCCACTGCCAATACAGTATCCAGCGGCCAGATATTCATGGTATTTCATTCGGTATCGATTATGTTCATAGTACTTTATGAGGCTGTCTGCCTGCTGCTTGACATGCTGACTTTTGCAGGTGTTTTTTTTATCAACTATGGCTTCAATGACCCTGTCGAGCTGGCCTTCCAAGAGCTGTTTTGACCAAGTTTCAATCCAGCTCGAACAGGCCTTATCATCGCTGAAAGCAGCTTTGGCAAAATCGGCCAGATGCTTGGTGGCATGGTAAAAATCAAGAATCATAACCGCATCCGTATGTTTGGTAGCCAGCCAGCGGGCAATCCATTCGGCCCCGTCACTAATGGCTACCAATTGCAGATTGAGGGTTTGTTTTAGGTGTGCGGCGATTAGTTTGTCGAAGCGCTGGGTAAAGTCGGTGCTACTGCCCAATTGAGCGATATAATCTGATTTTGTCAAAGCCATGCGAAGCTCAACACCCTCATTATCAGAGGATATTTTAACCAAATGATGAGCCCCAAACAGCCTTCCGACCTTGGTTTCGCGGAAGCCTTCATCGGTCCGAATATGACCCCCGTCAGTCTCTACATACAGGATTGGGGCTACGGGTGCCGCATTGGCTTTGGCCTGATGTGACAAATCAAAATCGAAGCCTGGACTTGTTAACACCTCTTCGACTTGCTCCAACTTGCCAAAGTACTCCGTCAAACGTTGGCTTTGAGAAGCACAAACCTGAGCACTTGGAAGAACCGTATTGAGTAGTTGAGCACTTCGTTCAAAGGGAAGTTCACTGCCAAATTCTAGCATATGACTTTGCAACAGGGGACTCACCCCAAAATTGTGCTGCATCTGAGAAACATAACGATGCGTTTTGGCTAATTCCAAGGGGCCAAGCGTGCTTTTAATCTTTTTTTTTTCGTCGATCTTTACTCGTAACCCCCAGATTCTTCTCCGCTACGGCTCGGCCTAACTCCGTCCAGAGTTCTACAAAACCCTGCTCATACTCCAAAAGGCTCGGGCTGCTGTTGAGACGGTTTATGGCTGCATATTTGGCTCGAGCCATCTCGATGAATTCTGATTCTGTCATTGATTTATTCGGTTTATGGTAAAAATAATACCAAAGTTAGCAAATACAAACAGGCGACAATTTGGTTTGCGCCCCCTTTATATTATATCTTATTGGAGTTATTTGCTCACCTTTCAGTAATGCTTCAAAGTGGTCTTTTTGGGACCAGCTAAATAAAATTGGCCCTTTATATTGATTAAAAAGCTCATTTAAGCCCTCATTCTTACCCACTAATCGATGAACCAGTTTAAAACCAATACCAAAACGTCCAATTTTATCACTACTTCGTTTTCCACTACTTTGCCCAATATTCAGAATGGACAAAATTTCATCTTGCTCAAATGGTTTGCCATTATTGATTGCAAGAAAGTAATCGTCATTATAGAAAATTGAAAAATTTGTCGAATCACAATCAACTGCATTTTGGATAAATTCGTAAATGGCTTGATCATCTTCTGCCATTTCTAAAAAACCTCTAATAAACCTATCCTCTCCTTCTGGCTTATATCCATGATACAGCTCAAAGAAGCCTTTTTTTAGGATTTTCCCCTGTGAATCACGATGATAAGTACCCACAAAAGATTCGTCATAAAGGGTATCACTATCTGCTATTTTAATTTTCGTCTTAAAATTAAATCTAAATCCTTTTATGCTTTTGGTGTTCATTGCTTTTTACGGAGTCTTGAAAAAGTAAATCTATCACATTTTGTCATATGTAGGTATTTAAATACTCAAACATTTAACATTTCTATCCTCTTAATCAATAACTTAGCATATTCTGCCTTCATCTCATCCGACAGAAAACTCTGTTCAATCAGCCCTAACATGGCCGTTTGTTTCTTGACAAACTTAGCATAAACCCGTTCGGAAGATTTGGCAGGAATACCCAGCTTTGTGGCTAATTCGTCAAAATCACCTCGTTTGAGTCGGTTTTTCTTGCCGTTTATTGTTAAAGCTGACTCTTCTAGGTCTTCAGGCATAGCCAATTTAGTAGAAACCAAATCATAGGCAGGAGATAGAGCTACTTCTCCGTTGTCAAACCGAATCAGCGAGAAGTTTTTTAGGTGCATGTCAGCATTACTCGTGATAAAACAAAAAACCACCAACTCAAACAGTGCCAACGCTTCCAACCCTTTGTTGGTTGTATAGGTACGAATCGTTTTACCCACTCTTTCAATAGAGCCTCGGTATTTGTGTTCGGTTAGATTCTCCGTCAATTGACATAAATCCTCTACGTGGATTTTTCCATTTTTTTGTCGGTCAAATCGTTTGGTTAGGTATGCCAATTTACCCGATTGCAACCGAATCAGTGTATGTTCTGCCGTTTTGAGCCCACACAAAGCCGCCAACTTCATTGTCAAGTCTTCATTTTCGGGTAGTAATTCAAAGAGGTCGGTTGGTGGTTTGAGAATGTAACTGCCCCACAATCCTACCACTGTAAGGCGGCTTGTTTGGGCATTTACTTTTTCTAAATCTAACGAAAGTTTGGGCTGCACACCCGTTACGGCTACACTACGAATGATAAGCCGTCGAGCCATTTCTCGCAAATCATCAGTACCCAAATTGAGGGTTGGCGGTATCGTTGTTCCAAAAAACTTCTTACAGCACTTGGTATGGAAGCCTTGCTCTTGCTCACTCAAAGGCTCGTAACAATAAAGGCAGCGTTGGTTCATGGCTCACTATTTTCAATGTTCTTTACACTTACTGCCCCAAGGCAATCTTGACAAACCGTGAGTAATAGGCCCATTCGGTCTCGTGGGTTGAGCTTCCAATTTTGAATGGCAATATCTAATAACCAACCCTCTGGAATCAATCCGTCAAAAAATGGAAACAGCACCTTGCTTTTATAGGGTGCTTCCCTCAGCGGTAACGTTAGGCTAACGGGTGGATAATTGTTTTTCAAATAACCCACTTCATACATGAATACATACCCATCTTCTTCTTCGCTAATGATGCCCGCTAATTGGTCTTGGTAATAAACCTCTCCGCTCCTATTCATGGTCAACCTCCTTCTTAACGGGGCCTAATTCACATCCAAACAAATCCAAGACCTGATTTACCTTGTCGAGTCGTAAGGTTTCTTTACCTTGTTCAAGCTCTCTAACAAAGCGAAGTCCTACTCCCGATTTTTCGGCCAAATCCACTTGGGTCAATTTTAACGACTTGCGTTTATCCTTTACATATTGAGCAATAAGTCTTTTCATTTATACCTGTTCGGGGTTATTTTACCAATACTTAGGTGTTTTATACCTGTTCAGGTACGAATATAGTAAAATATTTTCTTTTTATACCCGAATGGGTACAGACTATTTTCAATTCTATTTTTAACAAGGTATTATTCCTAAGTTTCCACCTTCTTCCCACCAAGGTGAGCCGTAGTATTCATCCATCGCCAAGGTGAACATGGCATCTTTTTCGGCCTCGCTCCTACGCTGCCAACTTGGTAGTTCGTCCCATTCATCACAAAGCCTGATTTGCCACAAATACCCTGTTGTATCAAAAATCTGATACACATCTGCCGATTGCTGTTGTACTCGAACCAATCGAAACCCCAATGCTTCGGCTCGTCGTTTAGATGATTGTTCAATGGGTAAAGTTGTTGTTTCCATTGGAAATAGTTAGCTATTTTAATATCTAAATATACAGATAGTAAACTATTTCACCAAAAATGAGGGTTTAATGCCTAATTTTTTTATCCAATGGATTAACATTTTTTATTTGAAGATGATTGAGTTACGATAATAATACCTATTTTTGTTCGCATATCGCAATTTGCGAACAACGAACATGAAAAAGCACAATGGAATGCGACCACTTGATATAGTGGTTCTATCAAAAATTATCGCTTACGGGCATGACGAGTGGAAAACCCGTAATTTGTCGAATGATTTGGGTATTAGTTTATCCGAAATCAGCGAATCACTCAATCGCTCCATGATTGCGGGTTTAATAGACAATGAAAAACGTAAAGTATTTAGAAATAACTTATTGGATTTTTTGCAACATGGCGTCAAATATGTGTTTCCTGCCATACCTGGCCCCTTATCAATAGGTACGCCGACGGCACACTCTGCCCCATTTTTCCAAGCCCAATTTATCTCAAATGAAGCGTTTGTTTGGCCTAACCCTGAAGGAAGTATCCGAGGACAAGTAATTGAACCTTTATATGTTTCAGTAGCAAATGCGGTTAAAAATGACCCTATTTTGTATGAAATATTAGCTTCTATTGACATATTAAGAATTGGAAGACCTCGTGAAATCAAATTAGCAAATCAAGCACTTAAAACCCTTTTCGATGCCTCAGTACAACCAGCATATTAATTTATTGCGAATTAAAGCTGTGGCCACGGCTTTACAAGAACTCAATGAAAATGTGGTCTTTGTTGGTGGAGCTACTGTTGCGCTCTATGCCGACGTTCAAAAATCAGTAGAAATCAGGCCAACAAATGACGTTGACGTGGTTATTGAACTCGCTTCTTACAAAAATTATGGAAATTTGGATGAACGGCTTCGTTCAATCGGCTTCCAAAATGATATAGAATCAGGTGTAATCTGTCGGTACAAAGTCCAAGGAATTATTGTTGATGTGATGCCAACCACCACTGAGGTCCTTGGTTTTAGTAACCGATGGTATGCCGATGGTTTCAAAAATGCCATCGAACATGAGCTTTTTGAAGGCTTCTTTGTGAAAATTTTTAATTCGGCTTACTTTATTGCTACAAAATTAGAAGCACACAGGATGCGAGGTGGAAGTGACTTTCGTACCAGTACTGATTTTGAGGATATTGTCTTTGTGCTTGACAATTGCCCCACTTTAAGTAATGATTTATCCAGTATCTCTGACGATTTGGGTCAATATTTGAAAGTTGAGTTCACCAATCTTCTAAAACATCCAGACATTAAAGAAGGTATCTATGCACATATTGAACCTCGGTTTGCTGCTCATCGCAGTATGAAAATTTTAGAATTACTGGAATCTTTCGTGAACAGCTTCGAGTAAAACCTTAACCTACTCGAAGCTGTCTTCTTGCTTTCACCTCTGGCGCATCCTCTGTCTTTTGCTGCTCCTTCCAAATCACTCGCTTCATTTGGGTGGTTGTTGTAAGCTTATACAATTGCTCTACTTCCCGACAAAAACGACCCATTTCTAAAAAATTGAAGCGAGTTTTTGCCGTATTTTTCCCGTCTAAATTGATTCTGTTGGCAATGATGTGAAAATGATCATGGTCTTTATCAGCATGACGAAAAGCAACAAGTTGGTTGTTTTCCATGCCAAAACGCTGCGCAAACAACTGGCAAATCTCGGCCATTGTTTCAGTATCAACTTTTTCACCTACTGGAAACGAAAAAGCCTGGTGCCAAACGGGTTTCTCAACTCGACGGTTCAAATTAGCTATGCGCTGCATCCGCTCTGACATTTTTTCCAGATTCAGGGGAGTTTCCTTGCCCCCTTTTGTCTGCTTTGAATCAGTAACCGTTGAAACAGGTATGTGCTGAAAATAAACCAATTCACCCCTTATTTGTGAGCGGTCAAGGCTTCGGTTAGGGCGGGTAGCGTAATAACAGTATTCCAAAGTTCCCAAGAAGCTTGTTCCGATAGAAGCTACTTTGCCAATCATAAGGTTTCTTCCAAATAGTCATAAGTACGCTGAACGATATTAGATACCTGCAAAGCCGTCTGTTTTATCTCGATCGAAATGGCCTTGTCATGGCTGACTTTGTGACTCAATTGCAACATCGTTCCTGATAACTTTTCAAGGTTTTTGAGTAAAGCAAGTACATCCGTTGGTAACGATTTTTGCGTAGGTAAGTAAGGCTTACTTTGACTACTACACTGCCTCAAAAAGTCCGCCCTACTAAGGTTACTTTCTTTACTTTTTTTACTCAACAAGTCCCATTCAGCCTCTGTAAACCGTACAGTAAGCCGCTTGTTCCTTAATTTCTTTTCGTCTTTTTTAGGGCGACCATTAGATGGTATTTTCAATTTTTTGAGTTTATATTTTGCCCCTTCCTCTATTCTCTCGCCTCCTTTTTTGTCTGCCAAAAACATAACTTGCTTATTCTGATTTTTAACCTTTAAAGTTTCCCCTTCATTCCTAAATTCTTTCCTCTTCATCGAACTTATTTTCGGGGCATTCCAATTCAAAAATAATATTAAATAAACTATTTTATTTATTTTAGCAACTTTAATATAATTTAATAATTTATGTCGGCTCAAATAATATGTGTACACACTTCCAAAGGTGGAACTGGAAAATCTACCATTACAACCATTTTAGCGTCTTACTTAACTTACGAATTGAGTAAACGAGTCTTGGTCATTGATGCTGATGCTCCGCAGTTTTCAATTGACAGCTTACGCCATCGGGAACAAACCATTTACCAGCATATCAGTCAAAAATGTCAAGATTTTGATGAAGTCAAAAAAGCGCTTTTTGCTTCGCAGCTTTCGGTAGCTGACCAAGCTATTTATGAACGGTACCGCTATAATCAACAACATAGCATCACTGATTTTTATCCAATCTACACCGTTGAGCAGTCAGAATTAGACGAATTGGACATTGAAAAAATCAGTGATTCTTACGACTATGTTTTCTTTGATTTAGGGGGGCGGTTTGATGAAAGTATTATTCGTACACTCCGCTTTGCTGATTTGGTACTTGTCCCTTTTACCACGCAAAACATTGATGTGATGGCTTCGCTTGAATATTGTCTAACCCTGGCCGACCATGTGAAGCAAGGACATCTTTCGAACTCAACCCAATTTTATTGCTTTTGGAATAAATACAAGTTCACATTCCAGAAAAAAGCGGAACTCATCGAATCACAATTGAAAACCAAATTTGCTGCCAAGGGACTTTCTTTTGATTTCCTCGAAACTCGCCTAAATGATGCCGACTCTGGCTTTGACCGTGCCAAGATGTGGACGACCATTTCGTCTCCTATCCTATTCAAAGGTGGGCAATATCTCAATTGCATTGCACGGTTTACCGAAGAAGTTATTAAGCTATCTAATTATTAAAATACTTAAATATTCATGCCACAACTACCCGAAATACTCAAAACAACATTACCTAAACAGAAGATAGCAGAAAGCCAAAACCCTTCTTTCATTTCAGAAATGGACTTTGACGAGGAAACTCTCAATCGGCGAGTATCTACTTACCAAACAAGTATAAAACCCAAACCTCAGCTTACTGTAAAGGTAAAACCCCAAAAGGTATTTCACATCGGATTAAAATTAGATGACCAATTCCGTTCGGAGTGGCTACAACTCAAATACTCGTTGGCTTTGCGGCACGGTGTAGAGATTTCGATGCAAAAATATGTAGAATTTCTTCATGCTAAGGCTGTTGAAAAAAGTGGATCTGATGATTTTTTGGCAGAAATGGCAGGTTATTTTCAAGCTAAAACCCAATGATGTTACAAATCTCGTTGAGTTTATACTTAGTCAGCGCCATATCAATGATTGTAATCTGGGCGGCTCTACTCTTATTTTTTTTCAAAGTTTCAAAACGGACTAAGAAAAAAAGACCTGTTCCAGAGACCTTCACCTTTTTTCAGCCCAAACAGGATGGCTCCTTCAAAAACACGGACGATATAATCATTAGCTCACGGTTAGATGATTTAGATATTAAAATAGTTACCTATCAAAATAGCTTAATAGGTAATAAATTAAAAACAGCACCTTTGCCTATTGAAGAGCCTTCTGAGTTTGCAAGTGATGATTCTGATCAGCCTTTTGCGCTATTTTCTAATGAGGAGATTCAAGCCTCGGTAAGTCAAGCTCAACAAAACTTGGAAGAAATTATAGCCAAGCGTAAAGAACGAAAAGCTGAGTTATTTGAATTTGAGCAATTATTGGAGGCTATGGAAGAAGATGATAAAACAGTTGAGTAGTTTTCTATTTAGATATTTTTCTATTTTATTATTCGGTTATTAGCGTTTACCCCCTGATTCCCACTGCAAAGAGCCTCGTTTCCAGAGGCTCAACCAAATCGCTCAGAGCTTCAATTTGGCTTATTTTTTCAATCGAAATAACCGAGCATCGAAACGATACCCCAACGAAACAAGCGCATAACTTTTCTCCGACAGTGATAGGGGATTAACTCGGTAACAAAAACCCATAAAAATCAGTCCTTTTTCAGCTTCTACTTTTCCCTCTAATCCTGCAACAAAACGGGATTTCTTTCCTTCGACCACAAAACCTAATACCTGGTACTCGCTCAATTTTTTCTCATGTCCACCAAAAACGGACAATCCCCAAAAGCCAGATATGCCATTTTCCAATTCAAAGGCTTTTTTCCTCATTCCTATGCCAGCAAATATTTGACGGGTCGTATTGTTGCCAATCAATTTGGTCGAGTTGAACCACACCCGTATATCTCGGTTAGGGTTTAAGTTGTCTTTCAATCCTAATCGAAAGCCGTACATATTACCAGTAGGATGAAATCCCAAGCCCACAGTGGCTTCTACATTTGATATAGTAAAGCGCTTAGTTGAATCCGTTTGAGCCAGAATCGGAGAAGAAAAAGTCAGAGAAATAAGTGAAATTTTGAGTAGTAAACTTTTCATTTGAAGATGGATTAAAGATGAAACTAAGAGCTAATCACTGCCCTATTTTGAGTAATTAACTTACTATAAAGATACTTATATATTTAGATATTTTTATATTTACTTTGATAATCAGGCTCTTACATAAAACTTATTACTACCATCCGTTTTACATTAGATTCTACCCCTTGATTCCCAACCAACGAAGAGCAACGCAGTGAAGCCTTGCCTTCGTATTGGTTTACTTTCTTGACGATTTCGTAGAACTGGGCTTTGAAACGGTTTGTACCTCATCGACAGGTATTGGCTCAACTACTGATACAGGTTCGCTTGCAGCTTCCTCTTTGGGCGGTTCAATAAAAGGTGAGCCATAGATAAGGTGTTTTGGAAACCAATCAGATACGAAAGTAGTAACGGTATTTTGCAGGGTAACAGCCCCATACACGTTGTAAGCTCGTGCCACGTCTCGCCCCAACTTCCGAAATGCTAAATTGCCTTCTTCAAATTGAAAAGTAGCCGCAAAGTATTTACCCTTTTGCGTTTTTCCATCGGGTAGGGTTATCTCATAATCCTTCTTTTCGGCTTTCAGAACAAATTTCAAGTCTTCAAATTTTTTACGTTGATAGACTATTTTTTCACGAGCTTCTTTGAAGTTAATGGCGCTCGTGTTGTTAAACATGATTGTGCTTACACACAAATCAGCATCCAAAAAGAAAAACTCAACCCACTGTGTACTTTCTTTGCGGTCAAATAAACCGCCATTGAAAAGACGCCATGCAAAAGGTTGAAAAGAAAATTCAGTCCCTAAATCTTCTTTCCCGTCGAGATTAAAACGTCCCGTTTTTCCGTCAAAGCGGTATATCTTGGGTCTTCCTTCAATGTAAATGATTTTCGGTTCGAGGGTTTCTTCGCCTGTATCTTCATCTACCAACGTTTCAAATAAGTTAGGGAATAACTCTTGAAGGGGTTTTTGAGTACCGTTTACAGTTAAAGCCGCTGAAACTGTGGTTGTTTCGAGAGAAATTGCAGTTGCCGACATGGTTAAAATGATTAAAGTGAATAAATGATTTGTCATTGATTACTTACCAAAAGTACAATTTTTAAGGCATACCAAAAACACTTTACTATTGATATTCAATTAGTTATGCAACTTCTAAGTGCCATTTGATTATGTGATTATAGCTTTCCCCATGATTGCGCTTAGGTCAAAGACTTTCGAGCCAGACAACTGAGTTGAGTAGAGGCTATGTGCGTGTCTGGCTTGAATGTCTTTGGTGCGATTTGCCTTCAAAATGTGTTCAAAGCAAAGCTGAACTTATTTTGAAGGCTTCCCCTCGATTCCTTGACTGACCAGGGTATAAAGTTGGCGAACTTATACCTTTATACGTTACTGAAGAGTAGCCCAGTATTTTAATATCAAAATAGAAAAATATCTAAATAGGATATTATAAAAACTCAATTTCAGATTCAAAAACCAAAAAGGATAAATCAGGATTAATGTCTGGTACGAATTCAAAATCGGGTGTGGCACTCTGGTTATCGATCAGTATTTGTTTTTGATTCGGGATAACCTTCCCAACAAGCCCTTTTCTGAGAGCAATATCGATGGTATGGCAAATAACAGCCCGACCGTATCGGGCTGTTTGTGAGCTTGGGCAAGATGTTTTAATCAACGATTTCACGGCTGTACCCAAATTTTTGAAATTTACTGGCGGGATGAATGGTGAATCTGAATGTTCCATCTTCGTCATAAAGCTGGACAGGTGTTTTAGATTTTTCGGCTTTCTGGGCAAATTGCTCAATCAACACCAGCTCATCCTTCAAGCGTTTATAATCAGGTGTTGCCGAATAATCGTAGCGTGTCGAAGTCGCTTTTCGAGTAAAAGCCAATCCATACGCAGCGGGGATTTTTTCGGGATAACGATCTAACTCGTCATGTAAAGTTTGGGCAATTTTTTCCCGAGCTTGCTTAGCAATGTACTCAATTCGGTAGAGCCAAGACTCTGCAAGCACAGGGTTAATCTCACCGCTTTCAACCTTTTCAGCAATAGATGTGGCAAATTCATCCAGTTTACTTTTACCGAAGTGAATCAGTTCTAATTGGAATTCCCTTTTCAAAAGGGTAGGTACACGTTTTGTTTTTCTCATTGGATTGTGATTTAATATCTTGTTATAAAGATAGTTAAATACTAAAATATCTACCTCATTATCAAAAAGTTAGTATAAACTTTTAATCACCTATTGTTTTACATTTTCAATTACCCCCTGATTCCCGATTTTAGTAGCTCGATTTTACAAGCTACCGTTTTGAAGTGTTGGGGAACAAAAAACTCTATTATTTTTATATCAAAATAGATAAATATTAAAATATCCTATTAGTTAAGATACGCTGTTAGCAAACCATGAAAAACCCTTTCATCAGCGTAGAATCGGTCTTGAACGCTCATGGAGGTAACTTGATTAAAAAGTGAGTGATTGACCGCATTGTAGAGTAACCAAACGTTGGCAGAACTTTCCAACATTCCTTGCTCTAATTCCATTCGTTCTAAGGCTGCCGAAATTAGTTTCTTCGGAATTCCAACTTTCCGAATAATTTCGGTTGCTTCTTCCAAGTCAGTTACTTGTAAATCCGTCATTAGGTTATACACTTGTGAAGTACTGCTTTCTTTCTTGATTTGAGAAAAGTTGTTGACTAAGCCCACTAAAAATTGTTGAAACTTATCTATACTAATGCCCTTATGTGAAAAAATCCGAAGGAATTGTTCTTCATCTTTCTGCTCAAACCGTTCTTCCAAACCTTTCACTTTGACATTAGCTGGCATCCCGTTTGTTAGCCAATTAAGGTATTCATCTAATGAAATAAACTCGTCAGCCCAACCCATCATTCCGTTTGAGCATATTTGTCGGTAATAGGAAACCCTCATAGTGGCGCTTTTTATACCTCTCATCTCATGTCCCTGAATGGTAAAAGGTGTTTTCCCATTATAGGAGTTTGTAAAGGTCAATTGTTTGCGGATGGTATCATTCCCTGTTTTACCAATTACCAGCGAATCGGGCAGTACAATCCCAATCGAAAACTCACCTTGTAAGCTGTACCGAACGCTAAGTTCATAGTCAATACCTAAACATTCGTCGGCAACAGATTTAATCAGAGAATTGGGAATTAAAGAGTAACTCTTGCTTTGGATAGCGTAAACTTGGCTGCTACCGTCTGTCTTTTGGCCTACAATTGCTCGTTGGCGGTCAGTCGCTACAACATGATAGTTTTCGGGCAAAAGTCCTTCTAAGGCTACGGTTTCAACTGGAAAGCAGATTTTGTCCCAAGTCGTAGCATGAGACAATAGGTTTTTACTGGCATTTTTTGATGCTGTTTTCATTGTGATAAGCGTTTAAGTGTTTGTTTACGATTCAAAAATACAGACAAATTATGATTGTAAAAAGTACTTAAACTATTGAAAATCACTTATTTATCCCTCTGATTATCATTCAAAATTGCCCCGTATCGACGGTTCAATTTGATTCTCTTTTAGGAATGTATGTTCATTCATGTCGAGCAATAAATAGTTTTGTTTATTTTTTAAATAAAAAGTGTTTTTACATTTTAAGCTGGTTAAAGATAAAAACTAAAATATTAGTTTTTATCGTGTTCTTCAATAAATTTTCTTTTCCCCATTGATTCAAAAAATAAAAGAACAAAAATCAAAAACCTCTTTTTTATATAAGTTTTTTAAAGAATGTTTTTAAAAAGTTTTTTATTAAGTTTTTTAGCAGTCATAAAAACAAGCATAACTCGTTGGTTTTTAATTATTTATGAAATAATAAATGTATATCCATTCATGTAAAAATGTATATTGAGTCATGTATAAATGTATATCTATTCATGT
>NZ_AUIF01000057.1 GCF_000423565.1 Runella zeae DSM 19591 | reverse complement strand
TACAGTGTAATTTAAATAAGTTAAAATTTTGTATATTGCTTCAAAAAAGACAAATGCAGAAGCAACATATCAAACTTAGCGATTCAGATAAGCAACTTTTGGCGGAACTTTTATCAAAAGGTAGCTTAAAAGCAAAACAATATAAACGAGCCATAGCCTTGCAATTATTAGATTCTGGTAAAACGTTTGTCGAAGTCATGCAAATAGTGGATTGCAGTAACCCCACTTTGTTATCATGGCGAGATAAATATAATGCTAACGGATTAAACTTCTTAGAAGACCAACCCCGTAGTGGTCGTCCCATAGAAATAGATGGTTTACAGCGAGCTAAAATAACAGCCTTAGCTTGTAGTGAAAGCCCAGAGGGTCATGCCGAATGGTCTTTACGCCTTTTAGCAGAAAAAGTTGTTGAATTAGGGTATTGTGAGCATATTTCTCATAATCAAGTGGGAGTTATACTAAAAAAAATGAAGTCAAACCCCACCTAAAAATCTATTGGTGTATCGGAAAAATAGATGCTTTATTCCTTGCTAGAATGGAAGACATTTTGGGTTTATACGTATTACCTTATGATCCATTGTACCCTGTGGTCTGCTTTGATGAACGTCCCTGTTTCTTAATTGGTGATACGGTTGCACCCATTCCAACACAAGAGGGTAAGGTAGCCAAACAACATTATGCTTATAAAAAAAATGGTTCCTGTTGCCTCTTGGGGGCTATTGAACCATTAAAAGGTCATAGATTTACCAAAGTTTATCCACAAAGAACTAAGAAAGAGTACGCCGAATTTATGCAGGAATTGGTTAAATTATATCCTCAGGCTATCAAAATCAGGCTGGTTCAAGATAATTTAAACACGCATAATTTCAGTTCCTTTTATGAGACTTTACCCGCTGATGAAGCCTATGAATTAGCCCAAAGGTTTGAAATCCATTATACTCCTAAATCCGCCAGTTGGCTGAATATGATAGAAATCGAATTTTCAGCCTTATCAAAGCAGTGCCTTAATCGTAGAATTCCAACGCAAGATAAACTTGAATCCGAAATTGAGGCTATTGTCAAAGAACGTAATGATAAACAAATTAAAATAAAATGGCAGTTTACTATTAAAAATGCCCGAAGTGCCATGAATTCAAAGTATCAATCTGTCAATCAGAGCAACTTAAAATATAAAATTACTTAAATTACAATGCACTAAATATCCTCAAACGGGGTATTCCTGACAAAAAAAATACCCTTTAAGCATTATTCAAGAAAAAGCGGAGTGTATTCGGAGGTAAGCAATTTAAACAAAAAAGTGACCTTCTCAAATAGGAATCCCATTTTGTAAATCAAAACAAAAACGAGATATGCTAAGTTGAAGAGAATAGGTACGCCTTGAGTTTTTGGTCAATAATGGCTTGACTGGTCATATATAACTGCTTCGATTTGGGTAAAAGCAAGGCTATGAGGATGATTTCGAAAATCTTTAATAAACAACATCTGATTTTCTACTTTTAAGCATCTTCCCAAAAACGTCTGATTGCTTTTCAAGACTATATTAATATCCTTTCCCACTAAAGAAGAAGCTTCTTTTGCCAAATCGGCTTGAAATAATTTGTGAAGGCGTTTACCCATAAAAAAGCAAAAAAATTATTGGAGTAGTTTGCGGTACATTTCGGTTTTGGCAGGGTCAATTTGAGAGAGAACTGTGAACGTTTTTTGTTTTTCGTCTTTACTGGCTTCGTTCATGATTTTGTAAATCTCTTCTCCTTTGGCATCCAAAAACGAATTGATAAGAACCGACGTAGGCATCAATTTGCTGACTTGTTGAATAGAATTAAGTACATTCATGATTTGTTGGCGGGCAGCAATGGGATTTTCGACAAAAGTATCCAATCCAAGTCGGTGGTAGGTATAGATTGCTTCACGGAAAGGCAGAATTTGCTGATTCATGAGGTTGTCTATCAACCAAAAACGGCTCCTGAGGTCACTGCTTGAGCGCCATGTAGAAGATGATGCCGAATTGTTTTGGGCAATATTTACTAACTGAAATGCTCTCTGAACATATGGATTACCACCTAATTTACTGAAAGAATCATAATCCAAGGCCAAAACAATGTAAGAATAAAAAGCGAGCATGTGCGTAAGTTCATCACTGTATGTATTTTCGGTAAAATACATTGGATTGCTTGGAAGATAACTAAAATTAAAGAACCTATCGACATAGTTGAGAACAACGGTCTCGTAGTTGGTTCCGTATACGGGCCGAGTGACGATAAGCTGAGCGGTACCTTCATAATCGCCTTGTTTAGGCGAGCGAATGAGGTTTATGTTGAGTTTAAAGTTGATTCTTTCTTCTGGGCTAAAATTGTCATTGGTCCAGCGGCGGGCATTGATAAAATCACTAATGACGTTTTTTAGTTGATTGAGGTTGGCATTGTCAGTGTTTTGTTGAGAAAACAACTGATTATAATTGAGCGTAACCGTACAGTTCAATTCTTGCGCCAAAGCCGTGGTCACCAATGCCAACAGTAATGAAGCAGTAAGTATATAAGTTTGGATGGACTTCATAAACACACAAGTTTTGACATTTTCACTACAATTTTCCTGCCACAAGTTCTAAAATATCTTGGGCAACTTGGGCTTTTGGTTTAAGGTCAAAATGATGAACACTACCTGATGCTTCAATAACGGTAATTTTGTTGGTATCGTGTGCAAATCCCGCACCTTTGTCATTGAGAGAATTGAGTACAATAAAATCGAGGTTTTTGGATTTAAGTTTTCCAAGTGCATTCTCAAACTCATTATTGGTTTCTAATGCAAAGCCCACCATGATTTGCCCTGTTTTCTTTTGAGAGCCCACGGTAGCCGCAATATCGACAGTTTTGTTGAGTTCGATTGTGAAATGAGCTTCTTTTTTCTTGATTTTGTGATCAGCAGGATGAGTAGGAGTATAATCAGCAACCGCAGCCGACAAAATAATAATCTCAGCTTGGGCAAATCTATTTTGGGTAGCCTCATACATTTGCTGGGCGGATTGTACTTTAATGACCTCCACCGAAGCATCAGGAATAGGCTGAGAAGTAGGACCACTTACCAAGGTAACCTGTGCTCCTGCAAACGCAAATGCTTGGGCGATTGCATAGCCCATTTTGCCCGTCGAATGGTTACTAATATATCTTACGGGGTCGATGGGTTCTTGGGTGGGACCCGCCGTAATGAGTACTTTCTTACCCTTCAGTACTTGTCGACTTGAAAAGTGTTTGGCCAATGCGATGACTATCTCTTCGGGTTCGGCCATTCTGCCTGAGCCTACTAGGCCGCTGGCCAATTCTCCATAGGCAGCATCCAAAATATGATTTCCGTAGCTTTTGAGGCTTTCTAAATTTTTGAGAGTTGAGCCATGTTGGTACATATCCAAATCCATCGCTGGTGCAAAAAAAACGGGACAACGAGCCGAAAGGTAGACCGCAGTGAGCAGATTGTCGCAGATTCCGTTGGCACACTTGCTGAGGGTATTGGCCGAAGCTGGTGCAATCACCATGGCATCTGCCCAAAGCCCAAGCTCGACGTGATTGTTCCATTGACCAGTTGCATCTTTTACAAAAGCAGATAAAGCAGGTTTTTTGGATAAAGTAGCCAAGGTCAATGGCGTAATAAACTCTTTGGCCATGTCTGTCATGACTACCTGCACTTCTGCACCCGCTTTGACAAGCTGACGGATGAGAAGGGCTGATTTATAGGCCGCGATACTACCGCTTACGCCAAGTAAAATCTTTTTGTTTTGAAGGGATGATAACATGTGCCCGTTTCAAATTATTTAATTAAGGGAGTTGTGAAACCAAAAAAGCCGCTGTACGCGGCTTAATTTGGTGGTATCAGTGATACTAAGCTTCTTCTTCGTTGGAGCGCCAAAACAATTTGTCTTCCATGAATTCTTCAATGGCAATTCCAGTTGGTTTGGGCTGACGCTCATAAAACTTAGAAATCTCAATTTGTTCGCGGTTTTCAAATACCTCTTCGAGGTTGTCGATACCCGAAGCAAACTCGGCTAGTTTGTTATTGAGTTCTTCTTTGGTTTTTGAGGCGATTTGGCGTGCACGACGTGAAATAATCGCTACCGATTCGTAAAGGTTACCGGTTTTAGCCGCCAATTTATCCGTATCGCGAGTTATGATGGATGGATTTACTGCCATATCTATTATTTAGTTTATTTCTTAAGTTTTGACCGATTCTTAGTTTTGACTGGAAGATGGAGTTGACAATTTACCCGTGTTAGATTTGGCTTCATTGGCCACTTTTTCGGCTTGCAATACTACTTCTAGTTCTTTTTGGGTATTTTCATAAAACCGCTCCGCTTGACGCAGATATTTGCTTTGGGGATACTTGTCAATAAAAGCGAGATAATATTTGTTTACATCTTGAAAACGCTCCTTTTGTTTGTCAATAAAACTCAAACGAGCGAGGTTGTACTGAGCATCTACTCTCAAAAAAGCTAGTTCTTCGTTGTATTTTGAATCAGGAAAGTCTTTTTGAAAGTTGTTGATTGCCACTACGGCCGAGCGGAAATTGGCAATGTTGGCTTCGCTTGTTTTATAGTATAGCTTCGCTTTGTCATATGCCTTACGCTCCAATTTATCGCGAAGCTCCAAAATCAATTGCGTGGATTCTTCACGAAATGCACTCTCTGGATAGGTATTGATAAAATCTTGGAGTGCACTGATTGCCGTTAAGGTATTTGTTTGATCCAAGTTTGAGTTTGGAGAATCCTTATACAAAGAATACGCGTGCATATACAAGGCTTCTTGGGCGTACTCACTTCGCTGAAAAGTCTCGTAGAAATTTTTGAACAAAAACTGAGCCATGTTATAATTGGCCTGCTTAAAATTACAGTAGGCATTATAAAACTGGGCTAATTCGGCCTGACGAGCATCTTTCCCATTGAGTAGGGGGGTGATTTCTTCAAACAACAAGCCTGCATGGTAGTAGTCGGCTTTTTTATAATACTGAAGAGCTGCCTCGTATTTTTGTTCGAGGGTTCCTTCTTTTTGTAGCTTCGAGAACTTGCTACATGCTCCAAGCGTTACCACGCTCAAAAACACTAGGAAATATCCAAATAGGGAGTTACGCATATCGGGCGCAAAAATACAAATGTTGCTTCATATTTCATAACGAAATTGAAGCATAAATAGTATATAGATGAAGGTTCGTAAAATCAGTGACGAATGAGGAGTTTTTTGGTAGCGACTTTTTTACCGTCCAGAAGTAGCTGATAGAAATATACTCCGTTGGGCATCTCACGGGTTTGGATACGAAGTGAGCGGTCATATTTGTCAAGCTCGTATTCTGCTACATTAGCTCCAAGTACGTTATACAATGAGATTTTGGCACTGCTAGTGTGACCTAAAAACTGATAATCAATTTCTGCATAGTCGTTAGCAGGATTGGGGAAGGCATTAAGTACTTTTAATTTCTCACTTGAAAAAAGTAAATCATCTGATTTTCCAATTTCTTCAATATTAGGGCGAGTATCGGGAGTATTAACAGCCAAAGTTTCGCCATTGGCACGGTTTTTGACAGATGCGTTGGAGGTATTTGAAGCAGCCGGATTCAAAAGCACTGACCGATAATAAGCGTTGATAGCAGAGCTAGGGCGTAAACTGATGCTACGATCAAGTTTATTTGGCACCTTAGAAAGAGTAGCCGCCGCAGGAGTTGATTTCTTACCTATGTGAAGGCGGCTTTTGTTTTGGCTTGCTGATGACTGCGCAAATCCCTCAGTCAGAGTTAGTAAGCTGAAACAGATAAGAAAAATATATATGAGTACAGGTTGTTTCATAGCTGGATGTTTCTGAGAAAATCATATTTCTTCGTTTGTATACTGCAAAAATATAAGCTTATTTTTATAAAATCAAAAATCGTGCCTTAAAATGATGTTAAAAATTATTATGCGGTACACAATATTTACGGAAAATTGACGTAAAAAGTTTCTTTTGGATTAAAGTTTCTTTTTTTTGGGTTTTAGCTTTGTTTTTAAAACCTCTTTTGAGAGTGTTTTGTTTGCAGGAGGTTTATTTTTTTCTGATTCTTTGACAACTGGCAAAGGCATTGGTTTAAAGTTGGCTTTGGTAAATATTTCTTCTTTGGAGGGCTTTTCTTTGATGCGCCAACTAAACCCTTCAAGTTCCTTGTCTATGGGTTTGATGCCTTGGGGAGGAATAAACTTCCCGTCTGGCTGACCCACAAACTGTATACGATGCACTTGATTGTTTTTGAAATTAAGCGTCATTTTGGCGCATTCTACTCGGTTCATCCCCATGGGTTTGTTTTGTTCATTGGCGGCGAAGTATATACTTTGCCCGTTGCCTTCCACAAAAACTCTCTGTAAGCGGGTACTATCATCGAAAGAAGCGGTGATACGGCGGCCTTTTACTTGATTAAAATTAATAAGGGTATCTTGTGCAATCACAAAAGACTTAGCTCGCAAGTACATTGTTCGCAGTTTTTGTTGTACAAGCTGTGCTAAAATAGTATCTGCCTCCAATTGATACTTTCCTGTCCAGATGATAGGCTTCTTAAAAAACGTGATATTGGAGTCAAGGGAATGATAGACGAGCGAGTCACATTTGCTCTGTAAATCTCTTTTGTAAACCAAAACATTCTTATAACCTATGAGCTGCTTGGGCCTGTTGGTGGTGTCGGAGGGTGTTTGTGATTTGTTAGAGGTAGTCAGACCAAGTGCCTGTTGCTTTGAGCCGTTGGAGGCGATTGCTTTTGAGGTGGAATCCTTGGAAAGAGAATCTTTGGGGATTTCAATCGAATACAAAGTATCGGCAGTCATGTAAAGTGTATCTTTTGATACTACAGTGCGCATCAGTGGATGACCCCAGACTTTGGAGAAACCTTTTTTGCCGTTGTATATTCCAAAGTCTCCGTTGAGAATGGTATCATCTTTTTTGGAAACCAGCACCACCTTTCCTTTGGCATAGCCTTTCTTGGAGAGATTATCGAAGGTAATAGAATCGCCCGTAAGAGTATAATCGGGATTGTCGATAGTGGTTCGGGTACGAAACAGAGATTCGCCAGTTTCGGTATTATAAGACCCGTTTTTGGCTACGAGTGTTCCGTCTTTGCTAATAACTTTGGTAGGACTTTTAAAATCCGCAATTTTGGTAATGGAATTATAAACAAGGGTATCAGTAGTAAGCGTATATTTGGGGTTAACGAGCTTTACGTCTTTGTAATAGGTTGATATTTTGGTACGGGTGTCGTAGTAGCCGACTTGACTAGTGAGGGTATTTTCTGCATCTAAGATTTTACCTTTGTTGGGATAATAAGCTATGCCGCTAGCCATATCATATTCGATGCGGGTAGATGTAACGGAGCGTTTACGATCTCTTAAGGTGACCACTTTGCCCATTACTTTTGCTAAGCGAGTATTTCCAAAGTAAAATAGTGTGTCACCCGTTACAGTGACGGTATCTCCCTGCACAATTTTTACATTCCCGTAGGCTTCCAAAGCATTAGAAGACACTTTATGAATAGCCAAGTCGCAGTACATCAATGCTCCTTTGTGCCGAAAAACAACTTTGCTTACTACTCTTCTCACTTCACTGCCGTCGGGGAGTTTGTTGATACTCATACTATCAGCTCCCAACAAAAACACCTTCTCGTCACTCGCCATAGGGAGCGTGCTAGAGGGGCGTTGAGCGCGGGATGATATGGACGTTAGGAGGAGCATCAGAATTGTAAGCGTGTTTATACCTATTACGCAAAAAAGCGTCGAAGGGTTGCAACGAAAATGTTTGTTTTTTTGAAAAATCATCGGAAATTTTTGTTGACCTCTGCGTTGTGTCACCATATTTACGCACAAAATTAGCTAAAAACGGATGCTAGACTCATTCTTAACATACATTAACGAAAAACAACTGTTTACGGTATCAGATCGGCTCTTGATCGCAGTCAGCGGCGGAATAGATTCGGTGGCCTTGGTCAACTTATGTTATGAGGCTGGTTTTCAATTTGGGATAGCTCATTGTAACTTTCAATTGAGAGGAGAAGAGTCGGACTATGACGAACGCTTTGTGCGTGAGCTAGCCTATCACTATAAAGCCGATTTTTTTGTTCGACATTTTGATACAAAAATGTACGCCAAACAAAACGGTGTTTCTACCCAAATGGCCGCACGGGATTTGCGCTATCAATGGTTTGAGGAAGTTTTGATTGAAAATAAATATGACTATTTGCTAACGGCTCATCATCAAGATGATCTACTAGAAACAATTTTACTGAATTTGACTCGTGGTACTGGCTTGGCAGGCTTGCACGGGATTTTGCCCAAGAATGGTAAGCTCGTAAGACCTTTATTGGGGGTGACGCGGGGCGAATTACTAGGTTACATTCAAGAAAAAGGCTTGAAATGGAGAGAAGATAGCTCTAATGCCTCGGTCGATTATGGGCGAAATCGCTTGAGGCATGAAGTGGTTCCTATTTTAAAAGCCATGAATCCTCAAATAACCGCCGCTGCCGCTGAACTAGCAGAGCGAGTCAAAGCTACCGAAGATATACTACATGAAGCGTTGGAAAGGCAAAGGCCATTGGTGATTCAAAATGAGAAAGGTAATGTCTGGGTGGCGATAGAGGAGCTAGAAAAACAAACGGCCTCTTTGGAAAAATTGGCTTTATGGCTCAATGATTATGGGTTTGATTATAAACGTGTAAAAGAAATATGGAAAAATCGAAAAGGACAGGTGGGAAAACAATATTTCTCCACGACTCATGTATTGACTTTTGACCGTCAAAAATGGCTTATTACTCCCCAAACCCATACTATGCATGGAGTACTGACGTATGAGATAGTTGATAATGTGGGAGAAATGGCTTTTGAAGGTAAAATACTAAAGTGGGATCTGTTGTCTGAGGTCGCTTATGGGGTGTCTCAAAGTGTTGTTTTTCTTGACTATTCCAAACTTACGTTTCCTCTTCGGATGAGACCTTGGCAAAAGGGGGATTGGTTTTGTCCATTGGGAATGAATGGTAAACGAAAAAAAATAAGCGATTTTTTGGTAGATATCAAGTGGCCAAGAAGTCTCAAAAACCAAGTTTATGTTTTGGAGTCTGAGGGGCAAATTGCTTGGGTTGTAGGTCTAAGAGCCGATGAACGCTTCAAAGTTGAAGGAATTAGAAAAAAAATATCAAAATTTGAAATTTTATAAAATATTGATATTCAGATATTTGTTGTTTTGTTGCTCGCTTTTTTATTAGCGATTTTATGAGTTTTTTGAGTTTGGCATAGTATTTGGTAGTGACTAAGAAGAGAATCCTATTTTCCTGCTACTGTAACACTTTTGCAACATGAGAACCGTAGGTAAAATCGCGTTGGGACTTGCTCTAACCCTATTGACACTCAACGCCTTCGCCCAAACTGCACGACTTAGGTCAGCCAATCGGGCATTTGATGATTATAGCTACTCTGACGCCGTGAGGGGTTATGAGGAGTTTTTGAGAACCGACAAGAAGAGCGATCCTGTAGAACGCAAAGAAGCACTAGAAAAACTAGCGTACAGTTATCGCCGTCTTCAAGACACTCGCAATGCCGAACGTATTTATAGTGAGCTAGTTGCTAACTATAATGACGCCGACAGCCGAAACTACCTTTACTATGCGCAAGCCTTGGCAAGTAATGGTAAGTACCGAGAGTCCCAAAAAATGTACAGTAAATACGCCGAATTGCAGTCGGCTGATTTACGGGGTCGTAAGTTTACGGTGACTTACATGGACATGAATCGTTTCTATAAAGACTCGGCCATGTATCGTGTAGAGTACTTGCCGATTAACTCACGCCAAGCTGATTTTAGTCCGATGTATTATAAAGGCGGGCTGGTGTTTGTGTCGTCGAGAGCTGAGAGTGGTGTTATCAAAAGGGTGTTTAACTGGAATCAAACTCCTTTTCTTGATTTATATTTTACGCCTGATACTTCAGCATTGAAAGGGGTACGTGAAGTATATCGTACCAACACCGCCTCCCTGAGTGGAGGCTCTGCCAACGGCGGTAGTTCAGGGGCTTTGAGCAATGATGCGATGGCTGGTGCAAGCGAAGATTTACCTTTGCCCAAAACAAAAGCAGAGAAGTTTAGCCGTACCCTCAATACCAAATACCACGAAGGACCTGCCTCTTTCTTTAAAGATTTTTCAAAAGTAGTTTTTACAAGAAACAATTATAATAGTGGTAAAGCCCGCAAGAGCAACGACGGAGTAAACAAGTTGAAGCTTTTTATCGCTGACCAAAAAGGAAAAGATTGGGGAAATGTGAAAGAATTGCCATTCAATAACAATGATTTTTCTTGTGGACACCCAGCTCTTTCGCCCGATGATTCGAAGCTCTATTTTGTATCAGATATGCCTGGTGGCTATGGTGGTACTGACGTGTATGTTGTTGAATATAACAATGGACAATGGGGAACGCCAGTCAACTTGGGCAAAGAAGTAAATACCGAAGGCAATGAGATGTTTCCTTTCATTGATAGCAGTGGAAACCTTTATTTTGCTTCTGACGGACATGAGGGACTTGGTGGACTAGATATTTTCTTTGCCGAACTTAAAGACGGTATTGCTTACAAAGGAGTACAAAATTTGGGCGCACCTATCAATTCAGAAAAAGATGATTTTGGGCTCA
The DNA here is from genome assembly GCF_000423565.1 of Runella zeae DSM 19591. Taxonomy (GTDB): domain Bacteria; phylum Bacteroidota; class Bacteroidia; order Cytophagales; family Spirosomataceae; genus Runella; species Runella zeae. The sequence goes on along the minus strand of NZ_AUIF01000057.1, from coordinate 46,796 downwards.
TTACCGACCACGATAGAGGCACAGGCTACTTTAGCTCAAACCGCGTAAAAGGTGTGTCAGACGATAATATCTACAGTTTCAAACGTACTTGTCGCCCGCTCGAAATTTTGGTCTTGGATGCCAAGACAGGCTCACCCATCGAGGGAGCGGATGTCAGGATTGTTAAAAACGGTTCGAACCAAGATATTCAACAAACCGGAATCGACGGAGCTACTAAGATATGTTTAGAAGCGCAGACCGAATATGACTTTAAAGCCATAAAAGAAGGCTATGCTACAAACAACGTGCTTTTTTCCACGCTTACGCAGTCAAGTAAACCTCAAATGAGTGTATCGATTTACCTAAACAAAAGCGAAGCTACTATCTTGAGAGGGACTGTTAAGCGGGAGGTAAACCAAGCACCTCAAGAAGGCGTAAAAGTAACGCTGAGAGATCAGAAAACTGGCCAAGAAAAAACAGTAGTGACGGGTTCGGATGGTGGTTACGAGTTTGAAGTAGATCCTAACCGTAACTACGACTTACGAGCTGAAGGGCAGGATTTGGCTACCAATGAGCAGACTATTGGTAAAAACAAAAAGAACAAACGTAAAGTGGTAGAAAGCGATTTGAGCATGTATGGCACTGGCGATGTGTTTACGCTGGATAATATCTACTACGATTTGGATAAGTTCTTTATCCGCCCAGAAGCAGCTAGAGAATTAGACAAAGTGGTGGCTTTGATGAAAAAGTATCCACAAATGAAAATCGAGTTGCGTTCATTTACTGATAGCCGCGCTAGCGATACCTATAACCTCCGTCTGTCGGAGCGCCGTGCTAGAGCTGCGTTTGACTATCTCGTAAGAAAAGGAATCACGCCGGCTCGTCTGGAAGCCCGTGGATATGGTGAAAGCGAACTCGTAAATGACTGTATAGACGGAGCCCAATGCGATGAGGCTGACCACCGCCTCAACCGCCGTACTGAGTTCAAGATTTTATCAGTCAGACCCGAAGGTGGACAGGAACTGTCAAGTAACTAATCCTTGTCCATTTGATGAAGAGCAAAAGTAGCTGAATTATAAATAGGGAACAGACAGCGGGGCAACATTTGCCTCGCTGTTTTGTTTTATACCTAAGTAGCGTTTAGTTTTAGGTTGTATGTAGCTGCCTAAAATTACTTTGTCTTTAAAGCCAACATTTTATGGCACATTCAAAACCTCTATATGTCATGCGAATTTCACTGATTGCGGCGATGTCCGAAAATAGAGTTATCGGGAATCAGGGCCGATTGCCTTGGCCTCATTTACCCAATGATTGGGATAATTTTTTTAAGGTCACTCAAGGTTGTAGAATGATAATGGGGCGTAAGAGTTATGATACTCCCGATAGATTGGCCTCTGAGAGTGGGAATTTTGTGATTACACGTCAAACAGACTTTCCGCTGGAGGAAGGCTTCGAACGGGCGGGAAGTTTGCAGGAAGCATTGCAGAAATGCAAAGACGATAAAGAAGTGTTTGTGATAGGAGGGGAGGAGATTTTTAGACAAGCTTTACCACTAGCCGATTGTATTCACCTGACAGTCGTGCATGGAGTGTTTGAGGGAGATGCGCATTTTCCCGAATTCTCTGATAAAGATTTTAGGGTAATTTCTTCGCACGATTTTCCGGTGGATGCGCAGCATGCATATGCTTATTCGTTTTTGGTATATGAGCGTAGGGGTTAGTTCCAAAAAAACAACCCCTACTGCATGGGTTATATGGTAGTTCCGCCGTCTACCGTAAATACAGCTCCTGTGGTATAAGCTGAAGCTTCTGATGCCAAGTACAGTACCAAGGCGGCTACTTCGTCGACGGTGCCCATGCGCGAAATGGGTAATCGCTTCGTAAAATGCGCCAATGTTTTGGGATCTTCCCAGAGCGCTTTGCTGAATTTGGTTTTGATAAGCCCCGGACACACAGCGTTGACCCTAATATCATCTTGTCCCCATTCTTTGGCAAAAACTTTGGTGAGCATATTGAGTGCGGCTTTACTCACACTATATATTCCCAGGCCGGGGTCTGGAGTAAGTGCCGCAATACTACTGATATTGATAATACTCCCCCCACCTCTCAGTTTCATGATAGGGTGTACCATTTTGCATAGCTGAAAAGGTGCTTTGACGTTAATATCCATGATTTTTTCATAGGCGCTATCTGGACAATCTACTGTAGGACCATAGTAAGGATTGGCAGCGGCGTTGTTGACCAATATATCAATACCACCGTAGATGTCGATAGTTTTGTCAAAAAGATGTTTGGTTTGAATTTCGTCGCCCATACGTGCTTCGATTGCAGTCACTTCTCCACCCTCCTGACGGATGTCATTTGCTAGCTGGTCAAGGTCAGCTTGGCGGCGACTACTGATGACGACCTTGGCGCCCACTTGGGCAAAAAAACGAGCACATTGCTCACCTATGCCTTTGCTTGCGCCTGTAATGAGGGCTACTTTGCCCGTTAGGTTAAAAAGTTCTAATGCTTGTGTATTCATGGATTGGTTTGTTGGATAAATTTTTGAAGGCCTTCCGCTGCTTTGGTTTGTATTTTTTCTTCCAAATAACGACTCCATCCCAATAGTTTTCCAGTAAAACCTAATGCTTGAGATGCCCATTCATAAAAACTAAAGTGGTCGTCGTGCCGTGAGATGAGTCCATCTTTAAACAAAAATTCTGCGTGTACGACATTTTTTACCAATCGTCCGGTGGAAGTAAAAGTGTAAGTAGCTACCCAATCGCAGCTGCCTTTTTGAGCATTGGCTTCAACATTGCTAAAAGTCATTTGAAAATCTTGACTACGACTTAGAAGCATTTGCCACATGAGTCCTGCTTCTGCGCCTTTTAACTTAGGAAATACAGGGTCTGAAAACCGAACATCTGGATGGTAGCATTGCTGCATAGTGAGATAATCCTTTTGTTGGAAGGCTGTATAAAAGCGCTCGATAAGTGCTTGATGAGGATGCATGATAGGAGACTTTATCGGTTCGAAAACAAATATCTAAAAGATGAGAATCTGTATTAAGTGGTTGTCAGCCCCCCATCCAAAACCAGCGTATGGCCTGTCATGAAAGAAGCAGCAGGAGATGCTACGTATAAAATGGCATCGGCGATTTCTTCGGGTTGGGCAAAACGCTTCATCGGAATGGCATTTTGCAAGGCGTCGAGGTAATTTGTATCGTCGTTGAGCATAGCTGCTTCTAGCATAGGCGTAAGCGTAAAAGCCGGACATACGGCATTGATACGAATGCCATGCTTGGCGTATTCGAGGGCAGCCGTGCGGGTGATACCTACTACGGCGTGTTTGCTGGCACTATAACCTACATGTCCTGCAAAACCATTGAGCCCTGCCACAGAAGCGATATTGACAATGTTGCCCTTTTTTTTAGCCAAAAAATGAGGAAGTACCGCTTGCATACAATTAAACAATCCTACTACATTGACTTCTAGTACTTGTCTGAAATCATGGAGGGCATAGCGCTCGGTACGTGTACGGGGTCCTAAGATACCAGCACTGTTGACCAGAATGTGAATGTCGCCAAACCGCCTCGTGCAGTCTTCAATCATGCGTTGAACATCTTCTACATCTCTGACGTCGATACGGGCGAAGGCCGCTTCTGTACCCAATTGAGTCAAGGTTTCTACTAGTTCGTCGCCTTCCTTTTCAGAAAGGTCTGCAACAAAAACTTTGGCTCCTTGCTGGGCAAATTTCAACGCAGCGGCTCGACCCAGTCCTGAGCAGCCGCCCGTGATGATGACTACTTGATTTTGGAAAATCATGCAATAAGTAGATAGAGTGAAAGGGTTTATTTTACAAGAGAAATGTTGTTGAATCAGTTTTTTGTACGATTTAGGCGTCTTTTTTGACTTTCTATAAGTACATATTATCATACTTCTGGATTAGAAGTATTTTTACGGCACGCATTTTGGTTATTTTTTTATTGTAAAACAAATTTTGGTTTAAAACCTAACACCCTATGGAGCAAAATTCACCCGAAAATAGCCGAGATGGTCTTCCACCTTTTATTAAAAATTGGCCTCAGATGTATGCTGTAGTAATTGGTACATTGTTTGTACTTATTGTGCTATTTTATCTGATGATGCGTTACTTTTCGTAATCCTCACCTTACTATTATTTTTCATCCCTAACCTTTTTACAAATGAGTTTTATCGATTGGCTTGTACTGATAGGAACCCTCAGTTTTATTGTCATTTATGGCATGTATCGTAGCCGTGGAAAACAAAACATTGAGGATTATCTTATCGCTAATCAATCTCTTCCTTGGTATCATGTGTGTTTTTCGGTAATGGCCACCCAAGCGAGTGCCATTACTTTTTTGTCTGCACCCGGACAAGGTTTTGCTGATGGTATGCGCTTTGTTCAGTTTTATTTTGGGCTTCCTTTAGCAATGGTGGTGCTGAGTATCACCTTTGTTCCGATATTTCATAGACTCAAAGTCTTTACTGCCTACGAATTCCTCGAAACTCGTTTTGACGGTCGGGTAAGGATATTTACAGTAATTCTTTTTTTGCTTTCGCGTGGCTTGTCTACGGGGCTTTCTATTTATGCACCTTCTATCATCCTTGCTACTATATTGGGGTGGGATTTGACTTGGACCAATATCTTAATGGGTACCGTCGTATTGGTATACACAGTTTCGGGTGGGACCAAAGCCATTTCTCATACGCATTTGCAACAGATGATCATCGTAACAGTGGCCATGTTTGTGGCAGGGTATATGGTGGTGCATTTATTGCCGGCTGAAGTAGGCTTTGTAGATGCTCTCAAAATCGCGGGAAAGGCCGGGCGTATCAATACCATCGATTTTCATTTTGACCCCAATAGCCGTTACAATCTTTGGTCGGGTTTGATTGGTGGCTTTTTTCTTCAATTGTCTTACTTTGGCACGGATCAGTCACAAGTCGGACGCTATTTGACAGGGCAGTCTATTGGGCAGAGCCGTTTGGGTTTGATGATGAATGGTCTACTCAAAATCCCGATGCAGTTTTTGATTTTGCTGGTAGGAATATTGGTTTTTGTGTATTATCAATACAATCCCGCCCCCTTGTTTTTTAATCAAGTCGAAATCGATAAACTAAAAAGTAGTCAATATGCGGCTGATTATGAGAGTCTTGAAACAAAGCATCAACGTTTGGTAAGTAATCAACGGGAGGCGGTTGATAATTTGGCTCAGGCCCTTGAAAAAGATCAATCGTCGGAAGTAGAGCGTTGGCAAAATACCATCAATGAAGCCGATAAAGCCAAAAAAGAGCTAAAAAGTGAAGCCGTGGCATTGATTAAAAAAAACAACCCCACGGCAGATACGAGCGATGTCAATTATGTCTTTTTGAGATTTGTACTGGATAGATTGCCTATTGGATTGATTGGACTCTTGATAGCGGTCATCTTTAGTGCATCTATGGGGTCGATTGCGGCGGCTTACAACTCACTTGCCTCTACGACGGTGATTGATATTTACAAGCGATTTTATCGTAAAGAAGGCTCAGAAAATCATTTTTTAAATGCTTCGCGTTTAGCCACGATTGGCTGGGGGATTTTCTGTGTGATAGTAGCTCAATATGCCAGTAAGCTAGGAAGTATGATTGAGGCCGTCAATATTTTAGGGTCGCTTTTTTATGGCGTTATTCTGGGGATATTTTTGGTCGCTTTTTATTTCAAAAAACTGGGAGGAAGGGCTACTTTCTGGGGGGCTGTACTCGCCGAAATCGCCGTGGTATTGTGTTGGTGGTTTGACCTAACGGCCTTTTTGTGGCTCAATGTTATCGGCTGCTTGTTGGTGATAGGTTTTGCCTGGGGATATCAACAAATAATGGGCAAAGAAAACAAAGTGGGTTGAGATCAAAGAATATAAGAAGTAATTTCTATAAACAGAAAATCCCGCGCCTAGGCGCGGGATTTTCTGTTTATAGAAGGCAAACTTAGCTATTTGTATTCAGTATCTACATCGGCCAAGATACGACCACAGTGTTCACACACAATGATTTTTTTCTTTTCCCGGATATCAGCTTGACGTTGAGGAGGAACCACGTTGAAACATCCACCACAAGCACCTCTTTTGACGGTTACGACACCCAAGCCATTGCCAGAGTTTGTACGGATTTTCATGTAAGACTTATAAAGACGGTCTTCTACTTTAGTAGCTTGAAGATCGCGTTTTTCTAACAATTTCTTTTCGTCTTCGTGGCTTTCAGAAGTGATGACGTCGAGCTCTTGTTTTTTAGCTTTAAGGTCTTCGCGGCGCTCTTTCAAAAGAGAATCAGTGGCTGAAATCTCTTCTTTCTTTGCTTTTATTTTAAAATCAGCTTCGCGTATTTTTTTCTCAGCCAATTCAATTTCGAGCGTTTGAAGTTCCATCTCTTTGGTGATGGCATCGTATTCACGGTTGTTGCGAACATTCATTTGTTGCTCCTTATAGCGAGCAATCAACTTCTCCGCATCTTTTTTGGCAGCTTTATGACGGCTTATTTCCTCATCAAGTGCACTGATTTCACTGTTAAACTTCCCGATGCGGGTCTCAAATCCCGCAATGTCATCTTCTAAATCTCTTACTTCTTCGGGCAAGTCCCCCCTAATTTTTTTGATGTCATCCAATTGAGAGTCAATTTCCTGCAATTTAAGCAGTAGGTCTAATTTCTGCGCAACGGTCAGTTCCATTCAGTATGTGCGTATTTACGATTTACAATTTGCGATTTATGAAATCTTATCAGATATGATAAAAAACTGGATTCGTGATTGTTTCTGACAAAATTGTCGCAAAATTAGTGAATTTTTTGGACAAATATCGATATAACAATTCTTTTGTAAAAACTTCGCTTTCATAGTGGCCAATATCACAAATAAGAATACGGCTGTCGGCATCGAAAAATTCGTGATATTTGTAATCAGAAGTAATAAAAACGTCGGCACCTGCTTGGATAGCATCCCGAAGCAAAAAACCTCCCGCGCCCCCGCAGACCGCTACTTTTTGAATGGTGTTTTTAATAAGAGCGGTATGTCGGATGATTTTTAACTGCATTTTTTGTTTGAGATATACTAAGAAATCTTCGCTTGAGAGAGCTTCAGATAAAGTGCCCACAGCTCCCGCACCCACTTCTTGGTTTTGATTTTGAAGTAACGTAAGATAGTGGGCTACTTCTTCATAAGGATGGGCTTGTTTTAGAGTAGCGATTACTTTGCTTTCAAGATAACTAGGAAAAATAACCTCAAGGCGGTGTTCAGTGACGGTTTCGTCTTGCCCCCTGTGACCAATATGAGGATTGGCGAGTTCGTTGGGGCGAAAAGTGCCCGTACCTTCTACCCTAAAACTACAATGGTCGTAGTTGCCGATTTGGCCTACACCCGCCTCATAAAGTGCATCGGCTACTTGCTGGGTAGCATCGATAGGTACAAAACACACTAACTTCATAAGTAGGTTGTTTTTGGGTGCCAAGATGCTGGGGTTTTGAAGGCCGAGGCGCTCCGCAATCATAAAATTGACACCTCCTACTACGTGATCGAGATTGGTATGAGTAGCATAAATAGCTACATCGTTTTTGATAGCTTTAATGACCGTACGTTCGACATAGTTGTTGCCGTTGAATTTTTTAAGGCCTTTAAAGACGATAGGGTGGTGGGCAACGATAAGATTACAGCCTTTGGCTAGAGCTTCTTCCACGACGGCTTCGGTGGCATCGAGTGTCACGAGTACACCCGTGACCTCCTGAGCGGGGTTTCCGACAATGAGGCCGGCATTGTCGTAGCTTTCTTGATAGGGAAGAGGGGCGATAGTTTCGAGAAAGGATGTAATTTCTTTAATTTTCGACATTTTTAATGATTTTGTAACTATTTAATAATCAGAATTATGATGGCGATTTAAGAATTTTTTTAGAAAAAAGCGTAATTTTCTTGCTAGAAAGTATTGCACTGAACGTTTAAAATACTACTTTTGCACCACTTTCAGCGAAACCAAAACGCAAAAAGTAAAAAAGTCCGGTAGTTCACAAAGCGTTTGGCGGTTGTTTTAGAATACATGCCTGTCACGCAAAGTTTGCAAAAGACAAAAAATAATTGGTCCGGTAGTTCACAAAGCGTTTGGCGGTTGTTTAGCATACATGCCTGTCACGTAAAGTTTACAAAAGACGAAAAATAATTGGTCCGGTAGTTCAGTTGGTTAGAATACATGCCTGTCACGCATGGGGTCGCGGGTTCGAGTCCCGTCCGGACCGCTAAAAACTTAAAAATACATGCTTGTCACGCATGGAGTTGCGGCGGTGCGACGTTTCGCTTCGAGTCCCGTCCGGACCGCCAACAAGGTTTTGAGTAACGTTCTTTTATTACATTTTGGTCCGGTAGTTCAGTTGGTTAGAATACATGCCTGTCACGCATGGGGTCGCGGGTTCGAGTCCCGTCCGGACCGCTAGGAAGCTCAGAGAAATCTGGGCTTTTTTTGTTTATATGGTGCTTTTGAGATAAGCTTGTCACGCATGGAGTTGGGGCGGTGCGACGACGCATTTACCGCTTTTGGGCTGATTATTTACACAATTATCTATTCTTTTTCCCTCAAAATCCACGTTACAGGCCTGTAACGTGGGTTTTGAGTTTTATATAGTATACATACAAATATGATAACTGGAGATAGAAATAGATAGGTGCTACTATATTTTAATTTTAAACGTAAGCGTAGTTACCTGCTGATTATCAAAACCTTTTGTAGGGTCGACACCCTTTACAAAATCCAGACCTACCTTTAAATCGCCAATATTGTTATTTTTCTTCTCTGCAAGTTTCAAGTTAAAGGATATTTTAAAAAACTCACTCTGGTTTTTTTCAGCATCGGTAGTCTGGTACAATAAACGACGATTTATATAGTCAGGAATAATCTCAACCCTATCCCATAACGTTAAATTTGCCGTGAGCCTGTAAGCCAAACGCCATACATCTCCGTTTGATGGAATATCTAAGGTATTTCTGTCTTCATATTCTACACCTGCATATATATCATAATAAAAACGTACAGTACTAGAGTCATTTTGAACCATTACTCCCGGCATTAGAAAAAATCTACATAAATTTCTATTAAATTCAGGCGAGAAATACAAACTCCCCTGTGTTCCTTCTGTCTTTTTTACGTTATCTTTTTTGTAATTTACTTTCGCCGAAAGGTAAGGCGTCCAGATACGATGTGCGTGCTTGTTTGAGGTGTCTAAAACATCCCAAAAAAATATTTGGAAATCTAATCCGCTAAATATAACATCCTGTTTATCTTTAAGAAGGGTATTTTTTTGCCATTCAAAAAAAGGTCGAAGCCGTGTATATTTTAAGTCCTTACTAAGAATGTTAACGCCTATTGCAAAACTATGGTTTATACTACTGGTATCATCTTTTGGAAAAACCAAGTTTACATAAGCTGCTTCTTCTTTCGCCAATTGGTTCTGAAAAGTTTGAACTACTGAAAAGCGTTCAAAAAACTTGTTTTGTGCTTCAGCTCCAAAAACAACCCAAAACAATACAAGTGTTATTCCTTTTTTCATGGCTTCAACTTGGTTAAAGTGAGCGCGTGCAATTCGCCGACAGTGTTAATTTTGTCCATATCGGTAGCCGTGATAAATTTCTTACTCCCCTTTTTATTAATAAATTGATTGATATGAATCCTCAGGTGCTCTATCTTATTAGAGGTCATACCGAGAGTGACAAGCCTATTTTCGGGTTTAATACTTCCCTGTGGCCTTCCCGTCAGGATAGAAATAGCGCGGGTAATCAGTGCCCACACCTCTGCGGCGAGTGAATCCTCAGTAAGGGATGCTTTCACTTCCGGGGCTACGCTCGTAAAAAACTTTTCGGTAAGTATATCCATTAATGCCTCCGACTTCTCAGTTGAAGTGTGCAGGTCGCCAATGAGTTGCTCAAGCTCCTGAGCCGTTAGTTCGATTCTGAGTTTATTTTCCATGAGTTGTTGAGTTATTAGTAAACTGATTTTCTTTATCAAATCTAATCACCTGCCTCCCAAGCTTTCAAGCATATTGCCCAAAAGATGCCGTTTTAGTTATCAAGTGGTAAAATAGCCGAAATCAGGCATAAAACTGGGCCGATTCTTTACGGGTCAAAGGGTCTGAAAAATGCCCTGAACAATGAAAAAATACACTTTTCTTATCTCAAAAAACAAGATATAGAAGCCGTTTTTACTATTTTGCGGTTTCATACTTCAATCAAATGAACAGAATTAAGGAAGTACTTGAAGAAAAGGGAATTAAGCAAACGTGGCTGGCGGAGCAGTTGGGCAAAAGCTACAACATGGTCAATGCCTACGTGCAAAACCGACAGCAACCACGGCTGGAAATTCTTTATGCGATTGCAAACCTATTGGACATTGATGTAAAAGACCTCATTATCTCTAACAAAGAAAATTGATACATGGAAGATAGAATGGATATGCGTTCACCCGATTTGGTGAATGAAAATTTTGAGAAATTGGCCGCCCTTTTTCCCCATTGCGTGACCGAAAGTGCCGAAGGAAAAGCCATTGATTTTGACTTATTGAAGCAAGAACTCAACCACGCCGTGGTAGAAGGCACCAAAGAACGCTACCGCCTGGAGTGGCCCGGTAAGCGCGAAGCTATCGTAACGGCCAACTTGCCCACCACCAAAACCCTGCGCCCCGTACGCGAAGACTCCGTAAACTTTGACACCACCGAAAACCTCTACATAGAAGGCGACAACCTCGAAGTGCTCAAACTCTTGCAGGAAAGCTACCTGAACAAAATAAAAATGATCTACATCGACCCGCCTTACAATACAGGCAAAGACTTTGTTTATCAAGACAATTTTACAGGAGATAAAGTAAAAGAACTTTTTGAAAGCGGCCAAAAAGACGAATATAACCAACGCTTAATAGCCAATCCAGAAACCGCTGGCCGTTACCATTCCGATTGGTTATCAATGATGTACACACGATTAAAGTTGGCAAGAAACCTTCTCACCAATGATGGTGTGATATTTATATCAATTGATGATCATGAGATTCATAATTTAAGGAAGATTTGTGATGAAATTTTAGGGGAAGATAATTGGTTAGGTACTATCATTTGGAATAATGCAACAGATAATAATCCAACTCAGATAGCTATTGAGCATGAATATATCTTAGTTTTTGCCAAAAATAAAAATTTGCTTGCTCCTGTTTGGAAAAGTAAAATTTCGGACGTAAAAAATTTGTTAATTAAAATCGGGAAAGAGTTAAATTCTACATACGAAAACCATGATGATTTGCAGCAGGCTTATACTAAGTGGTTTAGAGAACATAAACATGAATTATGGCCGTTAGATAGATATAAATATATTGATAAAGATGGGATTTATACAGGCAGCCAAAGTGTCCACAATCCAGGTAGGGAAGGTTATCGTTATGACATTATTCACCCTGTAACTCAAAAACCATGTCAACAGCCTCTAATGGGTTATAGATTTCCTCCTTCAACTATTGAAGATTTATTAGCTAAAGGTAAAATATTATTTGGTGATGATGAATCTAAAATAATTGAACTAAAGCTCTATGCTTCTGAATATTCAGAAAAATTGAGCAGTATTGTTGAGTTTGATGGGCGAATCGGCTCTTATGATTTAAAAAACGTTTTTACTGGTTCAAAAAGGATTTTTACAAATCCTAAACCAGTAAAATTCTTGTCTCAATTTTTTGATTTTATTTTAAAAGATAAAGATTTACTTCTTGATTTTTTTGCAGGCTCATCCTCTTCTGCCCATGCATTATTACAGTTAAATACTGAAGATAAAGGTAAGAGGAAATTTATTTTGGTTCAAGTTCCTGAAGAAACAGACGAAAAAAGTGAAGCTTACAAATCAGGCTATAAAAATATTTGTGAGATAGGAAAAGAACGTATTCGTAGAGCTGCGAAGCAAATAGTAAATGAAAAAGTGTCACTTCTTACTGCCAAAAAAAACGAATTGGACAAGGCGCTGAATGGGCAATTATCTTTAATGGAAGACCCTAAAATAGAAGAATTAAAAGAAGAAATCGCCGATTTGCAATCAAGCATTGACAACTTAGACACGGGCTTCCGAGTATATCGCCTTGCCGATAGCAACATGCAGGATGTGTACTACAAACCGCAGGAATATTCGCAGCGTACTTTAGATATGTTTGCCGATAACGTAAAGCCCGACCGTACAGCCGATGATTTACTGGCTCAAGTGATGCTGGATTGGGGCCTGCCGCTGAGCCTCAAAATAGAGCAAACGACCGTTTTTGGTAAGCGGGTATTTAAAGTAGCCGAAAATTCTCTCTATGCCTGCTTTGATAGAGGCATTGATGAAGCCTTTGCCAAAGAGATAGCCAAGGATCGTCCGTTGCGTATTGTATTCCGCGATAGTGGCTTTAAAGACGATACCGCCAAAGTGAACGTAAAGCAATTGTTGAAACAGCTCAGTCCTGATACTGAAATGAAAGTGCTCTGATGTTCACAAATTTGGTTTGTTCATTTATTTTGAACATTGTATATTTGTGAACAAACATACCTATCATGGAAGAGACGCTATCTGAAAACATCCCGGAAGCTTTTAAAGCAAACACCGGGTTTGACTGCCAATGGATTGATAAAAGGGGTCAAACGGGTCCATTTTTAGAGTTGACCATCAACGGGAAATCGCTTCGGTTCAGAGCAGACGTAAAGAAAAGAGTACAGCACGTGCCCATTGGACGCGCCGAAGGCTTCTTTCCTTTGATACTGTTGGCTCAACAAATACCCCCTGCCATTCGCCAGGGCTTACGAGAAAACCGTATCGCCTACATCGAAGAAAGCGGGAATGCCTACATCAACCACAACGGGGTGTTTGTCTGGATAGAAGGAATGAAAGCCCTTACCGTCAAAAAAGAGACCGGAAACCGAGCTTTTACCAAAACAGGGCTAAAAGTGCTGTTTCAATTGTGGCAGAATCCTGAGTTGGTCAACGAGCCGCAACGCATCATTGCCGAAAAAACCGGTGTGGCTTTAGGAAACATCCCACAGGTGATAGAGGGGCTGACCAAGCTTAAATTTTTGCTCCCTTATACCAAAGGAAAATACATATGGGACAATCGTAAAGGGCTGCTGGATAAATTTATCGAAAACTATGAGTTAGTCCTAAAACCCAAACTTGCCTTAGGCCGATATACCTGTAAATCAGACTGGAGAACACTGCCACTAAAGGCCACAACCGTATGGGGAGGAGAGCCGGCAGGGGAGCTGTTGACAAACTATCTGCGAGCGGAGAAACTGACGCTTTATACCAAGGAAAGCCGAAATGAATTGATCAGAAACTACCGAATAGTTCCGGATGCCAAAGGTGAAATATACGTGTATGAGGCTTTCTGGGAGGTAGAACAATTCAAAACCGCTCCTCCACTCATTGTCTATGCCGATTTAGTATTGGAAGGCGGCAAGCGAAATACGGAAACCGCGCAAATGATCTATCATGAATTTATCGAACCAAACCTATAAAGAACTGGCCATCCCCTACTTCAGGGAGGTGTTCGATCAGATTGATGAAGTCATGTCGGAACTTCAGGTACCATTCTATTTGATTGGAGCCAATGCCATTGCCCTTCAACTGTTGAAGCAAGGCATCTTACCCGGGCGTTCTACCAAAGACATTGATTTTGCCGTCATGGTCTCCGATATGCCGCAGTATGAGCAAATTGTAGCCGAGCTGGAAAAAAGAAAATTTGAAAAAATATCAGCGCCTTGGACCTTCTATTACGCTGACAAAAACGCTGTGATAGATATTTTGCCTTTTGGAGAAATTGCGCAAAACGATACAGTCCGGTTTGCAAAAATGTACTCGTACTTACATGTTTTGGGATTTACAGAAGTGCTTCAGAATGCCGAACAGGTACATATAGAGGAAAAAGTAATAGGTATTCCGACGTTGCCGGGAATGGTATTGTTGAAGCTGGTGGCTTGGAGCGACCGCCCGGAAGAGCGTGAAAATGATATAGCCGACATCCTGAAAATCATAGACCATTATTATGATTTGAATGAAGAGGAGATACTGGACCATTACCACGACACATTTTTAGAATCGGAGGAGTTTGACCGACTGAAAATTGCCGCTGAAGTTTTGGGAAGAAAAGCCGTATTCTTCATTAGGCAAAATGAAGCACTCTTTGGCAGAATATCCGGTCTTATTGAAACGCAGCTAAGGACGCCGGAGACTTCACCTATCGCTCAAAGGTGGGCACAAATAAAGGGTTGGGAAATAAGTTACAGCGTAGAAGTACTGAGCGCTTTTCAAAAAGGCCTGAAATACACGAATAAAAAATCGTTTGATACACTGACAGGTAAAATGAAGTTACAATTTAAAGAGCAGGACTTTCAGGTTCAGGCGGTAAAAGCCATTGTTGATTGCTTTGCGGGACAGCCCCTCAAAACCAACCGATTTACGTTGGAAAGAGCAAAAGATTTATTGAGAAAAGCTAAAATAGCCGCCGCCGGAGGGGCTCCACAGGCAGAAGTTGTGGTATTGGAAGAAATAGGCTACCGCAACAGCCCCATTCAACTTTCCGACTCACAAATACTCAAAAACATTCAGGCAGTACAGCAGCAAAACGACCTGCACGAAAGTCAACAGATAGAGCGCCCCAAGGGAGTACATTTAGGCTACAACTTCACCATTGAAATGGAAACGGGTACGGGAAAAACCTATACCTACATCCGCACCATGTATGATCTTCACAAACAATACGGCTGGAGTAAGTACATTGTCATAGTGCCGAGTATTGCCATTCGGGAAGGAGTTTTAAAGTCGTTTGAAGTCACCCAAGACCACTTTCAGGAGCTGTACGGGCACAAAATCAGCCCCTTTATTTATAATTCAGGCCGCCCTCAGGACATAGAAAATTTTGCGTCCGACAGTCGCATCAGCGTCATGATTATCAATACGCAGGCCTTCAATGCAAACGGCGCCGATGCCCGAAGAATTTATCAGGAACTGGACCAATTTGGTACCCGCAAACCGATTGATATTATTGCCCAAACCAATCCTATCCTGATCATTGACGAGCCGCAATCTGTGGATGGAGACAAAACCCTCAGAAGTATGCAAGACTTCAATCCGTTGTTTACGCTGCGCTATTCAGCCACCCACAAAGTAGAATACAACAAAGTGTTTCGATTGGATGCCCTGGATGCCTACAACAAACGCCTCGTGAAGAAAATACAGGTAAAGGGCATCAGTCTGAAAGGTTCTACCGGTACCACCGGCTACCTGTATTTGGAGCAAATCAGCCTTAGTACCACCAAACCGCCCTTTGCCGTGGTGGAATTTGAAAAAAGAGCAGGCGAAGGAATCAAAAAAGTGCGGCAGAAATTAAGTGAAGGAGCCAACCTTTATGAACTTTCGGGCAATATTCCCGCGTACAAAAACCAGACAATCACCGAAATAAACGGTTATCTCAACAAAGTAGTCGTTGGTGGCGAGGACATTTACCCCGGCGATATTCATAATGATAAAGATGAAAGTACTTTTCGCAGAGTGCAGATACGGGAATGTATCAAGTCACACCTGCAAAAGGAGAAACAACTCTTTGAAAGTGGTGTTAAAGTGCTTTCCCTTTTCTTCATTGATTCAGTTGAAAAATACCGGGTATATGATGACGCAGGTGAGCAGGCGTTGGGAGAATACGCCAAAATCTTTGAAGAGGAGTACAATCTCGTCCGCAGTGATTTCTTAGACCTTTTTCAGCAGGAATACAACGAGTACCTTCATGCTACCGATCCAAGTCAAGTGCATAGAGGCTATATGCCAAGCAGTTATGAAGAATACCTGAAGCGAGATGAAGCGCACAGGATACACGAAGGGTATTTTTCCATTGATAAAAAGGGCAAATCCATTGACCCAACCTTAAAGAAAGGAAGTGAAGAATCGGATGATATTTCAGCTTACGATCTCATTATGAAGGATAAAGAGCGCCTGATGAGTTTTGAGGAACCCGTACGGTTTATCTTCTCTCACTCTGCTCTGAAAGAAGGCTGGGACAATCCTAACGTATTTCAGATATGCGCCTTGAAAAATGCTGACAGTGGAAGCCAAACCCGAAGAAGACAGGAGGTGGGACGGGGGATGCGCTTGTGTGTCAACGCCAACGGGAATCGCTTAGACTTTGAAGCCGTAGGCGACCAAGTACACGAAATAAACAAACTTACGGTCATTGCTTCAGAAAGTTATGAAGCATTTGCCAGAGGCTTACAGCAGGAGATTGCGGCCACCCTCAAAGACCGCCCGCAAAAAGCGGAAGTAAAGTATTTTGTGGGAAAGGTGGTACGCAATGAAAAAGAAGAAGAATACCGACTTACCGAAGACGATGCCAAAAAGTTGAATAAACTGCTCTATAAGCACGATATAATCGACGACGATGATAAAATTACGCCTGAGGGCAGAGAGTTGATAGAGCAAAATAAAGTCCCCCTACCCGAAAAACTAGAGCACTTTAGAGATTCTGTCGTTAAGTTGCTTAGGTCAGTCTATACGGGAGAAGCATTTAAGGCAGTAGATGAAAGGCAGACCATTGTACTCAACACCAATCAAAACTTCAAAAAGAAAGAATTTCAGGCACTTTGGGAAAAAATCAACCTAAAAAGTATCTATGAAGTACAGTTTGATTCTGAAAAGCTGATACACGACAGCAAAGTCAGAATCAACGCCCAGCTGCATATTGGTGACCGAGCTTATGAGGTTAAAACGGGGGAGTTACAGGATGGTACCAAAGAGCAAATGCAGGAAGGCTCTTTGATTAAAGAATCAGAACGGCAAAGTCTTAAACTTAAAAACGACCTGTACACCAACGCAGTGTACGACATTGTGGGTGAAATAGAAGTTCGTACTCATTTAACCAGAGCCACTATTGTGGCAATCCTGAAAGCAATCAAAGAGGAAAAGTTTCTACTGCTGCGCAAGAACCCCGAAGAATTCATTGCCAAGTGCAGCCGGCTCATCAACGATGTAAAGGCGAGCCTGATTATCAACAACATTGTTTATCATAAAATTGAAGAAAGGCATGACGCCAAAACCGTATTTGCCAACGATAAATCGGTACTTCGGAATGCCGAATTATTGAAAAAGCACATATATGATTACCTCAATTCCGATTCTGCCATTGAATCAGATTTTGCAAAAGCACTGGAAAACAGCACAGAGGTGGTAGTCTACGCCAAACTGCCCAAAAGCTTTTATATTTCTACACCGGTGGCCAATTACAGTCCCGACTGGGCGATTGTTTTTGATAAAGAAAAAGTACGCCACATTTATTTTGTGACCGAAACCAAAGGTACAGACTCTGACATGGAACTGCGAGAAATAGAAAAGCTTAAAATTCATTGTGCTACCGAGCACTTTAAAGAAATAAGTGCCGGAGAAGTTAAATTTGAGAAAATAAGCAGTTATGGAAAGCTGATGGACATTGTACAATTGAAGTAGTCGTATGAAACTGATTGACAACGTAAACAGTCGTTTAGGCGATGACTTAAAGGGAAGCATTAAGAAAGGCAGTAAGCTGAGCATTGCAGCTTCTTCTTTTTCAATTTACGCGTATGAAGCATTAAAAAAAGAACTGGACAAAATAGATGAATTACGGTTCGTATTTAGCTCTCCGGCCTTTATTGAAGAAAACTTCACGAAGCAAAGTCGCTTATTTTACATTCCCCATATCTACAAGGAAACGGAATTGTGTGGCGGAGAATTTGAATTGCGATTAAAAAACCAGCTGAACCAAAGGGCCATTGCACGGGAGTGTTCTAAATGGGTGAAAGAAAAGGTTGTTTTTAAATCCAATAAGCACTACAATCTTCCTATCAACGGCATGATTCATGTCCAAAACCCGAATACGGAAGAATTCGCCTATTCAAATGTGAGCAGTTTTACCACTTCTGATTTGGGAATTACCCACAAAAAAGGCTTCCCGACGCTCATTCAGAAGTCAGATTACCCCGACAGCCAAGCGTATCTGGAGTGGTTTAATCAAATTTGGGAGAATGAGGAAGATTTAAAAGATGTAACCCAAAAAGTGCAGAACTACTTTGAAAGTGCTTATAAAGAAAATAGCCCGGAGTTGATTTACTTCATTACTCTGTACAATATTTTCAACGACTTTCTGCAAGATATGTCCCTGGATACTTTGCCCAATGACCAAATAGGTTTTAAAGACACCATTATTTGGAGTAAACTCTATAACTTCCAAAGAGATGCCGTCATTGGGGCTATCAACAAACTTGAGAAATATAATGGGTGTATTTTGGCCGATAGTGTTGGATTAGGTAAAACCTTTTCGGCCCTCGGGATTATAAAATATTACGAGATGCGTAATAAAGATGTTTTGGTCCTTTGCCCCAAAAAACTGGAAGCCAACTGGAACATGTATCGCCATAATGATAAAAACAATTTTTTATCTGGAGATCGCCTTCGATACGATGTACTTTTCCACACGGACCTCGGTCGGGAAAAAGGGATGAGTAATGGTCGTAACCTTGAATCCGTCAACTGGGGCAATTATGGGCTTGTTGTCATTGATGAATCCCACAACTTCAGGAATAACAATACGGTGATTAGTAAGGAAAACAGGTACCAAAAATTAGTCCGAAAAATCATCCAGGAAGGCATCGAAACAAAAGTACTTATGCTTTCCGCTACCCCCGTTAATAACCGTTTTAATGACCTTAAAAATCAGTTGGCGTTGGCCTATGAAGGAAATGCCGCCAACATTGACCGTAAATTGAATACAGAAAAAGGGATTGAGGTAGTATTCCGAAGGGCACAGGTAGCTTTCAATAGTTGGAGCAAGTACGATACTGCTCAGCGCACCACCGAAAAACTCTTGGATATTCTTGATTTTGATTTTTTTGAGATTCTTGACTCTCTAACCATTGCCCGGTCTAGAAAGCACATCACCACTTATTATGATACAACGGCAATAGGCAAATTCCCTGAAAGAAATAAGCCTGTATCTATTCAAAGCCCTTTAACGGAACATGATGAAGCCACCTACGTGGATATTGCAGAAAAACTCACTTTACTGAATCTTTCCATTTATTCGCCACTTAATTATATTTTACCAAGCAAGATTACATTTTACGCAGATTTATACGACAAAACGGTAAAATCAGGGAAATTAACCCAAATTGACCGGGAAAAAAGCCTCCAAATTCTGATGCGTATCAATTTGATGAAGCGTCTGGAAAGCTCGGTAGATTCATTCAGAATTACCCTGGAAGGGATTATTACGCAAATTGAATATGCTCTAAAAACCATAGAGCGGGGAGCGAAAGGGGAGTATGAAGGAATTCAGGCAAAGTTAAATGATGAAGAGTTTGACTGGGAAGCTGATTGGGGTGACGAAGAAAATGTAATAGGCAGAAAAATAAAGGTCCATGTTTCTGATATGGATACCCGAAAATGGAAGGAAGATTTAAATGAAGACCTTATCATACTTAACCAATTGTGGGACAGTATTGTAGATATTTGGGGTAAGAAAGATTATAAGCTCCAGCAACTCATCGCTCTTTTGGATAACAAAATAGTAGAACCTTTCAATCCAGGAAATAAGAAAGCTATTATTTTTACCGCCTTTGCCGATACGGCAAATTATCTGTATGAAAACATTCAAAGTTATCTAAAAGAGAAGTATGGCATCAATACCGCGTTAATAACCGGTTCAAGAAAAATAAGCAATGCTAAAACCATATCTTCTGACTTAAATGCCTTACTTACCTGTTTTTCACCCTTATCAAAAGATAAAGCCCAGTTGTATCCCCGACTGAATGAATCCATTGATTTATTGATTGCCACTGATTGTATTTCAGAGGGTCAGAACTTACAGGATTGTGATTATCTGATTAATTATGATATTCACTGGAACCCCGTAAGAATCATTCAACGCTTTGGCCGAATAGATAGAATAGGATCGAAAAATGAGAGCATTACCATGGTCAATTTCTGGCCTGATGTTACCCTTGATGCCTACATTAACCTGAAACAGCGTGTAGAAAGCCGAATGCTGATAAGCAATATGGCAAGCACGGGAGATGATAATATTCTCAATACAGATGAAAAAGATTTAGAATACCGTAAAATACAGCTTCAAAAGTTACAGGATGAAGTGATTGACTTGGAAGAGTTAAGAGAAGGAGTAAGTATTACTGATCTTGGGCTAAATGATTTCCGGGTTGACCTTACCAATTACATCAAGACCTATGGAGAATTAAACCATGTACCTGAGGGACTTCATGCGGTAGTAGAATCGACA
The DNA here is from genome assembly GCF_000423565.1 of Runella zeae DSM 19591. Classification (GTDB taxonomy): domain Bacteria; phylum Bacteroidota; class Bacteroidia; order Cytophagales; family Spirosomataceae; genus Runella; species Runella zeae. The sequence goes on along the minus strand of NZ_AUIF01000057.1, from coordinate 26,507 downwards.
GAACTTTTACAATCGGGGGTTATCTTTGTGTTGAAAAATGTGAACTCAGGAGTTAATATAAAGAAGCTCAATCGCCTGCATCCTTATTATTTGGTCTACATTAAAAACTCCGGTGAGCTTTATCTTAATCATGTAGAATCAAAAAAAATTCTGGATGCCATGCGTATGTTGTGTAAAGGCAAAAGTGAACCTCTGACAGAACTTTGTGAAGCGTTGAGTGTTCAAACGGATGAATACCATAATATGGAAGCCTATTCTTCGCTTTTAAAACAGAGTATTGGTACCATACTTCGAACAGAAGAAGAAAAAGAAATTTTCAGTTTATTCAAAGCAGGAGGTACCACAGCTCTTAAAGATAAGTTCAAAGGTATTGAAGATTTTAACCTTATTTCATTTCTAATCGTGCGATAAATGGAGATATTCAATCTGCCTCCAACTGCCAAAGTAAATAAAGTAATTCCTAAAAATGCTTTTGATGCTTATACTAACGTAAAGCAGAAGAAGTTATTTACAGACCTCATTTCCCGTATGAGTTGGGTCTATAAGCTTTCGTCTGATACCATTAATTTGGAACCAGGTCAAGTTCAGGAAATTCAGGTTTTTAAGGTAGAGTTAAAAGTAAAGGAAGATATTCAGCCTCTACTTGACATTATAGACAAAGCCATTCCTTACAGCATTGTTTTCGTGGTAGAATTTGAGGACAGTATCTACCTGTCTACTTCAACCAAACACCCTCATCCAGTTAACGAAGATAATTCAGTAATAGATTGGACTTTCAGGACAACATGGTTCGTTCCCTCAGAAAACAAGTATTCTTTTCGATTGAAAAAGAGTCTGGAGGCTGTTTATAAAGATTTTTGCATACAGTTATCTGAACAATCGGAAGTGCAACCTAAAACTTTGCAGGATTTGGTAGAATTTAAACGGCAGATACAGGCCATTGAAAAAGATATAGCAAAGCTTAAAGCAAATATCGCATCCTGTAAACAATTTAATCGAAAAGTGGAGTTGAATTTAAAATTGAAAGCTAAAGAGAAGGAGTTGGATGAGCTGCAAATGTCTTGATTTTTATAACCTTAATTACCTGATTTTATACAAAAATTAGAGTTTATTTAATTCACTAATACATTGTTAAGTAAATAGTTTTGTTTTTTACCCGCAGAAGTGCGCTGAATAATGCAAGCGCAGATTTTCGCCGAAAAAAGGGGGGCATATAGCCAATAAGTAATTATGCAAAATTAAACTGAATTTTTGAAGCGATTTAATTGTTTGATTGTCAGGATTTTATTTTCAAATTAACTCATTTTCAAATTCGCACATTTACTTAATCTGCGTTTTTTGCGACTTTCAATCTGCGCCAATCGGCGGGTAAAATTTAAAGAAACTTAGCTAACACTGTACTAACTTATAATCAGATGTACTTCCCAGCCTCGTCCAGAACCCAAAAAAGCCCAGATTTTTCTGAGCTTTTTTGGTTAGTGACTATCTCCCCTAATTTATGGAAGATATTACTCTTCTTTGGCCCCCAAGGGAGTAGGGGTCGAAATATTTGCCCCAAAGAAAATAGCGTTTAAAAACATCTTTTCGGTACCATACCACACGCCTCTGAAATTAGGATTGTCGGCAAAGAGAATGGTACGGCCGCTGCCTTCGGGTGAGACGAGCACACCCGCCGAGCCACTGATTTTTTTGAGGGTTTGAGGGTGAACATATCCCGTCAGCCAAGGTTTGTCAGAATACTGTACTACGGTGCTGTAGGGATTTTTGGAAGGTTCTAGTAGCGTGTTGCCATTTCGGTAAAGGGTTATTTTTCGGTTTTTGTACCCAAATCCAATCGGATGTGTGATGTCAATGTCAGCTTCAAACATAGTACCTCCCGTATTTTGAGCGCCTTCGTTGGCGGCCGCATCTTCGTAATTGACGCGAATATTTTTGCTCGAATCAGATATATTACGGATACGGAGGGTTTCGTGGGCAATGTCGTTTTTGAGTGCCCATTCAGTGGCCGTTTTGAGGGTAATGAGCGTGCCGCCATTCGCTACCCACTGTTTGATTTTGGGCGCTAAGGAGCGATCATATTGACCCGATACCATCACGATGACGTTGTAGCGACTGAGGTTGAGGCGGGGCAAGGTCGCTATGTCAACTTTCGTGATGGGCATTCCTACGTGGGTATCAAGCCAATACCACACTTCGCCCGCTTCATAGCTTGCTACTCCTTGGCCCGTTACGATGAGGGCTTCGGGTTTGGTTACTTTCTGGAAATTGTTGCTTCCCAAATCAATTCCGCTTTGACTAAAACCGCTAGGAATTCCTACAAAATTAACTTGTGCTTCTTGCCCGATTGTTTTTATTGTTTCAAAAAGCGTAGTAGCGTTGAGGCGTTGCCCTTGTACGGGTATCATCAATGAGCCATGCCCGTAGTTTTTGTCCCCAATTTTGAAAGTACGCATCGCTACTTTGGTGGTGATGTTGTGTTCTAATAATTTATACAGGGCTTTGGTCGCCATAAAATCAGAAAAATCTAACAAATAAGCATATTCAGACTTAACAGGGGCAACCGTGGGAGTTTTTAGGAAATCTTCGGTAAGGCGGGTGTTTTTGGCAGGGAGGGTTTTGAGTTCGGCATGTGTAAGACCAAATGCCAGGGGCATATTCCAAGCGGAGGCGTCATAAAACAAGCTATCGGCAAATTTGGTGGGCTTCTCAAAAATACTCTGCACCATTCGATATTGGGGTTGCGCCGTCGGAACAAACAAGGCTTTACCTTTTTCAAAGGTCTTTCCGTCCGTGTTTAAGTTGTCAGAAAGTTGATAGCTTTCGATTTGATGGTACAATAAAAATTGGGCAAATTTTTTGAGCTTGTTCGCATCCTGATTGTCGCCTACGATGTATCCTTTGATGGGTTGCTTGTTGGCATCACTGACCGCACTAGCAAAAAAATCGCGTTGAAATTTAAGCAGATTTTGACGTTCGTCTACGGCTGCTTGACAGGTAGCTAAAGCACATACCAATTGGTTGCGAATGGTAAAAGCGAAGGTCACAGGGCCATGCTGACTATCTTGAATGTACCCACGCGAACTAGCTTGTTCAAACAATAGCCCCAATCCTCCCTGAATATCGGGATAGCTTGACCCATAGCCAGGATAAAGGTTGTCGAAGGATTCTTTGGTATAATACAGCGACCCAATCGCATTGAGGGCATTTTCGTAGTATTTGGCAAATTTGGTATTGAGGGTTTTGTAAACATAAGCCGGTATCAGTGGGTTTTCGGCATTTTCTTTGGAAGGTTCGAAGAAAAAAGTGGCGTTGGTTCCCATTTCGTGATGATCCGTGACAACATTGGGAAGCCATTGATGATAAAATTTAAGGCGGTTTTGGCTTTCTACGTGTACGGCAAGGTACCAATCGCGGTTGAGGTCAAACCAGTAGTGATTGGTACGTCCACCAGGCCATACTTCATTGTGTTCGCGGTCGTTGGGGTCAGCTACAAGGGGAGTGCCTTTGTTTTGGTTGACCCAGCTCACAAAGCGATCTCGACCGTCGGGATTGAGTACGGGTTCGATGAAGACTACGGCATGGTCGAGCCACTTTTTTACTTCTTCCTCTTCGGAAGCCGCCAGATAGTAAGCCGCCAAAATCATGGCTTCGCCGCCGGAGGTTTCGTTGCCGTGTACATTGGCCCCCAATTGTACCAAGACCGGCATCTTGGAAATGTCGGGCATGGGTGCGGAAGGATTGACGAGTTTGGTTCGCTCTTGCTGTATTTGAGGTAGTTGTGAAATATTGGAAGGTGACGAAAACATCACTACCAGATGAGGACGCTTCTCGTAGGTTTCGCCGATGACACTCACACTGACGCGGTCGGAGAGGCGGTCGAGCTCGTACATATAAGCCACTAGCTTGTCGTAGCGGGTTTGGTGATCGCCGATAGCGTAGCCCAAATACTGCTGAGGAGAAGGAATAGCAGGATTCAATTTTTTGCCGCCAAAAAAGTAGTCATTTTGACTATACACGGTAAATGTGTAAAAAAAGAACGCAAAAAGTAAAGGTTTAAACATATTGTTGAGATTGATGATGAATAGGATATTCCAAAGATAGGGGTTTGTGGATGGCCTTTGTTCTATTGAAAGAAAATTTTGTTACTCCATTATATTATCACCTAAGTTTTAGCCACTATAGTTTGTTTTTTTGTATTTTTGAGTTGTTACGATTTTTTTACACTTGTCAACCTAAACTATGAAAAAAACGCTCTACACCTTACTAGTGTTGGTAGGAATGTGTTCAATCAGCGGAGCTCAGTCCAAAAAATCTCCCAAACTTACACCTGAACAAGCCCGCCTCGAAAAACTCAAACAAGAAGCGGCGGCGGGAGTTGAAAAACGCGCCCAATTGGGACAACAAATCAACGACATGCTCTTTAGCTTTTCTGAACTCGGTTTTCAGGAAGTAGAAAGCTATCGCTATCTGACCGAGTTACTCGAAAAAAACGGCTTTACCGTTGAGCGTGGCATTGCCAATATGCCTACGGCATGGCTGGCAAAGTGGGGAAGCGGCAAACCCGTAATAGCGATTGGCTCGGACGTGGATTGTATTCCTAAGGCATCCCAAAAACCGGGGGTAGCCTACCAAGACCCGATTGTGGTGGGTGCGCCGGGTCATGGGGAGGGGCATAATTCGGGGCAGGCGTTGAATATTATTTCGGCTTTGGCCGTGAAAGAAATCATGGAGCGCGAAAAAATCCCTGGAACCTTGGTCTTATGGCCGGGAGTCGCCGAGGAATTGGTGGGAGCTAAAGCATTTTATGTGCGTGATGGCTACTTCAAAGATGTAGATGCTTGTATCTTTACGCACGTTGGCAACAACCTAGGCGTTTCGTATGGTGATGCTGGCAACAATGGTTTGGTGTCGGTGCGGTTCAATTTTGAAGGAGCCGCTGCCCACGCGGCAGGAGCGCCTTGGCGCGGACGTAGCGCGTTGGATGCGGTTGAATTGATGAATATTGGTTGGAATTTTCGCCGTGAGCACTTAGAAGTTACTCAACGCTCTCACTATGTGATTCCCGACGGTGGCGACCAGCCCAATGTAGTTCCTTCCAAAGCTGCCGTTTGGTATTATTTTCGTGAACGTTCTTATCCCAAAATCAAGAAACTGTTTGATATTGGGGTCAAAATTGCGGAAGGAGCTGCTTTGATGACAGATACCAAGTTTACTTACGAAATCTTGGGCTCGGCTTGGCCGGGGCATTTCAATAAGCCTATTGCTGAAGCCATGTATCAAAACATCAAAAAAGTAGGTTTGCCCACTTGGTCAGAAGAAGATCAAATGCTAGCAATGGCTTCCCAAAAAGAACTACAAGCTCCCAAAATTTCAGGGCTAGCAACAAAAGTGGATACAATCGGCCTCCCTGCTGACTCTCCTACCCGTATGATGGGCGGGCAGGCGATGTCGATAGGTGGTGGCTCTGATGATATTGCCGATATTTCTTGGTCATTGCCGACTATTGTACTTCGCTATCCTTCAAACATTCCCGGATTGCCGGGGCACCACTGGTCCAATGCCATTTCTATGGCGACGCCCATTGCGCACAAAGGAGTCGTGTATGGTGCCAAAGCTGAAGCGATGACTTTGATTGATATGTTGCTCAAACCTGAGATTATCAAGGATGCGTGGGATTATTATAAAAATGAGCAGACCAAAGAAATGCAATACACGCCTTTGATTTCGCCCAAAGAAATGCCCGCTGTATATCTCAATCGTGAGATAATGAACAAATTCAAGCCCGAACTTTCGAAGTATTATTATGACCCTACCAAGTATAAGACTTATTTGGAGCAGCTAGGTATCAAGTATCCCACTTTGAGAGACGACCAAAAAGAAGATTTGAAAAAAATAAAACTAGAGAGTGGGAAGTAAGTGCTAAAGATGCCCAGAGACTTTCTAAGTTTAAGTTTTGAAGTGATTTGGATTCAATAGGCTAAAAACTTAGAAAGTCAAGCCTAGAATTTGAAAATGAATGAGTTTTTTTAAAAGAGAAAAAGCGCCGCAATTACAGTTTGCGGCGCTTTTTTTTTATCCTTGGTGTATCGTGTACCTAAACAAAGGGGGCTCTACTTTATCATTAGCAAATTGCTTACTAATATGCTCATGTACATAATAATACGTTTCCCAGAATGTCTCCGCTTTGGTCCACACTCTCACGTCAAAATGAATGGCGTTTTCGGTGAGTTTGGTGACCAATACATCATGCTTGGTTTTGGTGGCATAAGGGCAAGCGGCGATTACTTTCTCGATACTTGCGCGGATTTTGTCGACACCATTCTGACTTCCTGCCGCAAACACCATGTCTACTCTAATATCGCCTTTGGCCGAAATATTAGTGATAGGGCCTGTTGAAAGAGGGCCATTTGGGAGCGTGATGGTTTTGTTGTCAACCGTAACCAACACCGTATCGAAGATGCGAATAGCTTCTACCGTGCCAGTAAATCCTTGTGCGTTGATGAGGTCGCCTACTCTGAAAGGTTTAAATACCAACAGTAAGACCCCGCCCGCAAAGTTGGCAAGGCTGCCTTGTAAAGCAAGCCCAACGGCCAAGCCTGCCGCTCCCAAAATCGCGACAAAGGACGTAGTTTGAATCCCCAAAATACCAGCACAACTCAACAAAAGCATGATATTGAGCCCTACGGTAATCAATGACTTTACGAAAGGCTGTACGTCTCTATCAACGTGGCTGCTAGTCATGCGGTCGCTAATGACCTTGTTGATACGACTAATAATCATCCGCCCAATCATAAATACCACAATGGCAAGCAAAATCTTGCCGCCATATTGAGTAATAGCAAGTACGATTTGGTCTTTGATAGAAATAAGGTTTTGTTCCATAGGGTAAAATAGTTTAGTTTCATGCTATGACTACTTTCCCTTGGCTTTGGTCACTTCATTTACTATAAAATTTTGAAAATCAGTACTAGTACACCGCCACAAGTTCTATTTCAATAAACTTGTCGGGTTGTACGAGGGCGGCCACTCCAATGGTAGAGCGACAGGGTTTGGTGGGGTTTTCTTTGGTGCCAAAGTACTGTGCATAAGCATCAAACCATCCTTGATAATCGATTTTATTGTTCTGAAACATATCAGGAGCTACATATACGCGCAGGTAAAGCACATCTTTGAAGGTGAGTTTTTGAAGTGCCAAAGCCTGATTCATTTTTTTTAAAATACTCAGAGCTTGGGTTTTGGTATTGCCAAAACGCGCATAACTGCCTACTTGAGCCGTACTATCTGCTACATCTGCGACGATACCACTCGTCCAGTACATTTTTTTGCCCTCTGGCACAATTGCTCCCGACGAAATGGCCGAAGAAGGGTTTCCAAAAAAAGTAACCGCTTGGGCTTCGACTTCTTGAAATGTAAAGCACAGGCAGATACATCCCCAAAACGATAAAAGTAATTTTTGCATAATTTTTAGTTTTTGTGTTGTGAAATGTTGGATTTTGAAATATAATTTTTGAGAATGTAAAATAACTAAAATTATATTTTGTTGTACATTGATTTAAGAGTAGATTTGATAAAATCCTCCGAAGGCCGCACGGAGACAATAATTCAATCAACAATCTAACCTTCTCATATGAATCGTCGTGGATTTATCCAACAAGCCGCAATAGCGGGTAGTTGGGCGGCCGTAGGTGGTACTGTTGCTTCTTGTGCAAGTGCAGCCAAAGGCTATGCTGACAAGCACTTTCAAATCAACATGGGATACTACCGCATCCCCAAATTACGCCTTTCGATGGACCGAATTGTCCGCGAAACAGTGGGCTTGCGTCCCTTTCGTTCGTTGGGGCCTCGGCTAGAATCTGAGCAGCTTGGGTCTAAAACTATTGTGCACAATTATGGTCATGGCGGCAGTGGCTGGTCTCTATCGTGGGGAACAGGCATGATGGCGCGTGAAGAAGTTTTGAAAACGGGTATCAAGCAAGTGGGTGTTATTGGGGCAGGTACGATTGGTCTCACAACCGCCCGTTTGCTTCAAGAACGCGGGATTGAAGTCACGATTTATGCCAAAGAATTGGCACCAAACATCACGAGTAGTTTGGCTACTGGGACTTGGTCGCCGTCGTCGCGGGTATGCGACCCTCAAAAAATAAAACCCGAATTTAAAGAATGGTGGGAAAAAGCTACTCGTTTGTCTTTCAGGGCATTTCAGTTTCAATTGGGGCTCAACGATATTATCTCTTGGGTAGATGAGTACAATGTTTTTGATGAGCCTCCTGCCGAACGCCCCAACTCCGAAATTTTTGCTGATTTGGCAGGATTGGTTCCTGAACGTGTTCCGCTCACCAAAAAACAACATCCTTTCAAGGCAGATTATGTATCAAGGCGTTCAAATGTGATGATCAATATCCCTACCTATCTCCACAAGCACATGACTGATTTTTTGTTGTTTGGCGGAAAAGTGAAGATTCACGAAATCAAACGTTTGGAAGATATTGATGCTTTGCCCGAAAAATGCATCGTCAACTGTATGGGTTTGGGGGCAAAAGCTATTTTTAATGACGAACACCTAACTCCCGTTTCGGGGCAGCTTTCGTGTTTGATTCCGCAGCCCGAAGTGACTTACAAGCTCAATACCAAAGGGGCAAGTATCATCTCACGCAAAGACGGTATCTATTTAGGAGGCAATGGTATCGTCGGAAATTGGGATACCACCCCTAGTCGTGAGCAGACCGAAAAGGTAGTGGGAGTGTTACAAAAACTCATGGAAGATATGCGTAGTTAAAAAAAAATGGAGAAGCATTCCAACCTTTTATTCCCCAATGACGTCTAGTGATATATAGGACTGCCTATTAACTGCTGACATTTCATCTCGAAATATAGACATCTATTGGGGTAAACAATAGACATTCGTGTGAAAAAGCGTGACCGTTGGTCGCGCTTTTTTTGTTTTAAGACCTACCAAGTTTCCAAAACTTGATAAGCCTTAAAAGTGGAGAGCTGGAGACTTCCTAAGTTTCCAAAACTTAGGAAGTCTATCATTTCACAACTTGGAAAATCGAGAAATGATAAGAAGGACTAAGAGACAACTTGATGGATACCGTCTTCTTTGAGCAAAATTTTGCCTTCTTTCAGTAAGCCACCAATGGCTTTTTTAAAGTCTTTTTTAGACATACCAAAAGTACGGTAAATAAGCGTAGGCTCCGACTTGTCGGTAAAAGGAAGGAAACCCTGAGCGGCTTGTAGTTTTTCAAATACCTCATTTTTACTACCTTCGATACGATTGTAGGATTGCTCTACCAAGGCTAAATCCACTTTCTGATCTTCCCTGATTTTCTTGATAAATCCCGCTGTAGGTTTCCCTAATTCGATATTTTTAAATACTTGGTCGCGATAAATTACCCCCAAATTTCGCTGATTGATAAGCGCTTTGATGCCCATATCGGTGTATTCAAAAGGCAAAAGCTCGACTTCCATTCCTTCGGAGAGTTCGGAAGTGTCTTCGTCCAAAAAATGTTCGATTTTGGCGGAGGCCACGATACGGTCTGTTTTGGTATCTAAATGAATGAAAACGAGATACGATTTGCCTACTATCATGTTGTCACGTTGCTGTTTGAACGGAACCAGCAAATCTTTGGGCAAGCCCCAATTCATGAATACTCCCATAGAATTGGTGGCGGTTACTTCCAAGTACGCAAACTCCCCCACGGTACCATAAGGCTCAAGCGTAGTAGCAATGGCACGGTCTTCAGAATCGCGATAGATAAAAACATCCACAAAATCCCCGATTTCGACATCGGCAGGTACGTATTGGGTAGGCATCAAAATTTCATCATCATAACCGTCCAAATAAACACCAAAATCTAGGCGTTTGATGATTTTGAGGCGGTTGTATTGGCCCATACGTAAGTGGCGATTTCCCATGTTGATTGTGTGCTAAAAGATGAATAACAAAGTCTTTACTGAGTTTTCAGAGTTTTGGTATCTGAAGAATCAGGTTCGGATTGGGACAAAGTTGCAAAAAATTTTGGCGTTCACGCAAAGTACACACGCCCGGGAAGTCACCTTTCATACCTAGCATATCGGTTATGAGCTGAAAATGAAGGTGAGGGGGCCAGTCGCCATTGATAGGAAAATGGCCAATTTCGGCGATTTTTTGTCCCTTTTCGATACGTTTTCCTTCAAACAAGTCGGATAGTGACTCTAAGCTAAGGTGGCCATAAAGACTGAAAAAAGTTTGTTCCCCTAGCTGATGTTCCAAAATGATAGTAGGCCCATAATCGCCAAAGTTGGCATTATTGGCAAAGCTATGCACCTTTGCCGCTAGAGGTGCATAAATAGAGGCTCCTGCTTTGGCCCAAATATCAATCCCAAGATGAATACAACGAGGCTCGGTCGTTTGTTGAAAATGCGCACTACGGCGGTAGATGATACGATGTTCATCATAGCCACCTACTCCCACTGAGGCATTGGCTTGTTGGAGTTTGCCAAAAACGTAGTCCGTAAAAGTCTGGCTATTTTGTAGGTCAACGCTCTCCAACTCGGAGTTTTGAGCCGAAAAATCTAGGACCACATAAGGGTCTTTGTGCCAGTCAAAAGCTATGATAGAAGCAAAATGAGGCGCGTATTGCGTTAATAAATCGATGTGCAAGCGTGTCAATTTGATAATTTGAAAACGTGATAATTTGAAAACGTGAGAATTTGAAAATGTGGTAATTTGAAAATATGACAATTTGAGAACGTGACAATTGTGCCCCGTAGGGGCTATATATCGGTAGATAATTTGAAAATGGATGAATTTTGCCCCGTAGGGGCTGTATATCGGTAAATATGACAATCAAAAATATCTCTTATTTTAGCTTTTCTTCTAATTCTTTTCCTTTAGCATCAGTTGGATCTAGGAGAAGAATTGCATTTTTGAAGGCTTCCAAAAAACTATGCACTTCTGGGTCTTTGATACTATACTGCTCCCAAGAAGCCGCTTTTTTCTTTAGTTTAACGAGGGCAGCCGCTTTGCTGTGAGTACCTTGTATGGACGGAACAGCCTCATTGATTTGTAAAATAATACGAGCGTATTCTTCGTATTTGGGTTCTACAAAAAGAGAATCTGCCTGCCGTGCCAGTGAGGTGGTGTCAATTGTGATTTCTTTGGTGGTGGCGACTGCCGCCTCAGATGAATCAGGGACTGTCACTAATTTCTCTGTTGAATCTGATTCTTTAAACAACACCACAAAAGTAATGATTGCTAAAAGGGCGACCCCTCCGATAGCAGCAAAAACACCATAGTTTTTTTTAGGCGAAGCTAGCTCATCATTATTTTTGGGGTCCTCTTTTTGCGTTTTTATATCACTGATATTGGTAGCGTCGGGAAGGGGTGTTTCTGTTTTTTTGTTGAAAGATTCAAAAGGAGGGTTTTCCCAAATTTCTGTGTTGTCTTTGGGCATGGGTGGTTTTACTGACTCTACAGGAACTGAGGGCTTTATCGCGGGGGGAGTAGTAGGGATGCTTGGCTCAGTGAAAGGAGTTGAAACAGCTGCCGCAGTCGGGGTGATACTTTTAAAATCTTTTAATACTTCTTCCGCAGTCCGATAACGTTGGTTAGGGTTGACTACCAAGCATTTCTTTATAATGGTAGCAAAAGGCTCTTTCACTTTTTTGAAAGTTTCGGGCAGAGACTGCTGATTCATACGCGCATACACGTGCCTCAATGTACTTTCGGAGCTATCATCGATTTTATAAGGGACCTCGCCCGTTAGGATTTCATGAAGAATCACCCCAAATGACCACAAATCTGTATTTTTTCTAATCTGTTCACCTTTGATTTGTTCGGGAGAGGCGTAGTTGAGCGTACCGCCTTTGAAACTTTGTGAGATCACACTATTTGATACTGAATCGGAAAACTTACTAAGCCCAAAGTCAGTGATTTTGGGAACTAGTTTGCCGCGCCATTTCTGAATCAAGACATTGCGTGGTTTGAGGTCGCGGTGTACTACTCCTTGAGCACCCGTATTGTGGAGATGCCGAAGCCCTTCCAAAATGCCAATACCTAAGTCAACCTTTTCGGTATCGGTCAAAGTTTGGCTTTTGATGAGTTTATCTAAGCTTCCTAAGGGATAATATTCCAGAATGGCAAAATCGTGGAGGCCAGCCCACTCCACCGAAAAACGGTAACACTCGTCGTACAAAGCGATGTTAAGATGTGGCTCTACTTTGCCTACTGTCTCAAACTCATGTTTTAAGGAATGGCTTTCGTTGGAGGTGTTGACAGGCGCTACTTTGATAGCTACCGTAGAGCCGGTTTCGGTATCTATCGCCCTAAATACTTTTCCAAAAGCCCCTTCTCCTAATAAGTCATTGGCGGGGTCGTAACGATATCGTTGTTTGAATTGATCGTAAGTCATTTGCTTTGGTGAATTTGCCCATTGAGGCCAATGGGTAGCTAAAATACAAGAGTTTTTGTGGAAAACCTTACGGGGGAAATGCTTTTTTATCAAACGGTTAGCTTATTCAAAAAACATAGAAATAAGGGACGTATTGCAGAATATTAGGTTTTTGTGGGTGCCTTAAGCTACAAAAAAAAGAAACTCTTCTTCAAGTCTCCTAATGAAGATACGTGTTTCTCTAACCGTTCGATAAAAAAGTGTATGGCTACTTCTATTATTTCGTAAATTAGCTCAAGGTTTTAGATAAAGTATTGTAAACGAATCAATAATGACACAAAATCTATGCAAGTAGTGCTTATCGGTCGGGGCAATAAGCCAGTTACGGGGCAAGTCGTTCTTGATTCGCGAGGTGTATCGGGGCAACACGCAAGGGCAATGATTGACCCTAACAAAAATGTTGTGATTTTGGAAGACTTAGGGTCTACCAATGGCACTTTTGTCAATGGCTTTAGAATCAAACGCAAAAGTATTAGCCACAATGACATCATTATGATGGCAGACCAGCGTCTAAGCCTTCAACAAATATTTGAGGCCGCTCGCGCTACCCGCGACGACCCCAACGATTTTTCGGTAGAGTTTGGCAAACTGCAAAATGTATGGGATAACTATCAGCTATTGCTCAAACAAGCCCGTAGCAACAATGGTATGGATACCTTCTTGACCGTATGCTTGTTGGTAGCGCCTGCTTTGCTTTTGGGACCCGTAGCGGGAGCCGTAGTGGCTGGCGGGGCTATGGGTGGTACTGCCGTTGGAAGTGCCTTGGGTTTAGCGGCGAGAGAGTTGTTCTCAAAAAATAAAACCGCCAAAACGCAAAATGTAGTTACCGAAATCGAAAACGATTTTAAAATACAGTATGTATGTCCAAAATGCGCCCGGTCGCTTTATGGATTTCCTTATGAATATTATAAAAAACAGCGGCAGTGCATTCAATGTAAGGCCGTTTGGGTAAAATCATAACCTTTTAACTTAACAGCTACCATGAGTCTCAACGAACACACTCAATTTTTTGGTGCTCCGGGCGAACCCACACCCCCCAAAATGCCCTTATCTTCTACGCCTTCTTTATCCTCTAATATAGGTATTCCAGTAGAGCCTTCTATCGAGCCTGACCCCATGCCTGAGCCACCCTCGACTCCTCCTAGAGACAATAAAAAACTAATAGGTGCTTTGGCCATTGGAGCGGTGGCCGTAGGAAGTGTCGGGTTTATTTCATGGACTGCTTTTGAGGGAGATGAGGAGGTGACACCTCCGGTGGCTGCACCAGATTCGGTTATTCAGAAAGTAGTCCCAGAGTTGGTTTTAGAACCTGAACCCGAAATGAAAGCTCCTGAGCCAGTAGTAGAAGAAGTAAAGCCTTCGCCACCTCCCGCTCTCAAACCTGTAGTGGCGCGTGCCCCTAAGCCCAAACCAGAGCCAGAACCGATGGCCTCGCCGGTGTTGCCCGACGATATCAAAATAGCCAACGTGAGTGATGATACAGAGTTTAAAGAGGCTTTCTTGGAAGCGCGCGACCAAGTAGGCCCTGGTGGTTTGTTTGAATATAAAGGTCATTGGTACAGTACATTTTCGATTGAAGAATGGAATAAGATGCCCGCCGATATGCGTGATGAATTCAATACTCGTATTGAGCCTATCGTCAATCCCATTGAAACGGCAGAGGCGGAACCAGTGACAGAAGCATCCTTAGAACCTCTGGTATTAAAATTGGATACTGATAATGACGGGGTTGACGATGTATTTATGTCTGACAAAAACCGCGATGGCAAAGCCGATCTTCTTATCAAAGATGAAGCAGGTGAGGGAACTTCGGGTATTATGTATGTCGATAAAGACAATGATGGTAAGCTAGAAACCGCCATTCCAGTTTCGGATGAGGGGAAGGTATTGGAAGACCAATCTTATAAGCTAGATACTCCTTTGGAAATGCCGATGGGTGGAGAAAATACGGCTACGGCTAGTTTGGGAGGAGGGGAGATTTCGGAGGTAATTGAGGTAGAATCAGAGTCAATAGAGATGGCAGTACCTGTACATCAAGACCTTGCTCATTTCGATCCCATTCAGCATACGGAATTGCCGATTACGCTTGACCCCAATTTCGGTACAGATGCCGAAATTGATGCCGCAACCGATGATTTGTTCAACGTTTAATCTCCAACCATAAAAAGTATGTTAGACGAAACAGGCTTATTAGGCGCTACCCCAAAAGAAGCCCCTAAAATGGAAATTCCTCCTGCCAAACCTGAAATTGAAAAAGAAGAGCCTCAGTCTTTTAGACCGGATAAAATGACGCGTACAGAGATGATTGGGGCGGGGGCTATTATGCTAGGTAATATCGCTTTTGTATCATGGTGGTCTATGAACGAAAGCAATCCAGAAGTGGCTGAAATCGTGAGTGCTACTTCTACCGCTACGACTCCGCCGCCTGTGGTAGTACCACCTACTTTGGTATCAAACGAATCCCAAAGTACGGATATGTCAATCCTAGAAGTAGCAGAGGTCAAACAGGAAGTATCTTTTAAGGAGGCTTTTGATGCTGCACGTGCGCAAGTAGGCCCTGGGGGCATATTTGAGTGGAGAGGACAATGGTACAATACCTACACCGCTGAAGAATGGCAAGGAATGACCCCTTCGGTAAAAGAAGATTATGCAGAATTGGTAAAACCCTACGTAGAACCTAGTGGTGACATGCCTGTAGTAGATACACCTCAAAGTTTGATAGGACCCGAAGGAGGAGATGAGATTGCTCATGCTGATACGGATGTGCCGTTGTTTGGGTTGCATTCTCCTTTGCAGGATACTTCTCATCTTGATACCATGGATGACTTGTTTACCACTTCCTAAACCAAAACATAAAGAAGTAATATTTCCTTAATGTTTTTGGAGTAAGGTATTAGGGCGGCTCCATTGTACTTTATCATTTAAAAAAGGCATGACCTTTCTTACATAATTAGTAGCTTTTTAGATTATTTCAGGATGTTTGAATACGTTTTTCGATGTAAGGAATGCCAGCATTCCAAAAAAGGACAATCGCCCGTTAAATTGCTGCCAGGGAGTCCTGCGAAGCTCAATTGTGTACAGCAACGTCCCGAGAAGTGTATTTATATAGTGATTCAAGAAGCAGGAGCGGGGGTTCAAGCTACTCAAGAGCAGGCGGCTGCTAAGGTGCCACCTCCTTTGCCGCCTCCCGTCGATTATCACCGTACGGTATCTCCAGAGCGAGGAGGTCCAGTGATTGCTCCCTTGTCTGGACAAGAAGTCCAGCTTCAAAATGAAATATTTCAGCAAACAGGGGCGGTAGGGTTTATTGTGGTGCATGACGAGAATGCGGCATCGCAAACGCATCCGCTTCGTATTGGTCCTAATGTGATTGGTCGTAAAAGTTCGGTACCTACCGCCGATATTTTGATTGATACCGTCGATGGAATGATGAGTCGACGGCATGTGATATTGGAAGTAACACGAGATAAGTACGGACAATTTCAATACTTGATTGCGGAAGCGGGCAGTAAAAACGGGACTTTTGTAATAGGTGCTAAAGACCCTATGCGTAAATTAAAGCTCGAACCCGAAGACTTAATTTATCTGGAAGACGGTGACACCATTCAAATGGGACGAACAAAAGTAGTTTTACAAACCACAAGAAGCGCCTCAAACGCCCGAGATGCTGCGCGAAATGTGCAAAATACCGATTACTCTAAAACAATCATCTGGTAAGCAACTCCCTCTTTATTTATGGCGATTACAATTTGTCAGCCTTTAGGTTTTACTTTTCAGGGACAACGCGAAAATAACGAAGACGCTATCTTTCCGCCCTCTGGTCAAGCTACGTCATCTCAACGTTTTTTTGTAGTATGCGACGGGGTCGGAGGTGCCCAAAAAGGCGAACTGGCGAGCATGACTGCAAGTACGGGTTTTGCCGAATACTTCAATCAGCACCCCGCGCCTCAGTTTTCGATTACTTATATCCAAGAGGCTTTTGAGTATGTACAACAAAAGTTCGACCAAATACTGTCGATGCAGTATCTTCTCAAAGGCATGGCTACTACCCTTACGCTGGTAGCTATTGGCGAAAATGACATTACTGTGGCTCATATTGGTGACAGTCGCATTTATCAAATAAGAAATGGGACGGTCGTGTTTAAAAGTGAAGACCATTCGAAGGTAAATTATTTGCTCAGGGCAGGGATGATTACGCCGGAGCAAGCACTCGTTCATCCCGAACGAAACGTAATTACGAGGGCGATTCAAGGTTCGCACCGCCAAACCGAAATCGAAATCAATCTATTGACTGACATTATGGCGGGAGATTATTTTTTTCAATGTACTGACGGTGTACTCGAAAATGTGAACGATGAAGCTCTTTGTCAGATACTTGATAGTGAACAAGCGGAGGCCGATAAACTGCAACTTATCCTTAATCTTTGCGAAGGAAATACCAGAGATAATTATTCGGGCTATTTAGTGAAAATCGAATCAATAAACCAGCAAGACCACAATGTTTGGGTAGACAATGCCAAATTGATGAGTGCCGAATCACTTGACCAAACCGTTGATTTTGGCGGCGCTAAATCCACCAAAAAGCCAGTAGCAGATCCTCCTTCCCATTCGATTGATTTAGGAAATGGACTTTGGTATTTAGGCAATTCTTGAAGGTGAATCATCACCGCGATTCGCAAATTTTAGCTTCTACCTACATCGCCAATGAAAATATGGCCTATTTTGAGAACTGCCCATTCTGCGAAAATAGCCCCTAAAGTTTTTCTACCGTTAGATAACTAAAATCTTTGGAGTAGTTCAAATAAAGTAACTTTCCATGGGTATTTTGCAAAAGCAAACTCCGCAATCGTATATCCTTACGAAATAATTTTCTTGAAAATTCTTAACGAAAATGAAAAAGTCAGTACTTCTGAAGGGGCTTTTTGTGGTTTTATGGGGTGGTCATCTCTCTAGTTTAGCACAATGGAACAATGTCACCCTTGATAAAAATTCACGTATTTCGAGTAGTACCATTAGGGTTGATTGAAAAAGTGGCAATAACTTTTAAGTAAGAGTTCGTCTTACGGGCAATGGCCCCTTTACGCTTACTTTTAGTGGAGGTCGTACAGTGCGGGTACAAAATGCGTGAGATACTACTTTGAGTTTTCGGATAGAGACGGCGGGGCCATTTAGTATACAGAGTGTAAATGGGGCTTAGGGCCTAAAGTGTTTTGCTAAGCAGTTACAAAAATTGAAGTTACAGGGCAGTTTTTGAGGACAAGTTTCAAGCTTTGTAGCCCAAAAGGAGGAGGTTTTTTTAGGATACGCTTGATTATCAGGGAAATAAAGCGTATTTTTATTGTCTTTCGATACTACAAAGCTCAATCGGGTGTATAAGTAGAATGTCATTTTTTATACCGTTTGATAAAAACATATACTTGGTGAGATATTAAACTTTTTGTTTTAAGTAACTTGCCATTAATGCCTTTGTCGAAATACCAAAAGTGCTGGTTTGGAGAGAATTGAGCTTATAACAAAGAGGGAAAAGGTTCTCAATGTTAAAAAAACTAAAAAAGAAATGAAGCGGAAAGCAATTTTACTGTTTTTGTGGGGCATGAGTTTTTGCAGCTGGGGACAGTGGAGTGGTGACCTAAGTCAAAATGATCGTGTCAGTGGTGGTGGAATGAATTCTTTTGGTTTTAGTGCTGTGACTGGGGATGACGGCAGTGTGATGGTAATATGGTCTGAAAGAGAAGGAAATGCCGCTATCATGTATGCCAAAAAATACCGCGCAGACGGTACAGTGTCTTTGGCTAAAAAAGAAATATTCAGATATACTTCAAGTGAGTCGTGTTCCAGAGCCACTTTTACGGGAGTAAGCGCCCAAAGGGCGTCAGGTTCGGATGATGTTTTTGTGATTTATACTTTAGGTACTCAAATCAGTATCCTATCAAGTGCCGAAACTTGGTACCTACAGTATCAGATTATATCCTTCAATGATGCCTCCCCCAAAATTCCTGTCATAGACGGCAATGAAAGTCGAGGTATCAATTTAGGGTACAATTATGGGAGCGGAGCCGATGTTTTTGTTTTTTTAGAAGCGATGTTTATCAAAGGGGGCGGTGGCCGCCTAGCAGTGGCGTGGCAACAAAAAAACAACCCCGCAGATACCAAAAGAGGTGGTGGTGGAAATCTAGCCAATGGCACTGATATTAGGTTGGCGATTTTGGATCCTAGCAACCGCAATGCACCTACTGCCTACTTGCATGAAGAAGCAAGTGGAGAGCAAACACTCCCTAAAATGTATGCTACTGGCAATCGAATTTTTGTTTCTTATGTAAAAGACGGAAATCGTCTAGCGGTGAGGCGCTACAACTGGAATGGAACTGTCCTCACCAAAGATTGGGGTGGTAGCGAACGGTTGCTAGGAAATGTGACGGATTTATACGCTAATGTCGGTATGCAAGCTTCAGATACTGATACTGGAGATATGTATGCTCTTGCGAGTCTCTCTTCGTCAGACAACACCGTCAAAAAAATCCAAGCTCATCGCTTTGATATAGCCACAGGTGCTTTTCGTGAAGCGACAGATTTGGTGGGGGCACAGCAAGTAGGGCCACCCCGCATGGCGGGTGGAAATAGATTTCGCCCTGCTTTTATTTATACAAGCAATGGGCGTCAAAAAATCCAACGTTTCGAAGGGCGAAATCGTAAAAGTGCAGAAACGGATATTACGTTTCGAAACCATTCTGGCGACCCTACATTTGGAGGCACGCTCATTAGTGAAAGCCCTGATAGATACCTTTTGGCGGGCGAAAACCGTGATAACGGCGAAATATATGCCCAAATAATCAGATTTGACAATGATACTGGCGAGGGAGTTAGGGAGTGGGGCAATGATGGTAAAATTATTAGCAATGCTTCTGGAAGTAGAAACGGCCCCCAAAATTATATGCTCAATAGTAATGCTTACCTGTTTTTGTGGCGAGATCTGCGTAATCGTACCAATGACTGTACGGGAGATGCTTACTTACAGGTGGTTGATAAAGACGGGAATCCTTTCAAAGTTTCGATTTCCAAACCAGTTTTGAATCGAACAACACTGTGTACGAAAGACACGTTGGTAGTGAGCTTTACGACGACGGGTACCTTCAACAGTGGGAATGTTTTTACGGCTGAGCTGATCGCAGAAGGCAGTACTACTGCTTATACGAGTCTGAGTTCTCGCAATACAACGATAGTAGGCAATACGATTCGATTTCGGATAGATGAGTACTTGTCGAGTGGTATTACGGATTCACAAAAGCGATTCAAGGTACGGGTTCGCAGCAGCAATCCCGCCGCTGTAAGTGTGGAAGATAGCGAGGTGTTTACGATAGTGAGCAATCCCAGTGTGGTAGCCCAGGCCAATTCCCAGAAGAATTTGCAGCTATGCGAAGGGCGAGTCTTGGTATTGTCGGGGACGAGTGGTTTTACGAGTTATATCTGGACGGGTCCGGGTAATTTTCGACTGACGTCAACGGTTGCGAATTTGACACCCTTTTCGGCGCGGTCTAGTAGCAGTGGAATGTATCACGTTCGAGCAGTGGGGAGTTGTGGGGAGTCACGCGATAGTGTACGTGTGACTGTGAGTACGGTAGCAAAGCCCAATGCGGTGAGTGAGAAGAGTACGTATTATGTAGGCGAGACGATAGGGTTGAAAGTAGAGAATGATTTTAGCAGCTGCCCACCAGCTTGTGACTACACGATAGGTTGGACGGGTCCGGGGGGCTTCATCGGTAGTGGATTGAGTGTAAGTAGGGCCAATGCGTCGGTGAGCATGAGTGGTAGTTATATTGTGACGGTACGCAGTGGTTTAGGATGTGAAAACAAAGACACGGTTGAAGTGACAGTATCGACCAAGCCAGTGACAGGGATTACGAATGTGAGCGTAAATACAAATTCGGTCTGTCCGGGGTCGCCGGTAAGTGTGAGTTTTGGGATAGAGCCATCGGATGGAGTGGGGAATTTTAGTGTGTTTTTGGTAGATGGTAGTGGTCAGAAAGTCGGGGGAAGTTTAGGTTCGGGGACTCAAAGCCCAATACAAGCGACGCTACCCAGCAGTGTGGGGGCAGGTAGTAACTATCAATTGTTGGTAGAGAGTGGTACGGTAAGAGGCACGAGTCGTGCGATTGCGATTTTGGCTTCTGCCACGGCTCAAATGCTCCAACCTAGCCGAGATACCTCGATTATTTATCGCAAGACGGGTAATAACTTTCAAGTAAGGGTAAGACTCACGGGCACTGGTCCCTTTACGGTTACTTTCAGTGGAGGTCGTACGGTGCGGGTACAAAATGCGGGAGATACCACTTTGAGTTTTCGGATAGAGACGGCGGGTGCTTTTAGTATACAGAGTGTAAGTGGGGCTTGTGGAGGGAGTTTGCGAGGCGTACAGACGGTTCAGTTGGGACTCAAGCAGGTCGTCGCTATTGAGGAGCCAATGCCTACAGATTGGGTCGAAATTTCGCCTAATCCCGTTTCGGATAAACTCACCCTAAAACTCAAAAATTCACTCATTATGCCTGTTTCACTACAGCTACGACTGATAGATATGCGAGGCAATCTTATCACTACCCAACAATTCTCAAATCAGAGTCATGAGCTTGATTGTAAGCATCTTCCGACAGGCAGCTATGTGTTAGAAGTAAGCCAAGGAAAACATAAAGAATCATTTAAGATTATAAAATATTGAAGATGAAAACGATAATGGTGTCTTTCGTGCTTTTAATGGGCCTGCTGGGTTGTAAAAACAAAGATATAACTGCCCAACTAGGCCGTGTATGGATTGTAAAACAAGCGATTCATATTGATAAAAATGGGGGACGGAATGTAGTGTATGATAAGACCAACGGCATAAATTTGTTTAACTACGAACCTTTCTTGCTAGACTTGACCAATGCAGATGCTCTGAAATTTACGGATGTGGCAGTGGGAGGCGATAGATACGATTTTGTGGGCAAATGGCGCGTGGATGAGAAAGTAAGACTAGTGTTGTATGATTTGAGTCCCGAGCCTACTTGTATCGACGACCGCTCCGATTGTATGAAAGACGGAATTCAGTTTTTTATTAATTCTTCTTCTGATAATGAATTGAAAATCAATAGATTGTATAGTAGTGATAAAACAGGAGATACTCTCAATGAGTATACCCTTCAACCTAAATAGGAGTGATAAAAATTGGTAATAACCACAAATGAAGCTGATTCCTATCAATATAAAGCCTTATCACTACCTTACTTTGATAGGGTTGTTTTCGTACAGCGCTTACAGTCAGAGCTTAAATCTGAATGTGTCGGGGGCGGGAAGTAGGTCAACGGCAATGGGAGGGGCTTTTATTGGAGTGGCCGATGATGTCACGGCTGTCTATTGGAACCCCGCAGGCACCGCTACTATCGACTACACCTACGAAATGCTCGAAGACGGGCAAGGTATGCATGCGCTTGTCTCCGGGCGTAATCAGTCGCTACAAGTGACATCCGAGACTACCCCCGTCACTTATACTCCTCGTTTTTCGCCTAGTTTTGTGGGGGTGATGATACCTTATAAAAAAGCTACCCTGACAGGCAAACCCGTAAGCTTAGGGCGATTTGATCCAAGCATTGTTTTTTCGGCAGCTTATCACAATGTAATGGATGGAAACAATTACCAAATTCAGCAAACTCTCCCTTCATCGTCGACTAGTATCAAAAGCAATCTCAATATTAGTACTGCTTCATTGTCAGCTGCTTATCAATTTTCTCCTTACATGTCGGTAGGTCTTACCGCCAATTATTGGTTTGGTTTAGGTGGAAAACTTAGCTATACTGCTACGCAACAGTCTGATAATTTGACCCGCACGGGCACTGGACAATATCGTATCAGTGGGGTTAATTTTATTGGAGGGCTGATGTTTGATTTTTATGACAACAATCTCCCTTTGCGTTTAGGAGTGAGGGTTTCTACGCCTTTTGCTTTGCGCAATAAATACACCCTTAACGGAACTATAGAGAGAGGGAGTTTAGATTTGCAAGAAAGTAGTCTTTACAATCAAAAGTATAAAATGCCTTTTACCATGGGTGTGGGAGTGGCTTATCGCCCTTTTTGGAGATTGTTGCTTACGGGCGATGTAGAGGTTTTGCCTTATAAAGGTCAATCTGTTTCCCAAACTTTTTTTGAATATAACCAATACAATAGCCTCTTTTCTAGTAGTTCACTCCCTTTGGTGGTCGACAACCCCGTCAGGCCTGTATTGGCTACCCAAAATCTTTATCAGTTGAGAGGAGGCGGAGAAGTGTTTTTGTTGGATAGTCGTTTGTTTGAAATGCGAATCTTAGGAGGCTATCGCCAACAATCATACCTCAACAACGACGGTAGTAGTAGCATTGCCAGGGGCTTTAGTGCGGGCGTATCGGTGTTTTTTGACCGTTTTAAGATTCACGGAGCCTACGAGCAGCTCAAATACCAACAAGGAGTAACTAGTATCAACCACCTAACCCGTACCAACCTCACGCTAGATTTGGTAGTACTTCTTCAAAACTAAGGCAAATCAATTGTATGACAAGTCGCCCTTGGCTCATCGCATTTTTATTGATTGGGTTATCAGTACAGATAACCTTAGGACAGCAATTTGTCAATTTTTATAAACTAGGTGCCAAACTCAATCAGGAAGAAAAATGGAGCGAATCGGTCAAGTATTTTGAAGAAGCTCTCAAAACCAATGCGCATGATACGAAAGCGATTGCTTCGCGTACGGGGCGTCCTTCGGAATATTATCCAAACCGCGAGTTGGGTATTGCACTTTTGATGTTGGGCAAAAAAGACGAAGCCAAAAAGTATTTGGAAAAATCATACGCCGCCGACCCTACTGAGCGGACAGTGGGCTATCTCAAAAAAATTGACCCTAATTGGCAAGACCCGCGATTTATTGCCGAAGCTCCCAAATTGGCCAAACCAAGTTTTGAAAAAGAAAAGATTGAAAAAAGCACCGAAACGTTGGAAGGCGGCCAAACCCTGACCTTAAAAATTCCCGTCAAAAATGAGGGAGAAGGGCGTTTTGAGAAGGGATTTATCCAAACCTCTGCCTCCAATGCCGTAAAGGGTTTGGAGTTTGAATCCACGGTGGCAGTGGGAGATGTAAGGGCTGGTGCCAACCGCGTTGCTCAAGTGACGCTCAAAGGCTCATCACTGCTCCTAGATGGCAAAGCCTCGGTCACTTTGAAGTTGGAAGGCGAAGGGGGGCAGCTTTGGGATGAGGTCGAGGTTCATTTCAAAACCCTAAGTCCTGCGGCTCCTCTGTTGAAACTCGGAAGTGTATTGGCAGCCAATAACAGTAAACTTATTTTAGAAAGAAGCAGGCGTTCCAAAGGTGTAAAGTTTTCAATCAAAAACGAGGGACGAGGATTGCTTTCTAAGCCAAAGGTTATGGCTACTTTTAATGGCAATCCGGTGATGTTTACACCTGTTACGGTGGCTACTATTTTGCCCAACGAATCTGTCACTTACGCTTGTGATCTCTTTGTTCCTTCGAGTATGGTAGCCGCTACCATACCCCTAAAAATAACGGTACAAGACCCTAATGGAACTTACCAATTTAGTGACGAGTGGGCAATACCTGTACAAGAGCCTCAAACGCCCTTGGTACATTTTGAATCTCCTTTGGTGAAGTGGGAAGGTACTCGGGAGGGCTATATTACGCCCCTTTCAAGACCCGTCATCAAATTTAGCATCGTCAATGAAGCCGATGAAGAATCAAAACCACTGATGGTGAAGGCTTCTTTGCAAGGAAATACTGCGAGTGGCATTGCCATTCAAGCTTCCTCGCAAGCCATAAAAGTAGATGCAAACGGTAAAAAAACGGCAGAAATAGCCTTGTCTATCAATCCAAAGCAGCTCAAAGGAGAGCAAACGCGCCTGCTATTGCGTATTGAAGATGCGCAGCAAAAATTAATTGATAAAATCGAAATTGAAGGTAAGGTATTGTCATCTTCTAAAATTGAGCGTCAAAATTATACCTATAGTGACATACTGAGTCTGGTCGAAACCAACATCTTTGGAATGATTGACGAATACCAAAGTTATTTCAACTTATTGGGGCGGCCTCGTCAGTCGGCCAATGTAATCGCGAGTTACAAACGACAGTTGGTGCAAGAGTGCTTTATGGCCAAGAACAACGAGAAGGTCTATTTCTCACCAAAAATTATTTTACCCGATTCATTGATTTTTGCCAAGCGACTCACCGCTGATTTAGAACTAGATACTTATCTCAACAATATCGCTTCGGTGTGGTTTGATAGTTGTCAAACAACCTTAGATATAGAAGCCGCTCGATTCTCCCAAATTCAATTAGGTTCCAAGAAAGAACCTTATTTAGATGTATTTCTGCCTAAAAAAATTCATGGTCGTCTCAATGCCCTTTACGGGAAGATGAACCTAGACAAGGAGACAATGACGCGGTTTAGGTTTTATTTCAAACCAGTAGAGCTTCCCGACGGAAACCTAGCTTTTGAGGATATTTATATCAAAAGTGTCAGAGAAGCTACTTCCAAAGATACGATAGGGACATTGACCAACGAAGAACTTAAAAATGAAGCTACCAAAGAAGCAAAAATGGGCATGGCGATGTCGTTGCAGTTGAGTGTGCTGGTAAGTGATTTAAAAAAACAATTGCCTTCAGTTCCAAAACAACAGATTTATCTGGAGCCACTTATATATGATGGTGTTGGGGGATTGGCCAACTACGTACCCGAGGTGAGCAAGCAGATGATTAGACAACTCGAAAAAATGCAGCCACGCCTGAAAGTGATAAACTCAGATGAATGCGTACTGACACAAATGGTACCCAAACGCGATTTTATCGTATCGGGTAAGTTTGAAAAATCACCCCAAGGATTGAAGGTGATATTGGCGCTACAAGACGGAAAGACTTTTGAAAAAATGTGGGAGGGCTTTTCGGTGATTACAAATTTTAATCAATAGCGAGGATTCCAAAAATTTTAAGAAAATAAGGATGAAAACTAAAGGAATATGGACGGGGCTGACTCTTGTGATGCTTATAACATTGGCGCAGGCGCAGACCAATGAAAAAGAGAGTAGTTTGCCCGATTTTCAGGGCGAGCTGCGCGAGATTAGTTTGGAGGAGTTGGAGGGACCCTACAAAAAAAGTACCGAAGAAACGATATTGGAATTGCAGCGGTGCATTCAGATTATTGGAAGCAAAGAAACCACCAAAGACAAAAAGGATTTGGCTTTCAAAAATGCGATTCAGATGTTTATCCCTGGTTCTACCATTCAAGTATCTTCTGGTAAAAAAGGAACTAAGGTAGAATCGTACACTGTAGGCGAATACTTGCGTAGGCTGAGGGCGTTGAATTACCAAGAAGTCGAAATCACTTTTGATAAAGTATACATGGGGAGTTATCGAAAAGGACCAGACGGCAAATATTATACTACGGCTACTTTTGAACAAAAATTTAAAGGAACAACCGCCGCTGGTACCGTCTATGAAGATAAAACCAAAAAAGCCGTAGACGTATCCATGGAAAACACAATGGACGATGTTGACAAAGAAGTAAAATGGATGGTGAAATTGGGAAATATCAAAGTACTTGAAACCAAAACACCCGACAAACCTATCAATTGAGTAACTAAGCAAAATTAATTCATACAATAAGTGTTATCTTCTAAGCTCAGCCTAAAGGCGGAACACCGATGCGACGGGGGGGGTAAGGAGTAACAGATTATTAATAACATCCAGCTGATTACTGGACAAAAAGAATAAAAGCGATGTGAATCTTGTTAGAAATTTGTGAAAAAACTACAAGAACTTCATTCATCGCTTTTGGACAAAAGTAAGACAAAGCTAAGCAAAAGCCAAAGAACACGAATCAAGACTTTACTTTGTGTCATGTGTGGCCTTATGGTCAAAGAAACAGTAAATTTGAACAAAATCAAGAACCAAATAGGTGTCATTACCAACAAACCACAGACATTAGCCAGTTCCCACTATCGTCGTTTAACTCGCTTTTTTAATGACGGTTATTGTTTGCGGTATTTATGGAAATATATCCTGCATTTTGTGAT
>NZ_KE384050.1:54939-61674 GCF_000423565.1 Runella zeae DSM 19591 | reverse complement strand
GGGCTAAGCCCAAAATTGTGCTCCATGTGTGAAATATAACGATGAGTTTTGGCTAATTCGAGGGTGCCAAACGTGCTTTTAATCTTTTTTTTTTCGTCGATCTTTAGGGGTAGCTCCCAGATTTTTCTCAGCTACGGCTCGGCCTAGCTCCGTCCAAAGTTCAACAAAACCCTGCTCATACTCTAGTAGGCTCGGGCTGGCGTTAAGACGATTTATGTCTGCATATTTGGCCCGAGCCATCTCTATAAATTCTGATTCTGTCATTGATTTGTTCGGTTTTTGCTAAAAAATAATTCAAAGATACAAAATACACTCAAACGACAATTTGGTTTGCGCCCGTTAGGTGCTATGATAATTAGCTCCTTATATGTTTTTAAGTTGATGACTAATGAGTAATAGCATTTTATCATTAATGGGGTACCTGACTTGAGTACTAGTGCGAGCGAAAGCCAGCACTGTCTCCCAATGAAGCATTAAGTAATCCAACAAGTTGGGGTCTTTACTGCGTTTATCCCTGCCAATGTGTATCTCAGCGTTGAAAACACCAACGGCGATTGTGCTTCTTGGTTGGTTTACCCACAAAGTGCTGTTCAAAGACCGACATTGGACTATGCCGCTGGCTAGCCTGGTCTTACAAGTATTGAGCAGATAGTTGTGAAAGGTTTTAGCCCAGCTAGAACCTTGCTCTATCAAGGCCTTGAGTTGGCTTCGTACTTGACTATGGAGAGGTGGCGTGACACTGCGATGCAGAGTTTTTTATTCTATAGACGGGTTAAGGCCCCACTCTAAATTGCTTACCAAAGTTCAACGAGGTGACCCGAGCCCTAGAAATTAGGCTGCGGCGACCCATTGGTAAGTGGGGTGCCTCGTGGCGGTTTGAGGCAAAAGGTAAGTTATTGGTAAAATTCTTAAGGCATTAATGCTCATAGAAATCCGTGCCGCGAAATCCAAGACTATTATTAGCGTAAAATGGCCGGAGTAAAAAACAAAATGTATGATAAAAAATTATACACCTATCTTTACTTAAACATGGAAATCAGTGCCTGAATATTTACGGTATCTAACGACTCAATCTTACTCCCACTGTATACTTGTTTTGTCAAATCAAAGTCCAACTCAAAGTGATGACAAATCGCCATCTCTTTGAGTTGGACTTTGATTTGCTCTTTGACTAATTGCTCATTAAGGATCGCAGGCGAGTTTTAGATACATTAGATTGGCCCTCAACTAGTGTACTTTGGCAAAGGGAATGCGGTAAAAAACAGTAATGCGAGCTCTTTACTCTATTCTATGTAGCTTTATAGTCGGCTTTTCTGTTGTACTAGTGGCTAGTAGGATTTTAATATTTTACGGTTATGAGTATTCGATAATTTATACCACGTTTAGAATTTAGGGTTTACAGTTTTGTTTATAAAAAAAGCTACGTATTTATACGTAGCTTTTTTTATAAATGGGTTA
This sequence comes from Runella zeae DSM 19591, assembly GCF_000423565.1. GTDB lineage: Bacteria > Bacteroidota > Bacteroidia > Cytophagales > Spirosomataceae > Runella > Runella zeae. Next base: position 60,216 of record NZ_KE384050.1, on the reverse strand, counting down.
TTATATTGGAAATTATATACCCGACTGAGTAATATTAACAGAGTTATTATTTCCAGTTTGGTTACTATTGAAAGTATTACCATTACCATTCTGGGTAATTCCAATCGTATTATTATTACCGTTTTGCATAAGTTCTAACACGTTATTGTTACCACCCTGTAAAACATTACCCCCCATAGCACCTTCAATCAAGTTGTTATCGCCTGTTTGAGTGAAAGTAGCTTGGTTTGTTGAGCCAGTTTGGTCAATGCTAGCAATATTACTATTACCAGTTTGAGTGAGGGCGAATGTATTATCTTGAGAAAGCTGAGAAGCATAACCAAAGTTATCATTACCCTCTTGTGTTATTGAGCCAGTGTTGTTAAGTCCAGCTTGACCAATTTGCGCAGTGTTACCGATTCCGCTTTGTGAAATAGAGGCATCGTTAGCGGGTCCGTCAAGTTGAGTGATGCTAGCTTCATTACCTGTACCAGTCTGAGTAATAGAGGCCACATGGTCACTATTAGATTGTGAAATAGAAGCTATGTTAGGGTCACCAGCGGCATTGGCAGTTTGGTCAATCGTAGCCGAGGTGTTGCTACCGAGTACCTGCGCGATAGTAGCTTGGTTGTTTCCTCCATTAGTAGCGGCTTGTGTAATAGAAGCCGTGGTGTTTGAGCCCCCAGTCATGTTTTGGGAAATGGTAGCCGTGTTGGCTGATGCAGAACCGTCGGCCGACTGTGAAATAGTGACTTGATCAAACCAACCATTTTGCGAAACGTTAGCAGAGTTGGTACCGCTAGACATGGCGTCTTGAGTGATATTGGCAGATGAAGAGAAAGTGGATGAGTTTTGGAAGACATCCACTAGGTTGCTAGAGCCGGTGCCCGAGGCAGTTTGGTCGATGATGATATCTCCCAATGCATCAGTACGTTGTAGCGTAGTAGCGGTATTGGAAGAGTTGTCGATCGCATCTTGAGTGATTTCGACATTGGCCCCAAGGGTGTTAAGGTCTTCTTGGGTAACGGTAGCGGTGTTGGTAGCACTGAAAGCGGCCGTTTGGTCTACAGATGCAGTTTCAGTATCACCTTTTTGGAGGATAGTAGCAGTGTTTGTACCCGCGTTTTCAGCTACTTGGCTGATGGTTGCATCATTATTATCTGTATTGATCTCCTGAGTAATAGTAGCGGTGTTGGAGCTACCTGAGCCGTCGGCATCTTGGTCAATGGTAGCCGTGAGATTATTACCATATTGATTAACCGTAGCATAGTTGTCAGCACTTGCAGAGGCATCCTGGGTAATGGTAGTAGTAGCAAAATCACTATCTGTGTATTGATCCACATATGCTTGGTTATAACTTCCTGCTCCAGTACCAGTTTGGGTGATGGTTGCATCAATATCATCACCTGTTTGTTCTACGTTGGCGTAGTTCTCAGCACCAGCTTCAGCATCTTGAGATACTGTAATATCGGCATTAGAGCTATTGTTGTATTGATCTAGGTAAGTAGTGTTTGAGCTATTGGCACCACTGGCGTTTTGGTCTACATCTACAGTTACATAGTCCCCTCTTTGCTGGATGTTAGCATAATTTTGGCCTCCTGTTATTGCATCTTGCATCACGGTTATCTCTCCATAGCTGCTCTGAGAAGTTTGCTCTACGTAAGTTTCATTGTTACTATCGGTTCCGTCGGCAGTTTGTGATACAGTGGCCGATAAGTCATCCCCGGCTTGTTCAACGTCTGCAAAGTTGTCGGCACTAGCCGAAGCTGTTTGCGTAATGTTGGCAGTGGCGTCGTCACTTAATAAAGTTTGCTCGATAGCTGCCGTATTTGTACTACCAGCACCAGTAGCTGTCTGAGTTATGGTTGCCTCCAGGTCATCGGCTAGTTGGCTAATAGTTGCATCGTTTTCGCCTCCTGATTGGGCATTTTGTGTGATAGTGGCTGTGACATATCTACTCAAAGCTCCTTGTAGGATATCTCCATCATTGTAGCTACCAGCTCCTGCCGCAGTTTGTGTAACAGTAAGATCAGAATCATCACTACCTTGCCATGTTACGGCATCGTTTACACCGCCAGAAGAAGCTGTTTGAGTGACAGTGGCATCTGTATTGTTAGGTGCTAAATCTTGCACTACATCAGCGTCATTTTGGCTACCTGTACCAGTCGCATTTTGGGTTACAATTGCACTTAGGTTATCGGCTAATTGGACAACACTAGCGTCATTAAGAGCTCCATCTGTGGCAGTCTGAGCAACGGTTGTGGTTGAATTATCGCTCAATAAACCTTGACGAACATAAGAGTCATTGGAGGTAGAAGTACCACTTGCACTTTGAGTGATTGTAGCGGTTAGATCATCATTTACTTGATCTACATATGATTCATTGTATGCACCTGCGTTAGCAGTTTGAGATATACCTACATTAGAGTCATCGCTGGTAAGAGCTTGGCTTACATAAGAGTCATTTTGACTACCAGCTCCGTCGGCATTTTGAGTAGATGTTACAGTAATATCTGTCCCATATTGGTTTACCTCTATGTAGTTTGAGCCTCCCAAATTAGCTGTTTGAGTTACCGTTGCGGTGTTGTCATTGCTATTGTTCTGATAAATATCAGCATCATTGTAGCTGCCAGCCCCTGTAGCTGTTTGTGTTACTGTAGCCACTGCATCTTTTCGCTGGTCAATTTCAACGTAGTTTTCGCCGTCCGTAGCATTTTGAGTAACTGTTGAAACGTTGGCATCATCAAATTGATTGACATCAGCAGTGTTTATACCGTTAGTTGTTGTTTGAGACAATGTAGCGGTATTGTTGGCAGTGGCATCTACATTTTGAGACAAAGTGGCGGTGTTAACACCAGCAGCATTAGCTTCTTGAGTGATTGTTCCAAAGTTAGCAAATGCTGCACTTGTTTGAGTCAAATTGATAGTGTTGAGGGAGGAAGCCCCGTCGGCGGTTTGGTTAAGTGTAGCCGTGTTGGCTCCACTTCCAGATACTGTTTGGCTTGGTCCACTTACTGTGTTTATTCCCCCATTAGTGGATGTTTGATTGGCAGTTAATGAGTTTTGTGAATACGCCGCTAGAGCAAAGAGCAAGCTCCCAACGGTCATTGTGAGTTTTTTCATGAATGTGTAAATAAAATGGTTTTGAGGCAAAAGTTGACTTTCAAAAGGGCAAATTTAATATAGCAAAAGTATAAATTTTTAAAAGATTACTTGCCGAAAATGTGGATTATTTTTTAACGGTATAAAAATATAAAAAAACGCTGAGAGGAATTCCTCTTAGCGTTTTTTTATATTTCAAATAACTGATATTTTTTAGATACCAGTTTGAGTAAGCGTAAACGTATTGTTGTTGCCGTTTTGGTTAATTTCTAGGTAGTTATTTCCTCCGCCTTGTTGAACGGCTCCCCCTGCGGCACCCACGATGCTGTTTCCGTCTCCAACTTGAGAGAAAATAGCCTCATTTCCTGAACCAATTTGCTCAAGAGCGGCATAGTTGGAGTTACCATTTTGGGTAAGAGAGGCCATGTTATCTTGTGAGAGCTGAGAGATGTAGCTAAAGTTGTCATTACCAGTCTGGCTAACACTAGCGGTGTTGTTAAGTCCAGCTTGACCAACTTGCGCAGTGTTACCGATTCCGCTTTGTGAAATAGAGGCATCGTTAGCGGGTCCGTCAAGTTGAGTGATGCTAGCTTCATTACCTGTACCAGTCTGAGTAATAGAGGCCACATGGTCACTATTAGATTGTGAAATAGAAGCTATGTTAGGGTCACCAGCGGCATTGGCAGTTTGGTCAATCGTAGCCGAGGTGTTGCTACCGAGTACCTGCGCGATAGTAGCTTGGTTGTTTCCTCCATTAGTAGCGGCTTGTGTAATAGAAGCCGTGGTGTTTGAGCCCCCAGTCATGTTTTGGGAAATGGTAGCCGTGTTGGCTGATGCAGAACCGTCGGCCGACTGTGAAATAGTGACTTGATCAAACCAACCATTTTGTGAAACGTTAGCGGAGTTGGTACCGCTAGACATGGCGTCTTGAGTGATATTGGCAGATGAAGAGAAAGTAGATGAATTTTGGAAGACATCCACTAGGTTGCTAGACCCGGTGCCAGAGGCAGTTTGGTCGATGATGATATCTCCCAATGCATCAGTACGTTGTAGCGTAGTGGCGGTATTGGAAGAGTTGTCGATCGCATCTTGAGTGATTTCGACATTGGCCCCAAGGGTGTTGAGGTCTTCTTGGGTAACGGTAGCGGTGTTGGTGGCACTGAAAGCGGCCGTTTGGTCTACAGAAGCCGTCTCGTCATTTCCTTTTTGGAGGATAGTGGCAGTGTTTGTACCCGCATTTTGGGCATCTTGAGTGATGGTCGCATCGCTCATGTTAGCAGTAGACTGCTGAGTAATAGTAGCGGTATTGGAGCTACCTGAGCCGTCGGCCATTTGGTCGACCGAGGCTGTTTGGTCATCCCCAGACTGAGTGATAGTGGCTGAGTTGTCAGCACTTGCCATTGCATCTTGAGTGATAGTAGCACTGTTGTTATCGGTTCCATTTTGTTGATAAACATAGGCAAGGTTTGAACTACTAGCACCAGTAGCTGTTTGGTCAACCGTAACCTCGATATCATCACCATATTGTTCAATGTAGCTATCATTGTAACCATCCGCTTGGGCATCTTGGGTCACGGTTGCAGAGGCGTAATCCGCATAGCCGTATTGATACAAATCCACTTCATTATAACTATCAGTTCCTGAGGCGGTTTGGGTCACGGTAGCGTCAGAGTCATCGCTATGTTGGTAAATGTAAGTATCGTTATATCCACTAGAGGTAGCTGTCTGAGTCACAGTAGCGTCTGTATAACTTGCCCAGCTATCTTGTTCAATACTGGCGTAGTTATAGCTATCAGTACCGTCGGCACTTTGTGTGATAGTGGTCTCGATATCTTCTCCATCTTGGTCAATATAGGCATAGTTATCGGCACTAGCCATAGCGGTTTGGGTGATGGTAGCAGTGTTATACTCATCGTATTGATACACATAAGCTTCGTTGTCACTCCCTGCGCCAGTGGCTGTTTGAGTGATGGTAGCATCACCCTGATAGTATTGATATATGTATGCATAGTTGTTACCTGCGCTAGCAGTTTGAGTAACAGTCGCACTACTATAATCATCATCTTGATCGATCTCAGCATAATTGACCCCAGCACCAGTTGCATCTTGGGTGATTGATGCTTCTGAATCATCCGTAGAAGTTGTGTAATCTTGATCAATGTCGGCAGTGTTTTGACTACCAGTACCAGAAGCAGT
>NZ_KE384050.1:0-53649 GCF_000423565.1 Runella zeae DSM 19591 | reverse complement strand
GTACCGCTAGACATGGCGTCTTGAGTGATATTGGCAGATGAAGAGAAAGTGGATGAGTTTTGGAAGACATCCACTAGGTTGCTAGAGCCAGCACCCGAAGCAGTTTGGTCGATGATGATATCCCCCAATGCATCGGTACGTTGTAGCGTAGTAGCGGTATTGGAAGAGTTGTCGATTGCATCTTGAGTGATTTCGGCATTAGAGCCAAGAGCGTTGAGGTCTTCTTGGGTAACGGTAGCAGTATTGGTGGCACTGAAAGCGGCTGTTTGGTCTACAGATGCAGTCGCGTCATTTCCTTTTTGAGTGACAGTAGCGGTGTTTGTACCCGCATTTTGGGCATCTTGAGTGATGGTCGCATCGCTCATGTTAGCAGTAGACTGCTGAGTAATAGTAGCGCTATTGGAGCTACCTGAGCCGTCGGCCATTTGGTCGATAGTGGCTGTTTGGTCATCCCCAGACTGAGTGATAGTGGCTGAGTTGTCAGCACTTGCCATTGCATCTTGAGTGATAGTAGCACTGTTGTTATCGGTTTCATCTTCTTGCACTATTTTGGCAGTGTTGGTGCTACCGGCACCAGTACCAGTTTGGGTGATTTTGGCGACAAGGTCATTTTCATCTTGCTCAACATCAGCGTAGTTTTCAGCACCAGCTTGCGCGTCTTGAGAAATATTAACTGAAGAATCGTCGGTATCCTCATCTTGCTCAACATAAGCGTCATTGGTGCTACCAGCTCCTGCCGCAGTTTGGGTGATGGTAACGCCAGAGTCTTCACCATATTGATAAACTTCCACATCATTCTCACCACCGGAAGTAGCCGTCTGAGTGATAGTAACTGTATTTTCATTTTGCTCTTGGTAGATATAAGCGTAGTTGTCGCTATCGGTGCCATCGGCGGTCTGGGTAACAGTTGCTTTTTGATCGTCGTCATACTGGTCAATGTAGACATAGTTGTTACCCGTAGCACTTGCCGTTTGGGTTACAGTAGCACTGTTATCATAATCATATTGGTATATATCCGCATCATTTTCACTTCCTGTACCAGTGGCTGTTTGGGTAACAGTAGCAGTATGTCCTTCGTCTTCTTGGAATATATATACGTCGTTATCCCCTGCGCTAGCAGTTTGAGTAACAGTAGCACTACTATAATCTCCATCTTGATCAATACCTGCGTTGTTTACCCCAGCACCAGTGGCATCTTGGGTGATTGATGCTTCTGAATCATCCGTAGAAGTTGTGTAATCTTGATCGATGTCGGCAGTGTTTTCACTACCAGCACCCGAAGCAGTTTGACTGACAGTTGCCTCATTGGTGCCAGAATCATCAATTTGTTGTTTAATCATGGCGTTGTTAACCCCAGCTGCTGTGGCAGTTTGAGTAACAGTAGCCACATTGGCATAATCTTGGCTATCTTGGATGATGCCAAAGTTATTGACAGAACCAGCACCGTCTGCGTTTTGAGTAAGATCTACGGTATTACTACCAGTTCCAGAGAATCCTTGAGTCAAGGGGCTAACATTGTTGACACCCCCGTTGGTAGTAGTCTGATTGTTGTTGAATACGTTTTGTGAGAAGGCGGCCATGGTAAAAAGAAGCCCTGCCACTGTGAGTGTGAGTTTTTTCATAAAATGAATGTTGAATAATGATGATAAATGTGTGTGTTATTTACTGATAATATATGATATACGAACAAATCTACACAGAATATTTTAAGAAAGGATATAAATGTTATTGGAAAAGTATAAAAAATTATCGAATGGAATAATTTCGCAAATGAAAAGTTAGGTATGTGTCAGATAATCAGCTTTTTGTGTGGTTACTTTTCGGAAGCTGTGATACTAGTTTGAATAAAGAGGCAACACTGTTTAGGGTGATTACTTTATTCTCCTTTACTAATATGAATACAGGGTGGTTTAGAAGATACTACAATTAAGTTGCATGAAGAGGGACTTTGTGAGACATACAATATATACTAAAAAGAAGCTCCTGCTTAATCCTAGAATGATGTAGCATCTTAAGTTATTTGAGGTTTGAGATTGTATTCGGGAGAAATACTAAATAAACAAACTATGAAACACATACATGATAGTATATTATTTTTACAAAAAAGACAGAGTTAAGGAAAATATGATTAAGTTAATAAAAAACTTTAAAAGATATATTTTGAAGAAAAGAAATAGTTAAAAGTCAATAACGAAAAGTAATAGATTATTAATATTAATTTCAAATGAGTGTGTAAGCGGTCTTGTTGTTTTTGTGACTAAATTGAGAAGGTTTGGTTAATATAGGTAGGAGTTGAGATACAAAATTACCATATTAGAGTAATTTAAAGCACAATGATTATACTTTTAAGTCAATGGAAAAGAATTTTGTTGATAACTTTTTGAGTATCCAATGACGGCCAAAAGGCTCAGCCATAAATCTAAATTCAGATATAAAGTGCCAGAGGTAAGGCCTAAAAGGAAAATAGTGATACTGAGGGCATATACAGATAGTATAGACGGTGGAATATCAACAAAAAGTACTTTGTAAAGGGCTTTAAAGTAATCGCGAATAAAAAAAAAGAAAAAAAAAGCACCAATCAAGCCAGTTGCCATCAAAACTTCTAGGAATATATTATGAGCATGATAGCTATCAAAATTGTTGACAAATTGATCTCCTATAAGTGGACTTTGAAGAAATTGACTCCATGCGGCGGAATATTCAAAAACTCGTTCTTCATTGTCGGTGTTGTTGATGTTGTCAATAGTAGTGATAACTCTCCTAAAAGCTTCTATATTTTCTAACGTTTCATTGCCTATAAATATAATTAATGCTGCTATAATAATAGTAGTGGTTGCGAGATATTTTAACAAATTTTTTAGGCTTTTCGCTTTAAAGTTTTTTACAAAAAGAAAGAAGGATATTACTAGAATCATATTTAAAATGGGGCCGCGAGATCCTCCTAAAAGTAGTAATATAAATCCAATGACAAAACTTATATAATAAAGATATTTTTTTACTTTTAGGTCTTTGTTAAATAATAAGTGGCCAATGCTAATAGCTGTAAGTTGTTGCCCAACGAGAGCGAAGGTGATAGGGTTTAAAATGAAACCTTCAGTTTCGTCTGATTTATTAACAACAATTCTAGTTTGAAATATGGCTGGTGAAAAACCGAATTCATTTATTACATAATATAATAGCTGTAGATTGCTAATTAATAGACTAATGAAGAGCCATTTTCCTAAAAATGAAAAATCTATGCTTTCTAATAAAAAACAAAAAATAAATACAGCACTTATGGTATTGTGAATAAAAAATAATATAAAAAAACTATCTTCTTGCTCATAAAACTTTATTCCTCTAACTAATACATCTACCATTACTCGTACATAAATGATAAAGCTAAAAATCAGAATAGGTAATGTATAACGTGGGAGTTTGGTGAATTTTTTTTGTAAAATTCCTAGAAAAAATAAATAAGCTAGTAAAAGAATACAAAGGACACGATATATATAACTGCCCATGGAATCAATTCCAATCATGACAGACCAAAAAGCACTAATCGGAAATCCACATATAATTGAAATAATATAGATGGACGCAATATGACTTAAATGTTTGTTAGAAAATAAAAAGCTCATTACAACTCATTAGAATGTTTAAATTTCTTTAAAAAGTACATACGGCCTTTAAGCATGTTAATACAAATATCGATAATGTCGAATATACATAAATTAATAGGGATAATTCTTTTTTGGAATGCAGCTAGTCTCACGTCTGTTTCAGAGGGCGAAAAAAGGATATCTTCCGCAAAATTTCCCCATCTTTTAGAAGGCATTAAACTAATACACATGCCAGCATGAGCAGATGGTAAAATCATGCTAGAACCGTGCACTCCTATGATAAGCTCACTTTCTGAATAGATTTGACAAAGAAAGCGCTCTGTATCATCATTGAAATCGTTGGTACGTGCGTCAGTAATAAATTTGGGAAATAACATCCATTTCCCAAAGCCAGCTACTGTATAGATGAAGCGATTGCCAAACTCTTTTTTGAGAAAGAAAAAAAGTGTCACTATTCTTAAATAATGAAAAGGTAATAATATTTTTTTTAAACCTAATTTTTCAAATCCTTTAAGGATATAGATATTTCTAATCCAAAGCCTACCGGGGTCTTGGCGCCATATAAAAGTAATACGAGGGCGGGTAGGAGGTATATCAAAGTTAAACGGAGGTATTTTGGTGAATTCTTGAATATTAATAGGAGTATTGGTTGGGATGAGATGCCCATGACTTAAAAAAACTTGTTCAAACCTCTGTAATTCTTTATGAATAGCCATGTTTAGATATTCATTATAATAAGTCATTTGTTTGAAGGAAGCGTTTACGGTCCATATTTCGGCAATTCCTTCTTGCGGTAACATCCATTTAAACATAGGTTGAATTATTACAACTATCCCAAGTGTAGAATTAGAGTTTAATTTTATGATTCGTTGTAGATTAAATAGTACTAATACAGCATGCCCGTATACAAACTCTAAACAATTTAAGATAATTATTTTTTTATTATGAGTATTTACTTGAATATTTAGGGATATATCGTCTTTGACGGGAGTTAAAATGGATGATAAAGGCTTATTGAGCCAAGCATCTTTGCTTGGTTGCCAATCAAGTTTATAAACACTTTTTGTATCTTTTTCAACAATTCTTGTTTCTAAAAGAGATTGTCCAGTTGGTATATTTTGTAGAAAATTTTTGTTACAATTCTTACACGTAATATCCACACAAACATGTTGACCTTGCCAGATAATCTCTCCAAATATTAGATCTTTAGATCCACATTTACAAATTGAGTTGAGAGTGACTTGAGCAGGTTTGATTTCTATCATTATACAGATTTATGCTTAATGTTATTTTTTTATCATTTCAAAGATACCACATCCAAATATGCATCCGAAATTGTGTTCAATTTCACGGTCAGTGAGTGCTACATTTTTAAATAGATCTCCTTTGTCATTGACATAAGAAAAATGAATAATGTCATATTTTTTATTAAACAATTCTAGTAAGTATTTTACACTAAATACTCTATGAGCATTAAACTCAATACGCTGAGGGCCGATAGGGGTTGAAAAGTAAAAATGACCTCCTGGTTTAAGTATTTGATATATATTTTCTAATCCCTTGAGATGTCCATCAATGTCAATGGGATCATTGTAGCGACCTAGACCAAAATGCTCAATGACATGGAGGCAAGAAATAGAGTCAGTATAGTGAATTAAATTTTGGTCAAGATGCATAAGATCTGCTTGAATAAATTTGACATTATAAATATAATCTGGAAGTGATCGAATATCAAATACTTCTATTTTCCTAAAGGAAGCTACATGTGCTACAAATCCATCCACCCTTGACGCTATATCGACATGGTTAACTGGCTGATTTTGAAATATACGTTGAGCGATTAGAAGATCTTGATGAAAATAATGACCTGAAGCAATACCACTAGTAGAAAACTTTTCGTTTAACACTGGATATTTTTTTCCAAAAGGAAATTCGTTTTTATTTTTAGATTCTATTTGTTTTTTCAAAGATTTTAAATCTTTGAAGTACCAAACGAGTCCTTTGATGTTTTCCAAGAGTATACTAGGGTAAAACCCTAAAAACTGAATTAACGCTTTAAATCTTTTAAGCATTTTATTTTATTTTTTAATGAATAAAGCCCTTAATAGAATCCGAAAAATATGATAGCAGGATACGAGTGGTGCTTGAGAATAACTTGCTTTTTTTAACCAAAGAGAAGCATCGTATACATTACTAATTTCATAAATATTGCCATCAATAATCACATTTTCTTTTACACTTTTCAAAATAGATAACAAAACCGTGAATTTATTTTTAGGTTTTACGGGGTATTTAGCAATTAATGCTTCGATTTCAGCTGATAAATGATGCTTTTGCCCAAACTCTCTTAGATAATCCACAGTCATGTTGTATTTTACAGTTCCGGTTTTGACGTCAATTTTGAGGGTTTGTTCTATATAAGTTAGGATATCAAGCTTAGTATTTTGATGAAAACCCCATTTCTGAGCTTGAGCTATACATTCAAGCATGATAATCTCAATGGAAGGAATGAAACGTATGTAGTCTTCGTGAAAAGGGAGATTGTCTTCTTTAATAAACTTCTCAGCAGCGTCTGATTTCTTTTTTTCAGGCGAAAATTGAGCAGTACCTCCACTATGCCCTGACCCACCATTGATTGCAATTTTATCATCTGTAACATAATAATAGTCTATCATTTCTGGTATAACCAAGCTAGAATAAACGTCAGGAATCATAGAATGAAAAAAACGGCCTTCGGAACGTTCTTTTATTTTATTGATAACATTGATGTGTACAAATCCTTTATAAAGAAAGGGAAGCTCAGTATAGTTTTTTTTAAAAGATAATACATCCCTGAGAGCTTCTTTAGACGAAATTACCTGATTGACTTTGGTTTTTGGTATAGATAATACATTTTTATAAAAATCAGAGATATTGTTTGGCCATCCATAAAAAACATTGTAAACACAAACTGCTTCTACCTTATATGTATTGACAATCTCATTTACTCGACCAATAGCATCAGGTGTAAAAGCATCATCATCTCCTAAAAATGTTACGAAACCTTCCTCTACATGACTAAGAGCAAATTCCCAGTTTTGACTCATCCCAGTGCGTTTATTGGTATTGATGTACTTTACTCTAGGGTCTTTGAACGATTGGACTATTTCATGGGTGTTATCAAAACTACAATTGTCACTAACTATGATTTCTAAGTTAGGATAGTTTTGTTGGAGGGCTGTTTTGAGAGTCCAATATAGGGTATCAGGCCGTTCCCTTGTAGGAATAATGATCGTAAATTTATGTTGAATCATAATCTGTACTGGGCGAATTGATCAAATTAAATTTATTTAGTTTTATTGAATTTTTGGTGTAGGAGCCGACCTTGCGTCATTAATAAATGTCTCGTAAATTTAGTAAATACACCAGCTGCTAGAAGAGAAATTGTAAAAACGGTACCAATCACTAATATTTGAATGAAAGGTGGTTGCGGGGGGTGTTTATCAAGCCAGTATCGGCCTAAAATTAAAATTGGAAAAGTACTGATAAATGGGATTAAAATATCATATAGATACCATTTTATTTTTTCTCCTTTTAAATACTTATGATGAAATATATGAGGCTCAACAAATAAATAACTTATGTTGAGTGAAGCCCATATGAAACTTGCCCCCATAGAACCATACAGTTGAGTGAGCCAAAGTAATAAAGGGATAAGAATAAATAGAGCTGCGACATTTTTCCAGAAGGCGAGTTTAGTCCACCCATTCGCCAGTTGGTAGTAATAAGACATAGTAACCAGACCATTGCACATTGTCCCTAAGATAAGTACACTTACCAAAGGAGCACATTCTTTGGTGCTTTCGTCATTTTTTAACCACCATCCGATGATTTCTTTTGAGAAAAAACTAAGAGTGAGACTTATCGGTATAATAACCACAGCCATGAGCTGACTACTTTGATGGTACAAGCGGCGCTGTTGAAGCGAATCGTTGAGCTGAATCGCTTGAACAATACGGGGATAAAAGGCTGTAGCTATAGGAGAAATGACCCGAAACAGTACGAATGAAATGGAAAAAGATAGAGTATAATATCCAAACAAATCCAAAGGAAGGATCTTGGATAAGATTAGCTTGTCGGTTTGCATCAAAATTGTGACCACTAGAGAAATACCACTTACTCCTGCCGAAAACCTGGCTATCTGTAAAAGAAGTTTTTTACTGAAAGTAGGTTGATAATTTGGAATATTTAGGTTTTTCCAAAGAAAAGCCCGTAGTAACAACGTAGCTACCAATGTAATGATAATTTGCCAATTAAAGAAAGCTTGAATATCATTTTGTACCCATTTGAGAATAAATATCACTCCTACAGCTTTAGCAGTTTCTGTTATAAGTGTAATGGCATTTAGCTGAACCTGCTGTTGGATACCTACCAGCCCTCCATTATAAAGGCTAGTAGGCCACCTAAAAAAAGTCAAAATACCCATTTGAATGAGAGCAAAATGTACTTTGCTAGCAGGTAGGCGCGTATTGTTGAGCCATGAATTAGCCATCCAATCGGACGAAATTACGATCCCAAGTCCGATGACCAACCCCATACTCCAATAAAGGCGTTCGAGGGTATAGGTCAAATTTGCCGCTTCTGTATTGTGAGCAGAATTGGTCGAATACCTTGCAAGTTCTCTACTAAGAGCAGCCCCTAAGCCTAAGTCCAATACAGCAAATATTCCTAGAAGGCTGGTATAGAAACCAATGAGTCCATAGGCATCTGCTCCTAACATATTGATGTAAGTAGGCACAAAAATCAACTGAATCAAACCTGACCATATTTGGGTCACGAAATTTGATATTATGTTGAATTTAATACTAGACTTCATAACTATTTTATTCTTTTAAGATACCCTTCAGGTGCCACTGAAATTAATAATTTATTATCAATTGAATGGTCAATTTCGAACTTAGAATTATGCTTTAAAAATTTCCATACAGCAGTTTTAGGGTTATTACCTACATCCCAAGGACGGTCGTACATTCCAGCAGGCATATCTTCCACAATGGTATCAAAAACTACTATGTAAGAGCCTAGCGTAACTAGTGGCTAATAAAGATTAAGCTGTTCTAAAACATGGTCATGAGTATGATTAGAATCTAAACATATTAAAACTTTGTCTTTCACGACTTCTTTGACTTGATTAATAACTTCTGAGCTAATAGAACAGCCTTCTAATAATGTAATACGCTTGGACATAGGATGATTTTCTATTGCTTCTCGATTATGAGTACGAATATCAATATCAATTCCTATGACTTGACCTTTACCAAGCAATTCAAATAAGGAAGCATAATATATGAGAGAGCCTCCGTGAGCAACACCTGTCTCGACGAGCACATCAGGTTGAATCTGCCAAATTAACTCCTGCATGGCTATCATGTCTTGAGGATATTGAATTATGGGGCGTCCCATCCAACTAAAATTGTAAGAGTATTTTGCTTGATTCGAATGCACATTGAAATTTTTGGCTGCTACCTTCAATGGTTCATTGTGTTGGTAAGATGCAATAAGTTCTTCTCTCTCTATTTCGAACTTCTTAATGGGATTCATGATGTATTATTTGTTTTAATTTATGAATATTTCCCCAGAAAGCCATAGGCTCATAATCGGGGTAAGGGTAAAAGCCTAAATTAAGTTGGATTTGTTTGCGGCATTTTTTAAGGTGATTCTCAACCAGCTCTTTTACTGAAATAGGAGCCCCACTACAGCAATTGATAATACCTTGTACATCATTTTGAAGGGCTATTGCGACAAGGTATTGAGCTACTTTTTCTACAGCTAGGTAGTCTCTTAATTGCTCTCCTGCCGACATATTAAAAGACGGTGCATTTTCTTGTAAGGCTTTGTCTAGCTGAGCTAAAATACTTTTGGGGTTTTGTCCTGCTCCGTACATATAGAAAAGCCTTGCCCATTTTAGTGAAAATGGCACTTGCTTTTGTAGTTCTTCCAAAAACTTACGTAATGTATCTTTGGCGATGGCATAGGGGTTTTGTGGGTTAGGAACTAGTGATTCATCCAGTTCTCCTTCACGTAAGCCATATTCGAGGCAAGTGCCTGAGACACATAAATTACCAGACCCATTTATGATTAAATTTTTTAGAAAATGATATTGCTCTGGAAGTACCTCCTCGTAGTGAAAAAGTTCTTTATAGCGTGGTAAACCGCTCCATGCTAGATGAATAATTACATCAGGTTGCTCAAAAAAATTGAATAAATTGTGCCTAATTGAATTAGCTAAGTTAAGAGACTTGTAGGTATAAACTTCTTTATACCAAGAAGAGTTTTGGGCTTTTTCAAGATTAGAGGATGATGCAATGACGTCAACATTATGCTTAAAAAGTTCTTTTATTACATGATTTCCTAAAAAACCTGTCGCCCCAGTAACTAATACTCTCATTCGATTGTAAGGTTAGGGATGGGGATTACAAATTTTCCGCCCCAGCCTCGGATATAAGATAGTTGTAGAATAATTTCTTGTTTTATATTCCAAGGTAATATTACTACATAATCGGGTTTTTCGGCTTTGAGAGTAAATTCAGTTACCACAGGGATATGGCTACCTGGCAAAAACTTGTTTTGCTTGGAAGGATTAGCATCTACTACAAAATCAATAAGGTCATTTTTAATACCGCAGTAGTTTAGAAGCGTATTGCCTTTAGCCGCAGCTCCGTAAGCTACTACTTTCTTTCCAGCTCTTTTTTGTTGAATCAAAAAATCAATGAAGGCCAATTTGACTTTAAGAGCTTTAGCCTGAAAACCTTCATAATAACTTAGGTTATTTATCCCTTTTTCATTCTCTTCATTTAAGAGACGGTCTACATTCTCAGAGATTGCTTTACTTGAATCCTGCTTGTGCTTGGCATAAATTCTAAGAGATCCTCCGTGAGTCGGGAGTTTATCGACATCAAAAATTTCTAACTCTTGTGAGTCAAATATTTGTTTGACGGTATATAAAGATAAGTACGAAAAATGCTCATGATAAATGGTATCAAATTGATTGTTATCAATCAATTGTACTAAATGAGGAAACTCCATGGTAATCACTCCTTGAGGCTTAAGTATAATTTTCATACCTCCTACAAAGTCTATGATATCAGGTACATGAGCGAGAACATTGTTGCCAAGCAAAAGATCAGCGTAGAGGCCTTGATTGGCAAGCGACTTGGCTAAAGAAACCCCAAAAAAAGACGTTATAGTTTGAATTCCCTTATCAATTGATACTTGGGCAGTGTTTTGAGTTGGCTCAATTCCCAAGACAGGTATATTTTTTTTGAGGAAATATTGCAACAAATATCCGTCATTGGAAGCAATTTCTATCACTTGAGAAGATCTATTTAAAGAAAATCGTTCAGTCATAGATTCGACGTATTGTTCTGCATGAGCTAACCAGCTACTTGAATAGGAAGAAAAATAGACATAATTGCTATCGAAAATGGCCTCTGATTTTTTATATTCATCGATTTGCACCAAAAAACAATGATGACAAGTATAAACTTTTAACGGGAAAAAAGTTTCTGGTTCGTTAAGTTGCTCTTTTGTAAGAAATGAGTTCGAAGCTGGTGAATTTACTAAGTCAATAAAGACATTCTGGAGGCTTGTTTTACAGAATCTACACTGCATAATGTTAAAAATTAATTTCTTTAAAAGTCGAGGATTTGAGATACGGGTGGCTCAAATCCCGCTCCGAAATTTCAGTAAGCGGAAGAGGCCATGCAATATTTAGAGAAGAATCATCAAATTTGATGCCTCTTTCTGCGCTATTTTCATAAAATGCAGAATGGCAATAAAGCATTTCACAATTTTCGGTAAGAGTTTGAAAACCATGGGCAAAACCTTCAGGTATATAAAGCATTTTACGATTTTGAGCACTTAGTAATGTGGCATACCATTGTAAAAAAGTAGGGGATTCTTTTCTGAGGTCTATAATTACATCCCATACTTCTCCAGCGATACATCTTACTAATTTTATCTCGCTGTATGGAGGAATTTGGAAGTGTAAGCCTCTTATGCTACCTTTTTTGCTTGTAAAAGTGTGATTCATTTGTACCCAAGTTTTTTTAAAACCAATATCTTCAAATTCTTTTGCACAATAAATCCTAGCAAGCCATCCTCTAGAATCACCTTTGAGGTCTAAGCTTATTTCATAAGCATCTAATAAAGGTGTGTGGGTGAATTTCATTGAGTCCAAAGAAGTTTGGCTGTGATTGCATCTGATATGTAATTTGTTAAATCATCATGCGTTAATAGCTGTTGGTCAAAATAAAAAGCCTTATACCATTCAAAAGTTTTTTTAATGGCTTGATGAGTGTTCCAAACAGGATACCATTCGAGAGCCATATTAGCCTTAGAACAATCGAGCCTCAAAAAATTGGCTTCATGAGGAATACCTTCTTGGGACAAAATAGTATATGATATGGCAGGCCAAATACTTTTTCCGATTTTTAATACGGCATCTACTGATAGTGCTTCACCATCATTAGGTCCAAAATTCCAAGAATCAGAAGCTGTTTGGGCACCTTCTAATAACTTTTGTCCAACACTAAGATAACCTGATAATGGTTCAAGAACATGTTGCCAAGGACGAGTGGCTTTAGGATAGCGTATTTCAACAGATTTTGATTCGATAGTAGCTTTGACAATATCTGGGATGAGCCTATCTGTAGCCCAGTCACCTCCACCAATTACGTTTCCTGCGCGTACACTTGCCATTAGAATTTTACCACCGTAAAAAGATTTACGAAAACTTGCCGCAACCAATTCTGCGCAACCTTTAGAAGCACTATAGGGATCGTGACCTCCCATAGCATCCGTCTCTTTGAAAGCAAGGTTATGCTCGCTATTTTCATAACACTTATCACTTGTTACATTAATAATTGCTTTCAGATTGCTACAATGTCTAGCAGCTTCTAACACATTAGCAGTCCCTAATACATTGGTAGAGAAGGTTTCTAGAGGAAATGAGTATGAGCGTCGTACGAGGGGTTGAGCTGCCAAATGAAAGATAATATCAGGATTTATGGCAGTTACAACTTTTAAAAAACTTTCGTAATCTCTAATATCGCCTTCATATGAATCAATTTCAGGTCTGATGAGTTCAAAATGATTGGGCGTAGTAGGCAGGCTCAATGAGTAGCCTGTGAGCTGTGCCCCAAGATTTTGGAGCCAATAGCTTAGCCAAGACCCTTTGAAACCAGTATGTCCAGTAATAAGAACTTTTTTTTGCTTATACTGTCCCCCAAAAAGGTTTACCATACTTTCCATGCTGCTTGATTAGTTTGCCAAAGTTCTTCCAACTCTATTTTGTCTCTCATAGCGTCCATACATTTCCAAAAACCAGAGTGTCGATATGCTGCAAGTTGGTTGTGATTAGCAATTTCAACTAGAGGTTTTTTCTCCCATTGAATAGCATCTACATTGCCTTTTAAATAATCAAAAATGCCAGGTTCAAGTACAAAATATCCGCCATTGATCCAGATACCGTCCCCTTCGGGTTTTTCTTGGAATTGGGTTACTGTGCCTTCTTCATTGATATTCAAATTTCCAAATCTTCCAGGTAATCGTATTGAAGTGAGTGTAACGAGTTTATTGGCTTTATTGTGAAAGTCTAACAGCTGCTGTATGTTTATATCCGCTACTCCGTCCCCATAAGTCAGCATAAAAGTTTCATCTTTTACGTAGTCCTGAATTCTTTTGATACGCCCTGCGGTGTTAGTCTCTAATCCTGTATCTACAAGTGTAACTTTAAATGCTTCTGCATTTGTGTATAATACATTGAGGTTATTATTGTGTAGCTCAACCGTAATGTCTGAATTATAAAGAAAATAGTTGATAAAGTATTCTTTAATCATATAACCTTTATAACCCAAACATATCACAAATTCATTAAAACCATAATGGGAGTATGTTTTCATGATATGCCAAAGGATAGGTTTCCCGCCTATTTCTACCATAGGTTTGGGGCGAAGGGTAGTTTCTTCGCTGATACGAGTTCCCATGCCACCTGCCAAAATAACGACTTTCATTAGTTGACTAATTTGCGGTTTTTGAAAATAATAAAAATGACAGCACATATAGCACCTATTGCAAAAAATACAGAAAAAAATGTGCGTCTTTTGGGTTCGCTTTTTTGCAGAGGGATTTGAGTAGGTTCGTGTACTTTTAGCACAGGAGTTTCTTCTTCTAGTTTGATTTTCGCTTGTTCATATTGACGATTTAAATCGTTATAAATTGACTGAGCTAAAGTAAAATCACTTGTTAAGCGAGCTTCTTGAATTTTAGCTGTTTGTAGTATCAAAGAGCGATTCCGGTCTTGATATGAAGCAAGGGCGGACTCTGCATTTTGATAGCGCCTTTTAGAGTCATCTAACTGTTTTTTTACAAATTCTAAATTTCTCTTTGCTTTCTCCGTCCGATACGTGGTCACATATGTGATCAAGTATTCAATTGTAAGGTTAGTGACACTTGCGGCGGCCACTGGATCGGGCATTTTAGCACTAAGAGTAATGACGCCGGTTTTACGGTCAAAAGAAACGGCCACTCTACTGCTGATTTCTTTAATTAGAGTTTCTTTCTCTCTAGTAAGTTCAATAGCTTGGCTGTATTTTTGAGGATCTAACAAAGAAGATGCATTTTCAGAAGACTTCATTAATTGACTAAGCCAAGTTTTTTGTTTTTCTTTAAGTAACTCTTCTACGGTCATAAGTTTTTTAGGCTCAGATACATAGACTTTTTGTTGAAGAATATACAGGCTGTATAAAACACTTTGGATAATATTAGGGTAAAGGTCTGGACGAAGCGCATCCATGCTGCCCCCCGCGGCACTTATGTCAATGCCAGCAAGGCCTGCTAATGCTCCAAGTCCACCACTTAATTTTGAAGTAGAGGTTGAAGCCATTTCTGGAAGTAATTTGGCTTGGGCTACATATTCCTTTTGAAATAGGAAAGACAAGCATATTCCTGTAAACCCAAAAATAAATCCAGTGATTAGAATTTTTTTCCAAAAAGTTTTGATAAAGATAAAGACAACACTTAGATCAATTTCTGCCGATGCTGTATTATGACTTCCTTCTATCACTTGTCTTAGGTTTTTAATTTAACAAAAAAATAGCCTTATCTTAAGAGTGTTGCAGCGGCAATAGCCAAGGTTCCAAAAAATGATAGTAGTACTGGGGCTGATAAATCGGACTTCTTCTCAATTTTAGGCTTATACGGAACAAAAATAGTAGAACCAGGTTCTATTTTTGGGTGAATTCTAAAAAATAAGAAATGTTTAGTTCGGGCGGCATAGCCATTCGCATATCTTACATATACTTTGCTTTTGTGGGCTCTATCTCCATAACCACCTGCTTGGGAAAGATAAGAATTGAAATTAAAATCCTTTGAATAGTTGAGAATAGAAGTATTTAAAACAGCGCCCGTAACTCTTACCAATTCAGATTGGCGAGGTATGATCAATGTATCCTCACTTTGCAAAGTCAAATTGCTTTCGATGGTGGGTTGTTCAATGATGTTTTTGATTTGAAGTGCTACCCTTTCGCCGCGCCGTCTCAAAATAGCTCCATCTAAGTAAGCAGATGAACGTATTCCTCCTGAGCGTTCAATAAGACTTGAGATTCGTTCGGTATTGTTTACAATTGCGTAAGTTCCCGGATAGATGACTTCGCCAAGAATTGTTACATTTTGTTGGGTTTCATAACGAGGGGATGTCCGAATGTATACAATATCGAAGGGCAGTAGTTTGAATTGTGCATCTGTCTGAGTAAGACCCAATTTGGCATCGACTGTTAAGGGGATAATTTGAGTGTTGTAATTGTCTGGAACGTCGGTCATATTATCATCTCTGATTCTACGTGCTACTTCGATCCTTGTAGGAATACCGCCATCCACAAAACCTCCCGCTTGGGTAATAAGATCCGAAACACTCATATTATCGGCAAAAAGAGCGTCGCCTGGTTGATTGATAGCCCCCAAAATAGTAACAAAGTACTCCTCGCGTAATTGTTTGACAGATTTGACCACGATACTGTCGCGTGCTTTCAAATCTAAATCTGCGGAGGCACCTGACATAATTTTAGTGAAGTCAACCGATACCACTTCTGGGTCAAAGTTGTCTTTTAATCTATGTACTAAAATTCTACTTTTAAAAGCATCTTCACGTAAACCATCAGCCTGAGCCAAAAGCTGAGTGAGCGTCTTCGTCTCAGAAGTAAGCGCGTAGTCGCCAGGCCTAAATACGGCTCCCGTAAGTTGTATACGGTTTTGGAAGCGGTTAAGTATTTTTCCTATTACATATCGATCTCCTGTTTGTGGCACTACATTTCCAAAGTTTTCTTGCTTGATGTTCAAAACTTGTTGCTCCCTTTCAGAGTTACGATACAAGGTTATCGAAGCTTTGTAAGCTGATTCGTTGAAGCCGCCAGCAAAACTCAAAACCTCTTTGAATGTTTCTCCCTCTTTTGATTCAAAAATAGCAGGACGTTTTACTTCGCCATCGATTTCGATTCGAGTTGTATAATAAGAAACATGTATTACATCCTGATCTTGAAGTAGAATGTTGTTTTTTTGTTCTCCTTTGAGTAGAAAATCATACAAGTCGATTGTGCGAATGGCTTTATTGTTTCGAATCACTTTAATGCTTCGAAACGTACCCGTCGAATCAGGCCCGCCACATAGATAAAGTGCATTGAAGACAGTCGCTAGTGACGAGACAGTATACGTGCCAGGTTTTTTTACTTCGCCTGTTATCGTGACTTTGATACTACGGATATTGCCGAGATTGATGGATGCTCTAGTTCCTCCACCGCTATTAAGTCCAGCGTAGGCTTGCCGTAATCTGCTTATAATTTTCTCTTTTGCTTCCTCAATGGTGAGCCCACTAACGTATATGGGGGCAAAATTAAGAACTTTAACAGTGCCTTCAGGGCTCACTTTTAATTTATAACTATCGGAGGCATTGCCATAAATATCTACAAGAAGTTCATCATCAGGGCCTAATACATAGCTAGTGGGTGTGGCTAGACGTAAATTAGGCTCAAAGGCAAGGTTAGAATTTTCAAAGAGCGTTGACCCATAAATGAGTAATTTTTTTTGGGTCTTAATAGGTAATTTTAAAGAGTCTCTTAGGTTTGCGTTTTTTGTTTTTATAGATAACTTACCTATCTGACGACGAGGGCTTATCACGCTATCTTTCCCATTTTTGTTTTGCTCACTTTGTATTTTTGCAAGTCGTTTACGAGCATTTGAAATATCGGTCAGCGTGAATCCTTGGGCAAGAGCGGCTTGTTCCATCTGAATTTCTGACATACCACTTGCCATAGCTCTTTTATAAAATTCCATAAACTGTTCATCGCTTATACTGTCAATGGTTGGAGTTTGGGGAGATTGTTGGGCTTGCGCGGAGGTACTATTTAAGTTTAGAACGCCCCCCACAATGAGAGCGAAAATTAAAGTATATCTATGGAAAAAAGACATAAAATGCGACACGAATATAATCTTTTGAGGATGTGTATGCGAATGTTGTTAGATAATCAATGCAGTATATTTTCTGAAAAGACCTACAAATTAAGCGAACATGCAGCATTTTACCAAAATATTGCTGCTACACTTATCAAGCGGAAAAATTGGATTTAAAACACTCATTTTGAGATAAAATATACCAAAAATCCCCGAGATCACTTAAATTGAAATTGCCTTTATGTATACGTGAAATGAAGTAAATGCCGGAATTTCGTCACTAGATAGATATATAAGCTATTTTAGAAATCATTCAGATTTTATCCCAAAAAAAGCCTAAGTATAGGTAGTGTGGATTGGCATTTTAGGAGAAAAAATTGCTTAAAAAAATACTTTTCCAAATGTAGGAAGCAAGCATAAAGAATGCGCTACACTGATGCGTCAGTAGAAATTTGTACCTTTGCGAATCCTATCCAAAAAGTACTCAGTGATTTTTTGTAATGAAAATACTCAATATAGTCGGTGCTCGTCCTAATTTCATGAAAGTAGCCCCTTTGCACAGGGTTTTTCTGACCAAAAATGAGATTGAATCAAAAATTGTTCATACTGGCCAGCATTATGATGCTAAGATGTCGGATGTGTTTTTTAACCAATTAGAACTGCCAGAGCCTCACTATTTTTTGGGAATAGGGGGAGGCTCTCATACGCAGCAAACTGCCAAAATCATGCTGGAGTTTGAAAAAGTGATGGAGGTGGAGCGTCCAGATTTGGTATTGGTGGTAGGGGATGTGACCTCGACCATTGCGTGTGCTTTAGTAGCTAGCAAAATGCACGTTCCTATTGCCCATGTAGAAGCAGGACTGCGAAGCGGTGACCGTCGAATGCCCGAAGAAATCAATCGAATCTTGACAGATAGCATCTCCGATTGGCTTTTTGTAACCGAACAATCAGGCATCGATAATCTAAAAAAAGAAGGCGTGCCGGATGAAAAAGTTTTTATGGTTGGCAATTGTATGATTGATTCGCTGGTATATTATCATCAAAAAGCCCAACAACTTGATTTAACGGATTTGATAGGAACGTCACTACATGCCAGTGAATACGTATTGATGACGATGCACCGTCCAGCCAATGTAGATACTGAAGAAGGTTTGCATAATATTTTACAAATAATAAAAGATACCGTAAAACACAAAAAAGTCTTGTTCCCGATTCATCCGCGAACTAAAAATAACATTGAAAAGCTTGGTTTGTTGCCAATGCTCACTCAAATTGAAGGATTGATTCTCACTGAGCCTCAAGGGTATTTGGAGTTTTTGAAATTGATGCAAAATGCCGCTATTGTCATCACAGATTCGGGAGGAATCCAAGAAGAAACTACTTTTTTGCAGGTACCATGTCTTACTTTTCGAGATACTACCGAGCGGCCTGTGACCGTAGAGCTTGGTACTAATCAGCTTTTGGCCGATTTGAATCCTTTGACAGTACGTCAAAAAGTAGAAGAAATACTCACCGGACGTACTAAAAAAGGTACTATTCCTCCTTTATGGGATGGAGCGGCTGCCAACCGCATCGCCGATATTTTAGTACAAAAATTCCATGGTGAGTTGGTATAGTTGTCTTATTTATAAGTGATTGATAAATTTATTTTTATGTCCCAAAATGTCCGTACAGAGGCGCTGCCCGACAATCCCGACGAGCATTATCGTATCAAGCCTCCCTTTGGGCATCCACGTTGGTATTATCTTAAAAAACTTCGTGCATTGGTAGAATGGGGGCGCGATAAGTATGTAAACTCCCTGGCCCAGAAAACAACTATTACATTGGCTGATTATGGATGTGGTACTAAACCCTATCTTTCTCTTTTTAGGAATAAAAATATCCAGTATTTAGGAATTGATTTGGCCTGGAATCCACATGCGGATATTATTGTGGGAAGTGATAGCAAGATTCAATACGGGGATAGCGAGATAGATGTAGTGCTTTCGACCCAAGTACTAGAGCATGTAGAAGACCCAGAAGGCTATCTTAGTGAAGCGCATCGTATCTTAAAACCCGACGGCACTTTGTTGTTGACAACGCACGGGTATTGGATGTACCACCCCGACCCTACGGATTATTGGCGTTGGACCTCCACAGGATTGAAAAAAATCGTAGAGCGAAATGGGTTTGAAGTAGTCGCATTTCGGGGAATTATTGGACGCTCAGCAATGGGGCTACAGCTATTTCAGGATGGACTTTTGTTCAAACTTCCGTCTTTTTTACGTCCTTTGCTTACGATTCCCATGCAAGCTTTGATTGCCCTTTTTGATAAAATTAGTACTCAACAAGCCACTGATACCGATGGATGTACTTATCTGGTAGTGGCAAAAGCCAAAAAATAAAGTATGAAGATAGGTTTTGCCCATCCCAATAAACGCAATTATTCAGAAACGTTTATTAGGTATCATATCGAATACTTAAAACCTTTTTTTGTACTTACGGGCGGAAAAAGACCGTATGAAGACCAAAACGGTAAATCTGTTTTTCCATTTAGTGAACCCATCAGGGTATTTATCAAAAGGCTTATTCCAGCGTTGTATGCTAAGGTTTACACGCACTATTTGGCTAAGTATTTACTTCAGCAGCAGCCTGATGTAGTAATAGTAGAGTATGGCACTACGGGTGCGGGAATCATCGACGGTTGTATCAAAGCAAGGATTCCGTTGGTAGTGCATTTTCACGGATTTGATGCTTTTGAAAAAAAAACGGTGGAATCACATTTGGCCGAATATCAAAAGATTTTTAGATATGCCAAAGCAATTGTAGCAGTGTCGAGAGATATGGTGGAGCGTTTGGTGGAATTAGGCGCTCCCCGCGATAAAGTCCATTTTGTATCGTGTGGGGTAAAAATACATGAGTTTTTTGGCGCCAATCCTGCTACTTCCGAAAAATTGGCGGTGGCAGTAGGACGTTTTACGGGCAAAAAAGCCCCTCATCTGACTATCAAAGCATTTGACAAGGTTTTGGAAACTCATCCTGATGCCCGTTTGGTGATGATTGGACATGGTGATTTGTTTAATAGTTGCAAAAAACTAGTAGAAGATTTACAGCTTCGACACGCCGTACAGCTACTTGGCATCAAAAAACCTGACGAAGTAGCTTCTTATCTTCGTGCAGCGCGGTTGTTTGTACAACACTCAATGTTTAATCCCGAAAACAATGATTCTGAAGGTACTCCTACTTCTATTTTAGAAGCAGCGGCAACGGGGCTGCCCATCGTAAGTACACGACATGCGGGTATCAAAGATGCCGTTGAACATGGAAAAACAGGCTATTTGGTAGAGGAGCAAGATGTTGAGAATATGGCGTATTTTATGTCAATATTGTTTTCCGATGCCGCATTAGCTGCTCAAATGGGAGAGACTTCTCGTGAAAAAATGATAAAAGAGTATGCTATTGATTTACAAACTGAGAAGTTATTACAAGTTTTAAAAAATTAGAAGGGCTTTCTTAAAGCTAAGTTTTGACAAAAATAACTTATGGAAAATACTTCCCCCATGACCGTTGTTTCCCCACTTACTGGTAAGGCCGATGTGGTACTCGAAAGCCAATTGTCTGCCAGCCAAATCATAGAGCAGTACCAAAAAGAATTTAGTGTGGATGTAAGTAGCTATTTCAAAGGACTGGACAATATTGATATATACCAATGCCAGACTTCTCAATTGCGGTTTTATTATCCTTTTTCATTAGCAGGAGATGGGCAATTTTACGCAGATTTGGCTAGGGTTTATAAGGGCTATTATTCACTGTGGAAATGGGAGCATGAGAAGACAATTCAACATATAAAGGAAGGACAAAAAATATTAGAAATTGGCTGTGGTAATGGTTATTTCTTACAGAAAATAAAAGAAAAAAAGGCAGAAGGCATTGGCTTGGATTTTAATCCTGAAGCAGTGGCCTATGGTAAAACCCAGGGAATCCAAATCATCGACCAGACTATCGGTGAGCATGCCACTCAGTATCCAGCTAAGTATGATATGGTATGCGCTTTTCAGTTGTTTGAGCATGTCAATGAAGTAGGACAATTTATCAAAGATTCGTTGACTTGCCTGAAAAAAGGAGGTGTATTTGCTATCGGTGTACCTAACAATGATAGCCCTATTTTTGCACTCGACCCTTATCATACACTCAACGTACCACCGCACCATATGCTACTTTGGGATGCTCGCTCATTGGCTTATTTGGCTACTCAATATGATTTGTCAATCGTTGAGATTTCGATTCAGCCTTCCGGGGCTATCAATCGCAGCATGGCGTATCGATTATGGCTCAATAAGATACTGGGCAACAATATCTTAAGTAGTGCTACCCATGTACTTACTCGTTGGCTAGTCAAACGCTTACCTGTATTTCCACAAGGAGCCACCGTACTAGCCGTTTTTCGTAAAAACTAAACCTTGCTAGTTGGACTGATGCGTTTTTGTGAATCTATGGTTGTACATGAACCACCGACAATTCGGTATCACCTCCAAAATCAATAGGCGTTGGAATGGCTTTTAATGGCCAATGTCTAAGACTAGAGGGGCGAATATCGGTCGCTTCAAAAAAATAGCGATTGATACTCACAACGGAAACAGGCTCTGGCTTGGTCAGAGATTGGTGTTTGAGCATATATCCTAAATCGGCGATTGTTTGGGTCAAGGGAGCTATCCATAAATGCTGAGAGCTTTGGTAGGCCGAAAATTGCGTATTTGAATGAGAATCATACCCAGTATATTGAAACTTAAGAGCGGGTTTGGTATGATCGGTGGAGATATTGACTTGGCAATCTTCGCAGCTAATACTTTCTTGACGAAAAGTCGAAGTAAAAGAAGGTATTTGCCAAATGCCACTTTCTATGATTTGATGCGTATTTTGATTGATGAGATGATACTCCTTAGGGCCACGATGAGCAGGATAAAAACTCCAGCGACTGTTGACTTTAAAATTGAAAGCGTCAGCCTCAATTTGATGGTGTAAGTTGATGATGTGAGGGGTATGTATAATATAACTTGCCATCCAAAATAGGCCCGCAAATACCATCCCTATGACCCTGACTTGTAGACGGGATGAAAAATATTGTAGCCCCCAACTATACAATACAATTATGAAAATTTGGGAATAGATGCGATAATAATCAGGAAATGACCACTGATTAAATTTGGCGCCAACTCGATTGAATGCTGCGGCAAGCCCTACAATGCCCAAAAAGAAAACGATGTGTAATAAAAACAGTTGATTTAAACTTAAGTTTTGCCGTGCTTTCCAGAGCACTTGAGGAAGTTGATGCCACGAAGAGGCTTGCAAAATAGGTTTTAATTGAGAAAATACCCAAGTCAATAACCCCCCAAAGCTGAGTATTCCGATGAGCATTGCGGTCATTTTGCCAGCTTTAAGAGAACCAAAATCAAAAATATCGAAGAAAAACGTAGGAAGATAAAAGGGTAAATTGAGAATTTTGGTAAGCAAAGGGACGTTTTGAGGGGCAAAAGAACTTGGTTTTCCGCCTCCGCCAAAATACCCAACAATACAGATAAGGGCTACTATTGTCCAGATGATTAATTGATTACGCCTATTTTGCCATACTAAAATTGAACCACCTACGCCCCAAACAATAAGCCCCGTGCCTGTGCTAAAAGTGGCTAAGAAAGCTAGCAATAAAGCCAAAACGAGCTTGTGCGGAAAGTAAATTAAGGTATAAATTGTTCCTATGACAAACAAAATGGTGTAGTGATTGGAGAGACCGTATGTGGTAAAGATGTTGTGATAGCATTGAGGTTGCCATAATATCCAAGTAATAGGCCATAAATAAGAGATTTTAACAAGAAGATTACGACCCGGCAAGGATTTCCAAAATAAAAACGGTAAGGCTAATAAGCCAATATTGCCAATCAACAAAAGGGTTTGGAAATTGATAGTACCATTGAGCCAATAGCTCGACAATAAAAACAAACGTAACCATACGATACGGTGCTCAAAATAAAATCCAAATAAATGTTGCCATTGTTGAGCAGCGTTTTTGGCTTGAGTCCAGTCAGCCATGAAATTGACCGCCCACAAAAAATCATCCCAATAAGGTGTGTTGGAAGTATATTGAAGAAGATAAAACCACCATACTCCAAGTGCGCTACCAATGGCGATAAAAGGAAGGGCAAGCGGAAATAGAAAGGAGGATTCCTTACGTAAAACCTGCGTAATCATGTTAATTTTGGGGTTGGGTAGTGTAAAATATATACTTAAGCAGCAGTTCTCAACAATTATGCCAAATGGGATATTTTTAATGTAAATATTTGTATTAATGGGAATTATAATTAGGCAAAGCCTTAAAAATTCGATAGTTACATACCTAGGAGTCATTATAGGTACTGTAAATATTCTCTATCTCTACAACAGTTTTTTGGAGACGGATCAGATGGGATTATACAGTGCCCTGACGAGCTACCCCGTGGTGTTTGCGTCTTTTACGCAGCTCGGAATTCCGTTTGTAGCAGTGAGGTTTTTTAATCGTTTTAGTAATGAACGAAATCAACACAACGGCTTTTTTGTGTTTCTGTTGGTAGCGCCTTTGATAGGATGCCTCATTTTTACGTTGTTTTACTTTTTTGGGGTTGATTTTTTTCGGTGGTTGTACGAAGAAAATTCGCCCCTTTTGGTAAGTTACTATTATTACTTATTGCCGCTGACAATATGTTTGGTATATATGGCGGTGCTTGAAGCATATGCTAGGGTGCATCTTCGGATTGTGGTACCGGCTATTATTCGAGAGCTAGGAATCAAACTGACTAATTCTCTCTTGGCGATTTGTTATGGCTTTAAGCTCATTACTTTCAATGAACTCATTATGGGATTGGTGTTGGTACATGTAGCCGCCGTCATAGCCCTTTTTGGATATTTATTTTGGCTTGGGAGGCTATACTGGAAAGTTGATTTTAGTTTTATTAGAAAGCCAATTTTTCGGGAAATGTGGCAATATGGCCTTTGGGTAATCATGGGTGGAATCAGCGTCAATTTGGCGCTTAATATTGAGAAGTTTTTTTTGCCCCTCTATAGCAATGGAATGACCAACACGGCCATATTTGACATTGCAACCAAAATCGCCCTCATTATTGCGATTCCTCGCAATGCCCTTGCTTCTATCAGTACGCCGCTTCTTAACGAATCTTGGCAAAAAAATGACATGGGCCATATCGACGAAATCTACAAGAAGTCGTCGCTTAACTTGCTGATTATCGGTGGGTTGTTGTTTTTGGGGATATGGTGTAATATTGATAGTATTTTCAAAGTTATCCCTAAATCTGAAGTATATCAACAGGGGAAAATGGTGGTGTTGTTTGCTGGTTTGGGAAAATTGGTTGACATGGCTACGGGGCTTAATTCTGAGATTTTGGTAGGTTCTAAATACTATCGCTATGACCTTTTCTTTTATATTTTTCAAACCCTCATGCTCATCGTTGCCAATGCCATTTTGATTCCTACTTATGGCTACAACGGAGCGGCTTTGGCGATGCTTGTGGCTCTTACGATTTACAACTTTATCAAGTTTTGGTTTATTTATAATCGTTTTGGGCTGCAACCCTTTACGAGCAAAACGCCCAAAGTCATGCTCTTGATCGCCATAACTTACGGCGTTTCGCTCTTGATTCCGCCACCTTCTTCTTCCCTAATGAGTATTTTAATAAATATGGTCGCCAAATCTCTGTTGATTGTAACGGTATTTGGAGGAGGAGTGCTTGGGTTGAAGATTTCGGAAGATGCCAACAAAACGCTTTGGTCTATTTGGCGAAAATCAAAAGGGTATTTGGGTAAATAAATTACAAAAAAAAGCTGTCCAAAAAATCTGGTATCACCAAATTATCTTCGGCGTCTGTTCAACCTCACGGCAGCGGCCGACCGTCCCCTAAATCCCCCTCACGGTACGCCGTCGCGGCCTTTCAGTAGAGGGGGACTTTTGAGCCCTTCTCCTGCCAGGAGAAGGGTTGGGATGAGGTTGAAACCAAAGAATATTTTGTGACCTGTTACTTTTTGGACAGCCTCTTTAGACCCAATAAGGCAAGGGCTTATTGATTAAAAAACATGACTTCGGTAGCGGGTTCTCCAACGTATAATTTGAGGGTATTGCCTTCTACGGCAAACTTCTTCACATTTTGCAAATTGCTATGAAAATCCCTTTCGGCTTTCATTTGTTCAGGAGTGCCAGCCATTTTTGTCATACCGATAGGGGCCGCAATTTGAATGCTAGATTGAGCTTCGTTGTAAGTAAAAGACGTAGAGTATAAATTTACAAAAGACCGACCATTTACTATCAAAATGTCGGAAGATTCACCTTTCGAAAACTCGATAGTAGCCTCGCTATTGGCCGGAACGGTTTTGTCTTTGAGATACTCTTTAAAAATCCACTTGCCCGACAATTTTTCAAAATTAGCGCGTGTGTTTTTAATTTGGGTGGCGTTGTTCAATTCATCGGTGGGTGTTACTTCGTTTTTGTTGCAACTTGCACTTACCAACATCACAACTGATAACATACTAATCAACTTAATCATGGCTTTTGTGTTTGGGTTTGATTAATAACTTTTATTTACTTACCATGACGCAGGCTGAAATCTAAAGGTTGGAAATGATTCTTTTGATTGGTAAATGTAGCCTGTAAGTGGGGGTGTAAGATGTTGATTATCAGTATTGTGTGAGGTGCTGAAAACTAGCTCATAATTTGTAATATCGAAGCCCTTGACCGCTGCTTCGGTGGTGGGGTCAACATTCACTACAAATACAAAACGTGCGTGTGGGGCATGAGTCCATACCCATAGCTTGTTGTTGGGGGCTGTGCTTGGCGCTACAAGCCAATTCACTACTTGCGACTGAATATGTTTCCAAATAGATTCCGCAAACAGACGTAGTTTATTGAGTTCTGCAAACTGAGATACGTTCTTTCCCCATTCAAAAGGCCCATGAGTTACTTTGTCTTCCTCACTATCATCGTGGATTTGGAATACGTACAGTTTGGTATATTCTTCATTTTTACCCCGTTCAAGGTGCAAGTTTCGTACTTCAAAACCTAGGCTGTAATAACTAGGCATATCGGTCAAAAAAAGCCCCATAAAATACCGAACTAGATTGCCGTTTTGGTAAAAAATATCAAAGCGAGGGTCGTCTTTGTCGGCAGTAATGACAGTAAAGCTAGGGGCAAATTGCCGTGTACGTAGCAGTTGGTCATAGAGAGAAAAGCGTTCAGAAAATTCCTCACTTCCTACGACCGATGCTTGTAAATCGCCCAGCGTGGCATCAGCGTTGATAGCTTCGAGGTGGTCGAGTTCGTCGCCGTAGCCCATCACGTTGGGGGGAGCGATAAATGTCTCGGCATAAAAAGCGAAATATTTGACACCTCGTTTTTGAATAAAAGTTTTAACCGCTCGTAGCGGGTCATAAAAAGCGTCTATATGGCTAGGGACTCCTTCGGGGCGCATTTGGACGTGTGCCATATCGCCCCTCATAAAATCGAAGTTGAATTGCTGTTGGCACTCGTAGTATTTTCTCATAAAATAATGCCAAGCACCTACATTGGGGTTTTCAAAATCCAACTCCCACGCTTCGTTATTGTTTTTGGAATGGTAAAATCGATAGCGTGTCAATGGTCCAAATACCCGCGACATCTCTTGGGGATGGTCAAACTCATACTGAAACCACGGAGTACCTCTTTCGTCAAGTACAAATACGTCGGGATTGATATGCAAACCACGGTAAGGGGGTGCCATAGTCATGGGGAGTGTCTCAAATCCTTGAGCAACTAAGGTTTGCATCAAGGCCAATCGGCGGTGTAAGCGCTGCTGTTGATCAAAGCCAAAAATAATTTCTTGACGTTTTTGGTCACTAAATAGTGGGATTTCGGGGTCAAAAAGGATGTCTTTCCCGAAATTGAGTTGGCTCCCGTCGGCAGTGCCGTGCTCTTGGAGAAAAGCCCAAATCACGGCTTCCACTTGCTGCCATACATTTTCTGAATGGTCGATGAGCATTCCGCCGTCGCGACGTACCCATTCAAAAATCCGAGGATGAATCAGTACAATTTCCGAAAAACGATCAGTGTGAGGAATCACGTCAAGTCCTACTGTTTTGCCTAAAGCATGGAGTAAATTGACCACCACTTTGAGCTGCTTTTCGACACTATCGAGCCAAGGTAGGGCCTCTTGAAGTTTGTTACTAAAAAACGCTGCGTTGATATTCCAACTTACTTTTCCGTACAAACTTCCCACTACACCCGGCTCCCAGATGGGTAATAGATGAACCGAGTCATGAAACTGAGGCAGGGTAAGTGCATAGGCCACCACATTCCAAAAGCTACCAATCGTACGGACATTGACCCCCACCATATTTGATTTTTTGAGCCATTGGCTATCGGGCTCGTTCTTGACCGGCGAATCGATAGTTTCGGTAGGATTGAGTGCACGCAAAAAAACGTCATTACCAAGCCGTTGTCGTAGGATTTCGAGGAGCTGAAAAGTAGGGAGCTTGACAGAAAACTCTGGTAAAAAATAAGGAACGAATGAGCATTGAGACTGCTCAAAATCAGTAAGAAAGCGATGGTGAATATCGCGCCACTCTTTTACATACGCATCATATGTGAGTGGAGTATTGGTAGTAAAATGATTCATCATAGGTTTTGTAAAGCGACAAAATAATACTTTTTTTGGAAAAAGTACAAAGAAAAAAGCCGCTTTAAAACGGCTTTTTGTAAACTAAAAATATACTTATCAGCTAAAAAAACAAATCTATTTGCCAGTAGGAGGCGAAAGAGGCAGTGTCCAAGCAGGTGGCTCGGTTCCTAATAAGTGTTTTACGAAAAAATCACGTCTTTTACGTTCGCCATAATCGCCGCCCGCAGAATGACCCATGTTGGGAATCATCAAAAAATCAAAATCTTTATTGGCCTTAATAAGCGCATTGACAAGCTGCATCGTAGAAGCTGGATCCACATTGTCGTCCACTTCTCCCAAGATAAGCAAAAGCTTCCCTTGCAGTTTGTCGGCATGAGTGACATTGGAGCAATCAGCATAGTGCGGGCCAATAGGATACCCCATCCACTGTTCATTCCACCAGATTTTATCCATACGGTTGTCGTGGCATCCACAAGAAGATACCCCTACTTTATAAAATTCAGGATAAAACAGTAGTCCGCCCGTCGAACTTTGCCCACCAGCCGATGTACCGTAAATACCTACTCGGGTCAAATCCATGCTGGGGTATTGGCGGGCGGCGGCTTGGAGCCAAAGGATACGGTCTGGAAAGCCCGCGTCTTTGAGGTTTTGCCAGCATACATCATGAAAAGCCTTAGAACGGAGCGATGTACCCATGCCGTCGAGCTGTACTACAATAAAACCCAACTCGGCCAATTCAAACATGGAGCGATTGTAAGTCATAAAAGACTTAGGAGTAAAAGCACTATGTGGCCCTGCATAAATATTTTCGATAACGGGGTATTTCTTTTTGGGGTCAAAATGAGTAGGTCGTATGATGATTCCCCAGATGTCAGTCTGACCGTCACGAGCTTTGGCCGTAAATACCTCTGGCGCTTTCCAGCCTGCTTTTTGCCATTCTGAAATATCTGCTTTTTCTAACTCCATCAATACAGAACCGTCGGTGGCCGACCGCAAAACCGTGAGCGGAGGCATATCGACTCGCGAATATATGTCTACAAATGACTGGAAGTCAGGGGCGAAAAAAGCAGTATGATTGGCATTGTCGGAAGTGAGTGGTGTAAGCTCTGTGCCGTCGAAATTGATACGATAATAATGCACAAAGTAAGGGTCTTGCTGAGGGTTCATTCCACTTGCCGCAAAGATAATTTGACGCTTGTCAGGATTAACGTTTACCACATTACGTACAACCCAATTACCTTTTGTAATCTGATTTTTGACTTTGCCCGTTTCGGCATCGTACAAATAAAGATGATTCCACCCGTCTCGTTCGGAGGCCCAGATAAGCTCTTTACCGCCTGCGACATCATAGCGGTATTTTTTACCACTATAATCAATAAAGGTTTTGCTTTGCTCCTCTACCACAGCTCGTACGTTTCCGGTAGTGGCGTTTACCTCAAGTATGCGATAAATTTGATGACCGCGTTGGTTGTATTCGAAAGTAAAAGCACGACTATCTTTGCGCCATTCGACGCGTGAAATATTAAATTGGTGATTGAATAAGGCATCATCTATCGGAATGTGCTTTTTGGATTCTATCAAAAAAAGCTGAGGTCTCCGAAAAGGAAGCGCGTCGCCGGGTTTGAGATATTCTCGGTTTTCGAGTTTAGGCTGAAGTTGATCTTCGGGCGACGAACGCACAAAGTATATCAGGTGTTTTTGGTTGGGGCGGATTTTGTTGGCTACTACTTTTTTAGAATCGGGCGACCACTGCACATAGCCTGAATAGTAATCGCCTTCTGAACCGTCGTAGCTCAGTTGGAATTCTTTTTTGGTGGATACTTCACGAATGTAAAGGTTGTAGTTTTTGATGTAGGCCGTCCAGTTGCTATCGGGCGAAAAAACAGGCTTGTCAGGTTGGTCGTTGCCACTTGCGCCCCAGTATCTTCTATCTTCAGGCCGAACAGGTTCTTTTTTTGTCAAAATTTGGTTGCTCAATCCATACGTCCACACAAAATCCTCCGCATTGAATTCAATCTCTTGGTCGTTTTTGAGGTACTTAAACGTGCTGAAAGGCAGAGCGTAAGGGTCAATTTTTTTGTTGAGCGATTGAGAAAGTTGTTGCGCCACTGACTCCTGATTAAATGCAAGCTGACGTTTTTTCTCTTTGGCATTCACGGCAATAAATTCCTTGCCCCGTGGGGTTTGGATAAGGTACCAAAACCACGAACCACTCATAGACCAAGTAGCCGTCGAAGGCGCACCATATACTTTGTCTTTAAGTTGATTTTTGAGTTGTTCGGCACGTTGGTAGTCTTTGAGCTTGCCTTGGGCGAGGGCCAATTGACTCAAAAGAAAAGAAATCAGTAATGTTTTGAGAAAAATGGGCTGAGATAAATGAAAACGTATCATGTAGGTGTAAGTTAAGGTAATACAAATTTAAGGGTAATTTTGGGGCTTTTCTGCCGCCTTCTTAGCTAAGATTGGTATTATTTTAACCCCTGGGCCAATTCAAGTAAGTAAGGCCGCACTTATATTTGTATTGTTTAACTTATCTCATCTTCATGCAAGCAGCACTCGACTTATTACACCAACTTGTAGACTCTGTTTCTCCTTTATCTCCTGAAGTTTGGGACGATTTTTCAAAGATTTGGCGGCCTTTTTCTGCCAAAAGAAAAGAGATTTTAACTACTGCTGGTGAGAAAGAAAAGTACCTGTATTTTGTGATAGAAGGCGTACAGCGAGTGTATTACTTTGACGACCAAAACCGCGAAGCAACCATTGTATTCACCTATGCCCCTTCGTTTGGAGGCGTATTGGACGCGTTGATGTTGCAGCATCCTTCCAAATATTATTACGAAACACTGACGGTATCCACATTTTTGCGAGCTTCTTACGCTGAGCTTTATGAGCTAATACAGCAGCATAAGGAAGTAGAAGTACTGGTACGACAAGGGGCAATGATTTCTCTTTCGGGGGTATTGGAGCGTTTGGCAGAGCTGCAATGCTTCAGTGCCGAAGACCGTTTCAGACGCCTTTTGCAACGGAGTCCGCATATTTTGCAATTGGTTCCTCATAAATATTTAGCCAATTATTTGGGAATGGATGCCACAAATTTCAGCAAACTGATCAATAAAGTGAGGATGTAGAAAATGTTGGTAAATACCAAGAATTGTTTTGGGCGGTTCTCCCAATTTTGTATCCATCAAACAAATAGTCATGGAAACAATTCTCACTAAACAATTGCTCGAAAAATTAGAAAATCGTGTTGACAGTCACTTGCAAACGGTGATTCAACAATTTCAGAATCTTAAAGAAGAAGATTTGTTACGCCCCTCATCGACAGGTGGTTGGAGTATTGCGCAATGTTTGGCGCATCTCAATAGTTATGGAGATTATTATCTACCAGAGATAGGGGCAGGGTTAGCAAAAATACCTTCTTCTCCGCCCAGTGACACCTTCAAAAGTTCTTGGTTGGGTGCTTATTTTATCAAAATGATGGAACCGCAAACGGGCAAGAAAAAATACAAAGCTTTCAAAGGGCATATCCCTTCTCCGACATTGGATGCCTATGCAGTAATAGCGGAGTTTATTCAGCAGCAAGAGACTTTGTTGAGCTATTTGAGGCGCGCCTACAGCGCTGATTTGAATCAGATAAAAATTCCTATTTCGATAGCGCGTTTTCTAAAATTAAAATTGGGGGATGTGTTTCAATTTATGATTGCGCACGACGAGCGACATTTGCAGCAAGCCTTGCGCAACCTAAGGAAGCATTCAGTTTTGATTTGAAAGAATGCCTGTTGCGTCAGAGACGCAGCTCCAAATTGTCCCCAAATGATAGTTTGGTGACAGCTGCTTCTCGTCCCGACATATTGTCGGGGCGGAAATGGTTTAAAGTCTCCGACTTTAATACACAAGCCTATACAGCCGATTATAATTTCATACTCAACGCAATACGTTTACGGTTTAAGTCCACTTCTACGACTTTTACCGTAACGTGTTGTTGGAGTTTAACTACTTCGTTGGGATCTTTGATGAATCGATTGGCCATTTGAGAAACATGAACAAGTCCGTCTTGTTTGACCCCAATATCTACAAATGCCCCAAAGGCCGTGATATTGGTGACAATACCGGGTAGTACCATTCCTTCGTGCAAATCTTCGGGTTTGCGCACGCGGCTGTCAAACTCAAAAGCCGAAATGGGAGCCCTAGGGTCGCGTGAGGGTTTTTCCAATTCCTTCATAATGTCCTGCAAGGTAAGCAGCCCTGTGGTGGCACTCACGTATTGTTGAAGATTGATTTGGCGGCGCAATTCAGGTTTTTTCATCAATTCGGCCACGGTGGTTCCCAAATCTTTCGCCATTTTTTCTACTACCTGATAGCTTTCAGGGTGTACAGCGCTATTGTCGAGGGGATTGGCGGCGTTGTCGATGCGCAAAAAGCCCGCAGCTTGCTCAAACGCCTTACCTCCCAAGCGTGGTACTTTCATGAGTTGCTGACGCGATTTGAAATCTCCGTTTTGGGCGCGGTATTCTACGATATTTTTAGCCAAAGAAGCCCCCAAGCCTGACACATATTGGAGTAAGTGCTTGCTAGCGGTGTTGAGATTGACACCCACCGAGTTGACACAACTTTCGACCACAGTATCTAGTGCTGTTTTGAGCATTCCTTGATTCACATCATGCTGATATTGACCTACTCCGATAGATTTGGGGTCGATCTTTACCAATTCGGCAAGTGGGTCCATTAAGCGGCGACCTATTGATACAGCACCCCGTACGGTTACATCCTTGTCGGGAAACTCATCGCGGGCTACTTCGGATGCCGAATAAATAGAAGCGCCTTGCTCCGACACCGCAAACACGCTGATGTTTTCTTTACCAAGACGAGGCAATATGTTTTTGATAAAATCTTCCGTTTCGCGGCCTGCTGTACCGTTACCAATGGCGATAGCATCAATTTGATGTCGTTGAGCTAAATTTTTAATCGCCGCTTCAGCCTCCATTGCTTTATCAAATGGATAAATCACCGTGTCGGCGATAAGGTTGCCTTGCGAATCTAGGCATACCACTTTGCAGCCTGTGCGATAACCTGGGTCGATTGCTAAAACTCGTTTTTGACCAAGTGGCGAGGCCAAAAGAAGTTGACGGAGATTTTCGGCAAATACCTGAATAGCATAGCGGTCAGCTTTTTCTTTGGAGCTATTTGAAAACTCCGTTTCGATACTTGGCTTGAGCAAGCGTTTGTAGGCATCCGATACAGTGAGTTCTTGTTGGTCTTTGCAAGCCGGTAGCCCTTTCACAAACAACCTATCCAAAAATTCAATAGCCATGTCTTCGTCGGGCGAAATATCCACGCTCAAGATACCTTCTTCTTCCCCGCGACGAATGGCCAAAAGGCGGTGAGAAGGGATTTTGTTGAGCGGCTCGCTAAAGTCAAAATAATCGCGATACTTGGCTCCTTCTTCTTGTTTGTTTTTCTTGACTTTTGACGAAACGTAAGCCGTCCGTTCAAAAGCATAGCGTACTTTATTGCGTGCATCGGTATTTTCTGAAATCCACTCAGCCATGATGTCGCGCGCGCCTTGGAGTGCTTCTTCGACGTTGGATACTTGGTCATTGAGAAATTGTTCGGCTTTGCGTTCAGGATTGGCTTCTTTTCCCGCAAAAATCAACTGGGCCAACGGCTCTAACCCTTTTTCAATCGCCATAGTGGCGCGGGTTTTGCGTTTGGGCTTATAGGGGAGATAAATATCTTCTAAGGTCTGTAAAACGTAGGTATTTTCGAGCTTTTTTTGAAGTTCAGGAGTCAACTTTCCTTGTTCTTGAATACTTTTTAGAATGGCTTCTCTTCGTTTTTCAACTTCTTGAAACTTCTGATATTGTTCTTTGATGGCATTGATTTGGACTTCATCGAGCTGTCCAGTCATTTCCTTACGATAGCGTGCGATAAACGGAACAGTAGCACCTTCGTCAAAAAGGGTGATGGTATTGTGGGCTTGGCGTTCGGTGATTCCCACCAAAGGGGCGATAAATTGAGCGGCGGTCATTAAATTGGATTAATTGGTGACGATAAGGATTACAACGACCAAAGTCGAAATCCTGTATTTTGGGGTTGCAAATAAGCAAACGGGCTTTGAATGGTGCAAGCAATTTTTGAGTTAAAAAAATCTAATACTATCAATTAAGCGTATATTCAAGCAAAAAACAATAATGCAGAATCGATTTTTATTTTTCATACTTCTGACTTTGGGTAGTCGATGTGTATATGCCCAAGCATCTCTCGAAGTGACAGTGAGTAGTTTACTTTATAAAAAAACATTAAGAGGAATTAGGATTTATCTCCAAAGTTCTAGTCAACCATCCATTGATTCAACCATTAGCGATAAAAATGGGGTTGCATTATTTCCTAATTTGAGGACAACTGAAAAATATCGAGTTTTTACAAAACTAACGGATGAATTTGACGCTACTGAAGTGATAGGTGTCTCTTTAGAAAACAATCAAAAAACTACTTTGGCACTTACCTTACCAGCACGCCGGCAGACTGTGTTGGAAGAGATTATCATCACCGACGTTCGCTCGGCTAAGCTCAATGTGCAAAATGCGGAAGGCGCCTCGGTGATTGGTAAAAAAGAACTTCAAAGTTTGCCTATCGAAGGGCGCGATATTACGAGGGCACTTGTAAGACTCCCCAATCTGTCGGTCTCAAGCCTAGGGTACGCCGAAGCCCCCAATGTAAGCATCAATGGCATCAACGGGATTTATACCAATTATCTCATTGATGGTATGGACAACAATGAGCGTTTTTTAGGAAACGTAAAATTCAATGTACCAGTAGGATTCACAGAGTCGATTCAGGTCTTAACCAACAACTACTCGGCGGAGTGGGGGAATACCAGCAACGGGATTGTAAATGTGACTACTCGTTCGGGCAGTAATCAGCTAACGGGTGAAGTTTTTTATCTGACTCGTCCAGGTTCGATCATAGATGCAAAATCACCCTATCCTACGCTCGATTTGTCGGGCAATCCCGTCAAAGATGGTTTTCAGCGGCATCAATTGGGAGTGGGAATCGGCGGTGCTTTGAAAAAAGATAAGACGTTTTTTTATGTCAACTTTGAACAAACCTATGATAAGAAAGACAATTTGCTACGGGTGCCACAGCTCAATATCAACGAGATAGTGACGGGGCGCAATAGTTTTTCTTATTTTTCCACTAAACTAGACCATAACTGGACTCCCTCTTTCAAATCAAGTGTACGTGTCAATGTAGGAAGTTTTGATATTGCTAGGCAAGGAGGTGGTTTGGAAGGAGGTATTGTTTTCCCTTCAGCGGGTGCCAAAATCGCCAACCGTACTTATCTCGTTGCTTTGAAAAATAGCTATGTCTTAAAAACAAATTTAACGGGCGAGACCAACTACCAAATTTCGATGTTTCGCTGGAATTACCGTCAGCCCGACAATCCTACAAGTCCCTCAGTGACAGTGCAAGACCCTAGCGGAACGGCCTTTGCGACTTTGGGACAAACGGGCGCTATTTTTGATGATTTTGAACATACTCATCATCTTCAGCAAAAGTTCACATTACGTAGCGGACGCCATACTTTGAAGGCAGGAGGGGAGTTTATTTCTTCCAATTTTTCGCTTTTGGGAGGAGGCAATCAATACGGGACTTATACCGTGAGATTGACCCAAGCGCAGTTGGATGCGCTAAAAGCAAGGAATTTAGGTTCGGCATTGAGTATCAATGATATACCAAGGGATGTTTCAGTACGGACTTATGACGTCGAACTAAGACCTACTACTTTTGGGGCACGTCAAAATGTAGTGAGCCTGTATTTAGAAGATACTTGGAATGCTACCGACCGTTTGAAGATTGCATTGGGACTGCGGTACGACTACGATAATTTGTCCAAGGGAGGAGGTACTAAAGGTGATTTTAATAATGTAGGGCCGCGATTTAGTTTCAACTATCAAATACATCCACAGTGGGTAGTGAGGGGAGGATATGGATTGTTTTATGACAAAATAAAGTACTCCATTTATAGCGACAATCTACAATTTAGTAGCAATTCGACCGACTTCAAAAAACAATTGGCCGAACTTCAACGCCTAGGAGTACTCGACCCCACGGCCAATCTTGACCGTATTACATTTCCAGGTAATATCAGAGCGACGGCCTCCAACGTGACTTATCTGGCGGGGCCTTCTTATGAGCAATTGCAAGGGCGTAGAAATGAGCAGTTTAGTGCCAATTTACGCGTCATGAACCCCAATGGATTTCAAAATCCATACGCACATCATGTAACGGTAGGAGTACAGCACAAGCCGGCGGCTGCTTATCTTTTGTCGGTCGATTTGGTACATGTAGCTACCAACAATCTTTTCATTATTCGCAATCTCAATGCGCCAAGCCCTTATCCCTTTACGAGCGATAAAGATGTGAAAACCAGAACCGTAGCGCAAGGAGATTTGACTCGTCCTATACCCATTCGCTCAGATAGCAGAGGTGCTTATGCGGTAGCGGGTAGAGATACTTTAAGGGGGATTGCTCGAAATGTATTTATGACCGAAACGGCGGGTATTACTCGTTATTATGCCGCTAATTTTGCTTTTCAAAAACTCAAAGGAAATGACAAATACGCGTATCGATTAGGCTATACGCTTTCTTCTATCAAAGGCAATGCGGGCGAGAGTATCAACGTTAGAGCACAAGACGCCAACAATTTTGACAATGAATATGCTTATCACAGCAATGACCGACGCCATATCATCAATGCTATGTTTGCCTACTATCCCTGGCCAAGTTTGATGATTTCGCCCGCAATTCAGCTTCAAAGTGGACAGCCCATTACGCGTTTGGCCGATGCCAAAGTCTTTGGAACGACTGATTTGAACGGTGATGGAGAGAGTTTTGGGTATTCGGCAGATTATTATCCTGGCGAAAAACGAAACAGTGACCGATTGCCGTGGTACAAAGGTGTAGATGTGACTGTCAGATATACCATTTATATCAAAAACAAACCTCGCATAGAATTTGAAGGAGATGTATTCAATGTGTTCAATACCCTCAATTTATCTGGTTTTAATGCCACTATCGGGGCTAGTAATCAGTTTCAAGTAGGGCCTATCGGAACGCCTTTGGTAGTGAGGGCAGCGGGTCCTCCACGTCAGTTTCAATTTGGATTACGATATTTGTGGTAAAACTTTCAAAACATCTTTTATGCACTTAGATATTGCGCAGCCGCAGCTTCTGGAAGATTACTTAAAAACAAAAAATTGGCTCAAAGAAAACGAGCAAATCCTTATCTTGGAAAAGCCTGGAGAAGGCAATATGAACTATACCGTACGCGTGCGTACTCATGACCGTACTTTTATTGTGAAGCAGTCGCGGGCTTATGTCGAAAAATACCCTCAAATAGCTGCTCCCGTCAATCGTGCTATCACTGAGGGGAGATTTTATGAGCAAATCCAACCCTTTGCAAGCCTGAATGAGCTAATGCCTCAGTTGATTGGAATGGATGAAGAAACCAATATTCTGGTATTGGAAGACCTAGGAACGGCCAGTGATTATACCTTTTTGTACCAGCCTAACCAAACGCTGAGCTTGGCTGAAGTGGAGGCTTTGGCACACTACATCGCGATGCTTCACCGACTGACCCGTAAAGAAACAATCGACGAATCGTTTGCCAATCGCGAAATGCGCGCCCTAAATCACGAACACATTTTCCAGTATCCATTGATGTTGGAAAATGGGTTTGATTTAGATACCGTTTCGCCGGGACTTCAGATGATATCGATGGCCTATAAAGTAGATGAGGCACTCAAACAAAAAATCAAAGAGCTAGGTTTGGTTTATTTGGCAGATGGTCGCTGCTTGCTACATGGCGATTTTTATCCGGGTAGTTGGCTCAAAACCCTCAATGGTGTCAAGGTGATTGACCCAGAGTTTTGTTTTTATGGGCCTGCGGAGTTTGATTTAGGAGTGATGACAGCCCACCTGATGATGGCCAAGCAAAGTGAAGAGGTGATTCGTAAAGTATATCAAGCTTACGGAGACATCAAAAACCCTCAATTGGTAGATCAATTTACGGGTATCGAAATCATGCGCCGATTGATTGGACTGGCCCAATTGCCTTTGACATTGAGTTTGTTGGACAAAGAAGAATTGTTGGAAACAGCCTACGAACTGATCATGAAGTCCTAATCAATTGGCTTTATTTCAATACTTTAAGTGTTAGAACACTGGTAACAGTATGTGGGCAGTTAGTCATTAATTGTGTTGAATAGCAGCAGCTTGAAGTGTCGTTGGTATTTCTTATCACCAGCCTGAAGGCGAGGATTAGAAGGTAATATTAATTAAAGGAAGTGTTTAATAATCAGAACAATTAACCGTGGGTAAGTACTTAGTTTGCTTTTTTCTTGATATTTATGAATAAATTATTGGTGTTTTTTTGCTTTATATCCACTCTTACTTTTGCCCAAAAAAAGGTGTGGCTGGATACGGACTTGATGATTGGATTGCCGGAGCGGGCTCCTCGTGAAGTAGACGACGGTGTCACACTGATGATGGCTCTTCAGCATCCCGATAAAATCAATTTGGTAGGGATTAGTACCATTACTTACGCAGACTATGGCTACGAAACCGCCCAAAAACTCCTTAGATGGTATAGTCGTGGAAAGACCATTCCGGTATATAAAGGTTCTGATAAAGCCGACGACATGGGGACTGAAAATGATGCAACGCGGGCGTTGGCGGAGGCCCTTCAAAAAGAAAAATTAACGATTTTGGCGATAGGTCCTTTGACCAATATTGCTACTCTTCTCAAAAATCATCCCGAACTAGCTTCCCAAATTGAAGAGGTGGTGGTGTGTGCCGGGCGTACACCGGGCTATTCGTTTAAGCCGGGCCTTGAAAAAATAATAGTTTTTGATTACAACTTTGAAAAAGATGTAGAATCATTCCGAACGGTGCTAGATGCAGGTGTCAAGATGGTATTGTCGGGTTTTGAATGTAGCGTCTATTTATTTTTGGGAAAAACCGATTTTGAATTTCTCAACAATCGTTTCCAAGGAGACAAATGGGTGTATGACCAACTTACTCCTTGGGCATTGCGTGGTAAGAAACTATTTGGTATTGAGGGGTTTATTCCCTATGATACCACCCCATTGGGTCATATTACTCACCCTGAGTTTTTTAAATATTACAAAGATATTC
Organism: Runella zeae DSM 19591; assembly: GCF_000423565.1. GTDB lineage: Bacteria > Bacteroidota > Bacteroidia > Cytophagales > Spirosomataceae > Runella > Runella zeae. The sequence continues at coordinate 14,699 of NZ_KE384050.1, read as the reverse complement.
CCGTCCAAATCAACGTTAAAAAGAATGATGCGGCGTCGGGAATTGGCGGCGTTCGCCCTGATGAAAAAGCGTTTTTGGAAGTGTCCTATGATTTTCAATCCAAATGGAAGGTCGATTACGCTTATAAAACCTTGCCCGGATTTGAGGAGATTTTGATAGAATCTCTCAAAAGAAAATATGTGAAGTAAATACGAACCTTAGAGCATAGTATCGTTTGTGTCCCGACCTATTTTTGGGAATACAAACGATACTACTTTAATATCCTGGCACTACCGTACCCAATTCTTTCGCTGCCAAGTCGTTGATGTTTTTATAAAATTTGTATTGCTTCTGAATCTCCATGATTTGCGCAAATTCTTCGTCGGTATTACCCGTGATTTTACCCATTTGATTGAGCAAATCCTTCATCTTATCGCCTGAGTAAGCCATCTTAAATCGTAAGATTTTCTTGAAAGCGATTTCGTGGAGTAAATCCTCGTCGGAAGGTACCCAAATCTCGTGTTTTGACCAGTTTTCGCTCAAATAATGCTTGCTCGTACACAGGTCAATCGTAAAGCTCTGAATATCCGGGTCAAGATGACTCAGAAAATAATCAGTAGAGGGTACTTCTCCAAAGCTAAAACGCTGACGGAAAATATTGAGAATCAAATCAAAAAGCTGGTTTTCAAAAGTAATTTCGCCGATTTCGTGGAGCAAGTATCGACATACCGAAATACCCGGTTCGAGTTCTGTTTGCCCGTACAAAATCAGCAAACGAACAAAGGCTTGTTCTTGAAAGTAAAGCCTTGCTTTGAACAAATCCGTAGGAGGCTCGTGTTTTGAAACGGGAGTTTCGGCAGGAAGCGACTCCGTGGGAGGGGCGTCAGTTACCAATATGCCAAACTCTTCTTCTATGAAATTCTCAGAAAAAGAAAATGGGTCAGGTTCGGGATTGAAGCGAGGTTTTTCGGCACTTTTGGTAGGTTGAGTAGGTTTTTCGGGGTTTTTATCACGTTTTTGACGCAAGTGCTTATTGCCTTCCGAAATGAGCGTTTGCTCGTCCATTTTCATCAATTCGGCGGTGCGCTTAAAGAAAATTTGCCGTTTGATGGGGTCTGGAATTTTGGTGATGCTAGTCACAATGTCGTTGATAGCTTCGGCGCGTTTGAAAGGGTTGTCGCCGGCTTCTTTGAGGAGCATCTCGGTTTTGAACGTAATAAAATCTTTGGTGGCGCGCTTGACGTGCGCCTTAAAGCCCTCGGCGCCTACCTTATAAATATAGCTGTCGGGGTCTTCGCCATCAGGCAAGGTGACTAGGCTTACATTGAGGCCTTCTTCGAGCACCATGTCGAGTCCACGCAGGGCAGCTTTGATACCAGCCGCGTCGCCGTCGTAAAGAATAGTGATATTTTGGGTAAAACGCGCGATGAGTTTGATTTGGTCTTCGGTCAGAGAAGTACCCGATGAAGCAGCTACGTTTTGGATGCCTGCTTGATGCAACGAAATAACATCGGTATAGCCTTCTACCAGATAGCAAACGTCTTCTTGACGGATAGCGTTTTTAGCCTGATAAATCCCGTATAGAATTTTACTTTTATGGTAAACATCCGTTTCGGGTGAGTTGATATACTTGGGTTGGTTTTTGTCGTTGGTCAAAATACGCGCCCCAAACGCAATCACTTTTCCCGATACATTATGAATCGGAAATATCACGCGCCCCCTAAAACGGTCATATACGCGGGCCGCTCGCTGCGAGTCATTGTCTTTATGAAGAGCCAACCCGGCTTTTTCAAGAAGTTGTGGGTTGTAGCCTTTCTGCCCCGCTTCTTTGGTGAGACCGTCCCATTCGTTGAGGCTATAGCCTAGCCCAAATGATTTGATGGTGAGGTCGTTGAACCCCCGATTTCGGAAATAACTTAACCCAATTGATTGCCCTTCCTCGTGTTGAAAGAGGAGCTTTTGATAATATTGTTGGGCAAAATTGAGAATAATATAAAGACTATCACGCTCATTTTGACGCAGTACATCCTCGGGCGTTTGTTGTTCTTCTTCAACTTCGATGTGGTACTTTTGGGCCAAATGACGAAGTGCTTCGCCGTAGCTAATTCCCTCAATATCCATCACAAACTTGACGGAGTCGCCAGCGGCACCGCAGCCGAAACACTTATAAATCTGCCTTACAGGGTTGACATTGAAAGAAGGCGTTTTTTCATTGTGAAAGGGACAGCAAGCGATGTAATTAGCCCCTCGTTTTTTGAGCGACACAAAATCTCCAATCACCTCTACGATGTCGGCGGTTTGTTTGATTCGGTCGGCAGTTTCATTGTTGATACGCATACGGCAAAGTTACGGTATTAGTTAATTTGAAATGTACCAATTTAAAAAATTGAAGATGAATAATTGTGCCCCGTAGGGGCTATATATCGGTAGCGAATTTGAAAATGTGTTAATTTGAAAATGGGTGAATTGTGCCCCGTAGGGGCTATACATCGGTAGAATATAAATTTGAAAATGGATAATTGTACGCCGTAGGGGCTATATATCGGTAGAATATAAATTTGAAAATGAATAATTGTGCCCCGTAGGGGCTATATATCGGTAGAATATAAATTTAAAAATGGATGAATTGTGCCCCGTAGGGGCTATACATCGGTAGAATATAAATTTGAAAATGGGTGAATTGTGCCCCGTAGGGGCTATACATCGGTAAAATATGAATTTGAAATGGATGAACTGTGCCCCGTAGGGGCTATACATCGGTAGAATATGAATTTAAAAATGGATGAATTGTGCCCAGCAGGGGCTACATATCGGTAGAATATAAATTTGAAAATGGATGAATTATGCCCCGTAGGGGCTATACATCGGTAGAATATGAATTTAAAAATGGGTGAATTGTGCCCCGTAGGGGCTATACATCGGTAGAAATGAAAATAATTTCTACATCGCCAACCTTTCGGGGCGCTTGTGCGTCATTCCTATAAAACGCCTTAATGGATAATTTAAACCCTTTATCGTTGATTTTTTACGGTTTAACTAATTTATCTGGTTTGTCTTTTTGGTACCTATTAATTTCGTTCAAAATTACATACAGCTATGACAACATCTCTTAAAAAACAAATCGCAGGATTCCTTTTTATTATAAGTGGTTTAACCCTTCTTTCTGTGCTGATACTTAGCTAGTTTGAGGGTTTGTTGCTACCTAAAAATGAGTCATTCCAGCTTTAGATGATTCCTAAAAAAAACTTCTAGTTTGTATTCGAGTAGGGACAAATACTCAAATGTAAACAGAAGGTTTTTTTTGATACTGTGGGTATTGCAGCTATCTTTTTTACAAATGCCTTTTGATTCCCTTCTCTATTAAGCTTCTGTTTGACTTCTCCGAAGTCATTTGTTTTGTGTAGGGTTTGTGGGCTACAAACATTGCGCCTCTCCGAGGCAAAATGTCAGATTACTGCTGCAAAAGCATAGCTTCGGAGAAGCTCCACCTTTGTAGTATGGGGTTTTTGCTCTAGCACCAAGGGCTTCGGAGAAGTCAAACCCAAGCGCATGTGGTATAGCTTTTGGTTGCGAATTTTGAGCTTCTGCTTTTATCGGAGAGCTTTTATGATACTAGAGGTTATGCTCCCCGATTTTCGGGGTGACTCATGTTTTATTAAATTACTAATTCTTATATTTTGGCATTGGCGATGGTTTGTTTCCACACACGCCATACGTTTCGGTACATAATATTTGCAATATCATCTTCTGAATAGCCACGCTTTAGTAGCACATAAATAAGATTAGGATACTGCGACACATCTTTCAAACCAGTAGGAAGGCTATCGCCCACGCCATCATAATCGGAGCCGATGCCTACGTGTTGGGTATTGCCGGTGAGTTTTACGACATGGTCGATATGGTCGGCTACGGTTTCAACATCCGCAAACAAAACAGGGTTTTCTTTTTGGTATTGTTTCAAAAACTCTTCGGCGGCTGGAGCGCCATATTTGAGGCCTTTTTCTTTCAACATTTTTCCAAATTTCTCTTGCAATACTTGAACTTGGTTGCGGTAGTTTTCGTCCAAAAAGCTAGAACCAAAATTGATTTGAATGACTCCCCCTTTTTTCGCCATTACCTTAATCATATCGTCCGACATATTTCGCTTAAAAGTAGGAGTAAAATGCCGACACGATGAGTGCGACGCTATCACGGGTACTGTCGAAAGTTCTACGGCTTGGTAAAACGAATCGTCCGAAATATGAGACACATCTACCATGATACCAACGCGGTTCATTTCTTTGATTACGTCTTTTCCATAGGCGCTGAGTCCTTTGTGGGTGTAAGTAGTATCGTAAGAGGAGTCGCAGATGTGATTGTCTTTGGCGTGGGTAAGCGTCACATAACTAATCCCTTTTTGGCGAAAATAAGCCACGTCCGAAAGTTGGAGAAGAGGAGCACCGTTTTCCATCCCCATCGGAAACGAAATGATGCCCTTCTTGAAGTTGGCATCCGCTTGTTGGGGAGTCGTTACGACGGCAAATTTATCAGGATGCGCCTTGGCTATACCTTTCACCATCGTAATGAGCGAATCGGCCAATTGTTTGGCTCCTCCCGTTTCTTGATAAGAAGAAGGAATATAAATAGACATGAAAGGAACCGAAAGCCCCCCTTTTTTGGCACGTTCATAATCAAAATCACCGTCTTTGGTGCTGATAGGAATCCCAAGATACTCACGTTCGAGGCGAAAATTTTTGATTTTGAGTCGATAAGGTAAGTCTACGTGCCCATCTGTAAGAATATATTTATGGGCAATCTTGTCAGCCTTTTGCCGTAGTTGTTCGTCAGATTGTTGGGCATTTAAGGTGGAGGTTGTCAGGATGATTCCTACCAATAACAAAAAAGATGATTTCATGATGAAGCGTAAATTGTGTTTGGTTTATGGATATAATAGATATTTTTTTCTCATTTCTTTGAAGGCTTTTAGCTCATTTTGCCAAGTAGCCACGATTTCCTTCTCGGTTTTGCCAGCCACAATCATCGTACGGATACGGTCTGTACCAGCTAATTTATCAAAAAAAGCAGGGCTTGTGAAAAATTTGTTTTTGTCAGGGGCTTTTTGGTACATCCCAATAACATACTTGAGCGTCAGGCCTTCTTTGTAAGCGTTGATTTTGGTCAAATCTAACCCATAACATACTTTTCCTTCGTTGGGAGGATTGATAGCACCAGGCTTATCAGTGGGCGTAAAAGTATATTTTCCATAGCTGGGGTTTGTACCTCCAATGACCTGAAACTGAGTATCTGTGCCTCGACCTACGCTGATTTCGGTACCTTCAAAAAAACAAATCGAAGGGTAGAGCAAGATGGATTGGCGGTTGGGTAGGTTGGGAGACGGAGCTATGGGCAAATCATACACCGTTTGGTGATTGTATTTCTGACAAGCTACTACTTTCAAATCACATTTAGCGCCTTTGGCGAGCCACCCCTCTCCGTTTATCATTTGGGCCAATTCGCCCGATGTAAGGCCATGCACGATAGGAACGGGGTTCATTCCTACAAAAGAAGCAAATTTTCGATCCAATACTGGCCCTGCTATATAGTGACCGTTGGGATTGGGGCGGTCGAGCACAATACATTTTTTGCCATTTTCGGCGCAGGCTTCCATCACATAGTGCATGGTACTAGGGTAGGTATAGTAGCGCACGCCTACATCTTGGATGTCAAAAATAACTACGTCTATGTCTTTGAGTTGAGCAGCAGAAGGTTTGCGATTGGCCCCATAGAGAGAGGCAATCGCCACTCCTGTTTTAGCATCTACGCCGTTGGAGATTTTTTCACCCGCACTTGCGTCTCCTCTAAAACCATGCTCAGGAGCGAAAATAATTTTGATTTTAACCCCCAAACTCACTAAGCTATCTGCCAAATGCTGTCGATTGGAGAAAATCGTAGTATGGTTTACGACCAAGGCTACATTTTTACCCTTCAAATCTGGTAAATAGGCCGTAGTGTTTTCGCATCCCAAAATAGGTTTTTGGGCATGGAGAAAACTAACTCCTAACATACAAACTATGAGGAGAAGTTTAGAGTAGGATGTCATTTGAGGAAAAATAATAAAGCGCATTTTTGATAAGGGCTGAAATACAGTTAGTTGTTGAATAGCTCTAAGTAGCTTTTAAGCGTAAGGGCGCGTTTTTTGACGATTTCGAGGCGATCGTTGACAGCCATCGGAAGGTACATAGTGCCCTCCATCGCCTGATAGATAGCAGCTTGGGTTTTAAATTCTAAATCACGGTATTCAATCCATTTGCGTTGCGAGGCTAGTAAAGCTGCTTTTTGAGTCGCATTCAACTGTAGGTTGAGCGCTTTGTAGTTTTTGTTGAGTTCGGCATCCCATTTTTTGTAAGCTTCATCAAGGCATCCAATCATACCCTGAGTGGAAGGGTTTTTGTCCATACAGTTGTCGAGGCTTACATCGATAGGGTGACTTTCGGGGGTTTGTTGCGAAAAAGATGCGGTAGCCATTGAGAGTGAAATAACCAATGTGCTAAAAAAAAAATTCATAGGAGTAAAGGTTGAAAAAATGACTAAACAGTACAAATAAACAAGATTCTGTAACTTTGTCAAAGATTGTTGTTTCAATAAACCACTCTTCGCACGTGACTATCGACGATTTTACCCGCCAAAAAAGAAGCCAACTCATCAAATCAATCGCAGAAGAGTTAGGTTTTGAGGCGTGTGGGATTTCGAGGGCTACTTTTTTGGAAGAAGAAGCGCCACGTCTCGAAAATTGGCTTTTCCAGCATCGCCACGGAGAGATGCACTACATGGCCAATCACTTTGACAAACGCCTCGATCCTCGCCAACTGGTAGAAGGGGCACGCTCCGTCATTTCTGTGCTGTTCAATTATTATCCCGAAAAACGCTTGCCTGAAGGCGAAAATGACCTCAAACTTTCTAAATATGCTTACGGCACCGATTACCATTTTGTGTTGAAAGACAAACTCAAAACATTAGTAGATACAATCCAACAACAAATAGGGGAGGTAAACGGCCGTATTTTTGTGGATTCGGCCCCTGTCATGGACAAAGTGTGGGCGGCCAAAAGTGGCTTGGGATGGATAGGCAAGCATTCTAATCTTATTAGTCGTAAAATGGGTAGTTTTTTTTTCATTGGGGAAATCATCTCCGATTTAGATTTGTGGCCCGACCATGCCATCAAGGATTATTGCGGTAGTTGCACTCGCTGCGTAGATGCGTGTCCTACAGATGCTATTGTGGAGCCTTATGTGGTAGACGGGAGTCGCTGTATTAGTTATTTTACGATTGAACTCAAAGAGGCTATTCCCCAAGAAGTAAAGGGTAAATTCGAAAACTGGATTTTTGGCTGCGACATTTGCCAAGATGTATGTCCTTGGAATCGTTTTGCCAAACCTCATCAAACACCTGAGTTTCAATTGCCGTCAGCTTTAGAAGGATTCACAAACAACGACTGGCAAGAAATCACCGAAGAGGTATTTAAAGAACTCTTTCGCCGCTCGCCCCTCAAACGCACCAAATGGGAAGGCTTAAAACGTAATATAGATTTTGTGGTAGAAGGTACTGAAAATAAATAACCGTAAGACAAAATCCTACGGTTATCTTCTTAACCTAAACTAAATCGTATGAGAATTCTTTAATGTTGTAAATCAGCGTAATAAAACGAGGACTAGACCATTACCGCACTTTTACTGCCTTCTCTCCTAAATCCTGTGCCAAAATTCTGCAAAAAAAACGAACAACAAATCACCCGTTATGAGCCATTTTTGATGACTTTTTCTTGGACAAAACTACTACTTCCCCCGCATCTTGGGGGATTTGAATTATTAGATTTTTTTTAAGGTTTTAATCGTTCCCTTAATTCATGGTAGCTAAAAATGAGGGATAAAACGCTTAAAAATTTCCCCTAGCAGTGCTTTGGAAAAATTTAGAAATAGCAATTTTGGGAAAAAATGCTTTAAAATTCGTCGTAGAAAGGTTTTGCCCAACATAACATTGGCATAACATTATACTTAATAAACCACTATAAATGGGTGATTTTTGGCATAAATGAAATGGGGAAATTTGTTTCGGCAATTATCATCAGTTGCCAAAACGAATTAAAAACCAAATTCCCAGTTCATTTTATGAAAAAAAATTTATTACTCCTGATGGGGATAGTGCTGTGTATTGCTCAGAGCTATGCCCAAAACCGCACCGTGACGGGAAAAGTCACTGCCGCCGCCGACGGTAGCCCTTTGCCCGGCGTCAATGTACTTGTAAAAGGCTCTAATACAGGTAGCTCAACCAATGCCGAAGGGACTTACCAAATTCAAGTACCCAACAATGCTACCTTGGTATTTAGCTTTATCGGGTATCTTTCGCAAGAAATAGCCGTGGGAAGCCAAACAAGTATCAATGTCTCCCTTTCTGACGATGTAAAACAATTGAGCGAAGTGGTGGTGACAGCCGTGGGGATTGAGCGGAGCAACAAGACCCTCGGTTATTCGGTAGAAAGGCTATCGGCCGAAAAACTGGTACAGAAATCAGAGCCTGATGTCATCAAAGCCATGCAAGGCAAAATTCCGGGCGTAAACATCAATGGTTCAGGAGGAGCGGCGGGCAGCTCTTCGCGGATTACGATTCGGGGAGCCAATTCTTTCTTTGGTTCAAACCAGCCTTTGTTTGTAGTAGATGGAATTCCTTATAACAATGACTTGAGCGAAAGTGGTAGCTTCCGCGACAACGGTGCGGCTTTTTCGAGCCGTATTGCCGACCTTGACCCTAACAACATTGCGTCGATGACGGTACTCAAAGGGGCTGCCGCTGCTGCACTTTACGGAACACGCGCTGCCAATGGAGTGATTGTGATTACGACTAAGTCGGGTACCAACAAAATGTCGAAAAAAGGCTTAGAGATTACGTTTAATACTTCTTATTCGGCAGAGAAAATTGCGAGCTATCCAGACTTCCAAAACAAGTATGGTTCGGGGTCGCAGCAAGTATATGCCAATGCCAATGGGACGTGGGGGCCTGCTTTTGGACTAGGACGTATATACAATGCGGCAGGTGGCTGGACCAATACCACCGCCCCCGTAGATTCGGTTCCGATTTGGGTAGGCTACAATACCTATGCAGCCAATTACCCCGCTATTGCGGCTCAATACGGACTTCGTCCCAACGGCAACGTGGCCTATCGGGCTTATCCTGACAATGTGCGGAACTTCTTTCGTACTGGAAATCTTTACGAAAATTCAATCAGCATTACGGGAGGAGGTCCCAAAGCAAGTGTGACATCGGTGATTTCGCGTACTGACCAAAAAAGCTTTTTCCCCGGTTCGACTTTTGAGCGTACCAACGTCAGCATTGGTGGCAATACTACCCTTGATAATGGGTTTGTGGTAGGGGCTAATCTGGCTTACACCAATACCGTACAAGACAGCCCGCTTTTTGGTGCTGATGGTACTTCTCCTCTCTCTCGGATGTTTCAGCAACCCCGCAACTGGCCTCTCGACCAGCTGCCTTATGAAGACCCGTTTGGAAATGGCGTGTTCTTTTTTCCTTTTGGTCAAGCTGATAATCCCTATTGGTCGGTCAACAATAGTATTTTTACCAGTAAAGTCAACCGTGTAGCCTTGAACGGTAGTATTTTGTACGACATCAACAATTGGCTGAATGTGAGCTATAAAGGAGGTCTCAATACTTTCAACGACAATCGTTTTCAACGGATTTCGGCCGGGTCGCTTTCGGGAGCGCAGGGCATTGGAAGTATGCAGTTTGACGCGATTGAGTTTCAAGAACAAGACCACAACTTATTGTTTAATCTCAATCGTGACTTGACGCAGGACCTCAACCTGAGAGCTATCGTAGGAGCCAACTACAACCAAAGAAGCAGCGACCAAACGAGCGTCAATGGGTTGGGGATTGTGACGAGAGGCATTGACTTGATTACGAATGTAAGTACTGTGACTCCCAATACTGGCAATACCGCAATTAGCAAAAGACGTTTGTATGCCGCTTTTACAGATATGACTTTGGGCTACAAAAACTATCTTTTCTTAGGTTTGACGGGGCGCAATGATTGGTCATCGACTTTACCTGCCAACAATCGCAGCTACTTCTATTATTCGGGCAATGCTTCATTGATTTTGACGGAGGCATTTAATATAAAATCAAAAGCACTTACAAATGCCAAAATAAGAGTAAGCTACGCCAAAGTAGGACGCGATGCCGATCCTTACCAGACGCTCAATACATTTAGAATCAACTTTGGAGAAAGCTCAGGACAGCAAGGGTCAACACGCTATAACGATTATCCCTTCAACGCCCAACCGGGAGCCTCTGTAGCGGCATCGGCTTTTGACCCAAATCTCAAACCTGAGTTTACGAAAGAAGTAGAAGTCGGAACCAACCTAGAGTTTTTTGGCGGTCGTGCTGTATTGGATTTAACTTATTACAATCGCCTCAGTACGGATATTATCGCCCGCCGGGCACTGCCGCAATCGTCGGGTTATACTTCTTTTGTAACCAATTTTGGCTCTATTCGTAATTCAGGAATCGAAGCGGCTATCACGCTTGTGCCGATTCAGATGAGCAATGGACTGAAGTGGGAGATATTTACGGCTTACACCCAAAACAAAAACATCGTAGAAAGCTTGGCCGACGGCGTAGAAGAAGTAACCCTCCGCAATATTTTTACCAATCAACCTTTGCCAGTAGTACGGCCTGGGGAGTGGTTTGGGGTATTGAGAGGTACTGCCGTAGCCCGTGACGATAAAGGCAATGCCCTCATCAATCCCAATACAGGGTTGACGATTCCAGACGTTGAGCAAAAAATCATCGCCAATCCAAATCCTAAGTTTATTTTGGCCGTAACAAATACCTTCAAATACAAAGGATTTACCCTCAGTGGCGTGGTAGATTATCGTCATGGAGGAGATATTTATTCTTGGACCAATCAGTTTTTGCTAGGACGTGGGGTGACTCAAGATACCGAAGACCGCGAAATCCCTAAAGTAGTGGCAGGAGTATTGGGCGATGCAAATACCCTTAAGCCTTTGCTTGGAGGTGACGGGCAGCCCATTCCTAACAATATTCAAGTAATGGAAAATAATCTCTGGTTTCAGGCAGCTGGTGGGTCGTTGGCTATCAATGCCCCCAACGAGTTTTCGGTATGGGATGCTTCAGTGGTACGCTTGCGTGAGGTGTCTTTGGCTTATTCGCTTCCTAAAAGTTTGTTGACCAAAACTCCTTTTGGGGCCGTCAATTTGAGTGTGAGTGGGCGCAATCTATGGTTTTTTGCTCCTCATATGCCCAAACATACGCACTTTGACCCTGAGGTCAATACTTTCGGAAATACCAATGCCCAAGGTATTGACTTTTTTGCCGCACCATCGGTACGTAGATACGGCGTTAATTTAAGCGTAACATTCTAAGCTGGTCTTCAAATCACAAGTGCTATAGCACTTAACTATCCTAAAAGCATGAATCGAATCATTAAAAGTTTAAAATATAGCACGCTTATGGCAATGATATTGCTCTTGAATGCGTGCAGCCTTGATATAAATACCGACCCCAACAACCCTTCTACGGTCAATTCGGGGCAATTGCTCACCAACGCGCAGCTTGATATTGTGAACTCACTAGGGGCAGGGCCTCCAGGTTTGGCAAATCCTGCGGGCGTATTTGTACACCAATTGACGCAGCGTAGCAACAACGACCAATACGCCATCACGGGTCAGGATTTTTCGGGCACGCAGGCTTGGTCAAATATGTACCGAGCTATCCAAAACCTCAACATATTGATTGAACAAGCCAATTCTAGCCAAAGTTTTGCCTACGTTGGAGTGGCTCAAATCATGAAAGCTATGACTTTTAGCTACATGGTGGACGTGTGGGGAGATGTCCCTTTTACAGAAGCGAGTACGTCGGCCAAGATTCAGTTTCCAAAATTTGACAAAGGTCAAGATATTTATCCTCAGCTATTTACGATGATAGATGAAGGTATTGCAAATCTTGCAAAAACCTCGGCGCTGGTTCCTCGTACAGATGACCTCATGTATGCGGGTAATTTGGTGCGTTGGAGACAGTTTGCCAAAACCCTCAAACTGAAACTTTATAACCAAATCAGACTTACTCAAAACGTAAGTACGCAGGTAAACGCTCTGATTTCGGAAGGAGATTTGATGACTTCGGCGGGTGGTTTTTCACTTAACTATGGCACGACCAGTGCTCCTGATAACCGTAATCCGATTTTTAGAGAAGATTATAACATCACCACCTCTGGACGCGACAATTATATCAGTCCCTACTTCCACGAAATTTTGTTAGGAACGAGCATCCTCAATCCTGTTTTGAACGGGATTCGTGACCCTCGTATTCCGTATTATTATTTTAATCAACTCTCAGCTGCTCGTCCCAATGCCCAAAACCCTGTAGAATATCGTAACGGGAATTTTGTGTCGATTTATTTTTCTTCACAAGGCCCCAATCAGGGTTTTGACCAATCATCGTCTATTACGATTGTGGGGCTGTATTATTGTGGTGGTCGTTACGATGATGGCAATGGCGTAACCGCCGCTGGCGTAAGTGGTGCATCAGCAAGAGGCGACGGTCCCCAACGCATTTTACCCTATCATTCTTACTTATTTACCCGCGCCGAGTTGGCTCAGACGGGCGTGGGGACGGGCAATGCCAAGCAGCTTTTTACGGATGCTATGAATGCCGCTTTTGCAGAAGTCAATGCCGCTGCTGCTAAGGGAGGGGCTCCAAGTATCACGGCCGCTACTATCAAAGAATATGTAGATGCGGTATTGGTCAAATACGACGCTGCCGACGACAACGGCAAGCTTGAACTTATCATGACCGAAAAATGGATTGCCAATTTTGGCTTTGGTTTGGAGTCTTATAATGATATTCGTCGGACGGGTTTTCCAAAAATCTTTGACCCCAACAACGACGGAATCGCCTTTACCAATGTCAATCGTGGGTATCCGCAATCTTATCCTTATCCCGTACCGGGAGAGTTGCAGTTGAATCCCAATGCTCCTCAGCAGCGGGTTATCGCTACAGCTAAGGTATTTTGGCAGAAATAGTTAAATGTTTGACTTTCAAAACGATAATTGATAAAAATGAAAAATACATTGAAAATATCTGTTTTCTTGGGGCTGTTAGGGGCTGTTCTGATAAGTTGCGAAACCAAAAGTCCTTTCCCCGAAATCAAAGAAGGAGCGCATTTTATAGCTCGTCCTGACCCACTACCTGCGGCTGTAACGGCGGCCAATGTCAATACCATTACTGTCACTTTGGCCAATGCTGCTTCTGCCAACATGGCTTTTTCGACTCAAAGCCTCAATGCTTCTGAAATTGAAAAAGTAGAAGCCTACGCTAGCCACGTAAGAGGTACGGTAGTGACACCTGCCGCTAGTACTGCGGCACCACATGGCGTTTTGTTGAAGGCCCTGTCGAGTATCAATGGCAAAGAACAAATAGCCGTCAGTGAGCTTCTTTCCAAGACCGGAGTGGCTGCTGCTACCTTGAGAGCCAACGATCGTCTTAGGGTACGGTTTGTGGCGACGATGAAAGACGGGCGGGTGTTTTCGTGGCAAAACTCAGGACCGGGCATTGTTGTCAATCCCCTTGGGACAACTTTTACCCCGCTTCTAGATGTGCTTATACAGTAAAAGTTATTGGTAAAAGCAAAAAAAATGGGCGATGTACATCGCCCATTTTTTTTGCTTTTAATACCCAAATTAAAGACTTTATTATGAGTTATTTATGAAACTTTTCGGACTAAGTTGAGTAGACTTTTTATGAAATCCTATCACAGTTCTGAACGTTTTTATACCCTACTTTGTATTATATGTAATAACAATAAATGTAAATACATATGAAATTGCTTGAAGATTTGAATTGGAGATACGCCACCAAGAAAATGAATGGAGAGAAGGTGTCGCAAGAAAAAATAGATTTTATTTTGGAAGCTATTAGATTGTCTCCGTCGTCATCGGGCCTGCAGCCGTATGAAATTTTAGTAGTCTCTAATCAAGAGTTGAAAGAAAAGATTCGCCCGATTGCCTTCGGACAAAGTCAAATTACGGACGCATCTCATCTTTTGATTTTTGCTTCTTGGGAGCAATATACCGAAGAGCGCATCAACGCTTATTTTGAAAGAGCCAATCGTGAGCGAGGGTTGCCCGATTCGGCCACGGATGCTTATCGTACTCGCTTGATTCAAATGACCACAAGCCAAACCCCCGAACAGAACTTTGCACATACCGCTAAGCAAGCAGCTATTGCATTAGGGATCGCGATTGTGGCCGCTGCCAACCAAAAAGTAGATACTACACCAATGGAAGGGTTTGATGCCAATCAGCTTGATGAGCTTCTTGGATTGTCGGAAAAAGGCTTGAAAAGTACCGCTATTTTGGCATTAGGCTACCGCGATGAGTCGGGAGATTGGTTAGCAAAACTCAAAAAAGTAAGGACTCCTAAGGAGCTTTTGTATACGCATCTTAACTAACCTATGAGTGAAGTTAAACTTGGTAAGTGGGCGAAAATTGTAGCCTTTTTACTTGTCAAGTTTCGTGTAAGCCATGAACAAATGAGTTGAATAATTATAAAATGGAAGAGGCTGTCTCAAAAGGGACAGCCTCTTTTTTGTGGGCAGATTTTTTTGTAAATTAGGGCTATGAAACACTCAAGAAATCGGGTGGTATTTAAGC
>NZ_KE384049.1:27572-63971 GCF_000423565.1 Runella zeae DSM 19591 | reverse complement strand
AAAATCGCTTTATGAATCCGTCTTTAGAAAAGGATATAGTCTGATTTGTAACGTTTGCCAAAAAATTGTAATTTTTATAGAGTACTTGATAGTTATGGCTAAAAAAAATAAATATGCTCTGTCCCCATGAGCTTAACTTTTGTCCAGTAATCAGAACATCCAGTTTAATTTTGCATAATTACTTAAGCAGTAGAAGAGTATAACTGTTTCTAAATTGCTAATAATCATAACAGATAACGATTAAATATGCCTTAGCACTTAATTATGAATTGGGTTCGATATACCTTAGTGATGTGGGTAGGCTGGCTATTCACAAATGGTGCATGGGGGCAGATTGCAATACCACATGCCAAATCAAAAATGTCTTTGCCATCGACTGAAAATATTCGTCAGATTGATGAATTTTATGACCGATTTAATGCGTATCGACTGGCCAATGGACAGAAAATCAGTGATTCATTGCGACGAACTTCATTGCGAGCTGAGCTTATTCGGGGGCTAATCAATGCAGAAGATACAAAATGGCACAAGCCCGAAGAACGAGAAAAACTTTCGCGTTTTATCAAATTGGTATGTGACGAAAACAAACCGCGCTACCTAGAAAAATTTGATGATAAAATATATGCCATTGCGTCTTGTAAAGTAGAGTATTTCAGTTCGCCATCCACCACCGATTTATTGTTTCGTCGAAAAGTAGAAAAGGGCACCCACTCATGGCTCTTACAAGGTGTTTCGGATGATTTTATGGTTCAATTTGAAAAAAAAACGGAGCAACGGGCCGTGGTGCCTAATGCCCATGAAACCAATTTTCTGAGTCTTTCTAACGAACTACATGCAGGAGTACCTTTACGAAATTATACAGATACAAGCTTTCGTTTCGACGCTTTGAGTGCCTTTGTGTTTGCGGTCGACAACAAATTTGTGAAATTTAATGAATGTGACCATGTTACGGTTTTTGTAACCGGAATCGAAGGATGGATTATCAAATTAGAAGAGTATACCCGCGAAAACACTAACTCGGGGTGGTTGATTAGCGATTTGATTGAAACCAAACAAGAAACTACCCAAGCACTTATCTTCAAATATAAATAGACAACGATATGGGAGTGAGACTCAATGAGCAATTTTGAGCAAGCCACAATTGGATCACTTGGCTTACTTGATTTATTAAGTACATCATCATCAGAGATAGAAATACTCAGATCCACTGTTAGTTATGAATGGAGGAGTTCCTGCAGAGGACATTCTTAAACTGATGCGATTTCGGAGATAATAGTACTTAAAAATTGTTTCAGTGAAGTTTTTTTACCACTTGATAACATTCTATTGACCTAGGCAGGATAGGATGTTAATATTGAGTTTTACTTAACTCGTCACAAAATGCTCAACGCTAATCTTGAATTTGATCAGATTCCGCTCAGTCACCGAAGATCGTTTAATGGACTTCATGCTCAAAAACAAAAAATAGCCTTAGGTACCTTGCTTTATAAGTTTACTGACTGGGAAGTTTTCAATTCTTACACAGATACTGCCAACCAACTCAAAGAATCGGTTTCGGTTTTTGGGGGGCTTTGGGCGATTTGCACGATGTATTGGCGTATGCTACTCAGTCCAATAAAAGTTTGCTAGATTGTATTCGACGACGTAATGCGGTATTGCACAATTGGAATGGCCTTAATTCTTTGGTAATCATACGCCTTCGACAAGACGTGGTTGGATTTGTGGGAGGCATCGGGCCCCAAACCGAAAAAGGCTATGCCGAGCAGTACATGAAAAGGCGTGGCTATACCCCACCTATTCAGCTCTGGGGAGGAGCTTCGCAGGTATATTTGCCAGGGCTTACGCGGCTACATGTAGAAGAAATAGTACCTTCTGCTACTGTATTGGTACGTGACCCTGTGCCCGATATAGTGGCCTTTTTGGAAGAGTATGACCTAGTATAAATCATGCCATAAATAAAGGTCTTTCACTCCCAATTGGTATATTCTAAACAAAAGCTACCGTTTACTCAATAATGCTTGACATTGGAAGGTGTCTTTTCTAAGTTTGAGAAGTGTTATGATAAAGTGAGTTCGGATTTTTAGGTTCTCGGCACAAGACTTCTAAACACTTAAACCCTCTATGCTTTCTACCCTTACATTCAGTAGCGACCTCAAACGTGCGGTTCAGATAGCTCAGTCTGTAGCAAAAGAACATCAGCAGGCTAATTATTCGCCAGGGCATTTGCTCAAGGGAATTTTGCACAATGACGTGGGGCTGTCGAGTGTCCTTGCTGCTTGGGAAGTTGATGTGTACTACTTGAGAGATTGGGCAGATATTAGGATAGAAAAATATCCCAAATCGGCACGACCAGTAAGTGATATAAGAGGCGATGCCCAAGTGCAAGCCGTGTATGAGGTATCAGATGTGATACGAATGAAACTGGGCGAAGAAGAGGTATCTCCTTTGGCTGTTTTGACGGCTATTGCTAGGCCAGGGGTAGGTTTTCAGAAAGATCAACTAAAATCCTTTCCTCTTACAGAAACTGAACTGCTTGCCAAAGCTATGGAGGAGGCTGGAGTACAAGGCAGTGTAGCTCCGGCAAATGGAAATAAAAGTAGCATATCAGGAGCCACAAACACGGATACTTCAGGACAAAAAACATTACATAAATACTGCGTTGACAAAACGGCCATTGCAAGGGAAGGGAAACTTGACCCCATCATCGGGCGCGATAAAGAAACCCGCATGACCATCGAAATCCTAGGTCGCCGTACTAAACCAAACGTGATCATTGTGGGAGAACCTGGGGTAGGAAAAACCGCCTTGGTAGAAGGGCTCGCGCAGTTGATTGTTGCTGAGCAGGTGCCAGGGCATTTGCAAAATGCAGCTTTGCTCCAGCTAGATATGGGGGCTTTGATTGCGGGAGCCTCTTACAAAGGAGAAATTGAAGATCGACTTAAAAATATCATTGCCGAAGTAAAACAGTTGGAAAGAGCGCTGCTTTTTATTGACGAAATCCACATCTTAATGGATCCGCAGAGCGGGGCAATGGGACTAGTCAACCTTCTCAAACCCGAACTTGCCCGGGGAGAATTGACGGTCATTGGTGCCACTACACTAGATGAGTTTAGGAAGTTTATGGAGCCTGATGAGGCATTTAGTCGTCGTTTTGAATTGGTAAAAGTAGAAGAACCCGATGAGATAACAGCCGCCCGGATGATTGGGAAAGTAGTTCCTTTATTTGAAGAGCATCATCAGATGAAGGTAGGCGAGGGGACTATCTCCGAAACCGTCCGCTTGGCAAGACGATACATCAAAGACCGTCGTTTGCCTGATGCCGCTATTGACCTCATCGACCGCACCATGGCCGCCATGAAACTCATGAGCGAAACTACCCAGCGCGAGATTGATTTTTTGCGCGAAGAATTATCGCTTTTGCAAGCTTCGCATGGTGGAGGAGACCCATTATTGTATCTACAAGAATTACGTTGGTTCGAACGGCAATTGCAGCATCGGCTAAGTCCCATTTTGCTGGGTCAGTTGGAAGAACAACTTGATTTATCCCAGCTAGAATTACCTGAGGCGGTTGCCGAACATTTGCAACTATTGGTTGAGCAATTAGAAGCTTTAGGAAAACGAGAAAAAGAAGCGGTTCAGAAACACGACGTTGCGGCGGTGGTTGCTCACAAAACGGGCATTCCTTTAGGAAAATTGCAGTCCAAAGAACGTGAGAAGCTGCTACAACTAAACGAACACCTCAAAAAACGGGTCATTGGGCAAGACCATGCGATTCAGGTTATTGCAGATGCGATTTTAGAAAACCGGTCGGGATTGAGTCGCCCGGGGCAACCGATTGGGTCTTTTTTCTTTTCAGGACCTACAGGAACAGGGAAAACCGAGCTTGCCAAAACGATGGCAGATTTTTTGTTCAATGACGAAAAAGCCCTCATCCGCTTTGATATGTCGGAGTTTAAAGAAGAACATTCCGCTGCTGTTTTGTACGGAGCGCCTCCTGGCTATGTAGGGTATGAAGAAGGAGGGCTATTGGTCACTAAAATCAAACAACAGCCTTTTGCTATTGTACTGTTTGACGAAATAGAAAAAGCGCATCCTTCGGTTTTTGATTTGTTTTTGCAGATTTTGGATGAAGGAACCCTACACGACCGTCTTGGGCGCGAGGGTGATTTTTCGAATGCCATTATTTTATTTACTTCCAACATCGGTGCAGAGTGGATTACCGAACAATTTGGGAAAGGCACGATTCCAGCCTCTAATGACATACTTGACTTAATGACCAAGCATTTTCGGCCAGAGTTTTTGGGGCGTCTCACCGAGATTATTCCATTTAGTCCGATTACTGAGAAAGCCGTTATCAATATCTTCAATATTCAGTTGAAACCTTTAGAAAAGCTATTGGAAAAACAAGGAATCACTTTGCAGATTGACGATGAGGCACGTAAAGCCCTTGCACTTGAAGGCTTTACGCCAAAATACGGCGCACGGCCTATTCGTGGTGTAATCCGTAATCGCATTCGTAGGCCTCTATCGAGGATGATTGTGGCGGGCGAAATCGGCAAAGGCTCTGAAGTAAGACTGAAATTGGGCGAAAGTGGGGAGTTTGAATGGGAGAAACTAACGCTTTTGAGCTAGGTAATAAAGTCAGCAGTAGGGATAAATACGTGATTTTTAAATCAGGGGTTTTCACTCTTAAAAGCTTGATAACTAAGATATAATTTTGTTCTGTCAATAATGTAAATGCAAACACAATGATTAAACATCTGCAATTATGCCACTAAATCAGAACATCGTAAATTGGGTTTCAAGTCGAGTAGGAAACCGGGTCGGGAATGGAGAATGTTGGACATTGGCCGAAACCGCCCTCCGAGAATCAGGCGCGCGAACCTCCAACGATATTATGGGTGCCGACAATGTTACAGCCAACGCCGATTATGTGTGGGGAGACCCCGTCACACTCGCTAATTTGACGCCAGGTGACATTATCCAGTTTCGGAATTATGTCGTGACCGTTGATAATGGCTCCTCTTGGTGGCAAGAGACTCGCCCACATCATACTGCTATTGTAGCGTCAGTAGGGGCAAATGGTGTCGTTGAAGTGCTGGAGTGTAATGTTAAAGGCTCGCGGCGAGTACAGCGAAATACGTTGTATTTTCAGACGAGCAGCAGTGTATCTATTAGTGGAAGTTGGTGGTTTTATCGTCCCCAGCCCCGTACGTAAAATGAATAGATTAAGTAAAAATACCTGATTTGAAAAATTGCGTATTTTCACTATAAAATCCTTGATAATCAGTAAATACCTTTGTAAGGTCAATCAATCAAACAAACCCTAATAACCCTTAGCTATGGCAATCGAAAAACCTCAACTCGGCGGTGTCATCATTGATGAAGGCACAAGCGAAGCAATCAAGCTTTTGCATGATAATAAAACGGCGATTGTGAGCAAGTTTACGGCCGATTCTATGAGTCAAGCGCCCGTAGAAGGAATTCAAAAATTGCAAGAGGCATTTGACCATTTTCAGCCTCAGGTAGACATTACTCATACTACCGAAGAAGGCCAAGAAGTAAACGAAACTTTGAACTTTACGAGCTTGAGCGCCTTTACTATCAAAGGGATGATTGAGCAAAGCGAGTTTTTGCAAGAATTGAAAGGTAAAGAAGATGATTATCAGACGCTTATCAAAAGGCTGATGACCAATAAAGTATTTCAGAAGCTTTTGGCCGACCCTGCCGGCAAAGCCGCTTTTTTGGAAGCATTGAATGCAATGATTGTCGAACTTGATGACGTTGATGGCGACTAATATCCCCATTCACATTTGACACTAATCTTACTTTATGACTCACTTTTGCAACTAATAAGCTTATCATGGCACAAGAAGAACAATTACCCCAGTCAAAAGAACTCACCAAAGAAAAAGTAAAAGCCGCTCCACGTCCTCTTACCCAGACCGTTCAACAACTAGCCAAATATGGCGGTTTTGAATTTATCAAAACAATCGTGGACGGTACCGAAAACATGGACCCTACCAAAAAAGCGAGAAAGGCCATGTTTATGGAAGAAGACGAAAATAAAGCGGATCGTAAAAAGTTAAAAAAACGTCTTCAAGCAGTGGCAGATTTATTGTCGGCTCATGATAATGTAGCAGATATGGTAGCTGAAGCTGAAGAAAAAGCCACTTCTGCTAGTGAGACACTCAAGTCAAACCTGCTCAACTGCTTGAGCCAAACCGAAGAACTCGAACGGTCTTATCGTTCATTGGCTTTGTTTTTTGAAAATGCAGCCGAAGAAAAAATCAAAAACTTAACACTTTTTGATGCGGGACTTGACGCTACTACCGACACCGACGGCTTTAGCAATCCTACTGGAATCTTTGAACAAGTGGCTAAAGAACTTCGTGACAACTACGACCGTTTTGACCTTACCAACAACTACTCATTGCTTGTATTGCCAGGCTGGTTGAAAAAAAATACCATCGTAGACAAGTGGGCCGAGCTTGCGCACCAAAACAAAACAATGCTTGTAACAGATTATCGTCACTTAGACAGTGCCGAAGACGTAGAAGCAATGTTTGATAGAGACAAACTCACTGGCTCAGACCCACATAAAGCGCACGTAATGATGCCTTGTAACTGGGTGGTAGGCCGTGAAGCTAACACCGAAATTGGCGAAGAAGAGCACCTTTTTATACCCCCCTCAATGGCGCTTGCTGGTTTACTTTGGGGAGGAAATATCGCCCAACCTGCCGCAGGTTTGGCTCATGGTAAGCTCAAAATGGCTTCTGGTACTCGCTTTACGATGCGCAAAAACGAAGTTGCCCAGCTAGAGAGCAAAGGTCTGATTCCGCTCATTTATGAATGGGGAAGGGTAGTGCCCCAATCGGCCAAAACGTTGTTTGACGGAGATAATGTGGGCTTACAAACGTATAGCGTGGTACGCGTTTTTGATTGGGTGGGTAAGATTATGCAAGATTTCTTGAATCGACGTACTTTCGAAAATATCGACAATCGCATGCTCGAAGACATCAAAAAGCAGATGTCGAAGTTTTTGGCCGAGATTCGTGGGCCAGGCAAAATCATCGAAGACTATCGCAATCTAGAAGTAAAACGGAATCCTGCTAAACCTACACACGTGGTTATAAACGTGGATTTAAAACCGTTTTTTCCTGCTAAGGTCTTTGCCATCAACATGACAGGAACTAAGGGCGACTGGGACGCTGATATTAAATAACAATCAAAAAATATAACAAAATCATGGGACAGCCTGCCGCAAGAGTAGGGGATAATCACGTATGCCCAATGGTAACTGGAGTGGTGCCTCATGTGGGAGGCCCAATCTTGCCCTTACCAACAGTTTCAAAAGTTCTTATCGCAGGGATGCCTGCTGCTACCGTAGGAACCATGTGTACCTGCGCAGGCCCTCCAGATACTATCGTGAAGGGGTCGGCTACCGTGTTTATTGAAGGAAAGCCCGCCGCTCGTATGGGAGATTTGACAGTTCATGGGGGGACGATTGCAATGGGCGCTCCTACGGTATTGATTGGTGGTTAATTCAATATTTTGCAAACAATTCAATTTTTAAACATAACAAAAAATCACTCTTAAACTTTACAACCATGGCACACAAGGCAACAATTACAATCGACGGGGAAGATTTCGAAGTATTACATTGTTCATATAGTATGCATCAGCATGTCAATCCTCATACCAACGAAACCACTTCAGAGGTGTTTGGCGGCAATATTGACGTGACTATCGAAACTCGTAACGCCAATGCCAAAATCATTGAGCTGATGACCTTACAACACAAAGACGACATTAGTGGCGTTCTCAAATTTGTGAACCAAAAAGGAGAAGAGTTGCGTACCATCAAGTTTAACCACGCTTCGGTGGTCAATTTCAGCGAAACCTTCAACTTATCGGGAAGCGGTACGGGTAATCAGACTTTTACAATCTGCTCTAAAGAGCTTGACATTCAGGGTAATGTGCTGAAATTGTTGAGAGAGTAATAGCCTGAAAATCTAAGCAAATAAACTTTCCGAAACATGACTTTTGAGGTGGTCTAAAGTTTTCGGAAAGTTTAGGCATTTTATACAAATAGTTAAAATTTATGAACTCTTACAATCTAAAAAATAGATAAATCTGTGTTTTATCTATTCTGACAACTGATTGTATACGAGTATTGAAAAAATATTTCAAAAAACAAATACTATTCACAGACTTTAACTCTTGAGACTATTTATGGGGACACCTATTATTTTAGGTTTTGGAGATGGAGAGAGCTTATCTTCTATCAATTCAATAACGTTAGGAGGCGGAGTCGCATGGGGAAAAGTGACAATTCCGTTCGTTCCACTTATTTTTTCTCAAGAAAAAATCGCCGAAGTTTTGGGAGCGCAAAATAGCTATGCTTTGGGGAGGGCTCGCCTTACAAACGAGCGTTTTTATAATGAAACCTATTCGGGGCTTCCTTTACTCTATCAGCGGCGCTTTTGGGGAACTACCACTAAAGTCGAAAAACCGGTAGGTGGATGGGCCATTGGCTTATCGGGGGGCGCAATTATGAACTCAGCTTCCACGGCTATTTTGAGTTTATTGCGACCTATGGTAGGGCGATTGTTGTCCAGTGTGAGTTTAGATGCTGCGCAAGTATCTGTAAGTCAGAATGCTACCTTGTATGGTATGAATGGTTACAATACGTATGATTTAAACCAAGCAGTATTTTCAAGTTGTAATGTGTTTTTTATCAATGCAGGCATTGGATGTCTTGTCCAATCTTCTCTGAATATTGTGTTTATTGGCAACTTCCCGCGCATGGATATGTCAGATCACCTCAACCCTTTTACCCTGATTGCGCACCTCAGCAATGTATACTCTAATTCTATTGCATGGGCAATAGTAGGGGACTCAGCCGCAGGTATGATTTTTCCGGGGGCATCCATTTCGTTTATTTCTTCTTAAACTGTGTTTAAAATATTCCGTAAAATATGCCACCTCCAACCAGTACTTTCACTTCGAGCCTAGAGATAACCATCAATGGGACTACCATTCCTAGGGTGAATTATCTGCGTATCAATCAGCGTTTTGAGTCTCATCATAGCTTCGAAATTAGTGTTTCTCCTTCGACTTTAGCGGGTCCATCTGAAAGACTTCGCAACGTAGCTGACAGTTTTATGGGACACCGAGTGGCCGTCCGAATGTCACAGACGAGAGAAGGGTTTCCGACGCAAAACAATACTTTTATTGGCGTAGTGATGTCGGTAAAGCTCATAAGAGGACAAAGCCAAAGTTCTAGTTATTTGATTACGGGTTTTGGGTTGAGTATTTTTTTGGCGATGGGCTTAGGTACGAGGTCTTATTCAGAAAAAACCTTGTCAGATATTGTGAATAGCACTTTGTCTCATGATTGGGTACTCAATTCGCCCACCTATACTACTCCTATTCCGTACGTTACACAATACGACGAAGACCGATTTCATTTTCTACAGCGTATGGCAGACCGCTATGGGGAGTGGTTTTATTATAACGGCGAAAAATTGATCTTTGGCAAGAATGCGCGCCCTTCGGCACCTACCATTACGCTAACGCACAGCCGTAATTTTTTTGATATGGAGTACGGCCTTCGCATTACGCCAGTCAAATGGAAAACATCTTATTTTAACTATGAAGCGTTTGAGCGTTTTGATGCCGACTCGGCTGCTGAGCAAGTAAGCGGGTTGAGTTCGCTCTCGCAAATGATGCTTGATCGTTCAGAACAAACTTTTATTGACAACGGTCTCAACGAAATTGGTTATCAGGATTTTGTGACAGAAGCAGCATTAAAGCAGGCTGTAAAAGTAGAAAAAAGTGAAAGAGCCAATCAATTGGCTATTATTTCAGGGCGAACGCCTGAAATGGAACTGAAAATTGGAAATTTAGTAAGTATCGTCGAGCCTATCTACCAAAATGGGGTGATTGTGGATAGAGTAGAATATGGGACATTCGTGATTACGGCTCTTTATCATAGTGTGGATGGAAGTGGGGTCTATCAAGCGTATTTTGAGGGCATTCCCCAAGATACAGATATGCCACCCGTCAACTACAACGTAATTCCTCGCAAAGCTACCCCACAGGTGGCAATAGTAAAAGATACGGCAGATCCTTTAGAGTTGGGAAGGGTACAGCTACAAATGTGGTGGCAAGGGGTAAGAGCCTCCGAACCAGATCAACTTACGCCGTGGGTACGGGTAGCTATGCACATGACAGGCAAATCAAAAAGCTATTTTATTCCCGAAGTAGACGATACCGTGATGGTGGACTTTGAGTACGGGAATCCAGATTTACCATTTGTAGTGGGAAGTCTGTATGCCAATGATTCTGGCCCACGAAAACCGGGAGGTGAACTTTTTCGTTCGGATAATCATATCAAAGGAATTATTACTCGGGCCCAAAATCATATCATCATTGATGATACGGATGGCAAAGAAAAAATAAGAATATTCAACAAAGAAGAAAAGAATTTGATTGAACTCTCCCTGGATGGTACACACATCACTATTAAAAGTGAAGGGGATATTAATTTTGAGGCAGGAGGAGACATCAACATGAAAGCCCAAAAATATAATGTGACACTTGAAGATACGATGGAAGTAACTACTGATAAAAGTGTATCTATAACGGCTCAAAAAGAAATAGCCGCTTATACCGAAACCGGAGCTATCTTCTTAGAATCAAAAGATAAACTCAATCTCAAAAGTGCCATGGGCACAGAAATGACCTCCGATATGTCGATAAAGGTGGATGGGTTGGATGTAAATATTGAGGCCAAAACCAATGCCAATGTCAAAGGCAGTGTTCAGCTAAATCTGGAAGGAGGAACGGTAGCGGCGCTTTCTGGAGCCATTGTCAAAATCAACTAATATACCACCATGCCCGAAGATTATTATCCTATGCCGCCGTCGTTTGGGGCACTTATGAAAAAACAACCTGTGATAGAAAAGATATCGGCGCAGGAATCAATAGCGCAAAATATCTCTTTGTATCTAGCGTCTAAGCCCAAGGAGTATTATTTTGATAATCAGTATGGTTGTATCGTGCATGGCTATGATTTTAGACAGCTCAAAGACACTCCCAGCAAAGACCAAATCAAACGGAGTGTGGAAGAATATTTAAAAAAATTTGAAAAGCGAATCGTGGTCAATAAGGTAGATATCAACATTGATGACGTAGAAGAAAAAGTAGACGGTGGTAACCCAAGGATATGCCGATACATTCAGATTGTGATTGCGAGTACGCTTGTTCAGACGCAAGAGCGTTTACCCGACATGAAATTTCGATTGGTAAGGTATTCTTAGCGGGCGTTGAATGATAAATTCCCAAAGAGTCATCGCTTTTCATCCCTAAACCTATGTATAACGAACCTCGTCGCTATAAAAACCGTGAGTATATCCGAAGTGAAATGATTCGGGAAATTGCGCGTTTGTGGCACTATGATGAAAGTGAACTTGCGGTCGAAAGTTTTGACCCTTTGGTGGGGATGCTACTTGGAGCATTTGCAACGGGCCTAGAAAATGTTCATCATGAACTCGACAATTCGCGCAATCGGGTAGTGCAACGCCTCGCCCAACTGCTCACGCCCGACGTACTCACCGGGCCGCAACCTGCCCATGCTGTCATGAAAGTCAGTATTTTGGATCCTTTTTATGAAGTAAGCCCTGAGCAGGTTTTTACACTCAATGCCACTGGAAAAGAGTTTCATTTTACGGCGGCTGGGAATTTTGTGCTTCATAATGTAAAAATTAACAGGGTAATTCAGCAAAGCCGTATTCGCGATTTGAGTGCAAATAGCCCCCGCGAATATTTCATGGATCAAGCTCTGCCTTTAGATGAAATGTGGGTGGGACTTACCTTGGATGAGCATTTAGAAGAACTCAACAATCTGGCTTTCTTTTTTGATTGGCGCAACGACCCCAATCGTGCCATGCACCTCAACAGGCTGATAGATGTGCGCATGTTTAGCCAGCAAGAAGAATTACAAATCAAACAAGGAGTAGCTCATCGAAATGAATCGGGGGGATTGGTCGATGAAATGAGCGTTTCGGCTCGTATTGAGCGCCTTTTAAGGCGACAATACGACGCGCATTTTATATGTCTCAGCAGCCGCAACCGACAATCTGGTGCGGAGCTTCCTATTCAACGTCTGAAAAGCAAATATCCAGAGGCAATTGTGTCTTTTTTGAAGCCCGACGAGCTTCAAAAATATTTTCCAGAAGAGCTTTTTTGGATTAAAATAAAATTTCCGGGCGGGCTTTCACCCGAGCACCTTTCGCGGATGTATCTTGATATCAACGCTTTCCCTATTCTCAATCGGAAAGCCAATAAGATGCTGCAAGAGTTACGTCCCGTCTTCAATGTTTTTCCGGTCAAGGTGGAAGAAGGTGAGTTTTTTGCCGATATGATAAGCATCGAAACACCCATGGGCACGAAGCTTACCAACGTGCAGCATTTTAGCCGAGAGCTTACCAATCAGTATTTGCTACGGCAAGGGGGAGTGGCAAGGTTTGATGAACGCGATGCTTCGGAGATATTGGCCTACGTGGTAGATTTGCTCAGAGATGAAAGTGCCATTTTTTCGGCTTTGGGCAAGGGCGAAATCGAAACCGATGTGGAAGAGATCCGAAAAAGATTGGAGCGGATTTCGCAAGTAGTAAAAAAAGATACTTTGCAAAATTTGTTTGTAAACGTCAAAACCAACGAAAAAAGTGGGCGCTTAGACGTGCGTTATTGGACTACAAAAGCGGATGTCGCCAACAACATTGCTTTTGGTACAAAACTTAACCGTGACCGTACCAACATCGCCTTTACCGACGAGATGACGGTTTTGCTTACTACGACCAAAGGAGGGCAGCGGCCTCTGCAAGGAGACGAAAATTTGCCCGTTTTTAAGAAAGCAGTTTTATCGCGTGGACGAGCCGTGACTATGGAAGACTATAAAGCAATCTGTATGGCCGAGCTAGGCGATAAATTACAGCGGGTCGAAATCACCAAAGGATTTATGATGGGGGCATCCCAATACCAAGGAGTTCAGCGGACACTCGACGTAAATTTAATTCCCAATTCACAAAAAAATATTCCTCTTGAGCAGTGGAACGATTATAAAATGCAAATAAAGTATATCTTAGAGGAACAATCATCAGGGATTTTACCAATAAGAGTACTATTGAATGGCGTCGAATAAAAAAACAAGCATGAATAAAACCGAAATCCTTCAAGCCAACCTAGAGCAAATGGCCGTCAAACGTCTGCGGGTAGAAGCAGTCGTGGAGGAGCTTGTTGCCAATGGATTTTGCCGGGTAGAAGAGATTGTGGTTTATCCAGAGATGTCTTCGGTAAAGTTCTTTGAAAGAGATGTATTGTCGGTCGAGCCTATGCTAAATCAGCTGGGCGGCATGGATTGGCTAAAAATCGAGACTCCTCGTGATGGTCTATACGATACCCTCCCCGAACGGCTTTTTCATCAGCCTTCAGGTCGGGTAAAAAACAATGATGTTTGGGAAGAAATTCGCGCCGAAGAAGAGCGCCAAGAGGCAGAAGCAAGGCAGTTTTTTTTGCCTTTCGACAATGCCCTTTACCATCAAAGAATAAAAATAGAACAATTTGAGAAACAAGCACTTGCCGGACAAGATGAAGGTTTTTTGAAAGAGTTTTTGGAAATATTTTGGCCTGACTATACCGATTTGAAATTAAATGCGCATCAAAAAGCCTCTCTTTTTCAGATTACGACCTTAGCCTACAAGGCTGCCGGAAAGTTGGCTGAGATGCAAGCCTGTTATGAGCAAATGCTCGGTCAGCCTGTGAGTCTTTCTTACGAAGATTTTGAATACGAACTTCCTATGTCCACCCCTTTTAAGGGGCTAGGAGAAGCAGGCTTGGGGGTTGATTTAGTAACAGTCTCTCCTTCGCTCACAGATGACAGTCGGCGTTTGAAAGTAAGCATCGGTCCTTTATCGGCTAGGGAGATGGAAGATTATGTGCCTAATGCAAAAAACAAAAAATTGGTGGATTTCTTAGGCGATATGTTGGTGCCTATTGAAATGGATTGGCGTTTGGAGTTGTTGTCTGAAGAAAAACAAGCTGGTTTTCAACTGAGTACATCAGGGGCAGGAGCGCTTTTAGGGTTTACTACCGTTTTGTGAAATTAGAAAAGAAGTTTAGGGCTTTTTAAAGAAATATTGTTAAAAACAATCATAGCAGGTAGAACGTTGGGATGGAATGAAAGTTTGAAACTACAATTCAGTCATTTTATTTTTTAAAACTTATTATGTCATCAACTGTACTTACGCTTTTTATTGGAAATATTGTTTTTGGAATAGCCAATTTAGGCATTTTGGCTTACTTAAAATCAGCGGAGATATTCTCTAAAAAGTTGCTAATGCACATTTTAGGAGTATTTGTGATGTTTGCTGCTTTAGGGGGAGTGGTAAGTCAGATTAGTTCAGTGGGCATTGGGTTTATTGTATTTGAAACTGGGGCACTGATTCTGGGAATTGTATTTGTGATGACTGCCTACAAGAGTTTTCGTACTTGGCTCTCACGCGACGAATTTACGCCCGGTTTATGGCTATGTATATCATTGATGTTTTTTGGGATTGCGGGCTTTATTCTTTCCTATTCTTTGATTAAGAAGCAGGAAGGGATGCTTACCCCTTATCTTTCGCTGGGAGCTTTACGTTATTTATTACCTTACTTGTTTATAAAATCCTACGATTTTTGGCAATCTATCCCCGTTCTCCAATACCGTAAGTGGTACTATCCCCTCAATTCGAAGGTACCTATCATTGAACTGCGCAATACCCAACGTGTAAAAATTAGGATTTTCAAGCAGCCCAATAGCTCTGTTTGGGAAGGACATGAGTTTGAAGCCCCCAAAGACCGCGAACTGGGTGAATGGATGCAGTATATGATTGAGCTATACAACACCAAAGTGGACCCTGCGCATCCAATCATAGTAGTGGATGTACAAACTGGCAAACCCTTTGGCTGGGTCTTTTACAAAACCTCTTTTTTTGGATTTGTAAAGACCTACTACGATCCTAATAAGACATTTACCCAAAACAATATCACAACTAGCACTCCTATAGTGGCGCGCAGTTTTATCGACTAAAATCTCACTTATGGCAACTTCTAAGTATCAGCCTATCAATTGGGTAGACGGCATGAAAATCACCAAGGAGCATCTCTTGGGAAGTGACTTGGCAGCTATTGATGCCATGAAAGAAATAGCCCGTACCCACCTTAACAGTTATACTTACGGTCTATTGCCAGCGGGTGATGGCAATGTATGTCAGCTCATTCAGAATGGAAATGAACTAAGCCTCCCTTTTTGTAAGGCTGTTACGCCAGGAGGGGTAAGGATTGATTTCCCGGTCTATGCCAATCAGCCACCGCTTACCTGTTCTCTGTCGAGTATCCAAAACGAATTGCTCAACGACCGAAGCTCCGAATTTTATGTTTTGCTTATTGTGGATCCTACGGCGGTAGTTCCTTTTGGCGAACCCAATCCCCAAGAGACTCCGTTGCGGCTGCCGCATTGGATGCCTTCACTTCGGCTGGCGGTGGCTACGGCTGAGCACATCCGCCAAAATCCTTCTGGATTGCATCACTTGGTGGTAGGGAAGTTGCGTAAAGTCAATCAGCAGTTTAATTTGTTATCTTCGGGAGAATATGTGCCTCCATGTATCAATATGGCGGTGCACCCGACCCTCGCTTGGTATTATGATTTGTTTGATGCATTGATTGGTCAAATTGACAAAAATGCGGAAACTACCGTTCAGAATGTGTACCTCAAAGCGCAGGATGAATGGTCCAAAAATGTGGGAATCTTAGCGCAAAAAGTAGTCCTTCACATTGCCGATAGTTATGACAATTACCGATTGATACTCAATGAAGCACCGCCTGCTCATTTTGTAGCTTATTTTGCCCGTTTTGCCCGGGTTTTTTTAGGAACCTTGAGGTGTTTGCCTCAGCGCAATAAAGAATACATGTACAACTATTTTGGACAGCGTTTTGGCGTAACTCAAGCTACCTTCGAATCCAAACTCAATATGCTGGTAAAGATTCAATACAATCACAATGATGTGGTTGCGAGCTTTGCCATCATCAAAGATTTTCTGGACAATCTCAACGCCATATTTAACGAATTGAGTGGTTTGGAATACGTATACAAAGGTGATACCGACGGCGGTTATCGAGGGAGAGAGCAATACCGATAAAACCCTATTTAACAACCTATAATACATGAAAACACCCTTTTGGAAATACTTGCTTGTGGGGCTATTGTTTTTTGGATTATTAGCACTGCTGTGTTATCGTCTTTGGGCTCCCCAAAACAAATCAGTCACTACTACCGAACTTTCGACTCAGTCTGAAGAAGATTTTGTAATCAATGCTCAGCTGATGGATACGCTTTATCGCTCGTATCGCGTGGCTGTGAAGGGCACTGACCCCATTGCGGCGGTGCAAGCAAGAGGCATTTTTCAGGGAAAATTGAGCGAAATGCAAAAGAAACCAGCAACTTCCAATGAGGGCGATTCTTTGTTTCGGAGGGTGATTAGAAATTATTATGGAGTAATCAAGGTCAATGAGGAAGCCATCCAAAATCAAAAAGGATTAGCTACTCAAAAACTCGAATTAAAAGATAAAATAGACCAACTTACCCGAATGAACCAACGTTTGGAAAGGCAAATTGACAATATATCACTACAGCCACTCCCGTCTCAAGGTGCACAGTAATTTCAAATGATTAGCGACCCACAACCCTACATTGATTATGAAAGCAATAAATGACGACATGCGTAGTACACGAATCATCAACTTCGGACTTTGTTATGCGGGGTTAATGGTTTTGTTTTTGATTTCATTGTACTTGAATTTCAGGAAAATCCCTGAGTTGGCTTCAGAAATGAACCGTACTACTGCCGCCGAAATGCAAGGTTTTTTGCAAGAAACCACCCGTCTTGATGATTATGTACGGATATTGACCAAACCACAGCAGTATTCCCCTGCTCAGTACCAAAAAGTGTTTGGGTTTATCAATCAGCTGAAAGTTTATTATAACAAGCCTTTGTTTTTGGCGGTATTGAAAAGTTATGAAGCCTTTGTGGGAGATTTGGGAAATGCGCGAAATATCCAAGACGATGAATGGGCTCAGCTAGCAACCAAGTACAATCAGTTGCTAGAAGAAAGAAAACAGCTTGAACAACAATTGAGCGATTTACAAAAACAAAGAACTACTTTCTAAGATATGATTTTTCGGATTGGTTTGTTAATGATGGGTTTAGTTTTGGGAAACAAGCTGTTTGCCCAAAAGGTAAACTTTGATGAATACAAAAAAAGAGCCGATGTCTGTTTCAACAAGCAAGATTATGAATGCGCTAAAGAAAACTACGAGCGAGCTTTGCGTATTCGTAACGAAGAGCCTTATTGTAAAAGCCAACTTCAAAAAGTTCAAAAAGCCCTCGCTAAAAAAACGAGCACGCCTGTCACTCCTAATCCTACGCCTATGAAGCCCAAGCCTACGAAACCTTCGACTTCAAGTTTTGTTTTAGTCAAAGGAGGGACTTTCCAGATGGGTGCTCCCCAAGGCGCGGTAGACGAAAAACCAGTGCATTCGGTGACTCTCAAAGATTTTTATGTAGCCACGCACGAAGTGACCGTAGCAGAATACAAACAATATTGTAAAGCTACCGCAAAATCAATGCCCACTCCTCCTAATTGGGGGTGGCAGGATGACCACCCCATGGTGGGGGTGTCGTGGCAAGAGGCGGTGGAGTATTGCGAGTGGTTGTCGAAACAAAACGGTAAAAAATACCGACTCCTTACCGAGGCCGAATGGGAGTATGCCGCTGCTGAGGGATCCAAAAAAGCTTCGCCAGAAGAAAGTGGGTGGTATATTAGCAATACAGATGGGGCAAGCCCTAAAAACGTAGGTACCAAAAAGGCCAATAAATGGGGTATTTTTGATATGGGAGGCAACGCCGCCGAATGGTGCGCTGATTGGTACGATAAAGGATATTATGCCCAGAGTCCATCTCAAACTCCCGTCGGCCCAGCCCAAGGTACTCGAAAAGTGGTACGTGGGCGTTCGTTTGGGGATGAACCCAAACCACTCACATTTCGCTATGCCTTGCCGCCAGCCTCTAAATCGCCCACGGTAGGCTTTCGGATTTGTTATGAGGACAAATAAATTGAAGAATTTGTAGGATTTTTTGAGTCTTACGGTTATTTCTGCCCATTCTTCCCCTTTATACATCGTGTATTAATCTTAATCTAAAAAACCTCATGAAAAAAACGATGTATTTTGGTAGCCTTCTGATATTGCTGTCAGTAAGTCTATGTTTTGGACAAAAGAAAAAGAAAGATGGTTGGATTTCGCTTTTTGATGGTAAATCTTTAGAAGGCTGGAAAGTAGGCGAAAATGCCAGTACTTTTAGCGTGGCTGATGGGGCGATTGTGGTCAATGGCCCACGGGCACATATTTTTTATGATGGTGCTGTAGGTAATCATAACTTCAAAAATTTTGAATTCAAGGCCCAAGTCATGACCACGCCAGGTTCTAATTCTGGTATATATATTCATACACAATACCAAGAAAAAGGATGGCCTTCTAAAGGGTATGAAATACAAGTCAACAATTCTCACACCGATTGGAGACGTACGGGCAGCTTGTACGGCATTGAGGATCTGAAAGATGTATTTGTGAATGATAATGAGTGGTATACCGAGCACATCATTGTACAAGGAAAGAAGATTACCATCAAAATCAACGACAAAACCGTTATTGAGTATACTGAACCTGACGAACCCAAAAATGGTGACCGCAAACTAAGTAGCGGAACTTTTGCTTTGCAAGGCCACGACCCCAAGAGTAAGGTTTATTATAAAGATATTATGGTAAAGCCATTGGGTGAGTAAGCACTTCTATAGGTGCCAATTCTGGTCATCAAGGAGATTGTCGAGTGTTTTGTCAGATTCAATTTCTGGAATGGAAAAAGATTCCATAGAAGTGGGTATTTCGGTATACAAATCATTGTCCCATACTTCTTCGATGGTTTCAGGGGCGGGCGTTTCGACAATCTCTATGACTTCCGCGATTTCGGTATCGGAAGGTAGGGGAGGAGCATTGGGGTCGAGAAAAGTACTGTAAAACATATCGTTTCGATAAGCCAATGGCTCTCCCGCCGAAAATCGTTCAAAAGAAACCGCTACTGTATCCCAGTCTTCTTTGAGTACGGCCTCGGTCAAGGTTGGAAATTTGCTCAGGCCGGGGTTGTACGCAAAATCGAATAAAATGTGTTTTTGCTTTTCAGATAGATTTTCCCACGCTATCATATCGTGAGTGACGGAGTCATTTTGATTCGCCAAGTCGGCTAATTGCGACCGAACCCTGCGTTCGTACTCATCTACCAGTACATGGTCAAACAAGGCTTCTTGTTGTGCTTCAGTAATCACTAGTTCGTGCCGATGCGCCTCTACCCACGCTTGCGCTTCAGGGCCAGTTTTGTAGGCAGCTTCCATAAGCTTTTCGGCAGTGTAAGAAGGAATCCCCGCTTTGGTAAGGTCGTCAAAAATCTCAGAAGGCTTACGGCTACCCATGTCATAGCCAGGGCCAATGGTGACTCCTGACAATCCTCCCGGAAAATGAGGCACTAGGCTTTGGCCTTGATATCCAATCTCTTGATGATATGTAAAAGCATATTTTGCCATGAGCTTTGTTTTGTTTGGCTGAACACTAACAAATTTAACATCCCGTAAAGTTATTCCCTAACCGAAAACTAAAAAGGTTAAATATCCTTAAATTTTAGCGAAAATATTTCACTAAAAAACTGATAGTCAGTAGTGAAATTTAGAAAAGTCATACTTCACACCAGCATGCTTCATCGTAGACCCAAAACTTTGCTAACTTTGCGGCGTGAAAAAGTGGCTGTACATTATTTTCTTCGGTTTTTATGCCCTCTCAACGTTGGGGCAAATCAGGCTTCCGTCGGGTGGTTCGTTGGGTTCTGGGCAGACCCAAGGAGGGATGGGGCAAGGTGGCCAAGTGCAGATTGATGACTCTACCAAAATGATATATGGCCCCCATACTACCAAATACATGTTGGAAGAGGATGTGTTTAACAATGTGAAAGCACTTTATCGAGTTGACACTTCTTACAATGCTTTTCATCACTATAATTTTGTTCAACGTTCTGATTATCAATTGGTAGATTTGGGGAATTTGGGGACAGCTTCTCGTTTTGTGTTTTTCAGACCGGTTGAGCAGATTGGTACTCAGTTTGGTTATGAAGCTTATACACCATACGCTTATCCTATCAATGAAGTGAAATTTTATGATACCAAATCACCTTATACCAATCTCTTTTTGACGCTGGGTGGATTGGGGCAAAATATCGCCCGCTTTGACCATAGCCAAAACCTTACGCCTCGTCTCAATCTAGGTATCAATGCGCAACGTTTTACGACCAACAAGTATTTTGGTACGAGCGGGTCATCAGATTCGCAAGTAAACCTTACGCAAAATTGGGCTTTTGTATTTCACGGAAACTATCGCTCCAAAAACGATAAATATGTCTTATTGGGACAGTTTAATCACCTCAATCATAGCGCTTATGAGCAAGGTGGAATGTCTCCTGATAGCCTCAATTTTGGAAATGGAGTAATAGAATACAATAATCCTTCGGCGATCCTTAAAACGGCACAGTCGTGGGAACGACGCAACAATTGGCACGTTTATCATCAATACGCATGGGTACCTGGTTTACAGTTTTATCACGTTTTTGACTATAAGAGAAGCATCAATGTGTATTCGGATGCCAATTTGGCCAATGCACAAACTTACGGTTTTTATAGGGTCTATTATCCAGATAGTACTACAAGATTCCCTACTTTTTCCAAAGTTCCGACTTTGTCATATTATGATTATTTGTACAACTCTACTAGTACGCGTCAAGAAGTAAAGTTTAGGTTGATTGAAAACAAATTTGGTATCAAAGGCCGATACAAAGGATTCAATTATCGTGCGCACTATCGTCAAAGGATATTAAGTATGGTTGAAAACCATAACATGATAACGCCACCAAAACTAACAGCCCTTCAAACTATTGTGGCTGTTGACTCCACCAACGGCACTTCCACTCATCGGCGTTTCGAAAACTTTGTAGGGCTTTGGCTTGCTTATTACCTGAAAGACAGCACACAGCGAGCCACCGCTGAATTCGAGTATTTGTTGGGACGGGACTTTAAGCTCAAAGGCGAAATTGTCAGTAAATGGTTTTCGGCGGGTTATTATTCAGTATTTTCGTCGCCAACTTTACTTCAGCAATATTACCATAGCAATCATTTGGGATGGAAAAATGATTTTAATTTGATGAACTCCAACAACATTTATGGGCAGATAAATTTTAATACAAATACCATTAAGCTGCTCCCTCGCTTGGACTATCATTTAATCAACAATTATCTTTATTATGACACAGCAGCGGTAGTGAGACAATTTGCTTCTCCTTTTAGTGTGTTACGCGTAGGAGGCATCGCCGAATGGAAGCCTCGTAAATTTCAATTCATCGCTCAAACCTATTACACTATTTCTTCCAACAACGATATCATTCGTATTCCGCGCTTTTTTGCCAACTTCCGTGCTTCTTTTGATTTTATCTATGCCAAGGTGTTGTATCTTCAAGTAGGGGCAGAGATACACTATAAGTCGGCTTATTATGCGGATGATTATATGCCTCTTACACAGCAGTTTTTTCTCCAAAATCGCATCAAAACCGAGGGGGTAGTTTATTCTGAATTATTTCTGAATGCGCGCATCAAACGCGTCAGATTGTTTGTGAAAATGGCGAATGCTGCACAAGGGTTACTAAACCCTGGTTATTTTTCTACTCCTTATTATCCCGTGGTCGGGCGTTCGTTGGGCTTTGGAGTCAATTGGCCCTTGTTCGACTAATTTTCGTCTATATTTCTCCCCTGTTTAGTCGAGTCTACGTTGTAGTTGGTCGTTTTTCTCCGATTCCTAACTCTTTAGGTGCAACATTTGTACCTGAAATTTTGTCATAAGTAGTAGAGAATCCTTCTGAACAACATACTCACTTAAATAATTCTAATGAAAAAGTTTGTTTACATTTTAACAGCCGTTTTAGGTTTTTCTTATTCGCTTCAAGCCCAATTCCCGGGTGGTGGAGGGTTTGGAGGCGGTGGTCGTGGAGGCGGTGGAAACCGAGGATTTGGCCAAGAACAACAACAGCAGCAAATGCCTGATTTGCCTCGTGGCAATGGCCGCGTATCTGGGGTTATTATCGATTCATTGACCGGAAAGCCCGTTGAGTATGCTACCGTCGCTCTTTTTGAGATCAAATCAGGAAAGCCCATTGATGGTGGGGTTACGGATGTAAAGGGTGCTTTTTTGCTCAAAGGTGTTCCTGATGGAGAATTTAAATTTGTAGCGAGTTTTATTGGTTACAAAAACTTTGAAGTCGCTAAGCTTACCATAGGCAAAGGAAATAAAGAACAAAATCTAGGGACTATCAATCTCCCACCAGATGTTCGGAGTTTGGCAGAAGTAACTGTAGTAGGTGAAAAACCTATCGTTGAAGATAAAGTAGATAGATTGGTATACAATGCCGAAAAAGACATCTCTAATGCCGGTGGCGATGCCGGAGATGTATTGCGTAAGGTTCCGATGTTGTCGGTTGACCTAGACGGAAACGTGTCGATGCGTGGTAGCCAAAACATCAGAGTGCTTATCAATGGTAAACCTTCTACCATTGTAGCCAACAGCGTGGCAGATGCCTTGAAAATGATTCCTTCGGATCAAATCAAGACGATTGAAGTGATTACATCTCCATCTGCCAAGTATGATGCCGAAGGTTCGGCGGGGATTATCAATATCATCACCAAGAAAAATACGCTACAAGGAATTACAGGCTCGATTGACGTGGCTGCGGGAAACCGTTCTAGCAATTTGTTTGGGAATGTGAACCTTCGTACCAAAAAACTGGGTGTTTCGATCAACGGTGGTGGGCGTATGATGTACCCGCCTACTGGTGGTTATATCAATATCAGTCGTCAACTTCCTTCGGGTGACTTTTTGCGTACGCGCCAAGAAAACGACGGACAGCAACTTGGAGGCTTTGGTAATGTGCAACTAAGCCTTGACTATTCGCCAACTGCCAAAGATAACTTTACTTTGAGTGTGCGTAACAGCCGTAGGGCGTTCAATCTTGAAAACACGCAGCAATCGTACAGCATTTTTGGAACGGTGACTACGCCTACATTTGGTAATCAGATTGATACCAAAAATATTGGGAATAACTTAGATGTCAACTTTGACTATACCCGCAAATTTGAGAAAGAAAACAAGGAGTTTAGTGTGTTGGCGCAATTAAGTCAAAATACGGGTGATAATAGCTACACACGTGACCAATACAGAGGTGCTTCGGCAGGAGAGATTTTTTATCGTGAAAGCAACCCCAACAAGAGCTATACGCAAGAGCGTACTTTGCAGATTGACTACCAAGATCCTTTGAGCAAATACGCCCAAATCGAAACGGGTGCTAAGATGATTTTGCGCCATATCGAAAGTGATTTTCGCTTCAACTATGACAGCACAGGCCGAGGCAATTATATCGCTAATCCGCAACGTACCAATATCTTTAGTTATGATCAAAATGTGTTTGCGGGTTATTTGTCTTTCTTGTTTCAAACCAACAATAAGTGGGGTTTCAAACCTGGGCTTCGCTATGAATACACCCAAATTGGCGCTCAATACCAAGATGCTCCTAAAGTGAATTTGCCAAATTTTGGTACGTTAGTGCCAAGCGTGACAGTATCAAAAAGTCTAAAAGGTGGTAAGACCATTCGTTTTAGCTACAACCGCCGTATCCAACGCCCTTCGGTGCAATTTTTGAATCCTAACGTTGCGCAAAGCGATCCTTTTAATGTGTCGTTTGGTAATCCAAATTTGGATCCAGAATACACCAACAACTTTGAAGTGAATTTGAGTACTTTCTTCAAAACTACTACCCTCAATTTTTCAGTCTATACTCGTTTGACTACCAATTCCATTGAAACTGTACGTTTTAGAGGAGGACAGGAATTGTTTAATCAGCTTACTCAAGCACAAGGTGTAAGCGTAGGTAATGTGGTAATAAGCAATAACACTTTGTTGACGACCTACCAAAACATCGGTAGCAATAGCGCTTATGGGTTTAACGTATTTGCGATGGTGAAACCCATTCGTACCCTTACTATCAATGGTAACGTAGACGTTCGGTATATTACACTCAATAGCCCAGCATTGGGAGTGAGCAATCAAAACTGGACTTTCAATCTCTTTGGTCAAGTTCAGTACCAGCTTGGCAAAGATTGGAGTGCCCAATTGTTTGGCTTTGGACGAGCGCGCGAAATCCAACTTCAAGGTACCAGAGGTGGCTTTATGGGATATAGTCTCAATATCTTGAAAGAATTCAAGAAACAGCAAGCAAGCCTTGGCTTTGGTGCTGAAAACTTCTTACAAAATGCCTTCCGTCAGCGTACCAACTTGGAAAGCAATACCCCTGGCAATGTATTTACCCAAGAGCAGGTCAATTTGATGTACAACCGTGGTTTCCGTATCACTTTCCGCAAGCGTTTTGGAAAAATGAGCTTCGACGGCAACTTCTTCCAACGTAAGAAAAGTGTAAACAACGATGACTCCAAACAAGGTGGTGATAATAGTGGAGACTCGGCAGGAGGTCAAGGTGTTCAGGGTAGTGGCGGCGGTCGTCGTGGTAACTAATCGAAATTAGATAGCTTTTCCTATATCCACTCCGTTAAAAAAAAGTCCCTTCCAGCATCGTTGGAAGGGCTTTTTTATGGGATAACTTGGTTAGTGAGATACTACTTTTAGGCCAATAATGGAACCGATAAGGGTAAAAATGAAAAACAAACGCCAGAAATCAGTGGATTCTTTGAAAAACAAAATTCCTATCAATACTGTACCTACCGCACCAATACCTGTCCACACGGCATAGGCTGTTCCCATGGGTAAAACCTGCGTGGCTTTGTAAAGAAGATACATACTAATAATGAGGCTTAAAAAGAAACCCACCATCCAGCTTATGGCAGTATTGCCAGTGGTTTCTTTGGCTTTACTCAAGCAGGTCGTAAAAGCTACTTCAAACAAGCCTGCCACAATCAAAATCAACCAATTCATGTTTTTGGAATTTATAATAAAAGAAAATGAATTCAAAAAAATGGGATAAACACGCGCAAAAAAAAGTTGCCCCTTCCATTATTTAAAAAGCTCTAAATAATGGAAGGGACAAAAATATTTTTAAAGATACCTTATTTTAGTTTTTTATTAAAAAGCCCTATCGTTCGTTCCCACGCCAATTTGGCGACGGCTTCGTTGTAGCGAGTGGGAGCCGTGTCGTTGTTGAAAGCGTGCTGTGCCCCTTCGTATATGTAGAGTTGATAATCAGTACCTGCTTTTTTGAGAGCTTCTTCATAGGCTGGAATCCCCGCGTTGACTCGTTCGTCTAATGCGCCATAATGCAGCATCAAACTAGCTTTGATTTTGGGTACATCGGCAGCCTCGGCTTGGCGTCCATAGTAGGCCACGGCGGCATTGAGAGTAGGTACATTGACTGCTAGCTGATTGGCCATGGCACCACCCCAGCAGAAACCTACACAGCCTGTTTTGCCAGTACAGTCGTTGCGACCTTTCAGGTAG
Organism: Runella zeae DSM 19591; assembly: GCF_000423565.1. Lineage (GTDB taxonomy): Bacteria > Bacteroidota > Bacteroidia > Cytophagales > Spirosomataceae > Runella > Runella zeae. The sequence continues at coordinate 38,227 of NZ_KE384049.1, read as the reverse complement.
TCAAAAGCTTTGACAAAATTGCTAAGGTTTTTCTTGGCATCCAATTGACCAAAATAAGTACGGACTTGTTCGGCGTCGGCAGGCGTTCCTCCAAAAGGCGATAGGGCGTCGGGTGCCAAGGCAATAAAACCTGCTAAAGCTACCCGCCTTGTCACATCTTCAATGTGAGGATTGATACCACGATTTTCGTGGATGACTACTACGGCAGGATATTTGCCCGCAGCGGCAGGGCGTGCCAAATAGCCTTTCATTTGGGTATCTTCTCCGGGATAAGTAATATTTTCGATAACGAGACGCTCATCATTAGGCTTGACAGTAGTAGCATGTGCATAGTTAATTTCTAACAAAGGCAAAACTGCCATTGCTGCGGTAGTGCTACCTGTGAGCGTAGTGAGGCGTTGTAAAAAATCCTCCCTTTTAAGCGGCTTGTGGGTATATTCATCAAAAAGGTTTATGATACGTTGATCCATGAGCTAAGTGTTTAGGAGTAAAAATAGGTTTGAAAGGACTAATTTACGACTATTTTCCGAGAAAATAGGTGGATGATTTGTTTAAGATTTTGAACTGAAAATGTAGTACCTATGGTAAAAAAAGCGATAAAAACTGGTCTCAAACTATCGTTTGGGGTAAAAAATGATGCTGCGTCTCTGACGCAAACTAAATCGTTGATTTTTATCAGAAAATTATTTCAAGACTTTGCAAGTTAAAACAAAGCGTCGCCCGTATTTGACGAGCGACGCTTTGTGAAATTTGTATTTAAGAAAATGTTGAAAACTTAGCTTCCTGCCAATTTCAAGCAATCTTCCAAAGTAAGCGTAGTGGGATCGGTATCTTTTGGAATCTTGATATTTCGCTTACCTACTGCAATATAAGGGCCATAAGGGCCTCTCAATACTTTTACCGTTGGATTTTCGGGAAACTCACGGATCGTTTTGTTGTTTTCGACTTCTCGTTTTTTCTGAATGATTTCTAATGCTTCTTCTCTCGTCAGGCTTTGAAGGGTTTTGCCTTTAGGTAAAGAGTAATATTTATCATCATGTTTGACATACGGTCCGTATCGCCCTGTACCTGTAGTGAGAGGTTTGCCTTCGAGTTCGCCGAGGCCTTCACCTTCATTGGCAAGGTCGCCACGCTTGAGACGGATTATTTCTATACAACGTTCGGCTTCAACCGTATAGGGGTCGTCGTTGCGGTCGAGCGAGTAGTATTTATCATCATGCTTGACATAAGGGCCATATTTACCAACTCCAATGATCATAGATTTATCTTCAAAAAATCCAACTTCTCGTGGAAGGGCAAATAGCTCTAAAGCTTCTTCTAAGGTAATGGTTTCGACGAGTTGGCCTTTTTTGAGGTTGGCATATTGGGGCTTGCTGTCTTCGGTGGCTTCGCCAATTTGGACATAAGGCCCAAATTTCCCAATTCTAGCCGAAACTGGCTTACCCGATTTGGGGTCGAGTCCTAGCTCCCTTGCTTCTGCTTTTTTAAGAATTTTAGAACCTTCTACTTCACCAATTTTTTGGTGAAAGCCTTGATAGAAGCCATCAATCATCTGCTGCCAAGAAAGCTTTCCTTCTGCGATTTCGTCAAATTCTTTTTCGACATTGGCCGTAAACGAATAGTCTACTACATCAGGAAACAACTCAACCAGAAAATCATTTACCACCATACCGGTATTGGTGGGAAATAATTTTGCTTTTTCAGCACCAAAATTCTCTTTCCCTATGGTTTCCTTGATTTCGTTTTGTTTCAGAACCAGTTCTTTAAACTCTCTTTCTTGTCCTTTTTTATCTTGCTTTACTACATATTCACGCTTGATAATGGTCGAGAGGGTAGGGGCATAAGTAGAAGGCCGCCCAATGCCCATCTCTTCTAGTTGCTTGACCAAACTTGCTTCCGTGAAACGAGGTTTGGGACGGGAAAATTTTTGGGTGGCTTTGAGAAGATTGAGCAATAATGATTGTCCAATCTTAAGCGGAGGAAGCATTCCTTTGGTTTCTTCTTCTTCGTCGTCTTTAGATTCCAAATAAACTTTTAGAAATCCGTCAAATTTGATGATTTCTCCTTGAGCTATGAGTTCTTCGCTAGTGGTCGAAATCCCGACAGTGGCAATTGTACGCTCAAGCTGAGCGTCAGACATTTGGGAAGCAATGGCACGTTTCCAAATCAGTTCATACAGACGCTGCTCATTACGGTCATTGCTGGCTTTAAGCTCTCCAAAATTGGTAGGCCGAATGGCTTCGTGAGCTTCTTGGGCCGATTCTGATTTGGTTTTATAGACTCGTTGATAATGATATTTCTGTCCGTATTCGTTGATAATCTGGTCTTTTGCTTTTTGCAGCGCTTCTTCAGATAGATTGGTGGAGTCGGTACGCATGTACGAAATCTTCCCAGCTTCGTAAAGCTTTTGGGCGACGGTCATGGTTTGAGATACCGAAAAGCTCAACTTGCGAGAAGCTTCTTGCTGAAGCGTAGAAGTCGTAAAAGGCGGTGCAGGCGATTTCTTTCCGGGTTTTACTTCTAGATTTCGAATACTGAAAGTAGCTCCTTTACATTTTTCTAAAAAAGCACGTGCTTCTGTTTCAGTTTCAAAGTTTTTGGGCAATTCTGCTTCTAATACTTTGCCGCCTTCGAGGTCAAAACGCGCTGTTACTTTATAAGAGGATTTAGATTCGTGAGTATCTATATCGCGTTCACGCTCTACAATAAGGCGCACCGCTACTGACTGTACTCGCCCTGCCGACAAAGCACTGTTGTTTCCTATTTTGATTTTGCGCCAAAGCACCGGTGATAGTTCATACCCAACAAGACGGTCTAACACCCGCCGGGCTTGCTGAGCATTCACCAAGTCCATATCGATAGAGCGTGGATTCTGAATCGCTTTTTGTAAAGCACCTTTCGTGATTTCACGAAATACGATTCGTTTGGTATTGTTTGACAATCCCAACGCTTCCTTCAAATGCCACGAAATAGCTTCTCCCTCACGGTCGTCGTCAGTAGCTAGCCAAACCTCATCTGATGACTTGGCTATTTTTTTTAACTCATTGACTACCTTCGTTTTTTCGGGCGAAATTTCGTAAGCAGGAGCATATCCATTTTTAACATCTACGCCTAAGTCCTTATCAGGCAAATCACGGACGTGACCGAAGCTTGATTTGACTGTGAAATCATTTCCGAGATACCCTTCAATGGTTTTGGCCTTGGCCGGCGACTCTACAATTACTAAGTTTTTCGACATGGTGGGTTGATTTAGTCCCATAAATTACTGTCAAATATAGGAGAGAATTATACAAAAAAACAAAGTGCATTTTTTTAAAACTGTTAGAAAGTGGACAAATTAAGGCGTTTTTTGGGGGGGACATTTTAGAAAAGAAACGCTACACGAACGAAGATTTAAGAAGAATAATAATATTGTTAAATGATTTATAATGAGTGCTTTATGTGCAAGTGTAGTATACTGAAGAGCGATATTTGTTTTATTCTGCTTTTGGCAAGCTAAAAATATCTTGACAGACTGGTTAATTTTTTTGAATTTGCTAAGAACAGACAGCTTGTGGGCCATAAAGACCGACAACGACAAACGTTTTTTGGGAAAAAAGAAGGAGAATTACCAAAAAAACAAAAGCATTCCTATCTTTACTCGCTTGATTTAACCAACTATTAACCGACACTAAGCGCTATTTAACACACTTCATGGAACGTTTTACTGGACTGATTGGTATTATTCTGATTTTAGGCCTTGCCTACGCACTTTCCAACAACCGAAAAGCTATCAATTACCGCACCGTAGGGGTCGGGCTTGGCCTTCAATTTGGGTTGGCGGTTTTTATTCTCAAGACTTCGATTGGTCAAACCCTCTTCAATTGGTTGGGGCAAGGAGTTCAAAAAATCCTGAGTTTTTCTGATAAGGGTGCGGAGTTTGTTTTTAGTCCTTTGGTCAAACCTTCTATTCTCAACAAAGCTTTTGGTGCGGGCAATGACTTCATTTTTTTCTTCAGTATCGTTCCTACTATCATATTTGTGGCAGTATTGGTCAATATCCTTTATCATATCGGCCTGATGCAGCGCATTGTAGCGGTACTAGCGCGACTCATGAAGTGGCTCATGGGCGTTAGTGGTGCCGAGGCTTTGTCCAATGTGGCGAGTGCGTTTGTGGGGCAAGTAGAAGCCCAAATTATGATTAAACCTTATTTAAAAGGAATGACTAATTCCGAGCTATTGGCTTCCATGACGGGTAGTTTTGCGTGTATTGCAGGAGGTGTGATGGCTACCTATATTAAATTGGGGGTGCCAGCTCCTTATTTGATTGCGGCAAGTTTGATGGCTGCTCCGGGGGCGTTGGTCATTTCAAAAATTGTATTTCCCGAAACCGAAACCTCCGAAACGAAGGGAGTTGTAAAATTGGAAATCAAAAAATCTCATGCCAATCTGCTTGATGCCATTGCTGCGGGAGCGAGCGAAGGCTTGAAGGTAGGCTTCAATGTGATTGCAATGCTCATTGGGTTTATTGCTTTGATTGGGTTGCTAGATTTCTTTTTGGGAAAAATCGGCGGTTTGTTTGCTTTCCCTACCTTAAGCCTCAATTTCTTGTTGGGTAAGGTGTTTTCGGTATTTGCTTGGGCGATGGGTGTCCCTTCCAAAGACGTAGAAGTAGCGGGAGCGCTGATGGGTACCAAAATGGTTATTAACGAATTTGTCGCTTACCTTGATTTGGTACATATTAAAGATACCCTTGATGCCAAAACCATCGCTATCACAAGTTTTGCGTTGTGTGGCTTTGCCAATTTTAGTTCTATCGCTATCCAAGTAGGCGGAATAAGTGAATTGGCCCCCAATCGTCGCTCCGACTTGGCGCGTCTTGGCTTTAAAGCGTTGATTTGTGGTACGTTGGCCTCCTATATGTCGGCTACTTTGGCAGGTTTGCTTTTATAATTCAAAATATACCTTTTCCCCGGAAAAGGGAGTTCAAACATTAAATTTTCCTCGACGGGGCGGGGATTTTTCTACTATTATGGGACGTTCGCGTTTTGGAGGTCGATTATTGATTGGCATCATTATGGCAATCGTGGCCCTGATTGGATATTTTAGTAAAACCCAGGTGAATCCCGTGACGGGCGAAAAGCAACACGTAAACCTTACTCCGCAAGAAGAGGTGGCGTTGGGTTTGCAAAGTGCCCCCCAAATGGCCGCCGAGTTTGGCGGTTTATACCAAGATCCTAAAGTACAGGCTTTGGTCAAGAAGGTAGGACAAGGAATTGTACAAAATACGGAAGTAAAAAACTCGCCCTATCAATTTGACTTTCATGTATTGGCCGACCCCGAAACCATCAACGCCTTTGCGGTGCCGGGAGGTCAGATTTTTATTACGATGGGCTTGCTCAAACGTCTCAAAAGCGAAGACCAATTGGCGGGTGTGCTTGGGCATGAGATTGGACACGTGATAGGCCGACACTCTGCCGAGCAAATGGCCAAGCAAGAACTTTTGGGAGGATTGGCGGGAGCGGCTTCGGTGGCTTTGTCTGATCCCAATTCTCCTAATGGAAGTGCGTACATCGCGCAGTATGTGGCCAACCTCGTCAATCTAAAATATGGTCGTGACGATGAACTCGAATCAGACGATTTTGGTGTAAAATACATGGTAGCTACTGGCCGCAATCCTGAGGCGATGATAGAAGTGATGGATATTTTGGCACAAGCAGGAGGGCCTAACCGCCCTGCGGAGTTTCAAAGTACTCACCCAAGCCCCGAAAACCGAGTCATGAAAATCAAAGAGGCAATGGCGAAGTATCGGTAGAAAGATGCCTGTCGTAAAATTCTTTGAGAATACAAACGTTTTGTATTTTTACTAAAAAACATTGAAATGAGTACTAAACTGACTTTAAATCTGGATAAAAGCGTAATCGAAAGTGCGAAGGATTATGCTAGGAGTCATCATACAAGCCTTTCGAAGCTGATAGAAAATTATTTGAACTCACTAATGGCAAGGGAGAAAAATGAAACTACTGTAAGTCCACTTGTAGAAAGTTTGACAGGAATCCTTCCCCAAGATTCTGAGAATGAGAGAAGGAAGATAAGCTAACTGTTGCTTCATAATATTTCGCTTTAGCACTTAAATCAATCCCTAAACGGCGAATTTACTCACAATGAACCCAAACTTCATGAAACAAACTCTTTTTGTCTTTGCCTTGTTTTTGTCGCAGCTGTCGCTGTGGGCGCAGTTTAACCGTGGTGTGCAGTGGACTAAGGATGGCAATGGCTACATCCGACTCGAAAACAAAGAGATTGCGCAATATAGCCTGCCCAATCTAGAAAAGAAAACGCTGGTATCAGCGCAGCAGCTGACCCCCAAAGGGCAAGCGGAACCCCTTGCTATTAGAAGTTATGCGTTTTCGCAAGATGGTCAAAAAATCTTGATTTATACCAATACCGCTCGCGTATGGCGCTACGATACGCGAGGGGATTATTGGGTACTTGACCTCGACAAAAATACCTTGACTCAATTGGGAAAAGGCCGTCCTGTATCATCGTTGATGTTTGCGAAATTTTCGCCCGATGGCAAAAAAGTAGCTTATGTAAGCGAGCGTAACGTATACGCCGAAGACCTAGTTACCGGAAAAATAACCGCCCTCACCAAAGACGGCACCACTCGCCTCATCAATGGTACGTTTGATTGGGTGTATGAAGAAGAGTTTGATTGCCGTGACGGCTTCCGGTGGAGCCCCGACAGTAAAAACATCGCTTATTGGCAAATCGATGCTACCAAGATTCGGAACTTTTTGATGATCAACAACACCGATTCTACTTATGCTTTCAATGTACCAGTGGAGTATCCCAAAGTGGGTGAACGACCTTCGCCTTATCGCATAGGCGTAGTAAGTGCGGCAGGAGGGCCAACTAAGTGGATGAGTACCTTGGGCGACCCTGGCAATACCTACGTGCCACGCATGGAATGGGCCAATGCGGATGAGTTGATTATGCAGCATCTCAACCGTAAACAAAATGAATCAACAATCTTTTATGCCGACATCAAAACGGGCAAAATCACGCCTATCTACGTAGATAAAGATGATGCTTGGGTCGAAACCAAAAGTAGCTACTCTTGGAGCGACTCGCCAGAAGGCTGGGATTGGATTAATAGTAAAAAAGAGTTTTTGTGGTTGAGTGAAAAAGACGGTTGGCGGCATATCTATCGGATTTCGCGCGATGGTAAAACCGAAAAATGCCTTACCGTGGGTAACTACGATGTGATGTCGGTGGTATCGGTGGATGAAGCCAACAACGTCATTTTCTTCACTGCTTCGCCCGACAACGCCACGCAGACGTATCTTTATAAAGTAAGTTTGGACGGAAGTGGTAAAACCGAACGCGTTTCGCCTGCCGACCAAATAGGAACCCACCGCTACGATATTTCGGGCAATAGCCGCTGGGCTTCGCATTCGTTTTCGAATGCCAACACCCCTCCTATGAGTGAGTGGATACGTCTGCCTGAGCATAAGGCTCTCAAAGAATCGGACGATATTTCTAAGAAATTGGCAGCGGCGGCTTCCACTCCCAAAAAAGTCGAATTTTTTAAAGTTAAAACCGAAGACGGTATTGAGTTAGACGGCTGGATGGTAAAGCCGGCGGATTTTGACCCTTCTAAAAAATACCCCATTGTATTTACTGTCTATGGCGAACCCGCAGGCTCTACCGTCAAAGACAGCTGGGGCACCGGACGCAATGGATTGTACGTGGGAGATATGGCCAAAGACGGATATATCTACGCTTCTGTTGACAATCGCGGTACGCCTTCACCCCGTGGACGGGCGTGGCGTAAGGCTATTTATCGTAAAATTGGAATTGTCAATATTCGTGATTTGGCGATGGGGGCGAAGGCTATATTTGCCCAAAACGCATTTATTGACACAAGCCGCGTAGCGGTTCACGGCTGGAGTGGCGGTGGGTCTTCTACGCTCAATTTACTTTTTCAATACCCTGATTTGTTTAAAACGGGGATTTCGGTAGCAGCCGTAGCCGACCAACTCAGCTATGACAATATCTATCAAGAGAGATACATGGGCATTCCGCAAGAAAACCGCGAAGATTTTGTGGCTGGCTCGCCCATTAGTCACGCTAAGAATTTACGCCCTACCCAAAATCTCCTTTATATTCATGGTACGGGCGATGATAATGTGCATTATCAAAATGCTGAAAAGCTTGTCAATGAGCTTGTTAAATATAATAAACAGTTTCAGTTTATGCCTTATCCCAACCGCTCGCACGGGATTTATGAAGGAGAAGGAACCTCACGGCATTTGCATACGCTTTTTACCAAATACTTAAAAGAACATTGCCCCCCCGGTGCTAAATAGGCTTTTCTCAACAATCAATCCCGAACAGCCCAAAAGCGTTCGGGATTTTTTATATTTGCATAAACCTACATCACTATGGAGCAACTTGGATTCCAACATCGATTGACAATAGAAGAGTATTTAGCTTTAGAAAAAGAAACACATACTAAATACGAATACCACAACGGGGAAGTTTATGCAATGGCTGGAGGAACGCCTACTCATAGCTTAATTGCTAATAATGTAGGAGCGTCGCTCAATCTTTCGTTGAAAGGAAAGTCTTGTTTTGTTTACAATAGTGACTTGCGTATTGCTACTTCACGAAATAAATATGTATATCCAGATGTATCGGTAGTATGTGGTAAAATAGAATCGTTTGAAGAACTAAAAAATGCTGCTAATAACCCCGTGCTGATTATAGAGGTTTTGTCGAAGGAGACAGAGGCTTACGACCGGGGAGAAAAGTTTATGCGCTATCGAATGATTGAATCTTTTAAAGAATATGTTTTGATAGAACAACGTTTTCCGTTAGTAGAAGTCTTTTCTAGGAATGAATGGAATAAATGGGAATTCAGAACATTTACTGACCTCTCCTCGATTATAACCTTACGTTCGGTAAATGTTGAAATTCAGCTGTCTGATATTTATTATGGAGTTGATTTTTCGTTGTTTGAATTTTAAAAATACAAAAAGAACAAGTTTCTTCTCTCTTGCTTTTTTGAATTTTCCTGCTAATTTTGTTTAGCTATATCAGCACCCCGCCAAAGTGCTTAGGAAAAGATCATAAGTGCTACAATTTCAATGGTTTTGATTTAGAAATCCACCCGTTGATTTTTAAACATTCCTGCTTCATTTTGGTTGGTGAATCAGTGCCTAACCCTAAAAAAACGCAATGAAAGCTTGGTGTCTTTTCCTGTTGATGTGTGCGATGGTTGGCAAAACGCTCGCCAATTCTATTTTGATTCCGATGGACGACAAACAGTCTAATCATCTCAAAGCGTATGGTGTGGCGTATTGGGTTTTGAAAGCAGACCTTGAAGTGGAGTGGTTGCTCAATTACCGAGGGGGGAGCTTTATGACCAAATATACTTCCAATATCGAAAGAGAATGCCGCTTGCGTGGGGTGTCTTATGAGGTCATTTCGGATGCTACAGTCAACTCCTTGGTCAAATCAATCACGCATCCCGATGTAAATATGGATGTGGTCAAATTGCAGAAAGCAGCCAAAATCGTGGTCTATAGCCCTATCAAGATAAGCAATGCTACCTTTGAAGACACGGATGCGGTACTATTGGTACTGAAATACGCCGAAATTCCCTTCGAAATCGTATATGATGAAGAAATCCTAAAAGGAGACTTGGCCAAATATGACTGGCTTCACCTGCACCACGAAGATTTTACGGGGCAGTTTGGACGCAATCGCCGTCGCATGACGCTCGACGATATTCAGGCACAAGAAAACATCGCCAAGAAATTTGGCTACAAAAAAGTCTCTCACCTCAAGCTCGACGTTGCCCGCACTATCAAAGGCTTTTGCGCGGGCGGTGGGTATTTGTTTGCGATGTGTTCGGGGGCCGAGTCGTTTGATGTCGCGTTGGCGGCGGAAGGGATTGATATTGTAGGTTCGGTTTTTGACGGTGACGGTATCGACCCGCAAGCGCAATCAAAACTAGATTTTAGTAAAACGTTGGCCTTTGAAAACTTTAAACTTGAACTCAACGACGACGAATATCGTGGTGGAATGTCGTTTTCGAATATCAATTCTTCGGCAGGACATGGTTGGGGCGACGAAGGTTCGGGTTTTTTCTCACTTTTTGATTTTTCGGCCAAATGGGATGTGATTCCTGCGATGTTGGTTCAAAATCATACTTCTCAAATTAAAGAGTTTTTTGGGCAAACTACGGCTTTCAACAAAAAAACGGTCAAACCAAGCGTATTGGTCATGGGACAGAGCAAATCTTCCGACCGTTATATTTACGGAGAAGTAGGAAGAGGGCAGTTTACTTTCTACGGTGGTCACGACCCAGAAGGGCAACGTGGCTTTCATCGGATGCCTACCGATTTGAATCTTCATCCGCATTCTCCGGGCTACCGCCTGATTCTCAACAATGTATTGTTTCCGTCGGCCAAGAAAAAGAAACGGAAAACATAGTACAAGGTTTAAACAATGTAGTACAGATTTTGCCCCGTAGGGGCTACAAATTGGTAGGAAAAGGAAGTAAAGCACCGCAAAAGCAAGAGTGGTTCATTTGCCCCGTAGGGGCTACAAATTGGTAGCAAAAGGAATACGATAAAAAGTGCTTTGCTCCGTAGGAGCTATACATT
>NZ_KE384049.1:0-27072 GCF_000423565.1 Runella zeae DSM 19591 | reverse complement strand
AAAGCAAAAAGTGGTTCACTTGCCCCGTAGGGGCTACATATTGGTAGCAAAATGAATTTGTCACCGAGTAAGGCATTAGAAAAGCAAGAGTGGTTTACTTGCCCCGTAGGGGCTACATATTGGTAGGAAAAGCAAAATGATTAATAGGTAGCTTGCTCCGTAGGAGCTATACATTCTCAAAATGAGATTAAAGTATTGTTGTACCACAGAGTTACACGGAGTTTATCACAGAGTAGCACGGAGTACTTTTTTGACATTTGCCCCGTAGGGGCTACATATTGGTAGCAAAAAGAATACGATAAAAAGTACCTTGCTCCGTAGGAGCTACACCTTTTCGAAAGGAGATTAAAGTAATTTACCCCGGGGTTACACTTACCGATTTTTTAGCGCCTTTTCCGAATCACGCAATAGCTTTTGTAAAGCAGGGTCTAAATCAGGGGCATCCATTGGCTGAAAATGACTATCAAGTCGTTGTTTGTGATTGAGATAAAAATTTACGGGGTTGAACGCCCCTCCGTCATGACGCACAAACTGACGACAAAGTTTGGCTTTTTCGCCTCGTTCTGTCAATTCTTTGATGTTGCTCAAATGCGGATAGGGGTTTCTATCATTGTTTTTAAACAATAAAAATTGTTCATTGTCAATCAAAGAAGAAGACAGAGCGGTAAAACCCCGGTGGTCTTTGCGGAGCGATTGAGTACCTTTCTTGGCTGAGATGTAAATGTTAGTCAGTACAATAGCCACAAATTCTTCAATAGTGTGATAATCAAATTGCTGCATGAGTATCGTACCCCTCTGATAACTCCCACTGATGATTGAAAAAGCGTGGATTAATTCGTGTAAAAGTACCTCATCGGGACTAGAACCGGGGCCTTTGTTGACCCCATCCATAAAAGAAGGCGCTATCGCCACTCTTATGCCGCCATTCCAGCCAGGGGTAGTTCGATAATCTTCGGCGCAAGTATTGCCTTGGGTACGAGTGGGTGTGATAAAAATCGGCTTGCCTATTTCTCTAATGCTTTGAATAACTCCGTAGCCAGTCCAGTTATATTTCATAATTTCGAGCAGGGTTTGCAATACTTTGGCTTCAAATTTTTTCCAATCTGATTCGGTATTGAAAACATGCTCGTCGCCGATAGCAACCTTGATATTTTGGGCGTATTGGAAAGAAGTAATCATGGGGTAATTTGAAAATTAGATAATTTGAAAATGGTTTAATTCAACCTTTTTCCAAATCAGCCTGTATTCTAAGGTAGGGCGTTTTGTTGAAAAACAACGTCCAAAATGAGCCAACAGCGGCACTGATTGAGTAGAAGGAGGAATGTATATATTGGTAATCCATGAAGGAATTTATCCCTTTTCTACCTCGTAGCGGCTACACATTGATAATGCTAGAAAACATCTCCCCAATTACTGCCCCGGCGGGGTTATATATCGGTAGCTTATCAAAACGTTTTTCACGCCCATATTCCATAGAGGGGTAAAGATGATTTATCTAAAATAAGACATTAGGCTTCATGATTTATCCAAACAAAAGGGTAAAATAGGGGATACTTAGCCAAAAAATATCTTTTTTTAGAACAAGTGCCTATTTTCTTACCCCAAAAAATGCCAATCTCTGGCAATTACCTGTTAATTTTGCATTTTGTTTAGGAATTAATAACACAACTTGTCAATATCACATGTCAACAGCAACTGGAACGTACGTACCGTACAAAGTAAAAGACATCACCTTGGCCGACTGGGGCCGCAAAGAAATTCGTTTGGCCGAGGCCGAAATGCCTGGCTTGATGGCCCTCCGTGCCGAGTATGGCGAATCTAAACCTTTGAAAGGCGCACGCATCGCAGGATGTTTGCACATGACGATCCAAACCGCCGTTTTGATCGAAACCCTCACGGCTTTGGGTGCTGAAGTAACATGGTCTTCTTGCAATATCTTCTCTACCCAAGACCACGCCGCCGCCGCAATTGCAGCAGCGGGGATTTCGGTCTATGCGTGGAAAGGCATGACTGCCGAGGAATTTGACTGGTGTATCGAGCAAACGCTATTTTTTGGCGAAGAGCGTCAGCCTTTGAACATGATCTTGGACGACGGTGGTGACTTGACCAACATGGTGTTTGACAACTACCCTGAGCTGATCGAAGGCATCGGTGGTCTATCCGAAGAAACTACTACGGGTGTACACCGTTTGTATGAGCGTATGAAAAATGGCACCTTGTACTTGCCTTCAATCAACGTCAACGACTCCGTAACCAAGTCAAAATTTGATAACAAATACGGTTGTAAAGAATCATTGGTGGATGCGATTCGCCGCGCTACCGACTTGATGTTGGCCGGAAAAGTAGCCGTAGTGGCAGGTTATGGTGACGTAGGAAAAGGCTCAGCCGAATCGCTTCGTGGTGCAGGTTGCCGTGTATTGGTGACCGAAATCGACCCTATTTGTGCCCTTCAAGCAGCAATGGACGGTTTTGAAGTTGTGACAATGGATGAAGCCGCTACCCGCGCTAACATCTTCGTAACGGCGACTGGCAACATCAACATCATCAAAGATCGTCACTTCAAAGCGATGAAAGACAAAGCGGTAGTGTGTAACATCGGCCACTTCGACAACGAAATCGACATGGCATGGTTGAACGCTAACTACGGCGACACCAAAGAGCAAATCAAACCACAAGTAGATTTGTATACGCTAGACGGTAAAGAAATCATCGTATTGGCCGAAGGTCGTTTGGTAAACTTGGGCTGTGCGATGGGACACCCTTCGTTTGTGATGTCAAACTCATTCTGTAACCAAACCTTGGCGCAAATTGAGCTTTACACCAACCCAGGCAAATACGAAAAACAAGTCTATATCTTGCCTAAGCACTTAGATGAGAAAGTGGCCAAATTGCACTTAGGACACATCGGGGCAAAACTCGAAACCCTCGATGCGGAGCAAGCAGCCTACATCGGTGTGACGGTAGAAGGACCGTTCAAATCTGATTTGTATCGTTACTAGAAAGTTAGCGATTCTAATATATCTAAAGCCTCGGCGTAAGTCGAGGCTTTTTTTTGTGCTTTAAGCAGTAAGGTTTATGCAATAAAGAAAACACCCACCCAAGAAAACCCCCTTTCTCCAGCAATGAGAAAGAACAGTGACTAGAGGTTATTGTTTCCACCAAACCAACTCCCTTTCTCCAGCAAGGAGAAAGGGCCGGGGATAGAGGTTATATTTCTCCCTTTCTCCAGTAAGGAGAAAGGGCCGGGGATAGAGGTTGTTCCACCCACCCAAGAAAACCCCCTTTCTCCCGCAATGAGAAAGAACAGTGACTAGAGGTTATTGTTTCCACCAAACCAACTCCCTTTCTCCAGTAAGGAGAAAGGGCCGGGGATAGAGGTTGTATTTCTCCCTTTCTCCAGCAAGGAGAAAGGGCCGGGGATAGAGGTTATATTTCTCCCTTTCTCCAGCAAGGAGAAAGGGCTGGGGATAGAGGTTGTATTTCTCCCTTTCTCCAGCAAGGAGAAAGGGCTGGGGATAGAGGTTGTATTTCTCCCTTTCTCCAGCAAGGAGAAAGGGCTGGGGATAGAGGTTATTTTACCGTATGATAATTTTTTGTGCCAAACGTGGGGGTTTTGCAAATATTTTTTTTTATTTGTCAAAATATAAACCATTCTTAAGTTTTATCCCACTATAGAATATACCATTTAGGAGAAGTGGCAGGGGAGGGGGAACAACAAAAATGCCCTGAAAGATTGAATTTCCTAAATAAAGGCTATATTTGCATATTCTTGGAAAAATACAAATCGGCTCTATGTTTAAAATCTCCCGAAAAGTAAACCTCCTAGGAGTAGGAATATACCTCCTAGCTATTGTTTTGTGTGCTTCTTGTGTAAGGGTAGATACGCGTAACATCACTTATTTCCAAAGCCGAGATACTTTAGCGTACCAAGTGATGCCTCCCATTACTCCCCAAGTGACCCGCATCCAACCCGATGATATTTTGGCGGTGGTAGTAAGTAGTTTGAGCGAAGAATCCAATGTGCTATTTAACACCGCCAATGAGAATGGGATCACTATGTCTAAATTTGGGGGAGGTATGGCGGCCGGTCAGCAACCTTTAGGATATTTGGTAGATTCTACGGGCAAAATAGAAATGCCATTAATTGGGCGCGTAAAAATAAGTAGTTATACGCTCGAACAGGCGGCAGATACGATTAAACAAAAGCTACTGTTCTATTTAAAAGAACCCACCGTAAATATTCGTTTCCTAAATCATAAGTTTTCTGTATTGGGGGAAGTAGGAAATCCGGGCGTATTTAACTTGATTGATAATCATACTACTTTACCAGAAGCAATGGCTATTGCTGGAGATTTGACCATCTATGGCCTAAGAAAAAATGTAATGCTAATCCGTACCACCGCCGAAAAAAGAGAAGTGGTTCGTATTGACCTTACCCAACGCGATTTTTTTAACTCTCCCTACTATTATTTGCGCAACAACGACGTCATTTATGTAGACATGAACAAAGGCAAAGTGACTACTACTGACCAGCGTTTGCAGTTGTTGCCTATTTACATAAGCATAGTTACTACCCTTCTTGTTGTTGCGAATCTTTTTAGAAGATAGCAGCCCAAACTCCCTTAACAAGGAAGACTTTGGAAAATATAGACTCAAGCAGTGAAAAACGAATACAAATGGCTATAAAAGAACAGGTCTATTGGGAAGACCAAGAAGAAGAATTTGATTTTAAAGCATTTTTTTGGAAATACCTCCGTTATTGGTATTGGTTTGTGATTTCGGCCTTGATTGCCTTGGTAGGCGCCTATTTTTACGTACGCCAACAAGTGCCTATTTATAAAATTAGCGCCGTTTTACTTATCAAAGATGAGAGTAAAGGGGGAATGGCGACCAGTGAGGCACTGAAAGATTTGGAGCTGTATTCTAGCAATAAAATCATTGAAAATGAGATCGAACTGCTCAAATCCCGGGCCATGCTAGAGCGGGTAGTGAATGATTTGAAATTAACAACTTCTTATTACCAAAAAGGGAAAGTACGTTCTGAAGAAGAAATTTTTGGCACTTGCCCTCTTTGGGTTCAAGCAAATACTTTGACTCCCTTGGCCTATGCTGAACCCATGTGGATTAAAGTGTTGAATAAAAACGAGTTTCAGTTGCAAGATGAAGATGGTACTATCAAGGGCAAATTTGGATATAGTCAACATGTAAAAAGCGATTACGGCTCTTTTAGAGTATTTTTGATTGATTCATTGTATCGACATGATAATGACCTTATTCAGGTTCGCTTTGCTTCTAAAGATGCCATGATTCAGCATTACCAAAATGCTTTACAAATTGAATTGGTAAATCAAAAAAGCACAGTGTTACGTTTGTCGATTGAGGATGCCTTACCTCAAAAGGGCAAAGCTGTACTCAGTAAATTATTGGAAGCCTATAGTTTCTCTGCCTTAGCCGACAAAAACCGTGAAGCGACCAATACCATGCAGTTTATTGACGACCGCCTGCGTTTGATTACGGGAGAACTGGGAGACGTCGAAAAAGATGTAGAAACGTACAAGAGTAGCCAAGGTATCACGGATTTGAGCGCCGAAGCCAATTTGTTTTTGGAAAAAGTCAAAGAAAATGATTCTAAACTAAACGAGGTAGATATCCAACTCAAAGTCTTAGAAGGGGTAGAATCCTACTTAAAAAGTAGCCAATTAGGAGTGGCACCCGCTACTTTGATGGTGTCTGACCCCGTGTTGACAGGCTTGCTCACCAAACTCAATGAGCTTGATAATCAACGTGAAAAACTTGCTCGTACCACGGCGGCGGCCAACCCTTTGCTGGAAACAGTTAATACCCAAATTACCAATACAAAAGCTGCTATTCGCGAAAATATTAACAATCAGCGAGAAAGCTTAATCATTACTAGGAATAGCCTCAAAAGCCTCAATGGTCGTTTTGAAACTGCTATTAGGACTATTCCGCGTAAAGAAAGGGAGTTTATCAATATCAAAAGACAACAGGGCATCAAGGAAAGCCTGTATTTGTTGTTGCTCGAAAAGCGGGAAGAGACGGCGATTTCGTACGCTTCTACCGTTACGGATAGCCGCGTGGTAGATGAGCCTTACAGTAGCCCTGGCCCCGTGCGTCCTAAGCCAAACATGATTTACCTTGCGGCCTTGCTGTTAGGTTTGGGTGTTCCCTTTGCCGTGCTAAGTGTCAAGGCCATGCTCAACGACAAAATAGAGTCTCGGGCCGAAATTGAAGACAAAACCCGTAACCTCCCTATCATTGGGGAAATTGGACAGCGACCCAAAGAAGTGGATGGACCGCTGTTGGATACCAACAAGCGTAATTTTATCGTGGAACAGTTTCGTATCTTACGTACCAACCTCAATTACTTGTTCAAGGCAGAGCAAGCGGTTAAAAAAGTCCTCATTACTTCTACCATTACGGGTGAAGGGAAAAGCTTTGTATCGCTCAACTTGGCTTCTAGTTTGGCCAAAGCCAACCACAAAGTGGTGTTGATCAATGCGGATATTCGAAAACCCAAACTACATGAGTATCTGGGAATTCCCAACGAAGTAGGGGTGGTCAATTACCTGATTGGTCGTAAAAAACTGGATGAAATCCTCTTACCTACGCGGGTCGAAAACCTGACTTTTATCGCCAGTGGTCCCGTGCCACCCAATCCTGCCGAATTGTTGGGAAGCGAGGTCATGAAAAAATTGATAGAAGAGCTCTCGCAACGATTTGAATACATTCTTATCGACTGTTCGCCCCACGGCCTCGTGACCGATGCGCTTTTGGTCGCTCCCTTAGTAGATGTCACGCTCTATTTGGTACGGCACGACCATACACCCAAAACGGCACTGTCGTCACTAGCGCAGCTAGCCCAAGAAAAAAAGATGCCTTCTCTCTCCTTGGTATACAATGGCGTCAAAGCCGGTGGTGCCTATGGATATGGCTACGGGTACGGCTACGGGTACGGCTACTATGGGGAGGAAGACAAAGTCAGCTGGTGGAAGCGGTGGAAGAAGAAAATTTGAAAATTGCTTAATTCGGTAATTGGAAAATAAATAAATCACTGGGGCTAGTGGCTCGAAAAGTAGCCTTTAGGTGCTGTATATGGGTAGAAAATAGGGAAATCACAGGTAAATGGGGCTGTCTCAAAAAGTCTGGTATCACCAAATTATCTTCGGTCTCTGTTCAACCTCACGGCAGCGGCCGACCGTCCCCTAAATCCCCCTCTCCTTTCTGGAGAGGGGGACTTTTAAAGCCCTTCTCATGGAAGGAGAAGGGTTGGGATGAGGTTGAAACCAAAGAAAATAGGGAAATCACAGGTAAATGCCCCTTTGGGGGCTATACATAGGCACCCCTATTCAACATATCATTTCAATGACCTTATTCAATGACCTATTCCTATTAGTTACAAAAAGCATACAGATAAATGCCTTGGAAAAGTTCAATTTTATCCCCTAACCTTCTATTTTACACGCCGTTTGATAATTTTTTTGAACTTTTTTTAGAAAATGTGCACTATGGTATCTTTTTTTTATATACCTTAGTGTTATAAAAGCGAGAGGGATACCCTCTATCAAGCATTAAAAAGTTTAAGTCGTTACCGTTCTTACCCTACAAAATATATCGTTAAAAGCCTATTTTGCCAAATAAAACCTAAGAGGCAGATAAGGGAAATTTGTATGTCATGAGCGGTTAAAATGGTATTTAGCCGCGACGGCGGCCTTGCAAAAAGGCTTAAAAGAGGGAAGCCTAAGTGGAGAATGACCACTTTAAAATACAAAAGATGTAAAAGCATCTAACAGGTATCTATTATCCTTTTTTACTGAGAAAGACAGTTTTTAAGAAATAGCCACACAACCGTAGAGAGTGTTAATTAATATAACATCTAACGGATATATTGATAACGAATAACAAATGACCAAAGTAGCATTAATAACGGGGATTACGGGTCAAGATGGTGCCTATTTGAGCGAATTACTGCTCTCCAAAGGCTATACCGTGCATGGTATCAAACGCCGCAGTTCGTTGTTTAATACCGACCGCATCGACCACCTCTACGAAGACCCGCACGTACAACACCCTCGTTTTATCTTACACTACGGTGACCTTACCGATTCCCTCAACCTGACGCGCATCATTCAGGAAGTACAACCCGACGAAATTTATAATTTAGCGGCAATGAGCCACGTCAAAGTGAGCTTCGACGAACCCGAATACACCGCCAATGCCGACGGAATTGGCACTTTGCGTATATTGGAAGCCGTTAGATTACTGGGCTTGGCTCAAAAAACCAAAATATACCAAGCTTCCACCTCCGAATTGTATGGTTTGGTGCAGGCGGTTCCTCAATCTGAGTCCACACCTTTCTATCCTCGTTCGCCTTATGCCGTGGCCAAACTGTACGCCTACTGGATTACGGTCAATTACCGCGAAGCTTATGGCATGTACGCTTGCAATGGCATCTTGTTCAATCACGAATCTCCCCTGCGGGGCGAAACCTTCGTGACGCGTAAAATCACCCGCGCTGCGGCCAAGATTGTGTTGGGTTTGCAAGATTGTCTCTACATGGGCAACATCGACGCACAGCGCGATTGGGGTCACGCCAAAGATTACGTGGAAGCCATGTACTTGATTTTGCAGCAGGAGCAGCCCGAAGATTTTGTGGTAGCCACGGGCGTGACTACTCGCGTACGGGAGTTTATCCGACAGACTTTTGCTTTCTTGGGTGTGACTTTGGCTTTTGAAGGCGAAGCCGAAAACGAACTAGCCATGATTGCCCAAGTAGATGAAAATCGTTTGTTGGAGTTGGGGATACAAAAAGGGCCGCATTTGGCCGAAGGAACGACGGTACTCCGCATCGACCCGCGCTATTACCGCCCTACGGAAGTAGAACTATTGATAGGGGATCCCACCAAAGCCCAAGAAAAACTAGGCTGGAAACCTAAACATACCCTCACTACCTTGATTGAAGACATGGCGCTATCTGACCTTCGATTGTTCCAAAAAGACCAATTGCTATTGAAAGAAGGTTTTGGGGTGTTGAATTATTTTGAATAATAGATTGTATGCCTTGGTTTGTGCTTTATACAAAATCGCGAAACGAAAAATTGGTGGCCGAACAGCTGCGCAAGTGGGGAATAGAAGTCTATTGCCCCTTGCTCAAGACCGCGCGCCGTTGGTCCGACCGTACCAAAGTCGTGGAAGAGCCGCTCTTTAAATCTTATTGTTTTGTGAAGCTCGAAGAACACGAACGCGCTCAGGTGTTTGGTGTACAGGGGGTGGTGCGTTATTTGTTTTGGCTCAAAAAGCCAGCCATAGTGAGGGACGAGGAAATTGATGCCATTAAAAAAATGCTCAATGAAGTACCTCATCAATGTATCAAAGTAACTCAATTTCAGGTGGGAGATGTATTGAAGATTGATTCGGGAAGTTTTGCGGAGCAGAGCGGGGTAGTATTGCGGCAACAAGGGAATTTGGTGACGCTGAAGCTAGAAAGCTTACAAATGATGCTGACCGTGGATGTCTCTAAGACGATGACGGTAGTAGTGTAGCTTTTTTAGGTCACAGAGTTGCGCCGAGTTTGGCACGGAGTATCACAGAGGAGTAAAATAATACAGTAAAAATAGCTTGAGTAGGTACAGAAATGGGACTGAAAGGGCGAAGCCGTAAATAAATTACAGAAAAGCCAATAATAACGTAGGCTTTTGGGATTATTTAAGCATATGAAACAACTGGTATTGCAACTACAAGCGCATCCTACTTTTGCTAAAGTGTGGCATTGGGTAAAGCTCATTGCTATTACAGGCGGGGCGCAAGCAGTGGTACAAGCTACTGGGTTGTTGAGTGGCATTTTGATTATTCGTTTGTTACCCGTTGAAGAGTATGCATTGTACACTCTAGCTAATACCATGCTGGGAACCATGACGGTTTTGGCTGACGGAGGTATCTCGGCAGGGGTGATGGCAGAAGGTGGGAAAGTATGGCATGATAGAGAACAACTTGGCTTAGTTTTAGCTACAGGTTTAGATTTGAGACGAAAATTTGCTTTGGTAAGTTTATTAATACTGATCCCTATACTTGTTTACTTATTACAAGTTCATGGCGCAAGCTGGTTAATGACTATTCTGATTGTTGCATCCTTGATTCCAGCTTTTTTTGCAGGATTGTCAGATTCTTTACTTCAGATTGTCCCTAAACTATACCAAGAGGTTGTTCCATTACAAAAAAACCAAGTGGCTGTGAGTGCAAGCCGTTTATTGCTTACTGGACTGTTGATATTTTTATACCCTTGGTCTTTTATAGCTTTATTAGCAAATGCTATCCCTCGAATTTGGGGGAATTTCATGTTAAAAAAAACAGTTTATTCAGTTGTTGAACTTTATAAATACTCAGACAATAGATATAAATATGAAATCTTAAAAATGGTCAAGAAAATACTGCCTAGTAGTTTATATTATTGCTTTTCAGGAAATATTACAATTTGGATAGCATCTATTTTTAGTAACACCACCTCAATTGCTCAAATAAGTGCTTTAGGTCGTATAGGTATGATTTTAAATATTTTTACGGTAGTTTTTTCTACTTTAGTAATACCAAGATTTTCAAAATTAATTAGTAAAAGTAATGTTTTACTTAGGTATTATTTTCTTGTTCATTTTTGGCTTATTGGATTTTTTTTAGTTATGATTTTTGTTTTTGCAGAATTATCCCCGTATATACTTGGTGTTCTTGGAAAAAATTACGATAAGCTAGAAAAAGAATTAATATTAAGTTTGATAGTAAGCGTTTTAGCTACAATGTCTGGTCTTTCAAATGGACTGTATGTATCTAGAGGGTGGGTAATAAACGCATTCACTGGTATACCTTTAGTTCTTACAATAGATATTTTATTAATTTTTTTTATTGATGTATCTAGTACGACTGGTATAATTACTTATAGTATTATTGTGAATTCTATTGCGTTCTTAATAAATTTCTTTTACGGGATGTATAAAATAAAAACACTTTAAATTTTTTGAAACATGAAGAAAATATTAAAAAAAATACTTTCATTTTTTAACTTAAAAGTATCTAAGTCTTTCGATAATAGAAGAGATAAAAAATATTTTTCAAAGTTTGGTGTAAACCCAATAGAAATAGATTATAATTATAAAGAAAACAAACTACGTTTTATAGAATTAGATATTGATATTGATTTAAATAGAGAAGTGTTTTTTGTTGAAAACTATCATGTTGTAAAAAAAATGATTAATATATATGACGCTAAGTTCTATAAAGATAATGGCGATATTTATATTAATGTAAATGGATTGAGAATTAATTTGCAAACATCTGAAGAGTTTTTTATAATAAATGAAGTTTTTGTTAATGGTATTTATAATTTAAATACAGATGATGAATATATTTTGTTTGATATTGGTATGAATGTTGGTATTACATCCCTATATTTTGTTTCTAAAAAAAATGTAACTAAAATATTTGCATTTGAACCATTTGAATTGACATATAACCAAGCAATAAAAAATATTAAAATTAATAAATTTGAAAAAATAATAAATACGTATAATTATGGACTTGGGGGTGAAACTAAAGCCATGACTGTTGATTATGTTCCAGATTTTAGAGGTAGTATGGGAAAAGATGGTGTTCCTGATTATTTGAGACAAAAAATATCTTTCTCAATGAAACAAGAAATTAATATTGTAGCAATTGATAAAGTCTTTTTAGATATTCTTAAACTTAATCCCTCTTCAAAATTTGTGTTTAAAGTTGATTGTGAAGGTAGTGAGTATGAAATAATAAAAAAATTGGATGATTGTGATCTTCTAAAATATATTTACGCTTTTTTTATAGAATGGCATTTTAAAGGACCGAATGAAATTAATGAAATTTTAGTAAAGAATAAATATCAAGTATTTTCATTTGATGATTATAACAATGAAACTGGCATGATTTATGCTAGCCGTAAAATATAGTTGATATAACCGAAAAATATCAATACACTATTTTTTGTTTATATCAAGTTGTAGTAAATTTTGCTAGTAAGCTCTTTTTTGTGTTTTTAGATGTATGAAAACAGGATTTTTGTTAAATAAAGTATCTTGGTTTGGAAAATATTCTGGTTACGAATGTTTAGTTGACTATATGTCTGATTTTACAAAAATCAATTTAGTTGAGCCAGTTGATACTAAAGTAAATAGGTTTTTTGGTAAATTTTTGAAAATAAATTATGATTGGAACTTTGTTCGTTCCGATGAAGCATTAGCTGGTTTTCGGTTTGTTAAAAATATTTCTAAGCAAGATGCTTCTCATATTTTATATTTAGAAAACCATTTGCATTTATTTAACTCATTTGATCTTAAAAATAAAAATTTGATTGGGACTATACATCAGCCCTTTGAACGATGGATTGAGAGTAAACTAGCTTCCCTTGAAAAACTTGATAAATGTATTATTTTATATAAAGAAGAAATGGAATTGTTTAATAAATATATTGATAATTCTAAATTTTATTTTATTCCTCATGGAGTAGATATTGATTTTTTTGATATTTCTGAAATAGAAAATACCAGAAATGATAAAATCCTTATAGTTGGCCATTATCTTCGCAATTTTGATATGTTAGAAAGAGTAATTTTGAAAATTGAGAAAGATATTTCTAATAAATTTGAATATAACTTTATTATCCCAGACTTTTTTAGAAACAGTAAAGCTTTAATTAGTTTGTCTAAAAGAAATAATGTTAAATTTCATAGTAATCTCTCTGATGAACAGTTATTAAACTTCTATCAAACTTCAAGTTTGTTATTAATGCCAATGGAAGATAGTGGCGCCAATACAGCTATTGTTCAAGCAATATCAACTGGGCTGCCAGTTCTCACTACTGATGTTGGAGGAATTAGAAGTTATGGAGGGGGAGATGTTTTTCCAATAGTAGCCAACAATGATGATATTCATATGGTTGAACTATTTTCAAAATATTATTTTGACGCAAGCTTTAGGCAAAATATTGCAAAAAAACAGCGGCAATTTGCTTTGGAATATTTAAATTGGAATAAAGTTGCTGCCGAACATATTAAAGTATATAGTAGTCATTTATGAATACAATTGTCTGTACACTTTTTGAAGGGAATTATCATTATGGAGTTGTTTCTTTAGCTAATTCACTATACAAGCATGGCTTTAGGGGTAATATATATGCTGGTTACAGAGGATACCTACCACATTGGACTAAAAATGCGATAGAAAATAATTTATTACAGTGGAATGGCGCTACTACGATAACCGTTAATGAAAATCTTGTTATTCATTTTTTACCACTTGATACTAGTTATCATTTGACTAATTATAAGCCAGATTTTATGTTAAGATTATTGAATAAATATTCATGTGATGCTATATGTTATTTTGATCCCGATATAATTATTAATGCTCCTTGGAGTTTTTTTGAAGAATGGCTTAATTGTGGAATAACACTTTGTGAAGATGTAAATTCACCCCTTGAAAAGTTTCATCCTAGACGCGTAGCTTGGCGTAATTATTATCTTAACTCGCCAATTGAATTAATGTTTAAATCTTCAATTTATGTTAATGGAGGATTTGTTGGACTTTTGACGAGATATATTAATTTTTTAGACACTTGGAAAAAGGCTCAAGAGTTAATGGCTAGTGCTGTAGGTGGGTTGAATAGATCAAAACTACAAGGGCATCAATTACCATTAAATGTATCTGGCCCATTTGCTCCTTTTAGTGCTACTGATCAAGACGCCTTAAATATAGCAATTGAAGCTTCTTTTTTTGATTTTAGTTTTCTGCATAAAGAAGCTATGGGGTTTGAAAATGGGTTATGTATTATGCCACATGCTCTAGGGGTAACAAAACCATGGAATTTTAAACCATTCTTATCTTTAATAAAGGGTAATCCGCCAAGATTAGTTGATAAAATTTTTTGGGAGTTTACAGAAGAGCCAGTCCGTGCTTATCCTTCTTCTAAAGTACTAAGAATGAAATTTATAATAAAAGTATGCACCTTTTTGAGTAGATTTTATAAGAGAGTTTAAGTGTATGAAAATCATTTTTATCTGTTCCAGTCTAGAATTGGGAAAAGATGGCGTAGGAGATTATACAAGGCGATTGACTGGAGAGCTGATAAGGCAAGGCCATAGGGTGAGTATTGTTGCTTTGCATGATAAACATATTAATATCATAAAATACGAAATTCAAATAGACCAAAATTCTGAAATAGATACCTTACGTTTACCGAGTTGTATTTCTTGGAATAAGAGAATAGAAATAGCAAAAAAATATGTGAATGAATTAAATCCAGAGTGGTTAAGTTTACAATATGTACCTTATGGCTATCATAACAAAGGATTACCTTTTTTCTTGCCTAAAATACTTCAGATGATTGGGCCTGGAAGAAAATGGCATATCATGTTCCATGAAATGTGGATAGGAATTACAGTAATTTCTCCTTTAAAACATAAAATATATGGCCTTTTTCAAAGTTATATCGCAAGAAGTATAATAAGAATATTAGCTCCTGAAAAAGTAAATACTTCAAATAAGTTATATCAGTTAGTTCTAAAAAGTAAAAAAATTGAAAGCGATATACTGCCCTTATTTAGTAATATAAGATTTGTGAAACTGAATAAGGAATATGCTGATGATTTCTCTGAAAGGTATAATTTAAAAGTTAATGATTTATATATTATTGGTCTATTTGGTGATGTTTCTAGCTCGGAAAATATAAAGATAAAAATAGAAGAAGAAATAAATAGAGTGAAATATACAAAAAAGCAAGTTGTATTTTTGCATTTTGGGAACGTTTCAGATGTGAAAATATTACATAGTTTAAAAGAATATTTTTATGGTAAATGTCATGTTATAATTCTAGGAAATTTGCCTGAAAATGAAATTTCTTTTTTATTTCAAATGATTGATAAAGGTATGACTGCAACCCCCAAAGAACATCTTGGGAAAAGTGGCGTGTATGCTGCTATGATGCGACATAAATTAGATGTTTTAATTCCTAATGAAAACTATATACCAGAATATCAATCTGCAATAAATTCTTACACTGACTACTTGTTCTCAAGACCCTATTTAGAATGGGATGTTGAACATGTGTCTAAACTTTTTGTTACTTATTTGTTAGAAAAATGATAAAATTAATATGAATAAGACTGAATTTGTGATAAACTCTTTAAATGGAGGAAATGGTGATATATGGATGAGGCTAGTAGGGTTTTATACTGCATCATATTTAATGCCTTCTTTGAAATTGAAGATTATTATCCCACCACATTTGTTAGGGGTTGCATCTGTTTTTTCTGATAGATTGTGCTTAGTGGAAAAACTTACAGAAAAGCCGGATGTGACATATACCAGTTTAGGGCTTAAAGATTTACTACCCTCAATTTTGAGAGGAAATAAGTTTGTGTCTCCATATCAAAAAATGATTTTTGAGCAAAAAAAAAACAAGAAGATAAAAGATTATGTTAATAGGTTTTTTTTTGAAATTTCTAATATGCTAGGTGTGGTTCAAATGCCCTCTTTAAAGCACACTGAATGTTATCAGGGATATTTAGATATTATAGGAATTTTTTTACTAAATAAAATATCTTATTCGGACTTTGTAAAACAATTGGAAGTAGATTTTCTTCTTATATGGGAACGATTAAATTTATTTAATAAGTTATCTGATGATTTATGGGTGCCAGATAGTTTAAATAATAGTTGTATTATTTTTCCCACCGGCACAAGTAGACAATTTATGCCTGTTTGGTGGGCTAAAAAAAATTTTCCTGATGCTTATTATGCCTTTTATATTAATGATGTTGATGCCAAAAAATATTCAAATGCAGGCTTAAAGCTATGTTTTTATAAGAGACCAGAAGATATTATTGTATATTCTAAAATTGCTCAGAATGTTATATCTACTGATAGTTTTCCTTCACATTTACTGCAGTTTTCTATTTTAAATAGTATCATTCTTTTAACTGAATCTAGAAAAAATAAAATAGTTGCCCCCTGCTTTAAAGGGGTAATCGTAGAATCAGAGGCACAATGTCACCCTTGCTTACATCTAGATCGGAGTAATCATCCCAAATGTGAAGCAGGGTATACTGAGTGTCTTAACTGGAAAAATTCAGTATATACAGAGAGAATAGTAGAAAATTTTTATTGATTTTACATGAAACGCCGTGGGGAAAGTAAAGTTTTTCTATTTTGAGTGTATTAGGATTGTTGCTGCTTTTTATGTTTTTTTGTGTCATTTTACATCTATTTCTTTAGGTGAAGAACTATACTTACAGTACTCCTACCTTGAATGGGCTTTTTTTGCCTGTGTACTATTAATTCTTTTATTATATTACTTTAGGGGTGATTTTGCTTGTTAAAAATAAATACTTTGTCTTATTGCTTTTTTTGTCAGGTGTTAAGATTCTTCTTTTTTTTCTTGTTGGCTTTTGGGCTTTTGGGATGCTTTTTGTTTTATGCGAGAGAAAATAACATTTTCAATAGAATATGTTTTTTTTGATCTCATCTTTTATGTTGATAGGAAGACATATGGATTCTCGTATGATGCCATTGTATAGAAGTAAAAATTTAAATTCTTTGAATGGGGTATCACTTGTTTTTTCTTGGAATTATAACGAATATTTTTTGTACTCTTATTTTTTTCTGTAAATATGTTTTGTGTGTTCAAGATTGTTTTTTTTGTTTGATAGATTAGCTATGGATACTGATTGAAAATTAGAGTTTTGGAAATGTAAAGTTGATTTTGTTTATTTGTTTTTTGAAAAGGAAATAATTGATTTAGCAAAAGTAAAAATGTTAATTAAGAAATGAATATTTCTGTATGCATCCCTACATACAATCAGGGAGATTTTATAGAAGAGGCTATCTTAAGTGCATTTAATCAAACCTTGACACCTCAGGAAATCATTGTGTACGATGACTGTAGTACAGATAATACATCTCAAATATTAAATAAATTAAAAAAAGAAATTGCAATATTAAAAGTATTTTCACAGCCTGTTAATCAAGGTATTGCAAGAAATGTGGATATGTGCTTAAGAGCTGCCACAGGGAAGTATATTGTTAGATTAGATTCAGACGATATTCTTCTTCCTGATTATTTAAAAAAGCTTACCAGTTTGATGGAGCAATACCCCGAAGCTGCTTACGCACATGGAGCTGTACAGGAAATTGATAAAAATGGAAATTTTATTAAATATAGGAATCTCTTTAGAAAAAGTGGGTACCAATTTGCCGATGAAGCGTTAAGGTCTGCTGTTTCAGGTTATAGAGTTGCTGCAAATATTATATTATTTAGGAAAAGTGCTCTAGAAAAGGTAGGGTATATTGCTTCTAAAGTAAATTTTGGGGAAGATTATTATTTGGCAGCAAGTTTGGCCGCCCATGGATTTGGTAATATTTATCTTAATGAGTTGTTAGCTTACTACCGGGTTTGGGTTGATAAATTTTTTACCAGACCCAAAAGGAAATTAGCGGAGATTCAAGGCTACAAGGCTTTATTTGAAGAAATTTTAACTCCAGCTTTTACTAAAAGGGGATGGGGAGTAGGTATATTAAACCGCAAAAAAATGTATTTTGCATGTAATCATGCTGAATCTATAGCTTCAGATTTTTTTAGTGAAGAAGAAAAAAAGGAACTTTCTCAATCACTTCTAAGTTTGTCTTCACACTTTTTTGTAACAGTGACCATATGGGTATACAATAATAATCTGGGGATAATCCTAAAGGGTTACAAAAAAATAAAGTTTAACTTGGTAAGTTTTATAAAAAAAATAATAAGATAAATTTTGTGATTTATATGAAAAATAAAATTCAATCAATGCCAACTTTTCTTGAATTTTTAAAGAATATTGTCTCGATAATGCCTCGTGGACGAATGCCCCTCCTTAATATTTTATATAGATATTTTCCTTATGGATTATTTTGGGGTAAATGGCAAGGGATTAAAATGATATTCAATTTTCGCGATAGAGATTCTTGGATGTTATATTTTAATAAGGTCTCTGAGCGATATCAGACTCCCTATTTTAAACTATTTTTATCTAGTGGTATGAAAATGGTAGATATAGGAGCTAATAATGGTTATTATTCCTTGCTTGCTAGTACATTAGTAGATAAAATAGATATTTATGCTTTTGAAGCAAATCCAATCTTGGTAGAACAGTTAGAAATTGTAGTAAATGAAAACCAATTAAAGGACAAAATCAAGATAGTTAGTTGTGCTGTAAGTGATAAAAATGGAATAGAAAAGTTTGATTTTTCTAACGCAAGCCATCAAGGTACAGGACATATTGTTCTAAATGAATTAAAAGAAGAGTTAGTTCCTGTAAAGTCTATTACAATGGATAGTTGGATGAATGATAATAGAATTGATTATGTTGATATTATGAAAGTTGATGTAGAAGGGGCTGAGATGAATGTGTTAAAAGGGATGGAATATCATTTGAAATCCCAAGCAATCGGAGTTTTATTTATCGAAGTTCATAATGACTTGTTACCCTTGTTTGGTACGAGTTCTAGTGCATTATTTGCATTTCTTAAATCACAGGAGTACGTAGTTAAAGTTTTGCCCTCTGAATTTGAAATTTTAAAGGGAGATAGATATAATCCCAAAATTGAGAATATTCCTGTTTTTGATTTAGAAAAATTAGATAGTAGAACTGACAATTGGTGGCATTGTATAGCATTTTCAAAGGAAAAATATATTCACTATGAATCATTATTAACATATACTAATTAAATTAAGAATATATCTTTATGTATTCTGCCAAAAATAACATTTTTTATATAGTTGATATTCTACGAGGCTTAGCAGCAATGGGAGTAGTATTATTCCATTCTAGGGTTGACTTATGGGTTGGGTGGAATGAGATAAGAGCAAATCAGTCACTATATTCAACCTTTGATAAAACGATAGCTTACTTATCTTTGCCTATGCCATTTTTAGGTAGCACTGTTATGCTTTTTTTTATTTTAAGTGGATTTTCTATCCATTACTCTAATGTACTTAAAGAAAAAATTGATTTTAAAAATTACATAATACGTAGATTTTTTAGAATTTATCCACCCTATTTAATGGCTGTTTTTTTTAGTATAGTTCTAGAATGGACAGGTGAGTTTTTTTTCCTTAGTAATGTATCGTCTCAAAAAACTGTATTATATACTTTTTTTATGATACAAAACTATCCTCCAATTACAAGTCAGTTAATTTCTAACTCTTCATTGTGGTCTTTGCCTGTAGAGATGGAACTATACATAGTTTATCCTGTGTTTTTTTTCTTATTAAGGCATGTTGGGAAAAAACATACAATTATAATTATATGTTTTATATCATTATTAGCATTAATTATTACATTAAATGGTTACCAATGGCTAGAAGGTAATTTTGCAAAATACTGGATTATTTGGATTTCAGGAGCAGTAGTAGCAGAAAAAATCACAATAGAAAGAATAAAAAAACCAAAGAAAATAATTTTTTTGTTCTTTTTGTTCTTTTTGATGTGTGGAATTTTGATGAATCTTAGCCATGTTTCGCCTGTTATTGCTCATTTTATTTGGGCTATAGCTTATTTTTTTCTGTTTTATTTGCTTGTATACTTTGCTGAAAATGTAAACTTTGTACGTAATAGAGTTAATAGCTTTTTTTTATACTTAGGCAAAATTTCTTATTCAATATATTTAATTCACTTTCCTATTTTTAAAATTTTGGGCTTATTATATGTTGATTTTTTTGGTACTAAACCTACGAATTTGCTTGTTCCAATTCTAGTATCCATACTTATTATACCTTTGGCTGGAGTTTTCTATAAATTTATTGAAAACCCCTCTCATAAAATGGCGCGTAAATGGAGTGAGCCAAGAATTTATAATAGTAACTAATTTTACTTATGATTGTTGTATCTCATCCCACCGCAAACAACTTTGTTAGAGAATTAACAAGAAAGTTGATTGAAGAAAATATGCTTACAAGCTTTTTTACTTCAATAGCTATTTTCTCCCAAGAGAAAATAGATTTATTTCCTAAACATATAGCACAAGATTTAAAAAGACGCAGCTTTGATGACTCATTTAAGACCTATACGCATACATATCCTTGGCGCGAAGTTGGAAGAATAGTAGCTACAAAAGCTCATCTTGAGGTATTAACAAAACATGAAAAAGGAGCCTTCAGTGTAGATGCTGTTTACAATAGTATAGATAATAGAGTGGCAAGTCAATTGCATAAATTTTTGCAAAAGAATGCTAAAATTGTGTATGCTTATGAAGACGGTGCTTTTGCAAGTTTTAAACAGGCTAAAGAGTTAGGTTTGAAGTGTGCATATGATTTACCTATTGCTCATTGGCATAATAGAACACAGCTTCTAAAATATGAAGCTGAACGTTTACCTGAATGGTCTAGAACCTTAGGCGGAGGTATTGCAGATTCTTCAAGTAAGTTGAAGAAAAAAGATACGGAGCTTAAATTAGCTGATTTAGTAGTTGTACCTAGTAAATTTGTTGCAGACTCTTTGCCTAAATGGGTAGATAGCTCCAAAGTTGTTATTTCACCTTTTGGTACTCCTTTTACAACAAATTTGAATCTGACTAATCATGATGCAAAACGTCCAGACAAAAACCGTCCTTTGCGAGTATTATTTGCTGGTTCAATGGGGCAGCGAAAAGGTTTAGCAGATTTATTTGAAGCGATAAAAATACTAAATAGACCAGACATTGAACTAGTAGTAATGGGTTCTTTGCAAGCTCCCTTAAAATTTTATTATGAAGAGCTACCCAATTTTATTTATGAAGCTGGACGGCCTAACGATGCAGTACTTGAGTTAATGAGAACTTGCGACGTATTTTGTTTGCCTTCGATAGTAGAAGGAAGAGCATTAGTTATGCAAGAAGCTATGAGTCAAGGTCTTCCATTGATAATTACTACAAATACTGGAGGTGAAGATCTAATCTCAGAAGGTAAAACGGGTTATTTAGTGCCAATTCGAGCTCCTTATAAAATTGCTGAAAAATTAGATTGGTTTGCTGATCATAGACAAGAAACATTTGAAATGGGGATATTAGCTCAGCAACATGCAAAATTATACACTTGGGATAGGTATGCTACTACAATTATTGCAGCTTTGCGCTTACTAATGATTTTATGATTTATAGGATTGATCATACTAAGTTTTTGGTAAAAAATTTGACTAGAAATAGTAGGAGCCTGTTATGGTTAAAAAAAGGTATATGGCTATATTTTATATTGTTAATTTTTGAAGGGGCTTTACGTAAATGGGTATTTCCTAGCTTAGCTACACCCTTACTTATTGTAAGAGACCCTGTAGCACTATTTATTCTAGTAGTAGCTATTAAACATAAATATTTTGTTTTTAACAGTTACCTAATAATAGCATGGGTTACAACCTTTCTATCTTTTTGTTTTGCACTCTGGGTAGGTCATGGAAATATTACGGTCGGTTTATTCGGGGCTAGGATTATGTTTTTACATTTTCCACTTATATTTTTGATTGGAAAAGTATTTACGTGGAATGATGTTCATAAAATTGGAAAAACCATTTTATGGATTACGTTACCCATGACGATTCTCATTGCTTTTCAGT
Organism: Runella zeae DSM 19591; assembly: GCF_000423565.1. Lineage (GTDB taxonomy): Bacteria > Bacteroidota > Bacteroidia > Cytophagales > Spirosomataceae > Runella > Runella zeae. The sequence continues at coordinate 5,425 of NZ_KE384049.1, read as the reverse complement.
TTTATAGCCCTCAATCCGCATGGGTAAATCGAGGAATAGGAGGTGATATTACTGGAGGAGGTTTTAGTGGTGCTCTAGGTTATTTTAGACCGCCAGGTACATTTTCATTCATAAGTGGGGTTGTAAGCTTTTATGGGCTTCTAACATCATATATTTATTATTATTGGTTATCTTCTTCACAGAAAGTAAATAAAGTATTATTAATGGTCTGTACTGGATGTCTACTTGCTACAATTCCTTTATCAATTAGTAGGTCGCTTTTAGGGGGAGTTATTGTATCAACAATTTTTGCTCTTATGATGCTAATGAAAAGACCTAAAACTATATTTCGGTTGGTTGCTTCTGGAGTAGTAATAATTATTCTTTTATTTGTATTAACTTATATTCCTATTTTTCAAACGGGAATAGACGCTTTTACGGCTCGTTTTGAAAGTGCTAATGAAGCAGAAGGCGGGGCTAAAGGCGTATTAATAGACCGGTTTCTTGGAGGGATGTATAACGCAATAATTTATTCTGATGATTTGCCTTTGCTGGGATATGGAATAGGGATGGGAACCAATGTCGGTGCCAAACTGATAACGGGAAAAACAACCTTTTTGATTGCTGAAGGAGAATGGGGAAGATTAATTGGCGAAATGGGGATTGTTTTTGGAGTTATCATTATTTTATTGAGAGTAACTTTAGCCAAAAATATTGCCCTAAGAGCTTTCAGAGTTATTAAAAGCAACAACTTCCTTCCTTGGATGCTTTTGAGTTGTAGTTTTTTAAACTTAATTCAGGGGCAATGGGCGCAGCCTAATTCTTTAGGCTTTACTATTATGTCAGTTGGTCTAACGATGGCAGCTTTTAAGGGAACAAAGATGAATCGATGAAAATTGTTTTTTTTGCTCACCCCTCATTTCTGGGCTCTCAAAGTATGCCTCGCTATGCTACATGGTTAAGTGAAGGTATGAGGGTAAGAGGGCATCAAATAGAAATATGGTCGCCCAAAGCCACATTTTTTAACTTAAAAGTTCCTTCAAGACTTAAAAAATGGATGGGGTACATAGATCAGTACATCATTTTTCCAATTGAAGTAAAAAATAAACTAAAAAAACTTCCAAAAGACACTCTATTTGTATTTACTGACCATGCTCTAGGCCCGTGGGTGCCTTTGGTGGCGAATAGGCCGCATGTTATACATTGTCATGATTTTTTGGCTCAACGTTCAGCCTTGGGTGAATTTAAAGAAAACCCCACGGGTTGGACAGGAAAAATTTATCAATGGTACATCAGAAGAGGGTATCAAAAAGGGAAAAATTTTGTTTCTATTTCTAAAAAAACACAGGCTGATTTACATCAATTTTTAAAAGAAACTCCTATAGTTTCTGAAGTTGTTTATAATGGACTGACAAGAGATTTTGAATGTGTTCACAATAAGAATGAAGTTAGAGAAAAACTATACCAAGAAATTGGGGTTAATATTACTGAAGGATTTATACTACACGTAGGTGGGAATCAATGGTATAAAAATCGGCAGGGTGTTATAGAAATTTATGAGGCATGGCGAGATAAATCATTAAGAAAATTACCATTATTAATGATAGGTAATGCTCCTAATGAAAAATTAAAGAGACATTATGAGTTATCAAGATATAAAGATGATATTCATTTTGTGATTAACGCATCGGATGAATTAGTAAAATTAGCTTATCAGGGAGCTGATTTGTTTCTTTTCCCTTCATTGGAGGAAGGGTTTGGCTGGCCTATTGCGGAAGCTATGGCCTCAGGTTGTCCTGTAGTTACTACTCAAAATGCCCCGATGACAGAGGTTGGAGGGGATGCTGCTTTTTATCTTGACCGTCGTCCTTCAACAAAAAATCACTTGACCAATTGGGGAGATAAATGTGCGGTGGTAATAGAGGAATTTTTTACCTTATCCAATGAAGAGCAAATAGTAATTAAAAAAAAAGGTTTAGAGCAGGTTAAGCGATTTGATTCATTTCAAACGCTATCTCAAATAGAGGAAATTTATTTAAAACTAGTAAAATTTGAGAGTACTACGCATCATCTCTAGTATGAATCCTGCCTTAGGAGGGCCAGGGCAAGGTATCCGAAATATGATTCCAGCCCTTGAGCAATTAGGAATAGCCAATGAAGTGGTATGTTTGGATGATACGAAAGCTAATTTTATTACAAAATCACCTTTCACTATTCACGCTTTAGGAGAAGCAAATAACCCATGGAGCTATCATCCTCAGTTATTGCCTTGGTTGAAGGAACATTTGCTACGTTTTGATGCCGTGATTGTGCACGGTCTATGGCTTTATCATGGGTTTGCGTTTTATAAAGCCTTAAAAATCCTTCAAAAAGAAGGAAAACTGATTCCTAAAATGTACGTGATGCCGCATGGAATGCTTGATCCTTGGTTTCAGCGAGCGGAGGGGCGAAAATTGAAAGCGATTAGGAATTGGGTCTATTGGAAGTTGATAGAACAAAAGGTAATACACGCCGCCGAGGGTATTTTGTTTACCTGTGAAGAAGAATTGAGGTTGGCAAGAGAAACTTTCCGACCTTATGCGCCCAAACGTGAACTAAACGTGGGATATGGAATACAACCTCCTCCGTTGCGTTCTAAGGAAATGGAGACAGCATTTTATCAGCAATGTCCTGAAGTACAGGACTCTCCTTATTTGCTTTTTTTGAGTCGTATCCATGTCAAAAAAGGGGTTGATTTGTTAATAAAAGCGTATTTATACCTTAAAAAAGAAGGATTGACATTACCAAAACTGGTAGTTGCGGGACCGGGATTGGAGACCACTTATGGTAAAGAAATGATCCAATTAGCGAGTGTGGATAAGGATATTGTTTTTCCGGGAATGTTGAGTGGAGATGCTAAATGGGGCGCATTTTATGCGTGTGAGGCTTTTGTATTGCCGAGTCATCAAGAAAACTTTGGGATAGCAGTGGTGGAGGCGTTAGCGTGCGGAAAAATAGTGTTAATTTCTGACCAAGTAAATATTTGGCGAGAAATAGAAGCGGGCAAAGCAGGGATAGTTGAGCCTGATACCTATGAAGGCATGGTGAATCTGTTGAAACGATGGTATAAGGCACAGAAGGATGGAGTAACCGAGAATGCGCAAACTACGTTTCTACAGTATTTCTCGGTTGAAGAAGCTGCAAAACGATTTGAAAATACTTTGAACTCATTGAATTCAAGGCCTAGCCAAGATACACATACCGGCCCCTCCTTTTCTCTTCAGAATCGCTTACTAAGGTTGATTTGGGGAATAGCTGCACTTTTATTTTTTAGGTATTCTCCCCGTCCTTTGCACGCTTGGCGAGCGTTTTGCTTGCGTATTTTTGGGGCTAAGGTGGGCAAAGGCGTACACGTCTATCCCAAAGTAAAGATTTGGGCCCCTTGGAATTTGGAATTAGGTGATGAATGTGGCGTAGGCGATGGAGCCACTTTGTATTCCCAAGGGAAAATTAGTTTGGGTAAGAGAGTAGTGATTTCCCAAGGAACGCACCTTTGTGCGGGTACGCATGATTATACAAAAGAAGGTTTTCCGCTGATAACCAAACCCATTAGGATAGAAGATAACGTTTGGGTAGCTGCAGAGGCTTTTGTGCATCCGGGGGTTACGATTGGCGAGGGTGCTGTGGTGGGGGCGCGTTCGGTAGTGACCAAAGATATGCCTGCTTGGATGGTGTGTGCGGGTCACCCTTGTAAACCAATTAAACCACGTGTTATTACTTAATAAATGATGCCTCTTGATTTAACCATAGCGATCCCCGTTAGAAATGAAGCCAAAAACTTACCTTTGTGTTTGGCGGCGATTGGAGAAAATTGGGCCAAGCAAGTAGTGATTATTGATTCTAATAGTACCGATGCTACTTGTCAAATTGCCAAAGCGTGGGGGGCAGAAGTGGTAAATTTTGAATGGAATGGGCAGTTTCCCAAGAAGCGCAACTGGTTTTTAAGAAATCATACGCCCACTACTAAGTGGGTTTTGTTTTTAGATGCCGATGAGTACTTGACTCCTGATTTTAAGAGGGAAGTAGAAGTGGCTTTGAGTAGTGAGGAATACGTAGGGTACTGGCTTCGCTATACGATTTATTTCATGGGGAAACAACTCAAAGGGGGCTATCCCCTGCATAAGTTGGCGTTGTTTCGGGTAGGGGCAGGAGAATATGAACGAATCGATGAAGCCCAGTGGAGTCAATTGGACATGGAAGTCCACGAGCACCCAATTTTGGAAGGTAAAGTAGGTGTCATCAAAAGCAAAATTGACCACCAAGATTTACGTGGAGTAACCCACTATGTCAATAAGCACAATGACTATGCAAGTTGGGAAGCGGCGCGTTTTTTGAAGACGAGTAAAGAAGCAAAGGCAAGTGATAACTGGACTTGGAAACAAAAAATAAAGTATGGATTGATGCGTACACCTTTGATTGGGCCGGCTTTTTTTATGGGCAGTTATTTTTTTATGGGTGGTTTTCGGGATGGCACGCGGGGTCTGGCTTTTGGGATATTGAAAATGGCGTATTTTACGCAAGTGTATTGTAAAATAAAGGAATTAGAGTAATAATATAGACCTGAAGCATTTGTTGTTTTATAATTAAATTTATTTTTAGAATAATCAAAAAATCTTTATGTTTATATTTAGTTATATGCATTAATAATACAAATAACATGAATAAAAAGATAGATAGCTTAGTCCTACTAAGGGCAATCGCAGTTGTTTTGGTTGTTTTCTGCCATTTAGGTCACCCCTTAGAAGATGATGGTTTGTTTGGGTTATTTTTTGAATTAATGCATAATTACGGGAAATATGGTGTTCATATTTTCTTTGTTGTTTCAGGTTTTATTATTCCATACAGCATGTATAAGTCACATTATACTTTGAATAATTATTTTAAGTTTTTATACAAGAGATTAATAAGGTTACATCCACCATATTTATTTGCGCTTTTACTAACTTTAATTATTTCATTTTTCTCATATAAACTAAGGCATTTGAATTTTCCTGAAACATTAAAAAGTGTATTTTTTAGTTTTTTTTATTTTCATGTGCCAGCTGATAACCCTGTTTTTTGGACACTAGCCGTCGAAGCGCAATATTACCTATTAATTGGTATTATTTTTACAATAGACTTGTTCTTTTGCTGATAATCAATATTTTATGATATATTTGCGGTAATTAACATTTTAATAAGTTATTATGAAATCACAAAGAATTAGTATATTTAGTAATATAAAATCTGATAGAGATTTTCGAGCTACAACAGGCCTTAGTAAAGAGGAGTTTAATAGGTTATCTGAAAAGTTTTCTTGTTATTATACTCCAACAGTTCTATCAGGATTTCCTAATGGGTTTGGTAACAATAGTATATTTCAAAACTCAAAAGAAGCTTTGTTTTTTTTATTATATCATTATAAAGT
>NZ_KE384048.1:36062-66886 GCF_000423565.1 Runella zeae DSM 19591 | reverse complement strand
CCAGACTCGGATGCAAATAAAAAGCCAAACTACGGTTATCCCCGATGAGGCCAAGACCAGAATTAGCTTCAATTTGAGCACGATTCTTCTCCAAGTTTACTTGGGTAGTATCTTGGAAAATCAAATAATGTTCCGCCTCTATTCTCTGAGCAGTATCTTGGGTAATGGTCGATATGATAGAGGTTGTTGTCACTTTTGAGTTATTGAAAAAACGATAGTAGGCCATCTGGTCAGCCCAACGATTGGATAACTTATAAATAGTTGTTTGAGATTTCTGAGTCATTAAAGATAATAACTCATCCCCGCGTACATTGAGCCGTTTGTCTCCAAAATCAAAACCAAAAGTGCTTTTTTTAACATAAAAATTTTAAACTTTACACAACAAAGATAAATCATTCTTGTGTATAAACCGTAGCTCCAGAAAGGAGAAGGGCTTTCAAAGTCCCCATCTCCAGAAAGGCCGCGACGGCGTACCGTGAGGGGGATTTAGGGGACGGTCGGCCGCTGCCGTGAGGTTGAACAGAGGCCGAAGATAATTTGGTGATACTAAGCTTTTGAGACAGCCTCTTTCTGATTGAAATGAACTTTACTAAAAATGGGTGAATATATAGTATCAGGCTACTTCAGCTAGTTCCATTTTTTTGGGCTTTTTGCCTTTACCACTAAATCTATCTTTGAGGCGATCTACGATGAGATAAGTAGCAGGTACTACAAACAAAGTAAGTACCAACGAACTCGTCAAACCACCGATGATGACCCAAGCCATGCCGTTTTTGGTTTCGGCACCGGCACCGCTTGCAAGCGCAATCGGGAGCATCCCAAACACCATCGCAAGGGTGGTCATGAGGATAGGGCGCATCCGTTCTTTACCAGCTTCGATAAGTGCATGAATCACGTCATGGCCTTGTTCTTTGAGCTGATTGGTAAAATCGACAATCAAAATCGCGTTTTTGGCCACCAAGCCTAAGAGCATAATCATCCCCACAATCGAGAAAACCGTCAAACTTTCCATCGTAAGAGCCAAGGCAAGCAAGGCCCCAATCAGAGCAACTGGAATCGAAAACAAGACCACAAAGGGATAAACAACGCTTTCGTAAAGCCCCACCATGACGAAATAAACCAACAAAATTGCAATGCCTAGCGCTAATCCAAGACTCCCGAAGGCATCGGATTGCTGCTGCATTTGGCCGAGATATTGTACCGAAACGCCTTCGGGTAGTTTAACGTCGGCCATTTTTTTCTGAATATCAGCGCCCACGGTCCCTACCGGCCGTCCCACTACTTGGGCATTGACGGTGATAGAAGATAGACGGTCGATACGTTCGAGTACGCTCTCGCCAATTTGTTCTTGGACCTTAGCAAACTGTGACAATTCAAACGATTTGCCTTGATTGTTTACAAAAAGTAGATGACTTACATCTTGCAAATTGCTGCGGTCAAACTGATCAAGACTAATGAGAATATCGTACTCATTGCCGTTTTGTTTGAATTTAGAGCGGTCGTTGCCACGGAAAGCATTTTGTAGCGCCATCCCTACGTCAGAAGCACTGATACCTAGCTGCGCCATTTTTTCGCGGTCAAGCTGAACCGAAATCTCAGGTTTGGGGTCTTTTACCGAATATTTTACATCTTGAGTACCAGGAATCGACTCCACCACTTTGAGCACTTCTGCGGCTGATTTACGGATAGTTTCTAAACTAGTTCCTTTGATGGCAATCTGAATTGGTGCTTGTGAATTTCCCACAATACTCGCAGGACTTACTGTGACTTTTACGCCGGGTAGCTGACTCACTTCTTTTTTGAGCATTTGCCCAAAATCATCGGTGGAGATAGTTCTTTGTTTTTTGTCAATAAGCTTCACATTTAGGTCGGCGATATTGCTATTGGACGAAGTTCCCAAACCACTACTCGTATAACCTACATTGGTAAAAACATTGGTCACCTCAGGGTGCTTCATGATGATTTGTTCGGCTTGTTGGGCGAGGGTATTGGTCTGATAAATAGACGCCGTAGGAGCCAATTCGAGCTGAATACTCATTTCGCCTTGGTCACTTTTGGGCATGAAAGCTGCCCCAATAAAACCCGCAGGAACCAACGCAACTGAGCCAATAAACAATGCCAATACGCCCAGATACATCCAACGTTTGTGCCCCAAAACCCATGAGAGATAGTGCGTATAAACCTCAATGATACGGTCGAGGAGGCGTTCAAAACCAAGGTTGAGTTTGCCCCATAGACTTTTAGGATTGAGCGTTTCTACTTTTCCAAAACGTGATACCAGCAAAGGAGTAAGGGTAAACGATACCACCAAACTCATGAGGGTTGAAAATACAACTACGAGCGAAAACTCCCGTAGGATATTGCCAATCAAACCGCCTGTCATGGCTAGAGGTACAAACACCACAACGTCAACCAACGTAATCGCCAAAGCCGTAAACCCAATTTCATTCCGACCGTCTAAGGCGGCGGTTCGTTTGTCTTTGCCCATTTCTAGGTGTCGGTTGATGTTTTCCAAAACCACAATCGAGTCATCGACCAAAATCCCTACTACCAGCGAGAGCGCCATCAAAGTCATAAGGTTGAGCGAAAAACCCGCTAGATACATCAGCAAAAATGTGGGTAAAATGGAGGAAGGCAGTGCCACCAACACAAACAACGACGAACGGAAGCTGTGTAAAAACATCAGCATCACGACCGATACAATCAGAATAGCCAAAAACAAATCATCTACCACCGCGTGTGCCGATGCCAAGGTATAGACCGATTGGTCAGAAGCAATGGTGAATTTGAGATGTTTGTTGCCGTGTTGGGTTTCGAGAGCGGCGATTTTTTTCTGTACCAACTCACTTACCGACACGGCATTGGCGTCAGATTGCTTGAGAATTTGAATCCCAATCGAAGGCTTGGCATTGATGTGGTTGATAGCCGTAGGTTTGGCGGTAGCATCTACCACTTCGGCTACGTTTTTGAGCAATACCTCGCTGCCATCGGCGCGGCGAGCCACTACTAAGTCGCGCATCCGATTGGTAGTTTCGAGTGTTGCATCAAATCGGATAGAATATTGGGAGTTGCGGGTTTCGAGTTGACCCGCCGGATAACTCGTGTTGGCGTTGTTGATGGCTTGTGATACCTGCACAATCGACACCCCGTATGCCCGTAGCTTTTCGCTGCTAACATTGACTTGGATTTGGCGCTCGTTGCCTCCAATCACATTGACTTGACCTACCCCGGGCACGTTGGAAAGCTGAGGCTTGAGGTCGTCGTCGATGAGGTCATATAGTTCGGTAGGTGACAAATCTGCCGTAACGCCCATCCGTAAAACGGGTAATTCGTCGGTCGAAAACTTATTGATAATGGGTCGGTCTGCTTCGTCGGGAAGAGAGTTGATGATTTGTTCTACTTTACGCTGCGCATCTTGTTGAGCCAAAGTGGTATTGATACCATTTTTCAATTGAATGGTTACGATTGATACTCCTTGTTGCGAAATCGAGGTCATGCGGTCGAGACCTTCTAGCGACGAAAGTGCGTCTTCGATGCGTTTGGTGACGTTGGTTTCTACCTCGTCGGCAGAAGCACCGATATAAGTAGTAGCTACGCTGATGACGTTGGCTTCAAATTTAGGTAATAAGTTATAAGACAATTGTTTATATCCCAATACCCCAAACAAAATCAGCACGATAAATACCGTTGTGACAAGCAACGGCCGTTTGATGGCTATTTCGGTAATTGACATGGTTGTTAATGTTTTGATGACTGTGTTTTATTTCGTAATCTGCACGGGCTTGCCTTCGCTGAGGTTGAGCTGACCAGTCACTACTACTAGATCGCCCGCTGTGAGGCCATCGAGTACTTCTATTTTATCCCCCAACTCTCGACCGATTTTGATGACGCGCTGTTTGGCTACATTGTTGTCAATCACATATATATAGGGGTTTTTGAGGCTTTCGACCAAGGCCAAGCGTGGAATTTGGAGGGATTTTTGGTTTGATTTTTGAGAAAAATCGACGTTTACAAAAGTCCCTGCTTTGAGACTACTAGGGTTGGCAACGGTGATTTCGACGGGATAGTTATGTTCGGTAGTTCCTTGGGGAGCGATGTAAGAAATCTTACCAGAAAGTGTTTTGCCAGGCATGACGTCGGCGGTGATATTGACCGACTGCCCGAGGCGCAGTTGATACACATCACTTTCATTGACCAACACTTGCACTTTGAGGCGAGCTACATCAAGTACTGTACCCAACACCGCACCTGCATTGATAAACTCTCCCGGTTCGATATCTTTCTTGACAATTTTGCCGCTAATCGGTGCTTTTACATTCGCGTCTAGGAGTTGCTTTTTGATTTGCTCTGCTTGGTTGAGCGCATTTTCGTAATTGTATTTTACCTCATTGACCTGAAGCTCGGTGGTAGCATTGCCGGCCAATAAGTTGTTGTAGCGTTCTACATCCTTTTTCAATTTGTTGATGGTCAACTGAGTGGATTCGAGCGACAACTCTTTGAGTTTATTATCCAATTGAACCAAAACGGCTCCTTGGCTGACTTGCGACCCCAAATCAAAGTTTACATTGGTGACGCGCCCGGCGGTAGTAGCGGTGATACTCGCTTCTCTAAAAGGAATAAGATTGCCGGTTTTGACGAGTTGCTGGCTCACGGCTCCTTCTTCTACCCGGCTGACAGTCACCGGAATGGGCGTATTGACATTGGTGGTAGGTAGTTGATTCTGGGCATCAATTTTTTGTTTGTTGCCCATCAATTTAAAGGCGATAAAAGTGACAATGGCTAATACGGACACTATCACAATAAGCGATGTCTTTTTCATTGCTTTGGCTGGATTGCTTAGAGTTGGTTATAAAATGTAAGTAAAGTGCCCTGTGATTGTTCTAAATCAAGGCGGGCCTGATAAAAATTGATGAGAGAATTGATATAGTTGGATTGCGCCTGACGGTACGAGTTGTCGGCGTTGATTAAGTCTGTCAACGACTTGGTGCCTTGTTTGTATTGGAGCGTGGTGATGTTATACACTTCTTGCGCTAGTTTTACATTACGGTCGTCGTTTTGGATGTTGGTTTGGGTTTTTTGCAGTTGCGTTTGGGCGTTGTTAAACTGTAAACCAAAAGAGGCCATATTAAGCTTCAATTGTTCTTCTTGGGTCATGATAGTGAGGCGTTGTTGTTGTACTTGGGCATCTCGCTGAAAACCGTCAAAAATGGGGATATTGAGCCGTAGCCCTACGCTTCCGAAGCCAGTGAAATTGCGGAATCCATCCGTAAACTGATTGCCCAAAGCTAATGTACCGTAGTTGGCGGTCAAGTTGAGCGTAGGCTGGTATCCTGCCTTAATGCGTTGTAATTGAAGCTTTTGAAGTTCCAAATTTGTAACAGCTTTTTGGTAAGCTACCAAACTGTGCGTATTAAATTGGGGTAGCTCTACTGCGGGGATTTGGCGCAAAATCACCGAATCGGCAATGCTCAAGGATTGTTCTTGAGGTAGGCCCATTTGGTATTTGAGACGATTGAGCGCAAAAGCAAGGTTGTTTTCACTGACCGACAGTTGCGACTGTGTATTGTTATAACTTACTTCGGTATTGCTATAATCAATCGGCTGAATCACCCCATTGTCGCGTTGCAGTTTTAAGATATTCAAGACTTGCTGCGTGCGTTGGAGGTTGTCTTTGAGCAAATCAATTTGCTGCTGTACAATCAAGACTTGATAGTAATTGGTGGCGATGTTGTAGATGATTTCTTCGCGCGTTTGGCGTACGGTCAGGTCGGCCAATTTCTGATTCGGTACGTTGGCTTTCATGCCAAGCAATGCCGATTTGTCATAAATGGTTTGGGTAAGCTGGGCCGACAGGTTGGTTTGGTATTTTGAACCTAATGAAATACGGGTAGGCTCAGGGCCAGCAAATCCCGCTGGAAGCAAGGTGGTTTGTAGTTTGAGGTTGTCGGTAAAGTTGCCCGTGGCCGACACCTGAGGGAGATAGGTTCCCAATGCTTGTCTTGCTTGTTGATTGGCGGTTTCGGTTTGGTACTGGGCCACGCGTACCGTCCCGAAGTGTTGAAGCCCATAGTCGATACAGGCTTTGAGTGACCAATTTTGCTGTGCCATGCTAGGCAGAGCTGGCACCAATGAAATCATTAAAAAGGCTGCTAATCGTTTCATGATTTGTAAAAAATAAAGAAAAGTTTGTAATGTTGATATGTCAATAGTAGACATGTCAACTAATTGTCTAAAAAAATATTAATTATCAATTCGTGCGGCTATTTTTTTCAAAGTAGCCAAAAGCATAGTTGTTTCTTCGGGAGTGAGGTATGCTTCGATTTCGTCATTTAGTTTAGAGGCCATTTCTGAGATTTTGTCAATCGTTAATTTGCCAGCGGGGGTAAGTTGGACGATATTTTTACGACGGTCTTGGGAATCAGGGGTGATTTTGACGTAGCCATCACGCTCCAAAGTGCGTAGAGAACGCTGAATACCTGATTTGTCTTTTTGCAAAAAATTGGCAATGTCTTGCTGAGACAATGACTCACCTGTAGAATGACTTACCAAAAATAGAATAGGAAATTGCTCTATTTGCAACGATGAGCCTGACTTCGCTAGTTCTCGATTTACCTTCCTGATAAATAAATGAGAGACATGATTGATATTGAAAGTAAGAAACGTGCCCAGGCGGTTCCAGATTTTCTCTTTGATTGATATGACTTCGTTGTTATCCATGGCACAAAAGTAAATTAAGTTGATATGTCAACCAAATGTTTTTTAAAAAAGTTTACGAAAGGAAAAAAAGCGTGGTAGGTGGTAGCAGATTATAAAAGCCGTTTGATAAATTCTTAAGAAGAAACTCATCTTACTTTCTATTCAAACAATTATATTTACTCCCAATCTTTACTCTAGCATCGATGAATCAAGTTATACAAATTGTACTCGTAGATGATCATCAGATTATTATGGATGGTCTTAAATATTTGTTTGAGTCGATTACAAACGTAAAAGTAGTGGCGACTTTTACGGATAGCCGTCGAGTGGTTCCTTTTCTTGAACTCCATCCAGAAGTGGATTTGATAGTGGCAGATTTGCATATGCCACACCTTACCGGAATAGACCTTACGCTGCAAATCAGGCATCTTTATCCCCAAGTGAAAGTGTTGCTACTGACGATGGCCGAAGACGCTACGCATATCAGAGAAGCCGTGAAAGTAGGGGTAAACGGCTATATCCTAAAAAAAACCAGCCGGGAGGAGTTGGAAAAAGCCTTGAAGTACCTCATGGCTGGTAAAAAATACTACAGTGAAGAGGTGATTGATGAACTTGCCTCATCACCTACCGACGACCTCAACAATGCCCGCCCTGATACGATTCAGCGCCTCACCTCCCGCGAAGTAGAAGTACTCAAACTCATTTCGCAAGAAAAATCAACCGCCGAAATTGCCGACTCTTTGTTTATCAGTGTGCCTACTGTCGAGACACATCGCCGTAGCTTGATGATGAAGCTCAATGCCAAAAACGTGGTAGGGCTTGTCAAATACGCGATTCGGCATGGGTTAAGCCTCTAAAATCATGATTTTGAAGTGAAAATATCATGGAAAACCATGAGAGAGAAGGTGAATTAGATAAAATACTTTTGTGTAAGTTTCAAACTCTTAAATATCATATACAATGAGTGATTTAGGCAAATTTATCAGTTCAGTGGAAGAGTACATCAAAAGCGCTACAATGTTGGATACAGACGGAAACCCTACTCAACAATTTAAGGTGTTGTTTGGGAATTGTAGTGTAGTGGACGGGGATGTGATTTTAGGGCATGTTAGGATTCCTCGAAAAAGCGTATTATATACTTCTGACACTTTACCCAACGAAGGAGAGCCTGCTAAAAAGATGTTTCTTGCAGTGACGGCCAATACCTCCTCTGATTATTCGTTGATAGAGTCATTGGGTCATCCCGATGCCCAAGAAATGAATCAATACGATAGTAAATATTTTTTCTAATACAATCACAAAGTGTGTGCCATTTGGGCTTGTCTGCACGGTGAAGGTGCCATTTAATTCCTTGATTCTCTGTTGAATATTTCTAAGGCCTCTGCCATGGTTCAGTACTTCTTGAGGTATTCCTTGACCGTTGTCGCTTACCTCAATTTGCAGGTTTTGTGCTCTACTTGAGAAGCTTATAGAAGCAGCAGAGGCTTTAGAATGTTTGATGATATTGTTGATAAGTTCCAATAAAATGCTATAAAGTTCAAACTCAATTTTTTTGTCCAAGCGGGAAAATAAATCAGGTATTTTCAACTCAAATTTAATTTTCTTATTTCGATTAAGCTGTCTAGTGAGCGTCGCTAGGGCGTGTAGAAGTCCTTCTTTTTCGAGTTCTTCTGGAAGCAAATGGTGAGACATATTCCTTACTTGGTCATAAGATTCATTCATCATCTTGAGGATATGATCATAAATCTCAAGTTCGTGGGGAGTAAGAATATTTTTATTCATGGCAAGCATACTCCATCTCATGGCCGAAAGTTGACTCCCTAGGTTGTCATGAAGCTCGGCGGCTACGCGCTTACGTTCGGTCGTTTGGCCCGTAAAGTGCGCTTCTTGGATTTCAGCGTTTTTCTTACGGAGGGTACGATTGTTCCACAAAAGTAAACCTACTAACGCCAGAAACATTACCAAAATCCCGATTAGAAAATAAAGCGTAGTTTGTTGTTGTTGTTGGGTAAGTGTCTGGTTGTCAATGGTTTTTTGGTGTATTTCTCGCTCATTGTCGTATTGTTGGCGATATAGATTCAATTGCTTTTGGGTGTCGTTGCTCAGTAATTGAATTTTGGTGCCAAGGTATTTCTCGTGAAATTCAAGGGCTTTTTTGTAATCTTTGAGCCCTTTGTAAGCATTAAAAAGGGACTCATATGCCCATAGCATATCTTCCAAACTTTGGATGGGAGCAGAAAGCTCAAGGGATTTTTGACTAAAAACGATGGCATTGTTGAAATCTCTTTTTTTGACATACAGATAGGCTAGCTCCTGATAAGGCCCAGCGAGGTCCGATTCCGAACCGCTTTTTTTAAAGTAAACTATAGCTTTTTCTAAATAATCATAGGCTGCTTCAAATTGGTTTTTGACAATCAAGTAATCTCCCCATGAATAATAAAGATTGCCTAGCCAAAAGTCATTTTGAAGGGTCGTAAATAAGGTTTCGGCTTTTTTAAAAAAAGGGACAGGGTCGGCGTCGGGGAGAGTTTTGAGGGTAGTGGCCAAATTTAAGTAACAAGCCCCAAGCTCTTTTGTGTTTTTTTGGGTTTCGTGTATTTTGATTAGTTTTTTATAATAATAAATGGCTGAATCCTTTTGGTTAAGGGTACTAAAATAATCGGCAATGAGGCGCAAGGCTATCAGCTTGGAGTTCAATGAATTGGTTTTTTCTGACAAGGTCAGAGATTGATAAGCGAGCTGAATAGATTCGTAGGTCTGACCCAATTTAAATTTTGTTCTGCTCAAATCTTCATAACTCATTATTTGTCCTTTATGCCAAGCGATTTTTTTTGAAAGCTCAAGAGCTTGGTTTGCATAGTGAATGGCAGTTTTGTAATCTGGATAATAATAGTGAGCAAGGCTTAGTTTATGTTGGAGTACAATGGTTTGAGTATCTTTTGAAAAGGAAGGATTAGCGTTTTGAATATGCCTCAATACCCGCTTCAAACTATCAATTTTCTTATCTTGTGCCAATAAAGTCACACCCAAAAAACAACAACTGAAGGTCAGCCAAAAACGCGACATTAGGGAAAGAGTTAAAAAAAGAAATTTACGTAAAAATGTTCTTGTCGGCAACTAATATTGGATTTTACATTTTTGAGCGAGGGCTCATTTCGTTTGAGGCATATCAGGGTGGAGTGGCTCAATATTATGAAAGTCATGGCCGTCATTTTGGGTTGCAGGTGGAGATGACTTCAGGCGCTTCTTTTTTTGTGAAACAATGTAAGTCCAATGATTTAGAAAATAGAAGGACGTTTGCGAAAGAAGCTGTTTTTTACGATTTTATGTCTAATCATCCTTCACCACTGACGCCGTCGATACCTTCATTTTATGATTATGATGCCCGCTACGCTATTTTGGTAGTGGAGTTGATTACTCAGGCTCAAAATCTCTATAAAATTTCGTCTATTTCAGAACAAATCATAAGGCAAGTAGCCCAATCTTTGGCAGCACTTCACACCTTCAAAAAAAAGGAGCTTTTACCCTTTTCAGACCGTGTTCCTATGCTGCTAACCCTCCACGAGTCTCATACTCAGCGGTGGCTTTTGTCCCAAAATAATACCAATCATCAGGCGTTGCTAAAGATGCTTTTTAGCCGCAAAGTATTAATAGAAGGGTTGGAGTATTTGGCAAAAAACTGGCGAAGCGAAAGGCTGTGTCATGGAGACTTGAAATTTGAAAACATTCTGGTTTCTACCTCCCAAAGCCTCAGACTCATTGATTGGGAAGAAGCAGGCTGGGGCGACTCCCTTTGGGATGCCGCAGGGGTGATACAATCGTTGATTACCAAAGAACTCATGGAAAGCGCACAGCTGATTTTTAGTCCTTTTGTTCCTTTTGAGCCTCTAAAATCTCCCAATATAAGGCAAAAAGCCGCCCATTTTTGGTCCGTTTATACAGATTTGATGGACGACACCTTTGTGGAAGAGCAAGTGATTGGCTATGTAGGGGCTAGAATGATTGGGAGGTTGTTTGAGTACAGCAGCACTGCCGATATAGCCGCAAGAGCGCGTGAAATGATACCTTTGGCCGAAAAAATGATAACTGAACCCCATAAGTATACTTATCTTTTGAAAAATAATGAGTGAAGATATATTACAAAATATGATTGCTTCGGTGGAGGTTACTTCGACCAAGCAAATTATATTTCAAAGAGAAGCTGTATTGGAATCTTACAATTTTTTGCCAGTACATGAAATAGCCGATGAGTGGTTGATTGAGACCTTACAGAGACTATTTTATAAACACTATTATGTAGTTCCCTCTACTCCAAAGATACTTCCTGACAAAGCCAATCAAAAAGCCTATCTTAAAAAATTACGCTTGGCCAATCGTACTCGAAGTAGATGGCAAAAAGGCTGGAAAATAGAATATGTCAATATCAATGGGAGTGTAGTTGTAACCCTAAATGGAGAGCGGCGTTTGGCGCGGGTAGGGGAGTTTATATTAGAAAACTCTTATCATAAACCCCTGAAAGTAGGAGAGCAGGTGCGGATTTTTTGTCCTAAAGAGTATGCGGAAAACGCGCAGGGTTTTTATTATGTATTTGGGGAAACATTGTCGGACAACTTTCTGGAAAGTGAAGTACGATTTTATTTTAATCTCTTACCCGACGGTGCACCTTTGTTGATAAAATCATTGACCATTCACTTGAATCTAGCCAACATTCCTTTTCATTTCAAATGTCTTCAACATCCCTTTTTGTATGATAGAGTGGATGCGGGGGTACTCTACGTAAGTCGTCGGTATTTTTTTGAATTGATGCCTATTCTGTGGCAAATCTACGAAGAGGTAGAGCCGTATCTTGCGCCCGATGTGCCCTTGTTTACATTGGCTTTGGGCAAAGGATTTGGTTTTGCCGAAACCCCGACCGCCGATAGCTTTGGGATGCATCGTTGTAAGCTCTTTGCCACGGCCTTGGTAGAGTTGCTTTCACAAAAAAACGGCGTATCACTCTCGCTATTGCAAGAAAAAATAGAACAGCAAGGTTATGATTTTAATCGGTTATATCTGAATCAAAATAGTCGTTTTCCTTATCAATTTGGAAAATAATTCCTTGAATCTCTCCCGAAAAAAATCTATAAATCAAGGTTTTCGTACTGAAAATCATTGGAAACCCTGATGATTTTATTTTTTATAAATGTTCACTTTTGTGTCCATCAAAAAAAGACCGGGAATAAAAACCCTCTTTGGTCTGCTGTTTTGTGGTTTTTGAGGACGAATGTTGGGAGATACTAATACTTGAACCTATGATAGAAGGTAGTATTAAACTTATTTTGGTAGATGACCATCAAATCATTTTGGATGGGTTGAGGTATTTATTTTCTTCTTTCGAAAGTTTTGAAATAGAAGCGACCTTTACCGATAGCCGTAGCGTAATTCCATATTTAGAAACGCACGGTGAGGTAGATATCATCATAACGGATCTTCATATGCCTTATCTGACGGGGATTGATTTAGTGGTGCTGTTGCGGAAACACTTTCCAAACATCAAAGTGTTATTGCTGACACTGTCGGAAGACATTGGGTATGTCAAAGAAGCTCTCAAGGCAGGAGTGCATGGGTATGTTTTGAAAAAAGCCGACAAAAGCGAACTCGAAAGGGCAATCGAGCAATTGATGTCGGGACAAAAATACATCAGTGAAGATATGATGGGTGAGCTAATCGCCAACCCTTCCGCACTTCCTAAGCCATTGAAGTCGGAGCTCATTCCTCATTTGACTGGTCGCGAAAAGGAAGTATTGAAGTTGATTATTGATGAAAAATCTACCACGGAGATTGCGGGTAGTTTGTGCATCAGTGTACCTACGGTAGAGACACATCGGCGGAGTTTGATGATTAAACTCAACGCCAAAAATGTGGTTGGCCTTGTTAAGTATGCCATTAAATATGGATTGGTTTGAGTCTATATGGGAATCGTAATGAGGTGAATCGTGCCGAGGGGAATATTGTCTGAATTTTTCCAGTGACCCCCCAACGACGCAAGGCGAGTAGCAATATTTCGCAACCCTTTTCCTCCTTCTTGAGCGGTATTTTCCATGCCTTTTCCGTTGTCCGATACCGTCAGGTGCAATGTATCTTTACTAAGCTCAATCCTGATGCTAGCCTCAGTAGCGTGGGCGTGTTTGAGGATATTGTTGATGAGTTCAAGACAAATACTGTAGAGTTCAAATTCCGTTTTAGAGTTCAATCGAGCAAGATTATCTGGGAGTCGAAGCGAAAATGCCACCGGTGTATTACGATTGAGTTTTTGGATAAGCATTTCGATGGCTTTCCAAAGCCCTTGTTTTTCAAGTTCTTCGGGGAGTAGATTGTGGGAAAGCAACCTGACTTGGTCGTAGGCTTGCTCGATGGTGCTTTGTACGTGTTGGTATACTTCTTGCTGTTTGGGTTCGAGTTTGTTTTTGTCGATGGCACCGATGCTCCATCGTAGGGAAGAAAGCGTACTTCCGAGGGCGTCGTGGAGGTCGGCGGCTACGCGTTTTCGTTCGGTAGTTTGGCCTTCGAGCAGGGCTGCTTGCAGGGCGATGTTTCGAAAGCGTAGTTGGCGGTTGTTCCAAATAATAAATCCTAACAATAAAGCCAACAACGCCGAACCTGCAATGAGCCATGTACGTAACTGTTGCTGCTTTTTGAGTTGGTTTTCGAGGGTGAGTTTTTGAATACTTGCTTGTTGTTGGGCCGAAATATTTTTAAACTCGGTTTCTTTTAGTTTTTGGTCAACTTCTTCGGCGGCCAATCTTTGTTGATTCAGCTCCAAGTCTTTGTTTAGAAGCTGCATACGAGATGAGTTTTTTAGGATAGTAAGCCGATTGACGGTAAGTAATTCTTTTTGACGAGCTATCTCGGCTTCCTTTTTTTGGGTTTGGTATTGAATCTCAAGTTCATTGAGGCGTTTGGTCGATTCGACTTCGTGGAGTGAATCGACCAAAAAAATGGCAATTTGGAAATGTTTAAATGCCGATTCATAATTTTTGACGGCCTCATAAGCTTTATACAAAAGGTCATGGGCTTTTTTGATGTATAAATCAGATTTACGTTTTTGGGCAATATCAAGGGCAATTTTGCCGTAAATAATCGCTTTTTGATAATCCTTTCTATCAGTATAAAACTCAGCGAGGCGATTGGCTAGATAGCCGTCAGTGATAGAGTTTGGGTTGTTGATGGGGTCGATACCTGCTTTTTTATAATAAATGGTGGCACTATCAGGAAGATTGTTGAACAAAAACATGGTGCCGATACCCGTGAGCGGGATAACGGTGGAAGGTAGTTTGTGTTTTTCTGCAAGGGCAATGGTTTTTCGGTAATGCTCAAGTGCTTTTGGATAGTCTTGCTTCATGCGATATGCATCTGCAAGGTAATTGTGCACATTGCCTTGTGAGAAATAATCTTTGGTACTTTCAAAAATTTTAAGCGAATAGTTAAGATAATAAAACCCCTTTTCAAAGTGATAGTCAGACGCAAGCATGGCGCCTAGGCGAGCACTCGCAATGCCGACTTCTCGAACACGTTGCAATTGCTCCCATATGCGTATGGCTTGGATATAATCACTCACGGCTGAGTCTTTTTTGGTGGCAAATGTATAATAGTAGCCGCGTGTTCGGTAAAAATACCCCCAACCTGCCGGCCATTTCATGGTTTTTAATTTTTTGTGGACGGTATTGATATAATAGTAAGAAGAGTCAAGTTTTTTAGAGTTGTACTCGTTTGCTAGGTCTAGTTCGAGGCGTATAATAGAAGTATCTCTTCCGAATGATTGGGGTTGCTTGAGTAAGCCCAGGATATTGCTGCGACGCGAGTTGATAAAAGTATTGCTTTGAGAAAATAGCAGCTCAGGTAGGAGTAGTAGAAGTAGAAAAGTAAAAATTCCTTTCATTAGAATTAAGCTATTGTCAGAGAAATAAAACCTATGTATAAGTAAAGGTAAGGGGGAAGCTCTCGCTTGTATTGTAAAAATACGACATCTTAAAAAGTAATAAACAATTTTGAAAAGTAATGCGGTGTTTTACCCCAAAAATCATGGTTTTCCATGAGGTGAAAGCATGGCAAACCATGAGAAAGCGCGAGGGCGACAGTACCGAATTTTGTAACACCAAAATCCTCTAAACTTTCAAAAATGGAAAATGCACTGCCTATTGCTCCTGTAGATACTTTCTACTGAGTTTTTGATGGAAGTACGAGTCAATCTCCAAATCGTCGGAGATACTTCCAATGACCACCGCCGAATCTACCATATTACGGCGAGAATGGCCCTTGGCTCCGCGTATACCAGTTAGGTAGCGAAATTTGGTCAAAAATGCATTGATTATCAGAGGTCTTCTAAAAAGATGATTCCGTTTTTGGATTGATATAAGTGCGGGGGTGGTGAGAGGTGAAATCATGGTTTTCCATGATACAAAACCCTGAAAAACCATGAGGGTAACTGAGACGTAATAAGGCGAACTTTGTGTATATAAAACGGGCAAAAAGAAGAGGGAAATTGGGTATTTCTAACGCTTAACCATCATGAAACTATATATCCCATGTTGTTTGATTAGCATTTTACTAGTGTGCATTGGGAGGACACTACAAGCTCAAAACCTCGAAAAGATAAAAAAACAAAAACCGTTTGAAGTGCATGGTTCTTTATCTTTAAGTTTACAGTTTTATGATGTAAACGGTATTAGTAGTAGACGTCCTCCATTCACCTGGTATCTCACTGGGGCACCTGTGGTGAAAATATGGGGTATGTCATTGCCTATCTCTTTGACATTGAGCGAGCAGCAGCGTAGTTTTTCGCAGCCATTTAACCAATGGGGTGCGAGTCCTTATTTCAAAAAAATAAAGGTTCATTTAGGGTACCGCAATGTTCGTTTCTCCGATTTTAGTTTGGGAGGGGCTACTTTTTTGGGAGTAGGTGTAGAATCGACCGGAATGATAAGGCTTGGTTTTGTATATGGTCAGTTTGTGAAACCTATTGAAGAAGATTCCTCAGGCTTAGATCCGCGTTATCGCTACCTACGACCCAGTTATCGACGTATAGGAATGGCTGGAAAAATAGGAGTAGGAAAACCCAATGCTTTTTTGGATTTGAGCATCTTCAAAGCCTATGATGTGATTGGGTCAATCCATACTCCTTCAAAACGCTCGCAAGTTACGCCGATGGAGAATTTGGCGGTAGGCATCAAAAATCATCTTGCTTTTTTTAAGCAGAAATTGGTGGTTGATTTAGAAGGAGGAGCTAGTATTCTAACCCGCAATACGCTGCTATACGATTATGAAGGTTCAGAGCCTGTTTTGCGTTTTTTAGTGAATCTACTGCCCGTAAATGGTTCTACTTCTCTCTTTACAGCTGCTCGAGGAAATGCCTCCTATCGCTTTAAAGGCGGTAGTATGGCGGTTCAGTACCAACGTATTGATCCAGATTATCAGTCTTTGGGCGCGTATTATTTTCAAAACGATGTAGAGCAATTTACGTTTTCGCCTTCCTTCGCTTTTTTTAAAAACAAACTAATGATCAATGGCTCTTATGGACGCTCGCACGATAACCTTAATCGTAAAAAGTTAGCTACAACCTATCGAAATGTGGGGGCAATCAATATAAGTGCCGTTCTAGTTCCTCGATTAAATATCAATTTAATGTACACAAATTTTGGGGTTGGTCAGAGCAGAGGACTCGTCGATTTGTTTAATGATTCGCTTGCGATAAGTGTCGTAAACGCTTCTTATGGCGGAAATATAAGCTATCAATTAGGGTCTCGTATCCATCGGCAGACGTTTGGTATCATGGCTATGTACCAAAATACCAATGACCAAAACCAATTTACACGACAATATACCGGGGCGGCGTCTTTTATAAGTTCGGCAAACTATACTTATTCTTATGTTCCTGCCAAATTAACGAGCAGTTTATCGGTGAGCTATGTCTCCGTCGAAACCTATGGGCGACGCTCAACCAATATAGGTCCTGCTCTTAGCACTAGCAAAGAATGGTGGAAGGGTAAATTGCGTACCTCTTTTACCCATAATAGTCAGCTTCGGCGAACCAATCAACTAAGCGATGGTATAATGGCCAATACGGGCATGAGTGCCTCTATACATCAGAAAAAACAATCCTTGACGCTGGCGATCAACTATTTGTATAACCGTTATAATACCAGTGCTGATGGCATCAATTATCGAAATTTCAACGAATATCGAGGGACAATTACCTATGGAATGCGATTCTAAAAATTTGAAAGCCATGAGAAGAAGCAGAAAGCCTTTTATGGTGGTACTACTGATGATGTTATTGTCGGTAATGGCAAAAGCACAAGTAATCAATATTGATTTGAAAGTTTCTACTCAACGTACACTTTCAAGACTCGATGAGCTTCAAGAATTGGCTAGAAGTGGTGACGTATTGTTGACACTTACCAATTTGACAAATCAACAACAGACCATTCAGTTAGAAGTATTACTCAGTTCGCCACAAACGGATTTTCGGATATTGACCAACCCCGATACTCCAACCCCGGCGATTTATACGTTTATTCCACCGAATCAGGTAAAAGCATTCACGCCTACGGAGCTTGCGGAAGAATTGTTTGATGAAAATAGTTTGGTGCTGGGCAATGGTCAGTTGTTGAGCGAATTTCTGGCCAATGACCCTACGGGTCAGATTCCTACTGGAACCTATCAACTGTGTGTACGAGTGCGCCCAGAGTCGTTGAATCAACAACTCAACAATACACTCAGTAATCTAGGGTGTGCTAATTTAACATTTCAACAATATACAGCACCGTTAGTCAATCTCATCAGTAATATACCCTGTGTAACTGACGGAATGGTTGGGGCTGTGTCGATATTGCCTCCTAATGCGCCTTTTCCTATTACTTTTACCCCTCCTACCTTTGGGTTGAGTGCGGCTATTCCGGTCAATTTCAGGTATACAGTTTATATCATAAAAGTAAATTCAGATAACAGTGGCGAGGCGAACCAATTTATACAATCGCTACAAGTGGGAGACGAGCCTCGCAATTGGATTGTCAAGCAGACCTTTGATAATATACCGCCAAGTATAGGCACTGGTACAATCATTTTACAGCCAGAGCATTTTACCGCTCCTGGGCTGGAATTTTTTCAAAACTATGCCTTAGCTATCAAAGCAGAATCAATAGACAATCCATCTATTAAGTTGCCAAATGGCGGTTTGAGTCCTGTTTATCTCTTTAAATATGGAGAACATACCATCACTACGATTCCTGTACCCGACTGTGGTCAGGAGCAATACGATTACAATCCCCCTGTAGGCCCTACGATAGCAGAAGCAGGTATTGA
This sequence comes from Runella zeae DSM 19591, assembly GCF_000423565.1. GTDB lineage: Bacteria > Bacteroidota > Bacteroidia > Cytophagales > Spirosomataceae > Runella > Runella zeae. Next base: position 48,850 of record NZ_KE384048.1, on the reverse strand, counting down.
TATTGAAGAGTTGTACCTCAAAAATACGGTTCCTCTCCAATTGGGATACTATGAGTTTAGCATCAAAAATATAACTTCCTCCCGTCAAGGTCGATTTTCGGGCGAAGGACAGGTGTCGGTGCCTTGGCTCGGAACAATGGGATATAATTTTTTATTAGATGTTGAATTTGAAGATATTGAGATAAAAATAGTCAATCGGACATACTATGTCACAGAGGGGATGGCTTGGGCAAAACTGGCGGACGAATTTAAAGATCATCCTTTACTTAAACAGTATTATGATACCGACGATTCGTCTCCACAAAGAAGGCCTCTTGCCGATACCGACGGAAAAATAAAAGAAGCTTTACTAGCGCTGCGTCAAGGAAATGGGACTGTTTTTCGGACTGGCTCAGACGACGAATACCATTTTCCGCTTATGTATCGTCCTGGTGGATTTACTAAGGTCGAAAACGTTTCAACCAGCAAGCCAGATCAAGTGGTCGAAAATTACCGAGAAGGAGCAGGGGCAATATGCGCACTGACTTTTATGCCCACCCGAGCTGTTTTGAATGCCATTTTTGAAAAGTTTGTCGGCAGTGATTCTGTAACATATGAACTTGCGCTAAATTTACCAGCATCTCCTAAAGGATTGGCTTGCTTCTTTCCAGAAGCGGATGAAAGCAAACAACAAACCAATCCTATTTCCAATTTGCTGACAGCAATGCTCGACGATCCAGAATGTGGCGAAACTGTCGAAGATGAGGTTTTGCCAGCCAATTTAGAACCTGTGCCTTCATCAGTTGATATTGTGGGTGTAGATATGATGCTGGGGTATTATGCGATGCGCTATTTAGAGGGAAAAGCTGTAGAGGGTAAGCATAGCGGTCAGGGCTTGGTGATGGTTCCTTGGGCGAAAAATGCGTTTGTTAAAACTACGTTTGAAGGGGTAGAAATTAAAGTTGATCCAGGAAATGGCTTTTGGATTTCAAAAGGTGAAGTAAAAGCAATCCCTACCGAGGATTTTCCTTTGCCTAGTTTCTTTGAAAACTGGAAAACGGTGAGTCAATCTGCTCCCCAAAAAATAGATTTAACTGCTCAACGAGCCGAAACCAAAGCACTTTTTAGTTTGGTCAGGCAGCACTCGGCCTTAACTAAACTCTTGGAGAGTGAGACCATTATGCCTATTCCATATTTATACAAGCCTGATTCTGTCAAAGGGAAATTGGGGAATGCCTTGATTGTAGGACTTGGATTCTATGAAAATCGGGCGGTGGTAAATGTGGTTTTTGAGCATATCCCACAAAATGGTGACACTTCTAAAGTCACGTATATAGGGTATCGTAATTTGGCAATTTCTTCGCGAGGTATTGATTGCTTGTTGTATGATGACAATACCAATACCATTATAGCCCAAGCCCAAGACCCTGATTCACCTCCTTGTGGAAGTGCGGTAGAGGCGACGATTCCGCCCGGTGGCGAGCCTATCGTCGAAGCCGATGTTACTTTGAAGAGTACCATTAAATTTGGGTATTTTAGCGTTACTACCAATGCACAAGTTCGTATTGTAAATGGAAAATTGGAGGGAGAAGGCACGGTCAATATTCCGTTTTTGAAAGCAAAACTCAAAGTTGTATTTCATGATGTAAAAGTGAAGAATATACAAGGGCACTTGTATGCAATTGAGGGATATGCCGAAGTGCCGAAAGAGAATATCGGACTCAATGTTGCCGAAACACTTTTTGATATAGGCGATACACCCGTTACTGGAAAAATAGAGTTGCCATCGGGAGTGGTTCGGGATGTTTTTAATGGACTTCGAAATATAGGGCGACTGTACACTCAGCTTACCGATGAAACGGCACGCGTAGGAATGCCGATTGCCATCACGACTACTTTAGGCGACGAACAGCTCAATCTGGGAATTTTTGCCATGCGTTTTTATCCGACCCGAGCTAATTTCAATGTGATGCTGGAGACGCCCTCTCTTGGCGAAATAGGGTCGTTGTATGTGGGAGCTCGAAACGTGGGCTTTTCACCCAATGGTATGTCGGCCGCCAATACGAGTTTCTATTTGGGGGGTGATTTGAGAGTTCCGTTGGGGGGGATAGCCGTCAAACTCAAGGGAAGTCCTACCCAAAATGGAGCGCAGACCTTTGTAAAATTGGGTTGTAATGCTTCATTTGAAAAAGTAAAAGTGGTAGGTGAAATAGAGCTAGATAGCAATTGGGTTCGCCCTACTAATCAGGCTGAAAAGATGGCAAAAGTTACGTTTGATTTTGACATGACCAAGCCTGAAGATTTATTGGCAAAAGCAAGCATTACGCCCTTGTATTTTACTGAGATGCCCGACTTTAAATTTTCTTTTACAGACGTCTCTCTTGATTGGTCTACCACCCGCAATCCGGCAGATTTAGTCATGACTGCGCAAGATAGAAACTCACTCGCAGGTGTCGAAACCTTATGGCATGGTATTTATGCCAAAGATGTATCGGCTAGTCTGTCGGATACGCTTTTTGGGCGAGAAGTTCGGTTGGGTGTCAAAAATTTTACTTTTAGTTTTACCGGCTCCAACAATCTATCTTTTACGGCTTACGGAGCCAATCTGATTACGACAGGTGGTTCTTTGGCCGGATTTGGATTCTCGCTTGATACCATTGCGGTAAGTATGAACAATGGCCTACTTACTCCTCCAGTTTTAGAGGGCACGATTCGTTTTCCTCTTTTCGACGATCCGCTCAAATATGCTGGTACATTTAATGCTACGGATCGGTTTGTACTTACGGTCACTGCTGGCGGCAACAACAATACGATGCGATCCAGCGCTCTGAAGTCTGAGTTTCAATTGAGTCCGAATGTGCCTTTGTTGACCTTTAAGGCAAAAGGCATGGAATTGACGGGCGATTTTAGCGGTAAATGGTCAGTTGTTGATCCAGAAACGGGCGTCAACTTTAAAATGATGACTTTTCAAGGGCTAAAATATGATCGGAAGAGAGGGTTTGATACCCAAAATTTTGTAATCAGCTTTGCCAGCCCGCAAAAATACGTTGGCAGTACAGAAACTAGCTCTTCCAACAAGGCAAGTGGTTTTCCAGTGACTATTGGTGCCAAAGGTTTTACGCCTGTCTTTTCAGGTAATTTTTTTGATGCTACAGGCGCAAGATGTGGCCTCAAATTTAGCTTGTATCTTAATCTGGTAGGAAATGACGGAAGTTCTTCTAGCCAAGGGCAATGGGGATTTGGGGCAGAAACCACCCTTGAAGTATCGGCCAAAGGAACATGGAGTGCGCAGCGAAAAGAGATTGAGTGGTCGGATCCAAAAGTAAACCTTGAGGCAATTAGCATCGATGTAGACGTATCTGTGTGTCACATAAAAGGTGCTTTGAAATTTTTTAACAATGATTCAATATACGGAAATGGGGTAAGAGGATGTATTGATTTTCAGCTCAAGGAACAACTAAAGATCAGTGTCAAAGGGGGGGTACAAGGGATGTTTGGCGTCAAGGATGATTATCGTTACTTCTACCTAGACGGTTATATTGACGGCCTACAAATCAAATTAGGTCAGTATCTAGCGATTTCGGGCTTTGTCGGTGGATTGGCTTACAATATGCGGCAAAATGGGCTAGAGGGCAATGGACGCCCCAATTATATTGCTCGTTTTGCGAATGGTGCTCCCTGTGATATAAATGCGCCTGCTCCTTTTGTTCCGGCGGAGGGGTACGCCAATGTCGCATTTGGCGTTAAATTCAAAGATGCGGGTGCGGGGTTAGCCTACAATGGAATTATGGGCTTTGGCGTAGGTATCAATCTCAACACGGGAGGAATTCAGGAATTAGGCGTGTTTGGACAAATGAATTTTGTACGCTCGCCCGACACGCCTCCTGGCCCAAGCGATTTGGTGAAAATACGCGCTGATTTGCAGATGGCCTACGACTTTGAGCAGGGAAAACTAACCGGGAATTTTGACGTTTACCTCAACGTGGTTAGTGTCATCAAAGGAAGCATGGATCCTACTACTGGTTTGGCAGGTCGTATGGTAATGTATGCCGATAATAACCATTGGATGATTTGGCTTGGCAATCCTTGGGGAGAACAAACGGCACCCGGACCCGACGGGATTTTGTCAGGTATTACTCGTTATGCAGGGGTATCTCTAAAAATCGCCAATCAAGAATTAGCTCGTTCAAGTGCCTATTTTTGTATTGGAAATTATCCTTTCCCGGGCTTACCCGACTTACCAGAGGACGTACCGGGTGATTTGAGGCATATTATAGACGGAAGTCGCCCTCGCCTCGATCCTCGTGTAAGTAATGGAGGTATTGCGTTTGGGGCTAGTTTTCACGTAGGGTTTGATATAGACTTGGCATTTTTGAAAGCCATGCTTGATATGGGAGCTGGGTTTGATTTGGCATTGGTCAAATATGAAGAAGGTGCTGTAAGCTGCAATGGTACATCGAGCTTTGGACTTAATGGGTTTTATGCGCGTGGTCGGGCATATGGCTATGTACGTGCCAATCTGTCGATTGTATATGATGAAAGTACGTACACTTTGGCGGAGTTTAATAGCTACATCTTTGCCAATTTTGGCGGGCCGAATCCTACTTGGCTCGAAGGACAGTTCTTTCTGGAAAAGAGCTCGGCTATTTCGCTCATACAAGGTGTAGCTGGCTATAGTACCGGAGGGATATACTCCTTGGTTGACTGGGCTACAGAGGGTAAACTTTCTGAAACCATTTATGATACTGTTAAATCAGGTACTGATGAGTTGGTGAAACAGCAGGGTTTTGAAACTAGCGATAACGATATTTCTATTCCTTTCAAAATAGGTACAAAGTGTGAGCCAAACGCTGCGGCTTCCTTTGATGACAAATGGGGCTCAGAAGGCATTATCGCCTACGTCATGCCAGATGATAACCAATCGATGGACCCTTATGGACGAATAGAAGTTTTTCTCAATCAAAACCTTTATAAAACCTGGAAAGTAATCAAGGATAATGGAAATGGCAACTTCACGACTTATACGAGGCATTGGTATATCAAGAAAGCTGAACTTGTGAAGAGTACGGGCGCAAGTATTCCGTTGCGGGAAATAGCGACCGAAGGCAATAAGCTTACGTATCAGCCTTCTTATGCAAACGGTGTACCTCTACTTCAGAAAAACGATAGGGCTGTTTTTACTATTACACTAGGAATAAAGGAAAAAGTAAATACGGGTGAATGGTACACCAAAAATTATTTCAGTGATCGTTCTCGTGCAGAAGACGAACGAGTTATCCTGTTAAAAATAACAGAAATTACGAGCACCATCACGGATGCCGATATAGCAATGAGCTATCCAAGAGTAGGAGAGCAGTATTATCTCCAAAGCAATGCTCCTTTGGCAAAAGCTTTTATAAAACTAAATAAAGTACTCCCGCAATTTGACCGAATGGATACGCCTGAATATTCGCTAAGGTTTTTCACTCGTATAGTTGCTCAACAACAGCTATTGTCAGAAGGCACATTTAGTTATCACAAATATTCTGACCAAACAAGCGCTCTGAAGGTGAGCCTTCCTTCGCTTCCGAATGGCGTAAATATTAATGTTGAGTTTTGGGTAGAAAAAACACCAAAGCAATCCAACTCCGCTTCTGGGCCCAACGGAGGAACGGCGGTAATGAGTGCGCGTAACGTGCCGGTTATTGTTGAAAAAACCAACATTTATACGTGGACTTTCAAAACCAGTCAATTCAATATGTTGTCCGAAAAATTAGGCCAAGTCACCACAACGCCTTTTGTGCACGACAGCCCCACGAGTTATATCATCGAAACAACCCTTCGTTCGGAAGAAAGCTGGGACAATTTCGAACTGGCTGCCAATGGGCAAGGGCTAGAAGTCTCTACCCGACTTAACTCTTCGTGGCATTTGGCCCTAAAACCCATCGTTCAGGCTCGTTTAGCAGAAATCAACGCTGCTTTAGAGCAGACAACTGCATTGACAGAAAGAGTCACCCTCACTAACAATAAGTATATCCTAGAAGGATTATTGACCAAACTTAACGGACAAAACGTTGCAGTTCCGGTTTCGCTTGAAAATGGAAACACGCTCCGGTTACGCTATGAACATAATCACAACATAGCCAATTTCTTAGGGGCAATTCCTCCCCCTACTGACGCTGATTATAGTTTCTATTTTGTTTACAAATACCCTGTATTGGAAACAAATGGAAGCATCTCTTACCAAACAAATGATGTATCGCCTGCTCCTGCCCAAAACAACGCTTCTGGCATGGTAGTAGGAGCATTGGGTAATTTATCGAATCAAAACAAGAAAACAATCGTCATCCCTTACGTTGGGATGAAAGCTACCATAGTTGCCCAACAAACAACAATGGAAACAACCCTGAATAGACTTCAAAATAGCCCTAAAACAATTCTGAAAAAATGAAGAATGCTACATTGGATTTCAAACGTAAATACGTCTCGGTTTATGGAGGGTTGATGGGAATTATGTTATTTATGACAGCTTCTTCGTATGCCCAAATCAATGCCTGGCAACACTACACCAATGATACCCTCCAATTGCTCTGGACGCCTCTAACGGCCGATGCATGGCTTCGTAATCATACCTATGGCTACCGTATAGAGCGTGCTGAAATTATCAAAGGTCAGCGTCCGCGATTTGCATTGCTTACGCCTCAGCCTCTTAAACCTCTTGATAAAACTAACTGGAAGAGAATCAGTCCAGAATCGGCGGCGGCTTATCAAGCTATTTATGGAAGTAATGGCTCCAATAGTACAGAAGGAATAGGAAAAAATGAAGCTAATCAACAAGAAATGCGGCATTTTATGGCCTTGCTGAGTGCTTTTAAATCCCCAGAAGTAGCGTATCAGATGGGGATTGGTTTTAGAGAAACAAATCTAGTTAGAAATAAAAAATACCTCTATAAAATTTACGCGGCTCTCCCTAAAAATGCCAAAAATGACACGGCTTATATCTCTATTGATACCTCAAAGCCGACAGTTTTGAAAAGTCCACCCGTCTTAAAGGTCGATGAATTAGAAAAAACAGTGGTAGTGCATTGGCCAGCAAAAAGTTATGCTCAAGACTTTGTAATGTATCATATCGAACGCTCTGACGATGGTAAAGTGTTTCGGCGTATTACCAAAACACCGCTCATACATGCTGATCGTAGAGCGCAAGAGTCATCTTATAAAGATTCTTTAGGTATCAATTATCGCCCTTATGTTTATCGTTTAGTGGGTATGACTCCCTTTGGAGTTTGGAAAACGGGAGAGTTCACAACAATTGCAATGGGGCGAGATAAGACGCCACCCTCTCAGCCATTTATCGAATCAGCGAAGCATTTAGGGGGGCAGCGTATTGAAATTACGTGGAAACAAGAACCCTATGACGACGATTTAAGTGGTTTTTGGGTTCGGCGTGCCAGCCATATTGATGGACAGTTTAAAAATCTCACAGTAATGCCTCTGCCCAAGACTGAGCGGCGTTTTGTTGATGATAAAGCGGACCTTAATTCTACAAATCACTATATCGTTTATGCCGTCGATACTGCCGGAAACGAGCGTGCTTCTTTTGCCGCCTATGCATCACTTCAAGATTCTATAGCACCAGTGCCCCCGCAAAAACTAACGGGCAAAATTAGCCCTAAGGGAGAAGTAACCATTCGTTGGAAAAAAAATGATGAAAAAGACCTGATGGGCTATTACGTCTATTATGCCAACGATCCTACCCATGAGTTTTCACAAGTAACGCACCAAATGCTGGTCGAGCCAGAGTTTAGAGACACTATCACGCTCCGGTCGCTTACCAAGAAAGTGTACTATCGTGTTGTGGCGGCTGACAAACACTTTAACCACTCCCAATTTTCAGAAATATTGGAGCTCAAACGTCCCGATTCAATTAAGCCAGTTGTACCGCTCATTACTCATATTGATGTAAAAGAAAATGAAGCCACGATTCATTGGGGAGCGAGTCCAAGCGATGATGTAGTGGAGTATCGCCTTTATCGACGTGAACAAAAAAAAGAAGCAACGCTGATGAAGAGTTTTACAAAAAACACGCTCAGCATTCGTCAATATAAAGATGTATTACAGCCACACATTACGTATGAATATTATCTGGAAGTAGTAGATGAAAATGGTTTGGTGTCGGATAAATCACCAGTGCAAGCAGCCAAAGCAATTCCCTCTTTTTATCTAACAGATAGCCCCCAGCCTAGTGTGACGTATATAGATAAAAGTAAACAAACAAAAATTACATGGAGCTATAAAGGAAAGGAAACGTATCGGATGATCATCTATCGGGCTCAAGATAAGAGAGCATTTAAGGTAATCGGTATCGCCAGCCAGCAAGAAGGACTATTTATGGATAAGCCACCTCGCATCGGCACCTACCAGTACATGTTGAAAGCTATCGCCGAAGACGGTCGCGAAACAAAATTCAGTAACCCTGTCGAAATCAAACTCTAATGATAATACGAGCCATGAAAAAGGTTTTATCTTCTCTTGTTTTTGCATTGGTGTTGTTGCTTTGTAGTCAGTGTCGAATCAACAATGTGGATGCTGTACCCAAAACCGTAGACTTGCCAAATGGGGGAAAAATGGTGGTTTTTGGTAAGCCAGTGTTGAAGGAAAATGTGGTGATTGTGGATACGGCCTCGGCCAAACAACTATCAATAATCGGAAATAGATTGATTGTGAAGGGCGAGGTAATGACAAAATCGGTGGCCAATGGGCGTATTGGGGCGGCAAAACTACGAGTTGGCAATATTGTTATTATGGAACCGGTAAGTACTGTTAATACTCTTATCGATGGCATTAGCCTTGTCATTGATAGGCTAGTTGGTGAAACAAAAGATCCTGATACTGGCTTTAAAGTTGAATTTGAATGTCATATTGTAGAGGGCCCCAATGAAATATTCGATTCTTTTCATGCCATATTCTCTGTATTTAATGTAAATGCCTATAACAAAGAGGTAAATCTGGAAGGTGACTATTATACAGAAGAAAAAAAGGAGGTTATATCTCCTAACACAACAATTAAAAAAGAACGTAGAGTAGGAGGCTATATAAAATCACATTTAGATGGATACATAAAAAAAGCGGTAGATTATGAAATTGATATCCAAAATTCACAAATAGTCAAACTACAAACCATACGGAAAGAAATACATGATTATACAATACGATTAGAGCTAAATGGCAGATTTGTATTTAAGCATTCAAAAGAAGTTGGAAAACCTATCGAAAAGAAACAAATATTTGTTCTAGGTGGTATCCCTATACTTGTTGGTATTCAACTGGTAACAAAATTGAATGTAGAAGGAAGTCTTACGGGAACCGTCGATTATAGGAAACCTTTTTATAGTAGTAAATATGAAAAAACAACCATAGAGACTATTCAGCCCAATAAAAGTGGGGAGTTGGTAAAAGGATATACGGAGCGTATTGATCAAGACGATTATAATTTCGCCAACGAAATGAGAGGCAAATTCGCTGGCAATATTCGGTTTGGGGTAGAAGGAGGTGTTTCTAGCTATTTGTATAAAGAAACATGGGCTAAGATAAGTGGCACGGGTGAGTTATATGTAAAAGCAGACTTCAGTTGCTCATCGGGCGGAAAAGGATTACATCTTGTTACAAGTTTATACTTACGTCCTAAGATTGTACTAGAGTTTTTTTTCTTGAAAAAGGTTACTAATAAGGAATTTAAGTTTGAGTATTATCAAGATTATCAGCTTGCCAAGAGCGATTTTGATTTTGATGTTTTATTTGATTTTTGTGGTGTACAAGTGGAAGTATTGCCGGATTTGTCGCAACTTGAACAATTTAAGGCATTACTTTTACAGAACAATTTCCCATTCAATGAAGGAACCTCTCCCCCTATTTTATCGGGTTCTTCGCCTCCTTTCAAAGAAAGTTATTATGGATCGCCTGTAGGTCTTATCTATTCAACAAATCCAAACGACAAATCCGATTATTCTTTTAGAGGCAGTGAGATTATTCCGTCTAAGGCTTTTGGGCCTATTAAATTTAGGTTTATTGGTCAGAGCGCAAATGGTATTATGGCCGAAATAAAACGAAACATAGATTTAAAAGATCAGGTTTCGGCAGTTAATAGTTCATATGATCTTTGTGATAAAGCTACCATTACCGGAACTGGACAAAAGTTTACAATCATTGGCTTAATGACAGGGAAATTGTTTGCTAGTGATGGTAGCGTATACAGTACTTACGATAATTATTTTGCTATCTCAGGAAATATAATTGCAGCAGGAGTAATAGATAATGTACACTATGCAACCCAGCTTATTCGCACCTACGGAGAAACGCAAAGTCGAGTAAATCCTCCTGATGGCACATTCCGGCATTTTAAGGTAGTATCTGCGGTAAGCAAAATAAGCAATGATAATTTCTAAAAGATTTGATTAAATAAATACAATGAAAACTTTATTTAAACTTTTCGTTGGCTTGCTTTGGCTTGCCCTAATGTTATCTTATTCTTTACAAGCGGCTGTGCCGGGTGTCCCACAAAGTTTTTCAGCGACGGCAGCCTCTGCTTCTCAGATCAACCTATCGTGGAAAGCACCTACGGCTACCCCAGCTCTGACGGGTTATGAATTACATCGGTCGGAAGATAATAAGAGTTTTGCCAAAATTGCAGATATAGCGACTGGCACCGCTACCTACCAAGACAAAAATCTTAAGGGAAATACGACTTATTATTATCGGCTTTATGCTCTCAATAAGGATGGTAAATCAACGGCCGCCGAAGACAATGCCAAGACACAAGTCACTCAGACATTTACGTTGTCTCCACCTTCTAATTTGGCTGCTGCTTCTTCGTCTCCTACAAATATACAAGTCAACTGGACTAACAATCATTCATATTCTAAAATCGAATTGCGGTATACCACCAATCCAAACAATACTGGGGGAGAACTCTTAACCCTTAATGGCAATACAACGCAATACAACTTAACAGGACTTGAGCCAAATACGAAATACTATATTGTTTTGCAGGCCTTTCTTGTGATAGAAGGGGGGGTAGAGTATTCATCCATTAAAGTAGGTACGAATGCTACTACCCAAAACCCCACTCCTTCAACACCTTCGGGCTTGAACATTACAGGAAAGTCCGACAATACCATAGGAGTGTCATGGAATGCCGTAAGTGGAGCGGAGGGCTATCAATTGAGGATTTCGGATATATCTGATTTTTCGAAAGGAGTGAATACGTTTGATATAAATAGTACTACCTCGTCTTATAAGTTTACTAATCTACTATCTGGTAATACCTATTGGATTCAAATAAGAGCCAAAAATAACTTTAACAAAGTAGATTATTGGTCTAATTGGTCAGGAAGTGTCTCAACTTCGACCGACAATCCGCCACCTGCTGCTCCCACGGGCGTCAATGCAACTGCGCTGAGTTCGACTCAAATAGAGGTTAAATGGACAGATGCTTCCAACAACGAGTCAAAGTTTATCATAAACCGAAGCGATCAAAGCAGTAGTGGCCCTTGGGTACAAGTAGGGGAAGTAGGAGCAAATAGCCAAAGTTTCATGAATAATGGAACTCAGTCTAGTAAAACCTATTATTATCAAGTATGTGCAGTAAATAGTGGGGGACAAAATTGCGCACTTTCTAACAAAGTAACTACGCCTAGTAACCCGCCACTACCTCCTGGAAAACTCGTGGTATCTATCAATGGTACCTCGGCTTCGTTGTCGTGGGAAGATGCAGCAGCCAATGAGACGGGGTACGAAATTGAGAGGAAAGAAGGCAATGGCTCTTTTACGCGTATTTATACCTCAGGTAGTTTTTCGGGCACTGGTACATTCAATGATACAAAACTCAACAATGGTACTACATACTGTTATCGTGTTAGAGCGGTCAATTCAGACGGAGTTTCTACTTATTCTAATGAAGCTTGCGGCACTACCCCCGAAGCTACTCCCAATGCACCATCAAACTTGGTCGCAAGCACTCCTAATGCTCGCCAAGTGAATCTTAGTTGGAATAATAACAGTGCTAATCAAACAAAAATCGAGATACATCGCTCAGAAAATAATGATTCTTTTGTGGAAGTAGGAAGCATTGACGGTTCTTCAACAACATATACAGATCAGAACCTTACGCCCAATAAAAAATATTATTACAAAGTAAGGGCTCTGAACAATGGGGGAAGCTCGGCTTTCTCTAATGTTGCAGAAGTCACTACGCTACCTGAAATCCCGAAAGCAGCCACCGGTCTGACGGCGACGGCGGTGAGCAGCAGTCAAATTGATTTGAAATGGACTGACAATTCCGATAACGAAACGGGCTTTGACCTTGAGCGTAGCAGCGACGGGAGTAATTTTAGTGGCTTGACTTCCTTAGGCGCAGGCGTTGTTACGTTTCAAAATACGGGTTTGTCAGCCTCGACGAAATACTATTACCGAGTCAGGGCCAAAAACAGCGCGGGCGTTTCGGATTGGTCCAATATCGCCGATGCCACCACTCAATCACCTCCCGTGACCGTTCCGAAAGCAGCCACTAGTCTGACGGCGACGGCGGTGAGCAGCAGTCAAATCGACTTGAAATGGACTGATAATTCCGACAACGAAACGGGCTTTGACCTTGAGCGTAGCAGCGACGGGAGTAATTTTAGCGGCTTGACTTCGTTAGGCGCGGGTGTTGTTACATTTCAAAATACGGGTTTGTCGGCCTCGACGAAATACTATTACCGAGTCAGGGCCAAAAACAGCGCGGGTGTTTCGGATTGGTCCAATATCGCCGATGCCACCACGCAATCACCTCC
>NZ_KE384048.1:0-35102 GCF_000423565.1 Runella zeae DSM 19591 | reverse complement strand
GACGAAATACTATTACCGAGTCAGGGCCAAAAACAGCGCGGGTGTTTCGGATTGGTCCAATATCGCCGATGCCACCACGCAATCACCTCCCGTGACCGTTTTCGCTGCTCCAACTAATTTGAGATTAAAATCAACAATCACAGTTAACCAAATTGGTTTGGAGTGGAATGATAATGCCGTTGATGAAACAGGATATGAACTGGTCAGATCACAAGACGGCGTCAATTGGAATATTGTTAAAAGTGATATTGTCCCTAATACAACAGAATATTTAGATAAACCTGTTCGGTCGGGTCAGAAGTATTATTATAAAGTGCGGGCTGTTAGAAATACTTTATTTTCGAGCTATTCTAATGTTCTTGAAACAGTGGCTCCTTTGATAAGTAGTATATCCGTACCAATGAAAAGTGCGGTGAGAGCATATCCTAATCCTTGCGTGAATTATATAACCATAGAAGGACTAGGAGGCCTCATTGTATCAGTAGAGATAATTGGGATAGCTGGGAATCAAGTAAAAGAATGGATTTCTCCAAATAAATTCTCTTTTGATGTTTCAGATTTGCCTTCAGGAATATACTTGATGAGAATAAAGGACGAATTTACCGCAACATCTATTAAAATTTATAAACAATAAGCTTTATGAAACGGATTGCAATTTTAAACCTTTTGGTTATTGTTGTTTTGGGGGGATGTAGAAAAAGCAATGTACGAGCAGACGAAGAAGTTTTTACAGGTGTTTTTAAAGCTGAGCAAGTTAAAGAAGGAGGCACGATTGTGTACACATTGGGGGCTACCAATAATATTATACCTGGATATTCAAAATTTCGTTTGGCGTTTTTGCCCAATGCTAAATCAGTTCGAATCACAGAATACACCGGAGAAACATTCGAAGGAAAATGGAATTATTCGGCTTCAAATTCACTGCTTACATTCAATCAATTAAATCCTGCGCCTTATGCCGGTAACTTTGTTTTTAAAGTGGAAGAAATGAAAGCTGGAAGATTGATTTTGCTGAATACAGCCCCTAATCCGAAAACAGGGGAGACCATAAATAGGTATGTTTTAATCCCTGAATAAAAAATAATATTGTGACTCATTTATCCTCTGCGCCAATTGTCTAAGACAATCGCCGTGGCGATGCCTACATTGAGCGACTCGGCACTTCCGAAGCGAGGAATGGTGATTTTGTGGGTAATGTACTTTTCTACTGGTTCGCTAATGCCATTCGATTCGTTGCCCATCACAATGTAGCCTGTTTGCCCAAAAGTGGTTTTATAAATATTTTCACCTTCCAAAAAAGTACCGTAAATCTTACATTCGGTACTTTTTATTTTTTCAAGGTAATCTTCTAGTTCAGTATAATAGCCTCTCACGCGCGTAAAGGAGCCTTTGCTAGCGGCGATTACCTTGGGATTGTACCAATCGGTGGTAGTGAGTGAGCATACGATTTTGGTAATACCGTACCAATCGGCAATGCGGATGATGGTGCCAAGATTGCCGGGGTCACGGATATCGTCGAGGATGAGCACATATTCGCTGGTATCGGCATACAAAAAATCATTAGGTTTCGTTTTTACAAGGGCAATGGCGGCGTCGTTGGATTGGAGGCTGCCCGCCTTGGCGAGCTCGTCGGCGGTTGCGATTTCCAGCCTAAAAGGTTGTTTCTCTAGTTTTTGGGTGTTTTCTTTGTAAAATTTGTCAGTAACAAATATTGTTTCTATTTGAAAATCAGCATCTAAGACTTCTAACACACTTTTGCCTCCTTCTACCAAAAAATGACCATATTCTTGGCGATATTTTTTTTGTTGAAGCGAGTTTAAATATTTGGATTGATTTTTAGATAGCATTTGGACAAAGCAATAATTTTCAAAAGTAATAGTGAATGAGCAATAGCATCATTGAAGGTATCAAAAAAAAAATAAGCTACTTAGGGTGGCATGGGGCGTTACCTTCAATTTACAAAGATACTTATCAAGATGAGAAAGCGTGCCTATTTACTTCAATAGCTTCTCGTAAGAGAGCATGGATAGGGGTCATTTTCTTGTTTTTTTTGGTGGGGTGTACCCCTAAACCTAACTTAAAAAAAGGGGAGTATTTGCTTGGAAATCAGATTTTTAGGGGGAATGTGGCGGTAAAGACAAGCGATCTAGACCCGCTCTTGCCCGAACGCTCCAATAAAAAATTTTTAGGAATTCCGGGTGCTACGTTGTCTCTGTGGATTTATCAAGGATTGGACAAAGGATACGATCGTGAGGCCCAGCGCAAACAGCTAGATTCGCTTACGAGGTATTATGAAACGCAGTTTGAGTTGTACGCCAATGAGCCGAACAAACTTTCGAAGCTACGTCGAAGATATACGCGTATTTCTAACAAATATACCGCTCGAATAGAAGGCGGCAACTGGTGGATGCGAACGTTTGGCGAGCCTCCTGTTTATTTTTCTGAAAAAAACGCCCAACTCAATGCCACCAAAATCAAGGGATATTTGGTCAATGAGGGTTATCGTGATGCCTCGGTAAGCTACGCGACTGATACTATTTTGGGACGCATCAAAACTACTTATCAGGTACAGGAAGGCTTGCCTCACGTACTCCGAAAGGTAGATATTTTGACCCACACTGATACTGATATTGATAGCCTCTTGAAAAATACGCGGACCAGCTCGTTTCTCAAATCAGGCCGCAATTTTAGATATACTGATGTAGTCAGTGAAGTAGAGCGTATTGAGATATTGATGCGCAACAACGGCTATTTTGGTTTTGATCGCAACTATCTAAGACCTTTACAAAACAACCTAGGAAAAAGAAAAGGTGGTTTTATAGTAGATACAAGCGTAGTAGACTCCTCTTACAGAGGCAGAGCCCATTTGGTAGATATCAAAGGATTACAAGTAAATTATCCCCGAAATCAAGACAATCATACGCGTTATCATTTCCAAACAATAGGGGTAAGAATAGAAGGGTTTCCGGGCGATGTCTCTTCCAATGACCGCGATACGCTGTCGTACCGTGGTATTTCATACTCTTTTCCCAAGAATCGGTTTTATTCACCAAGGGTTATTGATAGTAAGGTCTTCATTCGACCGGCGGCCTTGTACCGAAAGCAAGATTGGGATGAAACCTCCCGTCAGCTTAGTTTACTGGATCAATTTAGGTTTGTAAATATCGAAACAGACACCTTGGCGGGGAAAATTCGCACTTTGATTCGGATGTTTCCTTTTGACAAATACCAAGTCACGGGGGAAGGGGGAGTCAATGTGGTTCAAAATCTGCCTGGGCCTTTTTTGAATGGCACGTTTAGGGTACGAAATATTTTTGGTAGCCTCGAAAACTTTGAGGTGACCTTGCGAGGAGCTTTGGATGCCAATTTTGGTTTGAGCAACAACAATGCTCAATTGGTTCGCACTTTTGAAACGGGTATAAACACGGCTTTGATTTTCCCTCGTATTTTGTTTCCGGGCAAATTGGCTACTGCCCTCAACCGCCGCACTCCCCGTACCATTGTCAGTTTGGGTTATAATTACACCAACCGTGACTTTTTGGGTTCGGATCCTGATTTTATTCGGAGCGGTTTTCAGGCAAGCCTGCGTTACAATTGGAAACGTAGCGAGTTTGAATATTTTAGTTTTACGGCGGTTGATTTTAGCATTCTCCAAAGTCGTCAAAGTAAGAGTTTTGCCCAACAGCTCGATTCGCTTTATTTGCAAGCCGGAAACCCCCTGAAATTTAGTTTCGAGCCAGCGGTTATTTCAAGTATAAGTTTGTCGTATGTCTTCAACAATAATCTGATTGGGCAGAATCGTAAAGCGCAATATTTACGGTTGTTTGCCGAATCTGGCGGTACTTCCCTGAATTTACTAAAGCAGCAGCGACTTCCGCTCGGATTGCAAGGATTTGAATTGTATAAGTTTTTGAAAGGCCATGCCGAATATCGTAGCTATCGCCCGTTAGGCCCTAAGAGTACGTTGGTAGCAAGAGTCAATACTGGATTGATCTATAATTATAATACCAGACGGGTAGCTCCTTACGAAAAATCCCTGACAGGCGGCGGGAGCAATAGTTTAAGGGCTTGGTTGCCAAGGCGTTTGGGACTAGGGACGGCTTACCCAAATGTCGATTTGCAGACAGGTAGCCCTATTTTTAGGGACGATGATCTACCTACGCTTCGCCCTGGAGTGACCCAATATGGTGCGTACGAATACCGTTTTGAGCAGTTAGGAGATGTTTTGATGGAAGCCAATTTGGAGTTGAGAGGGCACTTATTTCGCTTTGTAGGAGATATCAATTATGCGGTTTTTTTGGACGTAGGAAATGTGTGGAGGCTACGCCTCGACAATACCACTACTCCTAGCCAAAACATTTTGAATGGCGTCTTTAACTTCAATCGGTTTTATAAAGAATTTGCGGTAGGTACCGGATTGGGTCTTCGCTACGACATGTCGTATTTTATATTTCGCCTCGATTTAGGAATAAAAGTATACGACCCGAGCCGTCGGTTTACAATTAAAGAACAAAATGGTGAAACAACCGTTATCGACGAACGATACCTATTGCCAAAGTTTTCGTTTCGTCGTTCTAGTCCCAATTATCCTGTTCTCAACATCGGAATTGGATATCCATTTTGAGGCTACCACTCGCTGCTACCAGCCGCAAAAAGCAGCGTAGCTTTGGCTTTTTCATATTTGGATTTCATGGATTCTAGTTTGACTTTCAGTTCGTTGAGTTTGGTTTCTCTTTGGTTTACCAAAAACAACTGACTTTCGCCAATGCTAAAGCGCTGCTCTTCGGCGCGTAAAACTTGGGTTTGACGCACGATAGCCAACTGCTGCTCTCTTATCTGAAGTTCAAGGTTTTTGACTTCATTGTAAGAGGTCTGAATTTCGTTGTTGATTTCACGCCTTACTTGTTGTAATTCTAGATTGTTTTGAAGTTGCTTCACTTGGATAGTCTGCAATTTCCCCCTTTCTTTTCGAAAAAGAAGCGGCATTGAAAAGTCTACATTGAGTTTGTAAAATGGCGGAAAAGGGCCGGTTTTAGGAATTTCGAGTCCTGTCATGTAGCGATGCATATAGTTGAGAGACGATAGTCCAATGTCAAGTTTTGGCTTGAGCATTTCGCGTCCCAAACGTTCATCGACTCGTAATTGCTGCCCTTTTAAATCCAACTTTTGAATATCGGGATGTTTTTGTCGGGCTTGCTCAAGTAAACTTGACAATACCTCCGGCGTGATGAGTTGGGCGGGAGCGACTTGAGGGATGGCATTGGTAGGCAATTCCCGAGGAGTGCCATCGGCATCCCAAAGATAATTAGACAAAATCAAGCGGGCATTCTGGAAATCGACCGTAGCTTGCTCAAGCATCACACGGCGGTCCAAAAGCGTAACTTGTGCATCTGAGGTATCTACTGCTGGTAAGTCCCCTTGAGCTACTCTCTTGAGAACCAAGTCAAAACGCTGCTCAGCTAAGTTGTAAAAATCTTTTAGCAATAAGTAGTTTTGGTATGCAAAATACCAATTCCAATAATCTTTGGCAGCCGATAAAACCAGTTTGTTGACCATTTTGATACGCTCTGCTTCGGCAATATTTTGGAAAATACGGGCGTTTTGTAGCGTAGCACGCCTTTCGTCAATCGAAAATCGCTGCAGTACCGACATCGTAAGACCTACGTAGCTAAGGCCATCAATCGGAGTGCGAATGTCGGTTCCTAGTACATCGCCTACGTTTCGTTCAAATCCTGCCTTCACATCCATATTTGCCCAGTAAACAGGCACTTTGAGCTGATTGTCCCAAAAGTTAAAATAGGCTTTGTTGTCAAAAAATTTACGGTCAAAATTTACATCTAGTTTGGGATCGAAGCCACCTTTGGCCATCAACAATTCGGCTTTTGCTTGGTCTGAAAGGGTATTGGCTTGTTTGAATATAGGATGGTGACGGGTTACCAAGTCATAAAAGTCTTGGTAAGAAAAAACCTTAGCCGTATCAGATTGGCTAAACCCTTGTTGAACAAAAAAAAGGCATATAAAAACGATATATTTCATGACTTTTTAGAATGAAATAAAAGACAGGGCTATGGCCAAAAAGGGTATTTCCCTGTCTTTAGTGAGCAATCCATACTTTGGGTACTGTTAGTTTGATGGATGGCAATTCCCAACAGTCTATTGATTGTTATTTTTTACTATCTTTAGTTTCTTCTTCTTGGGGAAGGATGCCGTTGAGATAATCTGGCGGGAAGCCATTCAACTGACGCCATATTTCCCACCAAATAGGTACATCTTTGAGCATCACAAACCCATTAACCCCCGACCCAATTCGTAATTGTTCGGGCCATTTTTCATTTTCGTTGCCTTTGTGGTCTGGTTTGATAATTAAACGATATTCGCCATTTTTGCTATTGACGCGGTCAATAATGGCAACAGTCCCGCCAAAAGTACCTACGGAAGTGCCAGGCCAACCTGAAAATTGCAAAGCAGGCCAACCGTCAAACTCTAGTCGGACATGGCGACCCGGTGCAATGAGTGATAAATCCATGGCTTTTACATACAACTCGACCGCCAAATCGGGTGTTTGGGGTTGGAGCGTTACGATCGACTCTCCTTCTTTGATGGTTTCGCCAATCCCTGCTTTGAGGGATTTGACGATATATCCACTTTGGGGCGCTCTCACTACATATTGATCGCGTCGGATGCGGATATTCTCGTATTTGTTTTGGAGCTTTGATAGCTCAGATTCGCCCTCTGCCAAACTCGACAGCGCCGAGCTACGGTCAGACAGTGCCTTGGCGATTTCTTTTTGATAATCAGCCTGTACCGAGCTGAGTTCGATACGCGCATTGATAAGTTCATTACGCGATATCCCCAGCTTTTGATTTTGTGAAATCACTTTGGCTTGATCTTCTTGAAATTTGACCCGACGAGATTCCAAATCTACCAGCGAGATAGTACCGTCTTTGTACATTACTTCCCCCCGGTCGAGTCGCTCTTTGGTGATTTCGAGGTTGCGGTTGAGGGCCACAAAATCCGCGCTATCAATCCTTACTTTTTGTTGGGCTTGAATAAGCTTATTCCGGGTTTTCTCTAAACTAAATTGAAGGGCTTGTCGGAGGGCTGCAATCTGATTATCAGAGGCTTCTATTTTGTTTTTATAAGCTTCTATCCCGTCCATTTTGGCTTGGATTTGCTCTTGGGTACGTAGCAAGACTTGGGGGTCAAAGTATTCGTCCTTGATTTCAGATATAATAAGAAGCGTGTCTCCTTCCTTTACAAAATCCCCTTCTCTCACATTCCAATGGCGGATTTGACCAGCTACGGCATTTTGGACATTTTGGGGGCGGTCTTGTGGGGTAAGGGCCGTGACGTAGCCTTTTCCTTGGATATTTTGCTGCCAAGGCAAAAACATCACTAGCAGTAGCGCGCCTACGATGCCAAGTATCCAGCGATATACCACGCGGGCGGTTTTGTGGGAATGGAGGGTGTGTAAAGAGTTCACTTCTTCTTCTATGGCTTTCACATTGACTCTTTGGTTTGATAAGTTAAGCATAAGTAAATGTGCAAATTTGAAAATGTGCGAATTTGAAAATTGTTGAGGGCCTTATTGTGCCTAAACTCGTAAAATAAAAAAGTGATGTTCTATGATTTTGAGAAATATTTCTTGTCTTTTTATTGACCAAAACATAGAGCCATACATGGTTAGTTTTCGAGTTTAGCAACCTCTTTTAATACTGTTTTGTAGGGACCGTCCGCAATGATTGTACCTTCTTCCATGACAATTACCCGATCGCACGCACCCATAAAAGCGGGGTCGTTTGACAATACCACCAACGTCCAAGGGTTTTCGGGGGCTGTCAGAAGGTCAATGATACGAAGCCGCTCGGTGCGTTCGATGTCGCGCAAAGCATCAGTATAAAACATAAGTTTAGGTTTGATAAGTAGGCATCGAGCTAAGGCAATTTTGGTAACAAAACTAAGCGAGAATCTCTTCCCTCCCGAAATAATAGGAGTGCTGAGCCCTTCTGGTAGATTGGCAATTTCGTCGGTTAAGTTTACGTTTTCGAGCGCAGCTTGTACATCTTTGAGGGTGATGCCGCTGCGTCCCATGGTTAGGTTTTCGAGTATGGTACCGTCAAAAATTTCTTGGTTGGGAAAATTCATACTGATATAAGACCGCAGTGAAGGCATGTCTAAATCGCGCAATGAGATACCATTGTAAATAATGCTACCGTCGTAGGTGGTCAGGCCACCCGATAAAACCTTGAGGAGGGTATGTTTGCCAGAGCCATTCTGTCCTGTTAAGCAGACTCGCTCACCTTCCTTAAGGTCTATGTTGATGTTTTTAAAAGCTGCTTTGGTACTTTCGGTATAGTAATAAGTCAAATCTCGTGTTTTTAAGGATAAACCTTTGCTATTTGAGTCAGGAGTAAATTTATAACCACTCTCTTTCTCAAGTGGTAAATCACTTACATATCCCAATTTGTCGACGGAGGTAAGCAGGTCAAATACTACATCAATGCTCAAAAAAAGCTTTTCGACAGCACCGGTCAACAACACAATCACGATTTCGGAAGCCACGAACTGACCCAGAGAGATTTGACGATTGACCAACAAATAGGTTCCTAAGATGAGCAATCCACCAATCACCAATGCCTTGAAAAACAGAGCATAGTAGTAGAAGCCCTCTAAGATACGAAAGTGTTTGGTACGATAAGTGAGATAATTGCTCACCAGTCCATCCATACGTTGGATAGGAAGATTGGTAGTGCCAGCTGTTTTGAAAGAAAACAAAGCACTTGCCATGCCTTCGAGCCAAGCTACTACTCGGTATTTGTATTTAGATTCTTTGATGCTAGTCTCTAAGCCTTTTTTGCCATTGATACGCACGATAGCCAAGAAAAATGCAAAAATGACAAACGTAAATGCGATAAAGAAAGGGTGATAAAAAGACAGCAACAACAATCCAAAGATGATTTGTAAAAGTGCCGCACTAAGCTCAATCAAAAATTTAGGGAGTGATTTTTGAACCGTTAATACATCAAAAAAACGGTTCATGAGCTCGGTGGGATTGTCGTGGTGGAGTCCTTCGTATTTGAGGCGAGGCACTCGGTAGGTAAACTCAAAAGCCGCTTTCGCAAAAATCCGTTGCTGCACTGTTTCAACGAGCGAAATTTGGATAATCTGCATCACTCCGCTTCCCACCAATCCCACTACTACTAAGCCCATCAATACATAGACCGAACTAAACACCGAACCACTCGAAACTAAGCTAAAGATGGCTTGTACCCCAAGTGGTAATACTAAGCTGATAAGCCCTACCACAACGGCATAAAAGTAGATATAACCAATGTCTTTGCTCTCATTGCGTAGCAGGCGTACCAGCCGTTGAACAGGCGTAAGAGGTTCTTTCTCTGCTTGATGAAGGGTGGTATCTTCACTTACAAGGGGTTGCATCGGAAAGGCCGTCACATACAATACCTGCCCATTGATAGACTCATCTGCTTGATTTTCAAATAAAAGTGGCTGTTTTACCTCCATATCTCTGGTAATAACAGGCGCCCACTCGATTTTCTTTTCTTTGAAATTCCGCCCCACTATCATTGGCGTAAGCCCCTGCGAATTACACTCAAAGTACAAAATAGGGTGAGGAGAGGTATTGATGAAGTCTTTGAATTGTTCTTTGGGGATATTGTTGACTACGATAGTGAGATCATGTAGTTTGGCTGATTTACTCAAATCTTCAATAAATAAATGAATATCAGAAGTCTTGTAATCAGTGGAGTTTTCGAGTAAGGATGCTTTATTTTTGCTCGCTACCATGGGTTGGCCGGTAGCTAAGGCAAGTTGTTCTACAATCTGTAAAATGTATTGAGAATTCATTGATAATTGTGATTTAAGGGTTACCTTACCTCTATACGTTTTATGATAACAGGTTTAAGCTTGAATTGTTTATTAAACATACGTTTAATTGACATTATAGATGCATACCCTATCCCTAATTATATGTTTATTAAAGCCAAGAATAAGCCATAATATAGCATACAGTATGCGATATGGGTCTGTGATTATAGTAGGTTTGTCGTTTCTAGTGTACATTCAAAATGTTATTTTTAAATTAAATATTCTTAGAAATGACGGTACCAACTAGTTCATTGACTATTTACATCAACATAAAAAGCTTTTCTGACTTATATTTGTTCCGCGTTTTTTTGATTCTAATCGGATTCTAATTTGATATAAGAAACAGATTATAAACAGTTTTTTGATAAAAGTAAGTTGAATGAAAACTATAAATCCAAAGTTGTCCGGAAAAGTAATATTTTTTAGTTGTATTGTACCGATTGTTTTCTTTATAGGAATATTTGAAGGATGCACTCCCAAATGTGATGATTGTAATAATGCCATTGACGGCAAAACGTTTTTTCCTTTAGAAGTAGGAAGGTACATAGAATATGATGTCTACGAAGAAGAGTTTAATTTGGGACGACCTAAAACCACCCGCCAATACCAAATTAAAGAACTAATTGCCGAAAAATACCAAGACCCCAGTGGACGCGAAGCATACCGAATCGAACGTTATCGTAGAGGAGTCGAAGGGCAGCGTTGGCAGCCCGATTCTACAATCACGGTGAGGCTACTAGCTGACCAGGCGGTTCGCAACGAAAATGGGAACGAGTACGTAAAGATGGTATTTCCACCCATCGAAAAACTAGTTTGGAATGGTAATCTTTATAATAGCGTGGGGGAGGATAATTATGAGCTAAAGAATGTTGGAAAAGATTTTAAAGTAGGGCAGCAGTCGTTTGCAAAAACTGCTACGGTAATTCAGCAAAATGACTCTACGCTGGTCAACCAAGACAAACGCTTAGAAGTATATGCCGTTGGAGTGGGGCTTGTGTATCGAGAACGTATCACTTTGCAGTTTTGCTCTTCGTCGGCTGCTTGTGTCGGAAAAGCCCAAATCGACTTTGGGAATCGTCAGTATGTTAAATATAAAAGTGCCGGAAAAGAATAAATAGATTGTTAATTAAATAATTAGGCAAGTTGAAAATGGAGTAAGTGGTTAATAATCAGCGAAAGTTTTTAAACATTGTAATAAATAATTACTCACACATTATCAATACCAACATATATGAAAGCTAGCGAGAAATTGCGGAAAATGACGAGATTCGGGTTGTTTGTAGCCCTAGCATGGGTAGGAGTATTGGAGATACATGCGCAAAACGCAAAATATTTGGTATTGTTAAAAGATAAAAATAGCTCACCTTTTTCGGTTGACAAACCCAGTGATTTTTTGAGTACACGCGCTATCGAGCGGCGTACAAGGCAAGGTATCAAGGTGACCTCCAGAGACTTGCCTGTGAATCCTAGCTATCTTACTCAAATTCGCCAAACAGGAGCCAAAGTTTGGTATAGTTCGCGCTGGCTCAATGCTGTGTTGATAGAGGCTAGCACTGCTCAATTAGCAAGTGTTCGGAACTTGTCTTTTGTAAAGGGTTTGGAATTTAACCGTGCTCTTGCCAACGCCCGTATATCCGCCGAAAGTCAGCTCCAAGCTACCCAACGGAAGTTTGGGACGGAGGCGTTAAGTTATGGCGCGTCCCAAAATCAAATTCAGATGCTGGGGATTGATAAAATGCACGACCAAAATTACGATGGAGCGGGCATGTTAATCGGAATTTTTGACGGAGGTTTTCGCAATTCGAACACAAACCCTGCCCTCAAAAAAATTTTTGATGAGAAAAGGGTTGTCAATACTTATGATTTTGTAAAAAATGAAGCCAGTGTATACGAAGATGATTCTCACGGACACAACGTGTTTACAATCATGGCTGGTTTTCAAGAAGGGGGTTTAATAGGCCCTGCCTACGGGGCTTCTTATGTGTTGCTTCGTACCGAAGATGCCGCTACTGAGACCCGTCTCGAAGAAGCCAACTGGCTCTTTGCCGCCGAATACGCCGATAGTTTAGGCGTAGATATAATCAATACTTCCTTGGGATATAGTTGGGGTTTTGACAATCCTGCAGACGATTATCTCTACTCCCAAATGGACGGCAAAACTGCGCTTATCACCCGAGCGGCCAATTGGGCCGCAGCCACTGGAATGCTGGTGGTAGTAGCCGCAGGCAACGAAGGGAATGCTCCTTGGAGGTATATTTCTGCCCCCGCAGATGCAGATTCGGTGTTGGCAATAGGGGCGGTTACGAGCCAAAAAGCGATTACTGCTTTTAGCTCGTGGGGACCTACCGCCGACGGGCGCGTAAAGCCCGATGTCTGTGCCCAAGGACAACTTACGGTATATTCAAGTTTTGCGGGTACGATCACTGCTGGCAATGGTACTTCTTATTCTTCTCCTTTGATAGCGGGACTAGTAGCGGCTTTTTGGCAATCACAGCCAGCTCTTACAGCGGCTCAGGTGATTGATTGTATCAGACGAGCGGGCGACCGGTATTCGTCCCCTTCTCCTCAGTATGGCTACGGCATTCCCACCTTTGAGGCGGCAACCAATGTGGCTCGCACCCAATACCCTATCATGAGTGCGGGAGGGGATGCTTATCTTAGGCCACAAGCTTACATCTATCCTAACCCCGTAGGCGCTTCCTCGACGTTGACCGTGCATTGGGGCCAAGAATTTAAGAACAAAAAAGTAGAGATTCAATTGGTAGATGTATCAGGGAAGGTTTTTCTTCGTCAAGCCTTTCAAACAATCGAGGCCGAAACCAAATTACCATTGCCTATACTGCCCTCAGGGAGCTATTTCCTAAAAATGAACGATAACCAGCGAGAAAGGGTTTTGAAAGTAATAAAGTGATACAAAAACTTTTTACTCATCATCGAAATGAAACCTTATCTTAAAATAGACGTCGTGTCGGATGTGGTGTGTCCTTGGTGCTACATTGGAAAGCGTCGCTTAGAAAAAGCTGTGGAGCAACTGAAAGACAAATATACTTTTGATATTCACTATTTGCCTTTTCAACTTGCCCCCGAAACTCCCGTAGAAGGAGAAAGCAACAAGGAGAGATTAGTAGCAAAATTTGGCAGTGAGGAGCGGTATTATCAGCTTTTACGTCAAGTATCAGGTGTTGCCGCTGGCGAAGGATTAAACTTTGATTTGGAAAATCAACAAATCGCTCCCAACACCCACCGCTTGCATCGAGTGGTGTTGTTTGCACAGCAGCAGGGAAAACAGTTGGAGCTAGTAGAAGCGTTGTTTAAGGCATATTTTGAAGACAGCATTAATCTTGCGAACGACCAAGAAGTAATCCGCCTTGCCGAAAGCGTAGGTTTATTAGCCTCAGACGTGCAGGCGATATTGCAATCTGATGCTGGAACTGCCGAAATAGATCAGCTTCTGTACCAAAATCGCCTCATGGGAATCAGCGGAGTGCCGTATTATATCATCAATGATAAATACGCTATTTCAGGAGCGCAGCCTACCGATTTGTTTTTGGAGGCGTTGCCAGAAATTGCTGCCAAAGCCCCTATGCAAGCCCCTGCCCAAGGAAAAGCTTGCGATGTGGAAACGGGTATTTGTTAAGTTTTATTTTTGAAAAATGTGCTTTTGGTTTTACATCTCCAAAAGCACATTTTATTATGAATGTTCTTCTAAAAAAGGGAGTGGAAAAGAGATAAGAAGGTTGTAATATTGCGCCTAAATGTTAAACCCCCACGCTAGTGAAAAAAATTCTTATTCTCAATGGCCCTAATCTAAATCTGCTAGGCAAACGTGAACCTACCATTTATGGGAGCCAAACCTTCGAAGATTATTTTCAAATCCTCCAAAGCATTTTTCCTGAGGTAGAGCTTCATTATTTTCAGTCGAATCATGAAGGAGCGATGATTGACAAAATCCACGAAGTAGGCTTTAGTTTTGACGGTATCGTTCTCAATGCTGGCGCGTATACACATACCTCGGTAGCGATTGCCGATGCGCTTTCGGCGGTGACTACGCCTGCCGTTGAAGTGCATATTTCCAACGTACACGCTCGTGAGTCTTTTCGTCACCATAGTTTTTTAAGTAGTCGTGTCAAAGGAGTGATTGTAGGGTTGGGGTTAAAAGGCTACGAATTAGCCGTCCGTTATTTTTTATAGTCGTTTATTTGTGATTTGTTAGGCCATGATTACTTTTTATCCCGGACCATCCAAAATCTACCCACAAGTGGAGGGTTATTTGCAAGATGCTTTTCAAACGGGTATTTTGAGCATGAATCACCGCAGTGAAGGATTTATGGAAGTGCTGCGCGAAACGCTTCGGCTGCTGCATCTCAAGCTCAATATCCCTGCCGATTACTCGATTTATTTGGTTTCGTCGGCTACGGAGGCATGGGAAATCATAGCGCAGTCGCTTACTACTCATCATAGTGCGCATCATTACAACGGGGCATTTGGCAAAAAATGGTTTAGCTACGCCACGCATATTGTACCCCAGACCTCGGGGTCGCTGTTTGCCATTGAGCATACCTTGCCGTATCATTTGTTTGAGTATGAGGAAGACAGTACGAGAGCGGATTTCAACCGGCGGCGGCTTGGAGAGTATGAAGTATTATGCCTCACCCATAGTGAGACCTCCAACGGCACTCAAATCCGAATGGAAGATTTGCGTCAAATTCGTGAACTAACGCCCGCTTTGGTGGCCATTGATGCGACGTCATCGTTGGGTGGTGCCGATTTTGAGTGGCAATTGGGAGATGTATGGTTTGCTTCCGTGCAAAAATGCCTCGGCCTTCCACCGGGTTTGGGGATAATGGTTTGCTCGCCCAACACCCTTGCCAAAGCCCAAAAAGTAAACGATATTTTGCGTTATAACAGCCTATTGTTTATCCACGAAAACTTCGAAAAATACCAGACACATTATACGCCTAATACTTTAGGAATTTATCTCTTGATGCGGGTATTGCAGCAGCTGCCCTCGATTGCCGAGGTAAGTGCAGTAGTTGAGCAACGAGCGAGAGAGTGGTACTCATTTGTGGAAAACGAGACCAAATGGACGCCCTTAGTCCAAAATCCAAATACTCGTTCAGATACCGTAATCGCGATCAAAGGCGAACCTTCCCAAATCCAAAGCATCAAAAGCGACGCCAAAAAAGCAGGAATTACGCTGGGTAATGGCTATGGAGAATGGAAAAATACGACCTTCAGAATAGCCAATTTCCCAGCTATTGAAGAATGGGAAATCCAAAAGTTGAAACAGTTTTTGAGAGAAAATTGATACCGCAGGCAGAAACAAACGCAGGCAGGGTTAACAAACGCAGGCAGGGTTTTAAACCCTGCCTGCGTTGCGTCGCACCGCACCCCCACCTATCTCGGGTTTATTCTTTTTGCTTGATAGCTTCTACCATTTTGGCGGTGACAAGGGTTTTGTTGGAGTTGCCAAATGAATTTTGGATATAATTCATCACATCCGCAATTTCTTCATTGTCTAAGCCAGGATTGGGCATCATGCCTTCATAAGCCACTCCGTTGACTATGATTTTGCCTTGTTGTCCAAACTTGATGGCTCTTAGGGCTTTTTCGGGAGTTTTGAGAAGGTAATCCGATTTGGCAAGGGGTGGAAAAGTGCCCGCTACACCTTCGCCCGCGCCCATATGGCAAGTGACGCAGTTTTCGGCATAAATATCCTTGCCCCGTGCAATGCTTTTGGCCAATTCATCGTCTTTGATAGGTAAAAAAGCACTGCAAACTCCTAGCGTGATGGATAAAAACAAAACGGTTTTCATGTAAGTGTGTGATGTTTTGGGGAGGCTATAAAAATAACAATGCGGGTCATAGATGAGATTGACCCGCATTGCATGATATAAAAACGATTATGCCTTAGGGCTAATTTTAACGATTTTACCAGAGTTTTCTAATACTACATAAATATTGCCGTCGGGACCTTGGCGTACATCTCTTACGCGGCCAAGTTTATCAAAAAGGATTTCGCGGCTTACTACTTTGTTGCCTTTCACGACGAGGTGTTGGAGATACATAAATTTCAACGAACCTACCAGCAAGTCACCATTCCACTCTTTGAATTTGTTGCTTGTTACAAAAGTCATTCCACAAGGAGCAATAGAAGGTTTCCAATAAACTACCGGCTGCTCCATGCCCGCGCGTGCGGTATCTTTGGAGATAATGCTGTTGTCATAGTCGATACCAAAAGTAATCGACGGCCAACCATAATTTTTGCCAGGCTGAATGATATTGAGCTCATCGCCTCCTTGTGGACCATGCTCATGCTCCCATATTACGCCCGTAGTGGGGTGAATTGTCATTCCTTGGGGATTACGATGACCATACGTCCAGATTTCAGGACGCGCCCCTGCTGTTTTGACGAAAGGATTGTCGGTTGGGATTTTGCCGTCTTCGTGTAAGCGAACTACTTTTCCCTGGTCTTTACCCAAGTTTTGGGAGTTTTCTTTTTGACCGCGCTCACCAAGCGACAAAAAAACGTAGCCTTTTTTGTCAAACACAATACGTCCGCCAAAGTGTACATTGGCTTTTACGTTGGGGATAGCCTTGAAAAGTACCTGTACGTCTGTAAGCGCATGATCTTTCAGTTTGGCACGTAGCAAGGCAGTGTTGGCACCACCGTCGTCACCTTCTTCACCTTGGGCTTTGGGCGAGGCGTAGCTGATGTAAATCCATCCGTTGTTTTTGTAATCAGGATGAAGGGCTACGTCGAGCAGCCCCCCTTGGCCTTTGTAAAGAATAGAAGGCAAGCCAGTAATTTCTTGCGGGTCAAGCTTGCCATTTTTTACTAATCGCAATTTTCCTACGCGCTCAGTGACGAGCAAGTCGCCGTTGGGCAAAAATGCAGTGGACCACGGCATTTCCAGCCCTTCTACTACGGTTTCGACTTTGAGGTCTGCTTCGGTGATTTTTTTTGCGGATTTGGTTTCGGTTGGAGTCGCTGTAGAATGGCTTATCAGCGCCATCGACCCCGTTAGCAGTAAGCCTCCTGCCAAAATTGGAAGGCTATTTTTGAAGGAAAAAGTGTTTTTTTTCATAAAAAACGAAAAACAAATGAGTTGTTAGTTTAATATTAAAGATAAAAAGATGCAACATCTCCCTTATTTAACCAATTCTAATTGGTTTAAATGCCCAGTGATAAAGTTTATTTCATCTTGATTGAGTTTAATGTTCATTGCAGCGGCATTTTGTAGAGCTTGTTTGGCATTGCGAGCACCTACTAGCGCGATAGTGATGCCCGGCTGCTCTACTGTCCATCGAAGTACAAGCTGACCCAGCGATACGTTTTTGTCATGGGCTAGGGGAGTGATTTTTTTCAAGAAAGCATTCACCCTATCTAGGTTTATATCCTTAAAAAAGTGCAAGTTGGCACGGTGGTCATCGGGACTGAAAACATGGCCCGGTTTCATTTTACCCGTTAGTAAGCCACGTTCTAAAGGGCTATAAGCCAAAATAGCCTTTTTATTTTCGAGGCAGTAAGGTACAGTTTCGGCTTCTATGTCGCGTTTTACCATACTATAAGGGACTTGATTTGAAACCAAGCAGATATACTGTTCTGCTTCTTGCATTTGTTGGGCGTTGTAGTTACAGACGCCTGCAAACCTTACTTTCCCTTGTTCGATGAGCCGCGCTACAGCTTCCATTGATTCGCCAATGGGCGTGGTGCTATCGGGCCAGTGAATTTGGTACAAATCTATGTAATCAGTTCCTAGTCTTTTTAAACTATTTTCGCACTCTTGGATGATACTTTCTTTACTGGCGTATTTATAGATATCGATTGCTTGGCCGTTATTGTTTTTGCTGTGCATCGCAAAATCCCCCTTTGCTAAATCCCAACGCATCCCAAATTTGGTGAGAATTTGGACTTTGTCACGTGGAATATCTTTGATAGCTTCTCCCACGATTTCTTCACTGGTTCCTTGTCCATAAATAGGGGCAGTGTCGATTGAATTGACACCTACATCGTAGGATTGGCGAATGGCGTCTACGGCGTCTTTGCGTTCGGTGCCGCCCCACATCCAGCCACCTGCTGCCCAAGCTCCAAAGGTGACAATCGATAATTTAAGTGTTTCTTCTGTTTTTTGTGATGAAAGGGTAATATTTCGGTATCGCATAAATGAAATTGATTGATGACTAGAGTAATTACTAAGGTATTCCTACATAACTACTACTAATAAGGTATGATTATTTTTATTAACCCTTTGAGATGCAATTGAGTTTACGAGGGTGCGCAAAAAATTGCTTTTTTAAACAAAAACCCAGCATTTGCTGGGTGAAGGGTGCCAAACAAGGAGGTATTATCTAGGCGATATTACAAACATTAAGGAAGGTTTTATGGTATTTTAAAATGACTTAAAGCGTTCGAAACAAGCGCGCTCTAAGGCTTCTTGGTCGTCGGGGTGTGCAATACTGATGAGTGCTTTGGCACGTTGGCGGAGGTTTTTGCCAAAAAGATAAGCTACGCCATATTCGGTAATGATATAGTGCGCGTGTGCTCGGGTAGTGACTACGCCAGCGCCTTGCTTGAGATAAGGAACAATCCGTGAGATACCTTTTTGGGTGCGCGAAGGCAAGGCAATGATTGGTTTACCACCTTTGCTTAGCGCGGCTCCTCGCATAAAATCCATTTGACCACCCACGCCCGAATACTGGTAAGTACCTATCGAATCAGAGCATATTTGACCCGTAGCATCCACCTCTACGGCGCTGTTGATGGCTACGACTTTGGGGTTTTGTTTGATGATGTGGGGTTCATTTACAAAATCAATATCCAGAAAAGCAAAGGCAGGATTGTCGTTGACGTAATCATAAAGCCGTTTGGTTCCTAAAGCAAAACCCGTCACAGTTTTGTTGGGATAGATGACTTTGTGTTTATTATTGATAATGTCTTTGTCAAACAAATCAACCAACCCGTCGCTAAACATTTCGGTATGCACGCCAAGGTCTTTGTGGTTATGAAGACATTGCAAAACGGCATTAGGAATCGAACCAATTCCCATTTGGAGGGTGCTGCCATCATCGATAAGTTCGGCTACATATTGGCCTATTTTCTGATCAATATCCGAAACCGCACCGCCAAAACTAGCCTCGTGTAAGGCATCTTCGCAATACACCATCGCGTGAAACTTACTGGCATGGATGATGCCATCTCCATGGGTACGAGGTACATTGGGGTTTACTTGTGCAATAACCAAACGGGCGTTGTCGATGGCAGAACGGGCTATATCGACCGATAGCCCCAAAGAACAATAGCCATGCTGGTCGGGAGGAGAGACATGTACCAAGGCGACATCAATGGGCAAGATGCCTTGACCAAATAATTGGGGAATTTCGCTCAAAAATACAGGCACATAGTCGGCGCGACCTTCGTTGACGGCTTTGCGGATGCTTTGGGATACAAATAGCGAATTGATATGAAAATGCCCTTCATACTCGGGTTTATCTACAAAAATATCGCCATAAACCGTAATCGAAACAAGCTCTACATCGCGTAGACGCGGGGCTTCTTGGGCCAGATGTTTCAACAAAAAAGTGGGCGTTTGGGCGCTTCCTTGTACAAAAACGCGTTGACCAGATTCAACGCACGAGAGGGCTTCTTGGGGAGAAATATAACTAATTTTTGGACGCATGGTGCGAGAATATTGATAAGATACAATGCTAAAAGTTAGGGACAAAGCAAAAAATGACAACCATCATAATACTGTCTCAAGATAGCTACGAAACATAAACTTGGCAAGTTTTAATTCTCCTCAGTGACTCATTTTTTTCTGTTTTTATCTATTCAAATAAAGGATATAGCCGCTATGTATCGTTTTGTGCGAAGGATTCATTTTCTTTGGAGTTCAAACACTATCTTTAACGATTTAACTCTTCATCACCCTTATTTATGAGACATTTATATAAACCAACTTGGAGGGTAATTTTGGCCATTTTTCCCCTTTTTTTAAGTCGTTTTTATGTACAATCACAAACTTTAGCTCCCCTTACGGTCGAAAAAATTATGCGCGACCCAAAGTGGATGGGAGTCGCCCCCAGTAGTCCTTATTGGAGCGAAGACGGCACAAAAGTGTATTTTAGTTGGAACCCCGACAATGCCACCAGCGATTCGCTCTATGTGTACGACCTCGCAACCAAACAAACCCGTAAAGTGACTCCCGCTGAGCGTCTTGCCTTGCCCGGAAGAAGCGGCGATTATAATAAGGCGCGTACCCAAAAGCTTTTTGAAAAAAATGGAGACTTGTACTGGATGGAACTCAAAACAGGACAAACACGACGGCTGACCAATACTGTGGAGGTTGAATCAAATGTGAAATTTAGCGGAGATGAAAGTCGGGCCATTTTCAAAAGAGGATTGAACCTTTTTTCGCTGCATCTGATTACGAGCGAGTTGGTACAACTTACCAATTTTGTGGCGGGTTCCAAAAAACCAGAAGCGGCTCCTAGTGAGCAAGAAAAATGGCTCAAAAATGACCAGTTGGCCCTATTTGAGATTTTGAAAGAACGCGCCGACAAGAAAAAAGAAGGCGACAAGATTGCTAAGAGTAACCAACCCAAAAGACCCAAGGAAATCTCTACCAACGACGCTAATATCGATAATGTGATGCTTGCGCCTCAGGGAGATTTCATTATTTATAGAGCCGTAAAAGCAGTGGGGAATGCCAAAAATACCATTGTCCCCAACTACGTTACGGAGTCAGGTTTCACGGAAGATATTCCAGCCCGTACCAAGGTAGGCTCCGCGCAAATGAGTACTCAGTTGTTTGTATATGATATTCAGAAAGATACTGTGCGCGAGGCTTCTGTCAAAGATTTGACGGGAATCAGCGATAAGCCCGACTATGTGAAAGACTACAAAGCCGATACTTCCAAAAAAGCAACTACGCGTAAGGTACAGTTTACGAGTATGCAATGGTCCGAAAATGGCAAATATGCAGTGGTGATTGTCCGTGCGCAAGACAACAAAGACAGATGGATAGCACTTCTTGACCCTACTACGGTGAAATTGAAAGTATTGGATCGCTTGCGCGATGAAGCTTGGGTAGGCGGCCCTGGTAGCTATTGGCTCGATTGGTTGGACGAAGAGACGATTATTTTTCATTCGGAAGCCACAGGCTACTCGCATTTGTATACCATCAATGTTCGTACGGGAGAGCGCAAAGCCCTTACTTCGGGTAAGTTTGAGGTTCAACAAGCCGAACTCTCCAAAGATAAAAAGACGATTTATTTTACTTCCAACGAAGTACACCCTGGTGAGCAACATTTCTACAAAATGGCAGTAACGGGTGGCGACCGCATCCGGCTGACAACTATGGTCGGTGCCAACGATGCCGCTTTATCGCCCGATGAGTCCAAATTGTTGATTCGATACTCTTCGGCTACCAAACCTTGGGAGTTGTATTTGCAAGACAATCAGCCTAATGCCACGGCTCAGGCTTTCACTAGCTCCTTGAGTAGTGAGTTTAAATCTTACCCTTGGCGGGAGCCTCAAATCGTGAAAGTAAAAGCGGCGGACGGTGCCGAAATTTATGCACGTTTGTACGTTCCTAAAAAGAAAAACGGCGCGGCTGTGGTGTTTGTACACGGGGCAGGTTATCTCCAAAACGCCCACAAATGGTGGAGTCAGTATTTCCGTGAATATATGTTTCACAACTTACTCGCCGACCAAGGGTATACCGTCTTGGACATGGACTATCGGGCTTCGGCGGGATATGGCCGCGACTGGCGTACGGGTATTTATCGTTTTATGGGAGGCAAAGATTTGGATGACAACGTGGACGGGGCTAAGTATTTGGTCGAAAAACACGGCATCAATCCAAAACGTATAGGGATTTACGGTGGCTCTTATGGTGGGTTTATTACGTTGATGGCGCTATTTACCAAGCCGGGGGTGTTTGCAGCAGGGGCGGCACTGCGACCCGTGACCGACTGGGCGGCTTACAATCACGGCTATACTTCAAATATCCTCAACGAGCCACAGACCGATTCACTGGCTTATCGTCGTAGTTCGCCGATTTATCATGCCGCTGGCTTGCGCGACCACCTCTTGATTTGTCATGGTATGGTAGATGTCAACGTGCATATTCAAGATTCGTATCGTTTGGTACAACGCCTCATTGAACTCAAAAAAGAAAATTGGGAGATGGCTTCTTATCCAATGGAAGACCACGGTTTTGTGGAAGCTACGAGCTGGATGGACGAGTACAAGCGGATTTTGAAGCTGTTTAAAGAAAAATTGAACGCTAAATAAAGACGCCACTCTCAACCTAGTCAGACTTTCCAAGTTTAGCTTGCGAGTAGAAAGCAACTTGGAAAGTCATTTTTTTTAGAAAGTACCCTTTAACTCTATCATAGCACTTATGTCCGTTTTTTCAAAAGAAGATACCAACACCGAACAGGCCAAAATTGAGCGCGTACTGCGCCTTATCAGTTTGCTCAAAGAGCGGCCACGGACGGTGCCGCAATTGGCGCGAGCCGTCAATACCTCGCCGCGTTCGTTGTATCGGTATTTGAAGTTGTTGGAGAAATTGGGGTATTTGCTTGATCACGACGACCAAAACCGCTATTGGATTTTTGAAGCCGATACCTCCAAAATTACCTTCACGTTGGAAGAAACGGCCCTGCTACGTCCCTTATTGGCTGGACTCAAAACATCCAGCCCTTTTTATGCTAGTATTGAGCGTAAAATCTATTTGACTTCTGAGCTAGTGCCACTTGCGGCGGAGCTTCTCGACCGTCATCGCGCCCAAATCGTGACCCAACTCAACGAAGCCATTAAAGCCAAGCTTCAAGTGCGGCTGCTGCGGTATCATTCTTCTCATTCGGATACCGTCACCGACCGCTTGGTAGAGCCGTTGAGTTTTACGGATGATTTTTCCCAACTCAATGCCTACGAACCCCAAAGCCAAATCGTAAAAACCTTCAAAACAAGTCGCATCGAAGACATAGAAGTACTGAGAGAAAAGCAAGAAAACACCTCAGTTTCGGCAGAGATAGACATTTTTGGGTGGACGGGGTCCGAGCCTATTTTTGTGGAATTGCACTTGACTTCTACGGCCTATCAGCTCTTGGTGGAAGAATACCCCGCAACGCGCTCCTACATGGAGCGGCTCAAAAACAAAGACCCTTTTGCCTTTCGATTAGGGGTAGAAATTCGGGATTTCCGAGGGATAGGCCGTTTTATATTAGGACTTCACAAACATATCCAAGTCATGCAGCCGCAAGGGTTAAAAGATTATTTGAATGAGATTGTGGCGGGGATGCGGTATTGAAACTGGTATTTTCAGGCAACTTCTAAGATAAAATTGCCATCAATACCGAGACGTTCGTGAAGTTTTTTTGCTAAATCAAGCGTAATCCTCCTTTTTCCGCTCAACAGCTCGGATACCCGTGATGCCTCTACTTCTAAAAGCTCTGCCAAATCTTTTTGTTTGAGTTTCATCTCGTACATTTTAAGTTCAATCATTCCC
This sequence comes from Runella zeae DSM 19591, assembly GCF_000423565.1. Taxonomy (GTDB): domain Bacteria; phylum Bacteroidota; class Bacteroidia; order Cytophagales; family Spirosomataceae; genus Runella; species Runella zeae. The sequence continues at coordinate 11,700 of NZ_KE384048.1, read as the reverse complement.
GAAAGTGTAGAAGGGCGCGGAAACATCACAAACTCCTGCTCATAGGCCTGAATTGCTTCAGCTATCAAACGAGCCTCGGCCTGCTTTTGGGGATTGTCAGTCATAACCGCCGTTAAAGCATCAAACAGTTCAAACGCTTTTTTGTATTCTGCTTCGTTGTTGATTTTCATGGTTTGTAGTCAATGGTTGAAACATCTATTTTGTTATAATCAGCATGAGTACCAATGAATTTTATATAAACGGTACGGATTGAGAAGTGAATTAAAGCAACTAAGCGATAACGATTCCCTTTGATATTGAACACAAACCGGTCATTTCCTACAAAATCAACCGAATTAAAAGTGGATTTTACATCCATAAGATACCCCCAATCTGCCTGCAAAACATTGTCATACCATTCTAACAAAGGTACAATGGCATCTGCGTGCTTTTCACCAAACTTCACTAAAGCAGATTTAGCGATAATAACCATACGTCAAATACGGGAAATAAATTCCCAAATATGGAATAAATTTCCGAAAATACAACTTAAAGAAGAGAAGATACAGCGACTTTTCAAACTCGACAAATCCACTCCCTTCAAAACCGCCTTCCTCAAGTACTCCTTTTTTGCCTTTGGGGCTTCTTCTACGCTGTTGAATTGGCGGTCGAGAGGGTGTTTGGGTTTCCTACCTTTCATTATTTTCAAAACATATTTGCAGGCTTCAAAAATAATAATATATCTTTGCACAATCTTGTCCTTTTTCCATTACTACTTACAATAAAAATATTTCACTTATATATGAATTGAAATTTGTAAGCCGTCATGGATGGTAATGTAAAGTTTTCCAAAGAGTACAAATGGATTGGAGGTAAAAGAAAGAGTCGACATGGATTCGAGGCCCGTTGTCGACTCATTAAAAGCTTTGCTAATCAACAAAATCTTTTATTTATGAACAAAAATAGCATTTATTCTTCATTTTTTCAAGTTAGCGGTAGCGGCTTGATTAATCGCCCCAATGGGAAATGTCATAATTGCGGACAACTGAGACAAATCGACTGCGAATTATGTAATGGTCTCTGTTTTGATGAACGCGCTATCCCTTAATTTTTCCTAAATCTACCATTCGATAAATTTTTTGTGACAATTACTGTCAAAGCTATGCTTTGTCCTGTTAATTGTCATAAGAAATGTATTGTTTTGAGGAAATAAAATATTGACAAACCCATGCTACAAACACTAATAAAAATAGGACAGCAAAAAAGCCAAAACCTTGGGGAGTGGGACGATGTGCTGGATTGGCCAAAAATCGAAACCGAGAATAAGAAAGGTGAAAAAATCACCAATTATGTTTTGCCTATCATCTTTGATTTAGACGAAAGTAAAATCAAATTAGGTGAATTGGGCGAGTACGATGATACAAAATCAGTTCAAAGGCTTTTTAATATCAAAATTCAAGGGGGTAACAATAAAGCTATCTATACTTGTGCTGAATTCGGAGGACTTGAACAAATCCGAAAAACATTTTTTGGGGCTACTGATAGTGCAACAGTAAGCCAATTTACCGAAGCCATTGATAAAGGATTTCCTCAACTCAAAGATACTGACTTATTCGAAACCCTTGAAGCCATTTTTGGGTTGCGTTCGGTTTTTGAAAGCCAGTTCATGACCGATGGTAAGATTGATGTCAAAAAGATCCTTGTTCAACCAAAGGAAGAAGTTGCAGCGGAATCTCAAAAGATAAAACTCAACCCCAGTGAAAAAATAGTCTTGGTAGTAGCGCAGGTAGTTTGGTCTGAAAAAGGCTGGACTTCGCCCACTTACTTCAAAAATATAGATGGGTATATAGATTTTTTGAAGGCCAAGTTTCCGAGGGGTGAATCTAATAGTGCTGTAACAAGTGAGCCTAAATTATGCTACGCAACTGGTGATTTCAAAGAAAGTGTTGGCGAATTGAATATCAAGGCTCGGTACAACATAAATAAAATGTTTGTATCAACAACTGTTAACTATGCGAGTGGTTTTGACGGCAGTGCTTTTCCTAAAAACTACCAGGTTGGTTCTGAAATTCAAAAGTATTTGGAACAAGGCTCAAAACATTTACTCGAAAAATATAAAACAAGCATCGCTGGTATAGATCATTGCATCATACCACAGCTTTTTAGTAAAGATGAGAGCGATTTAGAATCTACCTTAGCTACTATTTCAAAGAAATCAGACTTGCTGTTTCAGTACAAGAAATTAGAGGAAGTTGTTGCAGACTTAAATTATAATCGTTCCGAAGATTTTCCCTACTGGATTACCTTTCTTGCCTTTGAGTCTGACGGTAACTTCTTCAAAACCATCAACGTCATCAAAGACGTAAGCCGCACGCACTTTGAGAAAATGATTGAAATTTTTGTCAACACTCACCTCGAAATGACTAAGATAGAAGGACTGAACTGGCAAAATGTGATGAGTGCGGGCGAGGGGAATCCCTTGACGTTCAATCTTTATACTGTTTACAACCTTATTCCGATTCGGAAAGATAAAGTCAAAAAGAATGAGGCTTTGGGTTTATTCAAACAGCTTTTGGAGAAACGCCCGATTGCCAAAAGTCAGTTGTTTGGCTATTTCAAAGAATTGGTTTTATGTCATTGGTATGAGCGTTATGGCAGCTACACCAATATTTATGGCAAAAACCCCTTCGACTTTGCCATTCGCAACGGAGTGTTTCAATACTTAGCACTTTTCAAAGTTATTCAACAATTAAACCTTTTTAACGACATGGAAGAAACAGAATTACAGGAAGTCGAGAATATTCCTGAACAGGCAGAATTGTCTGAAAATCAGCAAAAAATAGAAACTTTTTTTGCAAAAATGAGCTACACACCAAGCCAAAAAGCGATGTTTTACCTTGGTCGAGCGGTGAGCAGCGTGGCAATTGAACAGTATAAAAAGGGGTATGAAAGTAAGCCCGTTTTAGCCAAGCTCAACTATAACGGAATGCAAAAAAGCGAGATTGTGAGGCTCAAAAATGACCTTTACGACAAAATGAGGCAGTTCAAATTACATGGATACATGGAGCCAATTTTCAAGAAGTTCACCGAACACTTCAACGAAAACCAGTGGAGTATGAAGCCTGATGAAGCGCTGTTTTATATTCTCTCTGGTTATTCCTTCAACTAATATTCAACGGTAACTTTAATTATAACAATGAAAAAGAACGTAATTATCACTAACAATTCAGATTTTCTATTTCTTTACGATGCGGCCCAGTGCAACCCAAACGGTGACCCCGACCAAGAGAACAAGCCCCGCATGGATTACGAGACCGAAACGAATTTAGTAACCGATACTCGTTTGAAACGCTACATCAGAGATTACTTGTCGTTGTCGGGCAAATACGTTTTTGTCAATATGGAAGACGACAAAAAAGTGGGTATGGACACCAAAATGAAAGCGGTTTTAGCGCAACTTTTTGACGATTCAAATAGTTTAGATTCGTTTTTTGAAGAAGATCCAACCATGAAAACGAAATTTGAAGAGGTCAAGAAAAAACGAAAAGATGGAGAAGACTTGGTTAAGTTTTTCGTCAATAAAAAGCCTGAAAGCATTGAACTCAACAAGTACCTTTTGGCTCAGTTGGTCAAAGAGGAGTTTACTGATATTAGGATGTTTGGCTGTGCTTTTGCCGTAGATGGTTTTACCAAACCCTATACGGGTCCAATCCAAATCAATTGGGGCTTTTCGTTGCACAAAGTTCAGTTGATGGATTCGAGTTCGATTGTTACGATTATGAACGATGATAACAGCACTTTTGGAAAGGACTATCGGGTACATTATAGTTTGCTGGCGTTTAATGGTACTATCAATAAATTTGCTGCTCAAAGTACGGGGCTTACTAATGCTGATGTCGAAACTTTCCGTGATGCCATTTGGAATAGTGTGCCAGCATTGCCCACTCGCTCAAAACTAAACCAGTATCCTAAGTTGTACGTGGAAGTGGTTTATAATGAAGGATTTTATAATGGCTACTTGGGCGATTTACGCAATTACTTAAAAGTTGTCCCCAACGGTAATTTGGAGGAGAAGCAAATCAGAAAGTTTGATGACTTGACGCTCGACCTGTCGGCTTTGCAAAAAGTGTTATTGGACAATAAAGGAGAGGATAAAGCCATTAAAGAAGTGGTAGTAAAATCTGCATCAGGTATCACTTTCAGTGTGTAACAGTATGGAAATACTACAATTAGACGTTGGTGGGAAACTCGCCCACTTCCGAAAATACTATGCCAATAACACGGCCATGAGTTTTAGCATTCCGCCCCGAACGACTATGATGGGTATGCTCGCTTCTATCTTAGGCAGAGAGCGGGATAGCTATTACGAAGAGCTGGCATCGGAACGCATACGTATAAGTGTACGGGTAATGAGTCCACTCAAAAAGACCTTTCACAGACTTAATTTTTTGAGCATCAAAAGCAAAAGTGATTTTGATGGATCGGGTGGCCGTATTCAAACCCCTTTTGAAATCGTGAGCGGCTATGATATTAGCAAAGATATGGTCGTATATCGTCTTTATGTCTCTTGTTCAGAAGATGGAAAGGGAACTTTTGATGAACTGAAAGAGAAAGTTCTTCAAAAGCAACAGCATTTTGCCCTTACACTCGGCACGGCCAATTTTACGGCTTCATTGCTGGATGTGAAACTTTTCGTCGCCAATGAAATTCAAGAAACTGAGGCGAATGGATTCGTAACAATTCATTCAGCCGTTCCTTCTGAGGCAGTTGAAAGAATAGATTTTGACCGAAGCGGAGTTGAAGATTTGCTGCAAATGATTGAAGAAGAATTACTTCCTGCCGATTTTGTCAGGAACTACGACCGTGAACTAAGAAAAATGAACCGAACACTTTTTTCTACTTCGCCAACGGGAATGCGTCTTGAATTGAATCGAAGTCATTACCAACTTACCAACGCTGAGGAGGTGCAAAATATCCTGTTTTTGGAATGAAAGAATTTTTTTCACACAGCGAAAAAGATAGCAATGAGCAAGTTTTTGGCTCTAAGAAACTAACGGTTCATACGGAAGGAGTACGTACCAAAGCCATTCAATCCTATTGCCAAAATCTGGGCTTTTCAGGTCATTTGGATGTTCAAAAATTACTAAATGATATTTGTCTTTATCATGATTTGGGTAAGTATTCTGCTTTTTTTCAAGATTATCTACTTGGTATAGAAGGCGTTGACCCTAATCTCAAACAACACGCCAAGTTTGGAGGCTTTACATTGTTTCAAAAGTACATAAAAACCAAAGATGAGTTTTTGGCCATAGTAGCGGCTTACCTGATTATCCACCACCACAAAAGTTTGACGGACATTTCGGACTTAAAGCGATTTGTTGGAACAGAAGACGCAGTTGTTCAAAAAGATTATTTTTTGCAACAAGCCGCAACGATGTCAGAACACCTTTCTCAAATTACTGCTGAAATTGGAGATAATGATTTAGTTGATTTTATCCAATACCCTGATAGAGAGTTTCGTAGGGCTGTTTCCAATCTTACTAATCTCAACAAAAACCCTAAGATTGAAAACTACTTCCTTATCAATTATTTGTTTTCGCTGCTCATTGAAGCCGATAAGTTGGATGCGTCCAAAACGGTGATGTACAGCAGAGTAGAGCTGCCTGCTTTGTTGGTTGAGAAAAGAATTGGAGAGGTTAGTTTTCAACGTTACAATTCGACCGAACTGAAATCATTGACACAAAATCAGTTACGTGCCTATGTTAGGGGTGTTGTTATCAAACATCTTGACAGTGATGACATTCTGAGCCAGCGACTTTTTACGCTCACTGCCCCTACTGGTATTGGCAAAACTCTAACAGCTTTAGATTTTGCCTTGCGGTTAAAAGAAAAAATAAGAAATAAAGAAGGCTACGAGGCTCAAATCATTTATGCGTTACCGTTCATTAATATTATTGAGCAAGCTATCAAAGAATACGATAAAGTTTTTGAGGGCAATGGGAGAGTCTTGGCACATTATCAATTTGCCGATGCGTTTGAGCAACTCACAAAGTCAAATGTCTTAGACCCCGACGAAAACCCTGCCTACAACCAACAAACCATGTTGTTGGATACTTGGCAAAGTGACGTAGTAATTACGACGTTCGTACAGTTTCTACAAACATTGATTGGAAATAGGAACAAACTGCTTAAAAAATTCAATCATTTGGCAGAGGCAATCGTCATTCTTGATGAAGTTCAGACTATTCGCTTAGACCATCTGCCTTTGGTTGGTGCGGCACTGCACTATCTGTCTAAGTTTGTGAATACCCGTGTTTTATTGATGACGGCCACCAAACCAAAGACTTTTGATTTGGCAAATCGGGAAATTATTGCAGAACAAAAAGGCGAAGAAAAAGCCCAATCCTTTGAATTATTGACTGACTTTGAAGGCGTTTTCTCTGCATTTAAAAGAACGAAAATTGTTCCCTTAATTTCAGAAATGATAGCCAATGACCAGCAATTTATCGAAGATTATTTTAGTGTCCTTTGGCAACCATCGCAATCTTGCCTCATCGTTTGTAACTTAGTAAAGCGTTCAGTTGATGTTTTTGAAGCGGTAAAAGAATATGTGGAGGAGTCGGGTTATAAAAACCCTGTTTACTATCTATCCACCAACATCATCTCTGCCACCCGCTTACAGGTTATTAAAGATGTTAAGAGAGATTTATTGGCGGGCTTAAAACCTGTTCTTATTTCCACGCAGGCTATCGAGGCTGGCGTTGACCTGGATTTTGACATGGGTTTTAGGGATATTGGACCTATTGATTCTATCATTCAGGTTGCAGGTCGTATCAATCGAGAAAATTCGCCTGAAAGATGGAACTCACCACTCTATGTCATTGATTTTGATGATTGTACGAAAATTTATGAACGGCTCACCACCACCCAAGCCCGAAAAGCATTAGAGCTTGGTATTAAGAAATTTGGTACTGAGATTCGAGAAGAGCATTATTTAGAACTCATTGAAACTTACTACGAATCATTATCTGCCGAAGACACCAAATCGTTTTCAGAAGCCCGTAAGTTTTTTGATAGCATGAAACGACTCAATTATGACAATGAGGACAAAAGCACTTTTCCTGTATCTAAATTTCAAGTGATTGAACAACGGGGTGGTATCGCTTCTGTTTACATTGAAATTGACGAAAATGCAGCAAATACGAAGCAGGCGTTTTTAGACATGATTCACAAAAAATTGAGCAAAGAAGTGTTCGATAAGGAGTTTAAACTTTCTTTTAATCAACACATTATCAGTGTGCCTGAATATTTGCCCAAAGTAAAAGAGCTGAAGTTAGATATGGATGCTAATACTCTTTGTGACGGGCTCTATATTGTAAATCAAAAAGAACTGGTAAACTATTACAGCTTGATTACGGGTTTTGACAGAACAAAAGAAGAAACAAGCAATGCTCAAACTGTCATGTTATGAACTTCCCATTTCCCTAAAACACCCCTGCATACACAGGGTATGCCGTCGCTGTAGCAACGTTGCATTGCAACGTTGCTACATGTTGAAACGATGTTATGCAATGGCAACGATGTTACGAAATTTCAACGTTGCATTGCAACGTTGCTACATGTTGAAACGATGTTATGCAATGGCAATGGTGTTACGAAAATTTCAACGTTGCACTGCAACGTTGCTACATGTTGAAACGATGTTATGCAATGGCAACGATGTTACGAAATTTCAACGTTGCACTGCAACGTTGCTACATGTTGAAACGATGTTATGCAATGGCAACGATGTTACGAAATTTCAACGTTGCATTGCAACGTTGCTACATGTTGAAACGATGTTATGCAATGGCAATGTTGTTACGAAATTTCAACGTTGCACTGCAACGATGCTACATGTTGAAACGATGTTAGGCAATGGCAATGATGTTACGAAATTTCAACGTTGCATTGCAACGATGCTACATGTTGAAACGATGTTAGGCAATGGCAATGATGTTACGAAATTTCAACGTTGCACTGCAACGTTGCTACATGTTGAAACGATGAAATAACGTTGAAATGATACCACAGTGGCATTATGATGTCAATAAGACCATTATAAAACGTGATAATGCCCCGAAAATGTTACCATAAAATCCGTCCCTCAAAAGATACCAATCACACCCCACAACGTCTCAACTGATGATAGCAAACTGTATTTTTAAGCATAAACCCTTTATTTCTATGCCTAGCTTCAATGACTATTCTCAGTATCGGCGTCAATCGTTTCGGTTGCAAGGGTATGATTACCGCAGGGAAGGAATGTATTTCGTGACGATTTGTACCAAAGACAGATTGCCATTTTTTGGCAAAATCGTTGACAATCAAATGATATTGTCTGACGTCGGGCAAATTGTATACGATAATTGGTATAAAATACCGCAGTTTTCACCCCATATTGTTTTGGACGAATTTGTGGTCATGCCTAATCATATTCATGGGATTTTGGCCATTATATCACCTGTGGCATCGTTGCAATGCAACGATGGTACGCATTGCAACGATGCCACAGAGGCCAACAATGCCACCAAAAATCAATTTATGTCTGATATTTCCCCCAAATCAGGCAGCATATCGCGGGTGTTGAATTCGTACAAAGGGGCCTGTTCCAAAAATGTTGCATCGTTGCATGTTGCATCGTTGCATTGCAACGATGGTACGCAATGCAACGATGGTACGCATTGCAACGATGCAGCAGCATTTGCCTGGCAACCAAAATTTTACGACCGAATTATTCGTAGCGAACAAGAATTGTATAACATCCAAAATTACATCATCAATAATCCTAAAAATTGGAAAGACGATGAAAATTATTTCTGATTCTGTGGCATCGTTGCATTACAACGATGCCACATCCATCCCTATCACCACCGTTACCTTTCCCGAAATAGCCCTTCGTACGCGGGATGCGCACAAGTTGCGGGGGTATTTTGGCAATGTGTTTCGAGAACATTCGCCGCTGTTGCACAATCACTTTGAGGCAGACGCGGGAACAGAACTGCGGTATCGTTATGCTTACCCCTTGGTGCAGTACAAAGTCATCAACCGTGTACCTACGCTCGTGGGTTTGGGTGAGGGAGCACAACTGTTGGTGGAATTATTTCTGAAAATCAGGACGTTGGACATTGACGGGCGAGAATACCCGATTTTGTCGAAACACATCAACCACCAACAAGCTACCGTGGAAGTGGGCAACGCGCTGAACAAATACCGTTTTGAGACGCTTTGGATGCCCCTTAATCAAACCAATCATGTGGAATACGTGAATGCCGATGAATCTAAACAGCAAGCGTTGTTGCAGCGAATTTTACAAAACAATATTTTGGCTTTTCTGAAAGGAGTGGGAGCCTATCAGCCCGATTTACCACGACTCATGATTTTGCTCAATGTCCAGGGGCAAACTACCACGCAATTTAAAAACCAAACAATGCTGGCTTTTACGGGCGATTTTGTGGTAAATGCCACCCTGCCTGATGGTATTGGATTGGGAAAATCGGTAGCGCGGGGGTTTGGTAGCATCGTTGCATTGCAACGATGCTACGACGGTCGCGAAATTACAAAACCTTAATTTTATGCAGCTCCACATCAATACCTACGGCACCTACGTCCACGTCAAAGACGATATGTTTGAGATTCGGAAAAAGAATGAAAAGGGCGAACTTGAAAAAAAGCATTACTCTGCCCTGAAAGTGACTGGGATTGTACTTGCGACAGGCTCGGCGCTGAGCACTGATGCCATCAAACTGGCGATGATGCATAACGTGGACATTTTGTTTATTGAACAATCGGGCGACCCCATTGGAAGGGTGTGGCACAGTAAGCTAGGCAGTACAACCAAAATTAGAAAACGGCAGTTGGAAGCAAGCTTAGGAAAAGAAGGGGTCACCTGGGTGAAAAGTTGGCTTATGACGAAGTTGGATAACCAGCTGTCGTTTGTTAAAGAGCTAAAAAAACATCGTCCGCAGCACGTCGATTACCTCAACGACAAAGTGACTCGGATAGAGGCGCTTTCGGTGTCTATTTCGAGTTTGGATGCCCCGACTGTTGGTGAAATTGCGGATACGTTACGTGGACTGGAAGGTACAGCAGGACGGTTGTACTTTGAGACATTGAGTTATGTTTTACCCAAAGAATATACTTTCAATGGGCGTAGTATGCGTCCCGCCAAAGACGCCTTTAATGCGTTTTTGAACTATGCGTACGGAATTTTATACAGCAAAATCGAAAAAGCACTGATTGTGGCGGGGGTAGATCCGTACGTTGGTTTTATGCACCGCGACGATTACAACCAACTCAGCATGGTGTTTGACTTCATTGAGCCGTACCGCACATTTGCAGACGAAGTAGTGTTTCGGTTATTTTCGGCCAAAAAAGTCAACAAATCTCACTTGGATGAATTACAAAATGGCGTAAGCCTCAACAAAACTGGTAAAGAGCTATTGGTGATGAGTTTTTCCAAATTCCTGGACGATGACCCTATCAGATACCGCGGGCGAAATCTGGTTCGAAGCCATGTGATTCAGCTCGATGCACACAATTTTGCCAATTCACTCATTTCATAAATAAAAACTAATATTCCCCATCGGGGGCAGAGGACTTATGATTATCTGGGTTTTATACGACATCGAAAAAGACCGCAGTCGCACCAAAGTGGCTAAACTTTGTGAGCAAGCGGGATTGTATCGGGTACAGTATTCCTGTTTTTTGGGAACACTCACTGCCAACGAAAAAGATATGCTAAAGCTTAAAATAGAGGAACTAATAGACGAAGAGAAAGACAAAGTCTATATTTTCCCGATGAGCAAAGACGAACTTCGGTCAACGGATTTGTTGGGACAAGCCTTTGACAAAGACCTTATAACAGACCAAGTGAGAGCATTGTTTTTTTGAGTGTTGAATTCGTTATTTTAAAACTTCTTATTCCACATGACCTTGACACCTTCGCATATAATTGAGTATCTTTACTGTCCGAGATTTACGTATTTTGAGTATGTATTGGCGATTCCACAATATGAGGAGAAAAACTACAAAGTGATGCGAGGGCGCGAGCTACATGATTTGAAATTGGAACAAAACAAAGACTATTTGCGACGACGTATAGGTGCGGTCGGGAAATATATCGACCAGTACCTTACTAATGAGTTGATACGGGGTAGAGTAGATGAAGTACTGGAGTTGACAGACGGAACGATGGTGCCGTTGGATTACAAATTTGCGGAATACAAAGACCGAGTTTATGAAACCTACCAAACGCAGCTATACTGTTATGCGTGGTTGATTGAAGAAAACTTTGGGAAGAAAGTTGAGAAAGGGTATTTGGTTTATACTCGCAGTCGAAATAAATTGGTGGAAGTACCTATTTCGGAAGAAAATATTCAAAGTGTAAAAGAGGCAGCTAAAGCGATAGAGCATATTATTGGTAATAATTTTTATCCCAAAGCGACAAAATACAAAGCTCGTTGTGTGGAATGTACGTACAGAAACTTGTGTATTCGATAGGAGGAGGGAAAGTTCCGAGGAGCAATTTATTTTAAATGCTCAGAAATAATGGTATAAGTGATTTGTAATTAAGGAGTTATGGATTCGGAGAAAGGCGAAAAAATGGCAAAAAAATTGTTTATTGACGTATTGTTTTTAAGAAAACGAGCAAAGGTGAAGTGCAGTTATTATATTTGTAAT
>NZ_KE384047.1:41486-81753 GCF_000423565.1 Runella zeae DSM 19591 | reverse complement strand
ATGTTGATTTAGGTTATCTTGGTATTCAGAAAGAATACAAATTTTTGTCTTTAAAGATTCCATTTAAAAAGCCCAAAAAAAGCAAAAAAAATCCTTATCCAAGCTTAACATTAGAGCAAAAAAACTACAACAAGTCTATTAGTAAAAAGCGAGTTTTTGTAGAAAATGCAATTGCAGGAATAAAACGTTATCATATTTTAATTAACAAGTATAGAGGAAAATCTAAGGAAAAATTTGATGAAAGTATTGAATTATGCGCAGGCCTTTGGAACTTCAAAATCGACTTTAAGAAAAAGATAACTTGTTAGTAATCAACAAGAAAACAACTCTAATAGCTATATTTTGGCGATGGCGATAATTTCTATCATAAGAATAGATATGACTGCTAAGACAGTTTTTGTAACTTTAGCCCCCACAAAGCACTTCCTATACCTAATCCGTTAGATGATGAAAAAAATAGCAATTATAGGAGCCACGGGGATGCTGGGGCAGCCCGTCACAGAGGAGTTTCTTAGTGCAGGATATGAAGTCAGTATTTTTGTCCGCAATCCAACCAAAGCACAAAAGCTTTTTGGGAAGAAGGTCAACATTACGATAGGCAACCTCACTGACGTAGCAAGACTCAAAAAATTTTTGGAAAATCAGGATTTTTTATATCTCAATCTTTCGGTAAAACAAGAAAGCGGGGAACACGATTTTCAACCCGAACGAGAAGGATTAGCGAATATTCTAAAAGCCGCAAAAGAAACCTCTCTGTCAAGAATTGGGTATCTTTCATCGTTGGTGCATTTCTACCAAGGTCAACATAATTTTGACTGGTGGGTATTTAGACTCAAAGTCGATGCTGTTTCTCAAATCAAAAGCAGCGGTATTCCTTATTCTATTTTTTACCCTTCCACATTTATGGAAAGCTTTGGAAAAGGTGCTTATCGTCAGGGCAACAACCTCTTGCTTTCCGGTACCTCAAAGTATAAAATGTATTTGATTTCAGGGAGCGATTATGGGAAGCAAGTAATCAGAGCTTTTGAGCACCACAATGGCAACAACGAATATACTATACAGGGACAAGAAGGATATACTGCCGATGAAGCCGCTACTTTATTTGCAGAACATTACCCCAAAGCCAAAATCAGAATCATGCGAGCTCCTTTTGGGCTATTGAAGTTTCTAGGAAAATTTACCAATAGATTTAATTATGCCGCCCATATCATCGAAGCCCTCAACAACTATCCTGAGCAATTTGACGCTGAGAAAACTTGGCAAGAACTAGGCATTCCCCCCACGAAGTTTTTGGACTATATCAAAAAATGCCCCTAATAACTTAGCAATACGACTCTATTAAAATGCCAAATAAGGCGCGATTTTGGACACTAGTTTTTCGTCTAAGATTTTAATTTTCAACAAATCCTCCTCTGACTGAAACGCTCCGTGCTGCTCCCGATACCGTACAATAACCTCAGACTGCCGTCTTGATAAATAAGGGTGTCGATCAAGGTCTTCGGGCGAAGCGGTATTGATATTTATCTTTTTGACGGGAGACTTCACCCTTGCAAGTCGATTGAGCTCTCCCAAGGCCAATGAATCTAGTCCAAAGACTTCAGAAAACTGTGTCTCTGATACAAAACCACCCAAGCCATCTCGAAACTTTACAATCCGAGCCGCTAGTTTGCTCCCAATTCCTTTTAAACGGATAAGTTGGGTTGTGTCGGCGGTATTGATGTCAAAAACCACCTCTACAGGTTTAGAAAAATGATTGGATTTGGGCGGCACTGCCACTGTAGCGACTTCAGCTGCTGAGGTCAATGTCGCTTGATTTTGGGGCTTAGATTCTTCTTTTGCGAGGCTAATGTATGGTTCAAGTTTTTCGTAAAGCGCAGGCTGTAGCCCATATATTTTTTGCAAATCTTCTTTCTTACGAAATTTCCCACCTTTACTACGGTACTTTTCGATGCGCTCCGCAATAAAACGAGGCATTCCTAAGGCCTGAAACTGCTCAACTGTAGCTAGATTGGGATCAAAATAAAACAAAGTCAAAGGCTGCTCAGGATTGCCTTGCGTCTCTTTAGGGTAATTTTTTGCGGTATAGGAAGGATAAGATTTAGATAATACCTGCGATTTTTCTAATATAGCTACCAAGCTATCGGCTTTTTGACTATCCTGTGGTTGGATAACAAGGGCATCATTGCTCAAAAACCTATCATAAATAAAAGGCAATACCCAACTTAAAATCATCAACGTAGCTACCACCAAAAACGCCCGAGCTTGGCTTTTTGAAACCCCAAATTCATCCCGAATAAGTAATATTAAGCGGCGAAGCATACAAATTTAAAATTAGCAACCACGCCTTTTTGACTTACTTCGCTGCATTACGTCACAATTTCCCTAATTTTGCCACCTTATATCATTGTCAAAAATCGATAACAACTAACTGATAACAGATAACGTCCCCATGAGCCAAGCTCCCGCTACCTCTTTACAAGACATTGTGGCACATGCCAAAGAATACGGATTTGTATTTCCTTCTTCCGAAATTTATGATGGGCTACAGGCTGTGTATGACTACGGTCAAAACGGTGTCGAACTCAAAAATAATCTCAAAAACATCTGGTGGAAAGCCATGACGCAACTCAACGACAACCGCAGTGGCGGGCCAATCGTAGGTATCGACGCAGCTATCTTTATGCATCCCCTTACTTGGAAAGCCTCAGGGCACGTGGATGGTTTCAATGACCCGATGATTGACAACAAAGATTCTAAAAAACGCTACCGCGCCGATCAGCTTCTTGAAGCAAAAGCCGAACAATACGCTGCCGAAGGTCAACCCGAAAAAGCCCAGGAATTGCTGAATGAAATGGGGCGTTTGTTGGGAAACAACGAATTAGAAGCCGTACGCGAACTCATCATTGCGGAAGGTATCAAATGCCCGATTTCGGGTACTGCCAACTGGACCGAAGTGCGTCAGTTCAACCTTATGTTTAGTACCCAAGTAGGGTCTGTGGCAGAAGATTCAAATTTGATTTATCTCCGCCCCGAAACAGCCCAAGGGATTTTTGTCAACTTTTTGAACGTTCAGAAATCTGGACGCATGAAGATTCCTTTTGGAATTGCCCAAATCGGGAAAGCTTTTCGTAACGAAATCGTAGCACGGCAGTTTACCTTCCGTATGCGCGAATTTGAACAAATGGAAATGCAATTTTTTGTACGTCCTGGTACCGAAATGGAATGGTATGAAAAATGGCGTGACACACGTCTGAAATTTCACCAAGCGGTAGGTCTGCCAGCCGAAAAACTGAAATTCCACATTCACGAAAAACTCGCCCACTACGCCAATGCCGCTGTAGATATTGAGTATCAGTTTCCGTTTGGCTTCCGCGAAATCGAAGGGATTCACTCACGCACTGATTTTGACTTGAAAAATCACCAAGAACTTTCGAAGAAAAAACAACAGTACTTCGACAACGACCTCGATGAAAATGGTAAGCCTTTTGGTAATTATATCCCTTATGTAGTAGAAACTTCGGTAGGTGCCGACCGTTTGTTTTTGGCGGTCTTGTGCAATGCTTATACCAAAGAACTTGTAGGCGAAGGAGATGCTCAAAAAGAACGTACTGTGCTGAAATTACATCCTGCGTTGGCTCCTTTCAAAGCTGCGATTTTTCCTTTGGTCAAAAGAGACGGTTTGCCCGAAAAAGCCGAAGAAATTGTGAAAGCACTCAGAAATGAGTTTCGTGTATTTTATGAAGAGCGCGATGCCATCGGCAAGCGTTATACGCGCCAAGATTTGATAGGTACTCCTTTTTGTATAGCGG
Organism: Runella zeae DSM 19591; assembly: GCF_000423565.1. Classification (GTDB taxonomy): domain Bacteria; phylum Bacteroidota; class Bacteroidia; order Cytophagales; family Spirosomataceae; genus Runella; species Runella zeae. The sequence continues at coordinate 77,944 of NZ_KE384047.1, read as the reverse complement.
TAGATTATCAAACCCTCGAAGACAACACCGTCACCATTCGCCACCGTGATAGCATGGAGCAAGAGCGGGTACATATCGACGAATTGAAATCTAAAATCGGCTACGCTGTGTCAGAACAGCGAATTTTGGAGTTGATTTAGAATAAGTTCTTTAACCACAAAGCACACGAAGAATAGCACAAAGGACACAAAGCATTGTGAACTTAGTGGCCTTCTTCGTGTGCTTTGTGGTTATTTTTTCACCTCAGACTTACTTTAAATCGCTCACTATAAAGTTGATAGAAACTAAGAGAATAGGCGAGGTAAAAGCAGGTTAAGCAAGCAGAAACAGTCACAAAATTTTGTTTATGTAAGTTATATTCAAACAAAATATTCGACATGTTTGTAATATTTATGAATAAGCTAAATAAACTTAGTGAGAGAAACATTCTACCAGTTATAGTGCTAATTTTTAAAGAGTTAACAAATTTTCGTTTCTTTAGAAAGTACAGCCTTGAATCAAGGATTAATTGAGGTAAAAGAAGCAAAACTGGGACAAACGCACAAGTGAAAATAATCCAAACAAAATACTGCTTAGGCACTAAATACGCAAACTGAAAAGTAAACAATCCAACCAAAAGCGTTGTCACAAGCGTTGGCCAACGGAAGTAAGATTTCATGATTTGCCAATGCCTTTTGGAGATTTCCCCCTTCAAATTTTCTTCGTACTCAGCCTGAAGTTTGCCAATCCCAAATTCGGGTGCACCTCCGTTGGTATAGTCTTTCCATACCCCATAATGATCCCACACACGAGCTGGGCGTTTATAGTTTACAAAATCCGCATGAACCTCCCCAAAAGCACTCTCAAAAGTTTGCCCTTGGGCTTGTCTATCTTCAATAGCCAAAATATAATGGTCTAGCAATTCTTCGTACAAGTCTTGGTACTTGATACCGCCTTGGATGAGTTCTTTGCTGATAAGGTCAAGTTGAGTGGGGGTTAAGCTCATGACAGAGAAGGTTTTAAGTTCAATATTTTTTGGAGATTTGTCACAAAATCCGCCAACTCCGACACCGCACTTTGGGCTTGCTGCTGCCCGCTTTCGGTGAGCTTATAGTATTTTCGATTTCGGCCATCCACGAGGGCATTTTCGGTAGTAAGCACGCCTTCTGCTTCCAATTTGTGCAAAGTAGGATAAAGCGCTCCTTCCGTAAGTTGAAGCTCTCCCGCCGTAATTTCACGCACCCGTTGGGTGATTTCATAGCCATACATGCGGCTGTTGTCTTGTAAAAGTTGCAAGACAATCGCGCTCAAGCAGCCTTTCAGATAAGTTTGTTGTTGCATATCACAAATATACATCAAAATTTTAAATACCAAATTTTCTTAGGCATCCACTATTCTGTTTTTTTTTATCTTTGTTAGAGTTTAAGATTTTAACGAAATTTTGTAATGACTGCACTTCCCAAAAAACACTATACGCCTGAAGAATACTTAGAATTGGAAGAAAAGGCTTCTTACAAAAGTGAGTACTTTGATGGGCAAATCTATCCCATGGGCGATTTTGAAGGCGATACACCCGAAGCAATGGCCGGCGCAAAACCTGCTCATAATGCGATACGGGAAAACTTATCAGGAGAGTTACATATTCATTTTAAGAAGAACAAAGGTTGTCGCTCTTATTCAAGCGACCAACGGGTTTTTATTCCTTCTACGGAGCTTTACTCTTATCCTGACTTGGTAGTGGTATGTGGAAAACCGGAGTTTTCGGATAGCCAAACCAGTAGCTTGACCAATCCCGTTTTAATCGTGGAAGTATTGTCACAAAGCACGGCCAACTATGATAGAGGCGAAAAATTTGAACTTTATCGCGCTATTCCAACGTTCAGAGAGTACTTATTGGTAGATTCGCGCCGTATTTGGGTGGAGCTTTGGCGAAAAAGCGAGCAGGGTATTTGGTCGCTGATGTTTGAAAGCAAATCGCTAGAATCTGTGGTACATTTAGAGACGATTCAGGGGGACTTATTGGTTGCTGACTTATACTCAAATACGGAAGATTTGCCAGAAACCGTTTTTAGAATTCGTTGACATAAATGAAATGATATACCAAAGGACTGAAAGTAACGCTCATATGAAACTTTCAGTCCTTTGCTTTTTTTACTAAGAGTAGCCGAGAGACCCAAAACCGTAAAAACATTTTTTTAATCAACTCTCGTATCGTACCCTTTTTCGCAGTATGTACAATCTACAATTTTGGCTTTTGTGCCTCAGTAATTTCCTATTTTCAGCTAGTTTTCAAATGATGATTCCTGAGTTGCCCGATTATCTCTCAGCTATGGGTGGGCAACAATACATCGGGCTTATCATCGCGCTTTTTACCCTCACCGCCGGCCTATCGCGACCTTTCAGTGGCAAACTCACCGATACTATCGGCCGCGTACCGGTCATGGCCTTTGGGTCGTTGGTATGCTGTGTATGTAGCCTGATTTACCCTTTTGTACATGTGGTTTGGGGATTTTTACTTTTGAGATTTATTCATGGGTTTTCAACCGGAACCAAACCTACTGCAACCGCTGCCTATGTAGCCGACATCATCCCCGAAAATCGGCGGGGGGAGGCAGCAGGGATGCTGGGTATTTTTACCGCTACAGGGATGTCAATTGGACCTACTATCGGTAGCTATCTTACTTTATGGTTTGGTATCAATCCCATGTTTTATGTGGCTTCCGCTTTTGCATTGATTTCTATCTTGATTTTGCTAAACATGAAAGAAACCTTAGTAGAGAGGCAGCCTTTCAGCTTTAAGCTCTTCAAAATCAACCGACAAGACATTTTTGAACCTCGCGTCTTGAGCGTATTTTTGGTCATGTTTTGCGTATCATTTTCATCTGGAGTGATTCTTACTCTTATACCAGATTTGAGCAAGACTTTAGGCATTCAAAACAAAGGCTTGTTTTTCACAGTCTATACGATTGCCTCTTTACTTATTCGAGTCGTGGCGAGCAAATCTTCCGACATCCACGGCCGTGTACCTGTCATGATTATCTCTACCATTATTTTGGCGATTGGTATGGCTATACTGGGCTTTACGCAATCCACTTTTGGATTTTGGGCAGCGGCGATTTTATTCGGTTTTTCATGGGGACTCAACACCCCCACCCTTACCGCTTGGGCAATCGACCTGAGTCACCCTGAATATCGCGGACGAGCGTTGGCTACGATGTACATTGCATTAGAGGCAGGCATTGGCGTAGGTGCGTGGTGGTCGGGCTGGTGGTATGGCGGTAAAGTGAGCAATATGCCTTTTGCATTTTATCTTTCTTCGCTTTTGGCTCTGGCCTCATTGGGCTATCTTATTTGGTGGCGCCGCACTAAAGCCATACAAATGGGATAAAATTTAAAAACTAATGACTTTTGTCGGTACAACGAGTGCGTTTGTGTTGTAATTTTGACGCCACTTCCTTATCTCTGATTGGAGAGCAGGATATTGTTTAGTGGACACCTCGGTTGAATGCAAGAACTTCGCACCCTCATTGGCAAAGAAATAACACTCGAATGGCGCCAACGTTACGCCCTCAATGGCATGATGTTGTATATCGTCAGCACCATTTTTGTGTGTTATTTGAGTTTTCGGCTCAAGTCAAACCAATTGAACCCCCTCGCTTGGAATACCCTCTTTTGGATTATCATGCTTTTTATGGCTATCAATGCCATTTCTAAGAGTTTTACCCAAGAGCGTGCGGGACGGCTATTGTATTATTACACATTGGCAAGCCCACAGTGGATTATTCTTTCCAAAATCATTTATAATTCCGCCTTGATGTTGATTTTGTCGATGTTGGGCTTTGGGTTTTATAGTTTTGTAATGGGCAATCCCGTCGGCGATATTCCTATGTATCTGCTGACGATTGTGTTGGCAAGTGTAGGTTTTGCTTCTTCTTTAACGATGATTGCGGGGATTGTTTCCAAGGCCGAAAACAACGGCGCATTAATGGCTATCTTGAGTTTTCCGGTGATTATTCCGATGCTTTTGATGGTAATGAAACTCGCCAAAAACGCCCTCGACGGGCTCGACCGAGGCAGTAGCAACGACGAAATGATGATATTGTTGGCATTGGACGCGATTGTCGTAACTTTGTCATTGATTTTATTTCCCTATTTGTGGAGGAGCTAACACAAATAAGATACTTTAAATTTATTGGCTCTGAGTTATCATTTAATTTGTTGATTTAGTTATAGATTATGAAAAAATATTGGTGGAAAATAGTAGCGGTGGTATTGCTAGTTTATGGCTTTTACTTTGGTCTTATGGGTGAAGTACCACGCCGTGATATTTTGAACGAAAGCATTCGAAACGTGTACTTTCACGTATCGTTGTGGTTTGCTACTACGCTATTTTTATTGGTCTCAGCGATTTTCTCCGTTCGTTATCTACGTTCTAACAACCTTGCCGACGACGATAAGGCCGTCGAGTTTGCCAATGTTGCCTTGCTTTTTGGGGCTTTGGGATGTAGCACGGGCTCACTTTGGGCAAGAGTAACTTGGGGTGGATGGTGGCCCAACGACCCTAAACTCAACAGCGTTGCGATTAGTATGTTGATGTATTTTGCGTATTTAGTATTGAGAAGCTCACTCGAAGACGAACAAAAGAAGGCTCGAATTTCGGCGATTTACAACATATTTTGTTTTGCAGTATTCATTCCTTTGATTTACATCTTACCTCGCCTGACCGATTCGTTGCACCCCGGCAACGGTGGCAACCCTGCCTTTGGCGAATACGACATGGACAATCAGATGCGTCGGGTGTTTTATCCTATTATCATCGGGTGGATGCTCCTAGGCACTTGGATTGCTTCGCTACGCATTCGGGTACGTGCTTTAGAAAAAATAGAAGATTAATGTATAATTTGATATAACCATGAGAAAAATATTGTTTTTGTTTTTAAACGTGTTGGTTTCCTTAAACCTCTTTGCTCAACAATCTGTTAATCAAGAAACACCTATGGCCGACCAAATGCGTGCTGATGGCAAGATATGGGTGGTAGTAGTGGTTATTGGGGTAATTTTTGCGGGAATTATTGCCTTTTTGGTCAATCTAGAGCGCAAAGTCTCTAAACTCGAAAAACAATCAAAGAAATGAGCATTTTGGAATTATTCGCCAAGATTGAAAGCAGCGTTTATTGGAAGAATGCGGAATTAAGCCAATTTAGTAAACATCAAAAATCAGCATAATCATCATGAAAAAAATACATCTTTTTGGACTCATCGTCATTGCGATTGCTATCGGTATCATTGTCTCTACCTACGGCAATGCCAGTACTTACTCCAATTTTACGGAAGCTACCGAAATGGCCAAAGAAGGCGAAACCTCTGATATTCACGTAGTAGGAAAGCTCAAAAAAGACGCTAGCGGGCAAATCGTAGGCATGAAGTATGACCCTGTCATGGATGCTAATCACTTCGAGTTTGTGCTAGTAGATACCAACAAAGTAGAAAAACGAGTAGTATATCTCAGCCCCAAACCCCAAGATTTTGATAAATCAGAGCAAGTAGTGGTGATTGGTAAAATGCAAGGTGACTATTTTGCTTGCAACAAAATCTTGATGAAATGCCCTTCTAAATACACCAACGAAAAGCCTGATTTCAAAGAGGCAACGGCAGAAAAAATATAAACCAACCCCACGAAGGGTGCACTAGCTTGAAATACTAGGCACCCTTTGTCAATTTCTACTCCAACTCATGACACTCGGAAATCTAGGTCACTTACTCGTTATTATATCTTTTGTCACGGCTTTGGTAGCTACCTATGCTTACTTAAAAGCCACGCTTTTGGCTACCAATAATCTCGAAACGGGCACTTGGAAGCAATTTGCCCGTTATGCTTTTTATACCCACGCCGCAGCAGTAGTAGGATTTTGTGCGGTCTTGTACACCATTATTTACGGGCATCATTTTGAGTATCACTACGCTTGGAGTCACTCATCAAAGGCTTTGCCGTGGTATTATATGTTGTCTTGTTTTTGGGAAGGCCAAGAAGGAAGTTTTATGCTTTGGATGTTTTGGCAAGCGGTGCTAGGAGTAATTTTGATCCGTACCAATAAGGTCTGGGAAGCACCCATGATGACCGTTTATACGTTAGTACAAGCTTTTTTGACTTCGATGATTTTGGGAATCGTAATACCTGGTTTGGATTTCAAAATCGGTAGTACTCCTTTCTTGACCATCGTTGAAGCCAATCCCAACGCGCCGTTTCTACAAATGAATCCCGATTTTGTACCCAAAGACGGCAACGGTCTCAACCCTCTTCTCCAAAACTACTGGATGGTGATTCACCCTCCTACCCTATTCTTAGGTTTTGCCCTTACTCTTATCCCTTTTGCTTATCTCATGGCTGGCTTATGGCGTAAGCAGGTTTCGGAATGGCTTCGCCCTGCATTGCCTTGGACTTTGTTGGCGGGGGTGATTTTGGGCGTGGGTATTTTGATGGGCGGCTATTGGGCCTACGAAACTCTGAGCTTTAATAGCTACTGGAGCTGGGACCCCGTCGAAAATGCAGTGTATGTACCTTGGCTGATTTTGATTGCAGCTCTGCATACGATGATTATTGCCAAGAAAAATGCCACTGCTCTTAAGACTTCCGTCATTTTGGTGATTGCGCAGTTTATCCTGATATTATACTCTACTTTCCTTACCCGCAGTGGGGTTCTGGGCAACGCCTCCGTTCACTCATTTACGGATTTGGGTCTTTCAGGACAGCTCCTTTTGTATCTTTTTGCTTTTATTGCGGTAGCGATTTTTTTAAGTGCAAGAGTCTGGAAACTCATGCCTTCCGACAAAGAAGAGGTTTCGACTTACTCACGTGAGTTTTGGCTTTTTATGGGTGCTACAGTCATTTGTTTGGCTGGTTTTCAAGTTATTATTCCAACTTCGATTCCTGTCTGGAACAAAATCGTCGAGGCATTTGGTGGGGTTTCTAAGCTTGCTCCTCCCACAGATGCCATTAGTTATTATACCAAATTTCAACTTTGGTTTTTTGCCGTAATAGCCATTCTATCAGGAATTGGCCAGTTTTTTTGGTGGAAACGAGTTCAAAAAGGAAAACTTCAAGACCTCCTCACCCCTCTGTGGATTACATTGTTGATTTCTGCTTTGTTGATTACTTTCGGCAATATCCACAAACTCCCCTATATAGCCCTTCTCACCGCCGCCGTTTTTGCGCTAGTGACCAATATCACTATTATTTTGGGCGTATTGCGTGGAAGCTACCGTCTTTCGGGCGGGGCTGTCACTCACATAGGAGTGGCATTGATGTTGATTGGTATTTTGTGGTCGTCGGGTTATCAAAAAGTAGTTTCTCTCAATGCTTCCGGGCTTTTGATTTCTAAAGATGATTTTTTTACTAAAGAAGACAACAAAGAAAACAAAGAAAACGTACTGCTTTGGCTCGGCAAACCTACTCGTATGAGTGATTATTTGCTCACTTACCGTGGGCCGCGCACCGAAATTAGAGATGTTCCCAGTTACGTCCCAAGCAGTTGGCTCGACATCATCGAGGGAGATTTTCACGCAGTTTGTTTGAGAGATATTACTATTGGCGAAAAAACTTATCATAAAAAAGGTGATACAGTAGCGGTATATCCCGAAAACGTTTTTTATGAAGTCGAATACCGCGAGCCTAACGGACGCATTACTACCCTCTATCCTCGTGTGCAGTTTAACGAGCGCATGGGGTTGGTTACATCGCCCGACATCAAGCGTGAGCTTAACAAAGACTTGTATTCGTACGCCACTATCGGTAGCAATCCCAACGAAAGCCAAGATTGGTCACCTACCGAAAATTTCCGCGTGGCGGTTCAAGACACATTTTTTGTGAATGATTTTGTGGCGGTGCTAGAAAGCGTAAGCCGAGTAAATGCCGTAGAAGGTATCAACCTAGCTCCTAATGATATTGCGGTCAAAGCACAAATAAAAATATTTGACCAAGACCGCGAATACTACATCACTCCTACTTTTGCCATCAACCAAGACCGAATGGTATTGCGTAAGCCAGAAGTAAACGAAGAACTAGGACTCAGAGTGCAGTTTATGGAAATTGACCCCAAAACAGGCACTTTCACTTTTGCATTCAATGCCAAGCAAAGAGACTTCATTGTGATGAAAGCCGTCGAGAAGCCTCTCATCAATGTACTCTGGATTGGGACTTTGATTTTATCGCTAGGGTTTACCATGTCGACCATAAGACGCTTTCGTGAGTTTAGGCTCACCCGCGACAAAGAACCTAAAATCGAAAGGGCTGAAAAAATAATTTAAAAAATAAAAGAGAAAAGCGGCTTTTGGCCGCTTTTTTGTTAGTATTAAAAAAAACAATTTACGCTCAATAGAAGCGTTGATATAACTAAAAATCTTCTATGTAGTGCGTCAACATCATTATATAGTACAGGCGTGTCTTTTCATGATTTTGCTCATGGGAGGTGCTTTGTATGCTCGACCTACCGAAACTCCTACTTCCGAAAGCTTCAAGAAAACCCTTATTTTCAAAAAACATCAGTTTGATATTTCAACCAGCGATGCTGGTGCTGTACGAGAGCTTGTGATACGAGTAAGCCGTGATAATGCCTTTTTGATGACCATTCGACAAAAAACCGACGGCTGGGTCGTCAATGCCGAAACAGGTGATTTGGACCAAAACAATGCTCCCGAAATCTATATTTATTCTTGTACGTATGGCAGTGGTGCTTTTGGTAAAGTATACGCGTTTCAGTTTTTCCTTGATTTTTTTGACAAAATCCATACCGCACCTCTTACGCCAGACTTAGCGGAAGGTTATATGGGGCATGATTCATTTGTGATAGAAGACAACATGCTCATCAGAAAATTCCCCATTTACCATCCCGGCGATACCAATGCCAAACCAACTGGAGGCATTCGTAGCATTATGTACCAATTAGAAGAGGTAGAAAAAAGGCTGATCTTAACGCCCAAATCTTCCATGCCTCACGCTTCTTCATTACCCAATCGATAGAAACCAATCTCTTTAATTTATTTTTGGCAAGATTATTGCTAGGTTAAGTTAAAGCCCATAGGGCGCAAGTGTCCTTATACCCTACTTACTATGAAATATCCATTCTTTCTTCCCCAAGAAGAGAAGGCAAAGTTATGTTTATCTCTCTCATTTACAAATCATTTGGTCTTTGATTAGTATTAATTTCTTTCAAACCTTACTGACCAACTGAGGTTATTTTACTAATTTTCCATAACTTTTTGTGAAGACAAATGTTTGTATAAACAAACATTTTAAGAAAAGTAATATCGGCGCAAGCCCCATACTAATCGATAAAACAATAGCAGTAATTATCCCCAAGAGTCTTCTTTTATTCTAAAAAGGCATAAAAATTTTAATATAGTGTGAAAAGAGTAGAATTCCCTTTAGCGATTGCCGAAGGGAATTTTTGTTTTTAAGAAGTATGATCACTTACTATCAACCATTTCCCCCCTATTTTACGAAACACTAGCGTATAATGTCCCCCAATGTCTCCCTTTTCGGGGCGAGTCAAGTGCCATTTCCCTATCACAAAATAGGCGTTTTTGTCAAGACGATTAAGGCGCAGAATCGTAAACTTCAACGTTCCCATAGAAGCACGGTCGGGATAGCGCACTTTGTAGTTATCTAAGGTATTTTGCCACCCATAAGTAGGCCCCTTGGCACCGATAAAAGCCAATGAGTCTGATTTCCAATAGCCTTGCATAAACGAATTAACATCGCCCGCATTCCAATCGGCTTCTTGTTTTTGAAGAATCGTTAAAATGGCTTTTTCGTCTGCGTTTTTTTGGCCAAAGCCTACATTCCAAACCGCTAAAAACAACAGTAGCACAAGCGTGATTTTTTTGTTCATTGCTATTAGATTTAATATCCTCTTGACAAATTGATTTGGTTTTCGACAGGCTTACCTTCTAAAAATCGGGTAAGGTTTTTAACAAAAAATCTAACTTTCCCTTCATCTTCACTCGCTTGACCACCGCCCGTGTGTTGGGTAAGTACGACGTGAGGCATTTCCCATAAGGGATTATCAGAAGAGAGAGGTTCTGTTTCTGTCACATCCAACACCGCACCTGCAATGCGCTTCTCTTGCAGGGCTTTAATCAATGCTTCTTCGTCGACGGTAGTCCCGCGACCTACGTTTGCAAAAACAGCCGTAGCAGGTAAAGCGTCTATCATCTCAGCCGTAAAAAAACCTTTGGCCATACCGGGCAGGCAATTGATGACTAAATCAGTCTCAGGTAAAACTTCCAGAAGCGCTTCGGGGGAGTGAATATTGGCACTCGGATGCGAACGTGCTACCATACTTATATCGCAATCAAAGCCCGCAAGCATTTTTTTGACGGCTTGACCAATGCTTCCCGCCCCCAAAATGACCACCCGCTTACCCGTCAGAAGATTGAGGCGAAAACGTAACGGGGCTCCTACCCAGCGTTTTTCGGCTTTAAGCAGGGTAAGTTCGTCTACTCCTCGATAAAAGGCCATGATACCTGCGATGATTGTCTCGGCACAAGGAATTGAAAAGTAATCGGCTAGATTGCACACTATTGCTCCTGACAAAGAAATATGTCTGAAACCATCAAATCCAGCCGAATCTAGCTGCCAAAATTGAAGATCTGGCGAAACCTCCTCAAACCATGCCGCAGGGGGATTTCCCAAGATAATTTGAGATTGTCGAAAGCCCGCTCGTTGTTGTTCTTCGGTGTGTTCGACTTTAAAAAAAACAGTATGCTCTGCTGGCAATTGCTGACGTAATTTCTGGCGTAATGCCTCATTCAAAGGCGTATTTACAAATATTTGCATTAGATTTGTGGGGAAGTTACATAGATAAAAGTAGCGGATTTTTATCAACTACTTTAGAAAGTAACCGATAAAATTGATATTTCATTAAACTCACTTTCAAGCATATGCTCAACAAGTGGCTCAATAAGCTCAACCGACACGACTACCCTTTCATTGATTTGTTTTATTACTTAATCGTGATTGTCGTTTTCTTTTTGTTGGTGATTATCTCTAGTATTTTTTTCGACTAAAACACCTACCTAGACTTCTCGGCGATTATCCTTGAAAAGTCTAGGCAGGCTGCCTTGTATCTTATTTCATCCTTGAATACTGGGGTAGCTCCCAATCACATATCGGCTCCAACCACTCATAACCTGACTCAATCGGCTGGCCATCAGGTGGAGTCATGGCGTTGATAGAAACTATGTCTGACGCATTAGAATCGGCTTCTTTTATCTGATTTATAGTAAACCAATAATGCGATTTTTGCTTCACATCCGCCGTGGTTTGTCTTGACAACCAAGCTTTTAAATCTTGTACTTTCAATCCTATACTAGCCCGTACCTGAGGAGTGACGTCTTTGTTTCGGCTTAAATCCAGAAGGTGGGTCAAGATTAGTTTTTCCACCAACCGCTCAATCTCTCCCTCATATCCTGCACGGCTCTGCGTCGATTTCCAAGTAGCATTGATAAGCTGGTCTATGACTTCTTCGAGGCTTGGCAAAGAAGGGTCAATCGCTGACTGAATCACTAAACGACTCAAACGCTCGGGATTCAGAATCATTCGTAAAGTCATTCCTGCCGCAGCTTCGGGTGGACCAAGTGGGTCAAACACAAGGCCAGTACGGCGCTTGAAAGTTTCGCGAGGGTTGGCATTATATCCAAAAGCACGAGGAGGAATTAGTTTCAACACCGAAGAAGGCACTTTCAGAAAAGAAGGTTGTAAAGTCTGTAACAAAGCTTCCACTGCCTCCCGTTGTTCTTTGCCATTGACAGGTAATGTTTCAAGGTTTTTTTCACCTTTTACCGAAAATCGATAATTAACCCCCGCCAATACTTTGGCCGCAGCTTCTACCTGAAACCGGTGAAAGAGGTACATCGGAACAAATACTTCTTCCAACGAACTCATCGGAGTTCCCGTACGAAGTTTACGTTCGTCAAAATTAGTCAAAGTGACTTTCCGAACTTCCGAAATACGTTTTAGTTCAGCAATCGCACTCACGCCATTGTCCCAAAGATGCGTCTGAGGGTGAGCACTTCCTTCGGGACGGGCATCTTGGTCGGTCAAAAAATACAGTCCCTTGGCGTACATTTGCTCAACGATACCATTGAGGGCTTTTTTCTCATCAGTACCTTTGGGAAAATCTTGGTAGCCCCAAATGATAGACCACTTATCGTAATCTCCTATTTTTTGGTCATAGGCATTTGACAAATCCACTTTTCCGCCTTTGAGCTCTACCAGCATGTGAGGATAATCCATCACCGAAGCCCGATTGTGCACACTCGCTACGTAATTGTGTGGTAAGCCTAGGGTATGCCCTATTTCATGGGCTGATAGCTGTCGGAGGCGGGCAATCGACATCCCCATCATATCTTCTACGTTAGTAGTATCGGTCTGAAAATCACCCACCAAACCCTGAGCAATAAGGTAATCTTGGCGTACCCGCAATGAGCCCAATGTTACTTTTCCTTTCAAAATTTCTCCTGTGCGCGGATCGATGATACTACCACCATAGGACCATCCTCTGGTAGAACGATGCACCCACTGCACCAAATGATAGCGTATATCCATAGGGTCGGCATCGGCAGGTAGCAATTTGACTTGAAAGGCGTCTTTATAACCAGCAGCTTCAAAAGCTTGATTCCACCATTTGGCACCTTCTACCAAAGCCGTCCGAATAGGTTCTGGGGCACCAGGATCGATATAGTACACGATAGGCTCCACGGCCTCACTCAATGCGGCATTGGGATCTTTTTTCTTAAGACGATGCCGCACAATATACCGCTTTGTGATAGGCTCACTGACGGGTGTAGCATAATCATAAAATGAAGTAAAGATATAACCCATGCGTGGATCAAACTCTCGGGGTTGAAAATCTGCATCAGGGAGCTGCACAAACGAATGGTGCTGACGCACCGTGACAGTGGTGGGAGTAGGTACTACTTGGCGCAAGTAAGCACCGGGAGAATCGCCTGTGAGGGTGATGGTTACTTCAAATTCCGTGTTTTTGGGAAAATTTTTAGTATTGGGCAAATACATGGACGAGCGCGACGCATCCAATTTGTAAGTACCCTGTTTGGTACGACTGATATCCTGAATCGCCCCCACCGCATCTTGCAGTAAAAACGGAGTCAAATCAACTAGGACGTTGCCCGAATTTTCGGCGGCAATTTCAAAGCCCCAGTGAACAGACTGCGCAAACGACTCCTCCACTGCACGACGTTCGAGCGGGTCTTGACTCACCGCTCGATAGCCATAGTTGGGTTCTATCATCAACACTTTGTTGCCAGTGCGCTGAAACTTTATGATGTGTTCTTGCCCCAAACGCCCCCGGTCAAGGCCAATATCGTTTGAACCAATACCCTGAGCTAGAGTGGGATAGTACAACAATTCGGTATCAAATTGTTTGATTTCTAGGTAAACTTTTCCCTTTTTGGTATCCCAATAAAATGGCAAAAACCCATCTTTCTTTTCCATGTCTTTGGTAAAAGTTTCGATGGGATTTTGGCTAAAAACTGAAAAAGTGATGAGCGTAAAAAGAAGAATTTTTCTCATAAATAAGCGTTGGTTTGTTGAGTGAAAAAGTGGGCTATTCACAAATAAACCACTTTTTCGGGAAACTTACACCAACACTGGGGGATTTGTATTAATGCTTCGCAATCTCCTCCAAACTTACCCCCAAGGCCTTCTTTGCGAGGGCATTGAGATCTTTTTGGTCGCCTTCAAAATGATAAGTACGACTACTGTGTCTGAGGCTTTCCCCTTTTTTGAGGGCTTTTGCGGGCGACGATGACTCCAACTCATAAAAAGGCCCCATTTGCGTCCCATCTGCTACGGGTCCGTCATTGTAAGAATTGACGGCATCGCCTTTAAAAGGTTCTTTTTGGATTTCCCACATCGAATTGACGTAATCGCCCGCAGGGTCGAGGTCGTAAGTAACAATGGTCAAAATCCCTTTTTCGGCATCATAGCTCCCCATCACGGGTTTTGAAATACCCGGCGGCAAGCCGATTTTGCTGCGATGTTTGCCATCTGCTTTGAAATACAATATACTATCTTCGATGATAAGACGCTCAGCAGGGACTTTACCGAAATAACTATCATTGATTTTGGATTTATTTTCATTTCCTCCTTCAAAAGGAATAACGACGGTAGTTTTGGGCGAGGGGTTAAACATGCCCAAAATCCAAATCGACAATAAGCCCGTTTCTTTTTTCCAGTCAGCCCCCTGATTGGTGATTTGATTGACGGTCTCGTAAGCTACCGTTTTTACATTTTTTAGCGGTAGATTAAACGCCGTCTCTACGGCTACCTTGCTAAGCACTTCCACGCTACGCTCTATGGCTAGGTCGAAGGTAGTACCGCTGTAATTGGTAAGCGAAGCCGCTTTGCGAAATACCACCTTTGATTTGTCGGACGAGGATACCTCAAATGCCTCAGAATCAATCACGGTGGGTACTTGCCAATCTTCAAAAACAAACTTTTTGCCAGGTTGGAAATAAATCGAAAACTGCCCTCCTTCGGGGCCTAACCAAAAGCGGTCTTCTCCTCCAAACGCACTCATATGAGGGGTAAATTTCCCTTCTTTTAACAATGATTGATTGATCCAGCCGTAGCTATTGCCTGCTGCGCCATTGGCCGTAGAAGTCATGACTCGTCCTTGGAGAGCCGCTACCACAGCCACCTGTGCAGAATCATCGTCGGGCGAAACAAGAACGAGAGTGGGTTTAAATTTTTTTAGGGTTTCGAGGTCAGTACTAAAAGTGTTTGTGCTAGAAGACATAGTATCGTTTTTAGGAGACGAGCAGCTCGTCGTGTTTAATATCATTACCGCAGCCATCGCCAAAATGACTATCGAATGAGGACTACAAAAGTTTTTTGCGGGAAAAGCCATAGCAGATTGAGTAAGTATCGTATTACTTGAACGAAAGCATATTTAGATTCTCAAATACTCATGACCAAAAAGTTTAGCTTATCTGATTGGCGTCGGAGACGCTGCACCATTTTTGACCCAAATCATAGTTTGGGTCTAGTTGTCAGACGCTGCACCATTTTTGGCCCAAATCACAGTTTGGGTCAAGTTGTCACTTGTCCCAACGTGCTGCTGCAAATATATCAACAGTTGTACTTCTACCAGCTTTCGCACTACATTTGTACTGACAGTATTTCAAATACCCTACATGGACAACTTTATTCTTGCCTTAAGAGCCTACAAATCTGACGTTGAAATTCACAGGCATTCAGCATACCAAATTGTATTTACAACTGACAATCCCTTTCATTCAACAATTGAAAGAAAAAAACATCAAAACATTTACGGTTTTGTAATCAGACCACATGTGGCTCATGCCTGTGAATGTAGTAATAGCAATCTTACTATTATCAATATTGAGCCTTACTCTTTTATTGGTAAAATCGTTCTCGAAAAACTTAAAAAAAACAACTTCAAAGTATTTTATAACAATGATGAATTTACAAATTTTTTCAATATTTCTGGTCTGAAATTTTCTATATACAACCTTGTAAGGTCTTATCAGTCAAACAAATCGGGAGTACAAAAAGATGAAAGAATTGAAAAAGTAATAGCTTATATCAACCAAAATTTTCAAACAGAACAGTTTTCACTTAATGACATTGCCAATCACGTTTTTTTATCACCCTCTCGATTAGGTTTTTTATTTAAACAAGAAACGGGCAGTAGTATTATGAAGTATCTTTTGTGGACAAGGCTGAGAAGGGCTATATTTTTAATACTTACAAATCATAAAAAAAGAATTACTGACATTGCATTAGAAAGCGGCTTTTATGACTCTTCACAAATGAACAAATATATGTATCAAATGTTTGGAGTGGGGCCTTTAAAGCTTCGGCAAAAAAGTGATTTGATACAATTTTTAGAGATTGAGTCCGATTAAATTTGCGACTCAAATCAATCTCAAAAAAAATTCAACACTTTAGGCTATGAATAAAATATTAGTTTTGATAACCTTGTCGGATAGTGGAATAGAAACCATAAAATCTACGCCAGAACTTCCTAAAAAGGAAATGGAGTTTGTAAACCTATGGCAAAAAGAAGAAATTTTGGAGAGTTTCTTTATATCGGTGACGAAAGTAAATGCAGTCTTAATTTTCAAAAGCATTGATGAGCCGCAAGTCAAGAAACTTATAGAATCACTGCCCTACTTCCCCTATATGTCGAAAATCGAATATCATGTTTTGAATCAACAGTTTTAAGCGGCTACAAAGTATATTGCTGTTTGTAATATCGAAGGTTTGGTGGTAGCATATTGCCAAGTAGTGACGATATTTCTTATAAATAAAGACTTTCTAAGTTTTTAGCTTCTCCTGCCTCAAACTTAGAAAGTCTTTGATTGTTATGAAGACGCGACTTTTTTTCTGATAGTAATACCTCTATTTTCGGCCCATTCTTGGGCTTTAGAGGTAGCAATCGCAATAGCCCGACCTTCGTCGTTGCCTTCTTCTAGCAAAGCATTCGCTATTTCGATGGCTTTATTTCGCACCCGTGCCCGAAAATTTTTCAAAGAAACGGGATAATCATCCTTGGTCCACGGCATGATTGTACAGATTTTTGAGGTTAATACTATTTCATTGCGCGCTCAAGGCGTTCGGCCATTTCTAAATGCGCGGCCAATTTTGGCAACGATTTAGCAGCAAACTCCTTCACATTCAAATCTTTGGTTTCTTCCGATATCTCCTTAAATTCTTCTATATCCTCTTTGTGGTCACTGACCATGGCATCAAGGTACTTTTTATCAAATTCCTTCCCTTTTTCGTCTTTGATTTTATCGACCATTTTTTGGTGTTTATCCATCAATGCTACGGGAAGAGCTACGTTTTTTTGATTGGCGATATTTTCCAAATCTGCAATGGCCTTGGTATGGTCATCAACAATCATTCGGGCAAAATCTTTGACTTTGGGTGAAGTCGATTTCTCCAATGCCAATTTACCCAACTCTACTTCCATCATACTTGCACTAGCCGCTTCCGCTAAAAACTCAGCATCGTCTTCTTGGGCATCTGCGGCTGCCTCTGTAGGAGCAGTAGCCTCAATTCGTTCTTCGTTTGTTTTTTCGGTGGTATCTTCCGTATCTGATGAGCCACCACAAGCGGTCAGCCCTCCTACCAATAGCAAAGCTGCCACCACTTTCATGTTTGTTTTCATAGTTCAGTAAGATTTGTTGTCGTACATAACTATACGTTCAAAACAACCATGCCAATTTTATTTGGGGAATCAAACGTACATTTTGGGGATTATGAAAACTAAGGATGAAAATTTTGCCCCATTGATAAAATTAAAATACCAGAATATCTAGCATACTAGTATGTTGAATAAGCATATTCTACGTCTAAAATTATTGTGCAATTAAATCCAATACGTAATTTTGATAACTCTTAAATAGATTTAGAAATAGCTTAAACTCAAGCCGCTCTTAAAAGCCTTAGCGTAAATCGCATGAAATGTAAGGAATCGATTTTAGTTTTTATATTCTTTTTTTTATCCTTATCAACTAATAGTCAGAGTATAGTATCCATAAGTGATATTTCAACGCAGATTGATCTCACCCCTTATTCGGCAGTTTTTGAAGATAGTATTTCTAAACTTACTTTTAAAGAAATTCAGCACAAAGACTTCAAGCCCACTGGAAAAAAAGATATTTTGATTCCTTTTTCAAAGCGTACATTCTGGTTCAGGATACAGCTCAAAAATACAAACCCTCAAAATACGCATTGGGTGATAAGGTGGAACAATCCCCTTGCCGAGAGCCTTGACTTTTATTTGCCTGATTCACAGGGCCGTTATGAGGTTCAGAAAAAAGGCACCCTTGTTTCGAAACCCGAGTTTTTTTATGGTAGTATGAATCCTCATACAAGTTTTGAGCTTGCTCCTCAAAGCCAAAAGACCATTTTTATCCGCGTTCAAAGTCAACGGAGTCATTATGCCCAGATTGAATTATATACTTACTCCCAATATATCAGCACCCAAGGAACTGAACTCCAACGCAATGGTTTCTTGCATGGTATTATCCTTCTTCGGCTTTTTTATGTACTGTTATTGGTGTTTTTTGTCGTCAAAGATGTTACTTTTCGTTACTATTCTTACTTCTTAATTTTAAGAACCTTCGCCTTCTGGGGTATCAACAGCCTCTTGGGAGTATTTTTCACCCAACCTGGGTCTACCGCTACTATCATCAATTTTATGTCTTATCATATCATGCCAATTGGATACATATGGGTGGTTCAGTCCATATTACCCTATCCAAGTAAGCTCAGACCTGTCAGATTACTCTTAAATATCATCATCGGAATTACGCTTATCCTTGCACTTTGCATCATTTTTAATTATCAGTGGTATTGGTTAGAAATCTCCTCCTATCTGTCTATTTTTTGTTGGCTTGTGGTCGTTGGGCTATATATTGCTGCGGGTATCCATTCAGCCAAAATCGACTGGAGCTATTCTACCCCTTTTTTGTTGGGTATCAGTAGCTATATTCTGATTCAAATTAGCTTGGTTACGCAAATCCAAATTCCTTTCAAGTACACCTTTGCTTACATAATGTATGTTATCGAGATTTTTGTGTTTGGCCTTTTTTTAGGAAAAATAATTCACAATTCTCAACAAGCGCAATCAGATACCGAAAGAGAGCTGTCGTATAAACAACAGCAAGCCAACTATCTGAAAGAGCTAGACATCCTCAAAACCAATTTTTTCACCAACATTTCGCACGAATTTCGTACTCCACTTACCCTTATTATCAGTCCTATTCAGGAATTAAAAAAGAAGTTTCCTAGCCTCGAAAGCCTCTGGCTCATCGAACGAAACGCCCAACGTCTGCTGTCTCTTATCAATCAACTGCTAGACATCAGTAAACTGGAGGCCAAAGCAATGGCCGTTGACTTGCAAGCGGGAGACTTAGCAAAGTTTACTCAATCTCTGGCGACTTCTTTTCAATCTTTGGCCAAAAACCGGCAGATTCAGTTTGAGATTTTCCAAAACCAAACCAATGCAAACGTCTATTTTGACCCCGATAAGTTTGAAAAAATCATTTTCAATTTGCTTTCCAATGCCTTTAAATTTACCCCCGATGGAGGCAATATTTCACTCGGCGTTTATTATAGTGAAGCTTTTGACCAAGTAAAAATTATCGTCAAAGACAGCGGTATCGGTATGCCTGACCAAAAACTAGAGAAAATTTTTGACCGCTTTTTTCAAGTCGATAGTGCCACCCAATACAACTATGAAGGTACAGGTATCGGCCTTACTTTGGTCAAGGAGCTCGTGAATTTGCTACAAGGTTCAATCCATGTCACAAGTCAACAAAATCTAGGTACTACTTTTAGTATCATTTTGCCATTGCAGCCAGCTGATAAAAAGGCGGCAACAATTCTGCTGGATTTTCAAAAAGAGGTTCCTATTGTCTCGCCTCCCGTCACTGATAAAACACTAGTCAACAACCAGCCTCAAAAGCTCTCCTCCGAAGAAGTACTGCTGATTGTGGAAGACGATGAAGATTTGAGGAATTATATCCGAGAGATTTTTGAGAATGATTATCAAATCATTGAAGCTGGAGATGGCATAGAGGGGTTCGAAAAAGCAACCACCGATATCCCCGACATCATCATCAGTGACCTGATGATGCCGCGTATGGACGGGTTTGAGCTTTGCAAATACCTCAAATCTTCCGTCAAAACCAGCCATATTCCTATCATATTACTAACAGGCAAAACAACCCTTGAGAATAAACTTCAAGGTTTAGGACTTGGTGCTGATGATTATCTTATCAAGCCTTTCAATGCCGCTGAGCTAAAAATACGCGTGCAAAATCTGGTTAATATTAGAGAAAATCTCAAACAATACTACTTACAGACCGCCACTACTACGCCATCTGCTTTAGAGGCAAGTTTATCTTTAGAAGAGGTATTTATCCAGAAGATCAAAATCATTCTTGATAAAAACCTTTCTGATAGTGCTTTTGGCGTAGAGCAGTTGGCCGCTGCCGCTAATCTAAGCCCTTCTCAATTGCTACGAAAACTCAAAGCCCTTACCAATCTCACCACCGTAGAATTTATCCGCGTGTATCGTCTAGAAAAAGCAGCGATTTTGTTAAAGCAAAAAAATGTTACTGTTTCTGAAGTCGCTTACCAAACGGGCTTTGAGAATCTTTCTTACTTCACCAAAGTATTTCAGGAACGATACCATGTATTACCTTCAGAGTATTAGTGTTAGGAGGCTTCATAGTTATGATTTCATAGTTTTTTTGTCAAAGTGCTGGATTTGTGGTAAAGAATGCTGGATTTGTGTTAACCCTTTTTTTATGTAAACTCACACATTTGTGATGCTTTATCGCACAAAAAGGCTGCTTGCTTCTTTGCACTTATCGATGAGTGTAAAGTTTGCCTGTCTTGTATTACTCAATCCTTGTTTTACCAAATACGATTCACTGAAAATCAAATGCTCAACCCATGAAAAAAAAATTTATCCCCCATTTCTTCAAGTCTGCTTTTAGGTCATTTATGAGTGGCTTTTTAAGTTTGATGATGTTTAGTAGTACGTTTGCGGCTACCTATACCTGGGACAATGCCAACAATACCTTGCTTATTTCGCTATCTACCGATGAAAGTATCTCCATTAGTAAAAGTGGAGCAAATACCTCCTTTACGCTTAATAGTGGCATATTTACCCAATCGGGCGGAGATATTGCCACTGGTAGTGGTACAAGCACAATTACAATTGCAGATGCCGATTTAGTGTCATCCTTGACAATCGACAATGTTTCTATCAGTAGTGGTACAAACAATGTCACATTCAGTGGCAGTGGAAGTCTTTCTTCTGCTACAATCAATATCAATATTGCCCAAGCAGGCGCCTCTAGTACCATTAGTGCTTCTGCCACGTTTAGTCTGATTGCTACCGAATTAGCTTTTCAGGCTACAGCGGGTGTGGGAAGCGCCTCCTTCCCAATCAATACTGAAATCGGTAAATTAGAAGGCTCTACCACCAACGGTGGAATATTTGTTTCCAACACGGGTGACTTAACACTTGGCGGTACGAACGGTAGCCTAAGTGGAGTAACGGCAACAGGTACTTCCGGAATAATTCACATTGTGACAAGCGGTACGATGCGAGTCATAGAACAAGTGAAGGGTTCGGGCAATGTAACACTCCAGACTACTGGCACTTCCTCAGACCTTATCGCCGAGCACGGGGCTATAAACGGGATTCAGGCAGCAGGTGGGTTGATGACCGTGAACGCGGGACGTGACCTTATTTTGGGTGCTGTAAACGGATTCGGAGATGTGAGGGGACAGAGTCTAGCTGCTCTAGCTGACCGTGACATTGTCATATCTGCTACTACATATGTACAAAGTGACGGCGGAAGCTTATCAGCCACGGCAGGTAGAGATTTTAAAATCCTTCAAACCAACGGAGGAGGCTCCGTTTTTAATAACAATGCCGGCAATGCTCCCGTTACGATTTCAACTGGGGCCGATGGAACGCTTGTTTTAGATCAAGGCTCTAACGGCGGAATCTCAGCAAATAGTGGAACAATCACCATCAATGCAGATAATATTTCTTTGCTTTCTGGTGGAATAGGAACCAGCTCTACCGTCACCTTAGCCCCCGTTACTCCTGCTCGCTCAATCTCTCTAGGTACCGAAACTAGCGGACAATTAAGTCTAACTGATACTGAGCTAGACCTTGTAAGTGGCGGCACATTGGTCATTGGCACAGCTAATAGCGGTACTATCAACGTCGAAGCCGACATTTCGCGGACTAATGCCACCGCAATGCAGTTGATTAGCAATGGTGATATTAGAATCAACGGCGGAGGTATCAATACAGGCGGAGGTACATTGCTTCTTGATTCAGGCACTTCGCCGGCGGCGGTAAAACCTACTTTTACGGGTACTGACATTACAAGCAGTACACTTTCGTTTAGTAGTGACGTCGCCATTGTACTCAACGGCACTACACCTGGGAATGGTACAGGAAGCTCATATACCCAACTGACGGTGTCAGGAGGGATTAATTTAAGCGGAGCCACGCTCGCGCTGAGTGGTACTTATGTCCCCGTATTAGGACAGACGTTTAAGATTGTTGATAATGAAAATACAGGCGGTATTACTGGTACTTTTATTGGCCTCGCCGAAGGGGCAACTATCAGCAATTTTCTAGGAAGTAATTTTTCTGCTTCTATATCATACATAGGCGGCGATGGAAATGATGTGGTCATTACGGTAGTATGCAGTGCCTTTAGCGCACCTACGGCATCAGTTACTACCCAACCTACTTGTGCCATTCAAACCGGAACCATTACCATTACTGCCCCAACGGGTAGTAATATTGAATATAGCGTAAACGGTACTGATTATCAAACACAAACTACCTTTAATGAATTAGAATCCAGTACCTATTCCATAACTGCCAAAAACACACAAACAGGGTGCATTTCAGAAGCATTAAGTCTAACAATCAACCCTGTGCCCACTGCTCCCACCATTTCGGGGGCAAATTTGACGCAGCCTACTTGTATCACCAACACGGGTACCGCCGTCGTTAATGCTTCTGGTACAGGTACACTTGAGTATTCTAAAGACGGGACCAACTGGCAAGAAAGCAACACTTTCAGCAACCTTACCGCAGGAAATTATACCTTCCAAGTGAGATTGCAGAACAGTACGACTTGTTCGGCTTCTTCGCAACAGCAAACAATCAACGCAGTACCAAATGCGCCAACCATTTCAAATGTGGATTTGACGCAGCCTACTTGTGCCACTAACACTGGTACAGCCGTTGTCAACGCCACTGGAACAGGCACTTTGGAATACTCTAAAGACGGGACCAACTGGCAAGAAAGCAACACTTTCAGCAACCTTACCGCAGGAAATTACACCTTCCAAGTGAGATTGCAGACCAGTACGACTTGTTCGGCTTCTTCGCAACAGCAAACAATCAACCCTGTGCCCACTGCTCCAACCATTTCTGGGGTAGATTTGACGCAGCCTACTTGTGCTACTAACACGGGTACAGCCGTCGTTAATGCTTCTGGTACAGGTACACTTGAGTATTCTAAAGACGGGACCAACTGGCAAGAAAGCAACACTTTCAGCAACCTTCCCGCAGGAAATTATACCTTCCAAGTGCGTTTGCAGAATAACATCACTTGCTCGGCTTCTTCACAGCAGCAAACCATTAACACAACTCCCACATCACTGACCGTATTTAATTTGCAAGGAGGAACCACTCTATGTGCTAATAGTTCTGGTAACACACCTGCCGCTGCCATCGTTCTCAATGGCTCGCAAGTCGGAGTATTTTACCAACTCAAAAAAGACAACCAAAACTTCCGCGAACCTATCTCTGGTACAGGCAGCAACCTCGTATTTTCCAACATTACCGAAGCTGGTACGTACACAGTCGAAGCGTTTGTAGAAGGAGGAGCTTGCTTGACCAATATGAATGGAACCGCTACAATCTACCTCGGACAGAGCCCTAATGTCTTTGCTCTCACTGGGGGTGGAAGTTATTGCAACGGCGGCAATGGCGTGGCGATTGGTCTATCTGGCTCGCAAGAAGGATTCGTCTACCAACTTCGACGCAGCAATACCAACATAGGCACTCCAATCTCAGGCACTGGCAATGCCATTAGTTTTGGAAATCAAACTGCCGCAGGTTCCTATACCGTCGTAGCCACTCAAGCTACTTCGTCTTGTAACAGAAACATGAGTGGCTCTAAAACTGTCACTGTCACTAATTGTAATGCCAGAGTGGCTAATGCCGAAAATAGCAATATTGAAAGTACGGAACTCCAAGACTGGGCCACTATCGCTCCTAACCCTGTGGTAAATTCTTTTGCTACAGTTCTGATAAAAGAGCAAGCCAATCAAGCTATTCAATGGCAACTCATTGACTTGAAGGGCAATATTTTGAAACAAAACACTTTCGAAATCACCTCTGCTCACCACCGTCAAGAAATTCCTTTGGGAAATACCCTTATTGGGACTTATTTTTTAAAGCTTAATAAAGGCAGTCGAAGTATTACCCTGAAAGTTGTTAAAGTAGATTAGTCATTCCCCCCTAAGCATCTTCATCGCTTAGGGGGGATATTTTTATTCACCAAAATCACTTTTGTTTTTTTAGTTCTTCTTGCCAGTTGATTCCCAAAAAACTAAAAGCATGGTGAGTTCCACCAACAGTGTGATGCGTGATTTCATCGGCAAAATCAAGTCCTTTTTCACCATTAGCCAAATAAACCATCCCTTCCTTTTTGGTCAGATTTACCATGTAAAAGGCTTTAAAGTCCCCATTATCCCCCCAATGCCACAAATAAGTCCCTTCGGGTAGTTTTTCCACACCCATTCCTAATCCCCAAAAAGATTGGGGGACAATTTCTCCTCCCGAAAAACGCTTTGGTAGCGGTGTTTGAGGGCCAAGCATTTCGGTGAGCGTGGCTTGGTTTAGTCCTTTTGAGCCGAGTAAGGCTTCTAAAAAAAGTGCATAGTCGGCCGCAGTAGTATGAAGAGAATAAGCCATGTTGGCTTGTGTAGGTTTGTATTTTTGCCCAATCGCTTTTTTGTCATCATGAGGAAAAGCAAAATCGGATTCAAAATCCGCTTTCCAAACAAAACCACTATGGTTCATTTTAAGAGGCTTAAGAACCTGTTGCTCCATCCAATCATTGATGGGCATCCCTGTGATTTTTTCAACTACTTTTTGTAAATACACGAAGCCCTCCCCCGAATACCCAAACCTTTCACCCGGCGTAAATGACATATCTACCCGAGGTTTTTGTCGATTACGTCGCCAATTAGGAAGCCCCGAACGATGACTCAATACCAGCCGCGCAGTGATTTGCTTATACCGCCTATCAAAAGCGGCATCAGCATAAGGCAAATATTGATAAAGAGGCTTGTCTAAATCGATTTTTCCTGCTTCTACAAGTTGCATTACGGCATAGGCAAAAATCGGTTTGGTAAGCGAGGCCGCCTCAAAAACGGTATTGACATCCACTTTTTGTGAAGAATCTGCCTTAGTCAATCCGTACATTTTAAGAGAAATAGGTTGGTTGGGACGAAGTAGCGCAAGCGATAAACCTGGCACTTTCGCCTGAGTCATCATTTGTTGGATAAGGGTATCTAAGTGATTGGGAGAGAGTACCTGTTGTGCATGAATTTGCAAACAAAACCCTCCCAACCACATCATCAAACTAAAAGCATATCGGTTCATAGAGCAATCCTTTTTTAGCGTTGCTGCAATTTACCAAATCAGCCTATTTAAAATCAAAGATTTTTTCTTACCGTTACCTTGCTGGGCTATGTTACAAGCATAAATCGTATTTTTTTTGATCAAGCCATACAATGCCCTTGTCCCATTTAGATTAGAAAGTAGGAGATTCTCTGGCATTTGATGTGTATAAAAGGTAATACAATTGTAAGACTGTCAAAAATCAGAGAAGCTATTACAGCGCAGACATGGATAGGGTAATTTTCGCCACAGCCGTTTACAAGATTACATTAAGCCCTCCCGATGAAAAACAAAGCAATTTGCCGCGTTTGACGACATTGAGCAATCCAAATACGTATAAGGATGTCATTATTATGACCAACCAACTCCAAGCCAAACTTGCCCGTACCAAAAGAGAAGAGTTTTTACATTTGTTTTCGTCGCGTCGTTAGCAAAAAAAAGCCGTACCTCAAGCGAAGTACGGCTTTCCGACGTTTTCTTAACCTAAACTAAATTTTTCAATGCTTTTGATTCTTCTTTGATCTTGTTGATACTCTGAGTTTGTCAAAAAGTTACATCATTGTAATTTTTAAATTTATAGACAAACATTTCTAATCAATACAAAAGCACTATTGCTGCCCTGAATTGGCACGGTTGCGTAAGTCTTCTGTACTCGTGCTACGCTGACGCGCGGCTTTCACATTTTGGTTGCCAAAACGATACGTAAACGAAACTCTCACCTGACGACTCTCCCAACGAGAATTGATTTTGAAATCTAAATCTTGATACTTCACCGTTCCTGCAAATCGATTCAAGAAAAAGATGTCATTGACGTTGATTCTTAGTGAAGCCTTACGATTCCAGAGGGATTTGGCAAAGCCTGCACTTATCTGACCTTGTGCTCTGGCAAGCAAAAGATTGTATTGGGTAGGCGAATTCCAGAATCCACTTACTTCTGCGGTATAGCCTTTGGGTAAGGTAAAATTGTTCATCACAAATACACTAGCTCCAAACTGTCCCAAGTCCAAATCGGCCCCATAATAGAAAGAACGATACCGATTATAGAACGCGCTGATGTTGTTTTGCATTGTCCACCATTTATTTATCGGGATGGGCAAGCTCACTGTTAGATTATAACTATCCTGATGATCAAGGTTTTCGGTCGTCACATACGTTTTATTCTCTTCTGGGATTTGTTTGGGGATTTGGTTAGCAATCACATCATTGATGCGGCTATATCCCAACGTAGTCGAAAAAGCGCCTTTGAATACGTGTGTCACTTGGAAAGAGTTTGTAAACTGTGGCCGCAAATTAGGATTGCCTTGCTCAAAAGTAAGCGGGTCTAAAAAGAACTGAAACGGATTCAAGTTGCGGTAATTGGGGCGGTCGATACGACGGCTATACGAGATATTCAAGACGTTGTTGGTATCCAAAGTACGTGATACAAACACACTTGGGAACAAATTGACATAGTCGCGCGTCACGATATTATTCAATGTTACGGAGTTACCTTCAGAGTGTGTATGCTCTGCCCTTAGTCCCACTTGCAGCTCTGTCTTTTTGTTGAGCTTGGTGCTATAGTTGGCATAGGCCGCGTTGATATTTTCTTTGTATTTGAAACGATTTGAGCGCGTAGGGTCTAATATCCACTGATTATCTACTTGGTTTTCAAACCTCATATCGTTGTCAGAATTGACCAAACTACTTTTGGCCCCCGCTTCAAACTTTCCGTTTTTCAAAGGTTGAATATAATCTACCTTAGCCGCTGCGATGCCGATAGTCGAAGGCATGATATTACGTACAATGTCTTTACTTGTTATTGCTCCAGCAGGTGTAAAGTAAGTAGTGTTGAGGTCGTTACCAGAGTTTCCGGTGAAGAAAGAATAATCTACGTCGGCGGTCAATTCACGTCCTTTGCCAAAATCATGTTTCAAATTGAAATTGCCTGTATAATTATCCAATCGATTATAGTTGTAGGCATCCGTTTCAAAGCGGCTTGTGAGCGTTCGGGTTTTGTCATAAAAATCAGTACTCGAAATACCATTCATCCGAAACTGATTCAAGAAACCACTCGCCAACACACCAAGCGTTGTTTTTTTACTTACAAAAAAGTCCATACCTGCTCTAAAGCTCAAGTTTTGGGGATTGCCAACGCGAGGGCTGTTTTGATCTAAATACGTAATTTGGTCTTTGTAAGCAATGGTGCGGTCGATGTCTTGGGTATTGCGAAAACGTCCATGAAATACACTCACATTTCCAAATGAATTGATTTTAGCGTTGCGGTGATTGAGTCCAATCGAGGCATTTAGTTTTTCGTAATAGCCATAGCCGGCACCTAAAGTATAATTTCCATTAGTCCCAAAGTTTTTGTTTTTCTTCAAGACAATATTTATCAACCCTGTATTACCTGCGGCATCGTATTTGGCTGGAGGATTGGTGATAAGTTCGATTTTCTCCACATTGTCGCTGGGCATTGATTGGAGCATATTCATCAAATCCTGCATGGAAATTTGTTGCAGTTTACCATCAATCATCACCATCACCCCTTGACGTCCCTTAAGCTGAAGGCGGTCGTTTTGGCGGTCGATAGTGACACCTGGTGCTTTTTCCAAGATTTCGAGGGCAGTTCCACCCGCCGACACGATGCTATTTTCGACATTCACGACCATACGGTCGATTTGCTGCTCCACAAAAGGCTTTTTGGTCACCACCTTTACTTCCTCTAATGTTTGGGAGTTTTCTAATACCTTCAGTACGGGCATTTTTATATCGGTAGCTTGGGCAGTGATTTCAAAAGGAGAAGAATACGTTTTTTGAAATCCCATCATCGAAGCCGCTATCAAGTAGCGACCGCCGCTTACATTTTCGATTTCATAATTTCCACTCTCACTCGTGATAGCGCCTTTCACTAAGGTCGAATCAGTCGCTTTTAAAAGAAGGATTGTAGCAAATGAAAGCGGTTTTCCGTTGGGTTCTTGCGCCTCTCCCGACACTTTTCCCCGAATAGGGCTTTGAGCAAAAACGGACGAACAGAGCAGCAACGCTGCTGCAGCAAAACTTATAGAAGTTTTCATGGCTCTTGTTTTATGGCTGTTATTTAATTACCGCTTCAAAACTAATAGTACTTTGCTATACAAGCTACCTTTTTTTACATAAACGGTAAAATTATCTTGACAAACGGTTTTGGGAGAGAAGGCAGTTCATAAAGGAAAGGTAAAATGAAAGATTCGGTTATGAACTGCTTCTTATTTTGTTTAAAATGGCTGTTATTCCTCAACTATTGACTTTCTGCAAGCTGAACTTGGAAAGTCTGACTAGGTTCGCAAAAGTGACTTTCCAAGTTTCTCTCTACTCGCAAGCTAAGACTTGCAAAGTCGGGTACTGTTTTCAAAATGGCTGTTTGTATTAAAAATGTTGACTTTTCAAGTTTCTATCCACTCGCAAACTAAACTTGGAAAGTCTGACTAAGTTCGCAAAAGTGACTTTCCAAGTTGCTCTCTACTCGCAAGCTAAACTTGGAAAGTCAGGTACTGTTTTCATTGTGGCTGCTAATTTCATACATAAGATGCAAGAAGGAAGCACAAGGTTGCATGAAGCGTCAAAAAAAATTGTTGAGATGCAAAAATTGGTTTCCCATTTGTGTTTCTTTTTACTTTGTGCTTTGTTTGATTACTCTCTATGTCACTGCCTTATTATATTGATATGATTGGCGTTTTGGTATTTGCCATCTCGGGAGCTTTGGCAGCTGCCGACAAAAAAATGTACCAAGATATCTTCGGAGTTTTCTTTACGGGTTTTATTTCGGCGATTGGCGGTGGCACCCTGCGCGACGTTACTTTAGGTGTATATCCTTTGGCGTGGGTCAAAAATATCGACTATCTCGTTTTTATCACGTTGGGAGTGCTATTGACCGTTATTTTCAAGAAAGCAATCCTCAAACTTCACAAAGTAATTTTTTTCCTTGACACTATCGGTATTGGAGTTTATACCATACTTGGGGTTCAGAAATCACTTCAGCATGGTGTCAATCCTTTTGCGGCTATTATTTTGGGGATGATTTCGGCAGTGTTTGGAGGAGTCATTCGTGATACCCTTATCAATGAGTTGCCTCTTATTTTCCAAAAAGAAATTTATGCTACAGCCTGCATGGCCGGGGCTGTCGTATATGTTTTGCTCGATTATTACGGAATTCATACCGATTGGAATGCCATCGGATGCATTTTATTGATTATTATTGTCCGTTTGATTGCGGTCAAATACCAGCTTTCTTTGCCCAAGATTAACTTTTGATTACCCTAATGACGCCTTTATGAAAGAATCTTTATCCGCTTTGGACTATATTCGGCTCAACTTCTCCGCCGAAAGCTCCGCCACCGTCAACATCGCTTTGGCTCTGATGATGTTTGGGGTAGCCCTCGACATCAAGCCTTCTCATTTTCAGAGCCTTATCCAAAACCCTCGTCAGTTATTGGCAGGTGTACTGAGCCAAGCCGTGGTAATGCCTGCTGCTACTTTTTTGTTGGTCATGGCCCTAGGCGACCATATCACCGTGGGCGTCGCGTTAGGGATGATTTTGGTGGCGGCTTGTCCTGGAGGCAATATCTCTAATTTTATCACTTCCTTGGCCCGTGGCAATGTAGCCTTGGCCGTAAGTCTGACGGCAATCAGTACTATTATCGCCGTAGTGATGACGCCTTTCAATTTTACGTTTTGGGGCAATCTATACGCTCAAAGCAGCTCATTGGTACGTCCTCTTACGCTGGATTGGGTAGAATTACTGAAATCGGTGATGACTATCCTTGGGATTCCGATGTTGCTAGGTATGCTGTGTTCTATTTATCTTCCACGCGTCGCTCACTTGTTGCTCAAGCCTTTCAGAATACTTTCTTTGGTGTTTTTTACCGCTTTGGTAGTGATTGCTTTTACGCAAAACTTCGATATTTTCATCAATCACATCGGCTACGTATTTGTAGTGGTACTCATCCAAAATGCCTTGGCGTTGGCGATTGGCTATGGCATGGGAAGCGCCTTCGGGTTATCCATCCAAAACCGCCGTACCCTAAGCATCGAAACAGGTATTCATAACTCTGGTCTTGGCCTTGCTTTGCTTTTCAACCCCACCGTCTTTCCGCCTGATTTGCCCTTGGGTGGTATGGCTATCATTGCGGGCTGGTGGAGTATTTGGCATATTTTGTCGGGTACGGCTTTGGCTTTTTATTGGCAACGTAGTGGTCAAACCTCTTCACTTAATCCCCAACCCTGAATCTGAAAAAATCATCATCAATGTCGCACCGTAGTTTTTTTTACAGCCTTCTCAGAGCCTATGTCCGTTTTTGGCACAACCGTATTTTTTACCGTAAAGTTGAAATCAAAAATTTCCCAAAAAATATTTCGACCGATACGCCCTTATTGATTGTTACGAATCATCAAAATACCCTCATGGATGCCTTGGCGGTGGTCCTCAACGTAGGCAAAAGGCAACCTTATTTTTTGACGCGTGCCGATATTTTCAAAAAAGATTTTGTGCGCAAACTCCTCATGTCACTCAAAATGCTACCTGTCTATCGTCTTCGGGATGGTATGGATGAAATGAAGCAAAACGACGACATTTTTAATACTTGCGTCAACATTTTGAGTACAGGTGGTACCTTGGCGGCTTTCCCAGAAGGCAATCATGGCGTACAATACCATTTACGCTCTTTCAAAAAAGGGCTGGCGCGCATTGCATTTCAGGCCGAAACAGAGCACGATTGGCGGCTCAACCTCCAAATACTCCCTTGTGGGCTTTACTATACGCACTGCCAAAAAATGGGTGAACGCCTTGTACTCAATTTTGGAGAACCATTCAAACTTAGTGAATACCAAAATGCCTACCAAGAAAACCAACCTCGTACGCTTACGCAAGTGACCCGACGCATGTATGACTCCATACAAGCCTTGATGCTACACATCGACGATTTGCCACATCATGACGATTACAAGTGGCTTATAGACGTAGCTTCGGGCAAAGGGGGGGATTTGATGAACACGGTGCTTTCTACGCGAAAAGAGCTTGATGAATTGCGAAAAAATACGCCCGAAAAGTACACAGGTCAAATACAAGCCGCTCATCAGCAACGACTTCTGATGGAGCCTAAAAGCATTAGTCCCTTTACGGTAGGCAAAGGCAAACCTGCTATTTTTGTGTTGGTTTTAAAAACACTCCTTTTACTCATTAGCAGCCCCGTAGCCTTGTATGGCGTCATCAACAACGGTCTCCCCTATGCGCTTCCTTTTTTGATGACACGCAAATTAAAAGACCCTCAATTTTCGAGTGCTTTCCGGATTGTGCTATTCGCATTAGTGACTTTCCCGATTTTTTATCTGATACAAATCTCTATTATTGGTATTTTTACAGACGCCCAAACCACGCTGTTATATGCACTCTCACTTCCTATCAGTGGTTATCTTTCTCATCATTGGGCCAGAAAATGGAGCGAAACTATGCAGCAGTGGCAGCTATAAGTAATTATTAGGCTCCTTTACAAAGCAGAAAAAATTCAGCCGTCGGGAGTTAAATGCCCTCGGTTGTCAATATCATTCATCACCTTCAAAACTCCACCGCCGTGTCATTAGAAAATCTAATACAACAGGTTAATTTCATAAAAGAAATCGACAAATTAAAGTACATCCAACGCAAAACAAAATTGTTTAACAGCGACCGGTGTGAAAATGACGCCGAACATAGCTGGCATTTAGCAATGATGACCATTGTACTAGCCGAACATTCAAACACGACGATTGATGTTCTTAAAGTCTTAAAAATGGTCTTGATTCATGATATAGTGGAAATAGATGCGGGAGATACGTTTATTTATGATACCACAAAAAACCACTCTAATACTGAGCAAGAACTTATGGCGGCCAAAAGGATATTTGGTCTTTTACCAGCACCCCAAGCCGAAGAATTGATCGCCATTTGGCTAGAGTTTGAAGAGGGCATCAGCGATGAAGCCAAATTTGCCAGAGCAATGGACCGATTTGAGCCATTGCTTCAAAATACCTCCAACAATGGCGGGACTTGGGCCGAATTTAATGTAGACTACCAAAAAGTTTATGACAAGAAAAAAGTAATCAATCATGGCTCTACATCGCTCTGGAATTATGCCGAAGCCTTGATTAACGAAAGTGTAGAAAAGGGAATTTTAACAAAAAAAAGTGATCATTAGACCCTTTCAAATACTTATCCCAACCATTCTGTATTTCGTATTGAATCATTAACAAAAAAGGGAAACTTCATAGCTTCCCTTTTTTTAAAAGTCATTACCAAGACCCTGAAATTTTAGCCATTTCCAGTCTTATCTCCTTTTGCTACAAGACCGCGTTCGATACCATTGCCTTTCGCTACGAGGCCACGTTCAGTGCCATTACCTTTTGCTGCAAGACCACGTTCGGTGCCATTACCTTTGACAACTAGGCCACGTTCAAAACCTCCACTTTTAGCTAAAAGTGAAAAATCTAGAACAGATTCCAAATTGAAACCCTTGCCTTCAACTTGTCCCTGAGTAGTTACGTCAGAAACAGAATCACCATTTACATTTTTTGCGTTTACAACGCCCCCCAAAAGAAGAAGAACTCCTACCGCGACTGCTTTAAGTTGCTTTTTCATGTGCTTAATTTATTTAGCTGTTAATTAATTTATTGGTTGCGTAAAAAAAAAGAGCTCAGATTGGTTAGTATCTGAGCTCTTAAATATGAATAGTTTCTTGTACCTATTTATAAATTTCGCTCTATACAATGCACCTCCCACTCCTTGCCAATTAGTTGGTCAAGAAGGATTTGTGTAAAAAATGGGCGATGAAACATCATAAAACTGGTTATTTTGATTCTAAAAATGTAAAATTAAAAAACATATAAATCCCAAAAGGGATATTTTCATTTTTTGTTGGGCTAAATTTGCACCTTCAAAAGAAAACCCCTTGTAAGAATTTTCTTGCAAGGGGTTTGTCGGGATGGCAAGATTCGAACTTGCGACCTCCTGGTCCCAAACCAGGCGCGATGACCGGACTACGCTACATCCCGATGCTAGGCCAAAATTAGCAGCGGAGGGAGAGGGATTCGAACCCTCGGTACCCTTACGAGTACGGCAGTTTAGCAAACTGCTGGTTTCAGCCACTCACCCATCTCTCCGTTGATTTTGCTGCGTTTGGCTTAACGAGGTGCAAATATAGCTGAATTAATTTCTCTTTCGCAAGTTTTCAGGTCAAAAAAAGAACATTTTTTTTAAAATTTATTTTTCAACCAAATAGCTTTCAGACAGAAATTCCTCAATATCAGGCGTTGAGCGATAAAGCTGCTCGTAAGAATTTATTACAAAATAATGCTCCTGAAATCGGTCAATGTGAAAAGGTGTGGCCAAAATCGTCCGAACATCGAAAGGTAGCTTGGGGATTTTGTCGCTTAAACAGTACACACTCTCGCCCGCCGAAGACAAAATTCCTCCCCCATAAATTTTGAGTTGCCCTGCTTCCTCTATTAAACCAAACTCCACCGTGTACCAATACAACCGACTAATCTGGATAATGGCTTCGGGGAGATCAATAAAACGTAAAGCAATTCGACTCAAATCTTCGACAAAATCGCAAAAGGGCTGGTGAGTCAGCAAAGGTACATGCCCAAAAGTATCATGAAACATATCTGGCTCTTCGAGGTATTCCAATTGGGCGGGCGTGCGAAGCCACGTAGAAGCTGGAAACTTACGGTTAGAAAGCAATCTAAAAAAATCGGCCTGCGGAATCAATCCCGGCACTACTTCGACCTCCCAACCCGTCAACTGGCGCAGACGCGGATTGGTCTCGGTATTGAAATTAGGAATATGCTCCGCCACAAAACCTACCTTTTCGATGCCCTCTAAATACATGCGGCTAGCGATAGCAGGTAGCTGCGCCATCTGACGTTGAAAAAGCATTTGCCACATGGCTTGGTCTTCATGGGTGTATTTTTGATATGCCTGTTCCATGTCTGTTCTCGTTTTAGGAGTTTTACAACGTACCTCTCAACGCCTGTTCGCGCTCAATAGCCTCAAAAAGAGCTTTAAAATTGCCTTTACCAAAAGATTTTGCTCCTTTCCGCTGAATGATTTCAAAAAACAAAGTGGGGCGCGGCATGATAGGCTTCGTGAAGATTTGAAGCAGGTAGCCTTCATCATCTCTATCTACCAAAATCCCGAGTTGGCGTAGCGGCTCCAAATCTTCGTCGATATGGCCTACACGCTCCAGTAAATCGTCGTAATAAGTAGTAGGAACGTTCAAAAACTCTACGCCTCGCTCTTTCAATTCCGTTATGGTCTCGATGATATTGTCGGTCGCAACGGCGATGTGCTGCACGCCCGCTCCGCCATAAAAATCGAGGTACTCCTCCACTTGCGATTTTTTCTTGCCTTCGGCAGGTTCATTGATTGGAAATTTAATGCGCCCGTTGCCATTGCTCATGACTTTGCTCATTAAGGCCGTATAATCGGTCGAGATGTCTTTGTCATCAAACGAAACCAATTGATTGAAGCCCATTACATGCGCATAAAATTCCACCCAAGGAAGCATCTCGTTCCAGCCCACATTGCCTACCATATGATCTACGTACTTAAGACCTACGTCGGTGGGCTGATAGGCAGGCTTCCAAGCCTGAAAACCTGGTAAAAAAACGCCTTCATATTCATTTCGTTCTACAAACACGTGCACGGTATCGCCGTAGGTATGAATCCCCGACCGAATGACTTTTCCCCATTGGTCTTCCTCTAATACTGGTTCAAAATAAGGTTTAGCGCCCCGCTCTACAGTGGTGTGGTAAGCATACTCAGCATCATCTACCCAAAGCGCTACGACTTTTACGCCATCGCCGTGGGTATCGATGTGCTTTCCAATTTCGGTTCCGCCTTTCAAAGGTGAAGTCAATACCAAACGAATCTTGCCTTGTTGTACCACATAAGACTCGCGGTCGCGAAGCCCCGTCTGCAATCCTGCGTAAGCCAAGGGCTGAAATCCAAAAGCTGTCTGAAAATAATGCGCCGCCTGCTTGGCATTGCCCACATAAAGTTCGATATAATCTGTTCCATTCAAAGGCAAAAAGTCTTCTTCTTGAACTTTTGAAGGGGCTATTTCGGTGATGAATGTTTCCATAATATCCATTTTTGAGATTGATAACTAATCCAAATTCCTCTATCGAATCTAGGTAAGGATTGTTGATGAAGTGCAAAACATTTAATTGTTTTACTAATTATTAATTTACTTACAATTTTAAAGACAATATTTTATTTAGACAAGTTTTTATCAAAAAAATGTAACCATTGAAAACCTTCAGCCCAAGAAAAGGGCTTAAATTGCGTCATATTCATCGCCTTTTTGTCGTATACCATGAAAATTGCAGTATTTGCTTTGTACCTTATTGTCAGCTCTACCCTTCTCCACGCTCAGATTGATTTCAAAACGCCCTTTAAAGAATGTGAGCTAGAAGGCAGTATTTCGATTTATGACTATCAAAACAAAAAATGGCACCTCAGCAACGCCGTCGATGCCTATAAGGAAACGCTACCTGCTTCTACCTTCAAAATCATCAACTTACTTATTGCGTTGGAAACCAAAGTCATCAAAGACGAAAACGTGGTAGTCAAATGGGTAGGACATACCGACACCACTTTGTATGGATACCGTCCCGAAATCTATCATGACATGACCGTCAAAGAAGCTTTTGAAGTTTCGGCGGGCTGGGTATTTATCGAATTAGCTAAGAAAATCGGGAAGGAGCGTTACAAAGCTTTTTTGAAAGCTGCTCAGTATAGCAATCTCAATTTATCGCAAAAAGGAGACGATTTTTGGAATTTTGGCGGTTTTGGGATTTCACCCATAGAACAAGTTAAATTTTTGGTGCGGGTCTATGAAGAGAAAGTACCTTTCTCAAAGCGAAATATTGAGATTCTTAAACGAGTAATGGTAGTTGAACAAAAAGCAAATTATACCATCCGAGCCAAAACAGGCTGGACTCGCTACGGAGATAAAGATACAGGCTGGTGGGTAGGCTATGTAGAACGCAAAAACAATGTGTATTTTTTTGCCACTCGCCTCATCAAAGACCTCAAAACTCCTAATCCGCGTTTTGGTCAATGCCGCAAAGACATTACCAAAGCCATTCTGACGCAATTGAAAGCCTTTGAGTAAGTTTTCAAATACT
>NZ_KE384047.1:38707-41068 GCF_000423565.1 Runella zeae DSM 19591 | reverse complement strand
AATCCTATACACTTAATTTTTCGGGGGCAAACTTCACAAAAAAATCAAGGGACTGGGGATTCCGCATGGTATCACGACTAGCCACTTTGGCGGGATTTATCCCCATCAATATTTTTTTGACGGGTGCTTCCATTTTTTTACCACTTATGGTATATGGAATTTCCGAAATCGCATAAATCGCGTCAGGTACGTGGCGCGGACTAAAACGTGTTCGCAATTCGTGATTGATTTTCGACTTTAAATCATCAGTCAGCTTCTGCCCCTTAGCAGGAACCACAAACAAAGGCATAAAATACTTACCGCCTTCTTGTTCGAGGCACACTACTAGGCTATCAGCTATATCTTCTACACTCTCCACGGCGCTGTAGATTTCACTGGTTCCGATGCGTACTCCGTCGCGGTTGAGCGTTGCGTCAGAACGCCCATAAATCACCACGCCTTCGCGCTCCGTAATCTGAATCCAATCGCCATGCCGCCATACGCCAGGATAATCTTCAAAATAACTCGCCCGATAACGCTGGTTTTGGGGATCGTTCCAGAAATAAATGGGCATTGAGGGCATGGGTTGTGTGATGACCATTTCGCCTAGTTCATTCCTAACCGACTGTCCTTTTTCATCGTAAGCCTCTAATTTACAACCCAATAATCGACACTGAATTTCGCCTGCATAAAGGGGCAGTGTAGGACATCCTCCCACAAACCCGCTACAAATATCAGTACCGCCACTTAGCGAAATCAGCCACACATCTTTTTTGAAGGTTTTATAAACCCATTCAAAACCCTCAGCAGGTAAAGGCGATCCCGTAGAACCGATAGTTTGGAGTTGGTTAAATTTGTATCCTTGTAAGTTGATACCCGCCTTCATACAAGCAATATAATAAGCAGCACCGCCTCCAAAATGATTGATTTTGGCTTTTTCGGCCAAATCCCACAGTACATTCAGGTTTGGAAAAGCTGCCGCCCCTTCATAAAGCACCAGCGTAGCCCCCACTAGCATCGAAGCTACCGAAAAATTCCACATCATCCAGCCAGTGGTCGAATACCAAAAATAACGGTCGCCAGGCTTCACATTTTGATGAATAGAAAGTACCTTGAAGTGTTCGAGCAAACAGCCTCCCACACTATGAGTAATCGCCTTGGGCTTACCCGTAGTACCCGACGAATAAAGTATCCACAACGGATGCCCAAAAGGTACGGGCGTAAACTCAAGGGTCGAAAAGGGAGTTTTGAGCACATCCCCCCACAAAACAGTCTGTACAGACTTGGCCTGAGGATTCAGAAAGGGCAGGAGAACTGTTTTTTTTACGGTAGGAAGTTGAGCTATCAAATCCCCTATCAGTGGCAGCTTGTCATAAGCTTTGCCATTGTAAGTATAACCGTCGGTCAAAAACAACACTTTAGGCTCAATTTGCTGAAAACGATCAAGAATGCTTGCGGTTCCGAAATCGGGCGAGCAACTCGACCACACCGCTCCAAGCGAGTTGGTAGCCAAAAAAGCAATTACGGCTTGGGGGCCATTGGGCAATACCCCCGCGACTCTATCCCCCACTCCCACACCCGCTTGTCTGAGAAAAGCCGCTACAGCACCTACTTGTTTTTCAAGCTCACGCCACGAAAGCTCACGCAATGCCTCACGTTCAGACTGATACATGATAGCAGGTCGGGAAGTATTTTTGTGACGAAAGATATGCTCGGCATAGTTGATAGTAGCACCTCTAAACCACTCTGTACCAATAAAATCTTTAGAAGATCTTATCAATACATCAAAATATAGGCTATGACTCTTAATGTCGTTGAATTGCCAAATACTTTCCCAAAAATCTTCTAAATCAGTCACCGACCAATCCCATAAATCATGGTAGTTTTTGAAGTAAAGTCCTTTCTTAACAAACAACCAATTTTGGAACTTTTTGAGGTTAGATTGTTCCACAAAATTGCGGGACGGCGTCCAAAGTGGTTTCACAGATACACGGTCAGTCATCACAGCGATAAAGTTAATAGGATAGGATGGATTTTTGATTAAACGTGCAAATCCATCCTTTTGAGATATATTAATGATAAAAAATCATCTTTCCCCAAAATTTCGTACCTTTGTATGGCTGATTATCAGGCAATTTCGCCAAAATAACCAACAGCCAAATATTCATTTACATAATTCAATAATTACAGTAGTGATACTGCAAGCTCAATGAAAAAAAGCAATAAAACTCCCGGCAACGAGCCATTTTACAGTAAGTTTAAAAAAGATCCAGAAGGGACTTCCAACAAAGTAAGTAAGTCTTACGATTTCAAACCTTCCAGAAAATCAGCAGAAGAACGCTTCGACAAACCTGCCTTCAAAAAACCTTTCGACAAAAAAGG
>NZ_KE384047.1:0-38238 GCF_000423565.1 Runella zeae DSM 19591 | reverse complement strand
GACTTCAAACCTCGCGGCGAAAGAAGCTTTGACAAGCCTTTCGACAAAAGAGACGATAGAGCAGAGCGTGATGACAGACCCGTTTTTAAGAAATCTTTTGACAAAGAAGGTTTTGAGCCAAGAACTGAAAAACGCCCTCGTACCAACGAAAGCTTTGAAAAAGCGCCTCAAAAAGACCGCGCTAAAGATGCTCAACGTCGTCGTGTAGGTGAGTTTGAAGAAGCACCTCGCTACAACTTCAAACGTGCGGAAGAGCAATACGCAAAAAAAATCCAGCCTAAAGACGACGACGGACTCGTCCGACTCAACAAGTACATCGCCAATGCTGGACTTTGCTCCAGAAGAGAAGCCGACGGACTTATTGAGACAGGCCAAATCACCATCAACGGTAAAGTAGTTACGGAAATGGGGTATAAAGTCAACCCTGGCGATGTAGTAAAATACGGTAACCGTGTCTTGAACCCCGAAAAAATGGTATATATTTTGGTCAATAAACCGAAAGACTATATCACTACGACCGACGACCCAGAAGGACGCCATACCGTGATGGAATTGATAGCAGGTGCTTGTACGGAGCGTATCTACCCCGTAGGCCGCTTAGACCGCAATACCACCGGGCTGTTGCTTCTTACAAACGACGGCGAATTAGCCGAGAAGCTCATGCACCCTTCTAACAATGTCCAAAAAATCTACCAAGTAGAATTGGACAAGCCTATTACGGCAGAAGACTTCGAGAAAATCAAAGAGGGTTTAGAACTGGAAGACGGCCCTATCAAGCCCGACGACTTAGCGGTGGTTACTCCCGATGCGATGGTAGTGGGCATCGAAATCCACAGTGGTCGCAACCGTATCGTACGCCGAATTTTTGAATCGCTTGGTTATGAAGTACTTAAACTCGACCGTACTGTATACGGCGGACTTAATAAAAAGGAGCTTCCTCGCGGCAAATGGCGCTTCCTCAACGAAAAAGAGGTAGTGAAGCTCAAGTATTTGTTGTAACATTAGTAAGTTTCACAAAAAATCTGGAGGGGCTGCCTTTCCAGATTTTTTTGTTTAAACATAACTTAAAACAGGCTTTGCAGATCCCAAAGCAATGATTCTTCTCCCCTTCCAATGTCCTCATTTTTAATCCAATAGAAAAATTATAGACATTTTTTTTAGGAAAATTGCAAAAAAATTTGCGAAACCGAATAGTTGCACATAAATTTGCAACCAATTGGTTTCATAAATACAAAAAGACAATGAGACGAGATATTTTCCAAGCCATCGCCGACCCCACAAGAAGAGCTATCATAGCACTCATCGCCTTACAAGCAATGACCCCCAACGCCATTGCTGAGCATTTTGACACGACTCGACAGGCTGTTTCGAAGCACTTGAAAATCCTCACTGAGTGCGAACTCATCAGGCAGCAGCATCAGGGGAGAGAGATTTACTACCAACTCGAAATTGAGAAAATGAAAGAAATAGATAAATGGCTCGAACAGTTCCGAAAGATTTGGGAAGACCGTTTCAACCAACTTGATGATTTATTATTAACGCTTAAAGACAAATAACACTCATGAAACCCAATCTGCAATTTGACTTTCTGGTTGACAAAACCACCAACGCTATCACCTTTAGAAGAGAATTCTCGGCACCTCGTCAGCTAGTATGGGATGCCTACACCAAGAGTGAGTTGCTAGATCAATGGTTTGCGCCTAAACCCTTCAAAGCCAAAACCAAATCAATGGATTTTAGCGAAGGAGGACGGTGGCTTTATGCCATGGTAGCCCCCGACGGAACCGAGTATTGGAGCATCTCCGACTTCCAGACTATCAAGCCTATTGATAATTTCACCGCCTTAGACGGATTTTGCGACGAAAACGGCGTTCTCAACCCCGAACTTCCACGCGCTAATTGGGATGTGACTTTCAGCGACAAAGGCGAAAATGCCTTGGTTGAGACGGTCATTATTTACAACTCACTCTCCGACTTAGAAGTAGTAATTCAGATGGGAATGGAAGAAGGCTTAGCCATGACCCTCGACAACCTAGACGAGTTTTTATTAACAATCAAATAATTTATCACGTAAAATTTTTAACAATCCTCAATCATTAACACCCATGAACACAACACAAATCACCGTTCAAGCAAACATTGCAACTGATATTGAAAAAACTTGGGATTTTTATACCCAACCCGAACACATCACAAAATGGAACTTTGCTTCTGATGATTGGCACTGCCCCAGTGCCTCCAACGATATGCAAGTAGGCGGAAAATACAGCGCCCGTATGGAAGCCAAAGACGGCAGTTGGGGTTTTGATTTTGAAGCTACGTATGACAAAATCACAGAAGGTGAGGGATTTACCTATACTATGCCCGACGGCAGAAAAGTAACCGTCACCTTCAAAAGTATTGACAACGGCACTCAAGTGACTACCGTTTTTGATGCCGAAACTCAAAATCCAGTAGAAATGCAGCAACAAGGTTGGCAGGCGATTTTGGATAATTTCAAAAAATACGCCGAAAGTCAAGCCTAATTATCCTCCTTCTGCAGAAGGCTGCGTAAGGGTATATTATAAATCTTCGGGTTTGTAATATACCCTTTTTTCATAAGGTTTATTACCGACGAAACTTTTGATTAGTTGTTAGCATGATTTTGGATGGAGTTACTACCAATACCTTGACTTTAATAATACTCGCTTCGGTGTAAATCTGGGCAGCCTTAAAGCTATGGAAATATCAAAATACTTGAATACTTTTGTATCTACTTGCAATGAGTAGTCATGCAAAACTACATTAGATATTGTTTTGTATTTTTAACGCCAAGTATTTAGGCCGAGGGCTAAAAATAGGAGAATATCACATGGACTAAAAAACCAATTCCCTAGGGTTTAATGTGCATTAAAACTCAGAAATAAAGCCATTTACGCCATCCTACTGCTTTCTTGACAACTGCCCAAGGGCATGAGGTTTGAGGAAATTCGGGATACATTAATTAAAACTGAAGTTGTCAAAAGTATTAGAATTTTACTGCTTGTATACCTTCAATAGACTAATAGCTAATTGATGGTTTGGTTTCTTTTAATTGTGTGAGATATGCTTACTTATTTAATAAAAGAAAGTGAAGGTAAAACCTATCATTTTAAAGCATCGATTTACAACAACGGTGTAGACATCATCCAAGGGGTATTTTATCATTGGCTCAGTAAATCGTGGGAAGGTTGTGGTAATTTAGAAAATGCACTTCTCAGAATAAAGACTCTAGTTGAAGAAAAAATCGAAGAAGGTTACAAAATCACTGACTATCGAGAAACTTTAGAAAATTCGGTGGATGTTTATAATCGCATCAAACGCCACATGGGAATAGAAGATTCCAAACCCCATAACGAATCTGACTCTAGCATATATACAGGATTTTTTTTAGGATGGCTCATCGACAACGAACTTATCAGTAATACATTCAGAAGTGATCACAATTGTGAAATCGAAGAGTTCAAAAAAAGAAAAATCACGGCCCCTAACCTTCTAGATACATGCTGTGACGGGATTTTGATGCTCGAAGATGTAAGCGAGCGAGGAAACCGTTTCGCGCTTCCCTACCTCAGCTTTGACTCAGGAAACTATTTGAATGACTTCAAAGCGCTTCTCTTGGCTGGAAAACCAAACCAATACAAAGTAGCCGATAATTGGTATAACTACGAAAGATTAAAAATAGCTATTAATAAACGTTTTGAAAATTGGGAAACACAAAAAGCAGAAAGAGCCTTCTGGAAGTGGTGGTAACCTTCCACTACTCCTTCATTTTTTTCTTGACCACATCTGCCGGATACCGAAGCGCTAGTTTCCTGATTTCGTAGCTAAAATCTTCAAAAGTTTCGCGCCACAAACGTGCTTCTTCAGGAGTATATTCATAAAACCCTTGGGCATTTAGTACTCCTTTAGCGCCGGCTTTTACGAGGTCGTCTATCAGAGGTGGTACATCCGTTCGATTGCTGAGGGTTGGAAAAAGCTCTTTTAGCACTGTATGATAAGCGGGTACTCCCGTCAAATCCATCCACCGAAAAGGCCCCACGAGGGTCATCCAATAGCCCGCATTGTTTCGGCAAGCCCTGTCTACATCTTCGACAGTAGCGTAGCCTTTTTCTACCAAATCAAAAGCTTCTCGGTACAAAGCATACATGAGACGGTTGGTAATAAAACCCCGAATGTCTTTTCGTACAAGGGTAGGTTCTTTTCCCCACCGATGCGAAAGTTCATAGAGCCATTCGCCCTTGCTGACATCGCTCAAATCACCACAAATCACTTCCAAAAATCGCGTAGTATGCGAGGGTTCAGCCC
This sequence comes from Runella zeae DSM 19591, assembly GCF_000423565.1. Lineage (GTDB taxonomy): Bacteria > Bacteroidota > Bacteroidia > Cytophagales > Spirosomataceae > Runella > Runella zeae. Next base: position 33,912 of record NZ_KE384047.1, on the reverse strand, counting down.
AGTGCAAGCCCAAAAAGCGCGTTGGATATTTGACTTCTTGCTGTAAAACACTGATAGGAATCGCCGAGGTATTGCTTGTAATCACCGTATCGACTGACACTACCGCTTCGATTTTTCCGTAAACCGCCCTTTTGATTTCTAAATTTTCGAGTGTACACTCAATCACCAACTCACAATCGGCCAAGGCACTATAATCTTCCGTGATTAGAAGTGAAGGCCAGTAGTAGCTTGGCTCAAAAGTAGTGAGCCCTTCTTGAAGCGATTTTTGTAAATGTTCTTCTATACGTGGTTTAGCGGTGGGAACATCCGTGGGTAGCGGGGCTATTGCCACTACTTTGTGGCCTGCCATCAAAAGACAGGTAGTAATGCTACACCCCATCAAACCTAGTCCTACCACTCCTACCGATACTTGATTAGTCATTTATGCTTTATTATCTATTGTAAAATATCTCTAATGCTTTTTTGTTAGCCTTACCAAGTCATTGACAACTTGGTAAGGCTAGCTGCTATCACTTACTCTTTTTTCGTAAAATCCTCTAAAATAGCCTGATACTCGTTGAGAAAAGTTTTGAACTCACGTTCTAATCTCGGCAAATCTTCGGCCAAAGTGCTTGTATCATTGGTTTTGAGTTTTCCTTCTCCTATGCGGGCTATCTCTGCTACACGTGCTACGCCTATGGTACCAGCACTTCCTTTGAGGGTATGCAGATTGCTTTTTACCGTAGCGATATCACCCTGTGCAAAAGCCGATAAAGCTTCTTCCACCAATTGGGTCGATTCGGTCACGAAGTCTTCAAAAATTGAACTGATGAGTTCCATGCCGCCAAGCCCAAGTAGCTGATTTACAATATCCAAATCCACAATAGGCAATTGTAAATCTTGCGCAATCACCTTTTGTTTGTTTCTCAAAACCGCCGTTTCTTTGATAGAAGTGCCTGTGTCTACGATTTCTTTTACTTTTTGAATCAATACTTGCGCCCGAATCGGTTTTGGCACATAGTCATCCATTCCTTGGCTCAAAAACCGCTCTCGGTCTTCTTTCATCGAATAGGCCGTCATTGCAATTACCGTCGGTAATTTACTCCCAAACTCATCGCGCAGGTTTTGGGTAGTTTCGATGCCGTCCATGTCGGGCATCTGAATATCCATAAATATCATATCATAGGGGCGCATATCTGCCCCATACGAAGCTCTCACATGAGCAATAGCTTGTTTGCCACTATCGGCGGTCTCGACCACACAGCCTGATTTTTTGAGGATTTCACTCGCTACTTTCCGGTTCACAAAGTTGTCGTCGACCAGCAATACATGAGGGTGATAAGTTTGAAAAAAGTTTTCTAAAACTATTTCTACATTTTCGGCTTTTTGTTGCGTAGGGCTTATCATCGTTTCTTTGGTTTCGAAAGTAAACCAAAACGTACTTCCTTTTCCTAGCTCCGACTCCACCCCGATTTCGCCTTTCATCAAACGGCACAACTCTTTCGAAATCACCAATCCTAACCCAGTTCCGCCAAAAGTTTTGCGCGAGGAGGTATCTACTTGACTAAAAGCATTGAAGAGTAGTTTTAAATTATCAGGCGTAATACCGATACCTGTATCTTTGACTTCTACTTTGATTTTGTGAAACCTTCCTTTTGTCCACACGGGCGTAATGTACAGGTTTACACCGCCGTTTTCGGTAAATTTAATGGCATTGGAAGTCAAATTTGATAAAATCTGCAATAATCTCGTCTGGTCGGCGATGATGTATTGGGGCAATCCTTCGGCCAAATGATAGCGCAAAGAATTGTTTTTGTTACGGGCAATCTGCGAAAACAAGGCGGTTAGTTTCTCAAAAATCTCTTCCAAGCTCACGGGAGCTTCGTTGAGGGCCATTTTGCCCGCCTCAATTTTTGACAAGTCCAAAATATCATTTAAGATATTGAGTAAAGTTTCGGACGAGCGCCTCATGGTCAAGATATAATCTTTTTGCTCGGGATTGAGCGGAGTACCATTGATGAGGTCAATCATGCCGATGATTCCATTCATGGGCGTCCGGATTTCGTGACTCATATTGGCCAAAAACCGCTCTTTTACTTTCAATGAGCGTTCGGCTTCTTCTTTGGCTTTGACAAGCTCTTCTTGGTTTCGCTTAAGCTCCGTAATATCACGCGCCAAGGCCGCCACAATAGGAGCGCCTTCTTCGTCTTCCAAAAGCAGCATATTAAACATAAACTGCCGAATAGTTCCGTCTTTGATTCGTAATTCAGCCTCAAAATTGCGCAAACTCTTATCGCGTCGAAGGCGTACGAGAGCCGCTCGGATACGTTGCAAATCCACAAAATAATCGGTCACATGCGTTCCAATAGCCTCCTCTACGGTATATCCTGTACGTTTCAGTACCGAAGGGCTAATCATCGTAATGCAACCCGTACGGTCGGTTCGGACATAAATATCTTGTAGGTTGACAAAAATTCCTCGGAATTTCTCCTCACTTTGCTGCATTGAAAGTTCTGCCAATTTGCGCGGAGTAATGTCACGAGCAACCCCCGACACTTCTTCGATAGGCTCTTGAGAAGTTTGAATGGGGTTCAAACTAAACTCCAGCCACAAATCTCCTTCACCATTTCGCGTCTCGATTTTGATTTCAAACGCTTGTGGGTGTCCCCTAAATGCTTGTCGATAGCGCTCTTCAAGCAAGCGGCGATTTTCGGGACTCATGAGTTGCCATCCCAACCGCTCCGTAGTAGTATTAAGAGCAGGTGTAGTACGAAGGTGTTGTTGGAGAAAAGCAGAGTAATTTTTATTAAAAGAAGTCAACTGAAGTGCCTTGTTGACCGACCATATCAGATAAGCACTACTATCAAAGATAGCGTTGAGTCGGGCCGTTTGACGATTCAGTTCCGCTTCGTTTTGCTTACGCGCTATGGCCAATGCCACTTGCCCCGAAATAAACTCCAACATCTCTAAGTTTCGAGGGCGATATTGGTTAGGATTAGTGTAAGACTTCACCCCGATGATCCCTGTCACTCTATCACCAATCCTCAAAGGGACGCAAAGCAGTACTTGGGGGATTTTCCCGTAAATATAAATACCTTGGCTTTCGGCCAATGCTTCAATGTCTTTTTGAAACAAAAACAAGGGTTTATTGGCCCGAATGGCGTATTCGGTGATACCATTCCCCAGTTTACGTTTTGTAAATCGGACGTTTCCCTTAAAATACTCGTCCACATAATAAGGGAAATACATGTAGCTTTTGGTAGGGTCATATAGGGCAATGAAGAAATTGCGGGCGTCTATTACCTTCCCTAATTCCTCATGGACTCGGGCATAAAACTCATCCAAATCGCGCGTTTTAATCGTCCAATTGGCAATACTATAATACAAGTTTTGCGAACGCTCCGCCCGGACTCGGCTAGTAGCATCGTGCAAAATACAACGAAAGGCGGTTGGTTTGCCGTTTTCGTAGCGGCAAGTTACACTTCCGTTAAGGTATATTTTTTTTCGTTGTTTATTCCAAAAAATCGTCTCAAAGTCAGGAATCGCTTCCCCTTCTTGGACCCGTCTTAAAAGATGCAATGTAGCATCCATGGCATCGGGCCAGATTACATCCTTGATATTGAGCGAAGCAAGTTCTTCTAATTCATAGCCCAATCGCTCCCTCCACACTCGATTGACAAACAAAAACTTTCCTTCCAAAGATACCAACTGAATCAAATCGCTGGTATTATCAATCAAGTCTTGCAACTGAGAATTTGATTTGTTAAGCGCAGTAGCAACGCGAAGCTTATTGGTGATGTCTTCGCCAATAATGGTAAAATCAGAAATTAAGCCATTCGTTTTATTTAAAATCAAAGAATTGACCTGTACGGTTCGGAGGTTTCTATTTTTAGCAATAAGTGAAATCTCTCTAAACTCCGCTAAGCTTCCGCGTTCGAGCGACTCTTTCAAAAATTTGGATACATCTTCTCTTTGTTCGTGAGCAAGCAAATCCTCAAAAAAATTAAACCTTTGAAGATCCTGAACACTCCAGCCTAGCATTCTCAACGTGTAAGCATTGGCATAGCGAATCGTCCCGTTGGGTTGGATGGTCAAGCCAAATAAGTTGAGTTGCTCGACAAAATTATCTGAGACATTGATTGAGGTGGTTTCCACTAATAATTCCGTTTTTTAGATAAATAAAACAAAGATAACACTCCTTCTACACCACAAGGTATTTTTCTTTAGCCTTATAAGCAAATAAGCCTAAGGCTTTACCATAGATGTAATCTAAAATAAACAGCTTCTCTATCCAGATTAGCGCAAGACTACTTACTTCTCAAAAAGCCATAAAAGTCTTGATTTGGTAAAAATAAAACTGCTGTAATTATCCAAAATCGGTGTACTTTCGTGCCGCAAAAGTATATTTAGGAGGTGAGTAGTTATCAGTTCATGGTTGAAGATATGCTGACTTTCAAGCCAAAACTTTTGAAAAAACACATGAAAGTAAAAGCTAAAAAACACTTAGGGCAGCATTTTTTGCGGGACTTGTATACTTCAGAGCGCATCGCTGATCTCTTATCAGGGCATGGCGGCTACGATACCGTACTCGAACTTGGCCCCGGTATGGGAGTGTTGACCCAATTTATCTTGCCCAAAACACAGTTTCAAACTTATGTGGTAGAAATTGACCGCGAATCGGTGGCTTATCTCAAAGCCCATTTCCCGGCTTTGGAAGGACGCATTATTGAAGGAGATTTTTTGCGGTTAAATTTGAATGAATGGCGAAATTTAAGTGCCATTCCAGCCGTTCCAAATTCCAACCCGACGTTTGCCCTTATTGGCAACTTTCCTTACAATATTTCTTCTCAGATTCTATTTAAGGCACTTGAATACCGAAATGTCATTCCCGAAATCGTCGGGATGTTTCAGAAAGAAGTGGCTATGCGGGTAGCTTCTCCTCCTGGCAAAAAAGACTACGGCATTTTGAGTGTGTTGTTGCAAGCTTTTTATGACATCGAATATGCCTTTTCGGTACCTCCTGAAGTTTTTGACCCTCCACCAAAGGTAAATTCGGGCGTTATAAGACTCAAACGCAACAGTGTACAAAGCCTCGACTGTGACGAAGCAATGTTTATCAAGGTGGTCAAAGCAGGTTTTAACCAACGCCGCAAAACCTTACGCAATGCCCTCAAACCATTAGGTATTCAGTTTGATCACTCTCTTTTGGACAAACGAGCCGAACAACTAGGAGTAGCCGAGTTTGTGCTACTCACTCAAAAGATGACCTCCTGACGATTTTGATTGACCATGACTTTTGAACTGACCAAAGAATTTATTGAAGCTTTAGAAATCCACATCGCAGAGCAAAACAATCAACAGTTGCTTGCAGAGATGGAAGAGCTTTATCCCGCCGATATTAGCAGTATTTTGTACGAGTTAAAGAGCGAATCGGCGCATTATTTGTTCAGTTTGCTTGATACTGAAATCGGAGCCGAAATCCTAGCCAACATCGCCCCTACTGAGAGGAAGGAATTTCTAACCAATTTTAATTCGCAAGAAATCGCGCGTTATATTGAAGTCTTTGACTCTGACGACGCCGTGGACCTGCTCAAAGAGCAGCCCATTCAAATCCGCGAAGAAGTCATTGGTCTCTTAAAAGACCGCGAACAAGCACGCTTTATCATTGATCTTCTTCCTTATGATGAAGACGTAGCGGGGGGGCTGATGCAAAAAGAATTGGTCAAAGCCAATGTGAATTGGACCGTCAATGAGTGCATCGAAGAAATCCGAAAACAAGCCGAAGATGTAGAAAAAGTATATGCGGTGTATGTGATAGACGATGACCAAACATTGCTAGGTCTGATTTCGTTGAAAAACTTGGTACTAGCCCGAAAAAACACCAAAATCGGCAACATTTACGACGAAGACATTCATTATATTGAGACCTTTCGTCCCGTAGAAGAAGTCGCTGAAATCATGCAACGATATGACTTAGAGGCAATTCCAGTCGTAAATATTCAGAAAAGACTGCTAGGCCGCATTACGATTGACGATATTCTGGACGTAATCACCGAAAAAGCCGAAGAAGACATTCAGGCCATCTCAGGGATCACGGGCGAGGTAGAAGAAGACGATAGCCTATGGGATCAGGTCAAGGCGCGTCTGCCTTGGCTCATTGTAGGGGTGATTGGAAGTTTGATGGCCGCCACGGTGATTCGTTTGTTTGAAGGAGAGCTTAGCCGTATTGCGGCATTGGCGATGTTTATTCCTATCATGGGCTCCACAGGGGGTAACGTAGGCATCCAAACCGCCTCGCTCATCGTGCAAGCCTTAGCCGACAAAACTGGCCTTGAAATCAGTTGGAAAGACCGTCTACTCAAAATCATCGTCATTGCAGCTCTCAACGGCCTCATTATCGGGTTATTGGCGGGGATATATGTCCTTATTTTCAGTCAGACTCAATTATTTTGGGTAGTAAGTCTCTCGCTGCTGATGGTGGTACTACTAGCTTCTTTTATGGGTACGGTCACTCCCCTAGTGCTCAATCGGTTTGGTATCAATCCCGCAGTGGCCTCGGGCCCATTTATCACGACGGCCAACGACCTCATCGGTATTGGGACTTATTTCTTGATTGCACATTTTTTACTGAAACTTTAGATCCCCAACATACTCTATTTCAAATAAGTAGGCTTGAAGCTGTGCATATACCACTTTTCCATTGGATAAGGGAAGCACCAACTCCATGTCTTTTTCGATGACTCCCGCAAGGACTTTGAAAGTCACCTCGTATTTTTCAAATTTATACTCATTGATCTCTTACCATCCTGCACCTTTGGCTTTGGTACGAATGCGGCACAGATACATATCGGCGGTGATGTATAAAGTAGAGCCGTCGTCGCCCCAGTTACAATTGGCCGTTGCTTCTCCTGTTTCGATTCTTCCTAGCAATTTACCCGCTGGAGTAATGATCAAAACGCCCCCCGGCCCCGTACACCACAGATTTCCTTTGGCATCCACTTTCAGTCCGTCAGGTAGGCCCGGAAGTCCCTGTTTTACCATAGAAGTAGCGTCAAAAAGCACTTTACCTTGAGCTAAAGAGCCGTCGGCGTTGACAGGGAATGCAATTATAATAGCGCGCTCAGGGTCAGATTGAGCCACATAGAGGATTTTCTCATCTGGCGAAAACGCCAACCCATTCGGACGAGTCATTTCTTTAGTAAGCAGGCTCACAACTCCATCTTTGCCAATGCGATATACCCCAAACCAATCTATTTCGCGCGTTGGGTCGTTTTGTTTTTTGGGCATACCATAAGGAGGATCCGTAAAGTAATAGGTTCCACTCGAATGCTGCACTACATCATTGGGGCTGTTGAAACGTTTTCCCTGAAAATTGTCGGCAAGGGTGCGTTTACCAGCGTCTGTTAAAGGCATGGCAGAGATACGCCGGTCGCCATGTTCGGCAGAGACGAGTCGCCCTTGACGGTCGATAATGAGGCCATTGCTTCCTGGCTCATCTCCGTAGGTGCCAGCACCTGTAAATCCCGAAGGCTTAAGAAAAGTACTAAGTCCTTCTTTGGTACTCCACTTGAAGACGGTATTTTGAGGAACATCCGAAAACAGCAAATAGCTTCCTTGTTTGCTCCAAACGGGTCCTTCTGACCACGTAAAGCCCGATGCCAAAACTTCTATTTTAGCGTCGGGAGCAACAAGCTCATCAAGTTGTGGGTCGTTACGTACAATCTTACCAATAGTAGGATAACTTGATTGAGCCACCACAGCAGAAGCGTACATTAATAAGCTCCCTACCAATAGCTTACTGATTTTCATAAAAAGCAAGGTTTAGTTTTATATGATACATAAAGAAGCTTGGCAGGACGGTTTAATACCTTCTCAGGCAAAATTTGTCATAATTGTTTAAAAGTAAAAAACACCGCCCCGACAAAACTATTACTTTGACAACGCCTTTGATATCCCTCTCTCAGTAGGTAAACGTCGAATCTAAAAAATCTTACTTCTTACTCACAAACTGATTATTTTTTATATAAAATCGGTACGGTAAATCTGCCCCTTGGGTGATTCCAATACGGGTGGTAGTTACCACTTCAAAATGAGAGGAAGAGGGTTCATTAATATAAAGTGAGCCTTCTGTTAGATGAGTGGCATTATGGGCTACCAAAGAAATGCCCATCGCTTGTACCAATTTCCCAGGGCCATTGCATAATTGTTTTAAAGATATGTGAGTGTTCATTCCTTCGACCGTTTTTGTTTTTTTGATCGCCCTCCTCATTTGCATCAAATCAACCCCTCTGGTTGGCTCAAGTGCGCGAATAAGCACGGCTTCGCCCATTCCTTCTTCGGCACTGACTACGTTGATACAATGGTACATTCCGTAAATCAAATAAACATACACCGAACCTGCCGCACCAAACATGGCGGCATTGCGAGCAGTCTTACGACGATAAGCATGACAAGCGGGGTCGCCCGTAATGTATGCTTCGGTTTCGACGATTATACCAGCCGTTTGACCTTCGGAACTATCGTGTACAAGTTCACAGCCCAACAATCGCTGTGCGAGGGTAATGGTATCATACTTTTGATAAAATGCGGCGTCTAATCTTTGCATTTTTTGCTAAATTTGGTAGTTTTTCTCTGAAAGGGTATGATGCGGTCTCTATTTGGTTTGATGTTATTTGTCAGTTTGAGCTATGCACCTCTTAGGGCTCAACGAATTTATGGAGGGCAAATAGACCGCCAAATTCTAAATACTACACTGCCTTATTCTTATGGCGTTGTCTGTACTTTTTTTACTGATAAAGCCGCTTACAATATCCTTCCTGACAATTTGCGATTGGGAATATATCGCAAAAGAGACAATCAATTGATACGCGAATTTTCGGCTACCAAAAGCGCCTCCCCAAACCAAAGCAAAACCGCTACCTCTTGCGACCGAAGCTCCAATGTAGAGTATATTTTTGTAAAATACACCGAAAACCTCATTCTTACGCCCCAAGTTTTCAACGACCCAGAGGGGTATTACATCGTCAATGCGCCCGTGGGTCCCCGCAATTCCGCCGACAATATTACCTCATCCGACATAGTATTGTATCATTGGTTTTCACCCCAGTATCTCTGGGAGTATTTTGACCCCGCCGAAGCTGGCAAAACTGCCCCTCAATGGCTACCCGATTCATTCAATTTTTTTTGTAACAACGCCGAAAGTAATTTTAGCTTAATGGTGGTATCTGACCCACAAAAAACGGGGCTTACTTCCCATAATTTTAATCTATCACTCACCAATAAAGCCCCACTAACTTCTAACCCTAACGGCTCCGTTCCCTATCAAAACGCCCAATGGAAAACTGGATTTTCGGAAAATCAAATGTTGCCTGGCGGTAATTTTGTTGTTCCACAACCGCCCGTTATTTTTTCATCCCAAGGCCAAGCCAATCTCGTCGTTTCGGCACGGCCAACTCGTACAGGTGTTTTTTCGGTGGGATTTTTGCTACGCCATAGCCGGGCTGGGATTCTTTTGAGCGAAATCTACCGTGAATATCAGATTCAAGTGGAGGAATGTCTGCCACCACCCCCAGCCACTATCCGGCTGAGCGAAGTAGGAAATCCCCAAACCATAGCTTCTTCTAAAATATGCGAAGGGAAATCGGTGCAGCTCAATGCAGGAGCGGGTCAGCCTAACGTCAAGTATGAATGGTTTAAGAACAACACCCTTATCCCCAATCAAAACGACTCAGTGCTAGTGGTCGCCGAAGAAGGTTCCTATAAAGTGGTGTTGACCAAAACTGGTGCGTGCTTTACGTCTACTTCCCCCACGACGGCTATCCTTCTGGTGCCCAATCCTCAAGTCACTGTCTCATCTACAATAGCCGGAGGGATATTGTGTCCCAATGACTCTCTCAAATTTACTACGCTCGTTTCAGAACCGTTGGTAAGATACCAATGGTTTCGCAACAATACTTTACTTACTACTACTACCGCTACTTATGTCGCTACCCAAGCAGGAATTTACTCAGTGAAAGTAATTGACCAAAATCTGTGCGTTGGAGAATCTAGTCCTTATGTGGTTTCGCTTGGTCAAAATCAGCCCATTACCTTCCATCCGATTCCCTCCCGATGTGTTAGTGATACCACCGCTATCCCTCTAATAGGCTCTCCATTGGGTGGTTTATTTAGTGGAAAAGGAGTAATAGGCGAAAAATTTTACCCACACAAAGCTGGGGCAGGTATTCACGAACTTTCTTATCGTTTCGACAATCCAAATTTTTGTGTCATTGGAGCAACTAACCAAACCGCCGAAGTATGGGCACTCCCTACAGTCGACCTAGGCAATGACCAATTTATTTCCCAAGACGCGAGTATTCAACTTAATTCTAATGGAAATTTGGGCGTAGGTTATACTTACCAATGGTCTCCACCTCAAGGTCTTGATGATACTTCTGCGCCTTCCCCTATTGCTTCTCCCGAAATTACCACTGAATATCAGCTCCGCATCACTGATAGTCACAACTGCACTGCCACCGACTCTGTATTGATTGGTATCATCAGAGGTATTAGCATTCCTGATGTTTTTACGCCCAATGGAGACGGCATCAACGACACTTGGGTATTGCGCGGCGCTGAAGAATATCCCGAGGCGGAGATTATGGTTTTTGACCGCTGGGGTTCACTGGTTTATTACCAAACAGGAAGTAAACAAGTAGCTTTTGATGGTACCTATCAAAGCAAATCCCTGCCTGTAGGTGTCTATGTCTACACAATCAAAACTGAGCCGCAAGCCAGTCATACTTATCGCGGACATGTATTGTTGTTGAGATAAAAACGAGCTGGATGCTGGAAATTCATTTGCCAACCCCTAACTTGCTCTAAAATTCTGATTCTATTTCATCTATCGTTATGAGACTTTTTTGGTGGCTTTTGGGAGTGGCGTATATGATGATGTCAAAAGGACATACCCAAACACCTCGGATTTATGGTGGTTTTTTGGCTGATTATGCTATTGCCAATACCCCCTCAAGTACGGGGCAGTTTTACAATACACATCAGTTTAAAGCAACTTATTTTGTGGCTACGGAGGATTTGTTGCAGATGCCCCCGTTCTTAGATTTGAATATTTTTAACAACAACAACGCCCTTATATCTTCAACCCGAACCGGGGGAATTATCCAAAATGGAGTTCTCACACCACAACCTAACTCTAGCGTTGAAGCCTCTCAACCATATATATATACTTCTGTTTGTGGACAAAATATTTCTTTAACAAAAATTACTTACACTTTTTCAACTTTAGATTTTTATAATCTTTCTTATAATGAAATAGGCGGATATTATGCCGAGACAATCCCTATTGGTCAGCGCATCAATGTCACTAACCTGACCCAAGCCAACCCTCCTGTAGTGCTAAGATTGGAAATAGGCCCTGCTGATTTGGTTGAATACCGGGCAAGTCATACTCATACGCCTGTGGCCAATCCCATAGCTTTAGGTAATTTTGAAGTTTGCAATGGCCAAAATATTGATTTTCCTAGCCCTATTTTTAAATTGGGAACTCCTCCCAGCCCTAATCTCACCCTTAAATACTCCTTTGCAACCCCTCGCTCCAATACTCCTCTCACCTATCGCTCAGGGTTTTCGGCCCAAAATTTCACTTCTAATACCGCCGCCCCTTTATCGATAGACCCTAACACAGGACGAATCACAGGACGCGCACAACAGCCAGGGACTTACGTGTATGTAATCCGAGCAGAGGCTTATCAGGGCAATACCAAATACAGCGCTATTGAGTATGAGTTTGTATTATCAGTGATTGACTGTCGCCCAAACGAAAAACCAAGCATTACGATCTCCAAAGTCGGTCAGCCGCAGGTTTTGATTTCGTCAACTGTATGCGAAGACAGCACCCTCCAACTCAACCTCAAAGGATTTTCAAGAGGCGGTTCGTTACAATGGCTACGCAATGGAAATCTACTAGCCGGAAAGACGGATTCGGTATTGGTCGTTGCCGCAGGGCAGGGAGGTCGGTATAGCTGCACCGTAACGCTCGCCAACGCTTGCCCCCCGTCTATTTCATCCGACACGATTTCGATAGTAGTCATGCCCAAACCTTCAATTAATATTGGGCTTTCCACGGCGTCAGGTCGCATATGTGAGGGGCAGAGGCTTACCCTCACCGCCAACTCCAACGCGGCATCTCCTGTATACCAATGGTTTAAAAATGGCAGCCTTATCCCAAACGCGTCGGCGTCTTATTTTGAAACAGGCGAAACAGGTACTTATGCCGTGAGAGTAACAGGCGTGACCAATTGTTCTAACCTATCTTCTCCACAAGCCGTGACTATTATTCCTTCACCGACAGCGCGCATCACGGCCCCCTCCAATTTCGTCTGTGAAGGCAATACCCTGACTTTGTCTGCTCCCCTTGCTCCCAATCATACCTACGAGTGGCGTCGAAACAATCAGCCCTACGTAGGGGTCAATCAGTCAAGCATCGCCGCAGGAGATGAGGGTAATTATACCGTTAAAGTTTCTTCTCCAGAAGGATGTTTTGCCGAATCAAGTGTTTTTATTCTCAAAAAAGCAGCACTTCCATCTGTAAACATTTCGTCGACCGCCAACGAGTTGTGCGAAGACGCAACCCTCACTTTAACCGCCTCAGGAAACCAACTCAAGACCTTTGTTTGGACTCGCAACAATCAGCCTATCAGCGGCGCCACTCAAAATAAAATCAGTGTAAGGGAAAGTGGCAGCTACCGAGTCACCGTCACTGATACCAACCAATGTCAAACAATCTCTTCGCCCTTTCAAGTCACTCAAATTCCTAGCATTGTAATACAGCTCGATTCTATTCCTCCCTTTTGTGGCGTTTCGCAGCCCGCAGTATTGCTCAGTGCAAGTCCTACAGGAGGGACTTTTGCGGGCAAAGGCGTGGTCAACAATACTTTTGACCCTGCCAAAGCAGGGCTTGGTTCGCACGAAATCACGTATACCATTGCGAGCTCACTTGCTTGCCAAAGTGGTAAAGCTACCCGCACTGTGATCATCAATGCTCCTCCTAACGTAACCTTGGTAAATACTCGCAGTATCTCTCAAGGTGAAGCCCTGAAACTCGACGGAGATATAGGCTCAAATGTTAAATATGAATGGACACCACCTATCTATATCGATGATAGTCAAAGTGCACACCCCACAGTTAATCCTCCCAAAACTACCACTTATACCCTAAAAGTAACTGACGATAAGGGCTGTAGTGCTCAAGATTCAATTACGGTCTATGTAATGTCTCGTATTTATATTCCTGACGTCTTTACGCCTAATGGCGACGGCCACAATGATGTATGGGAAATCAACGGTCTTGAAGATTATCCAGAAGCAGAAGTGAAGGTTTTTGACCGTTGGGGAAATCTCGTTTTTTTATCCAACAAAACCTCCGTTCGCTCATTTGATGGCACTTATTTGGGCACCCCCCTTCCGGAAGGCAATTATGTATATCTTATCCAATCACCCCAAAACAAACACGAATACCGAGGCAAGCTACTTATTTTGAGATAAATGGCAATCCACCTAAGCCAGAAGCTCCATGATATCTTCTTTGGTTAACGACTTTACAAAACTCTCTTCGGTGGTAATGAGATCGTTGAAGAGTTTTTGCTTGCTACGCTGCAAATCCAAGATTTTTTCTTCTACGGAGTTTTTGGTGATAAACTTATACGTAAACACCGTACGCTGCTGTCCAATCCGATGGGCACGGTCTACGGCTTGGGCTTCGATAGCCGGATTCCACCAAGGATCCAGAATAAACACATAATCAGCGGCCGTAAGATTCAACCCTAATCCGCCCGCTTTCATCGAAATCAAAAATATCCTGACGTCCTCATTTTGTTGAAAAAAAGCGACTTGCCCTTGGCGGTCGTGCGTAGAGCCATCTAAGTAGGCATATACGATTTCTTTTCCGTCCAAATAATGCCGCAAGATGTTGAGGTGCTTAACAAATTGGCTAAAAATCAAAACTTTATGATTTCCTTTTAACAATTCCTCCAACTTTGATTGTATCTCTTCCAATTTCCCTGACTCTCCTTCGTAGCCCTCATCAATCATGCGGGGATGATTGGCTAGCTGTCGCAATTTGGTCAAGCCTTGCAGTACAATCATCTGCGATTTGGCCATTCCCGCTTCTTCAATCTGTTCTAAAATATGATTTCGATAGTAAGATTTGGTCTCTTCGTAGCGTTGTTCTTGTTCTTCGACCATTTGGCAATAGTGTACGCTCTCCACTTTGGGAGGAAGGTCAAGGGCCACTTGCGACTTGTGACGACGAAGCAAAAAAGGCTTAATGAGTGAATACAATTTTTTGGTCCGTTGCTCGTCATGCTGCTTTTCGATAGGGAGCTGAAAATGATTTCGGAAATAAGATTGACTTCCCAACAACCCCGGATTTGCGAAGGTCATTTGGGTCCATAAATCCATCGTTGTGTTTTCGAGCGGTGTGCCGGTAAGCAATAGCCGATACTTAGACTGCAACTGCATCACGGCTTTTGTAATGTGTGAAGAAGGGTTTTTGATAGCCTGTGCCTCGTCCAATATGATATAATGGAAGGTGTATTGTTGCAACAATTCAATATCAATGCGCACAATCCCGTAAGAGGTCAGCACCAAATCATAGCCGTCAAAGTGATGCAGATTTTTGTCACGATACGTACCTGTATAAACCAATACTCGCATGTAGGGCGTAAACCGCTTGGCTTCTAGTTCCCAATTGTACAGCAAAGAGGTGGGCATGATAAGCAACGACGGTCTATCTGCGCCTTGTTCTTTTTGGTATTGCAGCATTGCCAAGGTAGTGACGGTTTTGCCCAAACCCATGTCGTCGGCTAAGCAGCCACCAAATCGGTAACTACTCAAAAAATTGAGCCAATCATAACCCGCTTTTTGGTAGGGTCGTAGGCTCCCTACAAATCCTTCAGGTAAAGGATTTTCGTCTATTTCCTCAAAATCCTTCAATTTTTCTAGTCTACGGTTCATGAGTACCTTTGCCAAGCTGTCTTCGGCATATTCTTGCACAAGGGCCAAATGATGCTTTCGAAGCGTAAGCTTTTGGCTATCAGGATCGTATTCTGCAAAGGCAAACAGTTCGTTGTACTTAGTAAGCCAAACCTCAGGAATCACCGCAATCTGCCCATTGGGAAGCGCAAATTCCTTTTTTCGAGCCAAAATCAGATTTTTGAGTTTTACAAACGGGATTTCGTACTCACCAAATCGTACCTTCGCGTATACATCAAACCAATCGTGGGCTTCTTCAAAAGCGATGTCAATGGAGGAATATCCCAAAAAATATTGTTTAGGATTGGTGGCATTTTGCCTTACCACAAACCCTGCCTCTTCCAACTCAAAATGATGCGATCTCAACCACTCAAATGCTTCGGCTTTGGGCAATACACAATGCCCTTGGCGCATTTCTAGCCCCTGCTCTTTTAGCCAAAATATCTTCGATTTTTCGATCTGTATATTACGCTTTACTTTATGAAAAATATAACTATTGTCTTTTTTTTCTAAGCTCACATTGGCTTGCGCCGCAAAGCTGTCGAATTTAAAAGAAAAATTGCCATACTGAAACATCAGCTCCAACGTCACCTGAAGATTGTCGTCTTCATCAGGGTGGTTATCAGCCTTTTCGCCTTGAAAAAGTGAAGACTCTACCACCTTTTGCTGCTCTGTCAAACTCAATACAGGCACTAATTCGGCCCGCTCATGCCGTATTTCAAATCCATCAGCATAGACCTCGTAAGACGCCACCAGAGGAGTTACAAAACGCTGAAAATATTGTTCTTCCACATTGCGAGGAATCACGATGTGGTTTTTGGTAAGAAAGGGGCGAATTTTTTTACCGTCTACGTTTTTATCAAAATGATAAAGCTTGTTGTCAACCAACAACCAAGCCGGCTCATCACACACCAAAAACGCATTTTGACGCCATAAGGTAAGGCGCTCTCCGTTGTGTTTGATGATAGGATAATAATGCGTATTTTCTTCTTTTCTGGCAAAATGGAAATAAACACGTGCACTGCCTTGCATCTGCTCAATAGGCATCCAAGCGGGGTTGTTGTCATTGCCCATTATATATATACGTGTGGCAGGCAGTTTTTCCAAAATCGCGGCTTTGATCGACTCCAGGTAGCCACCGATGGCTTCTTGGATAAGTTTATCTCCTTTTTGGGGGTCATATACTTTCAAAAAAAAATCGATTGCTGTGAGTTTCTTAGGATTGAATTTTTTTAGAATAGCTTCTTGCTGAATCGCTTCGATGGATTTGACCAGCTCCGCATCTCCTTCTTCTAAACCAGCCGCAAATTCAGTTACATTTTTGGTAGAAAGTATCTGATTGAGCAAGGTCAATTCTCCTTTGCTATTGACCTGCACCACATACGACCCAAACAAATACCCTAAATACTCATGTTGGAAAAGGGAATAAATAATCTTAAAAGGCTGACTAGAAGATACTTTCATAAAACCAAAACAATCACTACGAACGAAACAGTGTATAGAAAAAGAGTCTTTATTTTTTTTGAACAACTTCAAATATAACAAAATACCCGTAATTTTCCAAAACTCCTTCCAATAGCAAAAAGGGTGGCCTAGACCACCCTTTCAATATTATCATAGGTTGTTTGTGAGAAAAGTCTGCTTGCAGAACATTTTGCAAATATCAGCAAAAAATAATCAAGCTAAGAATTCCATTTTTGCCACATTTTGTTCTATTTTAACATCTTTGACACCTTTAAGATATATTTGATGACAATCAAGCATGAAAACCGAATACGAAAACATTACCCCTGACCGTGGCAGTTCGTTTAGAGTACTGCATTGGTATGCTGACCATGATCGTTTTTTTTGGCACCAACACCCCGAATACGAAATCGTCTACATCCACAAAGGCTCCGGCAAACGCCACATCGGTCAGCACCTTTCTTATTTTGAAGAAGGAGCACTCATGTTTATCGGCCCCAATGTCCCCCATCTCAATTTTGGATATGGCGCTGAAGACAAGCACGAAGAAATCGTGATTCAGCTGCGAGCAGATTTCTTGGGAGAACATTTTCTACAAAGTCCCGAACTTCAGGACGTCAAGCGCCTCTTTGAGCGCTCCAAACAAGGTATCAGCTTCTATGGCGACACCCGTAGCCAAGTGGCGAATCAAATGTGCCAACTACCACAGCTGAATCATTTTGAGCGACTCATCCAGCTTCTTACTATCTTACAAAACCTTGCTATTTCCAAAGAATACACTTTATTGAATATAAGCGGTCTTAGTTACGAAAATAGTCACCGCCAAGAAGCACGCATCCGCCAAGTGTATGCCTATGTAGAGCAAAACTATCAAAACGAAATTGACCTTAAAACAATAGCAGATTTAGCTAGCTTGACAGTACCCTCCTTTTGTCGGTATTTCAAAAAGATCACCCAGATGACTTTTACTGATTTTGTGAATGAGTACCGGATCCAGCAATCTTGCAAGATGCTTATGCAAAACCAGTCTATCACAGACGTATGCTACCATAATGGATTCAACAATCTTTCACACTTCACCAAAACCTTTAGGAAGGTCACTGGCAAAACCCCCCGCGACTACCGCAAAGAAATAGCGTAATTTTAGATTTGCAAGACTTAGGTATTTATAAAAAACATGCCCCCGCTCCAAGGGAACGGGGGCAGTGCTACACACTTTACCCTACTTTGAAAATACCTTTAATATCTATAATCTTAGCTTTGTGTTGTGTTCAAAACCGAACAACTATTAGCTATATTTTTGTCATTGTTTGATGTTTCGAAGATAATGGATTTTTTTTTACCAATAGAAGTAATATTCGTCAGGTTTTCGGCGAAACCTACTTTTTGAACCGTGAAATCTAACTTTTTGGCGGTGAAATGACTATTTTGCCCGGTGAAATGACTATAACGCGGCCTCATTTAAAGCCTCTTGGCGCTTCTTTCCTCACTTACATTAAGCCAAAAAACCATAAAATTTCATTTTGTATCTCCCAAATCTTGAATCCAAATGCTTTTTTCTCATAAAAACTGACGAATGTCAGTTTTTATTCACTGCATCACACCACCCTCACCTACACTCTATAGCCTAAGCTTTTCTTGATTACTTTTAAAGAAAAGGTGCTATTGAGCGTGCCAATATTTTCAATCCTCGAAAGTTTGTTTCTTACAAAACCATGATACTCGTCCAAACTCCCGACGTTGATTTTTAGTAAAAAATCTACTTGCCCTGCCATATGGTAACACTCCTGTACCTCTTCCAACTTTTGGATTTCTTCTTCAAAATTTTCAATAAATGCTTTGTCATGATAGCGCATTGACACTTGGCAAAAAATAGTAATCGGCTGCCCCAACAAATCCTTATCAAGAATAGCCACATACTGTTTGATAAAACCCAGATTTTCGAGTCGTTTGATTCGCTCATACACGGGTGAGAGCGTGAGCCCTAAGGTAGCGGCCAATTCCTTGGTCGTAAGTTTAGCATCTGCTTGTAGTAGTCTTAGTAGTTTTTTGTCAATTTCATCGAGTTGTTCCATTGCCGAAAATTTTTCTTTCTATAATATCATCCATAAGTACAATTTAGTGAAAATAACTCACTAATTACAAATATACCACAAAATTAACTGATTTTAGTCGACTATTTCATTAATTATCACTGTACAATTAACTTTGTACCATTAATTACACTTTATCAACACCCCAAAAATCACCCTTTTTAGGGTTATGTTATGAAGCAAGACACTGTTTTAATCATTGGGGCTAATGGTCAAATTGGGACGGCGCTCTTGCCCCAGCTCCAGCATTTGTACGGTTATGATCGGGTAATCGCCACCGATATCCGCCCTTCCTTACAATCTACCGATATCTTCGAAACGCTAGATGCGACCGATGCCGCCGCCATAGCAACGATTGTAAAAAAATACCGTATTACGCAGATTTATCACTTGGCGGCTGTGCTGTCGGCCAAAGGCGAAACTGACCCACTTTGGGCTTGGAACCTCAACATGCAAACCCTCCTCAATGTATTGGAAGTAGCCCGTACTTACCAAATCCAGAAGGTATTTGTACCGAGTTCGATTGCCGCTTTTGGCGAACATGCCCCCAAATACGAAACACCCCAATCGACGCTCCTTGACCCTGCTACAGTGTACGGAATCAGTAAAGTAGCCGCCGAAAACTGGTCGGTTTATTACCATAAAAGATACGGCCTCGATGTGCGTTCGCTTCGCTATCCTGGGGTGATTAGCTATCAGTCCATGCCGGGTGGAGGCACCACCGACTACGCCGTCGCTATTTATCATGCCGCCGTACAAGG
This sequence comes from Runella zeae DSM 19591, assembly GCF_000423565.1. Lineage (GTDB taxonomy): Bacteria > Bacteroidota > Bacteroidia > Cytophagales > Spirosomataceae > Runella > Runella zeae. The sequence continues at coordinate 14,585 of NZ_KE384047.1, read as the reverse complement.
CCTTGATTTTGAATGCTTTCTGGCCGAAGATACCCTTTTGCCCATGATTTATATGAACGATGCCCTTCGGGCTACTTTAGAGTTGATGGAAGCTCCGGCTCATCAAATCAGCGTTCGTACTTCTTACAATTTGGCAGGCATGAGTTTCACTCCGGCACAAGTCACGGCTTCGATCCAAACGTATTTCCCTGATTTTAAGACCACTTATCAGCCTGACTTTCGACAAGCCATTGCGGATTCTTGGCCTAAGAGCATCGACGACTCCGTAGCTCGCCACGATTGGGGCTGGAAGCCAGCCTTCGATTTACCCAAAATGACCCATGAAATGATTACGCACTTGACTGAAATATACCATCAAGTCGCCTAGCTCACCTATCAACTCTCTAAAATCATGTACGGAACTATCAAAGAAGAACTTCAGAAAGAATTGGCCGCTATCCAAGAAGCGGGCCTCTATAAATCAGAGCGTATCATTGTCACGCCCCAATCATCGGTCATTGCCGTACAAGACGGGCGCGAAGTCTTAAACTTCTGTGCCAACAATTACTTAGGGCTGTCGTCACATCCTGAAGTAATCAAAGCCGCCCACGAAACCCTTGAAAACCACGGCTTTGGCATGTCATCGGTACGATTTATCTGTGGTACCCAAGATATTCACAAAGAACTCGAACGCCAGACTGCCGACTTTGTGGGTGCCGAAGATTGTATTTTATACGCTGCCGCTTTCGACGCCAACGGCGGGGTTTTCGAACCCCTTTTGAGCGAAGAAGACGCCATCATTTCGGACGAACTCAACCATGCCTCTATCATCGACGGTATTCGACTTTGCAAGGCAAAACGCTTTCGGTACAAGCACAACGACATGGCCGATTTGGAAGCACAACTTCAAGCCGCCGCTAGTTGCCGCCGCAAATTGATAGTCACGGATGGGGTATTTTCGATGGACGGAACCATTGCTCAGTTGGACAAAATATGTGATTTGGCCGACCAATACCAAGCACTTGTGATGGTAGATGAATGCCATGCGAGTGGTTTTATGGGAAAAACAGGGCGCGGCACTCCCGAACACAAAAACGTGTTGGGCCGTATCGATATCATCACCGGAACTTACGGCAAAGCCTTGGGCGGCGCTTCGGGGGGATTTACGGCAGCGCGCAAAGAAATCGTCGAATTGCTACGTCAGCGTTCGCGTCCCTATCTGTTTTCCAACACTTTAGCTCCCTCTATCGTAGGGGCATCGCTCAAAGTATTAGAAATATTGCGTGGCTCAACACACCTCCGCGACAAGCTAGAAGCCAATACCCGCTATTTCCGACAAGCCATGACAGAAGCTGGATTTGATATTTTGCCGGGCGAACATCCCATTGTGCCGATCATGCTCTATGATGCGCCCCTCGCCCAGGAATTTGCCAAGCAACTTTTAGAAGAAGGTATTTATGTCATTGGATTTTTCTACCCTGTCGTGCCCAAAGGTAAAGCCCGGATTCGCGTTCAGATTTCGGCAGGACATGAGCCTGAGCATCTCCAACGCGCCGTCGCAGCTTTTGTGAAAGTAGGGCAAAAATTAGGCGTCATTCCCACCCACGAAGTGGCAGAAAATTAAGCTTTTTCTTTTACCTTTATTCCAGAGTCAGCTTATGTACATAGGCTGGCTTTTTGATTTACCACCATCCCCCTACTACGCATGAAACACACCGCTATTTTATTGATTATCAGCACACTTATTGGTTTTACTAGCAAAGCTCAACACCTAGAAAAGACCAAAGCTAAATACGATTATCATCTGTATTTACCTCAAGACTACCAACAAAACAACAAGAAATATCCCCTTTTGATATATCTCCACGGAAGTTCACAGCGCGGCGATGACCTCAACAAGCTAAAAGGCTACGGGATTCCGCGCGCCGTGGCACAGGGGCTGCATTTTGATTTTATTGCGGTATCGCCTCAGTGTCCTAGCAACAAATACTGGTTTTCGGAAGATTGGTTTTCGGTTTTGTATGCAGAATTACAAAGCAAATACCGTATCGACCCTAGTCGTATCTATCTTACAGGAGTGAGCATGGGCGGCGGTGGGGTATTTGAAGTTGCCAAAGATTATCCCAATACCTTTGCCGCGCTTGTACCTTTGTGTGCATGGCTTAGTGACACCGACCGCCTTTGTGTTCTCAAAAACACCCCCATCTGGACTTTCCACGGCACTGAAGATGAGGTAGTTCCTATTGCTGAAACCGATAGCAAAGTCAAAACTTTAGAAAAATGCCAAGGCCGTATTACCTACACAAAACTCGAAAACGAAGGGCACGGTATTCATTGGCTTTATGAAAAGCGTGACGTTTATGATATTTATAAATGGATGTTGCAGTTTAAGAAGTAAATCTAACACAGCGATAGCTTAACCTAAACTGTCATTTGGGGCAAAAAAGTGGTGCTGCGTCTCCGACGCACAGCCTAAAATTTGAACAATATCTAACTTCTATTGTCCAAATTTAGGAGATACAAACTCCCATTCTTTGATGTGGGAAGGTACATGTTCGCGCTCCACTATCTCATCAAACTCTCGAACCAATTCAGGGTGTTGAGCGGCCACGTTGGTCGTTTCGCTTTCATCTTTACTCAAATCATACAACTCCCAAGGCCCTTTTCGATTTTTACGAACTTCGGTTTTAACCCCTTTCCAATTCCCCATCCGAATCGCCAACTGCCCTCCTTTTTCGGGGTATTCCCAGTAGAGATAGGCGTGTTGTTTTTGTTTTGTTTTTTGACCGAGCAAGGTGGGTAAAAAAGAAAGACCGTCTGTATCAATCGGTTTGGTATATCCTGCTATGTCGGCCAAGGTAGCCATCACATCGTATTGTACCGACACATGGTCGGTGACCTGATTGGCAGGAATTTTTTGGGGCCAACGCGCAATCATGGGTTCTCTAATTCCCCCTTCGTATACATCCATTTTGAGGCCGCGCAAATTTGCCACGCTCCTAAAATAAGCAGCTTCTACCCCGCCATTGAAAGTAGCGCCATTGTCGCTCGAAAACATCACGATGGTATTGTCGTCAATTTTCAGGTCTTTGAGCAATTGCATCAATGCCCCCACTTGCTTGTCCATGTACGTAATCATTGCCGCATAAGTTGCTCTAGGATAAGGAGTTGAAGCATAGCTTTTTTCTCCTAAGTAAGGTTTATCCTCAAACTGCCCCACGTATTCGTTGACAGCCTCTTCGGGTGCTTGCAGCGAAACGTGCGGAGTTGTAAAGGGTAAGTATAGAAAAAAAGGACGATTTTTGTTTTCTTTCACAAAAGCCAATGCCTTCTGGGCCATTTTGTCGATAGCATAGTCTTTACCTCTATAATAAGCAAAGGCCGCGTCCGTTGCCGTTTCGGGCGTGAGTTTTTTGTGTACATCAATTACGGGATTGTTGAGCGGAACCGACTTGCCATTTTCCCATAAGTGAGTAGGATAAAAATTGTGAGCTTGCTTTTGATCTAAGTAGCCATAAAAATAATCAAACCCCTGACTATTAGGACTTCCGCTGCTATTGGCCATCCCAAGTCCCCACTTCCCAATGCAGGCTGTCGTATAACCTACCCCTTGCAACATCCGCCCAATCGTAAATGCCCCCGGATAGAGGGGCATCTGCCCCCCTTCCAAAGAATCTGGAAAACCACCCAATTCGTAATTGCCCCGAATATACGAATGCCCCGCGTGCTTACTCGTAAGCAATTGGCAACGCGCCGGCGCACACACAGGGGTACTGGTATAATGTTGGGTAAAACGTATACCCTCGCTTGCTAGTTTATCCAAATGCGGCGTTTTTATTTTTTTTTGTCCATAACACCCCAATTCAGCATAGCCCATATCATCGGCATAAATGTATATAATATTGGGTCGAGTAGTGGGTGGGGTGGTTCTTACAAAGGAAAAACCTACAAGTACTAATAATAAAAGTGGCAACAATCGAATCATGACATAAAAGGTTTCGGGAAGTTAGCTGGCAAATTAGTACAAAGCTTTATTTTGCACAAAAAATATACCTTATCTTATTGTCTATGATTGCAGTCATCCAAAGAGTTAGCGAAGCATCCGTCAAAATCGAAGGCCACCTCAAAGGTCAAATCCAAAATGGATTTCTTGTTTTGTTAGGCATTACCCATACCGACACCGACGAAGACCTAGAATGGTTGGCAAAAAAAATAGTCGGAATGAGAATCTTCTCGGATGAGGAAGGAAAAATGAACCTCGACCTCAAAGCTATCGGCGGAAATATCCTGCTTATCAGTCAGTTTACCCTTCATGCGAGTACCAAAAAAGGAAACCGGCCTTCGTTTATCGAAGCCGCACGCCCTGAAATTGCCATTCCTCTTTATGAAAAAATGATCGTTCAATTATCGGCACTTTTGGAACACCCCATCCAAACGGGCGAATTTGGCGCTGATATGAAAGTTTCGCTACTCAACGATGGCCCTGTTACGATCGTGATTGACTCCAAAAATCGCCAATAATTTATATACCAATTTGCCATTTTTTTATCCTTATTTAACTATGTTTTTTTATCAAAAAGCATTACTTTCATGCCACTATTCTCCCTCAAATTACTGTAATTCAAATTATTATAGTATAAAATAGAATAATCCTAAACACCATATAATTATGTCCCTTATTACCAAACTATTTGCAAAAAGTAATGCTAAAATTATCGAGAAACTAGAAGTTGATATGCACTCCCACCTACTTCCTGGCCTCGACGACGGGAGCCCTGATTTAGAAAGTACCATTCAGTATTTACGAAATCTACAAGAGTTGGGTTTTCGGAAAGTCATCACCACTCCTCATGTGATGACCGACCTCTACCCCAATACTCCTACGAAGATTTTGGAAGTACTCAAAGTAGTTCAAGAAAAAATCGCTGAGATAGGCTTACAAATCAAACTAGAAGCGGCAGCGGAGTACATGATCGACGAAAACTTTGACAAACTCATCGACAATGACGCTGTTCTCCCCATTGCAGGTAAATACCTGTTGGTAGAGCTTTCGTATGTTGCCCCCGTGCTCAATTACGAAAACGCAATTTTCAAGGTACAAGCCCGTGGTTTTGTGCCCATTTTGGCTCATCCTGAGCGTTATTATTATTTTTCAATGGCCGAGCTTGAACATTTACACGAGCTAGGATGCTTGTTTCAAATCAATGTCCTTTCTTTGACGGGCTATTATGGCAAGCATGTAAGTACAGTCGGGCACAATCTCCTCCAAAAAAACATGGTGTCACTTCTAGGTACCGACTTGCACCACAAAAAACACCTCGAAGCGCTCAAACGATTTGCGGCAGACTCAAAACTTAATCGCCAACTCTCCAACTACGAGTGGCTCAATCCCTCACTTTGAGAAAAGACTTTCTTCCTCATTACAAAAACAAAAAAGAGGCTGTCCAAAAAGTCTAGTATCACCAAATTATCTTTGGCGTCTGTTCAACCTCACCCCCTAAATCCCCCTCTCCTTTCAGTAGAGGGGGACTTTTGAGCCCTTCTCCAGAAAGGAGAAGGGTTGGGATGAGGTTGAAACCAAAGAATATTTTGTAACCTGTTTCTTTTTGGACAGCCTCTTTTTTGTATTATTATAAATTTACGTATAACAATTACCGTTACAACCTAATAAGCCATTGGATCACCTTTGAGCATATTATAAACGGTACGAATCACGATCTGCATATCTAATACCAAACTCCAGTTTTCGATATACCAAATATCATAATCTACCCGTTTCCGCATTAGTCCTATTTCGTGGGTCTCTCCTCTAAAACCGCTCACTTGCGCCCATCCCGTAATACCCGGTTTGATACGATGACGAATCATATAATTGCTGATGTGCGGCAAGGTTTCGAGGCTATGCTTAACGGCGTGTGGTCGCGGCCCTACCACCGACATACTTCCCAAAAACACGTTGATAAATTGGGGAAGTTCATCTAAATTGGTACGACGCAAAAACTTCCCGACTTTGGTCACCCTAGCATCGTTTGGGGTCGTTTGTTGAAACCCACCTTTGTCTTTGACCGTTGAGGCATTGTGGTGCATGGTTCTAAACTTCCATACCCCAATATTACGACCTTTCATTCCCCAGCGTTCTTGGATAAAAAACACCGGGCCTTTGGAGTCTAGCCAAATCGCAATCGCAATGATTGGGAATAACCAAGAGGCTACCAACACCAAAAACGCAACGCTAAAAATCACATCAAAGGCTCTTTTTACCATCCACCAGTAATCCATTTCGAGAGGTGTGCTACGCACTGTTATTAAAGGAAAATTACCAAACAATTCTAACGAGTAGCGAGAAGCGCTGAACTGAAAAAAACCTGGCGTAAATCGTACCAAAATCCCTTTGGTATCGGCCCAGTTGATAAGTCCTCTTACGTAGTTCTCCTCAAACTGCCCTTGCACTATCACCAATTCATCAATGGGTTGCAGCTGAATCAGGGCTCTCAAATAATTGAGCGTTTCGGTCAAAGGCAAGCGGTCGGTGAGTTTATAAGCCCACAGCCCCGCAATTTGATACCCAAACTGCGGATTGCCTTCTATCAATGTCTTCAGGCTATCGACCTGCTCCGTCTCCCCCACAATCACCAAATTTTGTTGGTTTAAACCATTGGCTTGAAAGTACCGTAAAATTTTGCGGGAACTGTACATTTTGAGGGTCAATATCGCAGACATTGCCACCACATACACTACCGCAAATAAACGCGCTTTCATGCCGTCGTTTAGGAAAAACAACGACACCGAAATCACCAAAAACTGAACAATGACATTAGGAATAAGCGCCAATATTTCATCCACGAACGTCACCGTCCGAAAATCATCGTATAGTTTTGAAGCTTTTGAAGTAAAATACCAAGTCATGCACAGACCACCCACCACCAACAAATCGACTTGTCTTAAATGACGTCCCACCAACTGAGCTGCAATAAGATACGAAAGCAATGCCACGAAGCCATCCGACACCAAGCGTGTGTAGCTTTGGCGCCTATGAATTCGGTAATTGACCGCACTTGGTAACAATGAGTTCTGTGCCATAACGTTTAAAACTTTAAGGTGGATACTTGTTTATCGTTACATAATTTGTGTGTGTCGAAGCGCAAAATGGCTAATGCATGACTCAAACAAATTCTTGCTTTTTTACAATTTAAACCGATATTCATTCGGTTTATCTCATAAGCAGGGCGCAGTGCACAATTTTACGGACAATTCTTAAAAATTCATAATAAAAAATGGTATATTTTCTCAAAAACTTATCGAATGATATTCCTATTCATAGAATCCCTTTAAAATCGCTATTAATTCTTAAAGTTGTTATATATTCTAATTTTGAGATTTTTATCGGTAATTGTTCATAAACTATTGTTTGTAAAAAACAAAAAAATACAAATATCTTTTTGGTATATACTATTTCGACTGCTGGTATTGCCTTTGTAAATAAAACTGATGATACTGCCGCAGCCTTTGGTCCAGCTGATACCCTACTTGATAGCGCTCCCCAATCTTAAAAGTTCCTGCATACATATACTCCCACCTAAACTCTTCGGTTGTACGTAACCTTACTTTTTTGCCTTGGAGTATTTTTCCCGGCGGAATGGGTACGGCAAAATTGAAACCTGCCGTGGAGCCATTTTGCGTCAGATAGGCAAACAATCCAATTTCTACGTTGGCAAACTGCCGAATAAAATCAAATCTCACGCCTTTGTCATTCCACAAAAACTGCCCTCCTGTTAGTTTAAGGGTAAGGTCAAGCGGTCGAAAACAATAGGCTACGTCTGCCAGCAGCAACAACTCGTAGAGTTGATCATAATAAATCCCCCCTCTCGGATAGTAATAATTGCCCGTTACCCCTATTTCCAAACCATACGACCACGGTTTGTTAAAATCCACGCGACGATATTGCACATTCAGGCCGTACTTATCGTTGTGAAAAAAGCCCAACGAAGCACTTACAAAATGGTCTTTTTTGGCGTAAAATTTATTCAAAAATACGGGTGCGGGTCTGATAATCTGCGGGCGGTTGTCAAGCTCATTGGTAATGGGAAACAGCACTCCCCAATACAGCGTCAATCCAGGCAACAAATACACTTGGCTTTGGAGCAAAATACTGGCATTGCTCCGCACAGGTTTCAAAAAATTCCCAAAACGGGCAGCGAAGACGGGTTGAATCCAAAAATCAAATTTATAATCGCGTCGTTGGTACGGAAAGACCGATAAGGCCCTGTGCGATAATCGCTCTTGTTCACTCAAGGGCAGTACTTCTAAAGTAGGCCCCAAACGGTACTTGGCAATCGGGAGCCCCTGCATGAGTGGTACAAAATCCCGAATGCTTGAATCCTTCACCACTTTCCGCATCTCGTGCAGTCCGATAAATGGATTTCGATAAAGACGTTGTTCGTAATAGACTGTCTTTGTGAGGCTATCTATCCAAACATTTTCAAAATTTCGACTGAGTTTTTGATCTTTTGGGGAGACAGTCTGCGCCAGCAATTGCCCTGCCCCCAAACATCCTACTAAAATCAACAGCCTACTTTTTATCATTACTTACTTTTTTATTTCTTATCAGTAGCTTGCCACAAACTATGATTTGGGGCACACAGCTTGACCCAAACTATGATTTGGGTCAACAACGGCACAACGTCTCCGACGCAAAGCAAAGCCACGGTTAACAGTTACTTCACCTTCCTAGGCAACTTGAGCAGATTGACCCCAAAAGAAGTTCCAAACATAAATTGATCCCCATTGAGCCATCCCGCTTGCACAGTCCACTTTTTAAAGAAAGTAGCGTACGCCCCTACATTCAAGTGCTGAGAATCATACTCTGCCATAAACCCTGCTTTTTGACGAAAACTCAGGCTCAACCCACCAAAAGGCCCTTCCAAATAATGGTTCCGATAGCGCCAAGTACTTTTCTTTTGCCACACAAAATTCGACAAAAAACTGTAATTGGTAGTGGTACTTCCTTGCCGATACACAAAATAAGGACTTCCGTAGCCCGCACTTACTTCCAATTTCCAATCACGCGCTATCTCAAAATGCTTAGTAGCTACCACTACATGCGTGAGCATTGCTCCGTCGATTGTAAAAGGCACCGTCATAATCACCGCCAAGCCAGGGCGTTTTTCGGTTTCTTTCAGTACTTGATACCGCAAATCCATACCTCGGTCACCAATCCCCTCACTCACATCGCTTGTAGGGGTATCGATCATTTGCAAAAGTGTCACTCCTACTTCAAGACGGGGCAGAATTGTCACATTAGCAAACAAGATGCGTTCGGGGTTTTCATTACGGCCTCTCAGTCCGTACCTAATAGGATTGTAGTTATACCCTATTCTAAAAAAACCGTCATCAGTCATAACGGCCGAGGGAGTATACATCAGTCCTGATTTCCCCGAGAGATTCACTTGAGCGGAGGTAGGTAAATACCACCACACCATTATTCCAAAGAGGAGTAAAAAAGTGTGGTGGTGGTTTCGTCTTGCTAGTTGCATCGACGAGCAATGATTATCCTTGATCGTGTTGTTCCTCACAAAGCGCGATGGCTGCGGCTTTGGCTGCATTGGCCTGCGCAAGTGCATTTTGGTAAGCAAGCTCCACAGCTGCATTGCTGTTGTTGCGGGCTGTCAAAGCGTTGTTATTGTTGACCAACTTAGTTTGCGTACATACTTTCTTGTCGGTATTCTCAAAGTTGTTGAGCTGCGTAATAAACACCACCGTTCCAAGGTTAAGCATCGCTTTCAAGGTTGTATAAGTGGCAAGCGGAAGTGAACTTTTAGCGGCCTCCAATGCGGCGGCAGCTGCCGCTTTCGATACCTGTGCTGCTGATCTCAAAGGTTGATAGCGAGCGGTAGCGGTTGAAATACAACTAGTTTCGGTGGCTGCGTTGTTGGTCAAAGTCTGCTGATAAGTAGCCTCTACTTGTGCAAGCTGTGTGGTGCGGTTAGATTGTAGCGTAGTAACGGTGGTATTGTATTGGTTTTCTACGACGTCCAAGCACTGCGACAAAGGATCAGAAGTCACCCGCGCATTTTTAGGAATTTGCAATCCCTTGGTCTTATCTACCAAAGGTGACTCATCCAACGTAGGCAATACCACATTGTTCATGTAAGCTTTGAGGCGTGGGTCATTGGCTACTTTTTCCAAAATCGCCTTGATATTTGCAGGAGCTTCTGCACCCGCTTCCATCGCCGCTAAAGTCTGTGGAGAAATTCCTGAAAGAGCGGCGACTTCGGTCGTATTCAATACCGACGACAACTCCTCAATCGAAGTTTTGAGATTGGCCGGAATCGCACCAGAAGGGGTAATTTGCGCCACCAACTTTTCGATTTCCGCCACTTTGGCCGAGGCTTCAAACGACCCAGGCGTACTTTTGGCAGGCTCAGACTTTTCGATTTCCACTTTTTCCATTTCAATCTTCTTCAGTCCGTCCATGATTTTTTCATTGGGTCCCAGCGGGTCACCCTTTGAGCAGTTGTACATGACCAGCGTCAACGCCAAGCCGTACACCATGAAAGAGAGCATTCGTTTTTTCATTGTCTTCAATTGTTAAGTATGCAGGTTATATCATTACGATTATTTTATTTAATTAAACTAACGTATGAGTATACACGCACAATATCCATGCATCATACTACTTTTAATTGTTATTTTTATATTCGTTTACTATCAGTGTATTTAATTGTGATTATGAATTATCGTTACTTTTTGCCAAACGACATTTCCGCACTTTGATCAAATGCTACCTCATTCTACCACACAGACCATTAGCACCTAGCACAAACACAAATCACAGGTTTTGTGTGCGTTAATACTTTTTCAACAAATATCGTAGGGATTGAATACTTTATAGTATATTACAAATATACGCTTTTTTATTATAACTAACTAACCAAGTCTAAACCCAAAAAACATAACCCACTCATAATCAATAATATAAATTATTTAAAATACAAAAAATACAAAATTTTCTTTTTAAAGTATTATCAATTATTAGTATATTTTACCAAATATAAGCACATAAAAACTTTTTGAAGGCAACCATTTTTAAATCCTGAGACCTATACGGCTGTCGTGTGTGCCTCAAGATTTTGTTCTATCAAAGCTTTTATATTGGTTGCTGACTTTTCTATCGAAAAATACTCGACGTATACTTTTTTGGTTTGTTGGATCATTTTTTCCTTTTTCTCAGCAGTTAGTAGTTCCCATTCTATCAACAAACGTCGCGTACCTTCTAGGGTATCTTTGGCTACCAAGCCTGCTTCTCCCTCGGCAATTTCCCGCCAAATATTTACTTGATCCGAAATCAGCACGGGCTTTCCGCAGGCCAACGCTTCTACCACCGCTATCCCAAAATTTTCTTGGTGACTTGGTAGCACAAAAGCCTCACAACCCTACAATGCGCCCCATTTGGGATCTCCAGTTAGCATTCCTACCAAGCGCACATCTTCTGATTCCTCTACTAAACGAGCCACTTTTTGCCCAAAATCCGTTTCAATACCCGGCCCTGCAATCACTAATTTGGGGAAAGAAGGTGCTTTTTGCTTTACCTCCAGATAGGCTTCCACCAATATATCTAAGCCTTTTTTGGGATGAATACGGCTCAGAAAAAGTAGATAAGGCTCTCCTGGTAGTAATCCTGCTTTTTCGCAAAAGGCTGCCGTCATAGCTGACTCATAAAGCGGTGGGGCTTCTACTCCCAAACCTACTACCGCTTCCAGCGTTGGCCGATAGGGGCTAAAAGTTTCCCGAGCCAGCAATCGTTCGGTTTCACAAGTAAAAAGCAAGGCTGTTGCCTTGTTGACGATATTTCGCTCTACTAACTTCCAAAAAAGCCAATTTCGAATCGCTTTCAAACGTCTTCCTTTCGCTTTTTGAAAATAGGGATCGAGCATCCCGTGAGGCATCACGTATATCGGCTTGCTTTTACCTTTTTCTCTCCACACTTGATAAGCCGCATAGGTATGATACTGCCACAGGCCATGCACTATCACCGCATCAAAGCGCTCCCAGTTTTGCCTAAGCCACGGAATAAGGTTTTTCCCGTACTTCCAAGGGGTCTTTGCAGGACCTTGTCGGTGAGTGGGAATAGATATCCATTGCCTCTCTTGACTGTCTTCATCCAAACATACAATTTCGTTGCGGACACTTAGTGCCTCTAATTCTCTTCCTATGGACAACACTGCTTGGGTTACACCGCCAGCAGTAATATCCATACCTGCTACGAGGTGGAGAATTTTCATGGTTAGTAATTTTCAATAGTAAGGTAACAAAACTGCTAGAGAAGAAGCTTTATCAGCCGTGCTTTTTAAAATCCTCCATGAATACATGCTAGGGTTTTAATACACTAATAATGAACTACTTCTCTGCAATTATACCAAATACCATTTAAATTACTATCAATTGGTACATAAATTTATCTAAAAAGTTATCGAACGGTAGTGTTTTAAAAAGAAGGCAATTTTTTAGACAAATTTTATGACTTTTTTTTCACCATAACGAATTATCAATCCTAACAGAGGAATCGCTTCTAAATAACGTTTGTAGTACTTTGATGGTGCTGACGCAATCCGCACCAACCACCCCAAATACAATTGGTCTGCCCAAGCTGGGATATGCACTTGTTTGCCCGTTTTGAACGCAATCGCCGCTCCCGTGCATATCAAAGCGGGTTGGTAGCTAAGGTGCTTTTTGAGATAGGCCCCCAAAATCTCCTGTGTGCCACCGCCGATGTTAATCAACACCCAATCGGGCTTTTTGGCTTCGATAAACGCACATAAAGCTGCATCTTCCACTTTGCCTTTGGAGTAAAGGGGGGCGATGTAGCAATCTTGCTCCGTAATAGCCACCCCCAATGACTGTAAATAGGACACATTGCTCCGCTGTTCGTCGGGTGTGGGATTGACGAGGAGCAAACGTCGATTGGTTTCTTTGGGAAACTGCTCTACAAAGTAATTGATAAAAGCCAGCCCCGATATTCTCTTAATTTTGGGACGGCGCAGCAAATTCCACAACAACACCATATAACCGCTATCAGGTATCGCTACATCGGCTTGCTGTACCGACTCATAGTACTCCCTTTCGCGGGCGATACTCCCCAAACCCGGCCCCGAAGGAGCCATCATCAAACCTCCTTTTTGATTGAGATACGCATAGCAAGATTCTACCGAGTCGTCCCAAAACGGAATGCCTAATATGTTGATTGTTTTCATTTTTCTTTTGAGAAAACTATTTTAGGGCAGGACAATCATTAGCATACTGATTATCAGGATATTATTTTCAAACTAACTCATTTTCAAATTTGCACATTTACTTAACCACTGCTTTAGCCCCCGCAATACCTACAGCAGCCCCTACAGCACCATAAAAAATATCTCCCCAATCAGGATAGCGACTTGGCAAAAGCATTTGACCAAGTTCGGCTACGGCCACGATACCTACCACGCCCAACCACGCCCAGCCGCGCCACCGCCAATCTTTATTTTTTGACTGTAATACCCATTCTACCCCAAATCCCAGCACGCCCAAAGGCACGGCAGTGCGCAAATTTCCATTTTCATTAATCCAATAGCGAACACTCGCCGGAACGGGCAAAACATCTCCCACGTTAGGATTGGGAATCCAGCTTAAAAACAGCACTAAGATTACAATAAGACAGATTACGTATACTAAAAACTTATGCACACACTATGATTTAATATTCACCATCCTAAAATCACCCCTATAGGATATTCTACTAGACATTCTTGCAAATGGTTTCTCAATCTTCTCATAAAATATTTTGGAGACCAAAATTATTAAAATAAAAGAAAGAATAAACAAGACAATGTATAAGTCTGAAATAACATATCTTTTAGAAAGGTTTATCAATTTTACTCCTAGAGGAAAATGTATTAAGTAAACTGAATAAGAAATTTCTCCGATAAAATTCACAAATTTAGGTATTTTTTTGTCATAAAAAACAATAACACTAAAGGCAAAAAAAGCAGAAACAAACTCTGCAATCTGACCATTAATTAAAATTGAAAATCCTATAATTACTATAGAAATTAAGTTAACATAAAAGTTTCCAATATTTAATAAAAAGAAAAACCCAATAATACCTATAACAAAAAAAATCATGTAAGAAAAAAAAGAAAATATCACAAGCATATTACTATAATAGATAAAAATAGAGAACAAAGTCAGTAAAACCATCATCAATTTTGAGTATTTGATTAGTATTAGAGTTGTTTTCTTGTTGATTACTAACAAGTTATCTTTTTCTTAAAGTCGATTTTGAAGTTCCAAAGGCCTGCGCATAATTCAATACTTTCATCAAATTTTTCCTTAGATTTTCCTCTATACTTGTTAATTAAAATATGATAACGTTTTATTCCTGCAATTGCATTTTCTACAAAAACTCGCTTTTTACTAATAGACTTGTTGTAGTTTTTTTGCTCTAATGTTAAGCTTGGATAAGGATTTTTTTTGCTTTTTTTGGGCTTTTTAAATGGAATCTTTAAAGACAAAAATTTGTATTCTTTCTGAATACCAAGATAACCTAAATCAACATATACATTTTTAGT
>NZ_AUIF01000047.1 GCF_000423565.1 Runella zeae DSM 19591 | reverse complement strand
CTTTCTGAGTGACTTCCAGTAAGATATGGATTGAAATTCGTCTACTACATGTTTCCAATTCCCCCTAAGAAGTTCTTTCTGAGTGACTTCCAGTAAGATATGGATTGAAATCGCATTTGCCCCCGCTGCGCCTTGCGCTCCCGTCGCCTTTCTGAGTGACTTCCAGTAAGATATGGATTGAAATAGTTTTTCCCGTAAACTTTCTCATTAAACCTAGACTCCTTTCTGAGTGACTTCCAGTAAGATATGGATTGAAATTCACGTAGTGGAGAGTCAAGATAGAGAAGCCTACCAGCTTTCTGAGTGACTTCCAGTAAGATATGGATTGAAACAAATGTAGCATCGTTGCAGTGCAACGATGCTACTGTAACGATGCTATTTTATATTTTTAATTTTACTTGTAGACGGCCAAGCAAAGTCGCAATCCCGACAATCAATAGCGAAAACAAAAATGATTTTATCAACCCTATGCCTCCAGATGTCAAAAAGGAAGGTAAACCAAAAGGTATAAAACTTACTACACTATAGTATACATACGGAAGTACATAGCAGGTAAGAGTACTGGTGCCAGCAGTTCGGATAAACTGAAACCAACGCCCTTTATCTTGTAAATCTAACAAAAAAAATAGCGAAGCATAAAGAATAAACGCAATGCCGCTACACAAGAAAACCCAAGTAGGAGTGGCTTGGATTTTGGAAATTATAAAAAAGTTGTGCAGCAAAATGCCAATAACAATAAGTCCAATTCCGATGATGGTAAACACCGAAGGTATTTGTATTTTTCGGTTTTTTGCCTGAAACCATTCCAATAATAAAGTGGCCATAATGCCCATAAAGGCAAAACTATGGAAGGCTCCAGTGGCCAAAATCCAATCTTGGGGGCCACTAGGCCATAGAGTTTTGAGCCAACCTGCATGACCCGCAATGGGTAAGAAACTGAAAATCGCCCAGAAAATTACCAATACAACGGGTTTGGGAAAAGCCAATAGATAGATGAGAGCACAGCTAAGGTACGTCCAGCCGATGAGTCCCAAAATCCCCCACCATTTGGTTTCAAAACCCACCAGTTTACCGTCAGAATTTCCTTGGAAAATAAATGCTAAATATATCAAAATGCCCACGCCAAGCACTTGAAATCCCTTAAATAGGTATTTGGGAGAAGGCTCTTGACTAGGGTAGAGATTCCATACCAAAAAGAACGCTACTACCATCAAAATTTTGAACAACTCTTGGCTCATGCCCGTGGCTTCTTCGTTGATGTCGGGGACATTGACCGTAAATACTCCCATGATAATCAATGCTACCGACCTACTGATAATGTGCACAAGAATTTGAGGGTGCGTATCACCTTTGGCAAGGCGATTTTGAATCGCAAAAGGAAT
Organism: Runella zeae DSM 19591; assembly: GCF_000423565.1. GTDB lineage: Bacteria > Bacteroidota > Bacteroidia > Cytophagales > Spirosomataceae > Runella > Runella zeae. Next base: position 84,006 of record NZ_AUIF01000047.1, on the reverse strand, counting down.
AGCCATGCCCAAGATAAACAAAAAACAAGGGAAAACTACATCCGATACACCAAGAAAATCTACGTCTGCTTCGGCGTGTTGGAGCCAATAGGGAATGCCCGTGAGTGTCCAAAAATCGTTGACGAAAATCATGGCAATCATCGTAAGGGCTCGAAAAGTATCAATAGATTGAATGCGCTTGAGAGTGGGTGTTTGCACAGAAAGGATGGGTTAGGGGTTAGATAAACGTTGAGTGAATTTAGAACAAAAAGTAAGTCAAATTTAAGGAGTGTTTACTTTCTTAATTTCGTCAAACATGGCCCTAAAACATTGGGACGAGGTATTCTCTCCCGCTTTTTCGTTTACTTTTATACCATAAAACTCTTCCAAAAACGATTTGTTTGATGACCATATCGTTTGCATCATCCCAAAGTAGCGAGGTTTCATATCTTTGGGAGCAATCTCCTTGAAGCGTAGCATGTCTTGGGTTTGGGCGACGGCTATTTTGGGCTTGCGCCAAGGACATGTGATTACGTTAAAACCCTTCATCGCAAAATAGACGGCAGTGGGGTCGGGGCGCTCGTAGTGCCAGTCGCAGATTACCACATCTTTTGCAATCAAATCTACCGCCCGGTGGGTATTGTTCATACTAGCTTCCCATTCGCCTATACCTGTGGTTTTGCCGTCGATGAGGCGGTCACCCCATATCCAAAGTTTCCGATTTTGCTGGGCCAAATGATTTCGGATAAGATTGACTTCACCCGCAAAAAGCTCGGCTTTGTCGTGGCCTTTACAGCGAGGACATTTGTCATGACCAATATAAAATACTTCATCCATTCCTGCATGGAAGGCTTTGCTTTCAAAAGCATCACAAATTTCGTCTACCAGTGCTAGTACTACTTTATGAACCTCAGGATGTAGCGGACAGTAGCTTTTGCAATAAAGCCCGTCATCGTTGGGCCAAGCATATTTTGCGGGTATTTTGACGTGAGGCGTTTCGTCAAATTCGGGATATACCCTCAGTAAACTGTAGGTTTTGGTAGCCCAGCTTTGATGCCCAAAAAGATTGATTTGAGGGATAAGATGAATGTTGTGTTGTTGGCAAGCTTTTACCAATTTTTTTACGTCTTTTCGAGACAGTGCCAAGCTATCCCTTATTTCAGGATGACTCTTAAATTCATAATTGTAATCAACCCTCAAAATAAGGGTATTGACTTGGCGCGGTGCCAGCTCTTCATTGATAAACTTGATGAAATTTCCTATTTCACTGCTTTGAGGGGCGGCAATACAAAAGCCCCGGACTGGCAGTAGGGTATCCAATTTGGTTTGAGCTTGGAGGCCTCCAATACTTAATAACAAAGCAAAGATAGAAAAGAGCCGTTTTCTCATAATGGTATATGGTATCGAAAGGTAAGGAAACCAAAGATAGATAATTGCAGATATATTTCCGCATCGACTACTAGATTTCGTAATCTTTTAAAATAAGTAAAATTCGTTACTTTTGTGGTTCCAACGAAGGTATATATGAGTTACGAAATGTGGCTTTTGTTTGTGATTTTGAAAGACCGAGGAAGCTCGTTATAAACGAATGCGGCCCTGTGACGGGCAGGTATTTTGTTTACTAATTCAAATTCGATCACAATGAAAACCATCATTGAACCCTTCAAAATCAAATCGGTAGAGCCGATTTACTTCACTAGCCGTGCCCAGCGTCAACAGATATTAGAGACTGCGGGCTACAATCCTTTCTTAATCAAAGCCGAAGATGTCATCATTGACTTACTCACCGACAGCGGTACGTCGGCCATGAGCGCCAAGCAGTGGGCGGGTATCATGGAGGGCGATGAGTCGTATGCGGGTTCCCGTAGCTTTTTTAGATTTGAGCATACGGTCAAGAAACTTACAGGATTTGATTTTATAATCCCAACTCACCAAGGCAGAGCAGCCGAAAAGATTCTCTTTAGTTTATTGGGCGGCGCAGGCAAATATTTTGTCAGCAATACATTTTTCGACACTACTCGTGCCAACATTGAATTTACGGGTGCTGAAGCGGTAGATTTTTTGACCCTAGAAGGCAAAACCCCCGCATTAGTAGCTCCTTTTAAAGGAAATATAGACATTGATGCTTTGGCTCATTTCATTGCAGAAAAAGGAGCGGAGAATATCCCTTTGTGTATGCTTACCGTGACCAACAACTCGGGTGGAGGGCAGCCGGTATCGATGCAAAATGTCAGAGAAACGAGCGAACTGTGTCGTCGTTATGGCATTCCACTTTTTATAGATGCGTGTCGTTTTGCAGAAAATGCTTTTTTTATCAAAAAAAGAGAAAAAGGCTACGAAAATGCCTCGATTGTTTCGATTGTGCAAGAGCTTTTTAGTTATGCCGACGGCTGCACGATGAGTGCCAAAAAAGATGCTTTGGTCAATATCGGAGGCTTTTTGGCCCTAAACGATACCTACTTAGCCCAGCAAGCCAAAAATATGTTGATAGTGACCGAAGGGTTTCCGACTTATGGAGGGCTAGCAGGGCGTGATTTAGAAGCGATTGCCCAAGGACTTGAAGAGGTGCTTGACGAAGAGTACTTAAAATACCGTATTAGAAGCATTGAGTACTTAGGCGAAAAAATTCATCATGCAGGAGTGCCTATTATGATGCCTACGGGTGGGCATGCTGTTTATTTGGATGCAAAGGCTTTTTTGCCCCATATTCCGCCGCACCAATTTCCAGGAGTGGCTTTATGCAATGAAATTTATCTCGAAGGAGGAGTACGAGGGGTAGAAATTGGGTCATTGATGTTTGGCAAATATGATGCAGCGGGGCGACATGTGGCACCACCTCTAGAACTTGTCAGATTGGCGATTCCGAGAAGGGTATATACCCAGAGTCATATTGATTATGTAGCGGAGGTAATCATCGAAACTTACCATAAAAAACAATACATAAAAGGCCATAAAATGGCATACGAAGCCCCTCTTTTGCGCCACTTTACTGCTTTGTTAGTACCCTTATAGTCAAATAAAGTAGGTTTAAATTGTATTACTATTGGTGAGGGATTGATAGCAGGTATAACTTGCGATTAATCCCTTTTGTTTGTAGATATAATCCTTTAAAATAAAGATTGAGGTTGTTTGAAAACCCAAATGAAAGGATACAATTTTGATAATTTATATCACTTTTGAAATTATAGTATCATAAATGGTAAAAATTGTACTATTCGATTTGTCCAAAATAATATTTACTTTGCAATAATATATTTTCCGTTTTCTTTATTTTTTAATTTAAACCAACTATTACCAATGAAAAGAAAGCTACTCTATTTTAAGTTGCTTGTACTTTCTTTCCTTTCTACGATGAGCTTTGCTCAAAATGTGGATGTAAAGGGGAAAGTAACGAGCAGTAACGGAGAGCCAATCTATGGCGTAAACATTGTAGTCAAGGGCACGAATCAGGGAACCGTAACCAACGATAAGGGGGACTACAGCATCAATGTAAAGAAAGGCGCTACTCTAACTTTTAGCTATATTGGTTTTGCAGCCAAGGAAGTAGCTGTAGGGAACAATTCAGTGATTAACGTGGCTTTAGAAGCCCAAGACAATGTGTTGAATGAAGTCGTAGTGACGGCTTTGGGTATCAAAAAGGAGAAGAAAGCATTAGGGTATGCGGTGTCAGAAATCAAAGGAGAAGATTTGACACAAGCCCGTACCAACAACATGGCCAACTCTTTGCAAGGAAAAGTAGCCGGTCTTAATATCTCGGCACCTGCTTCAGGTCCAGCGGGCTCTACGCGGATTGTGATTCGGGGAAATGGCTCTATTTCAGGAAACAACCAACCTTTGATTGTGGTAGATGGTATTCCTATCAACAACGACAACCTCGGAAACGCCGGTATGTGGGGTGGTGGTGATCGTGGAGATGGTATCTCAAGCCTTAATCCCGACGAAATCGAAAACATAAGTGTATTGAAAGGAGCTACTGCTGCCGCTCTTTATGGATCACGTGCCTCCAATGGAGCGATTCTCGTGACTACCAAAGGTGGTAAAGCAGGTAAAGGTATCGGGGTGGAAGTCAACAGCAATTTTGTAGCAGAAGACTTACTTATCAAAAAATTTGAGAATTATCAGTACGTATATGGTGCAGGGAACAATGGCCTCAAACCTACCACCGTGCAAGAAGCTTTGACTTCCAATAGCTGGGGAGCTAAGCTCGACGGCTCAAGCGTGATTCAGTTTGACGGTAAGTCGCGTCCTTATTCGGCCGTAAAAGACAATCAAGAAAACTTCTATCAGTTGGGAAGTACTTTTACTAACTCTGTTGCTTTGACAGGAGCTACTGAAAGCGTGACGTATCGCTTCTCAATGAATGACCTCAACAGCAAAAGTGTGATTCCTCACTCAGGACTAAGAAGAAACAACTTCGCTTTGAATGTCAATGGCAACTTAGGGAAAAGACTGTCGTTTGTATCAAACGTAAAATACATCATCGAAAAAGCCACCAATCGCCCTCGTTTGTCTGACTCTCCAGGAAGTGCTACTTATGCAATTAATGCCATGCCTACGTCGTTGAGCGTAGCTGCTTTGCAAGAAAGCCAAGTGACACCCCAAAATTATGAACTTACTTGGTCTGACAATATTTACATTCAAAACCCTTACTATGCATCAGCCGAATGGAAAAACTCTGATAAGAAGAATCGTATTATCGGTACTTTTGAGCCTCGTTTCAATATCACCGATTGGTTATATATCAAAGGACGTCTTGGATTCGATAATTTCAACTATCGTTATCAAGAAATTACCCCCTACGGCACTCCATTTAGCCTTCGTGGTGGCTATGGCGTCAACAACCGCAACTTTACCGAAACCAACGCAGATTTGATGTTGGGCTTTGATAAAAAACTCTCCGAGAAAATCGGCCTCAATGTTCTCTTAGGAGGTAACCAAATGAGACAAACCTACGTCAATTCAAACTATAGTAGTGGCGCGCTCAATATCCCCTTCTTCTATGATGTTTCCAATAGCGATCCCTCAGGGCGTGGTCTAGGCGAACAGCTTATACGCAAGCGTATCAATTCATTGTATGGTTCTGCTGAATTTTCGTACAATGGCTACTTATACGTAACTGCTACAGGTCGTAACGACTGGTTTTCTACCCTAGCTTCAGGCAACAACAGCATTTTGTACCCATCTGTTGGAGCTAGCTTTGTATTGTCAGAAGCAGTGAAGTTACCGTCGGCCATCAACTACTTAAAACTACGTTCTTCGTGGGCACAGGCAGGTGGCGATACCGACCCCTACAATCTATCATTGTATTATAGTCTTTCAGGAGCTCATTTAGGGGCGCCGTTGGCTCAAATTAGCACTAGCCAAGTGCCTAATGCGTCGCTTCAACCCCTTACTTCAACTACTTTTGAGGCTGGATTTGATACCCGTTTGTTCAACAACCGATTAGGTATTGATTTTGCATTTTATACTCGTAAAACCACCAACGATATCGTAGGTGCTACTATTTCGGCTACTTCGGGTTATGGCAGTGCTTTATTCAACGTAGGAGAAATTGAAAACAAAGGGATTGAATTGTTGGTCAACTTCAACGCATTGAAGAAAAAAGATTTTACTTGGGATCTTTCTTACAACATGGGCTACAACAATAGCAAAGTTGTGACCCTTTATAAGGATTTAGCCACGATTCGGGTAGATGAAAACCGCACCAGAACGGCCTATATCAATCACGTGGTAGGATTGCCTTATAGCCAAGTACAAGGCTTTGATTTTAAAAGAGATGCCGCTGGAAATATCGTTCATGATGCCCAAGGTTTCCCACTTCAAGGTAGCCTCACCAACTTTGGTACAGGGGTAGCTCCACTTACCCTTGGTTTCAACAACTCCTTCCGCTACAAAGGCGTAGGATTGAGTTTCTTGATTGACGGTAAATTTGGAGGTCATCTATTCTCAGGAACAAATTCATATGCTTACCGCAGAGGTTTGACAGTCGAAACCCTCGAAGGACGTGAAGGTGGTTTAGTGGGTAAGGGTGTTAACGAAAAAGGTGAGCCTAATACCGTAAAAGTATCTGCTCAAGATTACGCAAGCCGTATTGCCAACAACATCGCTACTCCTTTCGTCTATAGTTCAGATTTCCTCAAGTTGCGCCAAATTATCATCGATTACAGCATTCCTTCGAAAGTGTTGGGCCGTTCGCCATTCAAGAGCGCGTCGGTTTCTATCGTAGGACGTAACCTGCTTATTTTGATGAAAGATACTCCTAACCTTGACCCTGAGTCTACTTACAACAACTCAAATGCGCAAGGTCTTGAATTGGCAGGTGTACCCGCTACCCGAACCGTTGGGGTAAACCTTAACTTGAAGTTTTAACATTAAAAGAAATTTTGACCATGATACGTAAAATAGCATTAATTCTTTGTCTAATAGGTACCTTGGGGTCGTGTACGAAAGATTTTGAAACCATCAACGTTAACCCCAACGCTCCTTCTTCAGTACCTCTTGATTATCTTTTGGCTCAATCGACCCTCTTCATTACGGGTGAAGGTGGCGACCCGGGCTATCGTTCGTGGCGTACTAATTTTATCTACGCTGCTATGATGATGCAGCATATGTCGTCGGTAGAAGTAGGTTTTTACCGTGGTACTGTGTATACTTTTCAGGGGGATTTGAGTGCCGCTTGGTTTGAAAGAGCTTATCCAAACTCTATCAAAAACTTAGTCAATTTGATTGAACTTTCTAAAGCTGATGCCAAACAAGTAAATATCTTGTCGATGGCGCGTATTTTGAGAGTGATTGAAATTGGGGTATTGACCGATGTGTATGGTGATGTCCCTTACTCAGAAGCTGGATATGCTGCTTTGACGGGTACATTTTCCCCTAAATATGATGCCCAAAAAGACATCTATGCTGATATGCTTAAAGAACTCGAAGAAGCTGGAAATGCGTTGAGCGCTTCGGCGTACATTCCTGCTACTGCCGACTTGGTGTTCGGGGGAGATATCAACAAATGGAAACGTGCTGCCAACTCTTTGATGCTTCGTTTTGCAATGCGTATGCAAAAAGTAGACGCTGCTGCTGCTCAGACTTGGGCCAAAAAAGCCGCTGACCGTGGTTTGATGACAAGCATTGATGATAGCTTCGGGGTAAAGTTTGCGAATACTGGTGCTGGAAACAACGCCAACCCTAACTCTTGGAATATGTTTCCTGGGGGGCGTGGTATCGTGACTGCTGACAATATTCAGTGGGGGAAAACCTACATTGATGCGATGAAAGCACGCAAAGACCCTCGTTTGGGTGTAGTATCGGCGCTTAAATCAGGCGACAAAACCCCCGATAAGCAAATCGGCTTGCCAATCGGTACTGATGCTACAATGCTAGCTGCATTGGCAGCTCCGCTAAACAGTCGTGCCAATTATTCACGCCCTGCGCCTAATATGTATAACCTGGGCAACACGCAATTTGTAATGACTTATACCGAGTCAGAGCTGCTCAAAGCTGAGGCTATTGAAAGAGGTTGGGTAACAGGTACTGCCAAAACCGCCTATGACAATGGCGTAAAAGCAGGTATCAAACAAATCAACTCTTATGGTGGAACCCTCACCGACGCAGATGCAGAAACTTATTTAGCAGCTAATCCGTATCCTACCACAGGTACACTAGATGCCAAAATGGACGCAATTCATACCGAATTCTGGATGTCGACTGGTTCGTTGTTACAGCATATCGAAGCATGGGCTAACTGGCGCAGAACAGGTTATCCTAAATTGACGCCTGTCAACTATCCTGGCAACGAAACAAACGGACAAATTCCGCGTCGTTTGCGTTACTCGCAAGGCGAATACGGAGTCAATCCTAATATTGATGCTGCCGTAGCACGTCAAGGAGCTGATTTGTTTACCACTCGGGTATGGTGGGATAAACAATAAATAAGGCTAGGCTAAATGATTATCAAAAAAGGACATTTCCTAAAGAGATGTCCTTTTTTGATTAACTTAACCCCGGCAACGCTCTGTGCGTTGCTGGGGTTGGTTTAATTAAAGAAATCCTTATGAGAAAAGACATTACACACATTAAAATGTTAAAATTTAATCTGCTAATTATTTTTTTGGGAGCGTTGGGAATTAGCTCATGCAAGGAGAAAACTTCTACATTTAAAAGATTAGACGCTAGCGATACAGGGCTAGATTTTGTCAATAAAATCGAAGAAACGGAGCAAGATAATGTGCTTAATTATGAGTACTTCTACAATGGAGGAGGGGTAGCAGCGGCAGATTTCAACAACGACGGTCTCGTAGACTTGTACTTTACGGCCAACCAAGGTTCTGATAAGTTGTATCTCAACGAAGGAAAGTTACATTTTAAAGATATTACCCAAAGTGCGGGCATTGAGTGGAAAGGTGAATGGAAAACAGGAGTGACTGTGGTAGATATCAACAATGACGGATGGCAAGATATTTATGTGTCGGTATCGAGTAATATAGACCGTCCTGAATTGCGAAAAAACAAACTCTATATCAACCAAACCAAAGACAAAAACAATGTTAAGTTTGTAGAGAAGGCGGTAGAATATGGTCTAGATTTACCTACCTACACTACTCAAACGGCTTTTTTTGACTATGACAACGACGGTGACTTAGATGCTTATGTCCTGAATCACAACGTCAAAGACTTTAAACGTTTTGATGTAGAAGCAGTGCATTTTATGAGAGATTCGTTGGCTGGCGATAGACTCCTGCGCAACGACAATGGGAAGTTTATAGATGTAAGTGTCAATGCAGGTATCAAAGGAAACCCTATCGGATTTGGTCTCGGAATCAGCACCGCAGACCTCAATAGTGATGGTTGGATGGATATTTATGTGTCCAATGATTATATCGAAAACGATTATTTTTACCTCAACAACCAAGACGGAACTTTTACGGATCAAATCGCCCAAGCCACCAATCACGTGAGTTATTTTTCGATGGGCAATGAAGTGGGGGATGTCAACAATGATTTATTGCCTGATATCATCACCATGGATATGCTTCCCGAAGACAACAAACGCCAAAAATTGCTCTTTGGCCCTGACAAATATGAAGCTTATCTTTCTATGCTTCGCTACGGCTTACACAACCAAACCATGCGGAATATGCTACAGCTAAACATTGGAAATCAAGCCTCTCTAAATCCCAAAAATCCTAATGCTTCAGTACCGGTTTTCTCAGAAATAGGTCAGCTAGCGGGTATTTCCAATACCGATTGGTCTTGGTCGGCTTTGCTCGCCGATTATGACAATGACGGCTTTCAGGATTTGTTTGTGACCAATGGCTATTTGCGCGATTATACCAACAACGATTTCATTAAATACTATGCCGAAATCGGCGAAAACAATAAAGAGAGTGTGATGGAGGTCATCAAAAAAATGCCCTCTACCAAAACGCCCAACTACATTTTTAGAAACAATCATGATCTGACATTTTCTAACAAACAGGCCGATTGGGGATTTGATAGCCCCGTAATCTCAAATGGGGCGGTATATGCAGACTTGGACAATGACGGCGACCTAGAAATCATCACCAACAACATCAATGAAGCGGCTTCTCTTTATCAGAATTTGTCTAACGACGAAGGAAAGATTAATTATGTAGATATAAAGCTGACAGGAATGCCGACTAAGTCAGTAGTCGGAACGAAAGTGTACGTTTATAGTAATGATTTGGAACAATACCGGGCTTTTACGCCTACGCATGGTTATCAAAGCAGCATGATGATTCCGCTGCATTTTGGGTTAGGAACTTACCCTAAAATAGACAGTGTGGTCGTGATATGGCCCGATCAAAAAGCCCAAAAGTTGACCAAAGTCGTTCCCAATAAACTATTAGAAATCAAATATAGTCCGAATCATAGCGTAACAAAACCCAGCAGCAAGACCCTTTTCAAATCTTCCGACAATCTTGCTTTTGAACATCAGCAAATTCCGTTCAATGATTTCAGTCGGCAGCTGCTGTTACCTCATATGTACTCTTATCAAGGGCCGTGTATGGCCAAAGGGGATGTCAACAAAGACGGCCTTGATGATATTTATTGGGGAGGAGGAAAAGGTCAAGCAGGGCAGTTGTTTTTGCAGCAGGCAGGGGGTAAATTCGTTAAAAAAGAACTAACTGTATTCACACAAGACGAGCTTTGTACGGATACTGATGCCGTATTTTTTGATGTTGACAAAGACGGAGATTTGGACTTGTACGTCACGAGTGGTGGCTATGAGTATTTGCCTAATGATTTGATGCTTCAAAATCGTCTTTATCTCAATGATGGTAAGGGGGGATTTACCAAAAATTTTGATGCATTGGTAGCCGAAAATTTTGCCGATAACGACGTCGAAGTCCTTGATTTTGATAAAGATGGTGATTTTGATTTGTTTGTTTCGGGAGGGGTAGTGCCTCAAGAATACCCTCGTTTCAACCCATCTAGATTGTATCGCAACGACAACGGTAAGTTTACCAAAGTTGAAAATCAAGCCTTTGAAAACGTAGGAATCATCACCGATGCCTGTGTGCTTGATATAGACAAAGACGGTTATGAGGATATTGTGGCAGTAGGGGAGTGGACGGGTATCGTACGCTTAAAAAATGAAAAAGGCACTTTCAAACGCATAACAGATGAGCTAGACAAAACAACGGGGCTGTGGCAAAGTGTATCAGCCGCCGATTTTGACAATGATGGAGACAAGGACTTAATGGTGGGAAATTATGGCTTGAACTCCCAATGGAAAGCTTCGGCTACGGAACCTATGACACTTTACACAGATGATTTTGACGGAAATGGCCGCATAGACCCTTTCATTTCTTATTTTATTCAAGGAAAGAGCTATCCGGCTTACAGCAAAGATGAGTTATCGGATCAGTTGGTTCCGCTCAAAAAAACGTACAATAATCATGAGAAGTACGCCACCGCTACAACGGAAGATATTTTGGCTGTTTTTAAAGATAAAACACCCGAAAAACGGGAAATTACGACACTTTCTACCTTATATTTGGTCAATGACAATGGGCATTTTACCCCTAAAACTTTCCCTATGGAAGCCCAATTTGCGCCTATTTATGCCATCTTGTGCGAAGATATAAATGGAGATGGTTTTAAAGACTTGGTTTTGGCCGGAAATCAAACCCACGCAAGGGTCAGAATTGGCAACATAGATGCTAATTTTGGTCAAGTTTTTATGAATAATAAAAAAGGTGGTTTTGAATATCTACCTCCGTATCTGTCGGGATTGTATGTAAGAGGGGAAGCTCGCTCGGTAGTAATGGTTGGAGACCAGTTGATTGTGGGCGTTAATTCGGGCAAATCATCGATTTATAAGAAAGAATAATTAGCCTAATAAGAAGCAAGTGAAGTGGGAGGGTAGAGGCCTTTTAAAAAGATTTACCACTCCTTTTTTAAATTGTTTTTGTAGAAAAAATGCAAAAAATGAGCAAAATAGTATTATGTGCTCTTGGCTTCAAAAAGCGAACTTTGTAGGAATGTAAATATGGTATATTTTTCTATTTTCCTCCAACTAAAAGCTTTTTGTATGATGCAATAAAAATAGCCTTCCATATAATGCCCTGCTGCTCGCTAGCCGACTTAAATGAAAATTAAAGAACTTGATATTTTGGTAGTTGTACTCTATTTGGTAGCTATCACATCCATTGGAGTAATTACAAAAAAGCGTGCGCAACGAAGTAAAAAAGACTACATGCTTGGCGGAAACAACCTGCCTTGGTGGATGTTGGGTATTTCAAATGCCTCTGGGATGTTTGACATATCGGGTACGATTTGGATGGTGTCGATTATGTTTGTGTATGGTCTCAAAAGTATTTGGCTTGTGTGGTTATGGCCCGTTTTCAATCAAGTTTTTATGTTTATATACTTGGCTAGTTGGTTGCGAAGGTCAGGCGCATCGACGGGGGCTGAGTGGATGCTAACTAGGTTTGGTGATAAAAAAGATGCTCAATTAGCGCACAAAATCATCATAGCGTTTGCATTGTTGAGTTGTTTTGGGTTTATGGCTTATGGATTTATTGGATTAGGCAAGTTTGTTGAGATTTTTATCCCATTTTCATCAATTTCGCCCTACTTACCATTTACGGTTTCGGCTGAGTTTGTGCCACATTTGTATGGTATCGTTTTTACGCTTTTTGCGGTCTTTTACTCAGTCATGGGAGGGATGTCGAGTATCGTGTGGGCCGATGTGGTACAATATAGCCTTATGGCGATTGGAGCAGTAGCGATTGGGATTGTAGCCATGAGTGAGTTGGCGGGGCATACCCTTCCTGTACCAGCGGATTGGTCTAATCTTTTCTTTGGGTGGGATTTACATTTGGATTGGTCAAGTATTATTCCTGAAGTTAATCAAAAAATAGTGGACGATAAGTATAGCCCTTTTGGTATGTTTTTTTCGTTGATGTTGACTAAGGGCATATTAGCAAGTTTGGCGGGGCCTGCACCCAACTATGATATGCAAAAAATCCTTTCGACGCGTTCGCCTCGAGAAGCATCTCTGATGAGTATGTTTGTCAATGTAGTGTTGCTACCTACGCGTTATTTTATGGTTATCGGGGTCACGGTGCTAGGACTTTTATACTATCATCAGCTTGATATTCACTCGTTAGAGGGAGGCGTAGATTTTGAGAAAATTCTGCCTGCTACTATTCTCAAATTTGCCCCTGCTGGTTTATTAGGATTGTTTTTGGTCGAATTGTTGGCTGCTTTTATGGGAAGTTTTGCGGGGACTCTTAACGCAGCCCAGGCGTATGTGGTCAATGATATCTATCTCAAATCACTCAAACCCAATGCTTCTAATGAAGAAGTGAGTCGAGCCAATTATATCATAGGAATTGTGTTGGTCGGAATTAGCATTATTTTGGGGATTTTTGCCAAAGATGTCAATAGTGTATTACAGTGGATTGTGGGGGCGCTGTATGGGGGGTACGTAGCGGCCAATGTACTCAAATGGCATTGGTGGCGCTTCAATGGCTATGGATTTTTTTGGGGAATGGCGGCGGGCATTTTTTCGGCGATGGCCTTACCGTATATCTTCCCTAATACCTTGCCCTTGTTTTACTTTCCATTGATTTTGTTGTTGTCGTTTGTAGGAGCGGTGGGAGGGGCACTTCTTACACCGCCTACCGATATAGAAGTTCTCAAGAAATTTTACCGAGATGTACGTCCGTGGGGATTTTGGAAACCCGTTCATCAGGAAATATTAAAAAAAGAACCTGATTTTAAACCAAACAAAAATTTTGGTTTAGATATGTTCAATGTTTTCATGGGCATTGTAGCTCAAACGGCCATTACTTCTCTGCCAGTATATGTGGTGTTGCTGATGCCCACACATAGTTTAATCACGGCGGTGGTATTGGTGGCGAGTGTGGGTATTTTATGGAAAACATGGTATCAAAAGCTTATATGATTCCATTTGAAGTACCCAAAAACCATTGAAGTGCTTGCTGCGGTGCAATTACTTAATCATAAAAATGATTTTGCTCTACCAGTAACTTTAGATATTTATTGAGATGACTACATTTAACGAACGCCTTTCGTTGCTAGAGGAGGCTTATCAAGAGTTGATTTCTAAGAAAAATCTTCCCAAAAAACTGGGAAATGGCATATATGATCGCTACGAAAATCCAGTCTTGACGGCGGGGCATATACCTTTGTTTTGGCGATATGACCTCAATCCTCTTACCAATCCATTTTTGATGGAGCGTATCGGCTTCAATGCTACTTTCAATGCCGGCGCTATCAAATGGGAAGGCAAATACTTGATGGCCGTAAGAGTGGAAGGAAAAGATCGCAAGTCTTTTTTTGCCATTGCCGAAAGCCCTAATGGAATTGACCAATTTCGCTTTTGGGATTTTCCTATCACCATGCCCGAAACAGACCTGCCTGATGGCAACGTATATGATATGCGTTTGATTTCGCACCAAGACGGATGGGTCTACGGATTGTTTTGTACCGAGCGCAAAGACCCCCAAGCCAAAAAAGGAGACGAAAGCGCGGCGGTAGCTCAATGTGGCATCGCACGTACCAAAGATTTGAGGCATTGGGAGCGTTTGCCAGACCTCAAAACGCCTTCACCTCAGCAACGAAACGTGGTCTTACACCCAGAATTTGTGAACGGGAAATATGCCTTGTATACCCGCCCGCAGGATGGGTTTATTGAGGCAGGTTCAGGAGGGGGGATTGGCTTAGGGTTTACCGATTCTATGGAAAATGCCGTGATTGATAAAGAGTTTATTGTCGACGAAAAACGTTACCATACGGTATATGAAGTCAAAAATGGACAAGGCCCTGCGCCTCTTAAGACCCCACTAGGATGGTTGCATTTAGCGCATGGGGTGCGCAATACCGCCGCTGGGCTGCGTTATGTGCTTTATATGTTTATGACTTCTCTCGATGACCTTACCAAAGTTATCTACAAACCTGCGGGCTATTTTATGGCACCAGAAGGCGAAGAAAGAGTAGGGGATGTTTCGAATGTGACGTTTTCTAATGGTTGGATTTTGGACGACGACGGTACGGTTTTTATTTACTATGCTTCTTCTGATACCCGTATGCATGTAGCAACAAGTACCCTCGAAAAACTGCTGGATTACTGTATCCATACTCCCTCGGATGGCTTTCGGTCGGCTACGTCTGTCGAGACAGTTAAGGAGTTGATTAGTAGCAATTTGTCTTTTATTAGTAAAACTGGTAGTTAACAAACAATGCAGTCTTCTTTCCTCAAAGAAATAGAAGAAGAATTAGGGAATATTCTCCATTTTTGGGCCGAAAATGCCCCCGATTCCATTCATGGGGGTTTTATCGGAAAAATGACCTATGACGGTCAAAAACAGACTGATGCACTCAAAGGTGGCGTGCTCAATGCTCGTATTTTGTGGACGTTTGCGGCGGCTTATCGATTTAGTGTTGATCATCAATTTCCCAAAATATCATCACAGCAATTGCTCCAAACAGCTACCCGTGCCTTTGAATATTTTCTGGCTCATTTTCGTGATACCACCTACGGAGGAGTGTATTGGGCGGTGAACACCGATGGCAGCCCTTCTGATACCCGCAAGCAAATATATGGGCTTGCTTTCGGCCTCTATGGCATAAGTGAATACTACCGAGCCACTAAACAGGAAGCAGCCTTAGAATTTGCGATTGAGCTTTTTGAGACTATCGAAAAACATAGTTTTGATACTGTCAATGGAGGATATTGGGAAGCTTTTAGCCGAGATTGGCAGCGATTGGAGGATTTGCGACTCAGCCAAAAAGACCGCAACGACCCCAAAACGATGAATACGCATTTGCACATTGTAGAAGCCTATGTCAATCTTTACAGGGCTTGGCCAGATGTCAAACTAAAAGACCGCATCCGCTATCTTCTTTGGATTTTTGAGCAGTATATTTTATCGCCTGAAAGCAAACACCTGCGTCTTTTTTTTGATGCTGCTTGGCAACCCCAAACCCAAGTTATTTCGTTTGGGCATGATATTGAAGCTTCGTGGCTATTGTACGAAGCCGCCCAAATAGTGGAAGATAAGCCTCTGATAGACAAGTGGCAGCAAATTGCCCTTACCCTGGCCACTGCAACTATCGAAGGGAGAAATCAGGACGGTAGTTTAAATCACGAATATGACCCTGATACGAATCATTGGGACGCTCATCGGGAGTGGTGGGTGACGGCGGAGGGTATGGTAGGCTATCTCAATGCTTTTATGATAAACAACGACACTCGTTTTTGGGAGTATGTGCAAAAACTCTGGGATTTTGCAAAAAATCATCTCATCAATACAAAGCAAGGAGAGTGGGATTGGGGAGTGCATCCTGATATGTTGCCTATGAAGGAAGAAGACCGCATGGGTTTTTGGAAATGCCCCTATCACAATGCCCGCGCTTGTATGGAAATCCTGATGAGACTCAAAAAAATGAATCAAAATTAAATACCGAATGATGCAAAAATTATTATTCTTTTTCCTGCTTTGGGTTTGTTTTACCAATCTAGCACAGTCCCAATCTTCTTTGCCAAAAATCAAAGTAAAGGGAAATCAGTTTGTGACAGAGCAGGGCAAGACAATCGTGTTTCGTGGATTAAATATGAGCGACCCCGACAAACTTTTTAACGGCGGGCATTGGGACAAAAGAATATTTCAAGAAGCTAAAAATTGGGGAGCCAATGTGCTGCGTTTTCCGGTGCATCCTGCCGCTTGGCGGCGCCACGGCAAAAAGAATTATTTAAAATTGCTCGACGACGGTGTTCAATGGGCCGCCGAATTGGGCATGTATGTCATCATTGACTGGCACACAATCGGGAATCTGCGTACCGAAATGTACCAATCTGATAACTATGAAACGACCCAAAAAGAAACCTTTGAGTTTTGGCGGACAATGGCGCAGCATTATAAGGGAAACAATACCGTCGCTTTTTTTGAACTTTTCAACGAGCCTACCATCGCCAAAGGGCAACTGGGCACTTGTTCATGGGCGCAGTGGAAAGAACTCAACGAAGAAATGATTGGTATCATCAGGGCGCATAGCAACGATGTGGTGGTCTTGGTAGCAGGGTTCAATTGGGCCTATGACCTCACGCCGGTCAAAGATAATCCGATTCAAGCGGAGGGCATTGGCTATGTGAGTCACCCTTACCCCATGAAAAGAGAAAAACCTTGGGAAGAAAAGTGGACCGCTGATTGGGGATTTGTGGCTAAAAAGTACCCTCTTATTTTGACCGAAATTGGTTTTTGCACTGCCGACGAAGCAGGTGCTCACGTACCCGTGATAAGCGATGAGTCGTATGGAGATGCCATCACAAAATACACTGCAGCGCTTGGGATTAGCTGGGTAGTATGGGTTTTTGATGATCGTTGGGCACCCCGTATGTTTTCGGACTGGGATTTTACGCCTACTAGACAAGGAAAATATTTCAAAAAAGCACTTTTAGAGTATAACAAATAATTAGGGAGTGGCTTATGCTCATAAAGGCACAATTCTATACATTAACATCAATGAAAAAACTTCTACTTTTTGGCTTCTTTATCATTCAACTGCCTGTTGTTGCCCAACTCAAGCTTGCGCGTCTTTTTTCTGACCATGTGGTATTGCAGCGTCAAAAACCGATTCCTGTGTGGGGATGGGCTAAACCCAAAGAAAAAATAACCATTACACTAGCAGGCCAAAAACAAATAACAACAGCCGATGCTACGGGCAAGTGGACGGTAAAACTTTCTCCGATGGAGGCAGGTGGCCCTCACCAAATGGTAGTGACGACCAAATCTGAAAAAATAGAAATCAAAGATATTTTGATGGGTGAAGTATGGCTGTGTTCGGGACAATCCAACATGGAATGGCCCGTGAAGCAGGCTGATAATTATAAGGAAGAAAAGAAAAACGCTGATTTCCCCCAAATACGTCACTTTTTTGTGGGGCATGAAGTCACAATTACGCCCCAAAAAGAATTGACATCAGGCGAATGGAAAATCTGTAATGAAGAAAACGTCGGGAATTTTACGGCGGTTGGCTTCTTTTTTGCGAGAGAATTGTACCAAAAACTGAAAGTGCCTATTGGATTACTACATTCGTCGTGGGGAGGCTCGCAGGTAGAGGGCTGGATTAGCAAAGAAGGGATGCTTACAAACGATGAACTAAAAGCCTATGCGCAGGCATTGCCCAAAACTTGGGAAGAAGCTGATGCGATTTTGGACAAAAAAACGCGTAAACAGTTGCTCGGAAGTGAGGTGCTGCCTACTACCGCCGACGAAAAAAAATACACCGAAGCGGGGTATGATTTTTCAAAATGGTTAAAAGCTGGAAGTCCTTTGGGACAGTGGGATTGGAAAGGTATTTGGATGTTTAGAGGCAAAGGCTTTATGGCTTGTGAGGTAGAGGTTTTTGATGAGATGATTTCTCAGCCTACTACGCTAGGACTCGGAATTCAAGATAGTTTCAACGAAATCTACATCAATGGGCAATTGGTATCGGAAGGAATCGTGGAAGGAACACGCAAAATTTCGATTCCCGCGCATAGTTGGAAAAAAGGCAAAAATCAATTGGTGGTCAAATTTGGGAATATGGTACAGTTTCCGTGGTATGGTTTGGGGGTAAATGGTAGTCCCGACGATTTGTATGTAAGTACCAAAGACACAAAAGTAAGCTTGGCGTCGGGATGGTATTTGATGCCGTCTTTTGCTGAGCCACATACCTACAACCATAGCAGCAACAATGTCGGTACCACTATCTACAATGCGATGATAGAGCCGCTCGTGCCCTTTGCTATAAAAGGGGTGCTGTGGTATCAGGGAGAATCAAACGCGGGGCGGGCTTATCAGTATCGACAAACTTTCCCGCTGCTGATTCAGGATTGGCGCAAAAAATGGAATGACACGTTTTCATTTTATTTTGTACAATTATCTAGTTTTGGTGCTTATCAAAACAGCAACAACGGCAGTAGCTGGGCCGAGCTTCGGGAAGCTCAAACCATGACTTTGTCGGTACCCAAAACAGGCATGGCCGTGACGATTGATGTGGGAAATCCCAAGGATATTCACCCTACCAACAAGCAAGACGTAGGGCATCGCCTCGCACTCAATGCCCTCAAGTTTGACTACGGACAAGAGGTACTTCATTCGGGACCCATGTATGAGTCGGTGCAGTTTGATGAAGATAAGGCTGTTATTTCTTTTAATTTTGCGGGTGATGGCTTGACCGTCAAAGATAAATTTGGGTACGTAAAAGGCTTTGAAATTGCGGGTGAAGACAAGGTGTTTTATTATGCCAAAGCCGAAATCATCGGTGATAAAGTAGAAGTATATCATCCCAAAGGCCAGAAACCTGTTGCCGTACGCTACGCATGGGCCGATGCCCCAGAAGATGCCAATCTTTTCAACAGCGAAGGACTACCGGCTAGCCCTTTTCGTACCGACAATTGGGTAGGAAAAACCGTAGATAAAAAATTTGAATAAAACGCACTCGTTTTTCAAAAACGATTTTGATGGTTAAGAATCAAGTGTACAAAAACAAAACTCCTAAAAACTAACAAAGATTATCCTATGACCTATCTTCCTAATCATACTCGCTACGATCACATGACTTATCGTCGGTGTGGCAAAAGTGGCCTGAGATTACCCGCTATTTCGCTAGGGCTATGGCATAATTTTGGCGGGGTGGATGTTTTTGAAAACTACCGGGCCATTTTAAGAGCGGCATTTGACGCAGGTATCACTCATTTTGACTTAGCCAACAATTATGGCCCGCCTCCGGGGTCTGCGGAAGAAAACTTTGGGATACTCCTCAAAAAAGACTTTGCTGCTCATCGCGACGAGCTTATCATTTCGTCCAAAGCGGGTTATTTGATGTGGCCTGGCCCGTACGGAGAGTGGGGTTCGCGCAAGTACCTTATTGCAAGTTGTGACCAAAGCCTCAAACGAATGGGACTGGAGTATGTAGATATTTTTTACTCACATCGTCCTGACCCAAACACTCCTTTGGAAGAAACAATGGGTGCGCTTGATAGCATCGTACGCCAAGGAAAAGCCTTGTATGTGGGGATTTCTAACTATTCGGCAGAAGACTCCGCCAAGGCCATTGCGATTTTAAAGCAATTAGGCACGCCTTGTTTGATTCATCAACCCAAATACTCCATGATGGAGCGCTGGGTCGAAGGCGGGCTTTTGGATGTACTGCAAGAGTCGGGGGTAGGTTGTATTCCTTTTTCTCCGTTGGCGCAGGGTTTGTTGACAGATAAGTATTTAAAAGAAATCCCTCACGATTCGCGGGCTGCTAAAGAGCATGGTTTCTTGAAAAAAAGCCAACTTACCCCTCAAGCTTTGGAAAAAATAGGAAAGCTCAATGATTTAGCAATCCAACGTGGTCAAACTTTGGCTCAAATGGCATTGGCGTGGCTGTTGAAAGATAGTCGAGTCACATCGGTATTGATTGGCGCTAGTCGGGTTTCTCAATTACATGATTCTTTGAAGTGCCTAGAAAATGATAAGTTTAGCGCTGAGGAATTAGCTAGTATAGAAACAATTTTAGCGGCTTAGGAGGATGTTTTACAAAGTTATTTTGTGGGGCGTGAGCTTATTGCTTTTTGGAGTTTCGAGCAATGCCCAAATTGATAAAAACGCGACTAAACAAACCAAAGCCCTTTATAAAAACCTGCAACGATTGTCCAAAAAGCATACGCTTTTTGGACATCAACACGCTACCGAATACGGACACGGCTGGTCGGACGAACCAAACCGTTCGGACGTAAAATCAGTGGTAGGCTCGCACCCAGCAGTGATAGGGGTTGACTTTATGGGGTTTTCGGGAAGGTCACAAGAGGCAATTGAAAAGTCCATAAAATCAGTACGTCAAAATGTAATAGATACTTACAATCGTGGAGGAGTGACGACGGTAGCGTGGCATTTTTCGAATCCCGCTTCTGGAGGAGGATTTTATTGGAAAGATTCGATTTCGGTGGCAGCCATGCCTCTTATCAAGCCTTATGGCTCTCACCACGAAGCCTATAAAAAAATCTTGAGAACAATTGGAGACTTTGCAAAGTCAGTCGAAGGACAAGACGGGACACTCGCTCCCATGATTTTTCGACCTTTTCACGAATTTGACGGAGGATGGTTTTGGTGGGGTAAACCTCACTGTAGCCGCGAAGATTTCATGGATGTTTGGCGTTTTACGGTGTCTTATTTGCGCGATACTTTGGGCGTTCACAATTTTATTTACGCTTTTTCACCAGATAACAAATTTACGACCGAAGAGGCGTTTTTGGAACGTTACCCAGGCGATGATTGGGTTGATATGGTAGGAATGGACAATTATGGAGATTTTGGAAGAGACGGAAAATATAATTTGACTGCCGGTATTCAAAAGCTCAAAATTGTGTCTGATTATGCTCAAAAGGCCCACAAACTCGCCGCTTTTACGGAGACCGGTTTAGAATCAATTCCCAATACTACATGGTGGACAGAGACGTTGCTCAAAGCTTTAAAAACAGAGAAAATGCGTTTAGCTTACGTATTGGTCTGGCGCAATGATACTCGAAGCCCTACGCATTATTATGCGCCTTATCCTGGGCAAGTGAGTGTACCCGACTTTCTTAAATTTTATCAAAGCCCTTATACACTTTTTGAAAATGATTTAAGAAAAATATATAAGAAAAAGTTCTTGGGGCTCTTTTAGTTGCATAGTCTTAGCAACTTTTTTGGGGATGTTGGGGCAGTCCAAAATGACACACAACCATTTTTACTGATGAAAAACTTGATATGTTTGGGATTTGTATTGTCAGCCTTAAATGCACTAGGGCAGCTGATGCCCATCAAAGCAGACGTGTATGAATGGCGAAATGCGGCGGTGTCGAAAAAAAATAAAATAGAGCAGCGACAGATTTTGGAAGGAACGACCCCTGCCTTCAAGTACATGAAAATCCATGCCGAGACTTTACAGCCTAAACAAGGCTCCAAAAGCCACCAACACACTCAAGAAGAATTGATGATAGTGAAAGAGGGGGAACTTACGATGACTCTCAATGGCAAAACCGAAACCCTCGAAGCGGGCAGTATTGCGCTTATTATGCCGGGCGATGTGCATGGTTTTGAAAATAAAAGCGGGGAGTCAGTTACTTACTACGTCATGAATTATGAATCGGTAGAGCCGGTAGATTTGGAAAGAGGAGCGAAAGCGGGCGGGTCGTTGGTGGTACATTGGAATCAAGTAGCTTTTAAAACACACGACAAAGGGGGACGTAGAAATTTTTTTGACCGTGCTACGGCACATTCCAAACGCTTTGAGATGCACGTCACTACCCTCAACGAAGGCCTCATGAGTCACCCACCTCATACTCACCAAGCTGCCGAAATCTTATTGCTTACCGATAAGCAAGCTCAGGAGAGTATCAATGGTGAATGGATAAAGGCAGATGTAGGAGATATTATTTTTTTACAGTCAAACGTACCTCATGCTATCCAAAATATCAGCAAAGGAGCCTGTACTTACTTTGCCTTTCAATTTGAATAAAAAATTTTGAGAATGCTACCTGAAAATTACCTTGCAGCAAGCGACCCTATTTTGTCAAAAATTATTGAAAATACGCCCACTTTCAAAAAAACAGATTGGAACCAAGACGTTTATTTGGCATTGTTGGAGAGTATTGTTTCACAGCAAATTTCGGTAAAAGCCGCCGATTCTATTTTTGCTAGATTTAGGGCGTTGTTTCCTGAGCAATATCCTCATGCAGAGCTACTTGTGGTAGCTACCGATGAGCAATTGCGAAGTGCAGGCTTGTCTTCTCAAAAAATCAATTATCTGCGAAATGTAGCTACGTTTGCATTGGAGAAAGGGATTGATTATGACCATTTAGAAGCTCTTGGGGATGAGGAAATCATTGCATATCTTACCCCCATCAAAGGAGTAGGACGCTGGACGGTAGAGATGCTTTTGATGTTTGTGATGGAGCGCCCCGATGTATTTCCGATTGATGATTTAGTGATTCGTCAAAAGATGATAAAGGCTTACGAACTCACCCAAACAGGGCGCGATTTATACAAAACCCTTCACCAGATTGCAGAGCCGTGGCGGCCTCATCGTACCTTAGCGTGTCGTTATCTCTGGCGTTGGCAACCGGGTGTTTAAAGGCATTTTTGGTATAATTTTGGCTAGGTATACTTAAAAAATCGTTATTTTGCGCTCTAAATGAAGTGATATGGACCGTAAGACTCTGACTAGTAGGCAGTATTTTAAATTACTTTCATTGATTTATGGTGTGATGTTGCTAGCTCAGGTAGGTACTGGTACCGTATTGTTTTTGTTAAGAAATACCCAACTAAAAGTAACCCCAAATCACGAAATGCTTTCACAAGCATTGATGTATATTGGCCCGTTTTTAGCGTTTATGCTGCCTTTTATGGGGTGGGCTATTTCAAAACAAACCTTGAAATCCATTTCTTTAAAAGAATCTTTGTCGGAGAAATTGCGAAAATATCAGAGCAATTTACTCCTAAAATATGCTTTTTTTGAAGCTCCTACTTTGGTGTCGGCATTTGGGTATTTTCTCACGGGAAATATATGGTTTTTGGGAGCTGGTATTGGGCTGGTATTGTTTTTTTTGACACAAGCTCCCTCTAAAAAGCGTCTTCTAAAGACTCTTCCTTTTTCGCCCATAGAAGAAGCCAAACTCAATAATCCCGAAGCCGAAGTAACCGAACTACCCATCAAAGATTAAGGGAGCGAATTTTATTTGATCTTGTTTTATGGCTCGTCGTGTTAATACTTCTTCTCTTCCTCCCAAAAAACGTCCTCTTCCGCCCTTAGGTTGGGCTATCTTGGGGCTTGTGGTAATCTTGATAGGTGTAGGGCTTTGGTATTATAATCGACTCAATATCAACGAGTGGAGGCATGTACACAAGCTCGGTATACGCTTACCGATGAAATATGAGATTCACGGAATCGATATTTCAAAACACAATGGGCGTATTGACTGGAAACTTTTGCGAGAAATGAGGTTTGAGGACTTGCGCCTCCAATTTGCGTTTGTCAAAGCTACCGAAGGTACATCTCTCATTGACAAAGACTTCAAAACCAATTGGCAACAAGCCGATGAAGTGGGGCTATATCGAGGAGCGTATCATTTTTATATTCCTTGGAAACCCGCTTTGCCGCAGTTTGAGAATTTCAAAAAAGTAGCTAAGCTCAAAAAAGGAGATTTACCGCCAGTCCTTGATTTTGAAGTTGGTACCAATGCTTATAGTCGCGAGCAGGTCATCGAAAATCTACGGACTTGGCTACAATTGGCCGAAAATCACTATGGAGTGCAGCCCATTATTTATACCAATGCCGACTTTTATCGGCGATATATCAAAGACAATCTCGACAACTATCCCCTTTGGATTGCCGATTATTCAGGTTGGACGCTAAATCGCTACGATGATGCCACGATTTATTTTTGGCAACATTCCAAAAGTGGGTATTCGGAAGGAGTGCGTGGATTGGTAGACTACAATGTATTTTTGGGGGATGTGGACGCTCTCAAGAGAATTTGTGTAAAGTAGACTAAGGACGAGCCGGCGTAACCCCATAACTGCGCAATTCATCCCTGACCTTTTTGACCCATGCCGCTTGGGCTGCTTGGTTGGTTCCGTGCCCAGTCTCGTTGTCGTACTGGATTTGTAACTGACTATGTACCCGATAAAAATCAATGTACTGGTACTGCAACTCACTGCTAAAATCTTCGACCGAAAAGGTCATTTTTTGAAGATAACGTTTAAATCGCTCCGCTGCAAGGCGTGTGATGTCGAAGTGAAGCTGCTCATGGTCAAGTACATAGTCGTTTTTGGAGCCGGGCCTTACCCATGAGATGGTTTTGTCAATCCATATTTTAGGGCGAACATAGAGTTCGATGACTCTATTGGCAACGACGGTGCGAGCTTCAAAACCAAAACTAGTAAATACTTGAGCTGCCCAGCGACTCAACACGCTCGGTGCTCCTTGGAAGTCAGACCAGTTGAGGGGGCGCTTGGCATGATAATAAAGAGTGTCGCCGTGGTCAATAAGTGTTTCTTCTTCCAGAATGAGCTTTACTTCGCGGGCAAGCAAATCAGAGGTTTTGATGCCTTTGGCAAACCAATTGTTAAAACCCTTCAATTCATTTTCTAGTAATTTTCTGAGTATACCCTCAATCATTTCTTCGGGCACTACACCTGCGCGAGTGTAGGTAGTGGCGGCATTGCCGTTGGTAAGAAGTACACGCCGCCCTTCTCGGTATGTTTCGTAGCCCAGTATCATTTTGACTTCGCCCTTGACGCGGTTTTCAGGAGTGAGTGCCTCGCTAATCCGTAGTTCGTTGATAGTAAGCAAAATAGGCGTAAGAGAATCAGTATTGATAGGGTTAAAATTTTTCTTTAAGAAAGACTCCAAGGCATTGGCCGTACCACCTTGGAGCTGAGCAGTGAGGGGCTGAGGTCTACTCCAAATCTTGCCGATATTGGTAGTAATAGCCCTATTGTCAATTACTTCTAAGATAAAAAAGCCCTTAGGTTGGACGTTTAGGCGAATGGGTTTAAGGGCGATCATTTGGGTTTGAGCCCAAGCAGAATAGGAAGCTTGTAGCACAATAAAACCCAACAAAACACTAAAGATACTACGCTGCATAAATTTCTTATTCGTTACTTTGTGCTGTTCAAAGAGATGCTCCAACAAAGATACTTACGACTCTGATTTTAGGAATACTCTACAGTAGGTATCTTGATTGATAATGCTATTAACGGATAAATAACAAAAGAAAGAGGAAGAAGGGGCATTTTTTTTTAAGAGATTTGAACCTCATTAAACACAATAACCTACAAACAACTCATGCGTCCTGCTTTTGACGATATTTTTATGGAACTAGCCCAAAATTTAGCGCGTAGATCACACTGTATCAAAGCGCAAGTGGGGGCAGTTCTTACCAAAGACACCCGAATTATTTCGATTGGTTATAATGGTCCTCCTTCGGGTACTCACAATTGTGACGAGGAATTTCCGGAAGTAGGCTGTCCGCGCGATTCCAAAGGAAGCTGTTCGTTGGCACTTCATGCGGAGCAAAATGCTATCTTGTATGCCGTCAAAAATGGGGCTAATCTGGAAGGAACGACTCTGTACGTGACTTTGTCGCCTTGCATTGCTTGTGCGCGCGTGATTTATACGATGAAAATCAAACGTGTCATTTATTTGGATTCCTATGCTGATTATAAGGGCATTGGGGTAGATGAAGGGGTAGAGTTTTTGCGAAAATTTGGGGTTCAGGTAGAGCGGTTTCATAAACTAGTAGAGCAAGCATAGCACCTCATGAATTATCTAGCCCACTTTTACTTGTCATTTGAGCAAGAGCCCCTAATTGTGGGGAACTTGTTAGGTGATTTTGTGAGAGGAAGGCTAGAACATCCTCGCAATCAGCATTATAATGCAGCCGTAAAACAGGGGATATTATTACATCGTCATATTGATTTTTTCACCGATACGCACCCTACAGGGCAAGAATGCCGCAAAGTGCTTCCTGCTAGGTTTTCAAAGTTTAGAGGAGTGGTTACAGATATGTATTTTGATTATTTCTTGGCCAAGTACTTTAGAGATTATTCTACCTTTCCCCTTCATGAATTTGCGGTGTATGTCTATGGAATTTTAGATAAAAATCGTAGGGTATTGCCGCCTGATGCAGCATCATTGGCAGAAACAATGAAAAAATACGATTGGTTGTACAACTACCAATTTGAAGAGCGAATGATTCGTTCTTTCGTAGGAATGTCACAAAGGTTTCCGTTTTTGAAAGGCATCGAAACCGCCGGAGAAGAGCTATTTGCCAATGAACAAGTATATGCCGATTATTTCCGAACTTTTTTCCCAGATTTAGTTCATAGCTGTGAAGATTTTTTAGGAAGTGATTAAGGTCTCCTTTGGAGATACTGCTTGTCTTAGTAAGGAGATTGTGGGAAATTTTATTCTCAAATTTTCCTGTTTTCTGATAGCAACCTGATGGCATACTTATCTAGCGGCTTGTGACGAAATTAAGATTATTACATTTTCAAATTGACAAACTATGTTTACAGAACCCAGCCCTTTAAAAGAATTAATGAATCACTTTGCGCAGGCGGGAGAAGTGATTTGGATGGGGGTGAGACCCGCATCTCGACAGCCTGTAACGCCTATTAATGAGACTTTTGCCCGAATAGGAACGGGACTCGACGGTGACCGCTACCGTGGCAATCCCGACAGCAAACGCCAAGTGACCTTGATTCAGGCAGAGCATTTGGCGGCGATAGGCTCTTATTTGGGAAGAGGCATTATCAACCCGGTCTTGTTGCGGCGCAACATCGTCGTGACGGGTATCAATCTACTAGCGCTTAAAGACCACACCATCCAAATCGGAGAGGCGGTGATTCAGATCACAGGTTTATGTCATCCATGTAGTCGTATGGAGGAGGTGCTAGGAGAGGGAGGCTATAATGCCATGCGAGGGCATGGGGGAGTCACTGCCAAAGTACTGCATGAAGGCACGATTAAGGTGGGAGATACCGTAAAGGTGCTGAGTCAGCTAGACAACCTACATCAGTAACTGCCTGAGTACTTTTGACTTAATTTGGCAAAAGTTTTTTTCTGTTTGAATTCAACGGCGGACTTACTAACTTGCGGCCATGGCAGACAATTTTGTGGTATCGGCTCGGAAGTATCGTCCCGTTACGTTTGATACGGTAGTGGGTCAGTCGCACATTACGACTACCCTCAAAAACGCTATTCGTACCAATCACTTGGCACAGGCATTTTTGTTTTGTGGACCTCGTGGTGTTGGAAAAACAACGAATGCTCGTATTCTTGCAAAAACCATTAATTGTCAGCGACTTACCGATGAAGTGGAACCTTGCGGAGAGTGTGATTCGTGCGTGGCTTTTCAAAATAATGCCTCCTTCAATGTACATGAGCTAGACGCGGCGTCTAACAACTCCGTGGATGATATTCGGAACTTGATCGACCAAGTGCGCTATCCTCCTCAGACGGGTAAATACAAAATCTACATCATAGACGAGGTGCACATGCTATCGTCGGCGGCTTTCAATGCTTTTCTGAAAACCTTAGAGGAGCCACCTAGCTATGCCATTTTTATCTTGGCTACCACCGAAAAACACAAGATTTTGCCCACGATTTTGTCGCGCTGCCAAATCTTCGATTTTAATCGGATTCAGCCTAGTGATATTGCCGACCACATCGAACGAATCGCCCAAAAGGAAGGTATCCAAACTGAGCGCGAAGCCCTCGAACTCATTGCCCAAAAAGCCGACGGAGGTTTGCGCGACGCGCTGTCGATGTTTGACCTCAACGTGACTTTTTCGACCGACGGCACAGTGCGGTATCGGGATGTTTTAGAAAACCTCCACATCCTGGATTATGATTATTATTTTAAGGTAACAGATGCTCTTTTGGCGGGAGATTTGTCCCAAACCTTGTTGACTTTCAATGAGATACTCAAAAAAGGTTTTGACGGGCATTTGTTTGTTATTGGATTGTTGGAGCATTTTAGAAATTTACTAGTTTCCAAAGACCCCTCAACGGTGCAGTTGTTGGAAGTCTCCGAAACTGCCAAAAACAAATATTTGGACCAATCGGCCAAAGCTTCTTTGTCATTTTTATTGTCTGCGTTGAGTATTGGTGGTCAGTGCGATATCAATTATAAAGCCGCCAAACAGCAACGCCTACACGTAGAGCTGTGCTTGATGAAGTTGGCAAAGCTCGCAGATGTTTTGGATTTGGAGGCTATAGCGCAAGACGAAAAAAAAAAGCATAATATAAGTGCAACTACTTCGGTAACTGTGCCCAATGCCACGGTGACCACCCACGTGAATTTGGCCGGGAATCCAGCTGCCAGTAAACCCCTCATGACCACGAGCGAGCCTACGGTAAGTTATCAAAATGCCGCTTCCGGAACACTCGGCAAGCTACGCTCGACGGTCAACCTCAATGCTACGGCCATAGTAACCCCCGAAACGGCCAAAGTAACTACCTCAATTTCTAAGGAAGCAGAACCTCTAACGAGCTGGAGTGACCAGCCTTTTACGTTCGAACAACTCAAAGAAACTTGGGAGGCGTTTGCGCGTTTGAGGGAAACCAAAGGAGGTGGCGTAAGCGAGCAAATCATGCTCAATCGTGAGATTAAGTTTGAAAACATGACGATTGAGTTGATTTTGGATAATCTTCACCAAGAGACGCTTCTCAATGACATCAAGCCCGAGCTGCTGAGCTACCTTCGCCACACGCTCAAAAACCGTCAGATTCAAATCACGCACCGTATCGCGCCCAACGAGGTAAAACGCAACCCCTACACGCCCCTCGAAAAATTCAACGCCTTGGCCGAGCGCAATCCCGCCTTACTAGATTTGCAGCGGTTGTTGGGATTGGATGTGGATTTTTAGGAAAATTACCTTCTATTTTCTATATAATCATAACTGGTTATTTCGTACGCTTATTCTAAAGAGGCTTTATGATGATTAGTATTCAGTAGTTGCGCCTAAGTTTTAGGTTATTAGTAGTTTATATTGCTTCGGAGGTGCATAACTTGTTGCGTTGTTATGCTTCCGCAGGGGCAGCCCCGTCCGAAGCAAAAACTTAAAAAGATATCCTGCTACTACAAATGTTTAGCCTCTACCGAGGCTACTTTGAATTCCTCAAAAACTTTTGATTGAAAACTTAAATTCATAAATAATCGTGCTCTATCTCAGCGATATTCTACCTTAAGTTGCCCTTGATAGCAAAAATAATCTTACATTTTTGATGAAGAAAAATACTAATTTTTTATATCTAGCGTCAATTATAAACTAGTTGCTTTGGGTGGCCGTTTGATAAAAATCATTTCTTTTTAAATATTTTTCTTCTAATATTAGAGCGTTATATACACTTACAAATTATCAAGTATGCTTTTTAGCGATATTAGCAATTAGCATCATTTTATTTCAAACCATTTCTAAATTCTGTCCAACTCCATTTTATACTACCTGTTATTATTAAACCTCCCTCTTTTATGATTAAGTACATCATTACTTTTGTCACATTTATGGTGGCACTATCTACTACAGCCCAAGAAAACAAACATAAGTTTGGTGAAGCTTCTCTTGAAGAGATTAGCATGAAAGCTTACCCCAAGGACTCTTCGGCAGATGCGGTTGTATTGTACGATTATGGCGAGACTAATTTTAGATATACCAACAACAATATTTTTATTGTTTTAAAGCAACACAAGAAAGTAAAGATTTTGAAGAAATCGGCACTTGATAGAGCTTCTTCTAGCGTATTATTATACAAAGTTGGCAACAACGAAGAAAGGGTTTTTGATATTAAAGGATTTACTTACAACTTGATAGACGGAAAAGTAGTGAAAGATAAATTGTCAAAAGATATGATTTTTAAAGAAAAATCTTCTGACAATTATACAAATCACAAATTTACATTACCAAATGTGAAGGAAGGTTCAGTGATTGAGTATAGTTATGAAATCGAAACTCCCATGACTCTTTCTCATAATCCTAAAATGTGGATTTTTCAAAATGATATTCCCGTTGTATGGAGCGAATACAGAATCGATATTCCTAATATATTTTATTATACGATGTTGATGTCGGGGTATTTACCTTTAGCTATCAATGAAAAAAAACCTATAAATATTCGATTTGCTGGTTCTGATATGCCGGGTGTAAGCTATCGATTTGTGGTAGAAAATGGCGCGGCGTTTAAAAATGAACCCTACATCACGACTGCTCTTGATTACGTCTCTAAGATTGATTTTGAACTTGCAAGCATTGATTGGACTGGGGTTTTGACAAAAAACTTTTCCTTAGATTATGCTAGTATGAACAAAACCTTGCTTGTGGATTATAACCTAGAAGAACAGCTTCGTAAAACCAATTTTCTTAAAAATATTGCAAAAGAGATAAAAGCCAAAAATGCGGATACCCTTAGTCAATGGAGGGCTGCCAAAAATTACGTTTTTTCTAATATCAAATGGGATGGAAAAAGCAGTATTTATTCGACCGGTCTCAAAAAAGTATTTGATAAGAAAGAGGGTGATGCAGGCGACATCAATTTGCTACTTACAGCTCTTCTTAGAGAAATGGGTTATGATGCTAATCCGTTGATTTTGAGTACACGTTCAAATGGATATATCAACGAAACGTACGCACTGCTTAAAAAATTTAATTATCTAGTTGCGTACATGAATTACTACGGAAAAGATATTTTCTTGGATGCTACCGACGAATTTGCCGATGTGGGGGTTGTGCCTACAAGGTGTTTAAATAAAAAAGGATGGCTGGTACATCCTACAGAAGCTAGGTTTGTATCATTGATTCCTAAAGAACAAGATAGAGAATATAAGAAAGCGGAATTTGTGCTGAATGAAGAAGGCGAGCTGTCAGGGAAAATGTCGTTTTCGTATGCAGGTTATGGTGCTATCAGAGCCAAAAGTGATTTGAAAGAGACAGGGCAAGAAAAGTACTTAGAAAAAGTAAAAAAAGACAACCCTTCATGGTCTATTTCTAAAGTACAATATTCAAATACCGAACCAAACAATAGGGCCATGGAAGCAGCTTTTGAGTTGAATATCAATGAACACGTTACCAAAGCAGGAAATGTATTGTATTTAAAACCGATTTTAAGTAACGACTATGCCGAAAATCCATTTAAAGCTTCTGAAAGGTCATTTCCAGTAGATTTTGGGTGTTCACTAGACGAAACTTATATGGCTAATTTTGAAATTCCTGAAGGGTATAAAGTAATAGAAGCCCCCAAAAGTGCCTCTATTACTTTGCCTTCTGATGGAGGGCGGTTTTCGTATATGGTAAGGGTAGACGGTCGAAAAATAAACGTAGTCAGTAAAATACAACTTAAAAAGCCGATTTATTATGCCGAAGAATATTTATTCCTGAAAGAATTTTTTGATAAAATAATTGAAAAAAATCAGGAACAAGTTGTGATTAAAAAAGAAAATTAAAATTCAATTTTTAATAATGAAGTATAAGAAGGCATGGATAAAGGGTGTTTTAACTTTAGTGATTATCGTTAACACTTTAGTGGGACACGGGCAAAATTTTGCTGTTACAACTTTGACAAATGAACTGATCGACAAGGCAAGTTGTGTGGTGAGATTTCATCATACGGAGTTTGTGGTAAAAGACATTGGACAGGCTTCGGTGAAGATAAGTGGGGCGGTCACTGTATTGGACGAAAAAGGCGAACGGCAAGCCGCGATTGTGATTCCTTACAATAAATTTACGAAGATTAAGGATATAGAAGCGCAGCTTTACGACGCACAAGGTCAAAGAGTAAAGCGCCTCAAAAGAAGCGAAATAGAAAACTTTAGTACCAATTCGGGAGATAATTCTATCGATGATAGTTTTGTAAAAGTAGCAGTGCTAAAGCATACCACTTACCCTTATACAGTGGCTTTTACCTATGAATTTACCACTAGTAATATGATGATATATCCTACGTGGGAGGCTGTTCCGAACAATCTTCCTAGAACGGCGGTAGAACAGAGCAGCTTGACTGTAACGATGCCTCAAGGCTTGAAATTGAGGTATTTGGAACAAAATATGCCTTCCAAAGCGACCATTACGGAAGAAGGCGGACAAACCAAATATAATTGGGCTGTAAAAAATATGAAAGCCGTAGAGGAGGAACCTTATGCGCCGCCACTTTCCAAAATATTGCCCTGTGTATATACCGGTCCCACTGAGTTTATGGTAGAAGGCTACCGTGGTAATCTCTCTACTTGGGCAGATTTCGGGACATTTTATCGGGAATTAAACAAAGATCGCTACAATTTACCTCCACAGACTATCAGTAAAGTAAAAGAATTGGTCAAAGGAGTAGAGAATCCTCAAGAAAAAGTACAGAAACTATATACCTACCTGCAAGGGCATACCCGCTATGTAAGCATTCAGTTGGGATTGGGAGGGTGGCAATCCATGAAAGCCGAAGAAGTAGCTACTAAAGGTTATGGTGACTGTAAAGCCCTTACTACTTATTTAGGGGCGATGCTGAAAGAAGTAGGTATCAAATCATATCCTGTATTGGTAAAAGCGGGAGCGGATGAAGGTGATATTCAAGCTACATTTCCTTCATTTCAGTTCAATCATTTGTTTTTGTGTGTACCCAATCAAAAGGATACTATCTGGCTAGAATGTACTAGTCAAACGGCTCCTTTTGGGTATTTGGGAAGTTTTACGGGAGATAGACATGCAGTTTTGATTACCGAAAATGGGGGCGTACTTATCAAAACGCCTTCGTATCGGCCCGAAGACAATCAGCAGCTTCGTCGTGCTTTGGTCAATTTACAAGAAAATGGCGAAGCCACAATCGATATGACAACCTACTACAAAGGTATTCAGCAAGAAACGGTATCGGGAGTGATGCACGCTTATGGTAAAGAAGAACAAAAAAAGTGGCTGGTAAAATCATTGTCGCTGTCAAGTCTCGAAATCCAGAAATTTAGTTTTGAAGAATACCCTTCGGCTCTTCCTGCGGTGGAAGAAAAAGTGTATTTGTTTGCCAAAAACGTCTACAATAAAAGTAGCTCTCGACTTTTTTTGAGTCCCAATCAGTTTAATGTTGTCAGTACAGTACCTCTTCCCAATGCTTCGCGAAAGTACGATTTTGAGATTTCGTCCAATTATTTAGACATAGATAGCATCACCTACCTAGTTCCGAAAGGGTATATTGCTGAGTATTTGCCAGAAAAATCAAAAGTAGTTTCAAAATTTGGTGAGTACGAAGCCGAAGCTCAAAAAGTAAATGACCGTATCATTTACACCCGAAAAATGAAAATGAAAAAGGGGCTTTATCCTGCAAGTGCTTTTAATGAATGGGTGGAGTTTAGGAAAAAAATCGTAAAACTAGATAAGAGCCAAATTGTGTTGGTACAAGAAAAATAGGATTTGGTTATGCTGGATTAAGGCGGTTGATTTACTACCAATATTTAGCCTCTACGAGGCTAGTTTTAATATGGTTAACCTGAATATTAGGCAAATTGCCTAGTAATATGCACTTTATTACTTATTTTTAGAGTATATTTTATTCAAAAAGCCATATATATATCAAACGCAATCAATCCTAATATAAAAACCCTTTACTTACCATGTTCAATCGTCGAGATTTTCTGAAAAGCACCCTCATTGGGGGGGCTGCTAGCATTATCACTCCCAACGCGCTCTGGGCAGCTACTCGCCCCAAAAAAGACAAATTAGGGGTAGCTTTGGTAGGCTTGGGCTATTATAGCACCGACTTGTTGGCCCCTGCCTTGCAACTTACCAAAAACTGTGAGCTGGTAGGCATCGTGACCGGAACTCCCTCAAAAGCAGAAACTTGGAAGAAAAAGTACAATATCAAGGATAAAAACATCTACAACTATCAGAATTTTGACCAAATCGCCAACAATCCTGATATTGATATCGTGTATGTGGTATTGCCCCCAAGTATGCACCGGGAGTATGTAGTAAGAGCCGCAAAAGCAGGAAAACAAGTTTTTTGTGAAAAGCCTATGGCACCTTCGGTGGCGGATTGTGAAGCGATGATCAAAGCTTGCGCTGACAACAAAGTAAAATTAGCGATAGGCTACCGTTGTCAGCACGACCCCAATACGCAGGCTTATCAGAAGTTTGCCAAAGAAAAAACCTTCGGCAAAGTACGCATGGTGACTTGCGGAGCGGGGTATTTTGATGCTCGTACCACCCACTGGAAGCAAAACAAAGCCCTTGGCGGTGGCGTAATGGGCGACATGGGCGTGTATGCATTACAAGGGGCACGTTTGGCTACGGGCGAAGAACCTATTTCGGTGACAGCGCAATTTCACACTACCCGCCCTGATATTTATAAAGAAGTGGAAGAAACCGCCACTTTTCAGTTGGAGTTTCCAAGTGGTGCTTTGGCGGCTTGCCACACGAGCTTTGGTATCAACATGAACTATCTGCAAGCCAACTGCGAAAAAGGTTGGTTTAAGATGGAGCCTTTTTCAAGTTATAGCAACAACAAAGGAAGCAGTCCACTCGGCCCCATTGATTTTCCGCTGGCCAATCAACAAGCCAAACAGCTGGATGATGATGTGGAAGCCATCATGAAAAATATGCCCCTTATCGCTCCTGGTGAAGAAGGGCTGCGGGATATTAGGGTGGTAGAAGCTGTTTATAAATCGGTAGCCAACGGCGGCAAGCTCATCAAGCTCTAATCGGCGATTTTGTTGAGCATACCTACGCCCACAAACATAAAAAGCCCTCCGACCAGAAATGGGACGAGGGTTTCCCATTTTGTAAGGGTAAAGCCCAATACAGGTTTGTCAGACATGAAAGCAAAAAGAGCAAAAAGGATAAAAATAACTCCCATTCCCGTGAGAATACTACCGAACGTACGTTTCATTAAATGATAATTTTAGAAGAAATGAGCACAAAATTATCATTTTTGTTGAAAGCTTACACTATTCTTCTGGCCTTACTTTGAGGTTGTCTGTCGAAACAATGTATTCGGAGTTGTAATAATGACGGTGAAAAAGATAGATGCCCGCGCCGAGGCTGCATACAGCTAAGAGGAATGTAGGGATTTGAAACATAATCAGGAAAAAAAGGCTTATAAAAGCATAAAATCCTTGGCGTAGCAATAAATCCATTAAATAATGCTGCTGAAGAAAACGCCCAAAAACCACCCAAAAAAGCCCTAAAATAAGCCCCCACCATTCAAGTGTATATACCCAACTTATACCTGACGGATGGTATCGAATCATAAAGATAAATTCGGGAAAAATCAATAAAATAAAGAGAATCGTGTATTGAAGTCCTCTCTGGGATAAGGTAAGAGGAAGGTTGCGAAGGAGGGGCAACTGCAAATGTTCAAATTCGTAGAGATGCAGCAGCATCACCGAGTGACTAAGACCAATAGTGGCAGCACCTAATGAAAACAAACGCGCATCGTAAGCATCGGTAGGGTAAATTTTACAAATACCATAGACGATAAAACACGTAAATACCTTGGTAAGAAATAATAAAATGGGGGCTTTTTGAAATAAGTAAAGCAAGAAGTACGACCAGTAGGGTTTTGTGAATTGGCGATTGAGAAAACCACTCAATATACTCAGACGGGTATCGGGATTGGGATGAAAAAGACGGTACTCATAAGCCATTACACCAGTTAAGGGCAATAGCAATACGAAACTTATGGTAATGATTACGGCTTGGTACTGCCCAAATAGCCACCCATAATAGCCCACAAAACCCGCATACAATACCACAGGAAGCCACAACATAAAATGTACATACAACAACCCTAGCCAACGCGTTGGTTTTGAGACGGTCACGAGGTGATACAAAAATTCGTGTGAACCAAAAAGCAATCTTTGCCGCACAAAATAGACCACTTTGAGGTGATACAATCCCCACAGGCATAGCCCAAGCGACAATAAAAAAGGAGAAGTAAAAGCGTAAGTTGCCAATGCGATGTGGTCTTCGGGGCGTAAAATCCCGAAACCAAACATGGCGACCAAAAACAAGAAACCAGTATTGAGGCGATAATATTCGATTACAAAAGTCTTGCGAAGGATATTAATAATGGGCTTCACTGCTGGTGGCTGATTAAATGAATCGTCTGGTTGTGGACTTGATATAAACCTTGAATGGGTAGTTTTTCAAAGATAAAATCCTGATGTGATGATAACAAAAAAGTAACTCCTTGTGTATGATATTGGCTCACAAGGTCGTACACTTTTTGGACGGTAGCATCGTCGATAGTGATGAGTGGTTCGTCCAAAATAATGACTTTTGGAGTTCCTAAAAAAGCGAGAATCAAAGAGGTTTTTTTGAGCATTCCACTTGAGTAAGTACCCGTAGGCTGATACAAAAAATCTCGTACTCCAAAGGTCTCTATGAGCTGATTGACTTGCTCTAGGGGGGCTTTTTTGGCGTGTGCTACAAACTGAATCAAATCATTGGCGGTCAAAAACTCAGGGTAATCGGGTTCGGCTTCGCCATAATTGATGTGGAGACGGTAGGCGATGGGCTGTTTTCGAATATCCCAAGCGTGGATTTGGATGTCGCCTTCAAAGGGTAGCATTCCAGCGAGGGTTCTGAAAAAAGTGGTTTTGCCAGAACCGTTGGCACCTTTGAACCAATGAATACCCGGTTTTAATACTAAATCGGGCACTTGGATGACCAAGTGCCCGCCGTACGATTTACGTAAATTTTTGATGATTATCATCGCTTGCTGATGGTATTTTGCTTGCGAGTCTGGGCTACTTTTAATACATGCTGCCCGATTTTTATTCCTGCTTTGTTTCCTTCATCACAACCCGACCAATAGTGAATTCCGCCATACAAACGACTTATGCTTGCATTCAAAGCCGCTTCTCTAAAAGATTTAAAAGTCATCACACCGTGGCCGTGTTTAAATTCGGTCGAGTCCGTAAAAGTTACATTAGCTCCGTGCACAAAACTATACACTTCTGCCGCTGCGCCAGAGATAGTACTGTGGCCGCTTGTGTATTCAGGAAAAGGGGGCGTTTGCAAATAAGGTTGCCATTTGGGGTCAATGTCTGAGTTGATGACCGTTTCGGGTCTCACTTTGGTGCTGCGGTATTTTTCGTCCCAACAACTAATGAAGGCATCCATAAGAGCCAGAGAGCCAAGTAAATAGCCTTCCACGCTTTTTTCAAAAGAAGCTTTGCTGTCACGAGATACGGTGGCATTGATAGCGAGCCAATGACCGCCGGGAGTCATTTTTTTATTGGCAAACATAACATGCCCCACTACATTCATCACAAAAGGATTGTCGTCCCAAAACCAAGCCGTTCGTTTTTGCTCTTCGGTTAGATTTTTACCAATTTCATAGACTTGACGCGTTTCTTTCCAAAACTCACTGTCTTTATTAGGGGTCCACATGGGAGGCCGTGGAGGCATAAATTGCGTAATGGAATCCAAGGTAAATGAGCGGATTTTGTTCCATTCAGGTTCGCAAGCATCGGCGTAGGCTGGGGGAGTGGGGACCCAAGTACCGGGCTTGTTGGTAACCGTAAAACGAATGCCTCGGGTCTGTTTGTACTTATCTTTGCCTGAATACCGAATCACATGAGCCGCTACACTATCCCCAAATGCTTTAGAGCGCTCAATTACATCAGAGGGTATACCCATGTCTTCGTACTTGGAGTAGAAAGTTTTTTCGTAATCATCAAAGAAACTTGCTGAAAATGTAAGCGCACGAGCTACTTTCAAAAAGGCATGAGTACTTGCTAGAGGGAAGCAGTAATCGGCATTAGGCTCAGGTGGAGCAGGGGAGGTAAAATCATTTAACTTGCCTCCGAGCGATTGATAAACCGGAAAGCCCGGAACCATAGCTTCATATCCTGCCAAGTTGGCATAGGCATAGATTCGACTAGCTACGGGCGGCTTGAAAATATCGTGAATAATCACCTCCGTTAGTAGCTCAACCGATTGATGATACAATTCTGCATCAGCGGCCTTTGCGTTATATTCTTCAGGTTTGGCTTTTGGTTTACAGGCGTTTAATGATAAGAAGATACTGCCTATAATCACAAAAAAGAAAGGCCGTTTCATCATAAGGGCTAAAAAAAATGAAAAAAAAGTTTAGAAAAGGATACTAATAAACGCAAATTTATAAAATCATGGGCTTATTAAAGTGATTTTGGTCAGTTATTTCGGTATTTAAAAAGGATTAAAAACTTTTAATGTAAAAAACCTTCTTTATGCAACGTCGTACCTTTTTTTCAACATCCATAGGGTTAGCGTCTTGGTTGGCGTTTGAAACGGCAGAGTCAGCACCTCGTCCTTCCAAATTGCCACGGTGGCGAGGGTTCAATTTGCTCGAAAAGTTTAACCCTAACCAAACCAAACCTTATTCAGAGCGAGATTTTGAATGGATGCATCAGTGGGGCTTTGATTTTGTGAGATTGCCTATGTCATATTGGTGTTGGTCCAAACCCGACCCGCAGCAGTGGCTTTTGATGGATGAGATGCAGCTTAAAGAAATAGACCAAGTCGTTGAATGGGGCAAAACTTACAAAATCCACGTAAACCTCAATATGCACCGTATTCCGGGCTATTGTGTCAATCCTCCTGCTGAGCCGCTCAATTTGTGGAAAGATGAAAAGGCTCTGGAAGCGGCTTGTCATCATTGGCGACAATTTGCGATTCGGTATAAAGGGGTTTCTAACAAAAGACTCAGTTTTGACCTTCTCAACGAGCCTCCCGATATTCCAGAAGCTGATTATGAGCGTGTAGTGCGGGCATTAGTCAAAGCCATTAGGGATGTGGACGCCCAGCGACTTATCATCGCTGATGGTTTAAGATGGGGCACCACTCCCGTCCATAGTATAGTGGATTTGAATGTGGGACAAAGCACCCGTGGATATAACCCCATGCAGGTGAGCCATTATCGGGCTAGCTGGGTGAAGGCTTCGGAACAATGGCCTATTCCTGATTGGCCTCTCAAAATTGGTGAAACTGATTGGAACAAAGATTTGTTGAAAAGCAGATACATCGAACCTTGGAAACAGCTAGAACGTAAAGGCGTCGGGATTCATGTGGGAGAGTGGGGGGCTTTTCAGCATACACCTCACGCCACAGCTCTCAAGTGGATGGAAGACAACCTACAGCTTTGGAAAGAAGCAGGCTGGGGGTGGAGTTTATGGAATCTGAGAGGCTCGTTTGGAATCTTGGATAGTGGGCGCAAAGATGTAGTTTACGAAGATTGGCATGGGAATAAGCTAGATAGAAAAATGCTGGAGTTGCTAAGACGATACTAGTGGAAGACAAAGTATGAAAAAACAATAAAGCACTTGAATGTAGAAAAGAAGGTGCTGGAAAATAGAGGCAATAAAAAGACATTGTAGGTTCAAGTGTTTCATAATCAAACAACACTACCCTTTAAGCCTTAAAAAGTAGAAAGAAAAGTTGTTTTTTTGAAAACAAGACGCTATATTTCCATTGGTGAATTTGACGAATGCAACGTCAATAAAAAGTTTAACGTATTAATCAATAATAAAACATTTACATCGTTTGGTCGAAAAAGTAATTTCCTTGGAGGATGTGTCTTTAGTTGATTTCCTCGGCGTAGAAAACAACCACATCAAAGAAGTCGCAGCTGCGTTTCCGATGAGTAAAATCATATCTCGCGGCAACGAAATCCGGGTAATGGGAACCCAGCCTGAAATAGTCCGCATCACCGATATTCTGCAATCCCTTCTTCAACATTACCAGAAGTACGGTAAAATCACCAACGAAAACGTACGACATTACCTTACTGCCAACGGAGGTTCGGTAGCACCACCTCATGTACTGGAAGATGAAAAGGACGTGATTTTGTATGGTACAAAAGGAGTAGTGGTAAAAGCCAAAACGGCTAACCAGCGATTGATGGTCGAAAAAGCGGCTGAAAATGACTTGCTTTTTGCGATTGGCCCCGCAGGTACTGGC
Source organism: Runella zeae DSM 19591 (assembly GCF_000423565.1). Lineage (GTDB taxonomy): Bacteria > Bacteroidota > Bacteroidia > Cytophagales > Spirosomataceae > Runella > Runella zeae. The sequence goes on along the minus strand of NZ_AUIF01000047.1, from coordinate 44,047 downwards.
AAAACTTACACGGCAGTGGCTATTGCGGTACAGGCACTCAAAGAAAAAAAAGTCAAGAAACTTATCATCACGCGCCCAGCCGTAGAAGCAGGCGAAAACTTAGGCTTTTTGCCGGGTAATTTAGAAGAAAAAATTGACCCTTATTTGCGGCCTATTTATGATGCCTTGGATGATATGATTCAAGGTGAAAAGCTGAAGTTTTATCTCGAAAATCGTATCGTAGAAATTGCCCCACTTGCCTACATGAGAGGGCGCACGCTCAACAACGCCTTTATTCTGCTGGATGAAGCTCAGAATACAACACCTGCCCAAATGAAGATGTTTTTGACGCGGATGGGGCCTAGTTCTAAAGTGATTATTACGGGCGATAAAACCCAAGTCGATTTACCTAAAAATCAAAAATCAGGGCTGAGAGATGCGCTGGAGACCCTCAAAAATGTCAAAGGAATCGGTTTTGTAGAGCTTGACGGACGCGACGTAGTGCGCCACCGCCTCGTTAAAGAAATTTTGGAGGCATACGAAAGAAAAGAAAAAGAATAGAGTGAAAGGGAGACAATACACCAAAATCGCTAAATATATCCAAGTAGGAGTCATCGGCAGTTTTTTGTTGTTTGTCTCCTTTTTCATGCCTCCTAGTTTTGCACAACGTTGTTCGGCGGTGCCTTATGATAGCCTCCTTCAAAAACGCTATCCTTATTGGGCTCTGAAACGTAGGTTGCTCGAAGATTCTGTGCAGAATACTTTGCACAATCCTAGCCGTAAAAATCTTCGTACAGCAGTACTTTGTGAAACAATCCGTATCCCTGTGGTGGTGCACGTGATTCATAACAACGCCGCTGGTACTACAGGAGGACGCGACAATGTCAATATTTCGGATGAACAAATTTTGTCGCAGATTAAGATTTTGAATGAAGATTATCGGCGCAAGGCAGGTACAAGGGGCTTCAACAACAACCCCGTCGGCGCAGATACGGGTATCGAATTCTATTTAGCCAATGTCGACCCAAACAACCAACCTACCAACGGCATCACAAGGCATTATTATCCCAACAAAACTTCTTTTGATATTTTTTCGGATGATCAGCTTCTGGCCAATATCGTCAGTTGGCCTACGGATCTCTACATGAATATCTGGGTAACCCGCTTTTCGGGTAGTTTTTTAGGGGTGGCACAGTTCCCGTCAGTCACAGGCGTTCAGGGCTTGGACAATAGTTCGGAGCTTCAAGAGCGTACCGATGGGGTTTTTATTGATTTTCGGGTATTTGGGGTAGGAAGCGCCGTCACAAGCCGTCTCTACAACCTAGGCCGTACCACCACACACGAGGTAGGGCATTGGTTAGGATTGATTCACACTTGGGGAGATACCAATTGCGGCGACGATTATTGTGCGGATACGCCCACCGCTGAAAGTGGTAATCAATCGGCTAATTGTGGTCCCGTATTTTCAAATTGTAGCGGACAACGGATGCGCAACATGACCGAAAATTACCTTGATTATTCGCCTGATTCGTGCATGAATATTTTTACTAAAAACCAAGCCGAACGAATGCTGGCTGTCATTGAAAAGGCTCCAAGAAGGGCACGATTGGTGAAGTATTGGTGCGCAAGCGTACCTTTTGGCGAAAAACTAGCGGTAAGGGTCTATCCTAATCCCGCTCCCTCTACTGAAAGGGTGAAAGTAGAGGTGACACTCAAAGAGTTTGGGGACTTTGAGGTAGAGGTATATAGCGTGACTGGCCAATTGGTGAAGCGATTTGTGTATGAAGATTATCCCAGTTGGATTGTTGATTTTCCGACCGACGATATGGCCGCTGGTAGCTACATCGTAAGGGTAAAAACCAAAGATGAAACATTTACTTCCCGTTTGATTATCAGGCGATGAACATTCTCCTTCGCTATACGTTGGCTTTTGTGTTGGGGATTTGGCTAATGGGGCAAGTCAAATGGCCCGTGGAATGGATGTGGGGAGGGCTGTGTATGGTGGCTTTAGGTAATTTATGGATGTGGCGTTTTTTTCGAAGCCGCTTTTGGATGGGTGTTTTTACGTTGTTGCTTTTTGTCAATTTAGGAATGCTTAATCGGGTCTTGCACCAAGAACAAGACAATCATCTTCATTTAAGTCACTTTTCTCTTTCCGAAATAAAGGCATATCAAGGATATGTTTTATCGCTGCCCGAAACCCGTACCAAAGTTCATAAAGTTGAATTGGAAGTATCGGCTATCAAAACGCAGCATGAGTGGAAAAAGGCTAATGGTAAAGTGCTACTATATATCGACAAAAAAGCCCCTAAACCAAATTATGGCGATGAATTGGTAATTCTAGGGACACCGACCGAAATTTTGCCACCCGCCAACCCCGCCCAATTTGATTATCAGCGATTCCTTTCGTATCAGTATATTTTCTTTCAAGATTATCTGCGAATTACCGATTTTGAAAAAACGGGAAAAAGCCGCACGGTTTGGTACAAAGTATGGCCTTATCAGTTGAGTGCGTGGAGCGATGCAGCCTTGCGTAAGCTCATACCCTATGAGCGTGAATACGGAGTAGCCAAAGCAATGGTCTTGGGCTTACGTGATGAAATGGATGTGGACTTGCTGCAAGCTTACTCCGCAGCAGGAGCGGTACATGTGTTGTCGGTGTCGGGTTTTCATATTGGGATTTTTGTGTGGCTGCTCACCTTATTGTTGAGTCGTTTCAAAAAAAATCGTTTCGGAAAGTGGCTGTATTTGGGACTTACACTCACTATCTTATGGTTTTATGCTGTGCTCACGGGGCTATCGGCTCCGGTGATTCGCTCGGCTTTGATGTTTACCATTTTTTTGTTGTCAGAGCCTCTTCAGCGAAAACAAAACATCGCTCATGCTCTTTTTGGCTCAGCGCTTGTTTTATTGGTGCTTGACCCACTGCTGATATATTCGGTGAGCTTTCAGCTTTCGTATGCTGCGTTAGCAGGTATTATATTTTTGCAGCCTATTCTTTACCAAAGCCTTGTTTTTAAAGATTGGTTTTTGGATAAAATGTGGGCAATTACCGCCGTAGCTTTGACCGCACAATTGGCAACTTACCCTATTGCGGTTTATTATTTTCATCAATTTCCCACTTATTTTTTGTTGGCAAATCCCATCGTGGTAGCGCTTTCTACGGCTATGCTGCCTGTGGCTTTGGCCGCTATTCTGTTGTCTTGGATTCCATTGATAGGTTCTGCTTTGGGGTGGGTACTGACCAGTATTATTTGGTTACTCAATCAGTCGGTTGTTTTGATCGATAAATTGCCTCTTTCGCTAGTTTCCAATCTTTCGTTTTCTTGGTTAGAGCTTTTGTTGGTGTATGCAATCATCGGGCTGTTGATTGTGATGCTATACGAGCGCGATCTAAAATGGCTTTGGGCGGTGGTAGGTGTAAGTATATGTCTAATGGTAGTGCAGCTAGCCGAAATTGTTGAGTATCGCCATCAGAAGGCAGTGGTATTGCATGCAGTTCCGTATCAGACGGTGGTTAGTTTGATTGACGGCCAAAATGCGGTTATTGTGGCCGATTCTGCTTTTTTCCAACAAGGCAAACAGCCTTATGATTTTTACCTTAAAAACTTTTATGTAAAGCGTGGTATCAAGCATATCATCAAAGAGAAGCTAGAGACACCTTCGCCGCGATTAGGAATCATAAAGACATTGCCGTTTGGTAAATTGATTGTTTGGAATCAGAAAACGATATTGCTGGTAGAGCAGCCACTTACGGAACCGCTTCCAAAGGCAGATTATGTACTTGTCAGAAAATCAAGTCACAAAAATATGGCTCAACTTCAAAGGTCATTTGGAATGCAGAAGTTGTTTTTTGATCATTCCAACAAATTTTACGTGTTGGATACCCTTCAAAAACAAGCGGAAGTGGCTAAGTTGGACTATCATTTTATGAATAAAAAAGGAGCTATTTTGTGGCACAATGGGCATGAAAACAAGATTCCGGACTTGAATGCTTGGTATTAAATAAGTACATTCATCAACAATTGTTATTTTATGAAAACACAATTTACTTGGCTGTTTTTATTGGCTTCGCTGGTCTCTTTGGGGCAGGATAAAAGCCAATATATAAAAGATATAAAAGCATGGCATCAAGACCGTTTAGAAAGCCTCAAATCTGAAAATGGATGGCTCAATCTTGCGGGTTTATTTTGGTTGGAAGAAGGCGAAAATTCATTTGGGAGTGATGCTACTAATCAAATTGTGTTTCCAGAAAAAGCGCCTAAAAAAATAGGAACGCTACTGCTAAAAGACAGTAAAGTGAGTTTTGTGGCCGAGCAGGGCGTGCAGGTGAGTTTATTAGGGGCGAAGGTACCCGCTCCTTATGTTTTTGCGGACGGACAAAGTACCACCATGCAATATGGTTCCTTCAGATGGTTTGTCATAAAACGTGGGCCCAAAGTGGGAATTCGCTTGAGAGACTTGGAAAGTATTGAATTGCAGCATTTTAAAGGGGTTGATACTTATCCTATTGATGCCAAATGGCAAGTGACGGCCAAACTTGAAAAAGCCACTGCCGACAAAAAAATAGCCATTATGGATGTGCTTGGGCAAACCACGATGCAGCCTTCGCCGGGTACTTTGGTGTTTTCAATCGCTGGAAAAGAGTATCGTTTGGATGCGGTAGAGAGTGAGGGAGAGCTTTTTATCCTTTTTGCAGATCCTACCAATCAAAAAGAAACCTACGGAGCGGGGCGTTTTCTATATGCCGATTTGCCTAACGAACAAGGCACTACCATTCTTGATTTCAACAAAGCCATCAATCCTCCTTGTGCTTTTACGGCTTTTGCAACTTGTCCATTACCACCCAAACAAAATCGCTTACCCATTGCCATTAGAGCTGGCGAAAAAAATTATGGATTACATTAACAGACAAACCATTGAAAATGTGTTTGCGAGCTAGAGTATCATGCCATATTCATACAAAATTCTTTGGCAGAGAGTACATTTGTAGAAAATAGGGCTATTTTTGTCGTATGATTAGTTGGTTGGGAAAAAATACTATTTTTCGCTTCTTTTGGGTATTGATGACAATTCACATACTCAACTGTAGTATTGATTCTCCTGACCCCCAGCCAGACAATATTCCCGAAAATCTTGCATACAATGATATAGAAAGTATCGCCGAATTGGTGATTGAACAATGGTTGGGATTAGGTGATTTTTTTGCTGAACATGACGAACATGATACCGAAGATGGTAGCCATATTTCGCTAGGAAAAATTCTCTTTTACTGCCAATCTCTCCATTCGTTTATACTTTCAAACCATATCCACTCTTTAGCCTCTCCTTTGCTTCCTATTTATTACCAAGATATGTATGCGAGTCAGTATCATCCTGAGCTAGTATCTCCACCGCCCCAACACGCCTAATTTTCTTCTTTTTCGTGATTATTCCAAAGCGTAATCTAAGATGATTACGTTGGTTTATGTTTTTATTTTTAACCCCATTATTATGAAAGCAAATGCTTTTAAGGTAGGTGTGTGTGCCTGCCTGTTAGTATGTTGGTCGTGTATGGAAGGGACCAACCAATCCAAAGTCGAACAACTATCTTTTCCTGTCACTAGTCCATTGGTAGTAGATACTGTGTATACAAAAGAATATGTGACAACTATTGCCTCACTTCAAAACGTAGAAATACGTAGCAAAATCGAAGGCTATATCGAAGCTGTTTTGATAGACGAAGGTAGGGCAGTTCATAGCGGACAAACATTGTTTAGAATCGGAGGGCAACGATACCGACAAGAGCTTAATAAAGCTCAAGCAACGCTCAAAAGTGCTCGCTCAGAGGCAAAGACCCTTGAGTTGGAAATTAAGAATATACGCCACTTGGTAGAACAAAAAATAGTAGGCAAGACAGAGTTGGAGATCGCAGAATCGAAACTAGAAACCCTCAAAGCTCGAATTGAAGAGGCCGAATCAGACGCTGCCAATGCCCAATTACAACTCTCTATGACCGAAATCAAGGCTCCTTTTGGTGGAGTAGTAGGGCGAATTCCCAACAAGGTAGGAAGCTTAGTAGACGAAGGCACGCTGCTGACAATAGTCTCCAACAATCAAGAGGTCTATGCTTATTTTAACGTAACTGAAAAAGAGTATTTGGATTTTACGGCCCAAAATGAAATCAATCGTCGGCGCCCTGTTACGCTTATATTGGCCAATGGACAACCTTATTCGCAAAGGGGCATTATTGAAACTATTGATAGTCAGTTTGATAAAAATACGGGAAATATAGCTTTTCGTGCTAAATTTCCTAATCCACAACAAATCCTCAAAAATGGGGCAAGTGGTAAAATCCAATTGACCAATACGATTAAAAATGCGTTGGTAGTTCCTCATAAAGCGATATTTGAGGTGCAAGACCGCAACTGCTTGTACGTAGTGGATGCCCAAAATAAAGTAAGTATCCGCAACGTGCAAATTCTCCAGCGATTGCCACAGCTGTACGTGATTGAGTCGGGCTTAGATAAGTCCGAAAAAATTCTCTATGAAGGTATACAACGAGTGGCGGAAGGTGACGTGATCACCCCGCAGTTTGTATCTATGCGTCAAGCGATGGCGAGTAATGCTAAAAATTAGAGGGTAATTTAGTTGACCGTATATAGATATACGGTTCAACGATTCACTATTAACCAAAAAGCTATGTTTAGTCAATTCATAAATCGGCCTGTTTTGTCGATAGTCATTGCTCTGATTATTACCTTGCTGGGCTTACTAATGCTTACACGCCTGCCCATGACGCAGTTTCCAAGTGTGGCACCACCAGAGGTAAACGTAACTATCGAATACACCGGAGCCAATGCCGAAACCGTCACCAAAGCGGCGCTTGTTCCAATCGAGCGTGCTATCAATGGCGTGCCGGGTATGAAATATATGTCTTCAGATGCGGGAAACGACGGCGTAGGAGTGGTACAGGTTATTTTTGAAGTAGGTACAGATCCAGATGTAGCAGCGGTCAATGTTCAGAATCGGGTAGCGGCTGTCATGGGCGAACTCCCCGCCGAGGTAATCAGAAATGGGGTCAAAATTGCCAAGGAAGAAAATGCAATGCTGATGTATATCAATATATTCAGTAAAGACAGCACCCTCAAAGAAAAATTCCTTTACAACTTTGCCGATATTAACGTACTAGCAGAAATCAAAAGGGTAAAAGGTGTAGGGTATGCGGAGATTTTGGGAGCACGCGAATATGCCATGCGGATTTGGCTGAAGCCCGATAAGATGCTGAACTACAACGTTTCTACTGAAGATGTTTTGGAAGCCTTGGAGGAACAAAACGTAGAGGCTGCGCCCGGAAAGGTAGGTGAAAGTACTGATAAAACACCTCAGCAATTACAATACGTGATTAAGTACGGAGGGAAATACAATACGCCCGAAAAGTATGAAAGCATCCCTATCAAATCCAACGAAGAAGGACAAATTTTACGTATCAAGGATATTGCCGATGTCGAATTTGGCACTACTTATTTTGACGTAGAAGCTAAAATTAACGGGAAACCTACCGCTGCTATTATGCTCAAGCAGCTGCCTGGTTCTAACGCTAGTGAGGTGATTGCCAATGTCAAAAAAAGCATGGAGCGTATCAAAGAAAGTACTTTTTTGAAGGATATGGACTATGAATTTAGCTACGATGTTTCGCGCTTTTTGGATGCATCTGTACACGAAGTGGTCAAAACTCTCATCGAAGCATTCTTCTTGGTTGCTTTGGTCGTGTTTTTGTTTTTACAAGATTTTCGTTCTACGCTCATTCCCGCTATTACGGTGCCGGTGTCACTTATTGGGACATTTTTCTTTATGCAGTTGTTAGGTTTTTCGCTCAATCTCATTACACTTTTTGCTTTGGTATTGGCGATTGGGATTGTGATTGATGATGCTATTGTGGTGGTAGAAGCGGTTCATGCCAAGCTAGAAACTGGCAAGTATTCGCCACGAAAAGCAACCGAAAAAGCGATGAAAGAAATCAGCGGGGCCATTGTGGCCATTACGCTTGTGATGTCGGCGGTGTTTGTTCCTACTTCTTTTATGACCGGGCCCGTTGGGATTTTTTATAAACAGTTTTCAATAACCATGGCCATTTCTATCGTGCTTTCGGGCGTAAGTGCCTTGACGCTTACGCCGGCTTTGTGCGGTATGTTTTTAAAAAGCAATCATAGTGAACATCCTCAAAACCATTTCTTGGGACGATTTTTTGAGGGATTCAATCGCTGGTATGAGGGACTTGCCAGTAAATATCAACGTTTGCTATCGTCCATTGTTAACCGTCGAGTGATTACGTTTGGGATACTACTGGCGTTTTGTGGGGGTATAGGTATTTTTGGAAAGATGTTACCTTCGGGTTTTATTCCCAACGAAGACCAAGGTACTTTTTATGTAAGTGTCACTACACCTTCTGGCGCTACCCTCGAACGTACCAAGGCGGTTGTGAACGAAATCCAAAAAGCCTGCCAAAATATAACGGCTGTGGAATCTATCTCTACTTTGGCGGGTACCAACATCCTTTCGGATGGTACTGGGGCTACTTATGGTACATGCTTAATCAACCTTCATGATTGGAAATCCCGTAAAGAAACGGTAGAAGAAGTCATGGAAATGGTGGAGCAACGAACCAAACACATCAAAGATGCGCGTCTTGAGTATTTTCCTCCTCCTGCCGTACCTGGGTATGGAAATGCGAGTGGTTTTGAGCTTAGATTGCTAGATAAAACAGGCAAGGGTGACTTCAAAGCCATGGAAGATGTGGTCAATCAATTCATCAAAGACCTAAAAGCTCGTCCCGAAATCGCTTCTGCATTTACGATTTTTGATGCTAGTTTTCCACAGTACCTCTTACATGTCGACGAAGACAAGGCGGCTCAAAAAAAGGTGACTATCAACAATGCTATGGGGGCACTACAGACCTTGTTGGGAAGTGAATATGCCACTAATTTTATTAAATATGGTCAAATGTACAAAGTAATGGTACAAGCCCTACCGCAATATCGTGCCAAACCAGAAGACATTTTAAACCTTTATGTTAAAAATAATGAAGGGGATATGGTGCCTTTGTCGGCATTTGTAACCCTCGAACGGGTATATGGCGTAGACCAAGTGACGCGCTACAATATGTACCCCTCTGCTGAGCTAAACGGCGAGCCTGCCGAAGGTTATAGTAGTGGCAGTGCTATTGAGGCGATTCAGGAGGTAGCCAAAACCAAGCTTCCCAAAGGTTATGAGATTGATTGGGCGGGTATCAGCCGCGACGAAGTCGAAACGGGCAGCCAAGCCGTCTATATTTTTCTGATTTGTTTGGTGTTTGTGTATTTATTGCTTTCGGCGCAGTATGAGAGTTTTTTGTTGCCCCTGCCTGTTGTCCTGTCTCTTCCCACCGGAATTTTTGGGACATTTTTGTTCTTGTCTATATTGGGTTTGGAAAACAATATCTATGCCCAAATCGCCATGGTAATGCTCATCGGGTTGTTGGGTAAGAATGCCATTCTTATTGTAGAATACGCCACGCTGCGTCATAGCGAAGGATATAATGTGATAGAAGCCGCTATCGAAGGTGCCAATGCACGTTTGAGGCCTATCTTAATGACCTCTTTTGCGTTTATTGCAGGTTTACTTCCATTGATGTTTGCATCGGGAGCAGGAGCCTTAGGCAATCGTACTATTGGCACAGCCGCTGCGGGTGGGATGTTGTTCGGGACGGTCTTTGGCGTAGTGGTCATTCCTGGCTTATATGTAATATTTGCTACTTGGGCCGACAGGTTTAGCCATAGAAAAGAAGCCAAACCCCTTACAGAAGCCAAGCTAGAAAAATGGAGTTAAACCTAATCTACCTGAATTTAGGACCACAAAGTGCCTAAAATAAAATGACTTTGGTCGGTTTGGAAGGTGCATTTTGTCATTTTTAGCGGTGGAGCTAAGGAGTAGATTTAAAATTATTTTAAACTTTCTAATTTCTCGATTATTATGAAAACTATTCTTATCACCACAGATTTCTCTAGCAATTCTAAGTCCGCCATTCGATTTGCCTTGCAAATGCACTCTCAAGCTTTATGTAAGTTTGTGTTTTACAGTGTTGTCGAAACCATAGCACCCACATCTTGGCCTAAGGCAGAAGTCGACAAATTTTTGCAATCAGAGTTAGAAAAAGGCAGAGCACAATTAAAAAGTTTTTTGGAGAAGACTTTCAAACAACTAAAAGTTTCTAACATTGATTATCAATACGAGGTACAAATCGGTAGTGATGTAAGTAATATGATTGTGGCTTATGCCAAGGAGATTAAAGCGGATTTTATTTGTATGGGAACAAGAGGGGCAGGCGCTTTTCAAAAAATAATGGGAACACACGCATCGACTCTGGTCAATTCTTCGCCGGTGCCGGTGATTGTAGTTCCCAAGAATTACCGATTAAAAGATGTCTATAAAGTGGCTTATGCCTCTGATTTAGAGAGTCTTGAATGGGAGATGCCCACGGCCTTGTCGTTTTCGAGTTTATTCGCAGTTCCTTTGGAGGTATATCATTTCAATATGCTTACTGCCAAGCAAAATGAAGCGAAAGAGAAAGGACTCAATTTACAGTACCGAAACGAACTTTGTAGCTTTTACTGTTTACAACAAAAAGTGCAAGACACCTTTATCAAAAACCTGCAACGCGTGATTAAAAATAAGAAACCATCCATATTGATTATGTTTTCAAAACACAAACCCAACTGGATAGAGCGTTTGTTTTTTGCGGGCTTTACGGCAGGGATGAGCTTTGATATCAATATTCCGCTTGTTTCATTTAGAAAAGAATAGTAGTTTCATCAAATTTTATTTATGGAAATCCTCATCATTCTGCTTCTTACAGTACTCAATGGTATATTTTCAATGTCCGAAATTGCCGTTGTGTCCTCTCGTAAAGTCAAACTTGAAAATGCCGCTCGCCGAGGGAGCAGTTCTGCCCAACAAGCTTTGGCCCTGCTCAATTCTCCCAATCAATTCCTCTCCACTGTACAGATTGGCATTACGCTCATCGGTATTTTGCTGGGGATTTTTGGAGGAGAAAGCCTGACGGACGATTTTCAAGCAGTACTCAATGAAGTGGCGTGGCTCAAACCTTATAGTCGCCCGTTGGCTGTAGGAGGAGTATTGGTGATGATTACTTTTCTTTCTTTAGTAATTGGCGAGCTAGTACCTAAGCGGATAGGACTCACCAACCCCGAAGGAATTGCCCAAACGGTGGCCTTGCCCATGCAAATTTTATCTAAAGCAACCGCTCCTTTTGTGTGGCTTTTGACCAATACGACCGAGTTGTTGTTAAAAATTTTGCAAATCAAACCTTCTTCCGACAACAAAGTGACTGAAGAAGAAATCAAAGCCATTATTCAAGAAGGAACCGATGGCGGCGAAGTACAGGAGATTGAACAAGAGATTATGGAGCGGGTTTTTTTGCTGGGAGACCGCAAGGTGTCCTCTCTTATGACGCACCGTAGTCAGTTGGTATGGTTGGATACCGAAGATACTCCTGACGAAATCCGCCAAAAAATTACGACTGAGATACATTCCGTTTATCCACTTTGTAATGATAATTTCGATGAAATTATCGGTATCGTAACGATGAAAGATATTTTTCGGCAATTGATGGAAAACAAACCACTAGATTTGATAGCGATCAAGCAACCTGTTCATTATATTTCAGAAAACACTTCGGCTTATAGAATCTTAGAGCGTTTTCAAGAGTCGCGGCAGCATTATGGGGTAGTTATTGACGAATATGGGGCTATTCAGGGAATGGTCACCCTCAATGACCTCATGGATGCTCTAGTAGGTGATGTGAGCGATACCATTTATGATGATGAAAAAAGCATTGTTGAGCGCGAAGATGGTAGCTACATTACAGACGGGCAAATCCCTTATTACGACTTTTTGAGTTATTTTGAACAAACAGATCTTTACGAAGACAATAAGCCCTTTAATACCCTTGCGGGGCTTATTCTTGAAAAATTGGGTGATATACCCACCGTAGGCGAAAAAATCTACTGGAAAGGTTTTAGCTTCGAAATTTTGGATATGGATGGTGCTAGAATCGATAAAGTGCTAGTGAAAATATCTTCTTAGCATTTTTATACTTTCTATCCTAACAACTCTGTGACCTATAAAGCCACACAGAGATACTTCTAATTTGTACCGGATGAGGTACTATTTGTCACTTTGGTGACAATTTATTGGCTTTTTTGGGGTGATATTAAAATCTAATTAAATTTTCTTTGTGTTTATTTAGATTAAGTCTAATTTTGCTGTTCATTATTAATAAGTCTAAATAAAATTTGTGTTGTTTTCGGCTTATTGATTAACGACAAAATGATGGTTTTAAATCATCATTGGTGAAAATGAAATATTTATCCACCCCTTTATGAAAAAATTATTTACTTCTATTTGTTTGATATTCATTACAGTGAGCGTTTTTGCCCAAACTGCCACCATTAAAGGGAAAATCTACTGCAAAGAAAATGGAGGAGTCAGCCACGCCAATGTAAAATTGACGCAAAGCAATATCGTAGCAGTAGCTGATGAAAATGGGTATTTTGTAATGAAAAATGTGCCATTTGGACAGCGTGAACTGGTGGTTACGTCGGTCGAAATGGAGCCGCAAAACGTAAAAGTTAATGTAAACAAACCGCAAACATCTCTGTCTGTTGTGGTTAAACCCAAAAACTTTGACATCAATGAAGTGCGTGTGGTCCAAAAATCTGAGAAGAAAGAGATTGAAACACGGGGTTTTGCGGTGAATGTGATTGAAACCAAAGAAGTAGCACAGCGAAATTTTCAGACCAACGAGCTGCTCGACAGAACCGTCGGCATCAGAGTGCGCCAAAATGGGGGGTTGGGATCTTCTGTCAATTATAATCTAAACGGGATGTCGGGAAACTCAGTGCGTATTTTCATTGACGGCATCCCGATTTCTACTTATGGGGAGTCGTTTAGTTTAAATAGTATTCCTCCTGCTCTAATTGAGAAAATAGAAGTGTACAAAGGCGTGATTCCGGCCCACTTGGCCGACGATGCCTTGGGAGGTGCTATCAATGTGATTCTTAAAAAAGGGTCGATGAATAACCTCTCAGCTTCGGCGTCGTATGGCTCTTTCAATACTTTTCAGACCAATTTTAGTGGAACGTATCGTAACGAAAAATCGGGTTTTACCGTAAAAGCCTCTGCCTTTCACAATTACTCAGACAATGACTACGAAGTATGGGGGAAGTTTGTGAGAAATATCCTGCCTAATGGTCGCTATGAATATGTCCGGGCTAGACGCTTCAATGATGCCTATCGCTCCACTGGTGGCCAAATCCAACTTGGGTTTATGAATGTGAAATGGGCGGATCAATTTTTTATCGGTTATAATGGTTCCGACGATTTCAAAGAGATTCAGCACGGTACCTATATGTCTATTCCTTACATGGGGCGATTTACTACCTCCCAAGCCAATGTATATAGTTTGAACTACGTCAAGAAAAACTTCCTAATCAGAGGACTTGAGTTCAACGTAAATGGGATGTATAGTCAGCGTGGGCAAGTGGTGGTAGATACCGTGAAGTGGAATTATAACTGGTATGGCCAAATCAGTGTGGGACTCAATGGAAATCCGATTTTACGCCCAAGTGGAGCCCAGCAAGCTGCCCCTACTATCATGAATCTGGATCGGAATATTGGCACTTTCAGGGCAGGTTTAAACTATGATTTGAACAGAAACCATCGACTGGTTTTAAACCATATTTTTTACACAATTGATCGGAGAGAGCAGGATTTTATGCGTTCAGAGCTTGAGAGAGAGTTTGTAGGAACCCGTGACCTCCGAAAAAATATCACTTCTGTAGCTTACGAAGCAAAAGCTTTTGAAGATCGCCTGAAAACTAACCTTTTCGCTAAATTTTACCAACAAGGCATCAACCGTGTTGATCCAGTACTACGTGTGGTAGAAGGCCAAAACGTACGTCAAGAAAACCGCGCAAATAGTAGCAAAAACCATACAGGGTATGGATTAGCGATGTCTTATACGGTAGCACCAAAGTTTATTGTACTGACTTCGGCTGAAAAAGCCGTACGCTTACCATCCGAAAGTGAAGTGTTTGGCAATCCAGGCGAAAACATCATCGAAAACTTTGGTATTCGGCCAGAAGTAAGTTATAACTATAACTTAGGACTCAATGCTGGTAATTTTTACTTTAACAAACACCGCTATTCATTCACCGTTTCAGGTTTTATCCGTGATACTCGCGACAAAATCGTACAGCGAATCAATCCACGTGTCAACGACGCCCTTCAAACCAATCCTTTTGAAAACTTAGGAAAAAACAAAGCCATAGGTTTTGAGGCAGACTTCCACTATTCGTTTGATAACAATCTTCGGGTAGACCTCAATATGTCGAAGTTCAATTCGGTTTTCAACGTACGTTATGACCCCAATGGTCGAGAATATGACTACTATAATCGGCAATTGCCCAACGAACCTTTCTGGACAACCAATGCCAATGTACAGTATACCATCAAAAATTTGTGGAAGGAAAAATCGGCCTTAAACCTGTATTACGGTTTTCGCTTTGTGGAGCGGTTTTATACCACTTGGCTTCTTATTGACGACTTTCGCACGCCGCGTCAGTATATCCAAGATTTGGGAATTAGCTACGCATTTCCTCAAAATAAGTTTGTCATTAGCGCAGATGCAAAAAACATTTTTGACCAGCAGGTGTATGACAATTTCGCGGTTCAGAAACCTGGCCGTGCTTTTTATCTGAAACTTAACTATCTGATTAATAATTTCTAAATTTTAATTTATCCACAATGAAACAACAATTGAGGAACATTTTGCTTTACACTTCGGTAATCAGTGCATTTACGATTGCTAGTTGCGACAATTCGGGTGGTGGTACGGTAGAGCCAGATGAGACTACCAAAGAAAGATGGATAACCGTAGCTGGAGCCTTGATGGGAACCACGCCAGGCGACGGCAACGGTGGTACTATGGTATATTCGGTAAGTAAAGAAAATGCTAAAAACCCAAACTTTTCAATCAATGTGTATGATAATGGTTTTCCAGTAAAATCAAATCGAACAGCACGTTTGCAGTCATCCGAAGATGGCAATACCTTATTTAACATTGCCTACACGGGCGACAATGGTGGCGAATTTGCCCGTTATAAAGTAAATGGGTCAGGCAGTTTTACCCAAGAAGATGTGACGGTAAATATATCTCAATATGCAAGTACGTCGCCACGTTGGTCTAAACTACTTGATGGCGACAAAACGGGTATTGCGGTCAATGTGGCTAATATTGCCGCCAACAACGCTACTGACAAAACGAAGGCATTTGCTTACTATAGAGGTACGGCTACGGTATTAGCACTTGATTTGCAAAAAGTGCTTATCAATGGATACAGACAGTACGAAATTCCACTTTCGACCCAAGAAGAGTTGAATGGGCATTGTATCTTCCGCTTAGATGCGCCCGTCCTCAATAAAGCCCAAAACAAACTTATTATCGGAACGTGGATGCGCAAGTACAACCCTGCAACAGGAGTTATCGAAAGTACTTTTGACCGTTTGGGTAGCAAATCGGTGGTAGTAGATTTTCCTTCTTTGGAAAATCCTAAAGTAATTACCTCGACCGTAAGCAATGGTGACAATAGCGGCTACCGCAGTCCCAATGCTTTTGTGGCAGAAGATGGAAGTATCTATCAAGCTACTCAGCGCGATAGCAAAGGCTCGCATATTTTGAAAATCAACCAAAACAATGAGTACGACAATTCTTACGTCTTCAGTTTGGATGCAGCTTTGGGCGTAAAAGGAGCCTATGTTGATAGCTGGAAATATGCGGGCAATGGAATCGCATACGTGCTTTATGCTCAAGATGGTACAGACCAAGGCTACATCGCTCGCCTAGATCTAAATGCCAAAACAGCCACCAAAGTAAATATTGAATATGATGCTGACTTAAATTTTGGTCAGTATCAAGGCATTTTGGTGAGTGGAGACGAAGTTTACGTAGCAGTAACGCCTACGGGTAAAGACGGAAATATTTATATTTTCAACAGCAAAACAGGGGCGGTGACTAAAGGCGCAAAACTAGTGAATAAAGCAGGAAACCACTATATCGGTATTTTTTAAATCAAACTATCTATAAAAGAAGGGGTTTCCGATGCATCGGAAACCCCTTCTTTTATAGATAAGTGATAAGTTACAACTTACCAAAAGCTTGCTCAAAATCGGCTTTGATATCATCAATGTGCTCAATACCTACCGATACCCGTAGTTGATTAGGGTCAACACCCGCCGTTATTTGTTCTTCGGCAGAAAGCTGTGAGTGAGTTGTGGAGGCTGGGTGAATAATAAGCGTTTTTGAATCACCAACATTGGCTAAGTGACTAATCAACTCAAGGCTGTTTACAAATTTCTCTGCTTGAGCTTTGTCGCCTTTTAGCTTAAATGATAACACGCCACCAAAGCCACGATTAAGATATTTTTTGGCAAGTTCGTGATAGGGATTGCCTTCTAATCCTAAGTAATTAACACTTTCAACTTGGGGATGAGCTTGTAGCCACTGTGCCAAAGCAAGGGCATTTTCGCTGATACGCTCTACGCGTAAAGTGAGGGTCTCAAGCCCTTGCAACAACAAAAATGAATTGAAGGGCGACTGCGAAGGACCCCAATCACGCAAACCTTCTACCCGAGCACGGATGATAAACTGAATGTTGCCGAAAGGCCCGCCGATACCAAAAACATCGTTCAACACTAGGCCGTGGTAGCTAGGAGATGGCTCAGTAAATTGGGGAAATTTGCCATTGCCCCAATTGTAAGTACCGGCATCTACAATCACACCTCCCATGCTCGTGCCGTGTCCGCCAATCCATTTGGTGGCAGATTCTACCACGATGTGTGCGCCATGTTTGATAGGTTGAACAATCGCCCCACCTGCACCAAAGGTATTATCGACAATAAGAGGCAAATCGTATTTTTGGGCTAATTGGGCAAATGCCTCAAAATCAGGTACATTAAAGCCAGGGTTGCCAATTGTCTCTAAATATAAACACTTGGTTTTTTCATCAATCAACTTCTCAAAATCTTCGACTTTGTCACCTTTTACAAAACGTGCTTCTACGCCGATGTTTTTGAATGAGTTTTTGAATTGATTGTAAGTACCTCCGTACAAAAACGAAGTAGTGACAAAATTATCTCCTACGGTAGTGATATTGTTGATTGCCAAAAACTGTGCTGCGTGGCCTGAGCTTGTTGCTAAGGCTGCTACGCCACCTTCCAACGCTGCGATACGCTTTTCAAAAACATCGTTGGTAGGATTCATGATACGAGTGTAAATATTTCCAAACTCCTTGAGCGCAAATAAGTTAGCGCCATGTTCCGAATTATTGAAAACATAAGATGTCGTCTGGTAAATAGGTACTGCGCGTGAATTGGTGGTAGGGTCGGGGGTTTGCCCTGCGTGGAGTTGGAGGGTTTCGAATTTCATAAAATTGATGGTTTTAATAATGAATAATATAAAGATTGATATAGAAGGCTAAAGTCTGAATTTTGGAATTATTTTGCGCTTTTGTATTAAAAACTACTTTGAGGGCATTTTTAATCATAAAAAATCTAAATCATCCCTAATTAAGTAAGGGATAGGATGCCGTAAACCATGCAATACAATAGCCCTCACCTACTTACTTAAACTGACTACCGTCTAAATTTTAGACAAAAATCAAAAATCTCTTCTTTCTCTAGTGGTTTAATTGTTTATGCAAAGATGAAACCAAAAAAGTCCTTCTCCAAATATTATTGATGAAATTTTGGTGGTGAGAAAGTTTCCCTTAAAAAGAGGAAGAGAAGTAATAAATGCGGATTTTGAAGAATCCGCAAGGGAGATTTGGGGCGGTAGTGGTCTTTAGTTAGAAAGTAAGACTAATTATTTATAAAACCACAAATTCATGAAAAAGACTTGGTTAGGGATTTGTTTTTTGATATGCCTCACCGTATCTGGAAAAGCCCAACAAAAAAATGCCACTCAGCCCAACATCGTGTTGATTGTGGCGGATGACTTAGGCTACGGAGATGTGGGCTTCAATGGCCAAAAACTAATAAAAACTCCCAATTTGGATCGTTTGGCGGCTCAAGGAATGCGCTTCAATCAGTTTTATGCGGGTACTACGGTCTGTGCTCCTTCTCGCTCAGCGCTTATGACAGGGCAGCACACGGGGCATACCTACATACGGGGCAACAAAGAAATAATACCCGAAGGTCAGCAGCCTTTGGCGGCTTCTGAAACTACCATCGCCGAGGTCTTGAAAAAAGCAGGATACACTACCGCTGCATTTGGCAAATGGGGCCTGGGGCCAGTAGGGTCGGAGGGAGACCCCCTCAAGCAAGGCTTTGATTATTTTTATGGGTACAATTGTCAAAAGTTGGCACATCGCTATTATCCTGCTCACCTTTGGGAAAATGAAAAGAAGATAGTTTTAACGGAAAATCAGAATCTTCAAGTTGCCAAAACGTTTGCGCCCGATTTGATACAGCAGCAAACACTGACTTTTATTGACAAACAAAACGATAAACAGCCATTTTTTCTGTTTTTGCCCTACATTTTGCCTCATGCCGAATTGTTAGTTCCTGACGACCCACTTTTAGAATATTATAAAGGCAAATTTCCTGAAAAGCCATTTAAGGGGGCCGACTATGGCGTAGACGCCAAAGACGGTGGATATACCTCTCAGCCTTATCCTCATGCCACCTTTGCGGCAATGGTGGCGCGCTTGGACAAGTACGTGGGCGAGGTCATGGACAAGCTCAAAGCAAAAGGTCTGGATAAAAATACCATCATTATCTTTTCGAGCGACAACGGCCCTCACGTTGAGGGAGGAGCTGACCCTGTTTTTTTCAATAGTGGAGGAGGCCTCAGAGGCGTAAAGCGTGATTTGTACGAGGGCGGGATTCGGGTACCTTTTGTGGTAAGTTGGCCTGGCATCATAAAACCTAATACCCAAAGTGATTTTGTGGGAGCTTTTTGGGATTTGGTTCCTACTTTGGCTGAGCTAGCTCATACCAAAGTGACTTCACCTACTGACGGACTTTCTTTTGCGGCTACTCTTACTGGAAAAGGCAAACAAAAACAGCACGAATATTTGTACTGGGAATTTCATGAAGGAGGAGGGAAGCAAGCCGTTCGCCAAGGAAACTGGAAGGCAGTCAAACTGAATATAAATCGTCCCGAAGCTTCCAAAATAGAACTCTACGATTTGACCAAAGATAGTTCAGAACAAGTGGATTTGTCTAAGCAATTTCCTGACAGAGTAGCTAAAATGGAAGCATTGATGAAAGAAGCCCACCGAGCGTCTGCCCTATTTCCCTTGGGAGGTGACTGATAATAAGTGGTTTTTAGAAAATAACACCAATAATTTTGGCTAGAATTTTAAAAAACGCTACCTTTGCGCCCTCATTTACAATGAGTTCATTTTTATAAACGTTTAACAATTCTCAGTATGTTTACAAAACAGTATGAGATGGTGTTCATTTTAACTCCCGTTTTATCTGATCAACAGATGAAGGACACCGTCGAGAAGTTTCGCAAAATCCTTACCGACAACGGTGCGGAACTAGTACACGAGGACAATTGGGGCCTAAAAAAATTGGCTTATCCTATCCAAAACAAAAACACAGGTTTTTATCAACTCTTCGAGTTTAAATCTGAACCTTCACTTATTCAAGTGATTGAGACAGAGTTTCGCCGTGATGAGCGCGTGATGCGCTACTTGACTGTCGCTATGGATAAGCATCATGTAGCGTATGCAGAACGCAGACGCGGAGGACTTGTAGGAAAAAAACAAACCGAAACATCTAAGGAGGGCTAAGACAATGACATTAGTAAACGAACCCATCGAGCGTAATCAAAACCGCAAAAAATACTGCCGCTTCAAAAAAGCTGGTATTAAGTTTATTGATTACAAAGATCCTAACTTCTTATTGAAGTTAATCAACGAGCAAGGTAAAATTTTACCTCGCCGTCTTACTGGTACTTCATTGAAGTATCAACGCAAAGTGTCGCAGGCGATCAAACGTGCGCGCCACTTAGGATTATTACCGTACGTAGCTGATCAATTAAAGTAAAAACGGAAGGAGAAAACTGACGATGCAAGTTATTTTAAGAACTGATATTGCCGGGCTTGGTTACAAAAACGACGTTGTAGATGTAAAAGCTGGCTATGGTCGCAACTATCTTATTCCGCAGGGCTTCGCGGTAATGGCGACAGAATCAAACAAGAAACAATTGGCCGAAAACTTGAAGCAAGCTTCTCACAAGGCCGAAAAAATCAAAAAAGACGCTGAAGATTTGGCGGCTAGCATTGGAGATATTACTATCCAACTAGTAGCTAAAGTAGGTGACAGTGGCAAAATCTTTGGACGAGTGACCAACACTCAGATTTCGGATGCACTTAAAGTAAAAGGTTTTGACGTGGATCGTAAGAAAATTACGATTGAAGACGTAAAAACAGTAGGCACTTATAAAGCAATCCTCGACTTACACAAAGAAGTGAAACACTCTTTGAACGTAAGCGTAGTAGGAGAAGAATAATAAGTTACTAGTTGTACAATATAAAAAGGTGCGCCTAAAAGCGCACCTTTTTGCATTTACATGATTATTTTTCGACGGTTGCCGAAGGGGTGTTTCCTTTTCCTTGTAGGCTATCCAGCAAATCCTGTAGCATTTTTTCGGCTTCGGGCGTATATTTTTTGAGGGCATCTGAGCCTTGGGTTTTGAGCTGTTCAAAGTATTCGGGCATTTTGTCGATTGCACCTTCTGCTTCTGATTTGAGGTCGTTGGCTTTGGTTTTGAGATCTTCAAACATCTTTTCCCCCTCTTCAGTCTGCAAATATTTGTGTAAGGCTACTCCAGCCGCTGCGCCGAGGATAAAAGTAGCTAAGTGTTTGGCATTGACCATGGCAATTGTTGGTTTTAGTTTAAAGATGAGACAAATGAAATGCTTTTAAGTCACATAAAAAATGACTTTTATACCAACGGATGGGTTTTTATTTAGACATTATAAAACTCAACACTAAATTTGTTTGTTGTTTTAGTAGCCTTTTCAAATACTTCTTTTTGTTAAAGGCTGTTCGCAATTTAAGTATCACGAATAACGTATTTCTCTGTGCTTGATATTCAAAAAATCCGTCAAGATTTTCCTATTTTAGGGGAGGTGGTCAATGGCAAACCATTGGTTTACTTCGACAACGCCGCCACTACCCAAAAGCCCCTGCCTGTACTGAATGCTTTGGCACGTTATTATGAGCATTACAATGCCAATATTCACCGGGGGATTCATTCATTGGCCGAAAAAGCCACTTCTGCTTTTGAAGCTTCTCGTTTTAAAATCCAAAGCTTCATGAATGCCGCTCGGGTAGAAGAGATTATCTTTACCTACGGTACTACCGATGGCATCAATCTCGTGGCGCAGAGCTATGGACGTAAGTTTTTGAAAGAAGGTGATGAAATTATTATTAGTACCATGGAGCACCATTCAAATATCGTTCCGTGGCAAATGCTCTGTGAGGAGAAAGGGTGTGTGCTACGTGTGATTCCTATCAATGATGCAGGGGAGCTATTGATGGATGAATTTGAAGGGATGTTGTCCGAAAAAACCAAACTCGTATCGGTGGTGCATGTTTCTAACGCCCTCGGAACCATCAATCCTGTTGCTGAAATCATCGAAAAAGCACATGCTGTAGGAGCCAAGGTGCTTATTGATGGGGCACAAGCAAGCTCTCACATTACAATAGATGTACAAGCACTTGATTGTGATTTCTACGTGTTTTCGTTGCACAAACTCTATGGCCCTACGGGCATGGGCGTTTTGTATGGTAAAAAAGAAGTTTTGGATGCGATGCCGCCGTACCGGGGGGGAGGAGAAATGATTAAAGAAGTGACTTTTGCCAAAACTACTTACAATGATTTGCCTTATAAATTTGAAGCAGGTACGCCCAATATCGCCGATGTGGTAGCAGCCCATAATGCACTAGAATATGTCGAAACTCTTGGAAAAGAGCAAATAGCAGCCTATGAACATGAGCTGTTAGTGTATGGTACTGAGGCCCTTAGTAGTATAGAAGGGTTGCGTTTGGTGGGTACTGCCAAAGAAAAAGTAAGCGTGATTTCGTTTGTAATGGAAGGCATACATCCAGAAGATATTGGGGTGATTCTGGACCAGCAAGGGATTGCGGTGCGGACGGGGCATCACTGTACACAGCCTTTGATGCAACGCCTCGGCATCGTCGGAACTTCTCGGGCCTCTTTTGCGGTTTATAACACCAAAGAAGAGATTGATAAATTGGTGGTAGGCTTAGAACGAGTCAAAAAAATGTTAAGTTGATAAAATCTATGATTACAAAGGCTCAAATATTGGAATCCATTCAGTCGCTGCCCGAAGATGCGACGGCTGACGATATCATTGAGAATATTATTTTTCTAAAAAAAATAGAAAGGTCTTTAGAACAAGCTAACGCTGGCGAAACATATTCATTAGAGGAGATGAAGAAAATGGTTCACTCATGGCAAAAGCACGTTTGACTAAAGAAGCCCGAGAAGACTTAGAAAATATTTTTTTTGAGTTATCAGAATATTCAGATGCTTATGCCAAGGACTGGACCGACGATTTTTTTCATCAGATGGAATTGCTAGAAAAATTTCCTCACCTTGGTAAGATAGTAGCAAAAATGCAGATGAAATCTTTGAGAGAAATTTTAGTTGGTAAATATAATGTGACTTATGCCGTCTCTGAGGAAGATATACTGGTTTTGGCTATTCGGCATTCAAGCCTTAAATAGGATTTAAGAAAATATGACAATCAACGAAAAACAAGACGAGCTAATCGAAGATTTTGATTTGTTTGACGAACAGTTAGACAAAACACAATATATCATTGACTTAGGTAAAAAATTGCCTCCTATTGATGAAGCTTACAAGACCGACGACAACTTGATTCGGGGGTGTCAGTCGAAGGTGTGGCTACATTGCGAAATACGTGATAATCTCGTTCATTTTGAGGCAGATAGCGAACCAACAGCCCAAATCAGTAAAGGACTGGTGAGTCTCTTAATTAAGGTTCTTTCGGACGAAAAACCCGAGGATATTGCGGCTGCCCAACTCTATTTCATCGAAAAAATAGGGATGAGTAATATCATCACTTCGCGTCGGGCGGGAGGATTGGCCTCTATGATTGCGCGGATGAAAGAGTTTGCCCAAAGTCAAATCGTACCCAACTAATCAACCATACAATGACCGAAGAAGCAGAATTAAAAGAAGAAGTCATAAAAGCAATAAAGCAAGTCTATGACCCTGAGATTCCCGTGGATGTATGGGAGTTGGGGCTAATTTATGACTTAAAAATCTTTCCTGTCAATAACGTCTACGTAGAAATGACGCTCACTTCTCCCTCTTGCCCTTCGGCGGGGACGATTCCGAGTGAGATTGAACAAAAAATCAGGGAAGTAGAAGGCGTAAACGATGTGAGTGTAGAGCTTACTTGGGATCCTCCGTACTCACAAGATATGATGAGCGACGAAGCCAAACTAGAACTTGGTTTTATGTAATAATGTAAAAATGAGTAAATTCAGTCATTTGAAAATGATTCTATTCATTCTCAAATGACCAAATTAGACCTTTTAATTTTCAAATTTTCAAATTAAATAAACATATGTATCCTCCTCATTTAGTAGCTCCGATGAAAGAAGATCTGACGAGCGTAGGATTTCAACAACTGACAACTGGCACCGAAGTGGACGATTTTATGGCCAACGCCAAAGGTACTTCTTTGGTGGTTGTAAATTCGGTTTGTGGCTGTGCCGCTGGTGCTTGCCGTCCGGGTGTAAAAGCGGCTTTGGCTTTCAGTGACTTAAAACCTGACAACCTCGTAACTGTATTTGCGGGCGTAGACCAAGAAGCTACTGCCAAAATGCGCGAGTATTTGTTGCCTTATCCTCCTTCTTCGCCTTCCATTGCGATTTTTAAGGACGATGAGCTGGTTCATTTCATTGAGCGTCACCACATTGAGGGGCGCAATGCCAAAATGATTGCTGAGCACTTAGTGATGGCGTTTGAAGAGTTTTGCGGCGAAAACTCAAAAGCCTAATCAGTCAGAAGTTTTTTAGGAAGGCAGAATCGGTCCGATTCTGCCTTTTTTGTAGTTAGAAAATTTTAATGTCATGCCCCTGGTGTCTGCACAAAACTGCGTAAGCGTTGGGTTTGACACGTCTAAGGGAAGAGTTTTTTAGGAAAAAAACTTTGGTCTTGTAGATGAGCCGTTGTTTCCAATCTTTCATCATAAAATCCACTACTTCATCACTCAAAAACATGAAAGATTCGTCTAAAATCTCAAAACCTTCTGACTTTAACAGAAACTTAAATAAAGCGGGGGTATAAATATTGATATGCCCGTAAGACAAAAAATGTTCGATTTTTTGGTCTACAAACAAGCTAAAATCAATCGGGATTTCAAAAAACTGGTACGTAGAAACGCGAGCAATCTCCCTTAGTAAAATCCGTGGATGCTCCACATGCTCTATCACGTGTGAGCAGGTCGCTAGCGGAAAGGTTTTGTCAGCATAAGGGATTGAATATCCATCAAATAGCTTTACTTCTTTTAGAGAAGCGAGCTGCCGTGAGTTGATTTTTTCGATACCACTATTGGAGATTTCGACGGCAGATAGCTCTTTCACAAAATGATGCTTGTCCAATTCTTTGAGCACTGCGCCATCGCCTGCTCCTACGTCGAGGAGTTTGTCAAAGTTGTACTTTTTGCATAACTTGATAATGTTTTCGGCTTTTTGGCGAGCGCCTATATCGCGCCAGCGTGTGTCGGCTTGAGCATACTGCTGATCGTACACACTCTTTAAGTTAGAAGAGATTTCGGATTGATTCATGTAAAATACGATATGGTCACTTTCAAACAAATTTAGGCAAAGTAGCTATATTATTTTGTACCAAATCAAAATAATACGCCAGAAATAAGGTTTTAATTTGAAGGTATTTGTTCAAACTTAAGTGCATATTTCTGTGTTGACGAAGAGAAGGAATATTATCAATCGGTCTTAATCCCCTATATTATTATGTTAGGTCATCGTTTTTCAGAATTTAAACCTACCCAACAAAGCGGCAAAAGTAAATTTGACGAATTGTTGAATATTTTTCAGCAGCTATTGCTGATGACTTCGGGCGATGTGTCGCAAGCGATGGCGTGGATGAGTCAATTGGATCGGCAGTATAATTTGACCAATGACCAATATGGGATTGGCGATTTCTTTGAAGACTTAAAACGTAAGGGCTATATCACCGAAGAAAACGAAGAAGGAAAAGTGGTGATGACTCCCAAAAGCGAACGAAGTATTCGGCGGAGTGCTTTAGAAGAGATTTTTGGTAAACTCAAACGCTCCAAAGCGGGCGGAAATCACCACACGCCTTATACGGGTACAGGCGATGAACTCAGTAGTGATGTGCGTGATTTTCAGTTTGGAGATACGCTTGAGCAAATTTCGATGACCGAATCCATCAAAAATGCCCAAATCAATCATGGTATTGGAGACTTTTTTTTGCTAGAAAAAGATTTAGAAGTTGTAGAAAAAGAGCAAAAAACCAACACCTCTACCGTCTTAATGATTGATGTGAGCCATTCGATGATTTTGTATGGAGAAGACCGTATCACCCCTGCCAAAAAGGTGGCGTTGGCCATGGCAGAGCTGATCAAAACCAAATACCCAAAAGATACGCTAGACATTATTGTGTTTGGAAATGATGCTTGGCAGATTCAACTCAAAGATTTACCCTATCTGGAAGTAGGGCCTTATCATACCAATACCGTGGCGGGTCTGGAGTTGGCGATGGACTTGCTACGTCGTCGTAAGACAAAAAATAAGCAGATTTTTATGATTACCGACGGCAAACCTACCTGTCTAAAAGAAGGCCTTAGATATTATAAAAATAGTTTTGGGCTTGATCGAAAAATCGTCAGTAAAACCCTTACGCTTGCAGCGCAGTGTCGTCGCTTAGAGATTCCAATCACGACCTTTATGATTGCCTCTGACCCTTACTTAAAGCAGTTTGTACAGGAATTTACGAGAGTTAACAATGGTCGGGCTTATTATAGTAACTTGCAAGGCTTGGGCGGATTTGTGTTGGAAGATTTTCAACGAAATCGTCGAAAAAATTTAAAATAGCGAAGATTGATTTTTCGGGAATGACCATAAAAAGCATATTTAAGATTGTTATGGGGGTATTGTTGGGCGTAGAATTACATGCTCAAGTGTACAAAACGCCTATGCTTGAAGTAAAGCCAATTAGTGCAAATATTTACGTTCATCGTTCTTTTCTATTTACGCGCGTATGGGGAAACGTGCCTTGGAATGGCATGATTTATATCCAAGAGGGAGAAGCGATTGTGTTTGACACGCCCGTCAATGATTCGGCTTCGGTGGCGTTGTTTAAATAGATTGAATTCGAAGCCAAAGCGAAGGTAAAGGCGTGGTTATCAATTATTTTTATGGAGATTGCTTGGGTGGGCGTCGTGTATTTCATAATAGAGGAATACCGTCATATTCATCTACTTTGACTCAGCAGTTTGCCCAAAAAGATACGGTTGGTAAGCCTGAAATCCCTCAACACGGTTTTGAAAAGAATTGATATTGACATGGGGCAACCAAAAAGTCATTAATACTTATGAATAAATGCAATAGTCTTCTATTGCTGATTACCTATTTTTACTAATGCTCATTAGAAAATCTACCTTAGACGACCTTCATTCAATCCAATATTTGTACCAAACTGTTGCCCGGGTATCGGGTGGTATTGCTCGCAAAGAACACGAAATTACGGAGGTTTATATTCAAAATTTTTTGACCAAAAGTTTGGCCAATGGCTGCTCTATCGTGGCCGAAGAAGAAGGGCAAATTGTGGCGGAAGTACACACTTATTCTTTGGGGATTGAGTGTTTTAAACATATGTTGGGAGATACTACTATCTGTGTACACCCTGATTTTCAAGGGAAAGGACTAGGGAAAAAAGTCTTTACGGCTTTGCTCGACTACGTTATGCAGGAGCGAAAAGATATTTTACGGGTTGAGCTCCATGCGCGTTCAAGCAACCCTAAGGCGATTGAACTTTACAAAAAAATAGGTTTCAAAGAAGAAGGCAGAGCGGAAGGTAGGGTACTTGATCCTGACGGAAGTATCGTAGCCGATGTGCCTATGGGTTGGCTCAATCCAGCATTTTCGGGTGTCACCCGAATAACCGTTTGATAAATTAGGGTAGGGGTTGATAGAAATTTTTTTTAACTTTAAATAAAGATTTTTCTCACACCTTTTATCTCTTTTCTTATGGTAAATACAGTTTTTCCTTCTCCGGCTTTTTTACGGTCAGCGGCGATTTGCCTTCTCATGGCAGTTGTTTTTTCTTGTAGCAAAAAAGACGACCCCATGGCAGGCGGACCATTGGTGGGCAATTGGAAATTAAGCGCACTATTAATAAAAGAAGACAATGAGCCTGAAGAAGATATTCTGCCTTTTTTTGCGCTTTTTGGCACTTGTTTTTCAGATATGATTTTTACTTTCCAATCAGATGGGATATTCTCTACCAACAATCCTCCAAGTTGTGTTACTGAGGATACAGAAATAGAAGGGCTTAGCGATACTACCAAATGGGAAGTTTCAGGAAGTAAACTCAAGTTTACGGACAAAGATAATGAGGTGACGGAGTTTGATTATACGGTAGATAGTGATACTTTTTCTATGTCACAGACCATAATGGAGCCAGACCCCGATGACCCTTCGGTCAATATTAAAGTGGTTACTACTTATAAATTTAAAAAAGTGTAGTATTAGTTAGATAAATATAGCGAGCGGGCTTTTTATGGTGTGATTCACGATAATAAGCCCGCTCGGTGGTTTTAGGATAATACTTTTTCTTGTATGGCTACTGAGCTGGTGATAAACTCAGTTAGGTGCCGGTTGAGTTGAGGCCATTCGGTATAAAAAAAGCCATGAGGTGCCTCCTCGTAAGCAATTAATTGTGAGCCTACTATGCCTGCGTGCATGGCTTTGGCGGTGAGTTCAAAGGGAACAGTTTTGTCGCCTGTACCATGAATAATAAGCGTAGGAACATCGATTTTGGCGAGGTCTGCGCGCAAGTCGGCCTGACTGAAAGTGAGAATACTGTTCACAAAGGCCCTGGGTGACGATTTCATAGCTAAACCATGAAACCAATCTAGCAATCGGCTACTCAAAGGGGTGTTGAGAAGGTTGACTCCAAAAAAATCTTTACCGAATGATTCCATAAAAGCAGCACGATCTTGGATGGCGTTTTCGATCATTTCGTCGAATACTTCTTTATCAATACCTTCTTCAAAATCAGGTGTTTTTAACATTTTAGGGGCAGCGGCTCCCAGCAAAACCAACTTGGCGATACGGCGGCTTCCATGCCGACTTATATAGCGAATGGCTTCGGCTCCTCCCATCGAAAAACCTACCAAAGTAATATCTTCTAAGTTGAGGGCTTCAAAAACTGCTTCTAGGTCATCAGCCAAAGTATCGTAATCATAGCCTGACCAAGGCTTGTCGGATTGTCCAAAGCCACGGCGGTCGATGAGAATACACCGAAAATCGTTGCCAAGCTGATTGATTTGATATTCAAACATTTGGTGGCTTAAGGGCCATCCGTGCAAAAAAACGACCGTTTGGCCGTGGCCCCAATCTTCTACGTGGAGGTTTACATTGGGGGCTGTTTGTATCATGGGCATAGCGAAAGAAAGTTAAGCTAAGCAATAGCCTTAGCAAGTGATAAAATAAGCTCTTTCTTGAATCGCTAAAAGAATCGTACCCTACCGTTTTAGGAAAAAAAATCCCCAACTTATCTGTGAAGTTGGGGATGAAAATGGGCTTTTAGAATATTTTTCTTTGTGGATCAAAGCCTTCTAAGTACTCACTGACCCGCTTCACAAACATCCCTCCCAAAGCTCCATCTACCACTCTATGATCATAAGAGTGAGAGATATACATCATGCTTCTGATACCAATTACGTCACCTTGTGGCGTTTCGATCACCACGGGGCGCTTTTGGATAGCCCCAAAAGCCATAATGGCTACTTGCGGTTGGAGAATGATAGGAGTCCCCATGATGTTGCCAAAAGTTCCGATGTTGGAAACAGTGTAGGTACCACCGGCTAGATCGTCGGCAGTGAGCTTGTTTTGGCGAGCTCGATTGGCAAGGTCATTTACCTTTTTGGTTAAACCAATCAAACTGTACTGGTCGGCATTGTGGATTACAGGTACAATTAGATTCCCACTTGGCAATGCCACCGCCATACCAATATTGATGTCCCTTTTCTTAAGGATGTTGTCGCCTTCTACCGAAATATTAATAAGCGGAAAATCTTTGATTGCTTTCACTAATGCTTCAATAAGCAGTGGCGTAAAAGTGATTCCTTCACCTGTTTGTCGTTTGAAATCGTCTTTGATTTGATTGCGCCACAAAACGATGTTGGTCATATCGGTTTCCACAAACGACGACACATGGGGCGAAATACGTTTGGATTCGATCATCCGCTCGGCGATGAGTCGGCGCATGCGGTCCATAGGTATGACTTCCACCGCATTTGAGTCGGTCGTTTTGACAGGAGTTACCGTTGGCGAGGGCGCGGTAGGCTGTTGGGTGGGAGCAGAAGGGGTTTGTTGTTTCTGTTCCAAATAGCCGAGAATATCTTTTTTGGTAACCCTATTTTCGGCGCCTGTTCCTTCGATTTGGTCGAGTTCTTGGGCAGAAAGCCCTTCAGTTTTGGCGATGTTCAGTACCAAAGGAGAATAAAATCGCCCTGTAGCCTTGGCTCCTGATTCAGAAAAACTGGAGGTAAGTGCGCTCGAAACTTCATGAAACTGACGCTCTAGTTCGGTTACTTCTTCCTCGCCGTTTGTAGGCTCGGGGGTATCAGAAGGAGATGCTATGGAGGAAAGGGATGAGGTTTCAATTTTGATTACAGTCTGACCAATAGGAACTACATCTCCCTCTTTGACAAGAATTTCGGTGATCACGCCACTAAAAGGGGAAGGTACTTCGGTGTCTACTTTGTCGGTGGCTACTTCCAATACCGAATCATCGGCTGATACCGAATCACCTACTTGTTTTAGGATATTGATGACGGTACACTCCATGATGCTCTCACCCATGCGAGGCATCACCATTTCTGCTATTGCCATTGGTATTTGATTAAAAATTATTAAACTACTCTATATACCCAACATTTGTTTACGTAATAAATTCAATAAATAAACGCTGGTAAATTGAATGTTTTGTTCGCGAAATTTTCCTAACTGGAGTTTTTGGGTTACGGTATTGTCAGGACCCGCCACCGCAATCCAAATAGTACCTACGGGTTTTTGGTCGCTACCCCCGTCAGGGCCGGCGATACCACTTGCCGAAATACCATAGGTAGTTTGGAGACGCTGACGCACTCTTTCTGCCATTTGTATGACTGTCTGCTCGCTTACAGCACCATCAGTGGCTAATGTATCGGGACTTACACCTAGTTGTTGCATCTTGACGTCGTTGCTATAACTTACTACTCCTCCCATAAAATACTGAGAAGAGCCGGGTATTTTGGTGATGAGATGAGATACGTAGCCACCCGTACAGCTTTCGGCAGTAGCTAGGGTTTGGCCGCGTTCTTTGAGTAATTTACCCACCACGGTTTCGATTTCGTCGTCATCATATCCATACACAAAATTGGCGATGAGAGGCATTACTTTGTCCACTTCGGCTTGCGTGTCTTTTTGGAGCTGGGCGAGGTCAGTGCCAGTAGCTGTAAGGCGTAAGCGTACTTGCCCAAAACTAGGCAAATAGGCAAGTTTGATATGAGAGGGTAGGGCATCTTCCCAAGCTTCGATGCGCTCGGCTAAGAAAGACTCCCCAATACCAATGGTACGTAGCATTTTGTGATGAATGACCGCTGTTTTAAAAAACGACTGTAATTTTGGCAAAATGGCATGGGTCATCAGGCTTTTCATCTCAAAAGGCACGCCTGGCATCGAAACAAAGACTTTGCCATTGCGTTCAAACCACATCCCCGGAGCAGTACCCCAATGATTGGGAATGTATGTACTGTTTTTAGGGAGAGCGGCTTGTTGACGATTGAGCTCAGTCATGGGGCGACCTCTCTTTACAAAAAATGAGGTCACCAATGCCAACGCTTCTTCATTGATATATAGCTCAGTATCAAAATATTTGCAAAGAGTAGTTTTGGTAATATCGTCTTTGGTGGGGCCAAGTCCGCCTGTGATTAAGATGACATCTGCTCTTTTTTCAGCTTCGGCCAGGATTTCCAAAATACTATCTTCATTGTCGCCCACAGAAGATTTGCGGATGGTTCGGATGCCAATATTGGTGAGTTCTGTACTTATCCATTGCGTATTTGTATCGGTGATTTGTCCAAACAATATTTCGTCTCCTATCGTAATTACTTCCGCTTTGACCATAGTTAATAAATTTTTTTCAAAGTTAGACAAAATTCTGTTTTGGTATGAACGTTGTTCTTCTACAATCTATTTTCTTAGTAATATGTTTGTGACTTCTTTACAAATTAGTTGTCTTATTTACACACCCACTTAAATCAAATGTTACATATCATGAAAAAATCTGCACTTTTTACAGGTCTTATTACGCTGATTTCTCTACAAGTTTTTGCCCAAGACAATAAGTCGGGCGGTCTTGGAGGATTGCTAAACAAAGCAGGACAAGTACTTACGGGGCAAAACACCGCCGATGGCCTTACTAATGATGATATCATAAAAGGACTCAAAGAAGCCTTGCAGGTGGGTATTTCCAATGGCTCCGCCAAAGCTTCGGCGGTGGATGGCTATTTTAAAAATTCGCTGATTAAAATCGCATTTCCGCCCGATGTACAGCGCGTAGAAGCTAGACTCCGTCAAATGGGACTTGGCAAAGAGGTGGATAGGTTCGTGCTTTCGCTCAACCGTGCTGCCGAAGATGCCGCCAAAAAATCAAAACCTATTTTTGTGAAAGCCATCACCTCTATGACGATTCAAGATGCGTTGGGTATTTTGAAGGGAGATTCTACGGCGGCAACGGGCTATTTGCAACGTACCACCAACGAGGAGTTGTATAAGCAGTTTTATCCAGTAGTGGATAGTACACTTAAGCTCAACAACGCTACCAAATACTACGCTGATTTGGTCAACACTTACAATAAAATTCCTTTGGTACAAAAGGTAAATCCTGACCTTAAGCAGTATGCCACGCAAAAAGCGATTGACGGGTTATTTGTGTTGGTAGCTCAAGAAGAACGCAAAATCCGTAAAGACCCCGTGGCGCGGGTCAACGACATACTACAAAAAGTATTTGGCTCAAAATAATGTGGCGTATTTTAGTTGGGTAGCGTATTATCCAAGAAACTAAACAAGGAATTGAATTTGGCCTTATATACTCCGCCCAATTCAATTTCCTTGTTTTCTAAATAGACTTTTCGCTTGTCAAAACCCGTGATTTTTTGAATGTTGACTACAAAAGAGCGATGAATACGTAAAAATAATTTATTGGGGAGTTGTTGTTCTAGGTATATTAACATGGAATTGGCAATGAGGACCTTTCCATTGCCCTGAAATATTTTGGAATACATTCCATAAGCTTCTATGTATTGAATAGTGTCAAAATGTACTATTTCCATTCGCCGCCCAGACTTAACCAAAATTTCAGAGGGGAATACAATACTGTGCTGAGTAACATTAGCTTTGATGGCTCTGAAAAAAGCCTTCGAAAAGTGTGGTATGTTCAATGGTTTGATTAGGTAATCGGTAGCACCTATTTCAAATGCTTTTAAGGCATCTTTGTCACTATCAGAAATGACGATAATTGTTGCCATATTAGAAAGGATACCCAATTCAGTAAAGTGAGGAAGAGAAGCGTCCAATAGCACCACATCCACAGCGTGTATCTTGAGAAGCTTCGTCATTTCTTTGAATGTCAGACAATTAATGGCAATCGAAAAAAAAGGTAGTTCATCTATAAAGCTGGTAATTTGCTCACTCAGCTCGTGGCTGCCTACCACTAGATATTTAATCTGTTTTCTCATTTTTGTAGGGGGTTAGGGTAGTTGTAAAGTTATTCCAATTAGCCAATTTATTTGCCAAATAGTCAATAGAAATTTAGGAAAAACTTGCTTTTGTCCAAGCATTTTTTTCCTAATAACACCCCCAAAAGTATAATGAAGCACGAATAAAATTAGTCTCTTATGACTCTGATTTGTGAGAGTATATTTTGGAGTTATAACTTAATGATAATAAAGGGTATAGTTGTAATTTATAACACAACTTCGTTTGTTTCACGCTACGAGACAATCTCCGTCTAAAACAATAAATTGCATAAATTTAATAGTACGCTTATCAATAGACGAAGACGTAGCACTAAATGCTGTTAGAGGGTAGATGAGGCAGTTTTAATGAAGAGAGACCAATTCAAGGCTTTTCATTACGACTTCGCCCATGCTGCGGCATTTTAAGAAATTGTTGTTTTTGTAATGTTGAGCAAGTTCTTGTTTAAGTTGTTCAACATTGCGCGGGGGAGAAATAGGATCTTCTACCATTATTTTCATCAGGTCTTGTACACGTTTGCCCTCTACTCTGATACGCCCTGCGATGAGGGAGCGTTCTTCTTTTTGGTATTGTACCACACTTTCGAAAGTCAAGTACTTGATACCGAGTTCTATAATTGCATTGTTTTGTTTAAAATATTGAGGCAAATACACCGCTTTTTTGCCCTCGTAAGACTGTTGGTCGAAATCAATCGAGCGAATACGGTAGTAAATTTCTTCAAAGTCAGGCGTAATATCCACTACAAAATTGCTAGAGTGCATATCGCCTAGTAGTCTCACAAAGCAGCGTTCGTTGAATTTGACAAATTCCTTACAAAAGCGAATGATGTTGAGGTTGGGTTGGTGTAAGTAATTTTTGATGAACATATCTCCCGGCACTCCCGCAATATGCTCTTCGACAAGAGTATCATCGCTAGTAAGGTAGCTGATGCGATTGGGTGATAATATATGCTCTAACTCAAGCCCATAGATGCGCGAAGCATCGGCATTTTTGATGTAGAAATAATCGAAATTGTCGTTGACTTTATTGACAATCCTGACCCGAAAAGGCTTGGAATTGCCGTAGGAGCACAAATCGACTCTATCAACATACAAGTGCTTCATGACCGACAAATCACCGTCCGCTTTGAGATCGGCATAAATCGTTTTGAGGGCATGATATACCTCTTCTATTTCGCTAGGAGGATAAAAGACTGTTTCCCATAGGGTATCATTTCCGTTTTTGTCATAAAGCGGAATGGCGTTGTCATAGCGAAGCAAGTTGCTATAGTCAATCGGAAGCGAGACTTCGCGATTGTAGTTTTCTAGATAGCCACGCAGATTGGCATTGATTTTAAACGGAATTTTTTTGTTGGAAATGAAAGCCATAACATTCCTTAGCGACAAATTTTAAGTGCAAGGTAATGCTAAATTCCTACTTATTGTTTTTTTGATATAACTTATAAAAAGGCTCAATATCGTTTATGCCAATGCGTCTAAGTTCGCGAAAGGGTAAAAGGCCGCTGAGCGTCTAATTTTAAGAAAATGAACAGCAAAATCGTAAAAGACCACATAGAGGAGCCTCCATAGCTAAAAAAAGGCAAAGGAATCCCGATCACTACCATCAGGCCGATGGTCATGCCGACATTGACTAAGAAGTGAAAAAATAAAATGCCCGCCACACAATACCCGTAGGCGCGGGCAAAGCGCGTTCGCTGTCGTTCGGCTAGAAACACAATTCGACACATCATTCCTAAAATCAGCAGTACAACTGCCGCACTACCAATGAAACCGTGCTCTTCACCAATTGTACAAAAAATAAAATCAGAGTGCTGCTCGGGTACAAAGTTGAATTTGGTCTGTGTGCCATCCAAAAAACCCTTTCCCCATAGACGTCCCGAACCAATCGCGATTTTTGATTGGGTTACGTTCCACCCAATTCCCGTAGGGTCAATTTTAGGGTCTACAAGCACTTTGATACGATTGCGATGGTGAGTTTGGAGGACATTGTTAACCAAAAACTCTACACTAGTTGTAAAGAGCATCATCGCCCCAAAAATCACAACCAAGTTAATGGCAGTTTTGCGGTTTCGATCATAGCGAGGAATGACAAAGTAAAATACCAATACGCCAATTACACTTAATCCTAAAGAAATATAGAGTGGAGAAAAAAACAGCGAGAGGATAAATAATACAATAGAAATAACCACAATGGCAGGGTAAATGCCCGGAATACCTTCGCGATAAAGCACAATCAGAAAAGATACAAATACCAATGCACAACCTACTTCTTTGGAAGCAATGATAAGAATCATGGGCAGAATGATGAGTCCAGCCGCCCAAGCCATATCTTTCCAACGACTAAGATTGATGTTGGGCTGAGTGATATAGCGTGAGAGGAGAAGGGCGGTACCTGTTTTGGCAAATTCGGCTGGTTGCAAAGAAAATGAACCAAATTTAATCCATGATTTAGAGCCTTTGATATCGGTAGCTACTACCAACACTACCAAAAGCAACAAAATACAAGCACCATAGATAAAAGGCGCAAAAACCTCCCAAAATTTGTGGTCAATCACTAAAATAGCAATGATAATAAGCGCAGAAGTGCCGATAAACATAAATTGGCGGCCTGCGTTGTTTGAAATATCAAAGAGCTTGGTCTGCTCTTCGGGATTATATACTGATGCGTATACATTAAAAAGACCCATAGTGACACAAGCGGCGTATATCAATACCGTCAGCCAGTCTAGGTTTTGAATGATGTTTTGTTCGTTACGAGCCATTTGATGAAAGCTACTTTGGTAATAAATAAAAATCGTTGATAGCAAGCGTACGGCCTATCCGTTGATTGGCTTGCTAATTATGGCATTGTCTTGTTTTACGATGGTAGCTTCAGGTTTAGGCGGGGCAGGTTTTTCTTTGGGCGTAGAGGGTTGTTGCTGCGATTTAGGAATGATTACGTTTTGTAAGAAATTTTTGTTTTTCCATTCTTGTTCGTAGGCTTTACGATCTACGTGCCCTTTGAGATATTTTTCGATGATAAGCGATGCCACAGGCGCCGCCGCAAACCCTCCAAAGCCCGCATTTTCAACAAAAACAGCGATGGCAATTTTGGGGTTGTATTTTGGTGCAAAAGCAATAAATATAGAATGGTCTTTTCCTTTTTTGTTTTGGGAAGTACCGGTTTTACCACACATTTGGATGTCGGGGATAATGGCACCGCGAGATACTGTACCCCTTACTACGGCCATCTCCATACCATTGACCACCTCCTCAAAATAAAGACGATTTACGCCTGTTTCATGTTTTTCTTTAAACTCAGGTAGCGGGTTGTCATTCTTGCCAACGCCTTTTACCAAGTGAGGGGCAATATACCAACCTCGGTTGGCAATGATAGCGGCAAGATTGGCCAATTTGAGAGGCGTAATGAGTAATTCTCCCTCCCCAATACTCAAAGAGTAAATTTGTCCAAAACGCCATTGATTTTGGCCAATCCTTTTATCATAATATTCGGCATCGGGCAGCACGCCTTTGGCTTCACTTGGTAAGTCAATGCCTAGTTTTTGCCCAAATCCAAACTTTTTGGAGTCTTCATACCATCTTTGGAGGCCCGCAGCAGAAGCCTTGAATACATTACGCTCGTTGTTGGCATAAATCATTCGCCTAAAAACATGGTAAAAATAAGGGTTACAAGACCACTGAATCGCACTGTGTACACCCGACAATCCTCCGTGTCCGTGGCATTTCATAGGGGCACCCGCATGACTAAACACACTACCGGGGGTGATTGCCCCCATCTGCATGGCTACTAAGGCTTGTACTGTTTTGAAAGTAGACCCCGGACGGTAGCTTCCCATCACGGCACGGTTGTACAGTGGGCGGTACGGGTTGAGTGCCAACTTCGCGTAGTTTTTAGAAAAATCGCGAGTTGCAAACAGCGCAGGGTCATAAGTAGGGGCAGAAGTAATCGTCAATACTTCTCCCGATGAAGGCTCAATAGCCACCACAGCCCCCGCTTTATGCTGCATAAGGCTATCGGCGTATTGCTGTAGGTCTAAGTCGATACTAGTATAAAGATTTTGGCCCGCTAGCGCAATGGTATCCATTTCGCCATCTTTCCACGGCCCTTTGGCCACGCTGTGTACGTCTTGCATCACATATCTAACACCGCGTCGGCCGCGTAGTTGCTCCTCGTAGTATTTTTCAAGACCGCTTTGCCCTATCAAGTCGCCTTGACGATAGTAGGGATACTCTTGTGCATCGAGTTGCTTTTTTGAAACTTCACTTACATAGCCCAAAGCATGCGCTAGTACAGGGGCAGAATAAGTCCGAATGGAGCTTTTTTGGTATTCAAACCCTGGATAGTCGACCATCGCATCTTGAATCCGCGCAAAATCTTCTTTGGACAATTGACGCATAAAAAGCGAAGGCTTGACCCGAGAATAAGTCTTTGCGGCTTTCATCAAGCTATCAAAACTACTTTTTGTGATATTGAAAAGATTACACAATGAAAGTGTATCGCTGACTTTAAGCTTGTTAGGGGTTACGTATATGTCATATACGAGGGTGTTATAAACAATCAATCGCCCTTTGCGGTCGTATATTTGACCACGCATCGGGATATCGGGTATAGCCTTGATTGAATTACTCGCTGTTTCGTAAGTATTGTCAAGTACTTGAAGATAAAGTAGGCGACTCAGATAAATAATGGCAACCACCACAAACAATCCGTACACAAAAAACTTCCTATTTTCTGACATCTAAGTATTATAATTTTTAATTCGTTCTCCGTAGGTAAGTGAGCAGTAAATCGTAATGATAACGTGATAACGATTGTTTCTTACTACAAAGTTCGAGGCTTTTTATGAATTATCAAGCATCCTTACAACTAATTCCATAAAAAAAGAAGGAGGGCTTCCTCCTTCGATTTCAGACGTTTGGAACTGCCTTCGAATGTTTTAATATTTTAGTACTATTTGAAAAAAAATTCAACGTATGAGAATGACTTGAGGTGTAGGTAATTTATTCATTTTCATTGCTTTATCTATTGATTTGGGAAGTTTTGAGACCCAGCTCCTTCATTTGTTATCAGAAGTATGTGGGCTACCGTCACCCACAGTGACTCTTAAAATTAGGCCTATGGATTAAGGTATTAAGAACGGGCTAGAGACCCAATGCCCTCTTTGATCTTGGTATTATCAATCCAGTAACGGTTTCTTAGCAGTCATTAAAACCAAAGGGCGACCCGGGTCACCTCGTTTGACACAAAGCCTAGTGTGAGTAGTTCGTTTTTGTGTTACTTCAGTCATTCAAGAATGTCAATATATAATTTTGTATTTCTTTTCTTTGTGTGTCATTCGCATTGTCGTCCATTTCATTATGGGTCGTATTGGCCAACTTAACTATTTTCATTTTATACTTTTTTATTTCCTTTTCTGTCGGCAAAACTCCTTCATCTGCTGGTTGGTCGCTTGAACGTAACGAATAAACTTTGACCTTTTTTGTTTTGGATAAAGTCATTCTCCTATTGTCTAACGTTATTACTTTCTCTACTATGTTTGGATATTTCTGCGGAAAAAGAGCCGTCATATCTCCACCATTTGAGTGTCCAATCAGTGTAATATGATTGTAGTTTAAGTCGGGATTTGTTTTTTTGAGTTCGTGGATAACGAATAAAATATTGTCAGCACCGCGCTCCCAAAAAGGTCGTCTGACGACTTGTGGATTCCCTGTCAAAGGCAACAAACTGTCAGTTGCGAGTTCGTGTTGAATGCTAACAACAAAAAAACCTTTTGATGCTAAAAATTCTGTCAAGTAGGAGTATGCTAAATAGTCCCCACCTTTATTTTGACCGTAGCCGTGACTAATAATCACAACTTCCTGTTTTTTTGAAATAGGGGCCGTGGATTTATAAATGGCAATAGGGATTTCTCTTTGCCTGCTTTGGTCATACAATTTTAAAGTATCAAGTTTAAAATCGATAAAAGATTTGTCATAACCAAATTTTCCAAATGTTGAGAAGCTTATCAAAGCTCCTAAAATAAAAATTATTCTTGTCATCTAATTTTTCTGTTTAAATATGTTTTTGTAATGGATGCCAACGGTTTTTGGATTTGTGAACTTGGAGACTCCTAAGTATTTTACTATCTACTTCAATGGTGTACTTCACCACCAAGTGACGCAAACGCTATTATGGGTGGGTACTTTTCTCGCGTTCACTTGTTGCCAAATTTTTTGGTTTGAAGATAATAATTGTTAATATGCCCCAAACTGTTATTAAAAATCCCATATAATTCACGATGTTGTCGTTGGCAAGGTCTGCTGTAAATGCGATGTCGATGGTTGAATGAAAAACAGCACAAATTAAAATACTTGCTTTGGATGAGTTGTAAAGCCAAGTCAGTAATACACTTCCTGTTAGTAGGCTGAATGTCCAGCCAAATATTCCTGCAAAATCCATGGAGACGTAAGTGGGTCGGTAAAAGAAAAGTGGCCAATGCCAAATAGCCCAAAATACTGTCAAGATAATACTTGAATTTAATGCATTAAATTTTTCCTGAAACCTTGGTAACGCAAAACCACGCCAACCAACTTCTTCACCAAAACCAAAAAAAATTAAATTGTAAATGAAAAAAGTCAATAAGTTGAATTGAGGAAACTCTTCTGAAGTTAGAAGTCCCGCTAAATTGATTGGCGATTTGTCAACAAAGTAATTTATAGCTGTTGCAGCGAAGGCGAGTACAAATGGACTTAATACTGCAATGGTCAAATAAATGAGTGGTCGTGCCTGTAAGCATTTTTTAATTAAAAGTTTTACTCCTTGTTTTTTTTGATACATCCAAGTTGTCAGAAATGAGGCGATTAAAGGTCCAAACCCTCCAAGTCCGTGGTGATAAGGCAAAGTGGGCAAATGGGTCAAGCCAAAAGTATGTCCATACAAGGGAAGCCAAATAGTCCAGCTGATTAAATAGGCAAGTCCGAAATATGTTATAAGTTGTTTCATTTATTTTTGTATTTACTTACACTTGATACCGACGGCTAGAGGCGAGCAGCTTGTACGCAGCATGGATGCTGGTACTGTGTTAGTAGGAGTTTTCATTTTCTTTTGTAAATCAACACTTTGTTTTCTTTCAAATAATCAATTAATTCTTGATTCATATTCCATTTTATGTGGAAAAGGTCAACTTTACACCCATAAATTTTGCTTAATTCTACATTCAGTCTAACTATATTTTTAATGTCTGCATCATCGGTATGAACTAAAACATCCAAATCACTTTTTCCTAGAATGAATTTTTCGTTTATAGAACTTCCGAAAAAGTACAACTCATCTATGTTTAATAGCTTACATATTGTGTAAACTTCATCTAGCTTAGGAATAAAATAAGGTGCAACCATTGCTATACAAATTTTGCTACATTTATGAATAAATCAACGTCTCTTAGTATCTCTGATAGAGTGATAGGGCTTATTTCAGATGGTGGGACTACTTTCTTATTTATTTTTACTTGTATCCCTTGCAATTCAACATTCGCTGAACCGGAAAATATTCCTTTTGTGCCGTCATTGCTGTCTTTCAATAATAATTCTGCCGTTAAATTCAATTGTGGTATTTTTATGGTATGATTTTCCGATGAAGTCCAATTCCTGTTTTTACATAGTTCCGATAAAATAGATTTTTTCATTTTTGAGCCTTTTGCCTCTTCGATAAATCTGGCATCGTAAAATTCACGGTCTGCTTGTTTGAAGGGTTGTTCAATTTTTTTGTTTCTGATAAATGCTTTGACGTCTGAAATAGTAACATCACTGTAGTGCATCGGATGCCAAAGGTTAACGGTTTCAAATTCCCCAATATTCAAAGGTGTACCATTGATAGAGTAGACTTTATCCCCTTCAATTGCTCCAACAATGTTTAAATTATCTCTATTAAATAACCACAGCAGTTCCTTGGTAAGAATCCCAATAAACGGGTGTTTAAAATACTTTTCATTCCAAAAGTTAATATTCCAAGACCTATTTGTTAGATATTGATTTTCTATCCTTTTTGCCTGAGCTGATAGTTGTGTTTCGATGTCCTGAATGTGATTGTTTATGTATTTAACTGTTTCTGGGAAATTTTCTTTAACTTCTTTAGGTATGGACTTTTGTTGATTTCCATTTTTTGAATCTATCCAGATTACTTGTTTCTTTTTACTTGTGAGAAATGAAATTTGAATTTGAAAATCACCTAAATCACTTTTGTATAAGTTTTCTTGATTGAACCCATAGTCGGAAGTTCCAATTTCAATTATTTCATCAGTATCTGCTTTCTGCTCCTTTGCGATTTTCTTTAAATAGGTGTCGATTTTTTTTTGTGCCCATGTTTGTTTAATCTTAGCCTTTAAGGTCATTATATACTGAATAGAATCTGGATATTTAAGCATTGAAAAAACTTCTAAAGCATCATAAACATATAAGCCTGTTGGGGCTTGAGAATGCCCGCCCACTTGAAATGGACATTCAATGGAGAATCTTTCAATTAGATTTAATAGTATAGGATCAGGAATACATGCCACGCTCAATATCATTCCTTTCAAATATCTTCCCTTTTCAGAGCAGTAAAAGTAAAAGTGTGTAGGTGCTTCGGCGATGGTGTTCCAGCTGATATTTTCAATATACTTTGTGTGAGTACTAGAAACTCCTTTTCTATTATCGGCCTTTACTAAGTTGTCAAACCTATTAACAGCTCTTTGAAGTGTGATAAGGGACTCTAAAGTCTTTTTGACGTGATTTCGGTAATTTTCGTAACCATACTTATCTATCAATTCACTCATTTTTGAATACCATTCCTTTTTTGGAAGAACACCCAAATCATCAGTTTCATAGGGTAAGGCTGTCTTTCCTAATTTTCGCAATTCAATGAAGTGCTCATATATTTTAATTAATTCTTCCGATTCGGAGGGATCAAACTTAAACTCAATTTCTTCTATTTGTGCCATTGTTTTTATTTTTTCTTTAATTTTTGCCAAGGGATATCTGGGAGGTGAAGGGTTTGAAGCTTATCTGCGCGAATGTTAAATTTTGTAAGTTGTTGATTGCTAGATTTTTGTGTGTTTTTTGTAAGTTTCTATATGCCAAAACAAAAGTACAATAAAACATTTAGTAATTTCTGTTAGTCTGCTTGCTGTAAACCTATACGGGGGAATATTTATTTTGGCTTAAAGGTCAATAACTATTGCTTTATTTTTAACTGCCCAATGAGAGTGCGAAAACTTCCTGTTATGAGATCTGTCTTTTGAAACTTTAAAGACTAATTTATGAACTTTTTTGAGAGTTTGAAAAACAAAAATAGCAGTTATTCTAAGTCGCCTGAGGAATTTATATTTTGTTATCCAATTCTGTAAATCAACTATTGACGCATTGATAAAGGTCGTTTGTTCAATTTGCTGCCGTCCATATGCTTCATGAATATGCCCAAAAATATGAAATCGAGGCTTTACTGAATTTTGTACTATGTCTAATAAGTCTTTACAACCTTCAAAACTGCCTAATTCATTTTTATCTAAAATTCCAAAAGGTGGACAATGCGTAATCAAAATATCCGTATCCGTTGGAATTTGCTCCCAGTACTGTCTAATTTTATGTCCACGTTCAATATTAAAAGCCCAATCATTACCAAATTTTGGTGAAATAGGAGATATTGGCGAACCCCAAATTTTTAAACCTTCAATTTCGATTCCGCTATTTTTTAGATAAGTTGCATTTGTCAAGATACTTTCGGTTTGGAAATCCTCGCTTTCAAGACAAAGGTCATGGTTGCCTGCAATAACTATCTTATGTTTATGTGGCAACTGTCCAAGCCACTGATTGAAATCAGCAACAACTTCTCGGTTCCCAATTACTGTTATGTCGCCAGCATGAATAAGTATGTCTCCGTCTGGAATAAAAGTATCTTTATGTAAGTTGTGGGTGTCTGAAATGCAAATAATTTTCATATTATCTAACCAATTTTTAGGTCATAAATAGTCACTTATTATTTTGTTACCTTGCTATGGAATACTTTGAAAAGTTGCTTTATTATTTTGACTTTTTATCATCATTAAACATGTCTCGTATAGCTAGATATTTACCGTTACGATTTTGCCAGTATGTCAAATATTTTTCTTGATAAAACACTTTCCTGTTGAACCTTTTTAAGTTAATTTACTTCTATTACCTCCTTTTTATTGTCAAATACTTCAAGTATTTCGATTGAAATAGTTGAACCCTTCGGAGTATTTACTAACTCTTCTTCTAAATTTTTTAATATATTAGTCTTACCAGAAATCATTTGTATATCGTTGACCAATTTTAATGTCAATAAGGAATTTGAAAAATTGCCACCAATGGTTTGGCGCTTGGCGCAATGGGGGATTTCGGAGCACTAAACTGTCAATATACTATCCCAAAAGTTTTCGGGATTGATACGAAATAGAATGTTAAATTAACCACTAAATCCGCTTTTTTGCTAAACCTCTGTTAGCGTTTCGGGCTTCATTCATTTGATTCTCCAAGGTGGGTTAAGTCTGTTTTGACCTGCATAATATAAAATTAGTTGATTGTTGTCAGGGTCTTTCAGCCTCGCTTCACGCCACAGCCAACTTTTATCATTAGGCATTTCTTCAAATTCAATCCCCTTGCTTAATAGTGCATCCACTTCTTCGTCAAGTTTTTGGCACTCAAAATATATCCAAATGCCTTCACCTTTGGGAAGTTGCTCAACTTTATGAATTGAAAAAGTTGAATTGCCGTCTTTGCATTCAAATCTAGCGTAATGCGGAAGCGATTCAACTATGGGTGCATTGCAAATTGTCGCCTTCATGCCGCCTTGTTTAGATGCTTAAAATTGATTTGGAGCACTTTCTTTTTGACTTCGCACCACCTATCCG
>NZ_AUIF01000046.1 GCF_000423565.1 Runella zeae DSM 19591 | reverse complement strand
ATGTATATGTTGATTTAGGTTATCTTGGTATTCAGAAAGAATACAAATTTTTGTCTTTAAAGATTCCATTTAAAAAGCCCAAAAAAAGCAAAAAAAATCCTTATCCAAGCTTAACATTAGAGCAAAAAAACTACAACAAGTCTATTAGTAAAAAGCGAGTTTTTGTAGAAAATGCAATTGCAGGAATAAAACGTTATCATATTTTAATTAACAAGTATAGAGGAAAATCTAAGGAAAAATTTGATGAAAGTATTGAATTATGCGCAGGCCTTTGGAACTTCAAAATCGACTTTAAGAAAAAGATAACTTGTTAGTAATCAACAAGAAAACAACTCTATTAATAGTAACTATCCAGATTGGCAAATTACGGGTAATAAGTCGTATTTCGACTCCGAAAAAAGAAATGCCGACTACTACAAAGTAATGCTCGCCAAAGGAAAAGAAAGAAAAGCGGCCTATTTTTCGATGGAAGGTGCCGAAGTAAATCACCATTTAAAACCCATTAAATAATCCATTCATTTTGCATAGCTAGGAGGAAGTATCCCGCGATACTCCCTCCTAATTTTTTATATATTTACCCAAGCAAAAAATCTAACAAAACGATGAAGATACATAAGCAAAACTTGCAAGAACATTTTACA
This sequence comes from Runella zeae DSM 19591, assembly GCF_000423565.1. GTDB lineage: Bacteria > Bacteroidota > Bacteroidia > Cytophagales > Spirosomataceae > Runella > Runella zeae. Next base: position 96,609 of record NZ_AUIF01000046.1, on the reverse strand, counting down.
AAATCCGAAAAACTAGGAAGTTGGATTACCGACCACGTTGGTACGATGTACTTCTTTTATCTAATTTTTGGCTGGACGGCGGCTTGGTTGCTGTGGAATTCTCTAGCTCCTCATTCATTAAGATTTGACCCCGCCCCTGACTTTTTGATGTGGTTGTTTATCTCCAACCTGATTCAGATTCTGCTGATGCCATTGATTATGATTGGACAAAACATTCAAAATCGACGATCAGAATTGTTGGCAGAAAATGATTTCAAAACTGATAAAGAAGCCGCTTTGGAAATCCAACGATTACACCAAAAAATTGACCTGATTATGGAAAAGTTAGAAAAAAAAGATCAATAATTCTTCCTCTATTTTTTTCATTTACTTTTTTACAACCAACTATGAAAGCTTTTATATTTTTCTTGCTGGTAGCTTCTCTAACCTCTTACACCCGAACAACGCCAAAGGCTTGAGAATAAAGTAAAACCATACTATACTCCCGACTACCTCGCCTTCCGAGACAAAATCATTAAAGAGTATCCCAACGCCAAACCAAGGCACTTTGGGCTGGTTATCAAAGATATCAAACTTACCCACGAAAAATTGCGCTCTCGTATGGGTGAATAATTGTTGTTTGGCAAAAGGCACAAGTACAATCTTCTATTTTTTTTCTTTAAGAAGTGAAGACTCAACTTACTCACTTTTCCTCCATTTCAACAGATATGTCACGTGCCTTCGCCAATCTTCTGCTAGTAGTGGTTACTGCTGCATTGTTTTTAGGAACTCCTGCCCTAGCCCAACCCGTCAAAGAGGTAGATATTTGTATCTATGGGGGTACTTCTGGGGGAGTAATCGCGGCCTATACAGCCCAAAAATACAAAAAATCCGTCCTGCTCATTGAGCCTGGTAAGCACCTTGGAGGCATGACTACTGGCGGACTCGGCCTGACCGACATTGGCAATAAGTACGCGATTACGGGGCTGGCGCGCGATTATTATCGCCGTATTGGGAAGCATTATGGCAAGTTTGAGCAATGGATTTTTGAACCCCATGTTGCCGAAAACCTTTTCAATGAATACATAAAACGTGGTCAAGTAAACGTACTTTACTCCCACCGCCTCAACAATGTAAAAAAAAGAAACCAACGCATTCAGGAGATAACGATTGAAAACACCACTAACCCTTCCCAAAAACAAGTAATTCGGGCCAAAATGTTTATTGATTGTTCTTATGAAGGCGACTTGATGGCTAAAGCGGGCGTTTCTTATACCGTAGGCCGTGAGGACAATTCGCGTTACGGAGAGACTATCAACGGCGTCCAACTCATGACAGGTCATCAGTTCCCTGATGGTATCGACCCATACAAAATCCCCGGAAATCCGACTTCTGGATTACTCTGGGGAATTAGCAACGAGCCTTTGCTCCCCAATGGCACCGGCGATCGCAAAGTACAAGCTTACAACTACCGCATCTGCCTCACCGACAACCCCGCCAACTTAGTACCTATCACCCGCCCCGCTCACTATGACTCAAGCCGCTACGACTTGCTAGCGCGGCTGATAGAGGCTCAGCCCGGAAAATATTCGCTCAATCAGTATTTTATTTGGAGCCGGATGCCCAACCACAAAACCGACATCAACAACCGAAATGGCTTTTCGACCGATATGATTGGTATGAATTGGGACTATCCAGAAGCTAGCTACGAACAGCGTGCCGAAATCATCCGTCAACACGAAATTTATACCAAAGGGTTGTTATACTTTTTTGGCCATGATGCTCGCGTTCCATTACCCCTCCGCCAAGAAATGTTGAAATGGGGTTATCCTAAAGACGAATATACCGATTCGGGACACTGGTCACCTCAATTGTACGTCAGAGAGGCACGACGCATGATAGGAAGCTATGTGATGACTCAAGCCAACTGCCAAGGTAAAGAAGTAGTGACTGATGGAGTAGGTATGGCCGCTTATACCATGGATTCGCACAATACCCACCGTATTGTGATTGAAAAAGACGGTCGTAAAATGGTCAAAAACGAAGGAAATGTGGAAGTCGGCGGTTTTGGACCTTATCCTATTTCGTATCGGTCATTGATTCCTAAGGAAGCTGACTGCCAAAATTTATTGGTTCCTGTCTGCCTTTCGGCTTCACACATTGCTTATGGTTCTATTCGGATGGAGCCCGTGTTTATGGTATTAGGGCAATCTACGGCCTTGGCCGCCGTGATGGCTATCAATGCCAAAACAAGCGTCCAAAAAATCGACATTGCTAAATTACAGCAGGAATTGATCCAAAATCCGCTCGCCGACGGTAGCATCCCCGAGATTTTGGTGGACGAAAATGACCTCAATGCAGTCAGTAAAACGGGGACTTGGCATATCGAACAAAAAAACAAAGGCGGCTATGGCCCTTCCTACATGCTCGGCGGCCTCCAAGTCGGTGATAAAGTACGCTATACCCCTAGCATCAAACAGACTGCCAACTATGATGTTTTTGTGTATTTACCCAGAATAGAAAAAGCTACCTCAGAAATTGGCGTTAGAGTATTTGACGGAAAAACCCAACAAGAAACTACCATCAAACCCGCAGAGGTTGTGGTACTTGGGCAAACCTCCGGTGAATGGGTACCACTAGGTCGTTATGAGTTAGGAGTGGGACAAAACAACTACGTAGAGCTCATCACCAAACAGACCGACGGAAGCGTCGCAGCTGATGCCGTTTTATTTGTGCCAGTGGCTCATTAACTATCCTTTTAGCGCTAAATTACAGAAGCAAACGCGATTTGATACATAATATACGCTCTGTTGTTAATCAAAAAATATACCTCCATGAAAAAGCAGTCTATCATCCCGCTGCTAGCGATGCTAGCTTTGTTTTTATTAGTATCGTATCAACCTCATCCGTCGCTCATTACGCTTCAAAACGCCTTTCCTTTTCTGTCGTTTAGCCGCCCCGTAGAATTGACCTATCCTCCTGACGGAAGCAATCGGTTATTTGTAATAGAACAAGAAGGTAAAATTCGTTTTTTTGAAAATAACCCTTCCACAAAAAATACCTCCGTATATCTTGATATAAAACACAAAGTCTCATCTGAGGGTGAAATGGGATTGCTGGGGTTGGCATTTCATCCCAATTTCAAACAAAATGGGTATTTTTATGTCAATTATACGAAAAGAAAACCCCTTGAGACAATCATAGCACGGTACAAAGCTTCTTCGTCGTCGGCCCGAAGCGTAGACCCTGCGACAGAGACTATTTTGTTGAAAATCGCTCAACCTTATGATAACCACAACGGTGGCAAGATAGCCTTTGGCCCCGACGGAATGCTCTATATTTCGACGGGCGACGGCGGGGCTTGGGGAGACCAACACAACAACTCCCAAAACAAAGCTTCTTTGTTGGGGAAAATTTTGCGTATCGATGTCAACAAAACGGATAAAGGATACTACGGGATTCCAGCTGACAATCCTTTTGTGGGCAACAAAGAAGGCTTTCAAGAAGAAATATTTGCCTATGGTTTACGAAATCCTTGGCGATTTAGCTTTGATGCCAAAACTGGCAAAATCTGGACGGGCGACGTAGGTCAAAATGAGTTTGAAGAAATAAATATCATCCAGAAAGGAGGCAACTATGGATGGAGACTCAAAGAAGCCAATCGATGTTATAATCCAAGAAAAGACTGCGAATCAGGCAATTCGTTGATTGCTCCTATTCATTTTTATCCCCGTACCGATGGCGTCTCCGTTACGGGAGGTTACGTATATCAAGGAACTGCTCAGCCGACACTCCAAGGAAAATACATTTTTGGAGACTTCAGCAATGGGCATATTTGGGCATTATCATTTAAAAACAATCAGAAAACCGACCTCCAACTACTCACCACTCAAGGAGGAAACGTATCGGCTTTTGGAGAAGATGCCAAAGGCGAATTGTATATCCTAGAACATGCCAACGGAAGCATCAAAAAAATTTCTAAATAACTACCCAAATCCTATCAATATTACTTCCTAAAACATATCCTATCTCTAGGATTGTCTCAAAACATATTCTTTCCTTTTTCCAACCTTTTATTTGTTTTTGGCGTCCTAATTGCGGTTTATTATTCATCAAACAGCCATAATGAAACAGACCTATGCTAGTTTTTCATCTACAGTATTGTTTTTTTCGACGACGAAATTGCTAATTTCATAGATGTTCTCTAACTTAGCCGCGTCGTTCCTCAACACCAACATTCGTTCCTCTCCCCATTCATATAAGCTTGCTTATTTGATGTTGAAGGATGCCTGTTATGTCTCAGAACGGCAACTGACAGCTAGGATAAATTTAGTTTCCAAAAAATCAGTAAAGCCCTTTTTGAAAATAACTTAGCTTGTTCAGAATCGACATCAATGTACAATTCACTGAAGTATTACTTCATTAACAAAAAAAGTTTTGTTAAGCAAAGTGTAAGCTTTTTTTAACAACCTAACCTCAATGTCAAGATTTACTCGACTTTTTCAAAATGAAAAAGTGATTTTAGCTATCTATCTTTTGATAGCTCTCATTACATATTTACAATGTTTGGCACTAGGAAAAGAAAGTTATAACAACTTCACTATCTTCCGAGAGGCTTTTTTCCATTTGCTCAATCACCAAAACCTCCACCTTGAATACCCCGAACTTTACTACGACATTTTTTTATACACGCCAGCATTTACGATTTTCTTTTTGCCTTTTAGCCTCCCTCCCGTTTCGGTAGGGTTATTGCTGTGGCTTTTATTTAGTGCTTGGTTTAGTTTCTGGGCTATTCAAAAACTTCCCATTCAGCAGTCTTATAAAGTTTTTATGTGGTGGTTTTGCCTGCTCGAACTCAACACGAGCCTCCACAATGTACAGACCAATTCGAGCATTGCCGCGCTTGGCCTTCTCACCTTTGGTTTTTTGGAGCGGCGGTTACTCTTTTGGGCAGCTTTGTGTCCCGCTATTGCTTTTTGTATCAAAGGCTATGGCGTAATCGTGGTACTCTTGTATTTGTTTTATCCTCAAAAAATCAAAACAGGTATTTATTTTGCATTGTGTCTAGCGGGTTTGATGCTGTTGCCACTTCCTTTCATTGGCCTTACTCGCTGGCTAGAAGTCTACCAAGAATGGTACCAATGCCTTCAAGCCGACCGTAAAGTCAATATTGGTTTAGGGGTAATGGGGGTTCTCAATGCTTTTTTTCCTGGCAAAATAAACGTAGCCCTCATTCAAATCATAAGCCTTGTGTGTTTGATTGTTACCACGGGAGCTTTGTATTGGTTTTCGGCTATCGCTCAACAAGCCCGACTCCGTTGGCAATACTTGGCTTATTTGCTTATTTGGGTTATTATCTTTAACCACGCTGCCGAATCAGCCTCCTACATCATTGCGATTTCGGGCGTGGCGATTTGGTATGTATTTAGTGACCGCACCTTCATCGATAAATTCTGGGTATACTTTGTATTTTTCTTTTCCATTCTTGCCCCCTTCGACGTTTATCCTTCCTTCATAAGAAGCCATTTCTTTGGTCCTTATTGTATTAAGGCGATTGGCTGTATTGGCGTATGTTGTCTTCTACAATTCTATCTACTTAAACAAACCAAATTATGGCATCAAGCATCTTTTTGAGTATCATTACTCCCTGTTACAACCCGCCACCTCAGTGGCTCGATAGCTACCTACAGCAAGTGAAGCTTATCGAAAGTACTTTAGATACCCTGACGATTGAGTTTGTAATTGTCAATGACGGCTCTAAAGAAGATTTATCGCATCTTTTCAGCCCCCTACCCCATCCTTCTATCAAATGGGTGAGTTATAATAAAAACCGTGGTAAAGGGTACGCCATCCGCGAAGGAGTCAAATACGCCTCAGGTAAATACATCATTTATACCGATATGGATTTCCCTTTTGGTACGGATTGTATCTGCCAAATCTACGACCTCTTGCACCAAGGCTACGACCTTGTCATTGGCAAACGCTCCAAAGAGTATTTTGATAAACTACCTATCAAACGGCAGTTTATTTCTACCATTCTCAAAACCATGAATCGTCTATGGCTTCCTTCTGAACTGAACGACACCCAAGCGGGAATCAAAGGATTCAGGCAAGAATTGAAGTATGTTTTTTTGAGAAACAAAATCAATTCTTTTGTCTTTGAAATTGAGTTTTTGATAAGAGCCTCTCATCTCAAAAACCTAACTTATACCACCGTGCCTGTATCGCCAATTCAGAATATTGTCTTCAGCGACTTCTCAATGAAAGTGATTTGGAAAGAAATCAAAAACCTTTTCCTTATCCTATATCCTGAAAAAAGTGCGCCTACTCGGCCAGAAGAGAAAGCTATCAAAAAATCATCTAAAGCATCCCGTATCAAAAGAAACATCGCTTAATCTATTTTTCCTGAAGCTACCGTGAAGGCCATTTTATTGACGTTTGATGTCGAGGAGTTTGACATCCCACAAGAATATGGGCAAGAAGTCCCTTATGAGCAGCAGTTTGAAGTGTCACGCCTCGGACTAGAAGCGCTTTTATCTATTTTAGAAAAATACCAAGCAAAAGCTACATTTTTCTGTACGGCAAATTTTGCCCAACATCACCCTGAACTCATTCGCCACATTGCCCAAAATCATGAAATAGCTTCCCACTCATTTTATCATGATTTTCGAAAACCAACAACCATGAGCGATATCATCGCTTCCAAGAAGGTTTTGGAAGAGATCAGCTCTAAACCTGTGGTGGGTTTCAGAATGCCACGATTGATGCAATTTAATACTCCTGAATTAGCCAATCACGGCTATCAGTACGATGCTTCTTTGAATCCTACTTATTTGCCGGGGCGTTATAATTTCCTCTCCAAACCTGCCCAACCTCATTGGATTGGCAATGTGCTAGAAATTCCTTCTTCGGTGTTGCCCGTTTTCAGATTGCCGTTGTTTTGGATTGCTTTCAAAAATATTCCATTGCCACTCTACAAATGGTTCTGCAAAATTACCTTGAAGCGGCGGGGATTTTTGTCATTGTATTTTCACCCTTGGGAGTTTTCAGATTTATCACCCTACAAACTGCCCACTTATGTAAAGCGACAGTCAGGTCAAGAGCTGATTGCTAAGTTTGAAAATTTGGTAGGTTCTTTGGCAAAACAAAAAGCTAAATTTTTGACTTGTTCCGAATTTTTGAAGACGATCAAACCCTCTCAAAAAACTTCAGAAATGGCAGTTTTCCAGTCATGAAGTTCTAAAAATGAGGCTGCCCCAAAAGTAACAGACTACCAAACATCCCTTGGCATCATATACTTTTAAGGCAGCTTCAAATATACAATTTGAGGCAAAAGCGAAAAGGTATCTTTTTAAGTACCTTGAATCTAAGATTCAATAAACGCTAAAATGTCGGCATTGATAGTGGCAGCTTCGGTAGTAGGCATACCGTGTGCGAAGCCCGGATAGATAATGAGTTTTCCATTTTTCAAAAGTTCCGCTGCTTTCACCGCCGTAGTAGCATAAGGCACAATCTGGTCATTGTCTCCATGAAGTACCAACACCGGAATATCTACACTTTTGAGGTCTTCCGTAAAATCTGTTTCCGAAAACACCTTAATACAGTCATATTGGGCTTTGATACCACCCATCATTCCTTGTCTCCACCAATTGTCTTGAATTCCTTTTTTGACCTCAGCGCCTTCTCTGTTATACCCAAAAAAAGGAAAAGTAATATCTTGATAAAATTGAGCTCTGTTATGACGAGTATTGTACCGAATATCGTCAAATACCGCCAACGGCACTCCGTCAGGATTTCGTTCATCCTGAATCATATAAGGCGTAATAGCGCTGATTAGCACTACTTTAGAAACCCGACCTTGGCCGTACTTTGCGGCATATCTTATGGCTTCGCCCCCACCAGTAGAGTGTCCAATATGAATGGCATTTTTGATGTCCAAAAACTCCGTAAGTTCGGCTACATCTGCTGCATAGGTATCCATGTCATTTCCCTGAAAAGTCTGAGTAGAGCGTCCGTGTCCACGACGGTCATGGGCGATTACCCGAAAACCTTTTTCTAAGAAAAACATCATTTGGGCATCCCAATCATCAGAAGACAAAGGCCATCCATGGTGAAAAAAGATAGGTTGCCCTGTGCCTAAATCTTTGAAATAAATTTCGGTTCCGTCTTTTACTGTCAACTTGTTCATGGTTTTGATATTTGAGTGTTTGTGTTGATTTTGACAATGCAAAGGTGGGGCAAATTCGCAGCGGCATCAATGGACACTTTTCGCTTTGCATTGTACTTTTTGCCAACACTACCCAAAATTCAAGATTTACCAATCACCCAATCCAGAATGAGACAGGTTTGTTTTCTAAAATTGTTTGCGGAATGAAAGCGGAGAGAGACCGGTGCTTTTTGTAAAGAATCGGACAAAATAAGCATCATCTTCGTAGTTTAAAGCATAGGCTATTTCTTTGACTGTGAGCGCAGTATGCGCCAATAGCCGTTTACTTTCAAGGATAATTCTGTTTTTAATGATATCGTTTGGCGTCTCTTTGCTTACCAAACTGATTTTTTTACTGAGGTTTTTAGGAGTTACAAAAAGCATATCAGCATAGTCAGCTACGGTATGATGCGTTTTATAATGCTGCTCTACTAGTTTACTAAACCTCCTCAAAAACTGAACATCCGGTTGCTGTTCCTTTTCTGAAAGTTGGTGTTGAAGTTTCCAAATTCGGGTAGATTTCAAAATAATCAACTTCAACAATATTCGTAACATTTCTTCGGTATTGGTATCTTCATTTTCCATTTCGGTTTGTATCTGCCAAAGTATGTTTTGAATATCCAACGACTGATTTTCGTCTAATTTCACAAAAGGTACTTCAAACACATTGTTGTATAAAATACCATCACACGCTACCTCTTGGTCATGAATTTCGACACAATAAAAATCTCTGTTGAAATAAATCAGGCATTCGCCACTATACTCGGTATCAATGGGTTTTAGGATTGCTTTGGGATTGATAAAAAGCAATGAATCTGTTTCCATCTGAAACTCCTGAAAGTCCACTCTTACTCTAGCGCACTTGGGCAAAAACAAAATTTTAATGTGCTCCTCTATACTGGCCAAGGAACTTCCATTAAGTTCGTCGTGGGCAAAACGAAAGTTGCCAAATTGTTTGAATGAAAATTCTTTAAGCATATATATACGTAAGTTGTATAATGGGTATCTTTGAAAGTATCCTAAAAATGCAATTATCTATCTAGTTGCTCTACCTTCTATGGAAACCAACACCAAAATCATTGCAATAAGACATACTGACCGCCTACCTTCTTTATACGTTATAAGTAGCATTTACAAAAAAACATTCCGTTAAATCAAATAATATCCCTTTTGCACAACTCTTTCTCCCGATATTGACAATCAATTGGTATTTTTGGTCGTTAGATAAGCATAATCTTTCGCCACAAGCCATGCAAATACTGTGTTTTTTGATGATTGTGTTTGTCTCATTACCAATTTGGGGACAACACACCGAGGGGATAAAAAGTGACGAAAACCAAAGTATCAATAACTTAGACATCCCTTCTCCACCCAATGACGAGCCAACCGAGCAGCTCCCTTTTAGAGTCTACCCAAACCCAGCCACTGAAAATGTGACTGTCGAATTTAGGCTTACCCTTCCTGCTAAAGTTACCGTTACGCTTGTTTCGATTTCGGGCGAAAGCCTCCGCATTTTAGCCGACGAGCTTTTTCCACCCGGAAAACATTTTTTACAAACGACCCTCACCAAGATTCCAATAGGGGTTTATTTGATTAAGTATGAAACCAACAATATCAAAAAAACGCAAAAATTGAGAGTGGTCAATTAGTTTGTTTTTTCCACAAAAGAGAAGAATCTCCGTAGCTCAAAAAACGATAGTTGTTTGAAAGGGCTTCGGCATAGATTTTTTTCCAGTCTGTTCCTACAAAAGCCGCTACCAACAGCATAAGTGTAGAACCTGGCTGATGAAAATTAGTGATAAGGCCAGTACAGATTTTGAAATCATAACCCGGAAAAATCATAATCTCCGTTTCGCCGACAATTTCTGTCAGCTGATGATATTTCATATATTTCAATACCGCCGATAAAGACTCGGCTGCTGAGGGCAGATAGGCGTAGGATTGGTAAGGTGCGAGTTTTTCGATAAAAAAAGAAGTGTCGCCGCTGAGTAGAGCTGGATTCGATGCTAAACAAAGCTTAACACCAAACCAATATAAACTTTCTAATGAACGCATAGAAGTAGTACCCACCACCACCACTTGCCCTAATTTCTCTAATAAATTTTGGATGAGCTCTTGACGGTAAATTACCTGCTCGGCGTGCATGGTATGCTCCACGGCATTTTGAACTTTGACAGGCTGAAAAGTGCCCGCCCCAACGTGCAACGTCACAAATGACTTCTCGATTCCTTTTTTGGCGAGTGCCTCAAAAACCCTATCAGTAAAGTGCAGCCCAGCCGTAGGAGCTGCCACTGCTCCTTCAATCTTAGAATATACCGTCTGATAGGTGGTGCTGTCGTTGATGTCAGCGTCGCGTCCCAAATAAGGTGGTAAAGGAATATTGCCCAACACTTTGATAACTTCCAAAAAGGGCAAGGTGTCACCGGCCGATTCGCCCCACCACCTAAACTCCACCCAATTTTTGGAGGAATCAATTAAAGTAGCTTCAAGTATGTATGTTTCGGTAGGTGCCTGCAATCGAAGGCTTAGGGTTTCGCCTGTTTTCCAGCGTTTTTTATTTCCAATCATGCAGCTCCACACTCCTCGGTGCGTTTGCTGCATAGCCTCATTGATGACCCTAGAAGGAGCTTCAGGATGCAGCAAAAACACTTCAATGTGAGCTCCTGTATCTTTCTGAAAAAACACCCTTGCCGGAATCACCTTCGTATCATTGAAGACCAAAAAAGCAGAGGCAGGCAAAAACGCAGGCAGCTCCCCAAAAGACTGATGTGCGATAGTGCCATTTTGATACACCAACAACTTAGAGGAGTCGCGCGGTGATACAGGATAGCGAGCGATGCGCTCATCAGGGAGTTCATATTGAAACTCGGCGAGAGGAATTTCGGGCAGTGAAGAAGTAGAATTCATACCGAAAAAAGGGGCAGAAGCATTAGCTCTGTTCTTCGATTTGGGGTTTAATCATGAGTCTAATTGGCAATGAAATAATCACTATCAACAACGACGCAATGACCACATAAAACAGCCCCTCAAAGTCTTTGATTTTATACTTAAATTCATTGTTGACCGTTGCCAACGCCCACACTGTCATGGCAATAAATGTATTGATAAGTGCTACCAAACAATAAACCCAGTTTTGTAGATGCTCATTCAATTTTTCACGTTCGAGGCTCCATTCTGCTTGGTTTGGAATAGGAAGCATATGGCTTGGCAATTTGAGGAGTTGGCGTCCAAAAGCGACCAGTAGCACATTGTTTATCAGAATAAGTGCGACAAGAATGTAAAAAACATCTGATTTGGTCATAAATTCGTCGGGTTTACCACTAGCATCGAAGTGCACTCCTACATCGGCCCCGAAAAGACTATAACTATAAATTGACGCTCCAAAGACAGCAATCATGGATAAAATACGCCAAGCACGAATGCCAAAAGTTGCAATTTCCATTTTATAAAATAAGTAAGGGTTAAAAGCCAGAAGGTGAAGTTGACGCAAGAGGCGAGGCGTGTATATGCCCTTTCACTTTTACCAATAATCCTTCACTTTCTAACCATTAACCCTTGATAGATGTTTTAAATAAATCAAGTTGCTGCGATTTCTATTTCTTCTCCGTACTTGTCATAAAACTTAAACTCAGTAATCGGCAAAGAGCTATCTTTCAACAACTTAACCCATGATTTGTATCTAAAAAACCATTTGAGTCGGGGCGACGGGAATCCCGCCGTAAAATACGCGTGCAAGTATGGGTGTAGGGCTACCGACACCTTCTGTTCGTTTTGTTTGGTCAACAAGTATTCAAGATTGCTTTCGATAATATCCGAAATCAAGATACTAGGCTGGATGGTACCCGCGCCATTACAAGTAGGACATACTTCCCGAGTGACAATACTAATCTCAGGTCTTACTCGCTGGCGCGTAATCTGCATCAAACCAAATTTGGTAAGCGGCAACAACGTAAACTTCGAGCGGTCGGCTTTCATTTCGGCCTTCATCGCGTCGTAGAGTTGTTTTTTGTGTTCCGCTTTCCGCATATCAATAAAATCTACCACGATGATACCTCCCATATCGCGTAAGCGAAGTTGACGAGCTATTTCTTTGGCAGCTTCTATATTGGTATGTAGCGCAGTATCTTCTTGGCTTTCTTCGTTATTAGACTTGTTGCCGCTGTTGACATCAATCACATGGAGTGCTTCAGTATGCTCAACAATGAGGTATCCCCCACCGGGTAAGCTCACTGAGCGTCCAAACAACGACTTAATCTGCTTTTCTAATCCTGTTTGCTCATACAGCTTATTTTTGCCAGTATAGAGCTTCACAATTTTTTCTTTTTCCGGTGCGATAGTATGGATAAACTCTCGAATATCGTCATACATTTCTTTGGTATCGACCGTAATACTATCAAAGGTGTCGTTGAGCATATCTCTCATGATTGAAGATGCTCGGTTCATTTCTCCGATAATGCGATCACGGGGTTTGGCCTCATTGAGGGCTTTCATGCCGTTTTCCCACTTCCGAATTGAGTTTTGAATGTCTTTGTCTAGCTCTTCTACTTCCTTATTGGCGGCGACTGTCCGAACGATAATCCCAAAATTAGCGGGCTTTACCGAAGTCATGAGTCGGTGTAGCCGTGTTCTTTCGGCCTTATCCGTTATTTTTTTAGAAATATTTACTGAGTTAGAGAAAGGTACCAAAACAGCATAACGCCCCGCAATAGAAATATCACATGATAGACGTGGTCCTTTGGTAGAAATAGGTTCTTTGACAACTTGGACGAGGATAGGCTGGTTTTTACCCAGTACTTTATCAATTTTTCCAAGTTTGTCAATTTCAGGCTCCATTTTAAAATTGTTCAACTTGCCAGAGGTTAGGCGCTTGGCAATAACCTCCTTCGTGAGCTTGTTGAGCGATTGTACATTGGGGCCTAAATCATGATAATGCAGAAAAGCATCTTTTTCGTATCCAATGTCAACAAAAGCAGCGTTCAAGCCGGTAACGAGCTTTCGGACGGTTCCTAAATAAATATCCCCAACCGTAAAACTACTTTCCGACTCCTCCACATGGTACTCCACAAGTCGTCTTTCTTGTAAAAGCGCGATGCGTGTACCTTTTGGTGAGGCACTAATTACTAATTCGCTACTCAATGTTATGAAAGGATATAGGGTGAAAACCTATACATAAAACATTACGTATGGTTAAAAACAACTACATAGTCCAGAATAAGTACTTAAGTACAATTATTTCATTATTTAACTACTTACTAAACAAGCAGTTAGTTAATCTTATATTTAGAATAAAACTGTACGAATACTTACTAATAAGATAAAGTATATAAAACCCCGAAACCAAGGTGTATCAAAAGTACCTTGGTTTCGAGATTCAGAAATTACTTCTTCTTATGACGGTTCTTTCTGAGGCGTTTTTTACGTTTGTGCGTAGCAATTTTGTGGCGTTTTCTTTTCTTTCCGCAAGGCATAGTTTTAAATGTTTTAAATGTTGTTATATTTTTTTAAACTGTTTGACTGACAGGAATTTAGGGATGTGAAGCATTAGATTTCACAAATGGATAATTCCTTCAAATCATTTGAGTTCTTTCTCCAATTCGGCAACTGCCGCTTGAATATTAGGGTCTTTTTCTCTTTCTTTTACGACGGCAAGTTCTTCCAAAGCTTCTTTGTTTTTACCCGTTTGGGCCAGCGACACCGCCAAATAAAAGCGTGCTTTGGTATTATCAGCATTCACTTTAAGTAGTTGGCGAAAACGCTCTGTAGCTTTTTCGTACTGATTAGAGCGCATTGAAAGCAGACCCAAATTAAACAGCCCCACTTCGTTGGTAGGGTCGCTTGCCAACACTTCCCGAAGCAACATGATTCCCTGCATAGGAGTCTCCGTAGAGACATACGTCATGGCTAAGTTGGCTTTGGCATTGAGTAAATTGGGGTTTTTGTCGAGGGCTTTTTGGTACCACTCGCGCGTTTTGGCACCCAAATTTGCCGATTTGTTATTGTTAGCGGCAAAGCCAAATGCATCATAATACCTGTCGCCCGCCCGCAAGAAATTACCCTCATTAGGCTCAAGCAAAGCGATGGTTTCGGCATACTTAGCAGCACTATCAAATTTACGAATTCCTAAGTAAAAATCAGAAAGTTGTAGAGCTACTTTTGCTTTGTTTTTGGTATCCGCCGAAGCACTCAACTGGTTTGTTAAGTTTGTTGCGGTACGCTGCTGTTCAGCTGTTAAAGGTGTAACATGTGCTTCGGCGGTAGCAGGCTGAGTATCTTCCTCAGCAGAAGTGGTGGATTGTGTTCCGGTGCTGTCTTGTCCTTGAGTAAGTTTTCGTTCTTGACTACTCACTACCACTTTAGGCAGACTATATAGTCCTCCCGTAAGTACAGTAGCCAAAATGATGATTATTAAAATAGACCGATTCATAGCACCTTTATCCCCGATGATTACTTAGCAGATTCCTTTACTTGCTCCACAAATACTTTAGCAGGTTTAAAGCTAGGAACATAATGCTCATCAATCACAATAGCTGTGTTTTTAGAGATGTTACGAGCTACTTTTTTAGCACGTTTTTTGTTTACAAAACTTCCAAATCCACGCACATAAATGTTCTCACCTTTGGCCAATGAGTCTTTCACCACTGAGAAAAATGCTTCCACTGTTTCTGAAACGTGTCCTTTTTCGATGCCGGTTTGATCGGCAACTGCTGCGATTAAATCTGCTTTCGTCACTTTATTAAACTTTAAGGTTATAAAACTGTTATTCTTTTGAAATTAGTTTCAAAATCCTAATAAACCTATGTACTAAAATCATATTGGTTTATTTTGAGCGCACAAAAGTAGTATAATTTCGACAAATTGCGAAAATCTTTTAGGTCTTAATTTCAAAAAAAACGTTGCAAAACCATTGAATAACAAGTTTTTTGCTGATAAACTCATCCATTGGTATAGGCTCAACCATCGCGATTTGCCTTGGCGACATACCCGTGACCCTTACTATATTTGGCTCTCCGAAATCATCCTCCAACAAACCCGCGTAGCGCAAGGACTGCCTTACTATGAACGCTTTGTAGAGACTTATCCTTCGGTATTTGATTTGGCCAAGGCCTCCGAGCAAGAGGTGATTCGGCTATGGCAAGGATTGGGATATTATTCACGAGCCCGCAATTTACACCAGACTGCTCAGCAGGTGGTCAATGAGTATGATGGCGTATTCCCAAAAACCTATCAAGGACTGTTAAAACTAAAAGGAATAGGCCCCTACACCGCTGCCGCGATTGCCTCTTTTGCCTATGACGAAGCGGTAGCCGTAGTAGATGGCAATGTGTACAGGGTACTTTCGCGGGTGTTTGGGATAGATACTGACATCGCAAGTACCGAGGGGCAAAAGCAGTTTGCTCAACTAGCGGCGACGCTTATTTCGCCTCAGCAGCCGGCTCTTTACAACCAAGCTATTATGGAGTTTGGAGCTATTCACTGTACCCCTCTTTCGCCCGATTGCCTGCTCTGTCCCCTCCAAGCAGAGTGTGTAGCCAATGCCACCGGACGCGTATCACAGCTGCCCGTCAAAATCAAGAAAGTAAAGATAAAGGAGCGTTTTTTTCACTATTTTGTTATTATCCAAAATGGGCAAGTTGCCATGCGAAAACGTACCCAAAAAGATGTCTGGCAACATCTCTATGATTTTTATTTGATTGAAGCTGATCAACTCGCTTCCTCGCTAGAAGAACTTCCGTTGTCGATTCAGTTCCAACACCTTCTTTCTCAAGGGACTATCAGCCTCCCAAGCCGAGTATACACGCATGTGCTTACTCATCAGCGCATTTATGCAAAATTTTGGAAAATAAATTTACCTACTGATTTTGAGATAGTTACACCACTTCAGTTAGATTTTTTAACACCAAATGCCTTAGAAGATGTACCCAAACCCGTATTGATTACGTCTTATTGGAAAGAGGCTTTTTTTGATTAGTTTTGTGTAGAGCGAAGCAGTGGATGAGTTGAACAAAACCGCCTAAAAATCTGATTTACTAAACTTTACTTATTGGATAAGTAAGTGGCAATTGTTGCTAAATACTCTCAAAAATCATCTATTTTCTCTTTAAAAACATCGTAACCTTTAAATTTATACATATACAATGGCTGGCGTAAACAAAGTAATTTTATTGGGTAATTTAGGAAGTGACCCCGAAGTAAGACATCTAGAAAATGGCTCAGCAGTAGCTAGGTTTAATATCGCCACTTCCGAAAGCTATACCAATCGTAACGGCGAACGGGTGGAGCAAACCGAATGGCACCGCATCGAACTTTGGGACAATCTCGCAAAAATTGCTGAGCAGTATCTTAGAAAGGGTAATACCGTTTATATTGAAGGAAAACTAAGAACCGAAACATGGGTTGACAAAGAAGGCAAACAAAGGGAAGGTAAAACTGTGCGTGCAAACACCATGCAGCTTGTAGGAGGACGTAACAACAACGAATCAAGCAATGCCGAATACAGCCCCGCCCCTGCGGCTCAAGCGAGCCGCCCTGCACCTGCTAAACCTGCTACTCCTATCGCTACTGACTTAGGAGGAAGCGGCGATGACGATCTTCCATTCTAATATACCAAAACGCCCTGCTTATTCAGAGACAAGCAGGGCGCTTTATTTGGGCAAGATTAGAGTTGTTTTACGTGCATCACTGCCTCTACTTTTGGGTTTTCTGTCTCTTTGGTAGATACCCCCGGATAAGGGTTAACTTGCTTCAATACAAACAGATATTTTTTACTATCGACCGTTACCTCCAACGAATCCTGCGTAATCATTCGATTGGCTCTAGCTGGCCTTACCATTTGGCATTCGCCTAGGCACATCTGTACGTTTTGCTGCGCATTCACTTTCAAATCTACAATCACTTCTCCCGCTCTAATACAAAAGGCATTGGCTGGGCAACGACTCTCCGCTACTTTTTCAAAAAGCAACTTAAAATCGTTGAGTTGAGTTTCTTGCTCAAGTTGGAGCGTAAAGTCTTTCTCGTACGACTTCTGTAGTTTGTTGTTAGTTTCAACTTCTGTGCTTTGGCAACCTATCAAAGTTAGAAATGCCAATCCTAATACTTTTTTCATGACTATATGTTAAATTTGACCCACAAGCACCGCGCTTGTTTTGTCATATGACGCAGCAAGTCGTTCAAAAGTTGTAACATTTATTTTATGAAACTATCTATAAAAGCACTCAACCACGTGGCTATTTATGTGGCCGACGTCGAGAAAAGCATAGCATTTTATCAACAAGTACTTCAGCTAGAGCTTCTTCCTCGCCCAGCCTTTGATTTTCCGGGCGCGTGGTTTAGGTTTGGTATCGATCAAGAATTACACCTTATCGGTACCCGAACCGAACCAGTCGTGTCGGGCTCAAGGAGCAATCACTTCGCGCTTGAAGCAATCGATCTTCCAGCTTGGGAAAAACATTTTGTAGCGCAAAAAGTAACCTATCGCCCTCCCAAAGCCCGCCCCGATGGGGTGATGCAAATTTTCCTGACCGACCCCGATGGTTATTGGATTGAGCTATTTGAGCGATAAGTCATAAAAGAAAGACAAAAGTTTACTTTTTTTCAAAAGACAATGCCGCACCGTTCATACAATACCGCAAGCCAGTAGGACGAGGGCCATCGTCAAATACGTGACCTAAATGAGCATCACATACCGCACAAATGACTTCGTCTCGTTCCATTCCAAAACTCTTGTCTTTTGCATCTTTAAGTGCTTTTTTGCTGATAGGTGCATAAAAACTAGGCCAGCCTGTGCCCGAATCAAACTTGGTATCTGAACTAAACAAAGGCGTTTGACAACATACACATTTATAGATGCCTTTTTCTTTGTTGTTCCAATAAGGTCCTGTAAACGCCCGCTCTGTACCTTTTTGTCGGGTTACGTAGTACTGCATAGGAGTCAAGATTTTTTTCCATTCTGCATCAGTTTTCACCACCCGCTTAAGTTCCTGATTTTGGGTCTGAGCCAAAGCAAGAGGGCTGGTAAGTGCAATGCCTCCTAGAACTCGAATAAAATGACGTCGATTCATGTGTGTTAGGTTCATTATCAGTTTGTTTTGAATATATAAACGAAACACCTTACTTCATAGTTTTAAGACCTAAAAAAATGCTTAAAAATTGGAATCTAGCTGGCAAGCGTGCCTTAGTGACAGGCGGTAGCAAAGGTATCGGCAAAGCTACTGTCATGACTTTATTAGAAATGCAGGCCGAAGTATGTATAGTAGCTCGTCAACAAAGAGACATTGACAATCTCATCAAAGAGTACGCGCATGAAGGGTTTAGGGTATCAGGTATTGCTATTGATTTAAGTCATACTGAGGCTATTGCTACAGTCGTAGCTTGGGTAGAGCAACATTGGGGAAGTTTGGATATTTTGGTCAACAATGTAGGGACAAACATCCGAAAACCCACTATTCAATATGATACCCAAGAATATACTCATATCCTCAACACTAATTTGCACTCAGCCTTTGGGTTGACGCAAGCGGCTCATCCTCTCCTCAAAGCAGCCAAAGGTTGTATTGTCAACGTAACATCCGTAGCGGGGCTTACTTCACTCCGTAGCGGGTCTATTTATGGCATGACCAAAGCCGCTTTGAATCAACTCACCCGAAACCTTGCGTGCGAATGGGCCAAAGACGGTATCAGAGTCAACGCTGTGGCTCCTTGGTACATCGAAACGCCCCTCACTGAAAGTGTGCTTTCTAATCCAGACGCCTTAAAAGATATTTTGAGTCGTACGCCTATGCAACGTGTGGGACAGCCCGAAGAAGTAGCTGCTGCTATTGCATTTTTGTGCCTACCTGCGGCAAGCTATATCACTGGCCACATCATGACCGTTGATGGGGGCTTTGCAGTATATGGGTTTTAGGAAAGGCCTCAAAAGCATCTTTTTTCGTCAAAATAAAGCCTTAGCTTTAACCACTCTTTTCACCTGATGGAGTTTATTTATTCGACCCAAAAAACAAACATATAATAACAAAGGAGTTTAATATTTTAAAAAAATTTAAAAAATACTTAACAAAACTTTTAAGTGACGAAAAAAATTCATTTTTTCGAGTTCAAATTGGCTTACTAAACCTAACACCTAACTATGTCAAAGCAAAACCAAAGCTACGTAGGGCCACTGATTATCATTGGTTTATTATTTTTTGTATTCGGATTTGTTACCTGGGTCAACGGAACCCTCATTACTTTTTTTAAGAAAGCATTCAGTCTCGACAACACGAGTTCGTATTTAGTTACTTTTGCTTTTTTTATTTCTTACACCGTTATGGCGATTCCGTCGTCAGAGGTCTTAAAACGTACTGGTTTCAAAAAAGGCATGTCATTGGGACTAGGTATCATGGCGGTAGGTACGTTGATATTTATACCCGCCGCCCAAATCGCCTCTTATCCTTTGTTTCTTGTTGGGCTTTTTACGATTGGTATCGGGCTTACCTTACTCCAAACAGCCTCCAATCCTTATGCTACGATTCTTGGTCCTCGCGAAAGTGCCGCACAACGCATTAGCTTCTTGGGGATTGCCAACAAGCTCGCGGGTATTTTTAGCCAACGTCTTTTCGGAGGACTTTTGCTAGCAGGAGGCGCCGCTGCCACTCCCCAAGAAGAACTACAGAAAGTAGAAATGCCTTACCTCATTTTGACGGGTGTTTTGGTAGTTTTAGCGGCAGTCATTTGGTTTTCGCAGGGATTACCTGAAGTAAGTGAAGAACAAGAAGACACTGATGGCAAATCAGTCACTGCTACTCACAATAGTGTTTTTTCCTTCCCCAATCTTGTGCTAGGGGTGATTGCATTGTTTTGTTATGTAGGAGTAGAAGTAATCGCCGGTGATACCATCATCAGCTATGGTGTATCGCTAGGCTTTCCCGAAAGCGAAGCAAGTACTTTTGGTACTTATACGCTTTGGCTAATGCTTGCCGCTTATGGCCTCGGAATCATCCTAATCCCCAAGTATGTATCTCAAACCACCTGCTTGCGTGCTTCGGCTATTTTAGGCATCGTAGGCACTGTATTGGCGGTGGTTACGTCAGGTTTTACTTCTGTGCTTTTCATTGCGTTTTTGGGCTTTGCCAACGCCCTTGTATGGCCTGCCATGTGGCCACTTGCTCTTGATGGCCTTGGCAAGTTCACTAAAATCGGTTCGGCATTGCTCATCATGGGTATTTCGGGTGGTGCTGTTTTGCCATTAGTATACGGAAACATCGCCGACTCTATTCATAGCACACAGCAAGCATACTGGGTGATGCTTCCTCTTTATTTATTTATTCTGTATTATTCTTTTATTGGCTACAAAAAACGTAGTTGGTAATTATCTCATCTTTCTTTCTAACTTTTGTGGCGTCCTTTATCTGAGATAAAGGACGCACTTTTACTCTATGAAAATCAGCACACCAGGCCGTATTTGTCTATTTGGTGAACACCAAGACTACTTAGGACTCCCTACCATTGCCGCTGCTATTTCGCGCCGTATAAGCATCGAAGGCACTCCTAGTGATGATGACCAAGTAATCATAGATTTACCTGATATAGAGCAAAAAGAGCAATTTTCTATCCATCATACACTCCCTTATGCCAAAGACCGTGATTATTTTAGGAGTACTATCAATATCTTACGGCGTCGAGGGTTTGTTTTTACCAAAGGATTTAGATGTCATGTACACGGCAATATCCCCATCAACTCTGGAACGTCGAGCTCGTCGGCACTCATCGTAGCTTGGGCCAACTTCTTAACACGCTACGCCGACAATCCAGCCGAACTCACCCCCAAAGAACTCGGCGAAATCGCCAACGAAGCAGAAGTACTTGAATTTGGTGAACCTGGAGGCATGATGGACCACTACTCTACTGCTATCGGAAATGTCATTTATCTAGAATCTACGCCAAAGATTTATGTAGAAGGACTCAAACCACAACTAGGCACTTTTGTGTTGGGAGATTCGCAACAGCCTAAAGATACCTTAGGGATTTTGGCAAGATGCCGCTATGGAATGGAAGCTATCATCCACAAAGTAACCGCTTACGATTCTTCTTTTTCGATTTTTACTACGCCTCTAGCTCAAGCCAAAGACTACAGTTCGCTTCTAAGCAGTGATGAACTTGGCCTCTTGAAAGCTAATCTCGAAGACCGGGATATTTTGCAGGAAGGTAAAAAACTTCTTCTATCCTCGCAAGACACTCAAAATTCTGATTTCGACACTCAATTAGGACAATTGCTGTACCGTCACTTTGCCAATCTTCGTGACCACAAACGTACTTCTACCGACAAAATCAACCGTATGATAGAAGCTTCAATGAAAGCCGGCGCCTTGGGAGGGAAAATCAATGGTTCGGGCGGTGGTGGCTGCATGTTTATGTACGCTCCTACGCAGGCTGAAGCAGTTGCTGAGGCTATTAGAAGCGAAGGAGGAATAGCATACATCATTCACGTAGATAGTGGCACTCGCTTGGAAGAATAAAGAGAGAGCCGCTTTTGTATCGCTTTTATAATTGACCTCTTTGTTTTTAGATAACAGAGAGGTTTTTTTATAAACACAAAAAAAGCGGGACAATCCCGCTTCAATGCTGTTTTCGTGGCTGCTGCAAACAAACTAAAATAAAAGACCTTTGTGAAACATAGGATACAAAAAATGGAATAAAATGTAACCAAAAACGAGCAACGTCAAACCTGCTAGCCAAATCGTCTGGTCAAATTTTACCGAGTTTCGCTTCGAATCAACAGCTCGATACGTTTTTATAGATTTCATAACATAAAAAGTATTTGGGGTTTTCAGATTGCAAATCACAATAGTTTTTTCGGAAAACAATAGAGTAGAAATACCTGTTTTGAAATAAAAGTTATCAAACGGTCACTTATCTGACATTTTCCTAACTAGAGATGTTATTTTTTTACAAAAAAATAGTTGTACTACTCTCATATAAACGTATATAAAAGAAAATAAGATTTTTGGAAAGCAACTATTTACCCGATTGGAGTTGAATTTGGCCCAATTGGCCTATTTTAAAACTGTCATTACATTATTCACTCTCGAATGCCTGCTTATATCACTTCTATCGGAACAGCCGTACCAGCTCACTGCATTGCCCAGTCAACCATTGCCGAATTTATGATACGAGCATCGCAGCTTACTTCTGCTGAGGCTCGAAAACTTCGCGCGCTGTACCGAAGTACCAAAATCGAAAAGAGATATTCGGTAATTAAGGATTATGCCCAAATCGAAAACTTTGATTTTTATACAAATAGTAATGATTTAGAACCCTTCCCGACAGTATCGCAGCGAATGAAGGCGTATCGTACCCATGCTTTGCCTCTTGCTCTCAAAGCCATCGCCGATCTGCCGTCTACCGCCGCCGTAACTCACCTCATCACGGTGAGCTGTACGGGGCTGTACGCTCCTGGGCTAGACATCGAAATTGTAGAAGCACTCGGTCTACCTCGACAAACTGAGCGTACATGTATCAATTTTATGGGCTGCTACGGGGCGTTTAATGGTCTAAAGGTTGCCAGCAATATAGTAAAAGCAAATCCCGAAGCACGGGTTTTACTGGTGTGTATCGAGCTCTGTACACTTCATTTTCAAAAAAAATTAGACGAAAATTATCTTTTATCCAATGCTCTTTTTGCCGATGGGGCAGCGGCGGTTTTGGTTGAGTCTACTCCTCATAGTCTCTCAATAGAGTTAAAATCTTTTTATTGTGACTTGCTTTTTGAAGGTAGTAATGATATGGCTTGGCACGTGGGTGATTTTGGGTTTGAAATGGTGCTCAGTTCTTACATCCCGCGACTGGTCAAAGGGGGATTGGGAACACTCATGACTCAGCTTAGGCAAAACTCAACGCTTCCTTTTTTTGATTTTTATGCGATTCATCCCGGAGGTAGAGCTATTTTAGAAGCCGCCGAATCACAGCTTGGAATATCATCGGACGACAACCAATTTGCCTACGAAATTTTGCGAGAATACGGCAATATGTCGTCTTGTACGGTACTCTTTGTATTGGCTCGGCTACTCCAAAACTGCACTTCTAACGACATAGGCAAACACATCTTTAGCTGCGCTTTTGGCCCAGGTCTTACGCTTGAAGCCGGCGTATTCAAGCTCGCTTCAATGACACAACCTCTCTCGGTGGTTGATAATAGAACCACCGAGAGAGGTTAAGGTCTATTTTTTTTGCTTGGCTTGGATAAGCGCTACTATTTCCTTGCGATTTTTGGACTTAGCAAAATCAAGGGGAGATTTTCCGTCGTGCGACAAAAGCGACAAATCGGCATTAGAATTTATCAACAACTCCGCTACTCCGATGTTGTTTTGCCAAATAGCATCATGCAAAGCTGTATACCCATTGTAAGGCCCTTGCTTGTTGATGTCAATGTGGTATTCAATAAGCAGCTTGGCGGCTTCGGTTCGTCCAGCATAAGCCGCTGCGTGCAAAGCAGTAGCCTTCATGCCAGGGTCAACAGCCTTTACGTCTGCGCCTGCCTCCAACAATAATTTGACGATTTGGTGGTATCCTTTGTAAGCAGCCATTACCAAAGGAGCATCTTGGTTGGCATCAAGTTCGTTTACATCTACCCCATTTTCAATGAGTTGCTGTACTAGAGCAGCGTTGTTTTTGTTGATAGCATTCATCAATGCAGTCATAGCGAGATTGTGTTGAGTAAAGAAATCTAAAAACAGCCTTCAAAGACTTACTCAATATTACGGCGAAATCCCTTGATTTTGACTATTTTGTGAAGAAAAAAAATAAGGGCATCGTTGCCCTCCTACTTTAATGTTTTACAAATTCTAAAATATTTTTTAATGTCTCTGCTTGTTGATTTTTCCCGACTTATATCAGCCTTGCTATCTCCCAATTGAAAACAATAAATCAGAATCAACTTTGCTAAGTTAGCAAAAAAAGTATAGAAGTAAGATAAACGAAAGATACACCAAAACCGCCTCTCAATTAGTCTTTTAAAATCGCTAAAGCTGCTGCACAATCTTCATCTATGGCTTTGACAAGCGCTTCTAAGCCGTCAAATTTCAATTCAGGACGTATGTATTGGACTACCTCTACCGTTAGTTTTTCACCGTACACATCATCCTGAAAATCAAATATATAAATCTCTTGAGTGCGCCCTACTCCACTGACAGTAGGACGAAATCCAATACTCATCACTCCTTTATAAACTTGGCTCCGTACTTTTACCCTTACTGCATACACGCCATCGGCAGGGATAAGTTTGTATGACTCAGATACGTGTACATTGGCCGTAGGGTAGCCTATCGTACGACCTAACTGACGTCCCTTCACTACTACACCCGTAAAAGTATAGTTACGACCTAATAAATCATGGGCGATGCTCGTCTGTCCTTCTAACAACGCCTCTCTGATTTTGGTCGAACTCACAGTAATATGGTCAATCTCTTGGCGTGGAATCTCCTCAATCTCAAAGCCATATCGGTGAGCATTTTGTTGTAAATATTCAAAACTCCCCTCACGATTACGCCCAAAATGATGGTCATAACCTATCACCAACTTTTTGGTACCAATCCTATCTACTACTATTTGTTGGATAAATTCTTCGGAAGTGAGTTCGCTAAATTCGCGCGTAAAAGGAATAATGACCAAATGCTGAACACCGCTTTGGCGCAACGCCTCAATTTTTTCGTCTAAGGTCGATAGCAATCGTAGGTTTTGGCTGTCTTTTGAGACCACCATGCGAGGATGAGGCCAAAAAGTCAGCACTACTGTTTCGCCCTGAGATTGTTGAGCAGTTTCGCGCAAGCGACTCAAGATAGTTTGGTGTCCTAAATGTACTCCGTCAAAAGTTCCACTAGTGACTACCGCATTTTTAAGGGTCTGGAAATCAGATATATCGTAATAAACTTGCATTGGTTACTTGGCATAAATTCAAAGCTTACTAGCTACAGGGCAAAATAGACGTTTGGGAGTGGCGCTACTTCGCAAATTTTGAGCGCTTGATCACAGATTTAGTTCTTCCCTTTTTCTTTTAACAAACGACTCAATCTCTTCTGCATCTTTTAACCAAAAACGCCCGATTCGAGTTCGACACAATTCACTCAAATAAGCTCCTGAATTGACTTTCATCCCTAAATCTCTTACCAAACTCCGAATGTATGTGCCTTTGGAGCAAACCACCCTGAAACTTACTTCTGGAAAGTGAGTGCTATCTACTTCAAAAACAGAAATAGTGACTGTGCGCGGTTTGATTTCTACGGCTTCACCACGGCGGGCTTTTTTATACAGCCTTTCTCCTCCCATTTTCACGGCCGAATAAATCGGTGGGTATTGTGCAATCTCCCCCGTCAGCTCTTGAGCCGCTATTTGAATCATTTCGGGAGTAATATGGTCGGTCGGGAAGTCGGCATCAAAAGCCGTTTCGAGATCGATAGAAGGGGTAGTTTTGCCCAAAATAAGCTTTCCTGTGTATTCTTTTTCAGCGCCTTGATAGGTATCAATTTCTTTGGTTTTTTTGCCAGTACACAATATAAGCAAGCCTGTAGCAAGGGGGTCAAGTGTACCCGCATGACCGATTTTTTTGATACGGCAAGCCTTTTTTATTTTATTGACGGCATCAAAAGAAGTCCAAGTAAGAGGCTTATTGAGAAGGATTACCTCTCCTTCTTCGGAAGTAGTTGCAGATTCTGTCATACTTTTTTTGGTAAAACTAAACGACCTGTAATTTGTAACCTGCAAACCATAAGGCCAAAATAGCTCCCCCTACAATAATACGATACCAACCAAAAAGGCGAAAACCGTATTTGGTCAAATAATCAATAAAGAATTTGATGGCCAACATCGCCACAATAAATGCCACCACATTGCCAATGGCTAAAAGCTTGATTTGCTCTTCGTTTAGTACCAAGCCTTCTTTGTAATAATCATATCCTTTTTTGGCAGTAGCCGCAAACATGGTAGGTACGGCTAGAAAAAAGGAAAACTCTGCTGCCGCCTTACGACTCAGGCGCTGCGACATCCCGCCTATGATAGTAGCTCCCGAGCGCGAAACTCCCGGAATCATGGCTATACATTGAAAAAAGCCAATTTTAAATGCTCTCAGATAATCAATCTCGTCAGAATCATCGATGATTGGGCGATTGAACCATTGGTCTGCAAAAAGCAAAATCACCCCTCCAAGCACCAATGCTAAGGCAACCCCGATAGGGTTTTCGAGCAAAGAATCAATGGCATCACTAAAGAGTACCCCAAAAATAGCACTAGGAATAAAGGCTACGAAAAGCTTAAAATAGAAATCTAAACTGCGAAAAAATCGCTTAAAGTACAGCACTACAACCGACAAAATAGCGCCTAGCTGAATGGCTACTGTAAAAAATTTAACAAATGGATCGGAGGCTATGCCCATAAACGAGGAAGCCAAAATCATGTGACCCGTAGAGGAGATAGGAAGATACTCCGTAATACCTTCGATTACGGCTAAAATAAGCGCTTGGATAAAGTTCATTTATGAATAAATGAGAAATCAATGATAAGCCGTGGTCGGTCAGCCTGTTTCTCCAGATTTTAAGATTTACGTAAGATTGCAAAAAACTCGACGACAAAACCCGTCATCACAACCAAAGGTCCGACGGTAAGTCCTAACACTCCAAATCCAAACTCCTCCGAATCGAGACTCATAATAATAAAACCGAGCAAAATGAGCCCTATGCCAATCAACATAAAGGTATAATTGCTTTTACTAAAAGGGAATGCGTTCTTTTTCATTTTAAATAATGTTCAAATCTATAAATTTATGATGTGCTTTTTGCACTTAATACAAGTCATCTAATGCCATCCGCAAATACCTCGCCAAAGCTTGAAAAGTACTTGCTACGCCGATGAGCGCTCCTAATATAATTACCCCCACCAACAAAACGCCTAATTTTTCGTACTCTTGCAACATATGCAACCCTTCGATCTGACGTAATGCTATCTGCTGTAATGCCACAATCATTCCAGCCGCAATCACGCCACTAATTAGTCCCTGAATCGCTCCATTTTTTAGGAAAGGCATCTGAATAAAGCCATTGGTAGCTCCTACAAGCTGCATACTACGAATCAAGAATCGCTGCGAATAAAGAGCCAATCGGATGGTATTGTTCATCAACAACACAA
Source organism: Runella zeae DSM 19591 (assembly GCF_000423565.1). GTDB lineage: Bacteria > Bacteroidota > Bacteroidia > Cytophagales > Spirosomataceae > Runella > Runella zeae. The sequence continues at coordinate 69,278 of NZ_AUIF01000046.1, read as the reverse complement.
TGATAATCAGCATAATGACCGCAAAAGTCGATAAAATAACATAAATCTTAGTGAGGTTTTTGTTGATTTGGTCGGCAAGGTTTTCTTGGTAAACTACCTCAAAAACTCCTTCTACTTTTTCCAGATCTGCTTTGATTTGTTGAAGTTTAGTATCCTCAAAAAAATCTTCTTGCAATCTCACTCTATAGCTATCGTGCAAGGGGTTTTCGCCCAGGAAAGGGGTGAAGTCTTCTTTGGTATCGGCAATAAACTCCCTTGCGGCTTCATCTTTAGAAAAGAACAATACTTGGGGCTGCCCTTCTAGTACCAATACATAGGGCTTACCCACTATTTTGTTTTTGAGTGTCGCCACTTGAGTAGAGTCCATGTCTTTATCAAGCATCACACGTACTTCGATGTTTTGTTTGATAATAGAAATGAGCTTCTTGGATTGCATTACCATCAATCCACAAAAACCAATCAAAAACAATGCCGCCGTAAGGCTAGCAATAATCATGGCGTTGGGGTAGCTTCCCACCTTTTTTTTCTTAGGACGACGCATCAGTATGTTTGAGTTGTGATTATAGTTAGCAAAAAGGCCAATTGCTTCACATCGCAAAAATAGGCATTTATTTCAATAACGAGCAAAAGCCCCGTTGTTGTAGGGTTATTTTAAGGATTTTTAACGGGATTTCTTTTCCGTATTTTATATTTTTGTCAAGACACAAAGCCACAAGATTCAAAATGCCTCTTCAAAAGATTAACTAAAATATAAAAATACGCTCATTACTCTGTTAGCTACGTTTTTTAAATTTTACCCGCCGATTGGCGCAGATCGAAGTCGCAGACAAACGCAGATTATTGGCTATATGCCCCCTTTTTTCGGCGAAAGTCTGCGTTTGTATTATTCAGCGCACTTCTGCGGGTAAAAAACAAAAAATAGCCTCAAACACCCTGTTAGTATAGGGGGTTTGAGGCTATTTTACTAGCCACACATCAATCCTAATCAAACAATCTAGCGTATTCTTCGGGAAGTTCAGTTAAAGCTTTTATGCGAACGTCTCTGTAAAAAACCTCCGCCGCCTCGCTTTGTAATTGGATTTTGCCACTCTTCATGGGTACTGCTTTGCCATCTGGTAAAATATAGCGCGAATCTTTCAGAACCATCACTACATGCCCATTGACAATATGGAGACTTTTTCCATCAAAGCAAATTAAATCTAGTCTAGTCCATTCATTATCAGGACTTTCGTAGTTTTCAGAACGAAGACAAAAATACTCTTGTCCCGACCTGAAAGTCCGAAAGGGTTGTTTTGCATTAGCTACTCTATTCATAACCCCTTCTGCGGGATACGACCGAATATCAATAGCAGAAGTAGACTGACACCAAAAGTCTCCCATATGTCCTTCCATGATCTGAAACTCTTGTGAAAGCATCCACGTACGCCAATATTCGGCTCCTGCTTCTCCTATGGAATGGTACAAAATACCCGAGTCTTTTAATTTATCGATGCGAGGTTCGTACTTTTTTTGCCCCCACTTTACTTGAAGCGTTAAATGATAATTCTCATATGCCTTGCGCGTAAACACACAGCCATAAATCTCTCCACTTACCCGTAGCACAGGCCCCTCGGGTTCATTGATAACCGAAAACACCCCGAACTCATCTTTGTTATAACCAATAGGGGCAATTTCTTTGCCTTCAGCATTTTTCGGTATTTTACCATTATATCCCTCTTTGTGACGATAGCTTAGATAATTTTCCCATTGAGTCATATTGTTATCTAAAAGTGACTCCCACCCTTGCGACTGCCCAAAAGCCTCACACAAAATACCCGATACTAAAACAATTATAATCGAAGAAATGCTCTTCATGAGATAAGAAGTTATAAAGAGGGGAATTTTGTGGTTAAATCTGCACCGAATCGTACACAATTACTTTCTCCCACAGGTGCGAATAGTCTTCCACAAACTTGAGGTGAATCGGGTGTTTTTGGTAGATTTCTTCTTCTTCCAAATTATCAAAAAAGCACAACCAAGATACAGCATAGCTACGTTCGATAACACTACGGTTTGTGCTTGCAGGCAAGCCGATATTGTGCATCCGAATCGTCGGCACCTTTGCCAATGCCGTCAAGCCTTCGATGAGTTTTTTACGGTCGGCTTCACTTGCGGGGTTTTTCAGCCAAAAATATACGTGGTGCACAAACACCTTTTTATCCTTTTTGGCTTCAGCCGTAAGTCCTATCACAGATGCTGTAGAAGCAAGGGCTGCTTTCTTAAGTAGTGCTCGTCTTTTTATCAATTTCATTCTCTGTAAATTTTTAAGTTTGTTTATCCTTAATTTTGGGTTCTTAAGTTTGAACTACATCAGGGCAACTTATCTATCCGAGAACTCTACCGAATGTATACAGGTGTTTTTGACTTCACCACAAACAGCGAAGCCAAAAACAATACTTTGTACTTAGCCTTAGCACCGTACTTATCTGTAAAATTTCATCATAGGTTAAGTGCAGAAAAATGTCCTAAAACATCTTTACTGCAAAATTAGGAAGAAGACGTTTGTATTATTCTGTAAAAATCCATCTTATTTTGGTAAAAAATAACGCACCTTCTTTCGATGAAACGCTACGTTTTACACAGTCCGTTTAATATCTACCATTTTGAAGCAGCCCAATGGGAACACCCTGTACATAAGCACACTTATTACGAAATTATCTTTATTTTGAAGGGATTTGGTAGCCACAATATCAATGGAAATACTTATCCGTATGAGCAAGGAGATGTATTTTTGTTGGGTCCCGAAGATTTTCATTCGTTTGATATAGCGTCGATTACCGAATTTTGTTTTATCCGCTTCAACGAATCTTATAGCAAAACCCACACTTCTACCGATAAATATTGGCAGCAAATTTTTCAATCGCTCCTATTTACCTCTACCCAAAGCCGAGGGACAATAGTGCATAATAAGCTAGAACAACAAAAGCTGCATCAACTTTTGGAAATACTTGAAAGTGAGTACGATAACACTCCATCGACACATTTTGAAATGATACGAGACAGTTTAATGCGGAGTATTCTGCTGATTTTGGCTCGAAACCTCTCCCAACAAACTCCCGCCAAATCGGAAGAATCGAATGCTGCCGAGGCGATACTGAGGTACATCAAACAACACATTTATGAGCCCGAAAAACTCAGTATGGAACGAATTGCCGAGGAGTTTCACCTAGCGCCTACCTACGTAAGTATCTTTTTTAAAAAACAAACGGGAGAATCGCTCAAGCAATTTATTGTCAAACACCGCATTAAGTTGATTGAAGCTAGGCTTCTCTATAGCTCCATGACCTTGACCGAAATTGCCCATGAATTTGGGTTTACGGACGAAAGCCATTTTTGCAAGCAATTCCGAAAATACACGGGCTGCAATCCTACTGCTTTTCGGAAAAATGTAGCTCCTGTTTTGTAAATTTGTCTATTCCTTTTTACTATTGCTCTATGAATTTAACATTTAGAAAAGCCACGAAAGAAGACGTATTTCTCATTGTACAAATGTTGGCCGATGATGATTTAGGCAAATCGCGGGAAAATTTTCAAGACCCACTTCCCGAAGTTTATTACCAAGCTTTTGCCAGCATCGATCAAGATTCAAACCAAGAATTGATTATCGTCGAAAACGAGAACGTCGAAATTATAGGTACTTTACAACTGACTTCTATCCCCTATTTGACCTACCAAGGCGGAATCAGGGCTCAAATTGAGGCCGTACGTATTCGAAGAGACTATCGTGGCCAAGGTATCGGACATCTTTTCTTCGAATGGGCGATTGAACGCTCTAAAGAACGAGGTGCTCACCTTCTCCAACTCACCACGGATAAAAAACGCCCCGATGCCATTCGTTTTTACGAAAATTTGGGCTTTCAAGCTACCCATGAAGGAATGAAAATACATTTTAACCAATAATCAACGCCTCCTCCTCATGCAAGCCCTCCGCTACATCAATTATTTTGATGAAACAAGCCACTAACACCGCTATTTTCAAAAGGCTCCGTTTTTTACCCTAATCAATTTCCCATTGAGTTCATCCGAAAGTAAATACAATTTCCCCGCAGGACTTTGCGTCACTTTTCTAATCCGTAAACGCTCATCCGTGAATAGTTCTTCCGCGCTTTTGATTATTTCTCCCTCAACCGCAAGCCTCCATACACTACCTTTTGATAATCCACCTACCAGCAAATGTTGGTTCCAAGCGGCAAATTCGTTTCCCGAATAAAAATGTATGCCCGTAGGTGCGACCGTTTGTGACCAAGACCAAGCGGGCTCAGTGTAATCGTTGCCTTCAATAGGCTTCCGTTCAAATTCCGCGAAACGGTACTTACCTGTTGTTTTCATGGGCCAACCATAATTCGCACCTGCTTTTAGCACGTTGAGTTCATCGCCTTGGTGCGTTCCGTGTTCGCTAAACCACAGCTGGTTCGTTTTGGCATTGAGGGTGATTCCTTGCGCGGCTCTGATACCCATGGCGTATAATCCAGGAATGGCTTTTTCTCCAAAGGTAGGGTTATCGCTAGGAATCGTCCCATCGGAATTAATGCGGTAAATTTTCCCTCGTTTATCTGCTTTGTTTTGGGCAATGGGCAATGCAGGCTCATCTTTTTCCGTAAACAGCCGCTCGCCAATGGTAAAGTACAGTTTACCGTCACTTCCAAACGCCATCCCTCCCCCATAATGCACGCGCTCGTACGTGAATGGGGTCGCTATAAAAAGGACTTTTATTTGCTGCAAAGCTCCATTTTCGAGTATTGCTCTCACTATCTTGGTGGTTCTTCCTTGAGGGGCTTTGGCGGCATAAGACAAATAAACGTACTTATTTTTCTTAAAATCTGGGTCAAGCAGCACTTCAAATTTTCCCGTGTTATCCCCAAACGTACCAAGGCTATCCTCTACGTCGGTGGGGAAACCTTGAACCTTTTTCCTTTCTTTAGTCACTACATTCAATTGAAGTAAATCGCCCTCTTTTTCTGAAATAAGTACCTCCTCTTCAGAAACAAAAGCCATGCTCCAAGGGCGTTTTAATCCCTCAACGATAATTTCTTTCTGAAGCTGAATGGCATTTACATCCACGACTTTGTGCGATTTTCGGGTCGAGACTTTGTCCGCAATTACCCAACCTTCATTGGTTTTCATAAGGTTGAAATAATCAGTAAACAAGTCTTTCTCCGTACTGATTTCCACTTTTGCACTTCCCATGTTGTCAGTAACATCAATCGTTACGATGCGTGTAGTCAAGTTTTTGGGTCTTGGATGCGGCCGAAAAAAACTTAGGTACTGACTTCGCGAATAATCGACAAATGTGCCTTCGCGGTAGTTTTTCAAATGACACGATGCGTGCATAGCTTTCCCCACTTTTGTGGTATCGCCAGTAGCCCACCCGTCAAAATACAATTGAATGGTGTTTTCAATCAGTTGCCTTTCGGTGGGGGCACTTTGGGCAATGGCAGTAAAAAAATGGGTTAATAAAAACACAAGCAACAATCCTTTTTTCATCTTAAAGTTCTTTTGAAGTTGATCAAAACGAAAACGCTTCGTTTTGCGGTTCAAAAATCACAGGAACTTTACTATCAAAGGTTCTGGATGTTGAATTCAGTAGTACGGTTTTATAAATCTGGAGCGGCTTGTTTTTGGTACATGCTGGGTGTCAAGCCTTTAATCTTTTTGAAGGTGGCAAAAAAAGTAGATTTGGAATTGAACCCAACTTCATCTCCGATGGCATCTATGGTCAAATGAAGGTTGGAGGATAAGATTGTACAGGCTTCCTCAATCCGATATTCATTGACAAACAGTGAAAAATTTTTCTCCACATGGTCGTTCAAAAGCTGCGACAGTTGATGCCCTGAAACCCCGATTTCTTTGGCTAGGTCATTTAATTTCAAGTTAGGGTCTTTAAAAAGTTTTTTCTCTTCCATCACCCGTTTTAGCTTGCCAATGATCAATTCGGCTTCCTGCTCATCCAGTTTTTTATCAACGTACTTTGGGGTTGTAAAAGAAGACAAATCGTTGGTTTTCTTGCGATAAAGCAGGATAAGCACAATCGAATAAATAATGATAGAGAAATAAAGCGCCCCAAAGATGTAACTTCCTTTGATGATATTGAAAATAGCCCATACGTACGAAGTAAACAGTAAAAATACACCTCCCACAATCGTTAAAACCCATTTTTCAAAAGTTTTAAGGCTTTCTTTTCGGCGTATTTTTTTCAGAAGGGGCCCAATTGTCCAACCCGAAAAAGCGATATAGACGCCCCACTGCAAATAGATAAGGGGGATGATGTAATGGCGCCACCACGCTGGCACTATTTCATAGGGATACAACACGCCAACCGTCAGGATGGTCAACAGCCAAAACACCAGCTGCCATACCCACGATTTGGGCATACTACGAATTTGCTGAATTTCGGACTTGACGAAAAAATATAAGAAAGGGCCGATAAAAAAACAAGCGGTAAGCCCAATTTGCAGGTATATTTTGGGCAAACTGTAATCAAAGAAATAAACGACTGACTTACCAATTCGGATACTCAACACCAACAACAACGCCCCAAGTAGGTAGTTAGAAAGGTATTTTTTGGCCGTAAAGAAGAAAAAATATAGGCTTAGAATGAGGCCATTAAACGCTCCCAATGCACTAAAAAAGAACAATACTTTATCTCCAAAGCTCATTTTTGGAGCTATTTATCTATGGTAATTGCTCCTTTTACTTTCTTGACAAACTCAACTGATACACTCGCAATTTTAGCAATTTTTTCGACTGTAAAATCACTTTCTAAGAGCAGATTGGTCACAAACTTAACTTGTGCTTTCTCCTGACCTATCAAAAAAGCCACGTCTTTTTTTTCATCAATATATTTTGCAATACTATCCATGACAATTAGTTTTAATATTCTTTCCAATTTACGCAGTTGAGCTAATATTCGCAACTGTTTGAAGTACCTTTTTAACGACAAATCCCCTTCGGTAGTTTCTTCCAAACGGAGGATTATCTGCTTGAGAGCATTTTCGGGTGTCTCTTGGGCAAAATTTGCTAAAACACTCAAAATCACCTCTTCTGGTTTAGTCGAATTGAGAAAAATATGAAAATCAAGTTCTGCGAAAGCAATCATGGCAAAATCAAATTTCAAATGTTTGCTCTCGATATTTGTTGACATTTTAGGCTTTGAGGAACCAAGAAATAGTACAAACTGCTCAATGGGTAATTTATATTTCCGTTCAAGCATTACATAATACTCGGCCATCCGATAGACCATTTCAGATTCATTGGATACCTGAAATTCAATTTGCAACACAAAGGTATTGCCCAAACTATCCGTTACTTTTTTTAATACATCTGGCTTTCTCTCCTTAGTATGTTGCACATCGTCAGGCAGTTCTTCCCTTAAAACAGTTGTAATTCCCAATACATTTTGCATCAAACTTGGAATAACTGCTTCTATATTCTCCTTAAAAATCTTATCGTATTGACTCGCCTGATTTTTACTCTGCTTCATACAGCAAAACTACACAGAAGTAATTGATTTTGAAAGGGATAAAGCAGCGAAATGAGCACTTAAGAATCAATTAAAACTCGTCCGAAATTCCAATGGGCTTTGCCTGGTTTTACTTTTAAATAACTTACTGAAACTCTGGGGATGCTCAAAACCAAGCTCATAAGCGATTTCGCTTACCGACAAATCCGTTGTTGAAAGCTTTGTTTTGGCCTTTTCGATTAGTTTTTCATGGATATGATGTTGAGCATTTTGACCAGTAAGCGCTCGCAGCATATCGCTTAAGTACCCCGCAGAAATAGCCAAACGGTCGGCTAGGTACTGCACTTTGGGAATACCCTTCTGCAACGATGTCTCGTCATTAAAATACGCCTCCAGCAAATCGTCAAATTGCTGAAGTAATGTATGATTAAGCGACTTTCGGGTCATGAATTGACGTTTATAGAATCGCTGTGCATAATTCAACAACAGTTCCAGTTGTGCCATAATCACATCATGGCTAAGCTCATCGATACGACTCGTTAGTTCATCTTCAATCGTTCGTAAAAGATTCAAAATAATGTTTTTTTCTTTTTCCGATAAATGCAGCGCTTCATTGACCGAATACGAAAAAAAGTGGTATTTCTTGATTTTAGAAGCTAAAGGATAGTTCAGTAGAAAATCTGGATGAATCAATATCGCGATTTCATGTCGAGTACAAGGAGCTCCATGCTGATTTCGCTCATCTAGGCTTCCTGCTACTACTTGATTAGGAGCAGCAAAAAACATTCCACCTTCGTTAAAATCAAAATGAGTTTGTCCATAGCGTAGTTGCCCACCAAGGTTAGGGCGAAAAGCTATCTTATAAAAACTCAACACATGGCCCTCCTGAGGAGCATTAGCAAGTATCGGGCTATCGATTCCGTTCAATAATGCAATCAAAGGATGTTGAGGCGGAGGAAAACCAATAACCTTCATCGCTTCGGTGAGCGAACCAAACTTGAGGAGAGATGCATCGGTTTTTTTCATTGACAGTGCTGACATGGTTGGTTTGAGTCTTCGCAACGAGCACTAGTGCAGTGCTCATTGCAGAACAGATAATTGTCTTTAGCCTTGAGCAGCAATTGCTACTTCTTGCCATTCTTCCCAAACTTTGATTCGGTCGGCATATACCTCGCGAAGGGCGGTGAGATTATGACTACCCAACAACAAACGTAGAGGCGGTTGGGTTGCATCTACTACCAATAAAATAGCCGATGCAGTAGCATTGGGATTACCCCTCGAATAATTTTTGATTTCATCAAAAACAGCTGCTCGCAAGTCCTCATACTGTGGCAAACTACCCGAAAACTTCAACGATGTGGGACTTCCAAACTCAGTAGCATACGCACCTGGCTCAATAATGGTCACGTCGATTCCAAATGGCTTCACTTCCGTGGCTAGGCTTTCATAAATAGCTTCAAAGGCCCATTTTGATGAACAATAATAGCCAATTAATGGAATGACTTGGTGTCCTAAATTGCTGGAAACGCCCAAAATATGACCATAACCTTGCTGGCGAAGCAACGGCAAAACTGCCTGAATAACAGCTACGGGGCCTAATACGTTGGTTTCATACAATGCCCTAATTTCCTCCATGCTAGCTTCTTCTATCGTGCCTACAAGCGAATAGCCCGCATTATTGATAACAATATCCAGTTTCCCAAAATGATTATATGCCGCTGTTACAGCTTCTTTTACTTGGTCGGTTTGGGTTACATCTAGTGATAAGGTAAGTACATTTTCAGCGTATTTATCTCTCAAATCAGCTAGGCTATCGAGATTTCTAGCAGTAGCTGCTACCTTATCGCCACGTTGGAGTGCCGCCTCGGCCCACACACGGCCAAAACCACGAGAAGAGCCTGTGATAAACCACACTTTAGGGTTGTTTTTCTTTGCTTGTTTCATTCTGTATTTGTTTAAAATTTGAATGGAACAAAGGTCTTTGATCCCCGATTCAAACACGTAGCCAATTTGAGGGATTTTGTAGTCTAAACGAGGGCTTCAATTAAAACCGTCCTCGCTCTTCGTCTTTCGAATCATACTTTACTACACGGGTATTTTTACCAAAGGTTCTGGAATAGGTTACTTTAACAACCCGATAAAATACCGTTTCATCGCGCCAATTTGACACTGTATTGATGTCAAACGCAATGGGCGTCATGCCTCCGTTGTGTGAATATACACTAAACGAACGAAACACATCGGGTAAAGTAAGCAATAAGGTTCCTTTGTCATTTTTAAGTTTTTTAGCAATTCCTACATTGGCTACACCAAAACCTTTGATTGTATTTGGCCCTTCAAAATAGGGCATATTGTACCATCCCGAAAGCTCAATTTCAAAGTTTTTAGGTAAGTTGATTTGTTGTGAAAAATTGAGATTCTGAAACACATATCGCTTTTGGGCAGGAAATTGACTGTAAGAAACCTTATAATCTCGGAGAGACGTGAGGGTGTTGAGGGTAAATTTCCACCATTTTGTAAGTTGAAAAGGGTAACTCAAAAATAGATTCAGGCTTTTCATGTAATCCAGGTTTTGTGGCGAAGAAACGCCCACATCTTTGGTGGCGTTTGAGGTAATCTGATACCTCAAAATAGGATTCAAATCGTATTGAACTGAAATACCAATACTCAAACCTTTTTTTGAATACTCAACTTTGAGCATATCAGAAAGCGTAGGTTTTAGCAATGGATTTCCAGAAAAAATAAAAGTGGGGTCGGTGTAAAACAAATTGGAAATCAAATCGGTATAGGCAGGGCGACTAATACGGCGACTATAATTGAAATTAATCGAGGAATTTTGATTAATGGCGTAGGTATAAAGCACTGAAGGAAAGAGTTTTGAAATTTCAAACACTTCCTCTTGATTGCTAAAATCTCTTTTCCAATATTCATAACGCAACCCCAAAAGAAGGTTACTTTTAGCGTCAAGCATATATTTAACTTGAGAATATACCGCTGCAATCCGTTCCTGACTTTTGAGTTGGCTTTGCGAGCGTGGGTCTATTTCCCAAGTGTCGTTTACTTTTCTTTCTACCTTACTGTCGTTTTCATTTTGTGCAAAACTTGTTTTTATGCCAAAATCCGCATTGATTTTTTCGCTAAATTGAATGTTCAAATCAGCTTTAAAAACGCCCACATGTATTTTAGAAATGCTTTCGCCCCTATTTCCATACGTAAAAATTGAAAATTGGGGTTTTATCGGCTGCTTTTGTTCGTCAAAATATTCAGACGAAATACCTGCGGGGCTGTTGTTGGAATAATTAATGTAGCTAAAATCGGCATTGAATTGTGTTTTAGGCGAAAAGGTCTGTTTCAGATAAAACGAAGAAATATTATTTTGCTTGGTCGTCAATCCATCTGAAAGCATTGCTATTTCAAAAAAATCGCCCCTTTGTAGCTGATAAGTACCTCCGTTGTTAACCAAATTATGAGATTTATCAAAACTTCCAACAACATCTACACCAAGTGTAGTTTTGGGGTTAGGCTGATATTGTACCGCAAAATTTAGATTATGATTGTTTTGGTATCGGCGAGCAATCCCATAAAAAGTATTGTAGCTTTCGCCCAACATAAACGAAGCCCCTGCTGTACCATCGCCTGCGTATCCAGATTTCCGAACATCATGATTGAAGGAATAGGAAGCATTAAGATTTAGCTTTTTAAATCCATGAGAAAAGCCAACTGTGGTAAGGACTTTTTCTTTATAACCATATCCTGCGGTAGCCGACAAATTGATTTTCGTACCCAACGTTTCGTTGTTTTTAAACACAATATTGATAACCCCCGCCCCTCCGTCGGCGTCGTATTGGGCAGTGGGAGAAGTGATGAGTTCAATTTTTTCGATGTTATCGGCCACTGTATTTTCAAGCAGCGACATCAATTCATCCATCGGCATCTGCACTTTTCGGCCATTGAACATGATCGTTACGCCGCTTTGTCCGTTCAAGCTAAATTGGTTGTTTCGTCGATCCGAAATCACCCCTGGCAGACGCTCCAGTACCTGCAACGCATTGCTGCCTTTGGTCATCAGGCTACTTTGAACATTGATAATTTTGCCCAGCGGCGTGGTTTGAATCAGTTCTTTTTTGGCTGATACTCGTACTTCTTCAAGGGTGTTGTTTTCTTCTAAAAGTGTCAAATCGGGAAGAATCAATTCTCGTGCTGAGGTTTGGACTTCCAACGGTTCACTCCAAAGCGTTTGGTAACCAATTCCACTGATTTTCAGATAATAGCTACCTGATTTAAGGTTCGACAATTCATATTTTCCGTTTTCATTCGTAGTGGTTCCTGTAACTAAGATGCTATCTGAAACTTGGTAAAGCGTAACGTTTACAAACGGCACGGATTCACGTTTGGAGGAAATGACTTTCCCCGTAATTTGTGCGAAAGCGAAATTTGAAAAAAGAAGGATAATCAATAGCGTTTTCATGTTTCTGTTTTTTCTTCAAAGAAAATGAGACGCTTATTTGAAAAATGGAGCGATTGACTAACTGTCAAAATTGATTGATAAAATGTAAAAAATGGTGAGTTAGCCTATTTTATCCCATTTTTGGGGTATTTGAAACCACTTTTTACTTCACGAGAGTTGTTTGCGCTAAACTTGCGTTTCAAAACCTTAACACGCTCATGATAAAATCCCCCTATTTCTGGCTAGCTGCCCTTATGGCTGCTCTCATCCCCTTTTTCATAATCGACATTGTACACCACTATCTTGATTGGAAAAAAGAAGTAAGAGAAGAACTAATCATTGTTGTACAAAACCTATACACTTTCACTAAAGCCCAAAAAGCCAACATCTTAGACCGAGTTTTTGAACGAAACCAAACTTTGATGTTCCTTATGTACTTCAAAAGCTTTGTGATTTTGCTTTTCATGGGAGGGAGTAGTTATTTTTTCTGGCGTTATCAAAAACAAGAAAAACCCAAACTCTGGAAACCTTTGCTTTATACGATTGGAATGGTGGCTTGTTTGCTATCAATAAAAATCTTTGTATTAAATAGACTCCATTCCAATGAAAATGTGAGACTTATCTCCATCAATCCAAATACCTCATCGTTTGAGGAAGTTTATAACAATCATTTTAAAGGAAGCGTTGTCTATGTGGATTTTTGGGGTACTACTTGTGGACCTTGCTTACAAGAATTTAGGAATTTTACCAAACCCCTCAAAGAGAAGTATCGAACAAGAAACGACATTAAATACCTCTATGTAGCACAGGGAAACGAATACCTCTGGCGTGAGCAAATCAAAAAATACAACGTAGAGGGAAATCATATTTTTATTGGGGAAGACCAGTACGCCAACCTCTATCGACAATCTACCAAAGATAGTACGATACTGATGCCGCGCTATTTAATCATCAATAAAAAAGGGAAAATAGTAGAAGTAAACGCCAAGAGGCCAAGTGACCGTGATAGTCTGTATCTGCAATTAGAGCTATACTTAGCAGAAAAATAGACCCTTTTCGTCAATTATTTTCGACACTACATCAATCTGTGAGGCATTTGTACACCATAAAGTGCTAATTTTCAGCCCTAAAAATGGTTCAAATGTCTCATTGGTTTTTCAAATATAAACTTCATCACATTCCCTTTTGGATTGCCAACCATCTGGCTTGGATGATGATTAATGTGGGTAGTTTTGAAGGCGTAATTAATTATCTTTTTAAAGGAGAATTGCCTGTCAAATTCATCGGATACATTATTTTTCAAGCAGCGGGAGCTTATTTTATTCTATACTATCTGATTCCTAAGTTTTTGTATGTGGGCAAGTATCGCAGCTATATTTTGGCGGTACTCCTCACCGTTTTGGTGTGTACGGCGTTCATTACGGCAGGTTATTTTTTGAACGCTTATTATTCAAAACTGACATTTTTTGAGTTGTTCAACAAACGTCCTGACCAATGGTTTGTCATTTTTTCTACGGCGGCTTTTCCTTCTACCGTAGGTTCGATGACTTTGGCAATGAGCATAAAACTTGGCAAAAACTGGCTTGAAGCCGAAAAAAGACGAATTGCAATCGAAAAAGACCAGCTTGAAACCGAGCTCAAATACCTAAAATCGCAGATAAACCCTCATTTTCTGTTCAATACCATCAATTCTATTTTTGTCCTGATTCACAAAAATCCCGATTTGGCGTCGGAGTCGTTGGCTTCATTTTCAGAAATGCTTCGTTATCAACTATATGAATGCAATGACGAGAAGATTTTGTTGAGCAAAGACCTTCAATTTTTGGAAAACTTTATCGAACTGGAAACTTTACGTTTGAACGAAAATCAAACTGAATTGGTGTTTGAATTGAACCATGAGTCGGCTCGAGGTCATCAGATTTCGCCATTTATTTTGTTGCCTTTTGTCGAAAATGCCTTTAAACACGTATCAAAGGGAAAAACCCAAGCGAATTTTATAAAATTAATCCTTTTCGTCACCCCTGAAAACGTACTTCATCTGTACATCAAAAACAGCAGAGACGAAAAAATAAGTACTGAGAATTCAGGAATTGGATTAAAAAATATACAAAGGAGACTCAATTTGATTTATCCCAATCGACATACTTTAGAAATAGAACGAGAAATAGCTATTTTCAAAGTTAGTTTAAAAATTAACCTGTAAACCCATCACTTGGACAGCCTACGATGAAATTACGATGTGTCATAGTAGACGACGAACCCTTGGCAAGCGAGGGTTTGGCAAAATACGTTGAGGTGATTGATTACCTCGAACTCATCGCTATTGCCGAAAATCCACTCGAACTCAACAAATTAATTGAGAATCAACCCATTGACCTTATCTTTCTTGATATTCAAATGCCCCACATGACAGGTTTGGACTTTCTTAAAATCAAGCCTAATCTCCCCATGGTTATTTTGACAACGGCCTATCCCAACTACGCCTTAGAAGGATTTCAGTTTGATGCAGTCGATTATTTGCTAAAACCCATCACTTTCAATCGTTTTTTCAAAGCAACAAACAAAGCCAAAGACTTGTATTTATTAAAGAATCAAGCCCTTAAAAATTCTGAATCCGATTATTTGTTTATCAAATGCGAAAGTAAATACGAGAAAATTTTGGTGGATGAAATTCTATTTGTACAAGCCCTTCAAAACTACGTCATTATTCATACCCTTCGGGGAAAATTTATGACCTTATTACCCCTCAAAACGGTAGAAGAATACCTCAACCCAAGCACGTTTTTACGCGTTCATAAGTCTTATCTTGTCGCTATTTCCAAGGTTGAAAGTATCGAAAACAATGAACTTTCTATTCAGAATCAGTTCATCCCCATCAGCCGCAACCTACGTGAAAGGGTATTGGAGGTCGTCGTTAAAAGTAAGTTGTTGACGAAATAAACTTTCCAAGTTTGTTCTCAAAAGTACCCAAAACTTGGAAAGCCTACCTAAATTTCCCAAACAGACTTTCCAAGTTTATACTCACAAGAACCCAAAACTTGGAAAGTCTACCTAATAATTTTTGTAAGCTCTCCAACCAATCCTCCCTTAAATGTGTCTTCACAAAAAAACATTTATTAAAGCCATACATATTATGAAAACTCGTCTCATTTTCGTGATTGTCAGTTTCGTTTTAGCCCACTTCTTTATATCCTGCTCAAAAGACAAAGAAGTCATTACAGACCCTGAAAATCAACAGATTCTTAAAGACAAAACGCTTTTCGACTCCTACATGAAGGCACGCACCTCTGCCACTCAGACTTCCTATTTTGAGCTGAAAGAAATAAAGCGCGAAAACGGAATCCTCACCATTAAGATTTTGGGAGATTGTGACAAAGAACATTATAAAGTAGTGTGGGATGGTGCCGTCATGGAGTCATTTCCAATGCAAATCAACCTTTTAATAGCCTATAACAGACCCAAAGATTTAGTTTGCGATGCTAGCTTGCACGAACATACCCTTGAAGTAAACTTAAAAGAACTCATCGGCCATGATTTCAAAGATTCGGATTATATAATTCACGTCCTCAACGGCTCGCAAGAAAAAGATAAAACCATCGACCCCAACCGAACAGTGACCGACAAAAAATAGATTGTGATAGCCTTTCCAAGTTTATTCTCACAAGTACCCAAAACTTGGAAAGGCTAACCAAATTTCTCAAACTGACTTTCCAAGTTTATTCTCACAAGTACCCAAAACTTGGTAAGTCTTATTCTTCTAGGCTTTCAATCAAAATTTTGAGGTTGTTAACCACCGATTTAGGCTCATTCCAATGGATATAATGTCCTGCATTGGTGAGATAAATGAGTGTTCCCCCTTTGGTTGATGAATAAATCAACTTTTTCCAACGCTCCATGTTAGAATTATTTTTTATATGAAAGAAGGTTTCATGGTCATAGTCTTTGCTTCTTTGTTCAATAGGCACTTCAAATTTACCACCCACAAAAAAGTAAATCGGCACGTTGGGTAACGGCAAAGAAGCGATTTCAGCAAAATCTGTTTTCCTCAAATCATTCAAAACTTGTCTTTCACTCCACGGGCCATAATGCAAAGAATCTACTTTGGGCCTTGGTTGGTAAAGACGATTTTGTAACATCTCATCTATCTTTTTTTCTGGAACTCCCATCTTTCTAAAAATATTGTTCCAGTCATTTTTAGTTTCTGTAAAGTCAGCAGGGTCAATAAAAACCAAACCAGCCACTTCATTGGGATAAAAGCCCGCGTATCCCCTGCTGTAAACACCACCTAAGGAATGACCGACTAAAACGTATGGAGGCGCTATTTGAAGTTTAGTAAGGAGTTCATGCAGATTTTCAGCTACTAATTTTGGCGTGGGCATTTTGTAAACTTTTTCAGACTTCCCTATTCCCGCCCGGTCATAAGTCATCACAGGAGCAAAAGCTGCAACTTGCTCGGCAATCTTTTTCCAGTTCCCCAAATCAACGCCCATGCCATTTTCAAAGATGATGATTGGCGTATTTTCTTTTCTATTTTCTAACTCTTTTACAAACACATTAAACTTGGTACCGTTGACAGTCACCAACTTCTCTTGTCCAAACAATGAGAGTGAAAGAAAAGACAAAGCAAGTAGTATTCTCATTGGAATCAGTTTTGAGTAATGGGATAACCTCACCCTAATCTCGTTTTATTTTAAGATTCGCAAAATCGCCATTTGAATTATTTCCCACCCAAAATCCAATTTTTTTGCCAATTGGCGAAAGGTTGAGCGAGGGAATCTCCAAACACGGTTCATTAAAGTTATTAACAAATACGGTAATTTTATTTGCCCTTACTACTACTTTTACACGAAACCAATCTGTAGCCTGAATTGTCGAGGGCTTGATAGCTGACTCAAATTCATCTTTTCGGGTATTTCTTAGTTGTTGAAAGCCGTATTTGGGTTCAAATACGTATTGAACGGCGTGTATTTTACGTACAGAATCGGTAGATTGAAAATTGAAAGAGCGAAAATAAACCGTCTCATACGTTTCATTATCTACCCCGTGAAAGGCAATTCCAATGAAACTTTTTTGTAAAACATCTCTGCCTTTGGCCTCAAACTCTATTTCTCCCTCAGAAAACTCCAATCCCTCGACCCAAGCCACCCCAGCACCTGCGCCTTCACTCAATCGCACGATTTTCTTTTCGTTTTCAAAAATCTGCTCAATAGTCCGATTGTAAACAATATAGCTAGGCTTTGAGGCTGTGGTTGACTGTTGCGACCAACTTGTCAAAGAAGATAATCCTATTAGGAAGTAGAATACATTACAAAAGCATTTCATAATTCTTAGGTTTATTAGTTTTGCTATCCCCGTGTTTTTTTCAGTAAACTTTCCAAGTTTATACTCACAAGAACCCAAAACTTGGAAAGTCTACAACTCTCGTTACTGCTTCACAAACTCCTTCACATCCACGCCTTGTTTCAGGTTTAATTTATTTTCGGTTGGTCTAAACTGTATCGTGGCAAAAACCTGAGGAATAGAAAAAGTATGATTACCAATGTATTTCATCTTAAATTCTGTATCTGAATTTACCATCTTTGCCACAAGTTTTCCCTCTTTCTGTACAATCGTCAACTTATAATCGCTTGCGGGCTGGGCATATACCCCTACGTAGGGTTCAAGGGGTGTATTTTTAATCTCTTCCGCTAAATTAAGGATGCTTGAAACCTCATCGGTGCGTTCAATTTTTTCGGCATTTTCAATTCGAGCCATCAGTCCCCAGCCATAAAAATCGTTAGCTACTGCAATAAGCAGCTCGTTTTCACCTTTTTTCAAATGGAGTTTAGCGACCGTATTATCAATAGAAAGCCTTCCCCCTGGTTTTTTCCGCATTCCTACTTGTTGGAACAAGTTTTTATCTACCAAAACCATTTCATTGTTGAGATACACCCAAATTTCGTCGTTGAAGCCTATCTGCAAGTTGGTAAAAGTGGGTTCAGAAGCAGTGAGCGTCGTTTTGAGCCAAACGAGTTTTCGCTGAGGCGTGGCTCCGAAACGACGAGTTAGGTTGACCAGACCCGCTGTTTCGGCGTCGATACTTTCAGAAAATGCCTCCGCGTCAGGCAAGTTTTCGGCAAACGTCTCGGTACCTTTTGGAAATAAAATGGGGGAAGTAATGGCCCATTTACGGAGGTATTGCCCATCATGCTTGGTCATATCGGTGCCTTCATAACTCGCCAACCCTTCCGTTTCATTGGGCTTAATTTGTAAGTTTGTAATGTAACCTTCTCCCTCAAAAGCGACGCTACCTTCAGCGATTGTCCCTTCTAATTTCGGAATTTCTAATACCGTATTGACCATATCGTTCACATACACCTTCATTTGTTTACCCGAAATCACCAACTTCATGTGATTCCATTCACTCGCCTTTGCCATGGCAGGAGCTTGGTATTGTGGGTAAATATCCCACATGTTGACTCCATCAAAATAGGGCGCGTATTGAATGCCTTGATTGGCTAGTTTACTCCCGATTCGGGGTACACGTAGATAAACAATTTCTTGTTCTTTGGCATCTTTTCGGTGAAAATAAACCGACGATGCAAACTCGGCAGGGTGCGGTTCTACGTCAAATTCAATCGTGCCATCCTTGAAAACCACGTCTTTCAACACCACCTGCCCTGACCTAGAGCCTATTTTCATGGACTTTTTACCCTTATAATCCATAAATGTGACTTTCCCTTCCTGAAAATCCCAGCGTTCGGGTATCAGTAGATTCGAATTATCCGTTATTTTTAAAGAAGAAACATTCTTGTTTTTTTGTGTAACTCCTTGAAGTGACACAATCATTAACATAAATGAAAGTAATTTTTTCATGTAACTATAGCTGTTTAGTTTTGAATAAATTTTAAGCAGAGTTTCTGATGTGGGCACGATAGCCAAAAAGACTTCCAAAAGTCTGCGATTGAGGCCATAAAAGAAGGTTCAAACTTGTGTCAAGTTAGGTTCAAGTTCATTTCATTGCCGTTTTGACTTATTTTTGCTACTTATGAACGCAACAGCCATTCACCCCCCGATGCTTAAGCTCAAATCCCAAATCGAAGCATGCCTTCAATGGGGCGAAAGCAGTATTTGGAACAACTATGATTTTGAAAAACTCAGTGAGCAGATTGTTGAAAAAACAGGCGTATCGTTGAGCGTATCGACCTTGAAACGAATTTTTGGAAAAGTAAGCTACAAAAGCGAGCCTTCCATGACTACCCTCAACGCCCTTGCACAGTTTCTGGACTACGAAGATTGGCGCGATTTTTTGGTCAAAAACACCGAAAATACCGACGAGGCTTCGCCCTCAAAAGTTATAGCAATACCACCCGTTTCGACACCGACTTTGCCTTCTCAAAAACCAAGTTTTTGGAATCGTCAACGGTGGGCGTTAGTGGCATTGGTCGTTGTTTCGTTAAGCATTTTTGGTTTCTATTTTCTTTCGAGCAAACCTAAATACAACCCTGACGATTTTAGCTTTTCGTCTAAAACCATACTTACGGAAGGATTGCCCAATTCGGTGATTTTTGATTTTGATGCTTCCAATGCTAACCCTCAAGATTCTATTTTTATTTCTCAATCGTGGGACGTGCGGCGCAAAGTATGGGTCAACAAAAACCACAAACATCATTCGTCTATTTACTATTATCCAGGCTATTTTAGAGCAAAATTGATGATCGGAAAAGAAATCATCAAAGAACACGACATTCAAATCAAAACCGACGGCTGGCTTGGCGTCGTTGAGGCCGATTGGGGCGTAGAACCTTTGTATTTTAAACAATCTGACATCGTAAAAACGCCCGTCGTTGAGGTCAACAAAGAACTGCTGGGAAAGTATAATGTCCCGCTTCACCCAACACCTCCCAAGGTTCGGATATTCAATCAAAAAGACATTAAGGGTATAATGACGGATAATTTTACCTTTGAAACCGAACTCAAAAGCGGCCCTCCTGAAGGAAGTAATGCTTGTCAAAAGATAACGGTGTTGCTGCAAGCAAAAAACGACATTATGATCATACCCCTTACGAGCGTTGGTTGCGTTGGTGATATTTCATTGGCTGCTTTTGGGTACTATGTAGAAAGCAAAAAGGCTGATTTGAGCGGTTTTGGCTGTACGCCCAGCGACTGGACCAAGCTCAGAATTGAATGTAAACAAGGGCTAATGAAACTGTTTGTCAATAATAAAGTGGCCTATACCGCCAAAATTGAGAATGCGCCTACAGACATCATCGGCGTTCAATACCGCTTCAACGGAACGGGCGCGGTACGCAATACGTGGTTGGAGGGCAAAGAGGAGAAAATTGTTTTTTAAAGCGTTTGTAAATTTCCGTTTGAGTCTAACTAGAAGGTATGAATTAAAGAATTTGAAAATGCCATAAGCAACTAATAATCAGCTTACATTTTGACAGTTAGAAAATACAGACAATACTTTTAGTATTTATTCCACACATGAAAAAAGTTATCTTGATGGGTATCTACCTGTGGGCAGCAATCGCTCTTCACGGCCAAAATACCCCCAAAACACTCCTTTGGCAAGTCACCAAATCAGGAAGTCCACATACCTCTTTTTTGTTTGGTACTTTTCATGAAGTAAGCCCTTCTTTTTTTCAATCCCTCTCCAATGCTGTAAGCAAGCTCCAACAATCGGATATTGTATATGTAGAGGAGAAAGCGGCGGTAGCTACCAATGCCTCACAGCATACACAAAATCCGTGGAATGCGGAGAAATGGCGTGCTATTTTGGATGATAAACAAGAAAAGATATTCAAGGATTTTATCAAAAAAGCCGATGATAGTGCTTATTATACGCTCAGTCCATTGCTTCTTACCATCACCACGTCAAGGCTGTACTTGACCAACTTTTGTGAGACCGAAACTCCTTTTACGGAATTAATGGATCATTATATCGAAAAATCGGCGCTCAATCTACACAAAAAAACGTATTCGTTAGACAGCCCACAACAGGCATTACTCAACCACGCCTCCCAAAACTTTAGTCATTCTCAAGACTCCGTATACGCTTCTTATTGTATTGATTTCATGAAAAATATGCTCCACAATGACCTCTCAGGCTGCACCTTCATCCATACCTATAAAAAGCTTGAGATTGATTACGAATTAGATAAAGATATTTCTACCAACACGATCTCTGCGCCCTTATTAATTGAACGAAATACCAAATGGCTACAAATACTCAGCAAAGCATTGGTAGCCAATAATTGCTTTGTGGCGGTAGGTTTCAGACATTTGTGTTATCAACAAGGCTTGATTCAACAACTCCGCAAACTCGGATATACCGTCACCCCGCTGTCCGTTTACAAGTAATTTTAAAAGCATCGTCATGAGATTCGAGAAAATCATTCCAATCGATACATTAAAGCCCTTTGTGAAGTACTTCATAATTTCGGAAAATCAGACGGAATCCGAATACAAAGTATTTCCTTCTTCGGGGCTTGTGGTAGGATTTCAGTATCGAGGACAATTATTTACGATTCATAATGAAGTAGAGCACCCATTGGCCTCGGCGGGCGTCACGGGTATCACCGATAGTTATAAATTATTTAAAAATGCTCCTCATATCGGCACTATTTTAGTGTATTTTACCGAAATTGGATTTACTCATTTTGCGGCTCATCCAGCGCATGAGTTGTTTAACCAGAGTGTTTCGCTTGATTATATCTTCGACAAAAACAAAGTAAACGAAACCGAAGAAAGACTGTCTGATGTACATTCAGACCAAAAAAGAATTGAGATAATCGAGCAGTTTTTATTGACTCAACTCAAAGACATACAAATCGATAAGCTGATAATAGAAGCAGTGAGGATGATTTATCAATCCAAAGGCACCATTAAAATCAAAGAACTCAACGAAAAATTGGCCATTAGTCAAAGTCCTTTTGAAAAACGGTTTAGAAAGATAGTAGGGACTTCTCCCAAAAAATTTGCGTCTATTGTGCGCTTCAATACCGTTTTAGACCAGCTTGGTCAAGTTAAGTCTTTGACTGAGATTTGTTATGAAAACAATTTCTTTGACCAAGCGCACTTTATCAAAGATTTTAGACAATACACGGGCGATACGCCCGAGCATTTTAAACGCTTCTTGTAGAAAAACGATTTTTTACAATTCCGCATCTTCGTCTCTTGCGAACTTTGTAACCGTAAAAACAAAATCTACAAACAATGTTTAGCATAGACCAAATCAAAGAAGCCCACAGTAAAGTAAAATCAGGTGCCGATTTTCCGGCTTATATTCAAGAAATCAAGGCATTGGGCGTCACTTTTTATGAGACGTATGTATCTGATGGTCATACTACCTATTGGGGCATAAACGACTATCAAACCTCTACTTATCCAAAATACGAGCCGCTTACGGTAGCTTCTCAAACCCATCAAGAATCGTTTCAAATGCAACTCAAAGAGCACCAACAAGGCAAAACTGACTACATGACATTTGTGGAAATGTGCGCCCAAACAGGCATCGAAAAATGGGCCGTTTGTATCGATAAAATGACCTGCACTTACTTTGACTGTACAGGTAATGCGATATTGGTAGAGCAAATTCCGGGATAAGAAATAGACAAAAATATGTTTTGCCAAAATCGGGCTGATGTGCTTATTTGTACGTCAGCTCTTTTTATTTATATTTGTTTATCATCCAAAATACTTTGTTTTAGATTTTAGTGATTTGTATTGCGTGAATCCTTTCTTCTTTCTAAAACTAGATTGAACCCTCAAAAAAACCATGATTGAAAATTTCCCCTACTTGCTTACAATGATTGTGGCCATTGTACTGCTCATTATGTTGGCCGAAAAAATCAAAGTAGCGTATCCTGTTTTATTGGTTGTAGCAGGTTTATTGATCAGTTTTATTCCCGGCATTCCTGTCTTACACATTGAGCCTGAGCTTATTTTTATCATATTTTTACCGCCTTTACTCTACGAAGCGGCCTGGGCTATTTCGTGGAAAGAACTTTGGCGATGGAGACGCATCATTTGCAGCTTTGCTTTTTTAGTAGTGTTTTTCACGGCACTCTGTGTGGCGATAGTTGCCAATTCTTTCATTCCAGGATTTACGCTAGCCTTAGGTTTTTTGTTGGGTGGTATAATTTCTCCACCTGATGCCGTAAGTGCAAGTGCGATTCTGAAATTTGTAAAAGTGCCAAGACGTATGTCTTCTATTTTAGAGGGAGAAAGCTTACTCAATGATGCTTCGTCGCTGATTATCTTTCGTTTTGCACTGATTGCCGTAGCTACTGGGCAATTTGACTTACAACAAGCAACTTTGAGTTTTTTGTGGATGGTGGCGGGCGGTGTAGGTATCGGACTAGCGTTAGGCTGGATAATCATGAAAATGCACCAACTCTTGCCCACCAATGCCAATATTGATATTATCATTACCCTTGTTACTCCTTACATTATGTACATTGCTGCCGAAGATGTTCATAGTTCGGGGGTACTTTCAGTCGTAAGTGGAGGACTGTTTTTGTCGGTAAGGAGGTATGAGTTTCTGAGTAGTTCGGCACGCCTACGCGGCTACAATGTCTGGGAAAGCCTCGTATTTCTTTTAAATGGCTTGGTATTTTTAATGATTGGGCTAGATTTGCCCGAAATCACCGAAGGCCTCAAACAAGAAGGCATCGCGTTTTCGTCGGCCATAGGATATGGCCTGCTCATTACGGCTGTTCTTATTGTTGTTAGGTTTCTTTCCTCTTTTGGGGCGGTATTTACGAGTATGTTTATGGGAAGATTTATTCAAGTGGCCGACCGTAATCCTGGCTTCAAAGCTCCCATACTTATGAGCTGGACAGGGATGCGTGGGGTAGTATCGCTCGCGGCGGCCTTGTCTATCCCTGTACAGCTAGACAATGGCAGTCCTTTTCCCCAACGTAACCTTATTTTGTTTATCACTTTTGTGGTTATTCTTACTACTTTGCTTTTACAAGGTCTAACCCTACCTACCCTCATCAAAAAAATAGGACTTCCCAACTTCAACGATTATATAGAGGAAGAAGAAGCTCATGGAATCATTCAAAGAGAATTAGCAGGAAATGCACTCAATCACATCAAAACCAAATACCGAGACTCAGGTAGTCAGCCGTCAATATGGAAGAGTGTATTTCAGCAATGGGAAGCAAAAAATCAATCAGAAGATATTCAAGAGCTTACTTCTAAAACCAAAGTATTGCACCTAGAAATTTTGAATCTCCAAAGAGAATGGCTCCTCAAAACCAACAAAATGGACGACCGATTTGACGAAGAAATCATCAAAAAGCACCTTCATCAGCTCGACATCATGGAAGAAAAGCTAAAATTTTGAGGTTTACTGATGTTTAATAAACCTTAGTCTTTATCGCTAATAAGCCATGCCTACTACACATTGCATGGCTTGCCGCTAATTGGAGGTATGTCTTATCTTAACATCACTTTTATGATACACCTGCGAAAAAGGCGGTACACTCGCAGTTAGCCAAGCATTACCTCCAATAATGGAATTGCTACCTATCACCGTCTTTCCGCCTAAAATCGTCGCATTGGCATAAATCACCACATTGTCTTCGATGGTAGGGTGGCGTTTGGTTTCGGCCAGCGACTTAGAGACACTCAAAGCTCCCAAAGTCACTCCTTGGTAGATTTTGACATTACAGCCGATATCGGTGGTTTCCCCAATCACCACCCCTGTGCCATGATCAATAAAAAATGACTTACCTATATTGGCTTTAGGGTGAATATCAATACCTGTTAAACCATGAGCATACTCGGTAAGCATGCGTGGTAGCAAAGGTATCTCCAAATCTACAAGTGCATGCGCCATCCGATAAACGGCAATTGCGTAGAAACCTGGATATACCGCAATCACTTCTTCTATTCCTACCGAAGCAGGGTCATTGTCCGTAATAGCCTGTGCATCAAGAAGCAAGTTTTCGTAGATAGAGGGTATTTGCGCTAAAAATTGAGCCGCCGTTTCGTTCTTGTCATGTGGTAGTTTTTTTTCTAATGGCTCCAACAAACAAACCAAACGATTTTGAAGATGCAGGTAAGCATCTGCTACATTGCGAGACAAATGTCCACAATCTTGCGAGATTGGGAACAAAAATCCCATCATTTCTTCTACAAACTTGCCTACGTTTGCACGCGAAGGCAAAAAATACTGATATTGAGCATTTTGGCTAGAAAGTCGCTCAAAAAAAGCAGCTGTTTTGTCTTGTTTGGTCAATGTCATGGCACTCAATGGATTGATAAAAAATAAGCCCTTCCGACAGGAAAGGGCAGCTGGATTTTCAATTAGAAATACATAAAAATACCTATCACCCTTACACAACAAGGCAACAGCAACAACAACCTACCGCAGAAACAGAATACAAGGAAATCATGGGACGGGTTTTATACCTTTTCTACCAAAAACCGTGCAAAAAGGTTCATTTTACAAATAAAAGTTATTGTTAATTTGCAAAAAAACGCAGAAAGACACCTAAAATTCCTTCAAATTGCGCCTTCAAAGAATAAATATTAATTTCATTTCAAACAACTATGTATTTAATTAATGGTACAAAGAGCAGAAGTCTTTTTTTTTGTTTAGTATTATTTCCTTTTTTGCTACATGCCCAATCGCGCTATACCTACAGTAAAACAGCGATGGGCTCTAAGTTTAATCTCATCTTTTATGCTCCTAGCGATTCAATTGCCCAAATCGCAGCCGATAGTGTTTTTAAACAAATAGACTATCTCAATACTATTTTAAGCGATTACCTAGATGGTAGTGAGGCCAATCGATTGTCGGCAACTGCTGGCACTAACCAATGGTTTAAAGCAAGTACTATCCTTTTTGAAGTAGTCCAACAATCCCTTCGAGTGAGTAAACAAACCAACGGTGCCTTTGATGCCACCATAGGCCCGGTGATTCAGCTTTGGAGAAGAGCGATAAGACGGAGTTTATTTCCTGATTCAGCCGAAATAAAGACCACCCAAAAACTCGTAGGTTATCAAAAGGTAAAATTAAGGCCACATTCTAAAGAGATATTATTGAAACAAAAAGGGATGAGGCTTGATTTTGGGGGTATTGGAAAAGGCTACGCTGCCGATCGGGCTCTTTTGATATTGCGCCACTATGGCATCACCCAAGCCTTCTTAGATGCAGGAGGAGACCTAACCATCGGCGATGCCCCGCCCCATAAAGAAGGATGGAGTATCGAAATAAATACTGGTGGTACTGATACAACCTATCGAAAAGTCATGTTTTTACACAACTGCGGCATTGCCACTTCGGGCCAAACTTATCGTTATCTTGAGCATAATGGCATTAGATATTCACACATCGTAGACCCTAAAACTGGCATAGGTTTGGTCAATCATACCCGCACCACCGTGATTGCTCCCAATGGTACTGATGCCGACGCCTTAGCGACTGCTTTCAGTGTACTTGGTGTAATAGAAGGCGCTAAAGTGGTAAAAAAACTAAAAGATGTTCAAGTATGGCTTTTAGAACAGAATGGCACCTCATGGAAAACTTCAGCTTTTGAGCAGTAGTTTTGAACACCAATAATGCCTTCAAGGTATTTACAGAATGTCAAACAAAGCAAAGGGCAAACGATTTGAATCGTTTGCCCTTGTTTTACACCGTCACTTTTGACACAAAATATATGCCTTACGTCGACGTGAAATGTCTTTCGAGTTGTTTGCTCGTTACGCGCGTTTCACTTTGGTTGCATTCAAGCCTTTTTTGCCTTGAGCTGTTTCGAATGTAACTACGTCACCTTCGCGAACATTATCAACTAGACCTGATACGTGTACAAAAATGTCTTCGCCTGTGTTACTGTCTACGATGAAACCAAATCCTTTTGTTTCATTGAAGAACTTTACTGTTCCTGTGTTCATTGAAAAAATAAAATATTGATAAAAAATGGCAACTAGCCTCGGTAAAATTACGACTTATTACTTAAAAATGATTCTATTTCATAAATTTTTCTTTAAACTCTGATTCTGCATAATCGTAAAAATTATACACTATTCAAAGAGTCAAATTATTCAAAGTTTTGATTTTTCAGGAAACAATCACCTGAATATCAATTATTTAGCCTCATTTAAGCAGCAAAAAAAATGGTATTATTGTCCTTCTAATTTAGTACTTATTTGAGTTTTTGGTTTCTTCAAAATAATTATTTTTTTTCAGGCATTTACAAATAAAAAAACCCACAAACAAATTTGTGGGTTTTCAACACCTATAGTATACCAATTTAGGAGACCGCTTTCTCTACCGCATGCCCTCCAAATTCATTTCTTAAAGCTGCCACTACTTTTCCCGTAAAAGTGTCATCTTGTTGAGAACGATAACGCATCAATAATGATAGGGCAATGACAGGGGTAGGAATGCCCATGTCAAGGGCTGTTTCGAGGGTCCATTTGCCTTCGCCTGACGAATGCATTACGCCTTTAATCGCTTCTAGTTTAGGGTCTTTAGAAAAGGCACTTTCGGTTAGTTCCATCAACCAGCTCCTTACAACCGACCCATGATTAAACACCCGCGCTACTTGCTGTAAATCAAGCCCGTAAGAGGACTTCTCCATTACTTCGAAGCCTTCTGCGATGGCTTGCATCATGCCATACTCTATGCCATTGTGTACCATTTTTACAAAATGCCCGCTACCTGGCCCACCAGCATACAAATATCCGTTTTCGACCGAAATATCGCGAAATACTGACTCACAGTAGTTAAATGCTTCTGCCTCACCCCCAATCATCGTACAAGCTCCATACAGCGCTCCTTCTACGCCACCGCTCGTGCCGCAATCGAGATAGTCAATGCCTTTAGACTTGAGGTATTTGCTACGACGCACCGAATCGTTGAAGTTAGAGTTTCCACCATCAATGATAATATCATGCTGCTCCATATGAGGGATTAGAGCTTCTATACAATCATCCACGGGCTTGCCAGCGGGTACCATAAGCCAAACGACCTTTCGACCTTCTAGCTGCTGACACAACTCCTCCAAACTATAAGCAGGAGACACGCCTTCGAGCGAAATATTTTTGATATTGTCGGTAGCAACATCATATGCTACTACTTCATAACCGTGGCGATGTAGGTTAAGTGCCAAATTGTAGCCCATTTTACCAAGGCCTACGAATCCAATTTGCATTTTAGTGTGTATGGTTGGTGTTTGATATTGAGTACTGAATGTTTACACAAAGGTAACGTTCAATACTCAATACTTTTGACTCCTAGCTAAATTTACTTATCCCACCAGACTTTAGTATCCAAATCATCAGCCCCTTGGCGACTGATTGCTTCTTTTACATTCGTGCTGTTGACCGAAATCTCAGAGTTAGGATAAGTCAAGCGGCGAATGAAATCGCCCTTGATTCCTTTGCCTGGAAAGGGATTAGGAGTCAGCTTAGGGAAACCTGTTCTTCTAAAATTAGCAAAAGCTTCAGGGCCATTCAAGAAAGAAGCAATCCAATATTGAGTATTGATTTGCTCCAAAGCCGTAGCAGCCACCAACGGATTTGCGGCAAGGTAGGTATCAATAGCAGCCGTAGGCACGGTAGAGTTTACGTCATACGAAGCAAGCTGCTCCATGTGAGCTCTTACGCCTCTGTTATAAAAATCGGCCACTGCACCAGTAGTCCAGCCTCTTTGAGCAGCTTCTGCTAGCAAAAGTTGGGTTTGGGCGTAAGTTACCAAAAACATAGGCGCGGTATTTTTTCCCATACGAGTACGGTCCAACTGAGAATAATCGTAAAAACTTGCCAACTTAGCCGCTGCCGCTACGGGAGCGATAGAGTTGTTGTCGTACCCAAAAGGCATTCCAATTTGTAGCGCAGGATCTTTGGAGCCGCGCGCAGCCACTTGCTCTGAGCCAGAAGCCGCTCCTACATAGCGTAGCGCTATAGCTGTAAGACGGGGATCATTGGTTTTCTTCAAATAATCCACAAAAGGTGCCGCTAAATAGAAGTTGTTTGCCTCGGTTGAGTTCAACATCTGCCCGGGTCCATTTACATAGTTAGGGTCATGTTTGATAGAGGCATTGTCGGCATTAGAAGCCATCACTCCACCCTGTACCGCTCTTTGGACAATAGACTGAGCTTGCGCTGCATCTACTTTACTCAATCGCATCCCTGCTCTGAGCAAGAGCGAATAGCCCAGTCTTTTCCACTTAGCAACGTCACCTGCATAAAGTACATCGGCGGTTTCAATCGTCTTGGAGGCGTCCAATACCGCCGATGCTTCGGTGAGTTCTTTGATAATATCTGTGTAGATAGCCTGCTGCGTATCGTATTTGGGAAGTACGATTTGGTCCGTAAAACCTTTACCCGCTTGCAAATACGGAACATCTCCGTAGGTATCTGTTAGTACCATAAAAGCATAAGCTTGGGTGATACGTGCCATGCTCAACAAATTGGTACGCGCAGGATTAGCTTTGGCCAATAAAATAGCATCGGCGGTATTTCTAACTACGTTACGATAATAGCGTTGCCAAGTTTGCTGAGTAGCATCGCGGTTGTCTTGGTTGAAATTGGCCCCCAACAAAACCCCCGAGTTTGGGGATACCATCTGCTGAACAACCCCCATTTCGTACTGCACAATACCCGCCGGAAAAGAAGCATTGATAAGGGCATTGTTGAGAATAAAGGCTGGATCAACTGCCGTCGCTGCGGTTTTGTTGACATTTAGCTCGTCAAACCCTTTGTCACAGCTCGCCATTCCGAGCATTGCCGTGACCACTAATGTATATTTAAGAATTTTTTTCATGTGTTTTT
The DNA here is from genome assembly GCF_000423565.1 of Runella zeae DSM 19591. Taxonomy (GTDB): domain Bacteria; phylum Bacteroidota; class Bacteroidia; order Cytophagales; family Spirosomataceae; genus Runella; species Runella zeae. Next base: position 39,558 of record NZ_AUIF01000046.1, on the reverse strand, counting down.
TCTTGTTAAGAATGTCAGTCATTTACCATTCGTTTCTTTTTCATTCGCTAAAATTTGACATTCAAGTTAAAGCCCATACTACGAGTGGTAGGCAAACCAGTAGATTCCATCCCTACGAGGTTGTCAGAAGAGTACCCAAAAGACTCGGGGTCAATGTTGTCAACCCATTTTTTCAGCATCAAAACATTGTTGGCGACAAAGCTCAATTTCAAACCTTTAACGGGCGACTTAGCTGGTAAGAATCTGCCAAAATCATAACCTGCCGTAATCTGACGAAGTTTCCAATAACCTCCGTCATAAATCACGGGCTCCACCAAGGCCAATGAGCGTACTACTTCCCAGTAAGGTTGCACATTGGCTTTCACGGTATTAGGCTCACCACGCTCGTTTACACCTTCTCCTACAATTCCGCCCGCGTCGCGACCCGGTAAAGTCATTTTATGAAGGCCATGACGTACGAGGTTGAAGTTAGTTCCTGAAAGCATTTTATTACCTAGTTTGAAATCAATCAAGAACGATAGATTCGCGCCTTTATAATTAAATGCATTGTTGATACCACCTATCCATTTAGGAAGAGCACTGCCAAAAGAAATCAGGTCGGTAGTACGTAGTGGAATCCCGTTACCGCCGTAGATTTTACGTCCTTGTGCATCTCTGCGATAGCCAAATCCGTAGATTTGTCCCATTTCTTGGCCTACTACTTGGCGTAGCTCACCATTGAACACGTGAGTTCCGACGGTGATTCTTTCACCAGGAGTATCAGTAATCAAACTGATTACTTTGGTTTTGTTATAAGAAGCATTGAACGTCAAATCCCACTGAAAATCCGTCGATTTGACAGGCACCAAATTCAGTAACATTTCAAAACCACGGTTTTGGCTTTTACCACTGTTGATCAGCGTAGTTACAAAGCCCGACGCGTCGGAGATTTGGGCCGAAACGATTTGGTCAGTCGTGATTTTGTTATACACTGCTGCATCAAGTGATACTCTGTTGTTAAACAATTTCAACTCCAAGCCCAGCTCTGTTTCTTCGGTACGCATAGGTCGCAAACCAGCGTTTGGTACCGTTGTTCCTTGCGAACCACCCACGGGCTGTCCGCCAAAAAGGTTGGCATTGATACCATAAAACAAGTTGTTGGAATAAGGAGAAACGTCAGTATCACTACCTACTTGCGCATAAGCGGCACGGATTTTACCAAAGCTCAACCAACTAGGCATGGCATCAAATGCTTGCGAAAACACAAAACTTCCCGATACTGAAGGATATAGAATGCTTCTGTTTTCAGGAGAGAGCGTCGAAAACCAGTCATTACGAGCAGTGGCATTCAAAAACAAGAAGTTTTTATACGAAAACTCTGCCGAACCATACACTGAGTTTACGGCTCTTTCTGACAAACCATAGATAGGATCTTTAACCCGGCCATTCATGACCGTATAAAGTCCTCTTACCACAAAGTCTTGTACCAATACACTGTTTAAATCCGAACGGCGGTACATTTGATTGCCCCCGATATTGAAATCTAAACCAAAATCACCGAATTTTTGCGTTCCTGAAATCAAGATGTCGGCGTTGGTTTCTCTAAATCTGCGCGATTCTTGGGTATAAGTTCCGTTGACAAAACCGGCAGGTGCCGCCGCCAAAGAAGCGTGGCCGGTAGGGAAGTTGTTGAAATCTTGGTCACGAGACCAGTAGTCTTGCCCCACCCTAGCTTGCACAAACAACCAAGGTAAGAGATTGTATTTGACCGAAATGTTACCAAAGATACGGTCGCGGCGAATATTCTGAAACTGCTCCGCCAATACCCAATAAGGATTGGTACGGTTTCTAAATCTTGAATAAACAAACTCATTTCCAGCCGCATCGTATTTCTTAGCATCTAGCAAATCCAACGGCATAGAGTTGGCCATGTTGTAGATAGCGGTAGGGATAGAGTTGTCTTGGTTGGCGATGTTTGGTGGGTTTTTGTTATACTCATTAGAGTAGTTGACATTGCCCGAAAAGCTCAATTTTTTAGATAAATCATAGGCAAAACCTAAGTTGATAGTTTTGCGATTGAAGCTATTGTTTGAAACAATACCCTTACTGTCCAAATTAGAAAACGACAGATTGAAGCCCCCTTTGTCACTAGCAGATGACAAACTTACGGTGTTGGTAAAATTGGAGCCATTTCTAAAAAACTTACGAATACGATTATAAACAGGCTCATACGGCACCGTAACACCGTCAAATAATACTTGGGTCATGCCTGGCTGAAACTTCTCTCCAAATGACCATTGGCCAGAAGTAGGATTGGCGGTTGTAGGTCTGACGCCGTTTTCACCTTGACCATATTCATATTGAAAATCAGTAAAATCCAAAGGAGTCTCGTTGGTATAGTTACTGTTGAAAGTCACTCCAATCCCACGGCCTGTACCTTTGGTCTTGGTCGTGATCATCAATACCCCGTCTTTGGCACGTGAACCATACAAAGCCGCCGCTGTAGCGCCCTTCAAGACTGTCATACTCTCAATGTCATCAGGATTGATACTTGAAAGACCATCTCCCCCGTCTGACGTATTTCCTCCACCTCTCACCGCGATTGAGTTATCAGCGCCAGCGTTGTTGGGGTTGGTTCCGAAGTTTGTATTATCGATAGGCACCCCATTGATTACAATGAGTGGATTGTTTTGCCCCGAAATAGAAGACTGTCCCCGAATCCTGATTTTAGAAGTACCAGCCGGCCCTGTTCCCAAACCAGAAATATTGACCCCTGCTATTTTTCCTTGCAAAGTATTCATAAAATTGGGGGTACGGTTTTCGGTAAGAGCGTCGGCATTGATAGTAGTGGTAGCGTATCCAAGCTTTTTAGATTCTTTTTTAATCCCTAGCGCCGTTACTACTACTTCCTGCAAGGCTTCGCTTGTTTCGGCCAAAGCAATGTCGATACGAGTCTGATTTCCGACGGCCACTTCCTTGGTGCCATATCCTATAAAACTAAAAACCAATGTGGATCCAGAAGGGGCATTGATAGAGTAGTTTCCAGTTCCGTCGGTAGATGTACCCGTGTTAGTTCCTTTTACAACTACGGAGACACCTGCTAAAGCCGACTTGTCATTATCATTGGTGACAGTTCCGCTGATGCGGCTCTGCGCCCAAAGAGTGCTTTGAATTGCCAAAAAGACCATCATGAGTAGGGTAGCTCTTGGCAAGAATAAACGTTTTTTCATCTTTAAATGATTAGTTATGATAAGGATGATAAGATAATTGGGTTTTAACAAGTGCAAAAAAAACACAATATTGTTCTAAAAACTTCTACGAATAGACGATGTAGAATTTTGCAATATTTTTATATTTTCTTAAAAAAATTTAATAACCTACTTTACCTTCCATGAGTCCTTTTGTGCAACAGCTTACGTCTTTGGCCGAATTCACGCACATCAAGGAATTGATACGTCTCAAAAATCCTATTGTGAAGCTTCTTGAATGGCCTGTTAGGATTCAATCCGGAATCAAGGTCTTATGCGTGTTGGAGGGGAAGTTTGAATGGATTATCGAAAACAAACTCCATTTTTTATACCCAAACGATGTGGTGGTATTGTGCCCCGGCCAATCGCTCGGTAGTCCTTCGGGTACTTTGGAGATTGGTAGCCTTGCTTGGATTACGCTTCAGCCCGAAAGTTTTGAGCTTCATAAAGAGCTGGCATTGGGAAAGTGGTCGGCTATCAACGACAACGACCAAAAACTCTTGGGGAGATTGTTGGTATCTCATTCGCCCGTAGTACTCAACAATCTCAAACAACCCTACGAATTGCTTCAACGTATTGAAAACGAAATCAAACAAACAGAATTTGCGTATCAAGTACGTGTCAATCAATTGATTGACGAGCTTATCGTGACTATCGTTCGTCAGCTAAGTCAGCAACAAAACCAGCGTCGAGATTTCCCACAAGCTTTTGCACAGCTCGAACAAATGCTCCGCGATAGCCTCGACCACCCCTGGACAGTAGAGGAAATGGCCGCCGTGGTAGGATTAGGAAGTACGGCTTTTACTGAAAAAGTAAAAGCTTTCTCGGGTTTTTCGCCTCTTAATTACTTAATCAATATCCGAATCGCTGAAGCAATGAAGCAGCTTCGGCAAAGTCAAAAAAGTCTTACCGACATTGCCCTTGATACGGGTTTTTACTCTTCCCAACATTTTTCTACTACCTTTAAAAAACTGACCGGCTATACGCCAGGGCAATTTAGGAAACGCGGCCAAGAGTAAAAGAATACGGAAATAATAGACCTAAGGTAGAATATACGTTAAAATTACTTATTATGTTTTCGAACCGGCGACCCGGTCACTCATTCAACGAATGGATTGCATTGTAACCCTCGACATCGGTACTACCAAAGTCAAAGCTTCGGCCTTTGACATGTCAGCCAATCTTATCGGATGGCGCCAAGGCACTTATCCGACTTTTCATCCACAGCCCGATTATAGCGAACAAGACTCTGAGCAGATTTTCTTGACTGTATTGTATGCTCTCAAAAGTTTACTCAATGATGAATTAGGAAAAAAATACCACCCTTCAGCCCTGGTATTTGGGGCTTCTATGCACAGTGTACTCCCTATCGACAAGCAGGGAGTCCCGCTCCGAAATGCCGTTATTTGGGCCGACAATCGCGGGCGCAACGAAGCCAATGCCCTCAAGCAAGCTCCTGAAGGAAAACTTATCTATGAAGCTACGGGGACGCCTTTACATCCTATGTCGCCTCTAGCCAAAATATGCTGGTTTCACAATCATACCCCCCCCACTTGGTTTGAGAAAGTTTATAAATTTATTTCTATCAAGGAATACGTCATTTATCAACTTACTGGCCAACTTGTGATTGATCATAGTATCGCTTCTTCGACGGGTTTGTTTAATATTCATACGCTTACGTGGGAAAAACTAGCCCTTGATTTTGCAGGTATCAAACCTCAGCAACTTTCTGAGCTAGTTCCTATTGATTTTGGCGAACTAAAACTCAAAAAAGAATATGTCAGGCTTTTTCGGCTCACAAGTGCTACAAAGGTAATTGTGGGCGCAAGTGACGGCTGCTTAGCTACCCTAGGAGCTGGCGTAGTGACGGAAGGCGACGCTACCATCACCATCGGCTCAAGTGGAGCGATGCGGGTAGCAGGAAACCAAGTAATCCAAGATTCTCAACAGCGCTTCTTTAATTATTTACTTACCAAAGGAAAGTACATTTCGGGAGGCCCTACCAACAATGGCGGTGTGGTATTTGAGTGGTTTGTACAGCAGTTTGGTACATCGGGAATCCACCTAGATATGGACTACACCATTAAGCAACTCTTAATGGAAGCCGAGCGAGTACCAGCCGGCGCGGGAGGCCTTTTGTTCTTGCCTTATTTGCTCGGAGAACGTGCGCCTCTCTGGAACGCCAATGCGCGCGGCGCTTACATTGGAGCCAATATTACCCACGAACGGCGTCATTTTATCCGTGCGACCGTAGAAGGTATTGTATATGAGATATACAGTATCGGAAAACTTCTACAGCAGTATCGTTCTATCCAAAATCTTTATATAAACGGAGCATATGCCACTTTACCCTTGTTTGCGCAGGTGCTTTCGGATGTATTCGGAAAAACGGTGTATATCAACGATAAACATGATAGTGCAAGTGCAGGCGCAGCACTGCTGGGATTGACTCATTTGGGCATTTTTAAAGACTTGGAAGATGCCGCCCGTACCATTCGGTCGGTCGAAACCTACCAGCCTAATCTTACGCACCATGAACGTTATGGTCGCTTTGCGGAGATTTTTGAAAGATTGAGTTATAAACTGAGCGAGGATTTTGACGCTTTGGTAGCTCTTCAAACTCCCTAAGCCTTTTATTTCAAATACGTTTTTATTTCTTTCATCAGCCCTTTGTACTCGGCTAGTTCTTCTGCTTTTTTATAATAGGCAATTGCTTTACGGCGATCGCCGGAGCGAGCTGCTATGCGTCCAAGCCCTATATACGAAAAAGCATGATACTCTTTTGTATATTCACTATCAAAAGGTTGCCGAAGAGCTGCCATATAAGATTTAGTAGCTTCCGCATCGTTTTTAAGGTGTTTTTCTTGCAAGAGTCCCTCAAAAGTATGCCAAGCAATCGGGAAGAAGTGGGTATTATACTTCTTGAAACGCTCCAACAAATCCTCCGCTTGTTCGTACTTGCCCAAAAGCAATAAAGACTCTGTTTGTTTCATCAAAAAAATGGGGTTTTTGGGATATTTATGGGTCAAAGAAGTCAAATATTGATTGGCTTTTTCATAGCGAAGTTCATGTTTTAACAAAATACGGGCAAGATAATAGGCCGATTCTGTGCGGGTAAACATCCCTTTACGAGCTGCTACATCCATTTGTCGAAGGCCTTCTTCTTTGTTTCCGTCTTTAAAAAAAAGTACCAAAGGTTTCACAATTGGATGGTCTTCTGGATAGCGTATCACATAATAATTATAGAGACCTGAGGAAAAATAAAACTCAGGATTGCGCTCCATGTATTTAAAGCCTTCCATCACATAGTTATAGGCTTTTTTGCCTTCGGCGGCGGCTTTCATTTTATCATCGTTGTAGTTGTGCACCAGAGCGATATACCCATGCCCTGCCATCGAAAAAAAAGCCGCTTCGGGGCGCGTCTTCTCATCTTTTTCAAGCGCTTTGGCTTTATTGATACAATCTTGAAGAAGCGCCAAATACTGCGCACTCATGGTTTTATTATCTTTTACGGGCAAGTATTGCCACTGTAGCTGAAGTGCTTTCAGGAGAGAATTAAGGGGATGATTGGGATACTTAGCCCTGATTTGTTTCATCAAAGGCTCGGCTTCTGCAAACTCAAAATCATAGATATGATCTATCGCCTTCAAGACTATCTCCTGCGTAGGAGCATCATATAAAACTTGAGATTTTGAAATAAATGGTGTACAAAACAAAACAAATAACAAAAATTTTCTCATGGATTCAGGCTGTCAATACTAGTAATCTAAAAAAGTAAATAGACTGTATTCTGCAATTTTTTGGGCATTCAGGTTGAAACCTTTAGCTTTGTTCTTAACGTTAAAAAAACAGTAAAGAGTTTAATAAATAGCTTTTTTTTACAATCCTAACAATGACTTACCCCTGTAATCAAAATCAATTTTGAGGTATTTTCACTCTTTTTGATTGAGATTCAAATTCACTGACCAACCTATATGATTCATTACGAGCACTTTATTCTTGACAATGGCCTAGAAGTATATGTTCATGAAGACCACTCCACCGCGATGGCAGCCGTCAATATTTTGTACAATGTAGGCTCTCGTGACGAAGAAGAAAACCGAACCGGATTTGCCCATCTTTTCGAGCACCTCATGTTTGGGGGGTCAAAACACATTCCTTCTTACGATGAACCCCTTCAAAAAGTAGGCGGTGAAAACAACGCTTTCACTTCTCCCGACATTACGAATTATTATATTACCCTTCCTTCTGTCAATCTCGAAACGGCCTTTTGGCTCGAATCTGACCGAATGTTGAGTCTTTCTTTCGACCCCAAAGTACTTGAGGTACAGCAAAAAGTGGTCGTTGAGGAGTTTAAGCAACGGTACCTCAATCAACCTTACGGCGACGTATGGTTGAAGTTGCGCCCCTTAGCCTACACCACGCACCCGTACCGCTGGGCTACTATCGGCAAAGAAATTAGCCATATCGAAGAGGCTACTTTGGAGGATGTGAAGCACTTTTTTTATAAATATTATCTCCCAAACAACGCCATTTTGGTGGTGGCAGGCGATGTGACAGTGCCGCAAGTCAAAGCCCTTGCCGAAAAATGGTTTGGGAACATCCCTGCCGGGCCTAAATACGTAAGAAATTTGCCCCAAGAACCACTTCAAACCGCTTCACGATTTTTGGAAACTGAAGCCAAAGTACCCCTCAATGCGCTCTATAAAGCCTATCATATGCCAGGCCGATTTGAGGATAATTATTATACCGCCGATCTTATGTGTGATATTTTGGGGCGAGGAAAATCGGCGCGTTTATATCAAAAACTGCTGAAAGAGCGTAAACTTTTTGCTAACATCAATGCTTACAACACCGCGTCTATCGACCCAGGACTAATAGTAATACAAGGCAATCTCAATGCGAATGTGTCGCTTGAAGAAGCCGATGCGGCGGTTAAAGAAATACTGCAAGAGCTAGTGGAAACCAAACTTGCTGAAGAAGAACTCTCAAAAGTAAAAAACCAAGCGGAATCTACCTTGGCTTTTTCTGAAGTCGAACTTCTCAACCGTGCCATGAACTTAGCCTATGCCGCAAATGCCGGAAACCCCGAACTTGTAAACTACGAAGCCGAGAAGATTCAGGCGATTCAAACCGAAGATGTCCAACAGCAAGCACAAAATATCTTAAAAGAGACCAATTGCTCAACGATGTATTACCGAGCATTGGCCTAGCCAAATCCATATAAACAATAGCAATCCGATTTTCTGTAAAACATGAATAAATTTAGAATTGGCCTTGGCTATGACGTGCATCAGCTCGAAGAAGGTCGTCCGTTTTGGCTAGGGGGCATCCAAATTCCACATACCCACGGTGCCAAGGGGCATTCGGATGCTGATGTGGTCTGCCATGTCATTTGTGATGCGCTCCTCGGAGCCGCCAATATGCGTAATATTGGCTACCATTTTTCGGACAAAGACCCTCAATGGAAAGGAGTTGACAGCAAAATTTTGCTTTCTAAAGTAATCGAAATGATTAGAGAAGCAGGCTATGAAGTAGGCAATGTGGATGTCACAGTAGTACTTCAGGAGCCAAAACTCAATCCCCACATTCCCCAAATGAAAGAATGTCTATCGAGCGTAATGCAGATAGATGTGGGGGATGTATCTATCAAAGCTACCACCTCTGAGCATATCGGATTTGTGGGACGAAAAGAAGGAATCGCCGCTCACTGTGTAGCTTTAATTTACAAATAAATACCTCATTGTCTGACCTTTTAACCTATTCTCATGAAACATTCTCTTACCTTTTTAGCCAGCCTGATTGCCTTAGCAGCTTGTGGCCAAAATCTCTCAAATGGCCCCATTACGCAGCCGCTTGGTTTTGAGGAATATGACCCTGTATCTACCCTAAAAGTAGAAGAACATAAAGTGACCCGGGCCAAATTCCCCTTTATTGATGTTCATAATCATCAATATCGGATGGATAGCCAAAATCTGGGTGAGCTTATCAGTGAAATGGACAAACTCAACATGGGTATTATGGTCAATTTGAGTGGTCGAGGTTTTTCACAACAATGGGAAGACGGCACCGCTACCATTACGGGTGCTATTGCCAATGTCCGTAAAAATTATCCAAAACGTTTTATGGTCTTTACCAATCCCGAACTAAAAGGCATTGGTTCGCCGGGATGGGGGCAGCGCGCCGCCAAACAAATCGAAGATGACGTAAAAGCGGGCGCCGTAGGCATGAAAGTTTATAAAAGCCTTGGTTTTAGTGGTATAAAAGACACCGATGGCAAACGGGTGGCCGTAAGTGACCCTCGCCTCGACCCTGTTTGGGCCAAATGCGGAGAGTTAGGTATTCCAGTCATTATTCATACTGCTGATCCAAAGTCTTTTTGGGACCCACTTGATCGCTACAACGAACGCTGGCTTGAACTCAAAACCCACGCAGGTCGCAAACGTACCGATACCGACCCGGTACCTTTTGATTCGCTTATTCGTGAACAGCACGCGGTGTTTGCACGTCATCCCAAAACTACCTTCATCAATGCCCACATGGGGTGGTATCCCAACGACCTCCGAAAGCTCGATAGCCTCATGACCAAATTCCCCAATATGTATGTCGAAATTGGAGCCGTTATTGCCGAATTAGGACGTCAACCACGGGCTTCCAAAAAGTTTTTCACAAAATGGCAAGACCGTATTTTGTTTGGAAAAGATAGTTGGGTTCCATCCGAATACGCCACTTACTTTAGAGTGCTCGAAACTGAGGATGAATATTTCCCTTATCATAAAAAATACCACGCCTTTTGGCGTATGTATGGCATGGGCTTACCCGATGATATTCTCAAAAAAGTATATTATAAAAATGCCTTGAGAATCATTCCGGGTATCGACAAGTCCCAATTTCCGCAGTAGGAGTCTGTTTAGCCTCATAGGATTTATCAATAGTTTTTGTCATGTCTCATACCCTATCATCCGTACAAGCACTTTTAGCTAATCGTGGCTACATCACCGACGAATACATTGCGATGTCCGTTTTTTTGGCAATGCAGCTTCACAAGCCTTTGCTTATCGAAGGGCCCGCAGGTGTCGGCAAAACAGAGATAGCCAAAGTGATGGCAGAAGCACTCCGTACCAATTTGATTCGGCTGCAATGTTATGAAGGATTAGATGCCAACCATTCTATCTATGAATGGAATTATCAACATCAATTGCTTTATCTCAAAATGACAGAAAGTACCACCCATGAGACAGCCGCCGCCACTATTGAACAAACCTTATTTAGCGAAAAATTTCTCTTAAAACGTCCTCTTTTACAAGCCATTACTCAAGAAAAAGCGCCCGTCTTGTTGATTGATGAAATAGATCGCGCCGACGAAGAGTTTGAAAGCTTTTTGCTAGAGATGCTGTCGGATTGGCAAATCACTATTCCCGAAATCGGCACCATCAAAGCGACTCATATTCCCTACGTCATTCTGACTGGCAACCGCACGCGGGAATTGTCAGAAGCACTTCGACGGAGATGTTTGTATCTGTGGATTGACTATCCGCCGTTTGATAAGGAACTGGCCATTGTCAAATCTAAAGTGGAGCAGATTGATGCTACTTTGGCGCGTCAAATCACGGGTTTTATGCAACAACTTCGCCAACAACGCCTCAACAAAGTGCCGGGCATTGCCGAAACTCTGGATTGGGCACAAGCATTGGCCGAAATGCACATTACCTACCTCGACCAATCACTCGTTGAATCTACCTTAGGAGTGATCCTAAAAGATTGGCAAGACATCCGTCAAACGCAGCTAAGTTTGTCGGAATTGTTTGAAAAAGTAGGCATCAAATCCAAATGGGAAGACCAGTAGAGAGGTATAATTTTTCGGGATAAATTGGCGGTATTAACGCCTAAAAAACGAACTTTGTAGTCCAAAATATCCAAATACAATGCAAAAGAAAATCGTTCGCGTAGGCGATATTGAATGTGGTTCAGATGAGTTGTTTCTCATTTCGGGGCCTTGTGTCATTGAAGACGAAAAAATCATGATGACCGTAGCAGAGCGTCTCAAAGAAATCTCAGAGCGCTTAAATATCAAGATTGTTTATAAATCTTCATTCATGAAAGACAATCGCAGCAGTCTTGATTATTATATGGGACCAGGGCTTGAGGCTGGAATGAAAATTTTGGCAAAAGTGAAAGAGCAATTCGGCTTTACCCTACTCACGGATGTTCATTATCCCGACCAATGCGCCCCCGTAGCCGAGGTAGTGGACGTGCTACAGATTCCAGCCTATTTGTGTATGCAAACTACCCTTGTGGTAGCAGCCGCCAAGACAGGCAAAGTGGTCAACCTAAAACACGGACAGTTTTTGGCCCCCGAAAACATGAAGCACCCTGTCAAAAAAATTGAAGATAGTGGCAACGACCAAATCATCTTAACCGAACGCGGCTATACGTTTGGCTACAACGACCTTATCGTAGACCCTCGCAGTTTTTATCATATGAACAAAACGGGGTATCCGGTAGTATTTGACGTAACACACGCTATCCGTAAATACGGGATTCCTTCCAAAGACAGCAAAGGTGGCGCAAGAGAATACCTGCCCGTACTTGCTCGTGCAGGCGTGGCAGCGGGAGTAGATGGCTTGTTTGTAGAAGCTCACACTTGTCCTTCAGAAGCCCTCTGTGATGCCGCTAGTCAGCTTGACATCAATTACTTAGAAGAATTTTTAAAGCCTCTTATTGAGTTACACAATGTAGAGGTCAAATACCGCGCTACGGCCCAAGAACTAGCCTAGCTAGATAATTAGGCTGTCCAAAAAGTCTGGTATCACCAAATTATCTTCGGCGTCTGTTCAACCTCATCCCAACCCTTCCGCTCAGGCGGCCCTGTCCTGGCAGGAGAAGGGCTTTCAAAGTCCCCCTCTCCAGAAAGGCCGCGACGGCGTACCGTGAGGGGGATTTAGGGGACGGTCGGCCGCTGCCGTGAGGTTGAAACCAAAGAATATTTTGTAACCTGTTACTTTTTGGACAGCCTCCTCACTGTAAACTATCAAAGGGAATAGGCTGATTTCTGTCCCACAAGGCCGTCACGTTTACAATCTTCCACTTACCGTCTTGCTTTTCCATGATTCGAGTTTCGGTACTATGGGTATAGTGTGTCTTTTTTTTGTCGCTATTGTACTGATTCCAAATGAGATACGCTACATCGTCGCCAAAAAACTTCACAATCATATCCTTTCGAATTACCTTGGGATTGTTGCTTCCCCCTACTCCTATTTTATTGTCCTCAATATAGCGTCCTATCTTATCATCTACCTCATTCCAGCCTATTTTGGGGTCAAAATAACCATCTTTGCTCCAAACTTGAAAAGCATAGTTGGCATGAACAAAACTCTCTTTCCAGCAATTGTAATCTCCCTTGAAGAAACACTCCGTTTCGTTTTCAATGGTTTGCATAATCGCTTTGGTTTCACGTTCTTCATCAATTTTGGTCATTGAGGAAGTATTTTTACTATCGGCCTCTTTACAAGCACTGAAAGCACCGATAATCATCAACAGGGCAAACAACGTAGTTTTCATAAATCTAGATGTTTTAGATGAAATAAATGTGAACTTACCCTTGTTATTTTCCATAGTCATGGTCTGTTGACCTGCTTCTATGATTGTCGTTTAATTTAAAAAAATAAAATATAAAATAAAAATAAAGTACAATTTATTTTTGAAATAATTATAAATAATTTCAAGCTCATGACATCAGTAAATTAAAAAGCGAGAGCTCCCGACGTTTTTGGCTGGGAATTCTCGCTTTTTAGAGTTGGTGTTAGGTAATCTTACTTCTCTATAACTTCACTGTCAGGCTTTTTCCAAGATACACGCCTTGTGGCAGGTCAATCAAAAAAATGGTTTGGTTTTGAGAAATATCAGGAAGCGCTATAAAACCTTCTCCTTTGTTTTTGTAAATACCCGATACGGTCACCACCATACGACTAAGCTTACGAGAAGGGTCTGCTACAGTAAGTTCTTGAAGCCGCTCACCTTTCATCTTCAACAATGCCATACCTTGGCTATCCATTTTTAGTTTACGCCCTTTCTCTATTTCTATTTCTCCAGCTTTATAAAAAGTAGATTGCACTATTTTCAATTGAGTATGCTTGACGGCCTGTAAATCAGCAGTATTTGCCAGAATTTCAATACCCCGATTGCTACTACTACTCGCCTCTAGCTGCTGCGCCGTCACACCCGGCACCACGATATACTGATAAGAAGCATTGGTAGGTTTAGAGCCGTGGTCAAACCACACCTTAAATACATCTTCACTTACGAGTTCTTTGCTGATATTTTTTTGGTCAGTGATATCAGACCACCTTCCTGTTTCGGACTGATTAGAAACCTGTACAGTCGCTGATTCTGGAAATAGATACCCCACTTTATCGTGAAAAATCCACTTTACATTTTCAACTGTACGATTCCCCTTGGGCAACGTGCTGACCGTTGCGTTTTGAGCTATCTTCACCTCACTACGCATCAGGGTTTGATTGAGAGTGGTTACCACCGGCAAGTTTGGTTTGGCCTTGATACCTGTGCCCAAGCAGACGTACTCTTCATCAAAAAAGAACCATGATTTTTTGGCCTCAGTCCCGTCATGAGGACTTTTAAAATCAAACACGACGGCACCATACATCCCGTCTGTCACAGCTCCCACAAAATCAGTAAGTCCGTCTTTCTGAATTTCTTCAGGGCTGGGAAGTTGTTTTTTCTGAAGAATGGTAGTACCCGATATTTTTTGCCAATCATACACCGCCCATATATTATGATATTCATCTCCTTTGAGCATCAGGTAGTTGGTGCCATCAGCCCGATGATGAGTCGTTTTGCCAGGGCCGTTGTAGGGTTCTTCCATATTCCTATTCCGGCTCGAAAACATTCTGACCGTCGTATAAAAATGAGGTCTTTGGAAGACAAAGTGTTCGGTTTGCCAAAAAAACTTCGCAAAAGAGGTCGAAGGTTGCGCTTCTCCTTTGCGTAGCTTGATGATTTCTTCCAACTCTTTTTTTCGGTAATCTGTACTTACAAAAAGCCGTTCGATTTCGAGGGTACCATAAGGTTGAAAAGAGGCTGCTTTTTGGGAAATACTACGGTTTTTGACACTAATATCTTCATATACGCCATACACCATTTGTTTGTAGATACCATCAAGATAATAATCTACCAATTGATTTATTTTAGTTTTAGAAAAAGCGTAGCGCGTACCTGCTACATAATACGACCATTCGCCATAGGCATTGGCGTATTTGCCGTATCCATAGGAGGAGGTGTTGTTGACCCTATCTACTCGATGATGAAAACTATAGTCATGCTGCATTCCACGCTCTCCGGTCGAAAACTTGATTTCGCCTTCGATGATTTTTATGATTTTATCAAATTCTTCATAATTCTCCCTAAAAATCAGGTTTTTAGCCAAAATTCCTGCAATCACTATTCTATCCCCACTAGGGCGTGCCCCCGAAGCGCTCATGTTGGCGCGCCCAATCATCGGTTGGGCCTTTTCGATGAGTTCTTTGGGTAGCTCCTCCCCTATCACCAACATCAAATTTCCAAGATTAGTAGGAGTAGTGATTTGATTGTCATGCCAATTTTCCCCTACAAAGTCATTTTTGACCCAAAACTCTAATCCTTTGACCACCAGTGCCTTTACTTTATTGTCTTTATAAAATTTGGAAGAAGGGGTTTTGTAGGCTTTTGCCAAAACCACCAAGTCACGCGTATGACCTCCGTGCGGAAAACTCGCTGTACGACTAAGATCGGTGTAATTGATACCCTGAAAACTTCCGTCGTCGTTTATCTTAGCCATAATTGTCTCGACACTTTGATCACTGACCTTGACGGCCATCAAATCCCCGACAATCCGCTGTTTAATAGTGACAAAATCATTGCTTTGGCCGAAACAAAACTGCTTTAATAAAAACAGTAGAAGTACTGTAGAAATGGATTTCATAAATTAAAGAGTGAAGAAGATAGACTAAAAAAAGTGATGTCTACTCTTTTTCTAACCTGGCCTTTGGTGGAAGTTTGAAATATAAGCCAGAAAAACATCAAAAAAATGTCGGAATAGTATCACGACTTTTGAAAACCAGTTCTTTGCTCTTAGATAGGTAGGGTTTATCTTGTGAGCCAATAAGTAGCGATGATTAACTATAGGATTAGACACTCTAAATTTTTTGACAATTTAGAATGTCTAAATTCCTGCAAAGCATTAGCAAACTTTACCTCCAAAAGGCTGACCCGTGCGAGTCAAGGCTTCAAAGATGGTGGGGTGACGTGCTATGAAGGTGTTGATATGTCGGAATAAGCTCGACAATTTGAGGTTATGAAAATAACCAATAATATGCTCAAAATTAAGTGTGTTCATGGTCGTAATTGGTTAATAAATTTATGCAAAGTTCGGAATAATACAACAATAGACCAAATACACACTTAAAATAGTACAATTTTAGAGAATAGAAGTGCTACAAACCCCCTAAATTTGTTGAGGGAATACAGCAAGTTCTTTAAAAAGTATAATGTATTGATTATCAACAATATCACTTTTTTAGGACTAAAATGAGGTCTAATAAAAGCTTTTATTTTGGCTTTATCTAAAACCACTTACATTTAAGATGCAATAAATACATATGCCCTTTACAACCTTCTATGTTTGACGCTTTACATCATCTAGTCGCTCAATTTGTGACGCTCTCCGACCGCGAAAAATCAATCTTGGAAAGTGCATTTGTGTTTAAACAAGTGCCCCGCAAGTTTCCGCTTGTCAAGCACGGACAAATAGCCAACGAACTTTATTTTATCAACAAAGGGATGTTGCGCCTTTTTTATGAAAATGACGGTGACGAAATCACGGCTTATCTTTTTCGCGAAAACCTGTTTGCGAGTAGTTACGACAGTTTTTTACGCCAAGCTCCGAGTATTCAATCCCTAGAGACCTTGGAAGAAACTGATTTATTGGTGATTACCCACCAAAAAATGAATGAATTGTATGAAACTCTACCCAAATTTAATATCCTCACTCGTAAAATAGCCGAACAGCGTTTTATCAATGCGCAGCAGATTTTGTCTTCCTTTCTATTAGATAGCCCCGAAGCACGCTACGCAAAGTTTGTCGAACAAAACGGCGATTTATTGCTTCGCGTACCGCATCACATTATCGCTTCTTATTTGGGAATGACGCCCGTATCGATGAGCCGCATCCGCAATCGCCTTGCGCAACAAAAACGCTAGGAGGGCTCATTTCTTTACAATTGTTAATGGAAGGAGCGCCTAAGGCACACTACTTTTGCAACATCATTAAAACAAAATGTTGCAGTCATGAAACACACAATTAGAACCGAAATCATCATCAATGCTTCCAAAGAAAAAGTTTGGAATATCCTCTCTGATTTAGGAAACTACGCTGTCTGGAATCCATTTATCGTACAAAGTGAAGGACAACTTCAAGCGGGAACAAAGCTCAAAAATACCCTACAAAATGGCGCAAAAACCATCGTGTTTACGCCGAAAGTGTTAAGTGTCATACCCAACCGATACTTTGATTGGCTGGGATCGCTTTGGATAAAAGGTCTTTTTGATGGGCATCATTACTTCGAAATCGAAGAAATATCCCCAAACCAAGTAAATCTTGTTCATGGCGAAAATTTTTCGGGTTTATTGAGCTCGCTTATTTTGAAACAAATCGGGAGTGAGACTCGTAACAACTTTGTCAAAATGAATCAAGCACTCAAAACCAGAGTCGAACAACCCTGATTTAGACTTTCCATGTTTGGTTATTGCGAATTCAAAACTTGGAAAGTCAGTCAGGGTCGGAGACTTTCCAAGGTTGGTTATTGCGAATTCAAAACTTGGAAAGTCGGTGAGGGGACGGAGACTTTCCAAGGTTGGTTACTCAGAATTCAAAACTTGGAAAGTCGGTCAGGGTCAGAGACTTTCCAAGTTTGGTTACTCAGAATTCAAAACTTGGAAAGTCAGTCAAGGTCGCAGACTTTCCAAGATTGGTTACTGCGAATTCAAAACTTGGAAAGTCTAGCTTATAAAAACTTGGAAGTCGTTTTAGTTTTTTATCTTCGCAGCATCTAAACCAATAATTTTTTACGATGCCATTTTTACAAGCAGGGCCTTTTCGACTTCTCTACCAAAACGGGTTTGTTCGGCAAATCACCCACGAAGGGACTGAAGTATTAAGAATGATTTACTTTGCCTTACGCGATCATAATTGGGGGACTTTTGCGACTCAAATCATTGAGGAAAAGATAGATACTCAAGAAAATCACTTTTCAATATCCTACTTGTCTTACAATATAGATAAAAATCAAGTGCCTGTTTTTGAGTGGAAAGCTATTATCGAAGGGCATGAAAATGGCACTATTGTATTCAACATTGAAGGAAAAGCCTTACAGTCTCTAAGAAAAAATCGAGCCGGTTTTTGTATTCTCCATCCCATTGAAGGCATAGCTGAGCAACCTGTTACGATTTTTCACCCAAGTGGTGCTTCTACAGCTACTCATTTCCCGCGCTACATTTCACCACAAGACCCTTTTTTGGATATTCAATCCATGCAATGGCAAGCAGCCAACGGGTGTGTATATAAGGTTGATTGTGAGGGAGATATATTTCAGACAGAAGACCAGCGCAATTGGGGTGACGCTTCTTACAAAACTTTTTGTACACCCTTGTCTGAGCCATTTCCTGTTCAATTGCAGCAAGGCGATACCGTATGGCAGCGCGTTAGTTTTCGGTTGGCAACAGAAAACAAACAACCGCAAAGCGGGGTCGCTCCTCAAAAATCAATGTCACGACAAGAAGCGGTGAATGTGGGGATTGCAGCGGCTATCGAAACAGACGAATTGTCGGCTGAGAGCGTTGAACTACTCAAAACTTTGAAGCTAAGTCATTATCGGGTTGATTTGACTCTTTTTGAAAAAGATTGGATTTCTTATCTTTCAGACCAAGCCGAAAAAGCGCTGCTTTTAGGGTTGCCGCTGGAAGTGGTGGTGACTTTGAATGAGGATTTTGAATCTCAACTGGCTGATTTTATAGGAGTAATGCAGCAAAACAGGCTACATATCAAGCATTTGCTGTTGTTGTCAGCACGAAAACTAGTAACTTCTCAATCACTTATTGATTACATTCCCCAACTCAAAACGCAGCTTTTTGGGGTAAAAATCGGAATCGGGACAGATTATAATTTTACGGAATTGAATCGTAACCGATTTGAGGCAGGAGAAGCAGATTTTGTGAGCTGCTCATTTGACCCTCAAGAACATGCGTTTGATGAACTCTCGTTACTCGAAAACACCGAAACGGTAAAATACTTGGTGGAGAGTGCGTACAACATTTATCAAAAACCCGTTCATATTTCTTTTATAGCCCTTTGCAGAAGAGCTAACCCTTACGCTACTCAGGCCGCCGACATGGTTTTATCGATTGAAAACCAGATAGATAAGCGTCAATCTACAGCTTTTGCCAAAGAATGGACTGCCAAGCTTTTGTCACACCTAGCACATACAGAAGTGGCATCGGTTACGATGTTCCGCACGATCGGAGAGTTGGGGATTATGAGCAAATCAGGCAGCACTTATCCCGTCTTTGAAGCCTTAAAGGAAAGATGAGTAGGAAAAATAAAAACCTACTCATCTCCTGACTATTAAGCTTCGACAGAGCTCAATTGTTTTTTGCTACGTAGCCAATCAGGGCGAGTAGTGTGTATTTTGGCTCCTAGTTCGTTGAGCATGGAGTAAAGCCCAAAATAGGTACGATTGATATACAAACCGTCTTTAGAACCACGCGCTACTTTCGAATTGCGAATTTCTTCCACTTTTGCGAGTTCGTCGGCAAAAGCATAAACCGTATCGAAGTAAGAATGGTCGCCAAAATCAAATTCATCGACCGCAAATGGTTTGCCTAACAAACGAATCATTTGCTTGAACAAGTTAGTAAAAAGGGCTTTTTCGCGTGGCGCATCTTCTTTGACCAAAAATTCCAAGTTATAAAATATCTTTTCAACCAAGGCATCATCTTCGATAGTATCGGGATTGATGAGGGTGAAATAATTGTCATAAAAATAATCAGGAATCACTTTGACACACCCAAAATCAATAACGCCCATTGTGCCGTCGGCGCGCATCAGAAAATTGCCCGGATGAGGGTCAGCGTGTACTTGACGGAGGTGATGCACCTGATGATCATAAAAATCCCACAACAATTGCCCAATCTGATTGCGTACTTCTTGGGAAGGATCCGTTTGCAAAAAATCTTTGAGGTGCTGCCCGCTGAGCCAATCCATCGTCAAAATTCGTTTGGACGACAATTCGGGATAATATTTCGGAAAAATAAGCCCCTTGATATGCTGACAAGCCTCCGAAATCTCAACTGAACGTCGCAATTCCAATTCATAGTCAGTTTCTTCTAAGAGCTTGCTTTCAACTTCTTCGGTATAGCGTTCTACATCTTTTTCGTTAAGACCAAAAAGCGTCACAGCCATAGGTTTGACCATTTTGAGGTCAGAACTAATGCTATCTGCTACACCTGGGTATTGCACTTTTACCGCCAATTTCTTGCCATACTTCCACGCTTGATGCACCTGCCCGATAGAGGCCGCATTGATAGCATTGATATCGAAAGTATCGTACAGTTCGTGGGGAGCTTTGCCAAAATAACTACGGAAAGTCTTGACTACCAGCGGCCCCGAAAGTGGCGGCGCAGAGTATTGAGACATCTGAAACTTGTCTACGTATTGGCGAGGCAATACGCTACGATCCATGCTGAGCATTTGGGCTACTTTGAGCGCTGAGCCTTTGAGTTCACTCAGCGAAGCATACACATCCGTGGCGTTGTCTTGGTGAAGCTCATCGCGAGAAATGCTAGGGTCAATTATCTTTTTGACGTTGTATTTGAGATAATTGCCACCGATTTTGGCACCTGTCTTCAAAAACTGCGTAGCGCGGGCTACTTTGGAGGTGGGGATTTTATCTTGTTGTTTCATGGTTATCGATTTTGGTATACAAATTTTGCCAAATCAACGACCGTATCCACAATCGAACGGCCCATCAAATCGAAGCCTGTATTGACGGTTTTTTCGATAGCGGTGTCTGTTAGTTCAAAATTACGGCTTGTATCTTTGACCCAAAAATCTAAAATATAGAGGGTATTGAGCCATACGGCTTCTGGATAGCGATTAGACACATAAGGGCGAGCGATAATCTCCTGACTTTCGCGACCTTCGTACATCAAATCGTGGGCATAAGTCAGAAAAGCCTCTTTAAAAGGGCGAAGTTGCTGGGGGTTTTTGGGTGCCACAGGCTGAGGCAATTTGCGGTAACTATATACCACAAAACTTCGGTTTGACTTTAATACTTCTACCCAAGTGTAGTAAAAAGCAAGAAGCTTCTCTCTTACCGAATAGTTTTGATAAGTAGGGTCTTGCTCGGCAGTGGTGCGGGCTTGCGTAAAAAACGAAACCCACAAATCCATTTCTATGGCTTCAAAAGAAGTATAAAACTCGTACAAGTCACCTTCCGCCATTTTTAGTTTTTTGGCGAAAGCATAAAAAGAAGCGGGAGCTTGCCCTTGTTCGAGTACGTACTCAACGTATGTTTTTCGAATTTTTTCGACTTTTTCCATGTCAATTGATTGTCTTTTGGGAGATAGTTACAACGGCTATTGAGGGCTGTTTGTTATCTACCTTCACAACGAACTGTGCATGAAAAAGGTTTGTAAAACCGACTAATTTACCAATAATGAGTTTTGTTCACCAGACCTTTGATGCTACGATGAACCTTACTAAAAATGGAGCGACTGCATTTCCGACGCAAAACAGATAAGCTAATCTTGATCTAAAGACTAGTATTCAACAAATAGATTAGGTTGATAACTGACTTCTCCTAAGGGTCTTACTTTTTTATATCCGCCTCCGTTGTGGTTGCTACCCACAATGGGGCGGATTAGGTTCGTCTTTATCGAGGCCGTAAGATAAAATTGACGCTATCGAAAGCATAAAGAAGTATATTAGTTGCCTTAAAAGACAGGTAGTAGGCGTTTGTGCAACAGGTACACCTGCCACTGGCGTAAATGGTAATCCTCTCAATTCATTAACTATCAATTGCCAATGAAATTTTATCAATTAAAAATCGAAATAGGAACTGGGCAAAAAATTTATCCTTCTGCCTATTTATCCCCCGAAATGCAAGGGGCTGAGTTTATCCCTGATGGTGGTGATACGAAGAATTTTTTTAAACAACCCATCGAAAAATCTATCAATAATACATCTCTTATTGACGATGTACCTGTTTTTGATCATTTTGTGTTGAAGGAATTGTATGGCGAAAGAAAAAAGAAATTCGATTGGATAAAACTCAATATTTATAAGTTTGTTGTCAATCATTACTCAATGAGTTATTGCTTTTTAGTATCAGAACAGTTCAAAGAAACTATCGCTGCTTTCAATCTCCCTATTCATAAATTTTATCCCGCCAAACTGATGTACAGAGGCAAAAAATTTGACTATTATATTTTTCAGTTAGGCGAAGAAACCAAAATAACTTTTGAAAAATGTACTTATGCTGATAGGAAAAGTGGTATTATACAATCAGCCACCGAACTTGGCATTCATAATGAAGATGGTTACTTAAAGACAAGGATAAAATTTTTTGATAAGGGTTCTGTATTAGATATTCACGATTTTGTTTTGGATAAATACCACGATTATTTCATCAGTCGGGAATTATTCAAAGTTGTCAGCGAGCCGCTCAAAGAAGCATTGGAAGCGGCAGGATTAACTGATGGCTGGAAATTTGAAGACATTAGCCCGCGTACCATTACATTTTTAAATCAATAAATTTTTATCACCACTCGTCAAACCCGTGTCTTCCTAGACCTAAAAAATAAAACTCAAAAAAGTTGTGGAGTACAAGTTTAATATTTAAGAATGATTAACATGGTGAACGAACATCAAGAAAGCAAATTCTGCGAATAGGTCTTTGGGATACAGATCACGGTGTAGAATATCAACTTTGTGTTGTTGAATAAATTGCCTTTGTAGACCTTTGCACCATGGGGTATAAGATATTTGTCATTTTGTATTGAAAGGTAAACCCACAAAAAAAGCTCCCAATGCGTATTTGGAGCTTTTGTAGA
Organism: Runella zeae DSM 19591; assembly: GCF_000423565.1. Classification (GTDB taxonomy): domain Bacteria; phylum Bacteroidota; class Bacteroidia; order Cytophagales; family Spirosomataceae; genus Runella; species Runella zeae. Next base: position 17,170 of record NZ_AUIF01000046.1, on the reverse strand, counting down.
AATAGCAGAAAGATTTTGATGAGTATCTGTTAATGGATTAGCGTAGAGGCCTTATTGGCACTGCCCCAAAATAACCCACAATACAATGAAAATAAGGATAGTACTGAGGCATCCACCTCCTAATTTTTTGGCACCATAGCCAGCTAGTAAACCTCTGAATAAATTGTTCATATGAGCAGTTGTGATTTTAGGATGAATATTGATTGAACGCCTTCGGTATATTACAGTTTTAGAATATGTCATTTAAAAAAACAATCCACTGAGTAAATGAACAGATTTAAAAATCAAGAAATCCCAGAGTAGTGTTTTGATAATGAACAGATTAGTTTATTTTTAGACTTTTTTCTATTCTGTAAAGCAAGTTATAAAAAAAACAAAAACGGGGAAAGTTCTCCCCGTTTTGAGCAATATTCGTGACTATTAAAAAACGCTAACTACGTAGCAATTGGCAGTATGCTTTAGGCATTTTTTAGGTCTTCTCTACAGAAAACCATTGAGCATCTAAAAAGCTTACTGCTTATAGCTAAGGATTTAGACTCCTCTGACGATTTTGTCGAGGCGAATAGCCGACTGAATCATCGAACGTACATCATGATAATTGATTTTCCAAGAGTGGCTCATGTGCTTCCAAATAGGAGCGCCATCACGGGTCATAAGGGGCCACCATTCACCCAACTCATGATTAATCATTTTGTCAAATACAAAGCGATGAACGTTTTCGTAAGCTTCTAGGTATTTTTCATCTTTCAAAAAGCGATAAGCATCGAGCATTCCGATGAGCATCTCGGCTTGCTGCCAAAACTCTTTTTCACGGTCATATACCTCACCTGCATGAGAGCCTTCTACATACACGCCGCCAAATTCCCAATCAACACCATACTTCAAAGCATGACTGTAAGATTTGGTAATTTGCTCACCATAAGTATCATACGGAAGCCCTAGAATATCCAAAGCGTGCATCAACAACCACGCAAATTCGGCATTGTGGCCATAGCTAGTGTTGTCTTCGGCAGCGGCTTTCAGACCGTCTTCGGTGAAGCGATCCCAGCCCCATACGATGTCAAATTTAATTTGAGGAGCCACGCGCCAATCGGCCCAAAACTGCGGCACACCCGTGCCATACTCAGGATGCATAATACGCGAAACCAACAACTCAATGATTTCGAGGAGCTTGCGGCGGTGAATTTCTTTGCCCGTACACTCATACAAAGTCGTGAATGCTTCCATAAGGTGCATATGAGCGTCGAGGGTTTTGCGGTCGCCGCCAGCGGAGCCGGGGCCTTTGAGGGTCCAGTCGCGAGTAAACATCTCAAAATACCCTCCGTAGTGCGTATCTACAGCGTATTTTTGTAATAGGTCAAAACATTTTTCGGCGTATTCTTGGCCTCGTGGGTCGCCAAGAGCGAGGGTGTATTCGCTCAATGAATAAATACAAAAACTAAGCCCATAAACGATTTTTTCGTCAATCGTAACTTCTCCCTTGCGGTTGGTCATCCAAAAAAATCCGCCGTATTCATTGTCCCACATTTTATCAATGAGATAATCCACCCCTTGGCGTGCCATCTCTGCAAGGGTGCCGTCGGTATCATAGCCTGCTCGCACCGCCGACGAATACGTAAATACTGACCGAGATTGAGCAATCAAAGATTTTTCGTCTTCGCCCGAATCCTTGCCAAATTGGTCGAAATGAGTAATGAAGCCGCCATTTTCCTTGTCAACGGTACGTTGAATCCAAAAAGGAAGTAAGCTACCCGAAAGATACGTCTGAATTTCTTGGCGGAGCGCCGTAAGTTTTTCCGAGGTCATGGTCTAAGATAAATAATATATATTGAATGGTTTGAAAATACGATTCTTTACAAGCTAGCTTTCAATGCCAATATTTCGTCCAGACAAGCCGTACCCGTTTGGTTGAGTTTCTGAACCGTAACGGCAGCGGCATAGTTGGCAATTTGTAAAGCCACAAAGTCGCTACATCTAACACCCTTCGCCAACGCAAATGCCGCTACTACCGTGTCTCCTGCTCCAACGGTATCAAGAGGGCCTTGCAACGGAATACCTTTTACTTGACAAGTTTCGTCTTTGTCCACGTACAGTATCCCCTGCTCTCCACGGGTGATAAGTACGGGTGCTTTGGTGATAGCTTGGAGTTGGCGGCTTTGGGTGATACAACTTCCTAAATCATTAGATACGGCGCAAGACAGGATTCGGGCTATTTCGTCGGTATTTACTTTTAGAGTAGCTCCTCTGACGCTCCCCCCGAAGTCGCGGGAGTCGGCCAACATAAAACACTTCGGAAAGCGAGCAATGAGCCTATTGAGCATCGTCAATCGTGGGGCGTTTAGGAGCGGATTGGCAAATTGCTGATTGATGATGAGTACGTCAAGCTCAGGAAGACTTGATTCTAAATCACTGACAATCTGATTGAAATGAGTTTCGGAGAGTTGATTATTGGTTCCAAAATCAAGGCGATTTGCTTCTCCGTTACTCGTCATGGGCTTGGTGTAGGTGCAAGTATCCCAACCTTGCTCAATGATTTGTAAAGCTTGCGTATCTACCCGAAGGTTTTGAAAGAGATGCAACATTTCTCGTCCAAAAATATCATTTCCGATGCAACCAAATACTTTTATAGATTGAGCGCCCAAAGCGGCTATATTCTGTACTACGTTGCCTGCGCCTCCCAAAGAAGCGGTAGGTTTTTGTGCCCGAAATACTTCTTTTTGGGTTTCGACCGACAACTCTCCCGTGTGGGTTTGAAGTTTATAGTAGAAATCTACGGCAAAATCGCCAATCACTCCTACGCGTAAATGTTTGATATGGTTGAAAATAGAAGTTAATTCAGAGGGATTCATGGAAAAGTGGTGCTTCTGCACCGTTAATCGTTAGGGGTGTTGTTTGATGAAATAGATTGATTTTTTTCAGAACAACATAATGCTAAAAATTATGATTTGGGTCTAAAGATTTTGATGACGGCATCGTTGGTTTCTAAATACGGCCCACCAATCAAATCAATGCAATAAGGAATCGCTGGAAAAACAGCATCGAGGCATTGACGAATAGCAGAAGGCTTTCCGGGCAGATTGACAATCAGGGTTTTGTGACGGATACCAGCGGTTTGACGCGACAAAATCGCCGTGGGTACATATTGCAAACTTACTTGTCGCATGAGTTCACCAAAACCGGGCATCATTTTCTGACAAACAGCCTCGGTAGCTTCAGGAGTGACATCACGCGGGGCAGGCCCTGTGCCCCCGCTCGTCACTACCAAGCAGCAGTCTTCTTTGTCGGCCATTTCGACAAGGGCTTGACTGATAAGGTGTTGCTCGTCTGGAATAACTCGATATACGGGTTCCCATTCGCTGATGAGGTATTCTTGAAGGGTAGAAACAATGGCCTTGCCCGGAATATCTTCATAGATACCCGCGCTAGCGCGGTCGGAGACGTTGATGATACCAATTTTAATCATAGTAACGCTGAAACGTTGGATTTTAAATTTGATAATTTTGATAACTTCACGAAAGTCTCGAACTTTCGCGAAGTTTAAAGCATTTTAACAGTAACAGATAACATCTCGAAAGTTAACTGATACCGATTATGAATACATTCGCCAAAGATACACTACGTTTGCACGAGTTGCGTCATACGAGCTGCCGTGAAGATATTTTAGATATACTTCATCATCAAGATTCTGCCCTCTCGCACGGAGATTTGGAAAGCGGCTTGCAAGAGCGCTACGACCGCGTTACGATCTACCGTACCCTCAAAACTTTTGTTGATAAAGGCATCATTCATAAGGTATTAGACGAGGAAGGGCTTCGCTATGCTTTATGCAAAGGCGTATGTCACAGTCATGAACATCACCACGACCACGTACATTTTAAATGTCAAATGTGCGGTAAAACTACTTGTTTGGACGATATACACATTCCGTCAGTCCAGTTACCACAAGGGTTTTCTTCTACTGAAATGAATTTACTCATTCAAGGTACTTGCCCGCTCTGTAGCAAATAAAAAAGCGCTTCAGGAGCGCTTTTAATCATTTATCTTTTTTTGGCGAACCAAGGTTTCTTGCTTCGTTCGGGCTTTGGAGCCGAAGAAGCTCCTACTTGAGGTTTTGGTTTAGGAGGACGATTGCCGCGAGCAGGAGTGTTACTACGCGATTTAGGCGCTTCATTTCCGGGTGTTTGAGTCAGCGGAAAAGGATGCTCTTCTATAACCGGAATTACTTTTGCGATCAATTTTTGGATGTCTTTCAGGTTGGCCCTCTCTTCGGTATCACAGAAAGAATAAGCCGTACCTTTGGCTCCTGCTCTACCCGTCCGACCGATGCGGTGAACATAAGTCTCAGGAATATCGGGTATTTCGAAATTGATAACGTACGCTAATTCTTCTACATCGATACCACGCGCTGCGATGTCGGTCGCAACTAATACACGTGTACTTTTGGTTTTGAAATTGTTCAACGCATTTTGGCGGGCATTTTGAGACTTGTTGCCGTGAATTGCCTCTGCTTTGATGTTATTTTTCAATAACATTTTCATTACTTTATCAGCGCCATGCTTGGTACGGGTAAATACCAAAACTGTTTCAATTCCTTTGTCTTGAAGAAGGTGCAGCAATAAAGCATTTTTGTTTTCTTTATCGACAAAAAACACCGACTGTTGGATAATATCTACCGTAGAAGACACGGGTGTTACTTCTACTTTGGCCGGATTGTGAAGGATAGAATCGGCGAGTTTGGTGATTTCGGGAGGCATGGTCGCCGAAAAAAACAAAGATTGTCGCTCAGAAGGCAATACCGCAATGATTCGGCGTACGTCGTGTACAAAACCCATATCGAGCATACGGTCGGCTTCGTCGAGCACAAAAATCTCTAAATGTTTTAAACTCACAAAACGCTGCGCCATGAGGTCGATAAGCCGACCCGGAGTGGCAATCAAAATATCTACGCCATTTTGGAGGGCGTTGGTCTGTTGAAGCTGTTTTACACCACCAAAAATAACGGTATGTTTGAGGTTGGTAAAGCGGCCATAGGCAGCAAAGCTCTCCCCAATCTGAATGGCTAGTTCGCGAGTTGGGGTCAAAATCAAAGCTTTTATGGTACGCCGTTCGCGCCGTTGAGATGGCTTTTGAGCTAGTAATTGCAAAATCGGAATCGCAAAAGCGGCTGTTTTACCCGTACCTGTTTGGGCGCAGCCTAATAAGTCTTTCCCTTCGAGTACTATCGGAATCGCTTGGGCTTGAATGGGAGTAGGAGTGCTATACCCCTCAGCCTGTAAGGCTTTGCGAATGGGGTCAATCAGATTTAATGAATCAAATGTCATAAAATAAAAATAGATATTCTGATTCTTAGCGAATTAGTTTATCTAGCATTAATTAAAATGTTATAAAAAAACCTTCCAATTCGCCAAGAACTGGAAGGTCAAACTCCACCAATGGAGCCTAAAGATACGGCTTTTTTATGGAGATTAAATTTTTGTGACCTAAGTAATCTACAAAGGCCTGATTACTAGGTTTTTCCAATTGACTTTAATCCCTCCTCCGTCGTGGATTTGAAGGGCAATGGAGCCATTTCCGGCACCGATTTTTTCGTCGGTTAGATCCACCATTTCATGGCCATTGAGCCAAGTTTGCACGCGTGAGCCTTCGGCTCTAATTTTGAGGGTATTCCACTCTCCAAACTTCAAAAACCCTTCTTTATCGTCAGGGATTTGAATAAGCCAACCACGGCCATAAGACTCATAAATCCCGCCCGTATCGTGGTTTGGAGGGGCTACTTCTACCTGCCATCCACTGATTTTGGTGCTACCTTCGGCGATGTTTGAACGGATAAAAACCCCACTGTTGCCGTTGGCTCCTTGTTTAAAATCTACGCTAAGTTCGAAGTTTTTATACGTTTTTTCGGTAGCCAAATACCCGTATCCCTTATCAGGGCCGCTTTCGCATACCAACTCTCCTTTTTCTACATACCACTTTTCTGTACCATATACTTTCCAGCCTTTCAGGTCTTTGCCATTAAATAGTTTTTCTTTCTTTTGAGCAAAACTTGAAAAGGCCAAAAAGGTACAACAGGCAGTAATGAAGAATAGATTGCGTAGTTTGATGGTGTTCATTGCTTTTAAATATGAAAGTGTTTAATTCGACAAATTAAGTAATTCTTAACTATTTTTTACCGTGAAAACTTCTTTTTTTCTTGCATCGGCTCTCCTCATGGGAAGCATAACGGCTGTCTATTCGCAAGATAGCTCACCTCTATCGCTCACCCAAGTGTGGCAATCTGACACCACTTTGCGCACGCCCGAATCAGTGTATTATGATGCCCAAAACAAACGCCTACTGGTGGCTAACATCAACAAAATGAACGTAGACGCCCCTGACGGCGACGGGTTTATTTCGGTACTGACTACCGACGGCAAAATCAAAACCTTAGAATGGGCAAAGGGACTCAATGACCCCAAAGGAATGGGAGTAGTGAAAAACTCATTGTTTGTAGCGGATTTGAAAGATTTGGTAGAAATAGATTTGAAGTCGGGTAAAATTATCAAACGACACGCTGCCCCCAATGCCGTCATGCTCAACGACGTCAGCGTTAGCCCCAAAGGAGAGGTATTTGCGAGCGATTCGCGCGGGCATAAGTTGTATCGCTATGCAGATGGCAAATTGGAGTTGTTTTTGGATGACCCCAACCTTCAGGCACCCAACGGAGTTTTTGCCGAAAAAGATTATCTCATAGTAGCTTCGGCAGGCACAGGAAATCTATGGAAGTTGGATTACAATACCAAAAAATACGAATCTTGGGCCATGACCAACAAAACTGCCGACGGTATTTTGAGACATGGTGACAATTACTTGATTTCGTGCTGGCACGGCGAAATCTATTGTGTCTCTCCTTCCGGAAAAACCTGGAAACTCATCGACAGCAAAGATGCTAAAATCAACACGGCTGATTTTGGGTATATTCCTCAGCAAAAGAAAGTGCTTGTTCCCAATTTCTACAAGAATATGGTAACTGCGTATGAAATAAAATAAACGATAAATCTCTGAAAGTTAACCATTTAAATCTTAGTGGTACTTAGTGCCTTAGTGTTTAAAATTTGGGCTTTATTAACGGTTAACAAATAACTGTGCGAAAGCACTTAAGCATGGAGTTTTTTCTAAGTTTATGTCTGGGGATAGGCTTGGCGGCCTGTTCGGGATTTAGGGTATTTGTACCTTTACTACTAAGTAGCATTGCGGTTCACTTTGGCTGGGTCACCGTAGCCTCAGGCTTCGAATGGATGGGTACGTGGACGGCTATCACGCTGCTTGGCACGGCTACGGTTCTCGAAATCGGTGGTTATTATATTCCTTGGGTTGACAATCTCCTAGACACTATCGCCTTGCCTACCGCTTTTGCGGCAGGTACTTTGTTGACGACTTCTTTTATTGAAATCAATAACCCTATGCTTCAATGGGGATTGGGGCTGATGGTAGGAGGAGGAACGGCTGGTTTTATTCAAGCAGGAACGAGTATGGTGCGGCTTGCTTCTACCAAACTAAGCGGAGGAGTGGCTAATCCTGTGGTGGCTACCGTCGAAAATATAGTGTCTATTGGATTTAGTTTTATCACTTTTTGGTTTCCGATTATTGCGTTTTCGTTGGTGGTGATTTTTATTTTTTGGTTGCTCCGTAAAATCCTCCAGCGACAAAGTAAGACTAACTCTTAGTTGCCTTTAAAACATTAGAACAAAGTATGACCAAAGACTCACCTGTACATGCAAGAAATGAAAACCAATCGCCGTGACTTCGTCAAAAAACTAGGAGCAGTGACAGCTTCGACGGCTGTAGCGCCCTCTTTTAATATCATCAAAAGTCTTAACGACAACAAAATCCGTATTGCGACCATTGGCATGGGCATACAGGGATTTTCGGATACCAATGCCGCCCTTCGGACAGGTATGTGTGAACTGGTAGCCGTGGCGGATTTGTATGATGGTCGATTGGCTCATGCTAAAGAAGTTTTTGGAAATCATCTCTTTACTACTCGTGACTATCGTGAGGTACTAGAGCGCAAAGATGTGGATGCGGTTTTGATTGTCACTCCCGACCACTGGCATGATCGTATATCGATTGCTGCTCTCAAAAAGGGCAAGCACGTATATTGTGAAAAACCAATGGTTCAAAATATAGAAGAAGGTGCGGCGGTGATTGCGGCGGCCAAGGCTTCGGGCAAAGTAATGCAAGTAGGAAGTCAGCGTATCAGTGGGGCGGCTTTCAAAGAAGCAAAGCGATTGGTAGAAGCAGGTGATATAGGAATGATTAATTTTATCGAATCTACCAACGACCGCTTCAATGCTATTGGAGCATGGCAGTACTCGATTCCGACAGATGCCTCTCCCAAAACGATTGACTGGGAGACTTTTTTAGGAGATGCTCCCAAACGGGCTTTTGACCCGGTTCGTTTTTTCCGCTGGCGCAATTATCGCGACTACGGTACGGGGGTTGCAGGAGATTTGTTTGTGCACTTGATTACGGGAGTTCATTTTGTAACAGGTTCATTGGGGCCCAATCGCATTTTTTCTTCGGGACAACTTGCCTACTGGAAAGACGGGCGCGATGTACCCGATGTCATGGTAGCTACTATGGAGTACCCTGCTATGGGTAAGTTAGATCCTTTTCAGATGGTATTGAGGGTCAATTTTGCCAATGCAGGTGCCATCAAAAATGTGACGCGTATTGTGGGAAATGAAGGTGAAATCACCTTTGGAGGAAATTCACTTACCCTGACTAAACGCAAGCTATCGGCGGCTCCGGGTTATAGCAATGGAGAGAGTTTTGGAACTTTTACGGAAGCCCAACAAAAAGAATACCTCGCTGCTTATGATGCTAAGTACCCTGCCGATACACGTACCGTGGAGCCTGTGCAAGAAATTAAATTTGAAGCGCCCGCCGATGATGATGCGCACAAAAACCATTTTGCCAACTTTTTTGAAGGAATACTCACCGGAAAACCCGTGATTGAAGACCCTCTTTTTGGTTTTAGGGCTGCGGCGCCAGTATTGGCTTGCAACAAAAGCTATTTTGAGAAAAAAGTGGTCGCTTGGGATCCGAAAAACTTAAAACTGATGTAACAAACTAGGTGCTGTTACTGATTCTTAGTACTACGACATTGGCGATTGGGGTTAGGATTTTGGTAAACCCTTTATCAAACGTTTTCCAAAAATACCTAACCCAGCGCCAATCCAACCCATTGTTTGTGGTGATGATTACCTACGCGTTACTTAGCGTAGCTTGTTTTGGGTATCTCCTCCTTCATCCATTGCCTCAGCTCCCGGCTGAGTTTTGGTACAATTCACTCATTTTCAATTTATTGGCAGTAACTGGAAACTTCTTTCTTGTCAAATCGCTCCAAGAAGGAGACCTGTCGGTACTAGGCCCCATCAATGCCTATAAATCATTGGTAAGCTTAGTGTTTGGCATTTTTTTAGTGGGTGAGATACCCAACCTTTGGGGCATAGTCGGAATGCTGCTGATTGTGTCAGGAAGTTACTTTGTATTGAGCCAATCGGGTTCTTCGGAGCGATTTAGTTGGGATATTTTCAAAAAAAAAGAAGTTCAATATCGGTTTTTGGCATTGATTTTTTCGGCGATTGATGCCTTATTTCTCAAAAAAATCATCTTGCTTACCGATGCCAATGTGGCTTTTGTGTCGTGGTGTGTGGGAGGGTTTATAGTATCGATGTTGCTGCTCTTATTGACTGCACAAAAGCTCCAATTAGAAGTACAAATAAGAATCGTCAGAACCTATAAATGGCATTTTTTCGCCTTAGCCATTTCCACAGGGGTGATGCAACTATCGACCAATTACGCTTTTGAGGGAATTCAGGTGAGTTATGCGTTGGCATTGTTTCAAATTTCGGCGCTGGTAAGTGTACTATTGGGGGTACATTTTTTCAAAGAAACTAGGCTTTGGCGCAAACTTGGAGGGGCTGCTATTATGGTGGCAGGAGCTGCTTTGATTATTTTATTCAGATAAAAAATGAGATACAACACAAAAAAGCTGCAAAGGATATTTGCAGCTTTTGCGATATATCATGCAAGATAAAATGCTTCTTGCGCTTATTTTTTGAGCGCTTTAGGCGTTAAAATAATGCTCATACGTTTGCCTTCTAACTTAGGCTCTAATTCGATTTTACCTACTTCATCGAGTGCTTTGGCAAAACGTTCAAGCAATTTATAGCCTTGTTCTTTGAATACAATTTCCCGACCAGAAAACTGTACATAAGCTTTTACCTTTGCTCCTTCTTTCAGGAAGTTGAGGGCGTGTTTTAGCTTAAATTCATAATCGTGATCGTCGGTAGTTGGACTAAACCGGATTTCTTTAATGACTACTTTTTGGGCGTTTGCTTTAATCTCTTTTTGCTTTTTCTTTTGTTCATACTTGAACTTAGAATAATCAATCACTTTGCAAACAGGCGGAACGGCATTAGGAGAAATCTCTACCAAATCAAGGTTTTGCTCTTCAGCCATGCGCAATGCTTGCTGAATATCATAGATGCCAGGAGCAATGTTTTCACCTACGAGGCGTACTTGAGGTACACGGATACGATCATTGATACGGTACGGTTCTTCTTGTCTTACTGGGCGGAAAGGTTTGCGTTGTTGTTGAGCCATTCAGTACTTAAAATTATAGTAACATTTTGTTTACTGCGAAAACTAATCAATAGTTGAGTTTTCTACAAAAAAACGTGGAAAAAAGTTTATTTTATTTACAAATAACAAAAAAAGAGAGGGCTAGAGGTTCATTTTTGGGCAAAAGTTTTTATTTATTTCCCAAAATAAACTCTAATCCTCTCTATCACAGTCACAAAGGAATTATTTGACTTTAAATACCGTAGACCCAATACGGAACCCTTGGCAGTAAAGCTCAATAGTATGTTCGCCTTTTTTGAGTGGTATACCACCTCTCGAATAAATAATAGAGCCTTGTGAGCCTTCGTTGCTATAGTCTAGCGTTTGTTTGGCGGTATAAACAGTCTCTCTGCCTTGATACACAAAAGTACCTGAGCCAGTAGCCATATCAGCCATCACTGCTCCTTCTGGATCCAAGATACGCAGATAAATTTCGCGCTCGCCATTGGGAGAGATAGGGTTGGCGGCTAAGTCAAAATCTACTTTTAGCTTATCAATACGCTTGGCACGGTAGCTACCGCCGTCGCGTTCTTTCCCTTTAGCCGATACGGCATTTACGGCGATTTTCTCGGCCTTCAAAGCAGATGCAATCGTAACTTTCTCGGCCAATTCCCGGTTTTTGTTGCTCAAAGTTCCGACCGAATCTTCAAAGCTTTTTTGTAAGGTTTGTTTTTCGCCTTCCAAGCCAGTTACTTTGCTGGCAAGTTCTTGATTTTGGGCCGTCACAATTCCCAATTCTTCTTTGAGTTTAGCAATATCTTGGTCTTTTTGGTTCAAGATCGCTTCATATTCACGAATCTTTTGTTTGTATTTAGAGACATCGACCGAGGCAGCTGTTGAGGCACTTTTGAGGGCAGCTTTATCTCGTTCAATTTGTTGTTTCAAAGCAATAAGAGAATCAACCTGACCACCTAGTTGTTGGATTTCAGCAATTTTGGAATCCAACTGAGCAGAAATAGAATCTAATTTCATCTTGGTAGAGACAAGCTCTTCCGTTTTAGCTGCAATTACTGTTTCTTGTTCTTTATTCTTTTCTCGTTCTTTGTAGAAAAAATAAATTAGCACCACGTTGAGGAGCGCTAAAATAGCCAATGCAGCAAGGAGAAGGCTTTTACGGTCATTCTTTTGTCCTTGATTGTAGTCCATAAGATTTTTATAATTGTTAGGATTAGTTATTAGCCCAAGAAACGCAATCTTAAAAATTTTATTGTGAAATTTAAAAAATATTTCAATGCAAGAAAACAACCCATACTTGACAGAAGAAGATGAAGAGCTTTATGAGCATCATAGAATAGTAGCCGATAAAGGCCAAACCCTCATGCGCATAGACCATTATTTAAAACATCATCTTTCTGGTGTCACTCGTACTAAGCTTCAGAATGCGATTGAGACCGAATCGGTCAAAGTTAATAATAAAGCTATAAAATCAAGCTATAAAGTCAAACCATTTGATGTGATTACGATTTCGCTGCCTCACCCCCCCCGCGAAACCGAGATTATCCCCGAAAATATTCCGCTTGATATTGTCTACGAAGATGAAGAAGTACTAGTACTCAACAAGCCCGCTGGTATGGTAGTACATCCGGCGTACGGTAATTGGAGCGGGACGGTCGTCAATGCACTAGTTTATCATTTTCAGCATTTACCCACAGGACGAAACGGGGAAGCCCGTCCGGGCTTGATTCATCGTATCGATAAAGATACTTCTGGACTCTTAGTGATTGCCAAAACCGAATACTCCATGGCACACATTGCACGTCAGTTTTTTGAGCATACTACTGAGCGTACCTATTATGCTTTGGTGTGGGGAGAGCCAAAAGTAAGTAAAGGAACGATAGTAGGGCACATCGGAAGAAGTGCCCGTGATCGTAAAGTGATGTCGGTGTATGTGGATGGTAGTCAAGGAAAGCATGCCGTAACCCACTACGAAGTATTGCAATCTTACAAGTATGTATCGCTCGTAAAATGTAATTTAGAGACTGGACGAACTCACCAGATTAGGGCGCATTTTCAGCACTTAGGGCATCCGCTGTTTAGTGACTCGGTATATGGAGGCGATAAAATACTCCGTGGAACCACCAGCGGTAGTTATCGGTCTTTTGTTGAAAATTGTTTTGAGCTCATGCCTCGGCAAGCCCTCCATGCTAAGTCGATTGGGTTTCAACACCCACGCACCAAACAATGGCTTCAGTTTGATTCCGAATTGCCGGCTGACTTTAAAGCTGTGATAGACAAATGGGAAAAGTACGCCTACTCTTAGGCTACGACTCAACCACACCCGTAAACAGATAAAGCCATATCAGGCGAGCCATGCGGAAATTGAAAGGAAATAAAAAGATAACAACGGCAATACAAATTCCCAAATTAACAAAGTCGAAAGGACTTGCCCCCAACAATAAGGCAGTAACGTAGGCTAGGGCCATTTCGGCGGTAGCCAAGGCATAGCTTACGTACATTGCTCCCCAATAAAACCCCGGCTCTTTGACAAAGTTTTGATGGCAATGCGGACACGCATCTTCCATTTTGGTAGGACGAAAGCTGAAGAGGTTATTGGTTTTAAAAACTTGTCCCTGATGACATTTAGGACATCTATTGTGAATCATATGATAGAGTGCCATTGCTTTATTGAGAATGTTTACAATGCAAAAATAGAGCCCTATTGCTTCATAAAACAGGGCATTTAGTGCCAAAAAGTAGTACTAAACGGACATTAGCGTGTATCATGAAAAATTTCCCTATTTATGGCATAGCCGAATTCGCCGAAGATAGCATGGCTCATGCTTTGTATGCCAATGCGCTTAGGCCACATTTGGAGGAGCACCAATTTGTAAATACCCCTCACAAGCATAGTACTTATATCACGGTACTTTTTACGAGGGGCAGCGGCATTCATTACATAGATTTTGATACTTACGATGTTAGACCGGGTAGTGTGTTTTTGCTTACCCCTGGCCAAGTACATAGCTGGGTACTTTCGGAAGATGTAGACGGCTATGTATTTTTTCATACCGAAGCCTTCTATAATCAGACTTACCTTTCAAAACGGCTCAGTGATTTTCCTTTTTATTATTTGGAAATAAATTACCCTGTGATATACCTCACTGAAATTCAGCTTCAAGAGCTCACCCCTTTGTTTAAAGCTATTTATGACGAATATCAGCAGCTATTGCCACTAAAATACCCCAAACTCACGTCTTTGATTGACTTGGTTTATATTCATCTAACGCGGATTTATCAGGAAGAAAGGGTACCGTCTTCGCACCTTAATTTTTTGAGAGTAAAAAAATTAGAACGATTGATCGAAGAAAACTTTAAGACCAAAAAGCTTCCTAAAGATTATGCGGATTTGATGCACATGACTCCCCGGCATCTCAACCGTATCTGCCAAGAAATCCAACACCAAACCACCGGTGCATTGATTTTGAAAAGAGTAATGATTGAAGCAAAACGTTTGTTGCTTCAAAAAGAAAACACCATTGCCGAAGTCGCCGAGCAGCTAGGATATGATGATGATGCGTATTTTGTGCGTATTTTCAAAAAACAAGTAGGTCAGTCGCCGAAACAATTTCAGAAGCAAATGACCCAAAATCAACAGGCTATGCACGTTGTTTTTTAGCCTCTTTAGTCTTCTCTCTCAAAGTTTCGTAAAAATTCATAAAATTCAATTTTGCTTTTTAAATTGAGTTTTTGATTAATATTTTTGCGATGTGTTTCTACGGTATAGTAACTAAGGTTTAGTTCGTGGGCTACTTGCTCAGTAGTAATTCCTTTTTTCAGGGCTCTTAAAATATCAATTTCTCGCTTGGTGAGTTTATATTCTGAGGCAACGCTACCTTTGATAGAGCGTTTTTTTTGAGGATTAAGAGATTCATAGATACGTTCATTAGCCATAATTTTTTTTAGTATCTTAATTAGCTCAGAAGCGGGGGTAGTTTTGGGGAGGTATCCGTCTATGCCCAATTGTTTGAATATGGCGATTTCTTTGGTATCGGCATACATACTGATTACTACTATTTTACCCTTAAAACCTTGGGCTTTGAGGGCACTAACAACGGCCACCCCATCCAAATGAGGCATATTGAAATCAACCAATACGAGTTTGGGGTTCAGAGCCTGACATTGATATACCGCTTGCCTACTATCATATACTTGACCTATTACTTTAAAATAGGCAGATTCTTTCAAAATCAAGCTTAGACCGTCATTGAAAAGCTGATGATCGTCAATAATGAGTACTGTCGTGGGCATGGTTTGTTTCGATGATTACACTAGTTCCGTCATTTGTTGAGTCTATCAAAACCCGAAGGGAGCTTAGCTCGGCTCTTTTATAAATGTTTTGAAGCCCAATCCCTTGGTAGGTTTGATTAGTGTCAAAACCCACGCCATCGTCTTCGATGCTTACTTGCCATTGAGAATCATTGGCAAAAAACTGAATGTGTGCTTCAGTAGCTTGAGCGTGTTTGATGATGTTTGTCATCAATTCTTCAATCATATTATAGATGTTTTGTTGGGTTAGCTGAGGGATTTTATCCATTTTTTTTTCGCTATAATCTTGAAAGTAAAAGTTGGTACTGGAAAAATCATTGAATCGACTTATCAAAGATTCTACTTTTTCGGACAATGGGCGGTCATCATCTTTGACGAGATTGTGACTAATAAACCGCAACTCGGTAAGAGCATTCATGATCTGCGTTTTGGCCGTAGCAACGTTCACTTTTTTCATATTCAAATAGCCAAGTGCTGAAGCTAGGGTATTGCCTACTTGGTCGTGAAGATTGCGACCGATTGCCTCTATTTCAGATTTTCGTTGCGCTTCGGTATTTTGCCGAAGTTGATCTAAGCGCTCTAAGAGATTTTGCTTAAGGATAAGTTCGTTTTTGAGTTCTTCGAGGGCAAGATATGCTACCAAGAGAATCACAGCCGAGGCGTTGAAAAAGATTTCGCTAAATGGAGATGGAGAATTAAAAAATCTAAAATACCGAAGCAATAATTCTATCAACGGAGGGACAAACACAAAGGCTTCTACGAGCAAATAATAAGAAATATTGGCTCTAATATAAGCTAAATATGCATGATAAAGTGCCCACGCCATATTGGCAATGATAAGTATCTGAAGTGCATTGGTATATACGATATTTGCCCATGAAGCATGAATGGCTACTATCAGAAACATCATCGAAATATTACAACCCACCAAAAACCAAGCCCAAAAACGATAACGTCGAAGATTAATAGGTATGTGTATCATCATTTGATAAGCAAATGGATGAAACAGGGCGTTGGTCAGAAATATCGAAAAACTTCCTGCGTTGGAAGGCCCTAAGGCAGATTGAGAAGCAAAAGGAAAAGTATCTACAAAGTAGCCACTATTGAGATAAATAATACAAAGCCCAAAAAGAAAGCCCCCTAAATAAATCAGTTTTTTTTGGCGAAAGATTCCTCCAACCACCAACATGAAAACAGCGAAGGCAAAAAACCAATAAACTGTGAATGTATTTTTAAGATTTTTGGTCAGAGCATATTCTTTAAATTCCTTCTCGGTCGAAAGTTGTAAATCCAATTCATGAAGTCCAGTAAATCTACTCGAACGAAGCATCACTCGCACGGTATCGTTTGGGGGGCTTGATATAGGAAGCGCAAACTCATAAAACGGATAGACCCGCTCAGAGAGAGGAGTAGCACGCTCAATGCTCCCCCTAAGGGTAGGTATTCCTTCGTCTATTGTATAAATCTGTAGCGCATCGCATCGTAAATGACTAGCATCTACAACCAGCTTTTGAGTAGAAGCTACAGGATTGATAATTTCAAAATAAATCCACGCTTCGGATTGATGATAGGATTTGCCTAGTACAAGTATTTCGGAAGATGATTTAGTAGCAAAATGTTGATTAATAAATTGTTGAGTTTGCTTCTGTCGAAGTAACTGCTCGTTGAAGCGAAGGCTATAACGTACATTCAGTCCTATGTTTTGTCGTTCAAATTTTTCTGAAAGTATGATGTTTGGAGTATAAATATTGCTTTTAAAAGAAGGTAGTCTTTGATAAAGTACAAACAGAATGAGGGCGATTGTCCAGAAAAAGCCACGATACTTCTCTCCCCATTTTGTCCAGTTGCTCCATTTGTTTTTCATAATCATTGAGACCTACCAATGCACAAAGCAAAGGTTAAAATATATACCAAAATGAGGCTGTCTCAAAAGGGACAGCCTCTTTTTTGTGGGCAGATTTTTTTGTAAATTAGGGCTATGAAACACTCAAGAAATCGGGTGGTATTTAAGCCCTATACGCCCAACCAAATAAGCCTTCTGCCACCGAGTTTAGACGAATTGATAGATAAAAATCATCCAGTTCGAGTAGTAAGTTCGGTCATAGACAAGCTGGAACTAAGCCAATTAGAGCAGAACTATAAAGGTGGGGGCACCTCAAGTTTCCATCCAAGAATGCTTTTAAAAGTGTTGATCTATGGTTATTTGAGCAATATTTACTCATCGAGGCAATTAGAA
>NZ_AUIF01000045.1 GCF_000423565.1 Runella zeae DSM 19591 | reverse complement strand
CATTATCGCTGATATAGGGTAGCCCATCTACTCCCTTTTCAACTACCAAGTCCAAAAAGCCGTTGGCTTGACTCATATAGTAGTGAAGTACGTAGCTGCTTGGCAGCGTGGTACTACCACCACCGCCCCCACTGATTGGCTCGGCTACGATTGTACTCCAAGGAGAAGCAACGCTGTTTTGCCAGCTCCGGGCGCGCGCCTCGATGCGGCCTTGGGTGAAGTAGGCGTTTTGGAGCAGAAACGAAAAGTTTGCTTGTCCATTGGTGGGGCCGCTCAGCAGCGCAGGAGTCGCGGGAGCAGCCAACAAACCCGTGTTAGTGTAGACCCGCCAAGCCTCCGTGCCGACAACTCGGTAATTTATTTCAAACAATCTCAAAGGATTATGAGGCAGTTCCAACGGAATCGTCACATTGATCTGGTTAGCCGCGTTGCGGGCTACTATGATAGGATTAGGAGCTGTAGGAGGCGTATCCCCTTCTGGCTCCGGTGCCACTGTTTCGCTCCACCAGCGACCAGAATAGGCCACCCGCTCGTACTGCGTTTCTTCCACCACGGCCCCTTGACTCCACCAGCGACCCGAAAAGGCCACCCGCTCATAGAGCGTTTCGGTTATTACTGGCGCATTTGAATTGAAGGTAGTTTCGGCCAATTTCCATTCAGAGGGGACATTCTCTTTGTCAAGATAGCGTACCCGAACCCCTACGTGTGTTACCCCCGTAGGAATATAGGTACGTTGCCACAGATGTTCTTTCACCGAAAAGTCCGGTTGATTAAGCAGCACGTATTCAGTCCAATCCCCGGACTGAATACGGTGACGCATTTCCACCTGATAATAACCTGCTTTGCGGGTGATGTCTGTCCAAGTGACGTTAATATCATCTACCTGCTGCACGATAGAAAGACTCGTGATCGGTGCCACTACCCCACTGAGAACCGACGAAAGAGCCGGAAAAAAGGGCGTAAGCAGTTCGCCCAAGGGCATAATCTGTAGGCTGTCGCCATCTTGCCCAATTACTACGACGTGTCCAGGCGTCAGGCTATCACGCGAGAAGTTAGAAGCGAACCATGCAAGGGCTTCTTTTTGCTCTTCAGTAATACTTTTTACATATGCTGGAACTGTCGGGTCGGCTTCTTCGAGAAGAAAATCAGGGAAGCCACTAACAGTATCCCAAGTGATGGTAGTGAGTCCTTGCTGAACTGCATTATCAATCAAGTGATTTATCCAAGTACGTAAATTGCGCCATGTTTTATTCCCGATATAGACATAATCAGTGCTATCATCTCCAGATTGAGGATTGATGATTGGTTCAAAGTCCTGCAATGCTTGATGTACCCCGTTTGAACTTACCGCGTTTCCACTTCCCTGGGTAGGAGCAGCATCAATCACGATAGGTATAGGAGCTTCTTTTCCTAACTCTAGGGGTCCCTCTGGTTGAAAACGAGGAGGTGGAAAAGTGTTGCCGTTAAAATCATTATTCATTGTAACAATGCGTTGGATTTGAATGCGTACCTATAATTGAATGAGACAAAGAGTCGGTTATCTTCGTCCGCATTTTCTGAGTGGCGTTCATCGGTCACAATGACCGGGGCTACCGTTCCGTTGAAAAAACGATATTTGTAAGGGGACAAAACAAAATCACGGAAACGCTTCTGTTCGTCTCGGCTTTGATAGCCTGTATTGCAGGTGAAAGATTGCGTATAATCGCCGTGGTACTGAAATTCTTCAGCATCCCCTGTTACGTTTGGGTAACTTAGGCGTTTCGTAGCTTTGAGTAAATTGTACTCTACTCGTCTTTCTTCGATGCCCTTGGCTACCAACACCTCCCAAGCTCCAAGAGAATTTAGATACACAAAATATTTTCTGCGGTCGCGTAGGTTGGCATCCACAATATACCGGTAGCGTCTACTAATCTCGGTTGCTCCTTCCACGATGTACAGAGTATATTCTTTAACCCTTTTCTGGGTGCTTGTGTAAGAGGGAAGATTCAATTGATTATGGCCAGCGGTGAAAATGACTTTTTGGCCATATTGCCAAACCGCGACAGTTTGTAAAGTGTGGGTAGTGACGCTGTTGTCGTGCCAGGTGATTTCAATACGATATAGCGCATTCGACGCACCCAAAGCACCATAAAAAGTAAGCCACTGAGGTTCATCAGTCATGACAAATCTTATGTCAGGGCCATTTTTCAGGGCAATCATTTTGCTGTTACCATATATTAGGTAGCTCATCTCATGGGGCTTACTATACCCACTTCCTCCCCAAAATACCCTTTTGGTAGGGAGCGTATTAGAGGTCTGTAGTTGTAGGGGAGTGCCGTAAGCTTCAGCTACTTCCACTTGATAGCGCCTTGTACTCTTGCGGCTTACTACTGGATCCCTCTCGCCCCAAATAGGCCGTTCAACAGATAACTGTAAATGACTGTTGAGAATGTCTGCTACATCTATTTCAGCTTTTCCGCTAACAGTAGTGGGC
Source organism: Runella zeae DSM 19591 (assembly GCF_000423565.1). Classification (GTDB taxonomy): domain Bacteria; phylum Bacteroidota; class Bacteroidia; order Cytophagales; family Spirosomataceae; genus Runella; species Runella zeae. The sequence continues at coordinate 97,804 of NZ_AUIF01000045.1, read as the reverse complement.
AAATATGTTTCATAGATTTTGTCAAAAGTGCTCCCGTCTTCTTGTTCAAGCTTCAGTTGAAAAAGGATACAGTGATTAGAGCGAAGCGCAAAGTCCGTAGCAGCGGTTTGGACTTGGAGTTTCCCCCAAGCAAAAGTTACCTCCACAAACTCGTAAGCTTTCCCTTTTTGTTTAGCAGTAAATACGACTGATGGAAAATCAAGGTTGTTGGGCGCCGACATCGTAAAGTACTTGCTCAAAAATGTATTGGCATTGAAATAAGGCAAGAGAGATTGTGCATAAGTCAAAGAACCATTTCCGGCAATCAGATTAGTCCCATTACTAGGATTGCCAGCCGACACGACTGTAAAGGTTTGTGTTTGCCCATTGAAGCGAATCTGAATCGTAATATTGGAGGGTACAGCTGCCGTGAAATAAAGTCGATTTACCGCATAGCTTCCAGGAGACTGGATGTAGTCATCCGCCTGAAACCGATAAACTAATCGGTCTTTGCTGAAGCCATTTTCGGGGGGTGAGATTTGTGCCGCTACCATTCCCCAAAAGTGCTTTTACAAGTCACAAAAAAGAAGGAAACTAAGCGAAAGCGTCAGTACCGAAATTGATATTTTCTTCAAACTTCCATTCGAACTCACACTCCCAACCCGTAATGATATTATCAATGACGGGAGTAGCGTTGCCGTTTGAGTTCGATAAATTTTTAATGTGATTTTGAAACAAGCTTCCGGGCTCATTTGCTTCAGGGAAACATACGTTTGATTCCCGTTTCATGCGCATCAAAATAGCCCTTACCTCATTTCTGCACTCTTTTTGTTTCTTAACAATGTTTGAAGGGTTGCCTTGTTCAAAAATATCAACGATAGCGAAGCTTCCTCTAATAACACCACGGGGGTTGTCCATTGAGAGCTGTATTTCATCGTCTGGTACAAATAAAATCATATGTTTCCCTTTGACGATGCGCCGTAAGGCGGCGGTGAATTCACTATAGTTCATATCCTTGGACGCCAGAAAAAAACGAGGCGATGTACTTGCATGACTATACAAAACCGTGGCAAGGTCTTGAAAATAGTCAATATAAAAATCAAGAATAGTATCAGCAATCATATCAGTGTTTTGGGGTGTTTTTGAGCTTCTTTTGAAGTTCCTTCGCTTTGACTATTTTACTTTCAAGCATTTGCAGGGCTACGAGCAGATTTTGTCGCTTCAGGCTTTCAAACTCTAAGGACTTATCTTCGGCCATACCGATAGCAATCTGAAGCCAGGAGCTGGAAGAGTTGCTCTTCTTTTTCTGGGCCTCTGTTTGGGTTTTAAATACGTTAGGAAAAGGAGTACGGAAACTCAATCTACAGCCTTCGTAGTTGAATGCAATCATCTGTTTTTCGAGAGTACTTAAAGACTTTGCAAACTTTTCAGACTGTATTACTCTCTTTTCAGAAAAAGGAGCTCGTATCTTTTTACCATTTGCACAGTACAAAATAGAGACTAGCTCATCGTAGTTGCCAGACTCATAAGCTGCTTCAGTAAACCAAAACTCTTCAAAGTCAAGGTTCGCTAAGCGATCTTGTGGACCCCAAAAGGTAGCTTCTTTGTGTTTAAAGCAGTCTAAAAACCATTTGTCAGGGGCTTGGCTTCGGGCTACATTTTGACAGAGTTCTAATAAACTATTTCCTAGTTGAATCGTAGCATCTTGATCATCCTCCCCAATGATTCCTATGCTTGACATGGCATCCTTGTCAAAAAGATAATTAAGCATAGTAGGCGGAATTTTGAAGAGTATTTCTGGAAGGGCAAACAAAGAATGGGGTTTGTCAGTCAAAACATTACCTACTTTAAAAAGCTTTTCATACTGTTTTTTGCTTAAATCATTCCAGCATCGTGGCCCGGTGTATCGATGTAGATTGTTGTTTATGTTGAGTTCGATGACGTGAGGTTTCATTTTGATTTATTTAAAATCCGACAATCTTATCTGTGCTTACAATCCATACCACGGGAGCAGCTTCGACTACTCCGTTTATTTCATTGAGGAGGGTGGTTATTTGTGTCCAATACATGGCGGCTCGGCGCTGGGCAGCTTGCATCGATACGAGCCGTTGAGCCTCTGAAGGAGGCATAAAGTATTTGGCATTGATGTATTGTGAGCCATAATATACCCTCAAACCATTAGCATTGAGTTGGATACTTTGTTCTAGTTCAATAACCTCCGCCACGGTTTGAAAAGCAATGTAGTATTTAACCGTTTCTCGCAATTTTATTTGAAGCGGCTCCGAAATTTGCCCCTTCAGTGTTTCGTACATATCTCCCAAAAGAGGCATCACCATTTGTGTTTCAATCCGGGAAATAGTGGGTTTAAGAGCGTGAAAGGTGAGAGCATTATCCAAGATTGAATAGTACGCTGAGAACTCTACGGCACTTTTGATGTAAAGCTTATTGTTAGCGATACGCTGAGGAGCGTTTGTGTATTCTGTAAGGGCTGTCAGTGAGTTAGTGGTTTCAAGCCAACTTAAGAGCCGCTCTAGGCTACTGGCCGCTAGTTCCAATAGTGAAAAAGCTATTCTTTCAATTTGCTGATCATAAGCGGCGGTTCTACTTTCGGATTTCCCTACGGTGGTGATACCATCTCTCCCAAACTGTACTTGTCCCATTGGTAGCCATTTGACCGTAGCTAACCTAGACACATATCGACGCATTAAATCAAGGCATTTTTGTTCAATTTCTGAGAGCGAGGGGTTGTCAGATGCAAGTTTATTGTTAATTCTATCGTACAATCCAATCCCCACGAATTGTATAAGTTCGCCTGCCTCCACATCCTCTAAATAAGGCGCAATGTCCGTGAACTCAAAAGAGAGATTAAAGCCCACATGTTTATATACATCATCAATATTTTTGAAGAGAGCCATTAGGATACGATTGATTCGGTTGATTTTCCAGTATTTAAAGTAGTCAGAATGGTATCTTTGAAGATAAACTTCAAATCAGGGTAGCGCCGTAGCCAACCATTATATTTAGCTACAAAATGCAAAGGTTCGAGTAGCGCATCTCGGTAGGGCTTCAAAAGGGCAATGGCAATCAACCATGCTTCACGCTTGTTGCTTCCTCCCGAACTTTGTGAGCCTTTGGTAGTTCCCATAAATCCGGCGGTAGTAGGATCCTCGCCCAAGGCATAAAAGATATTGGCGGCGGCCTCTACATTGTCCTCCAGATATTTGCCATCGAGTTTAGGATCTGGTACAAAATCAAGTTCAATGTATTCTTGGTACTGTCCCTTTACCTCATCCCAAAATTTAGGAGTGGTGATTGAATTACCCGTTTTGGTAATGTTGGCTAGTTTAGTGTCCATTTCCTTCAACCATTCTAAACGAATACTTTGCCGCTCCTCCTTAGATCCTTTCTCCCAGCGGTCGCCGTATCGATGCTCCCAATATCTTTCGTCTACCTTCCAGTGGTACTTGATAGTCATTTGGTTTTCCATTAAGTACTTTTTGAACTTAGGAATGGCCAAATGCACTTCAAGCCATCCACTCGTACGTATACTGTCGTGGTGCGCTAACTGATAGAAGGTTTTGCCCGGAGTGGGATAACTCACTGGATAGATGTAGTTATACCTACTGTCATTGGCGATGACTTCAGGATTATTGAACCAATAAGGGTCAATGGCTTTCAGTTTTTTGGTATAAGGATCCTTAAAATGTACATCGGGCCAATTGGCGTTTAACAACACAAACTCGCAGCGTCCCGATTTTATGTCTTGTTTAGACCATCGGCCATAAGCAGCTTCTTGATGAATAATGGACGTGATACGTTTTCGGTTTTCTGAAAGAATCAATTCGCTCCAACCGTTGAAAAACCAAGATAAATCTACCGCAGTCTCGCGCAGGTACTTGGCAAAACTTGGGTCATTCAAGAAATCTTTAATCTCACGGTCAGCGATAGATTTGTAGACTTCGGTACCGTCAGTATTTGTATTGATTACTTCTACGGCCATTAGCCCATTGCCGATTATTTTGGTCGCCAACCGATCTAAGGTCTTTGGGATGATAGGATCCTTGGAATACAACTCAATAACCCGCTGGGGAAAATCGTTAGCCTCTCCCCAGTGTTCTACATCATCCATAATTCGAGGATAATATGGATCTACAATGGGCATCGTGGGAGTGGTGCCGGGGCGCGTACTAGGAGACGAATTTTTGAAAAATACACTAACCCCACTTTCTTTGAGAATGGCCACATCATAATCTTGCCCAGGGAAATATTCTATATTACTCATGTAGTAGGTGTTTCGTTAAGATATAAGATAAGGTCATAATGAACGGAGGTAATAGCATTTAGGCCGTAAGGAGTGATTTTGATGATACGCTCCTTGGTATAATGACTCACCAATACCGCTCTGTCCATTTTCATCACTCGTCCGGCGGTATCTCGCTGTTTGTCGTAACTGAGCCAAAGAATAGAAAAAGGTTTGGGTCTGCCTGATGCCAATTTTTCTTTGATAAGTTGTTCAACATCTTTGCTTTTTAGCATCATTTTTTTGTTCGCAAAAAGCAAGGATTTTTACCCAGCTGAAAGGAAAACAAGGCATTTTTTGTATCTTTGTATATGGCTTCAATGACTACAGAAGAAGCGTTTCGTTCGCTCGTAAGAAGTAGGTACAGGTGGGTAAAGATGGGAGGAAATGATAGTACGCGTCTTTCTCTCAAAGCACGGTTGGAGAAAGGTACACTGAAGCTAGACACCATGACGAAATATCTCAAGATGGCCGGCTATCGATTGGTAACTAATCCACGATGGCAGCCTCCTAAAAATCTTTAAATTTGTTAAGTAATTTGGAAAAGCCCGTTGGTATTACCTTCGGGCTTTTTTGTTTTTGCGAAGCAGTTCAAAACGTACAAAAGTGCTGGTTTGTACTTTGGCGGAATGAAGACAAGCCAGAGCGAAGCCGGATTGATCGAAATGACAGAAAAGTACAAATGGGCACCCGTGCTGAAGATTTGTTGGTTTTTTCTGCCAACTTATCTCAGCACACCATATTAGCGAGTGGGGCTGTGAGTTGCGCCCTTTCTTTGCTTCTTTCTTTGGGCGACCAAAGAAAGAAGTCGCTACAAAAAAAGCCCTACCATTTACAGCGGGCTGCAAACGGAAGGGCTAAAAGAAAAAGAAGCAGGATTTACCTAGATTTTGGGTAGCTCAAAAGCGGCTATTTCATCTTTAAGATGCTGTATTTTTTGGTTTACGACTTCCCCAATAAAAGTAATGACCTCTTTAATGATTATCGAGTTTGAGGTTTTAAACTCGATAGAACTGTATCCCGAATCCTTAATGGTTAAATGGGGTTGGGCGTGGGTATTGTTTAATTCTTCTAGTTTAAAGCTTTCCAAAAGGGTTTTGGTGATTTCCATGCGGTGCAAGTTATCATGTAATTGCTCGGCCCGTTTGATAGCGTTCAATTTCATAGAAAAATCCATCGGTAATTCAGGCGTAGTTTTGAGGGTGCTTTTTACCTCTTCGTTGTTATGTGGGGTTTTTGGTTGTACTGCCATTGCTTTAAAATTTGTTAAGTGTAAAGAATAATATTTGTTATACTTCCCAAGGGAAAATCACGGCTCTTACTCGGCCTATCCATCCGGGCGGAGCTTGCCATTCTTGCCCAACGCGGATAGAGGTAACTTCTATAATTTGGTAGGAGTATTGGATTCTACTGGTGCGTTCTTGCTCCAGTTCGTAGACTACGGCCATCATATAGTTGCGTTTACGCAGTTCTTTGATGGCCTCTTGTTTTTGGCCTTCGACCGAAAACAAGGGGATTAAATGGATGCTCATTGCTTTAAAATTTGTTAAGTAAATTAATATATGACCACTAAAATTAGTGCGCGGTTAGGTATTCAAAAGCACGTTGGGCTAATACGGCAGCCTCCCAAACAAATTTGGGGTCATCGTGCAATTTGCCAAGCCATCCTTTGATATAGGCTTGAGAGTTGGTTTGGAGTTGTGGGGTATCTATTCCTAGATAGTTACAGGCAAAACAAGTCGTAATTTCGGCGCAAAGCTCCTCTTTACTGTAGGTTTGTGAGCCAAAAGGGGCATATTCTACCAAGGTAGAACGGTTTAAGCGGTCAGGGTGTCCCGTGGAGTGGGCAAGCTCATGAATCAAAATGGAGTAATAAAATTCAGGGCTTTCAAATTGTTGAATAAGGGGGATTTGGATAGTATCTAAAAGCGGTGCATAAAAAGCCCGTGAGTGTAAACTCTCTTTAATGGTAGGAGGTTTAGGGACTCCCTTTATAAACTGTTCGCATTGCGCTATACGTTCATGAGGGGTAAACTCTCCTTCTAAAACAGAAGGTTTGACGGGGATACCTTCGACGCATCCCATATTAAAAACAGGCCATTGGCGGATAAACTTAATCCTTCGACATTCTTCGCGTTGCGTTTTGGTCATTTGTTTAAACGTTTCCTCTTTTACCCTTTTGCCGTTTTTGTCATAGATAAGTAGGTCATTAAAGTAAACGTTAAAGGCTTTACTGCCTTTTTTGATTCGCCCTCCTGCCTTGGTGATTTGTTCAAACGTCCCAAAATAAGGGGTTTGCAAATCTTCCATGTTGAATAAAAGTGAATTAATTCCCCTGTAGACGTGGCCGCTAAAATGGTTCTGGGGCGGAATGCCTGTGAACTTCCAAGTTTTGCGCCAAGGGGCATGACCTTGTTCAAGTGAAGCAATAACCTTTCTGGTTATCTCTTCAAAGATAACTGTGCTTTTCATTGTTCTTTAAATTTGTTAAGTGGTTGATTACCAATACTAAAATAGTGATTTTCTCTATATTTTGCAACCATTTGCACAAAAAAAGATGCAATTTTTTTGTGCAAAAACAGGTCATTTTCAACCATTTATAAAGATTTTTTCATCTTTATAAATGCTCTTTAGGACGAAGTCCCCCCCAACGCACTGAGAAAAAGTGCAATTGCAGGGGGGGGATTGTCGGCGGTATGTGATAGGGGGGGACAAAAAAACAGGTCAGGCGGCCACGTCAAAATCCAAACCTTTACTTTTCCGCTTAAAAAACTTCGTACCTAGTAGTAGGGTGTCGGCGGCGTCGGGAAAGTGGGTAGTTTCTAGCTGGTCAACGTTGGGGTTTCTTTCGTCGGTCTTATCCTTTTGATAATTTTTAGAACCTTCTTTCAAAGACGTCAACCGCATCGCAGTCAATAAATATTCGCAGTTGTCCCTATTAAATAGCACAGGGTAAACGCTTGGGTCAGTCCCTTTAAATGATTTTCCCCAATCTTCATAGCGTGTTTCAGGTGAGGGCGTGTGCCCAATGTAATTCTTGATAACGTTCCAGTGGGCAGCCTTCAGTAGTCCGATTACTTCATCAGCGTATTTAATATCAATCAGTGCATTACTCCCTTGGAATGCGGTGTGGTCATAATGAAAGATAACGGTCTTGGTAGGGTGGAATCGGTAATAGTTGACGAAATTGGTTATTAAATGGGCTAGTCTTTGGGGGTGTTTGACATACATGGCATTGACAAACAAAAGACGGTTCTTTTGAATCTGCCCTACACATAGGGCGTTGAAACTAGAGCCATAATCAAGGGCAATATGAAGGGGTAAGTTAGTATCTAAATCAGCATCCTTGCGACAATCATCTAACTTCATATCCCTGTCTAAGATAGCATCTAAGTTCCTATCAATGTAGCCCTCATCGGTGGCGTCATAACAGTGCAAGCGGTCTTTGAGGTCAGGATAAAAAGCATTTTCAGACAGGTATGGCCTTTTGTTAAGAATAGAAGTTCTAAAGATAAAGGTCGGTAGGGTACGCTTGAGGTCAAGGATTTGTTTCTTGCCAAAACCATCGATGTTGTCATGGCCTTGGGGTTCGTGGTACCAAAACGTATGCGCTCTGATTGCATCCCAATACTTATCCAACTGGGCAATTTTATCAAGAATCCCTTTGCGACGTGAAACATCCGCGAGCATGAGTTTTTCTACAAGTTCATAACGCTCCACCTGTATATCAAGCAGCAATTGCACCCTATCAGGTTGCATTTTCTTTTCTTGCTCCAGTATCCACATACCCTCCCTAGAAGTAGGCATATCGGTTGTCCATAACCAACTGTGGAATTCGGGGAGATGAGAGAACTCAAGGTGGGTGTCGCCACGGTTGGCTTGCCTCAACTCGGTATCGATGCTATTACGGTCGAGAAACTTAAGCTCATCGCCTTGAACCCAATGCAAAGTCATCGAATTGGCACTTCCCTTGCGGTCTTGACTAATCATGCTCATGGCCGCTCCAGTGTAGCAAAATATGCTGTGGCTAGAGTCTAGTGATTCGCCGTAGGGTGCAGGTATTTCGAGGCTTTTAGGGGGCTTTTCTTTTACCCAGTAATGTTCGTTGCGACGCCATCCCAATGCTTTCCAACCCTTGATAAGACCAGGCAAGATATTTTCCATCAGCTTGGCATACGAGCGCCCTACAAACCCGCCCCTTGCTCCTGGCATTCGGGTCATGCACTTAAACGAGCGATAGGCGTGAATGTACTCCGTTTTGCCCGTTCCACGAGGCATGACCAAGGTGGATTCATTGGCATCTACAAAGGCCATTTTGATTTGGGATTCGGTTCTGTGCTGAACTTGGAAATTTACTTCTGAAGGGACGAATACATCATCCGTCAATTGTCCTAAGGTAATGGATGATTGTTTATTCCAGTGAATAATTTCTTCAAAATCCTTGTTTTCAATCCTCATCGTCAATCATTTCAAAGTCGGTAAAATCAGTTTCTTGCTGCTTCTCAATCTTACGGAGTTCTTTGGCAATGTCTTGTAACAAATTAGGCCGTTTTTGTCCTCCTAGTAGGCTTGGGTCGTGATTGATGATGATGACGTGGAGACCAGCGGAATTTTGTTCCGGTTGCTCTTTGTCCAAACCCAACAGTTTGATTAGGTTTTTGTGTTCGGCACTGATTACTTGCCTATCCTTAGCAGTGTTGGCAACTGAGGATTTCATGGCATTGGTTTTGATAGAATCAATCAGCCGGATTTTTTCAAGCTCTTGATTGACGGGGTTTAGAAAAACCAGTAATTGTTTGGCAAACCGAAGTGACTTTCGGGCTTTTTTTTCGTCACATAAACACCGAATCATCATCTCTTTGATGATGCGTTTATCCTGCCAGTACAAAGCTCTTTTTTCTCCCATGATGTTCATGGCGGCACTGACGAGCCGGGCTTCGTCGGCTAATTTACTAGGCAGTTGGTAGCCTTCCTCAAGTTCAGCTCGCTTGAGTTCTTCAAAGGTTTCTTCAAGTTCAAATTTTTCCAGACTCATGCTTCTTCCGTCTTGATTTCATTCAAAAATTTGATGGCCATGCCCTGAGCGGGGCTGCTTCCTTGTTTGGCTAATTTTACAATGGCCTGTCTCAGTTCAGCTTCGCTTTTGTACTTACCTCGGTAATAGTGAATGTAAATGGGGGATTCGGTATCATAGAGTTCTTCCCAAAAGTCTTCACTACTTATGCCGATGATGACGGCAATGGCTTCTGGTTGCATAAACAGCCCCGCAAGCCTTTCAATTTCGTTGAGTGTTTCCTGATTCATCGAAGTAGTCTTGATTGTTTAATACTGCAAGAATCCAATTAATGTGAAGTTCGGCTTTCTGTTGATCAACTACCAATGTCCCTACCTCGATGCGTGGATTGTTCGTGAAATTGGAGGAACCAAGAATCCTAACTGCCCATTTGTCATTGACAATCACGGTTACTTTGGCGTGAGAGTTATCAATGCCGGTTCGTTCGAAGTGTTGTTTGACAAAATCATTGACATCGGGGTATCTGACTTTGATGCGGTAATCAAAAAGGCAAAATATTTTTCGAATTACGCCCTTTTGCTTGGCGTCTATTAGCATACGAGCGGCGTTTTCGGTCATGCTCCAAGTGGCAATGTATAAATCAGCGGGCCCGGTTTGACTCAAGATCCAGAATACCAGCTCGTGCGTACTCCAGTCCCCTTTGCTTACAAAATCGATGTAGATTTTTTGCTCAAGCAAAGGAAACACCTCCTCAATTTTATCTCTCACCCCAGCACGAACGAAATGATCAAAGTAATCTCGGCCACTGATAGAGGCGGATTGAATCGTATGATTCGGTTGCTCCAATTCTGAAACGGTAAAAAGCATTACTCAAGGCTTTTGATTTTGTTTTCAATCTCGAATAATTCGGCTCTCCAAAGCTCCAATTTGGAACTGTTCCCCTTGGTTCGACTGAGGTAAGTCCGCAGCGTATTACGTCTTTTCACCAGACTGGCCACAGTTTGAATGGCGACTTCAGCCGATTGAGGCAAATAGCCATTGGCGTCGTAAAAATCCCGCAAACCAAAGATTTCGTCCAAACGAGGTTTGATCTCCCCCATGATACGTTTAGCGATGCGTTGTAATTCTTGGCTGGCATCGTGTCCCTGCTCTATATATAATCTTGCTCTTTCTTTTAAGGCGGAACGTTCGTCCATGAGGCTTTGAGCTTCTTTGAGCAAGGTCGTGATTTCAGCGGGTCGAGCGTTGACCTTGGCTTTCTCTGCTGCTTCAAAAGCTTGCAATAACTCAGTAAGTTCACTGGTTAGCAACGCCCTTAGCCAACTTTCAGAACTTTCCTGAAATTGTTCTTTGAGATAAGCATTAGTGCCGTGCGTGCAGTAGAGCTGCACGCCCTCCCAATAGGTGGGTTCTTCTAACCAAGCTTTGATATCATCAATGGCGCTCATGTTTTTCAAAAAAAGCCAAGCAACATGCCTGGCTTTTTATTTTTACAACGATATGATTACAAGACTTTTAAAAACGGCATTTGCTCAGGAGGAAATTGGGCCAAAAACTCTAATTCTTTCTGGGATACCGTTTTAGGGTTGTAGTCTTTCCCTTGAAAATTTATGGGGTAAACAAGTTCATACTTATGGGCGACGGTGGGCGTTTCTTGTGCCTCACCTGGCTTATTGTTGTTTGCCATGTTATGTTGCAGGTTTTAGGGGGATTGCTGCGGTATACAAGTACTTATGGGGTACTTTAGCGGTGATTTCACCTTCGTACCCTTTGCCGTGTTCCGCATCTTCAGTATCGGTTTTGTAGCCAAGTTTGAGATGACAGAAATGAGAAGCATCCCCAATCTGGTTGATGGTGGTGCCGTCGTTGTCAGGAATCAGGGCGATAAATACGTCCGATTGTGCTACGTTGGCAATGTAGTTAAGATAGACATCATTGCCAGGAATAAAGATTTTGACGCTAGCATCAAAACCTCCACCGTCACGCCCGCCAATAGCCGGCATAGAGAGCTCTCCCGTGGTAGGGGTTACGTAGGCTTTAAGAAAGCCTTTATCTGTTTTGGGGACGAAAGGAACTGAGTGAACAAACTTGGCCTCACCAGCAGCGTTCACGGCGGGACTCGCCCAAGTTTCGATGTCGCCCACCGGAATCAAATAAATGGTTTGGGCAATGCCCCCCATGCGGCTTTTTTCGTTGCCCCAATCTGGGAATAAATTCTTGTAAGAAGCAGGCATTAGATTAAAGTTTAAAGATCTTCAGTGATTGAACTAGGATTTTTTCACCAACACGCCGGAGCCTTCTTTTACCAAAGCAGCTGCCAATTTTTCGTCTTTTGCTACGTCGGCAGCGGTGTACGTTTCACCGTCATAGCTGAAACGCCCAATGACGATTTCATAAGTATCCTTCCCCACTTTTACGGTCGGTGTGGCACTGGTGGCTTGCTGAGGAGCCTTCGCTTCTTTGAGCTCTACTTTCAACGCCTCAATGATTTTGTCCTTACCCTCAATCTGAGCCTTCAGCGCTTGGTTTTCTTTTTCCAAATCTGCTACTTCCGCAGATTTGGAATCATTTGTAGTTTCTGCCATTATGTATGGATTAAGCTTGGTCGTTGACGATTAAATAACGGAGGTCATCAAACTGGAAGGCCAGTGTAAACTTCATGATTGTTTTGTATCCATGAAGCATCGGTACGCGGTTGCCCCAAACGCCAAGGTTATCCAAGCTATTGGTTCCCATTACTAAGTTATTGTCGAGGGTGACAATCACGCGTTGACTTGCACCCATCCAATTACAAGGGATGATTTGGGCACGGCGGCTCGAATCAATGATGTAATCTTTGTAAAGTGCCAGCTCTGTTTCGGAGTAGGTTGCTCCAGCGTCTTTTTTGGCCCGCATATGCGCCAAACGTTTATCGTACACGTTCCAAGAAACGTAAAACTTAACGCCTTTCTGACGCATCAGCTCGGGTACTGCGGCCCACATTGTGCCATCAATTTTGTCCAAGGCATTCGCATTGGTAATGGCTCCTGTCACGACAGGGGTGATTTTGCTACCCGCGATTTCAGTGGCTAAGACCGTACCCCAACCATCGCAAATGTATTTGTTGCTGGCCCATTTCCATTTGGCAGGGTGGGTAACAGGGGTTTCACCCGCACTGGTGTTGGTGACACACTGATAGTACTGGGCTAGAGTTCCAAAAATGACAACTTGCCCAGCTGTATAGGCAGTGCCAGCGTTGAAATTGACGGCTACAGACTTATCTTTCATCAAGTAAGCATTCACTTCCACTTCCTGAGCGACCTTCTGCATTTGGTTTTGCCAATAGGTCGCCGCAAAAAGTGGAGGGTGCTCCTGAGTTAAGTCTGCCTGCCCTTCATACAAAAAAGTATCTTCAAACTCCTCGGCATTGATTTTGAGGATTTTCATGGCCTTTTTAGGCGTAATACTTCTAATGAGAAGGGTGCCATCCTGACGGTCGGTATCCTCAATTTGAGGATTGTTAGGTTGTAAGCCGTCTTCAGCTGAATAGCCCCACAAAGGTTTTTCAACGGTGAGGTTATTCATTGTCCTAATACCGGGGGTCTTAGGGATAGAGAGGCTATCGTACAACGTCTTCAATATCTTAGGCGTGTAAGCACTTTGATAGTTTTGAATCGCTGCAATATTTGTTACTGCCATTGTTGTGAAATAATTTAAGGTGGGTTAAAAACTTTAATTAGGTTTTTGCTGCTTTAAGAGCTGCCGATATTTGATGTCAGCTTCGCTCAAGAACTGATCTTCCTCTTCGCTACCCGTATCTTCAATTTTCTCGGCCTTTTTAGATAAGCGAGTTGGCTCCCCTCCAGGTTGCTTGTAGCCCGCTAGCTCCGTAGTCAGGTTTTGTAGATTGTTATTGGCCGTAGCAAGTTGTGCCTCCAATGCCTTGTATTCGGCGCTGAGTTTTACATCGATAGGAGGTGGGGTGGTGGTATTGTCTTTGGCGAGCGATTGCAGCAATTCAACAAACCCACTTAAATTGGCATTCTGAAGTTCGGTCAGCGCCTCATTGAGCTGGTCTTCGGTGATATCTGCTGCCAATACTCCTTTCAAAGCCTTGAGCTTTGGCGCGTTTAAATATCCGAACATATCTATATTGGTTTGATTGGAAAAAGATTGATTTGCGAGCTTAATGGTCTTTTTCATGGCACCTTCAAACGGAGCAATGAAATCAATAAGACCTAAAGAGAGGGCTTCAGAGGCGTCAAATTCGCCCCCATCCAAAGGAACATCCGAAGTAAGTTTGGCACCTCTGGCCTTAATCACCCGCTCCTGAAACTGAAGCGCGATGGTTTCGGCTTGTTCTTCGAGCAGTTTAAAATTACCCTCCTTGGCTTCTCTGGTAGCCTTGTTTTTGTCGGGGGAAGATTTGGCGTAAATGTCTTTACGAACTACGCCCCATTTGGCTTCTTCTGAAGAATAATCAACGTAACTAATATAGGCACCGATGCCACCCACACTATCGGTCGGGTTGGAACATATGATGAGGTCGCAGGAGCAGACTACCAAGTAATGCCCCGAATAAGCGCACCCATACTCAATATAGGCAGAGACGGGTTTGTTGCGGCGGCTTATGGTATCGGCCAACATGTAGCTGGCTTTACGTTCGCCGCCCATTCCATTGCCCAGACGTAGTATTACCCCTTTGCATTGAGGATCCTTATAAGCCCGCTCAAGGGTATCAGCGTAGAAGCTCACCCCATAGTTACGGGTGTAGCTGCTCCGCCACATATAGGACTCAATATCGATTATCCAAATAGAATCACCTTCCGTGAGCTGTAGCGTAGAATCATCGTCGTCATCGTCCAGCCAGCGATCTTTGCCAAGCCCTAATTTTTCAATCGTTTTAGGCTCAGGTTCTTTTTGAAGGGAGATGATATACTCCCCAAGGGCAGGTTCAAGGTGTTTGGGAACCAGCCAATTTGAGTTAAGAAGTTCGGTTACATGCGTAGTCAGTGTTTCCATTAAAAGAAGTATCCCAGATTAGAGATACAAGGATACACCACCCCCCGCGAAAAGGTTAGGAAAACAAGCAAAATGTGGGTTGTCAAAAAAAATAAATAAGTAATTTGAGCCTATTTCTCTATACTAGAAGCCCCTTGACTCAAGCATAATGTATATAAAACATTGAAAAACGTATGAACGACTATCTATCAATTTGCTCAATCAGGACAGGGTGGAAATAGCCTCTGAATATGTGGGAGTTAGAAGATGTCGATTCCTATTTAGGTTTATGCTGAATCTCAAAGGTAAGAAAACGGCTATATCTCTAATGGGGGATGATTCATGTTTGTACGATAAGATTTTTTGTAAGATGTTCGCCTATGTTGTATCTTTCAAGCCTTATAATAATAGCCTTGATTGTCAAGGCATATCCATTTCAACCCAACAAAATTGTACTTTCTCATGAAATCTTTTTTTAAAATTACCACACTCATTTTAATAGTATTATGTAATGTTACAGCTATCTGTCAGACTAAAAAGCCAGTAGCCCCAATCAATTCCAAAAGCAAAATAGGCCCTTTGCGAACCAAGGATTATCCCTATTATATTTTGGTGAAAAGAGGTGCAGCAGGACCAGAGTATAAAAGTTTTTATACTTTACCAAGCTATAATAGCGGGAAACAAGGGGATTTTGCGGGAGGTCCTATCGTTTTGGACGTGAGAACAGGAAAAGAGGTGAGTTGGTGGACGTTGGGAGGTGAAAACTATTATTTTTCATCGTATAATATGCTAGTAAATCACGTAGATGCTAATTTTAAAAGAATCATCAAATTTGATACCACAGGTCTATATAAAGGAGAGTTTTTTATAGAATCTAGTGAAGAAACCCCTGTGCTAGGTAGACAAAAGTTGACTTTATCGACTGACTGGAAAAAGGCCATCGCCCAATTCAATAATGATTTATGGATGTGGGATTTTGACTTGGAAAGAGGAATATTTTCAAACCCTAGCCAAGTTACAAGTAATGGAGTTATGGGTACTGGGGATATTTATTTGAAAGGCAATAATGCTGTTGTTAATGCTGGTCCTTTTACTAAGAGCAAAAGCCATATCGTAAATCTTTCAACAGGCAAATATACAAATATTGGAAATGGAGTATGGGATATTTATAATAACGAATATATTGATGATGTTTTTTTTGTTGATCATAGGGAAGCGCTCTCTTCTAGAGAGATTAGAGGATATTGGAGTATCTCTTCACAAAAATTTGCGCAGTCTGATGAGAATTCACGTCATCACATGTGGATGGATAGAAAGAATACAGTAGCACTCGCTATTACAACTCTTAATAATGGATTTGCTAAATTGACCAGAATGGATATTTCAAATAACATGAATAATACAGCTGACACTCCTTTTTTTAGTAAACATTATAAATTAAGTGCAGCTAATAAGGGTCATATTCCAACTCTTCCAGGACTCAATTACTTTCCAGTATCACCAAGTACAAAAAAGATATACTACAATTACGAGGAATTTCCTACTCGCACATCGGGGAACACAGAACGGGCTAGAAAACTTGGAGTAGTTGATTTTGATAAAGGTATTGAAAAAATATATGATATTTCTCTTGCTACTTCTAAGGGAAGTATATTAGGTTATAAATTTGCTTGGACTGACGATGACCATCTTTTGTTTAATGCTGCTCTTGGAAGTAAGATAAATGGCCTGGAGATAACAGAAGCCAATCAAGGTACCTACATACTTGATCTTCAAACAGGAGAATCTAAAAGGCTAACCCCTTATCTAATAGAGCCATTTAAGGAACTGGGTAAATTTAAACCTAATCAGGACTTGAAGGTCTTTCCACTTAAAAACACTGAATTTATTATATTCGTTGCTAACAACTATTTATTCAGATGTAAAAAAGACGGGTCTGAATTAGTCCAAATGATCAAATTCCCAGGCGTTTATACATTTGAAAAAACTTTTTTGTCTGAGCATATGGAAATACCTTGAGTTTGATATTTAATCAGATATAAGTTATCCCGAATTTTGACAAGTACTTTGGGGAGTTTATAGTGACTCCAAAAGTTAAAAACGAAGTTTTTTACTTTCCAAAATTCGGGATTGCTTATAATTCAAAAATCATAAACTCCTCCCATACTGGTAGTTTCTCCTTCAAAGCTTACTGTGAATCCCCGTTGACCTGCCATCATCCGATCACTGTCGTAATCTACCATCAGGCTCAGGCCCTCCCAGGGTTTTCCATAGAGTTTCCAATCGCCTTGATGCTCACGGACCCGCACAATGAATTTACGTTCGTCAGCCCATTCCCATACGTCTCTGTACTCTTTAGAGTCGCCGGGTACAAAGCATTTCACAGCCGTGTTGAAATACCTTCCAGCAGCATCCTTCTTTTGGTTTTCGGAAGCCTGTATCATTTCGGGCGTAGAGTAGATTTTAAACCACCTCCACCCCTCAAAAAACTCTAAGGGAGATTGATAGCGTCCGGCGGTTTGTACACTCCATACCTTGATTGAGTTCACGGGAGCAAACTCCACTAGCATTCCCCCTGCGGGGTTAGGTTCTTCAAATCTTATGATGTCTCTCATTTGTTAAATCTTAAATTGTTGCCATTTGAGGAGCTCGCCACTACGTCGGTGATTGTTGTAGGTTCTTACTTCACGTTCGTAATCAACTTCATCCTCATACTGATACGTTTCTATAAAATCATGGTAGCCCTTGGTGATACCTTCGCGTGCCATCCTGCCGTACAGGTCTTGCCTGATGAGGGTTTCTACGAATATCATCCAAAGCCTGGTCTCGGTATAGTTGAAAAGCTTGAGGTCATTTTTGACCGAAAATTTGTTCCACCTTGAGCCATGAAATGCCTCAAGCTCTAAGCTCATGGATTGGGTATATTTCATATGAGGTCGTCGGTCTGATACCGACATCGAAAGTTTCTCACACTGTGCCATCCAATACAGCTTCTCAGTTACTAGGTCGTTGGGAGTAAGGAGCAATTTATCCTGATACCGCGCCATGAGCCACGGTTTTGAGAAGGCACTAACATCAATTTTCAACTCCAAATACCCCGGGTTTTTCATAGTCAAATCTCTAATGCCAAAGCTAAAAATACGTTTAATTGATTGTCGTTGTTGAGGGGCATTCTTTGGGCTCCCAATTTTCCATAGTACCTAGTTGTGCCCTTGTGTTCAAGGGTTTCCACGCAGATTTCGAGATTAGAACTAAGAAAACTGCTATGCTCAGGCAAACAATACCGGCCCGACCAAATTGTTTTGCCCTGTTGTTGTCGAGTGTATATCTCTGCGGGGCGTTTGTAATGCTTTACAAATCCTGCCTCCAAGATTTTGTCTTCGTTCATTTTTCACCTCCTTTCGATTTGATGCCGATTTTTTTCTCTTCCGCTGCGGTCAAAGGCTCGCCTTTGTTGATTTTTTCTACAATCCCCATCAGGTAGTTTGATTTGGGAGAAGAGCGTTTCAGTATCCAGTGGGTTGTAACTAGGCACTGTTGGCCTTTGTGGGCTTGCAAAAGTGCCAACAAATCCACCTTAAATTCTTCGGTAAACCCGTAGGGAGACACTCTCATTGCTTCAGTAAGCTTCATGAAATCATCATCAATATGCTGTACACTGTTGATTTTGTCGGTGCCTCCAGCTTCTATGAAAGAAGCCAGGCCATTGGCTCCGAGGGTAATGAAATTATCTTGAATAATTATCGAAAGCCTTATCATACCTCACCTCCTTCCTGACTTACACACATGATTTGGGCAAGCACTGTGATACGCTCCTTATTGTCCCAAATCAGATTGACAAATCTTCGATTGGGCGTGGTTGGGTGAGCTTGGGGAGCTGTGACAGATAGCTGCTTCTTTAGGTCGTTCTCTGAGAGCAATATTCTTACGGTGGCTTTTACTTCGTCTTGTATTTGCTCCACGGTTTCAAACCCTCCCGCAGGAGCGTTACAAATATGTGCCATAGATTCCATGATAGCATGGAATATCAGATTAGGCGCTTTGCTTAAAGCTTCATAGGTCGTTATTATTTTTGTCATGGTTTAAATCCCTCGTTTTTTAGAGCTTGATCGATTACACCCAATGCCGATTGGGTAGCAGCTGTTATCTGATTGGCTTGGGCTTCTTGCCAAAAGGCAACCGTCACAGTATAAGGCAAGTATTCTTTGTAGGTTTTGGAGCCATTGCGTTTTTGCCATTTCCAAAGAGTGTTTGGCCGGATGCCATTGACCCACTCAGCCAATACAAGTTGATTGATATGGGAGTTGACAGTAGCCAACTCATAGCCTTGGCAAAACAAGTACATCGCGCCCCACTGCATGGGTGTAATCTCAACAAGCAGTTTCATAGTTTAGAAATTTCGATCTTCGTCCTCTTCTTCTAAAGCTTCGTCAATGAGCATTGAAGCCGCCGTATTTGCCTCCAGAGCCACTCTATTGGCTTGGGTGTGCTTCTCTATCATCTTGTCCATTTCCCACGCCGTGATAGGCGCTTTGTTGAGATTCTCGGCTCGGCGTTTGGCGGTGGTTTCGTCTACGGGGTTGATGGCATAGACTGCCGTCGGATTGATCAGCTTCGTGTAGGTGGGTTGTTGGCGGGTTTCGGGGACATTGACCGACAAAAACGTAACGGCACCGTAATTGATCTCGGTTACTTGCCCGGCAATGGTTGTGTGGCCAAATAGCTCTAGAATAGCCCAGTAGGTACTTTTTTGTTCTTCTTGCATCGTCAATCGTTGTTTATAGTTTGAGAAAAATTAAACTCTGCTTGGATTTGCTTCGCCATCTTCTTCAGGAGGCGTTTGCCTAGTTTGGGGGCAGGCTCTACGCCTTGGAGTATTTCTACGTATTTGCAGTGGAAGTACTGCCCGCCACGGCTGCCGTTGATGAGGTGGCCACGGAGCTTGACGGTCGCTCCCTGACGCATGGTGCTCCACCGAAGCCCCGCCCGTACTCGGTACCGACACGGTAGTGATTTGCGCTCAGAATCGGTAATGTAGGGCAACAGAATGCTATGGACGGGCACCGCAAAGCGGATTCCCCTTTGTTTTTTTTCAGCATCTAGGTACGTGGCCTTGGCATCGTAGCTGATGGTAGTCTCAAATTCAAATGTTTGTTCCATCTGGTTTCAGGTGTTTGGGGATTAAGTCAGCCACTGGTTTGGGGTCAATACGCTTGCGCTTGGGAGCAGGGGCGGGGGGTGGTGGACTAGGAGGGTCGATGGCAGTACTGAAAACTGGCTGTGGGAAGTAGCGTTTTTTGACCTCAAAGAAAAACTTCTCTACTTGCCCTCTTGGATAAAACTCCAATAAACTCCGGCATTTTTCTTTGAGATCTTCGAGGGTCTTGCCTTGGGGATCAAACGAAAAATCGTGGACGGCTCCTACTCCCTTCTTGATTGCCTGGAGCGCGGCGGGGCCATTGCCCGACGCATAAAATTCCTTCAGGAAATGATTGATGATTGTGTCTTTTTGATAAGCTCCGTAGAGCTCCCAGTCGGCCCCCCAAAATCTCCCTACCATTTCCTCATTGTAAAATGCCCTGCTGCCGGTTTGTGGTTTTACGCGCCGATATACCTCCACTTGCCATACTTCTTTCTGAAAATACAGGGGGAGTAGCCTCGATAGCGAACTACAGAGCAGCCTTCGCTTGTCGCCCGTCTCGTTCATGTTTACTTTTTTCGACCACCCATGTTCTTGCCTTCCATTCAGATAGTAGGCTATGTGATGATAAGTGGCATTGTCTCGGTCGGGAGGTAGCTTTGAAAAATTTTGCATTTTTTGTAAGTGATTGATAATCAATGATTTTTGATTTTTTGCAGTACTGAATAAAGTACTATTAAATCTTTTAGAGACGTACAGAAGTACGAAAGTTCTAAAGTACTGATTTCAGTACTGACAGTACCATTAGTACTTAACAGTACTAAAGTACTGCAAAATCGGCCAAAAAAATGCATAAAAACCCCTACCCACACTCGGTGGGGATTAAAATGCAAATGTATCGAAATGATTTATATCTTTCAACACACTTTTATGACCAATTTACCTAGGCAATATTAGTAACGATATACTATGTACGTCATAACCCTAAGGGCATTTGCCCAGGACTGAATAGGCAGTCCTCACCCGTTCATTTTACCCTTTTATGAAAAACTCAACTCTTTGGCCATTTTTCTACGGCGTCTTTGGCTTCCAAAAGCGTCTTAAACGAACCAATGGGTAGCTGTTGTAAGATTCTTTTGTCGTGAAAAATATAGGCTTCAAATGCAAAAAATGACTGCAACACATACCCAATCAGCTCTGGAGGCTCCTTGTGGGGAAGGCCGTCAGCGTATTCGATTTCCACAGCCTCGGTATAGACCAAGACCTTGGGGTTGAATATGGATTGTACCCATTTTTTCATGGCTTCTTGTTGTAATTGTCGTACTTCCTGTGTGATTCGCGCATGAGCCAAAAGGCCATGATGGTAAGCCCTCCTGTGAGGACCAGGGTCAGTATCTCAATGGCCTCCCTCATGGCTTGCTTCAGCTTTCATTTCAGCTACAAAATCTCCGTCACTGAGCAAATCCATAGTTTCAGTAAGTGCCGTAGCAAAAAACTCATGCTTAATGCTCAAAGCAAAGAGCGCCTTTACAAGCGCATTTTTACTTCCTTCTATCTTATAGGAAGTAATATGTATGTTGCTCGAAACCGAAAACTCTAGATGTAAATCATCCTGCTCGTCGAGTACATGTGTACCAAGTATTTCAGTGCTTGCCATTTGTTAGGTATTTTTAAGGTGTTTGAGTAGTCCAAAGTGCGTTTCGCTCCCGAAGCGTTTTTTGTAGGCGTATAGCAAAGCCTCCTTTTCAAACTTGATAAGTTTGCCTTCGCAGAAATAGGGGAGCCAATTGGCCTTGCGCCAATTGCGTAGGGTAGGGACACTCACCTTGAGGAGCTTGGCGGCTTCTTCTTCGGTAAGTATCTCCTGGTGATTGAGAGTTGCCCTCATTTGCTCTACAGCCGTGATGACCTGCTGCATAAGATCCACCTGCTCGGCGGGTATGGTGAGTTGAGCGCTAATCTGAGTCATGGCATTTCGACAGAAACTTGTTTTACAAACCATTCTGGTTTTTCGTCTTGGATTCGGGGAATCCACTCCTCCAGTGCCGCGAGCAAGTCGGGGTCATCGGTGGAGCCATTGGTAGCACGACTTAAAAGGTAGGCACCCTGAGCAGTATCAAAATCAGGATAAGCCTGTAAAAAAGCTTTGCGCCATCCAGTATTGCCTACCACTGTTCTGATGAGGCTGTGAATACGCTGACGACGGTAAGTCCGGGCTTCTCTTCCTGCCCTAGGTGGGCGCTCAATAGCTCCCTGCCGTTCGCTCAATTCTTCTTGGTTCATATCGCTGTAGGTTTTATATTTGCTTATCAAACTTGATTAATGAGTTTGTTAATTACATATACAGTGCAAATATTTCATATGTGGTGAATAAAAGCAAGTTTTTTCACACCAAATGTGAAATATTTTTTCTATTTATAAAAACGCGTAAATATAAATGTCTGTAGGTCAAAGACTTAGATGGTTAAGGGGTACAAAAACTTTACAGGAATTTGCAGAACCCTTGGGGATTGTACTTTCGGGAATTTCTAATATAGAGAGTGGTAGATCAAAGATGTCACTTGATCTAGCAGAAAAAATATCTGAAGTATATGGGTGTACACTGGATTGGTTGATAAAGGGAGTAGGTACATGGAATGGGCAGCCAGAGAACGATGCTCCCGCAAAACAAAGCATTGACGTAGTCACCATTCCCAAAGATGAGCTTTTGGATTTGTACCGGAGGCTTGATAGGAAAAACACTGAGGAGATTCAGAAGAAAGAGGCCAAGATAGAAGAGCTGGAACAAAACCTAGAGAAAGCAAAAAATGTGTGAGTGGTATCAACAGAGCACAAATTGGCGTCAACTCTATAAAGTCATAAATAATAATTGTATAATCCTATAAATTTATCAAACGGTAAGTTTTCTTAAACGTTATGAAAAAAATATACTATAAAGAATATGTAGATAGGAAATATTGTAATTCCTGATAGGAAATACCCTCAACTACTTTGAAATTTTTAGATTAACTCATAATCCGTGTAATGTTTAATTTCTTCAACAAATCAAAGGGAACCTCCAGTGGTATATTTATTCCAGACGGCTCAAAATTTAAAGAGGTAGTAGGAGATAATATTGATAATGAGTCATTTAATGGCGTTGCTAAATATTTAGGATTGAACCCTGATATATTACATGGATATTTTACAGAAGGAGACAATGGTATTTACAGTGTTGCTTTTGAAATTTTTACAAAAAATGTAAAGTTTATACAAACGTCTAAGGATGTAGTAGAAGTTTCAGAAAGCCTTGTAAAGAAGCATATTAAGGGTTATGATTTAGATTATGATATGCTGCTATCAACTGCTCACGATGTTTTACAAGAGGCTATTGAGAATGAATCCTTTGATATTAATTTTTTGCAAAGAGCTTTAAATCTAAATGATAATAGCCCCAACGGTATTTTGTACTCCGATAAACTGGGTCTTTATTTATACTTCAGTGAAGGTATCTTGTATGACTTTCAACCAGCTGATGGATTGAATCAGTGGGCAAAAGATTGGAAAAAATTGAACCCAAAAATGCTTGAAAATTACCAAAAAGAAGCTTTACACTATTGGGGAAAATCACAGATACAAAAAGTCCAATATGAAATAAACAAGCAAGCAGATGCATGGGCAAGTATGAAAAATCCTATTGGAAGTCCCTTTATACATTTACATAAGACTCCTTTTGGCAATATCAATTATTTCAATTTACTGATAGCTCATCAAGGTGAAAAAGCAACTTTAGATGAGTTTGTAACAGTTAATCATGGGCGGTTCATATCAATTGATACTGGAGATAAAACCATAAAGCTTCAGGTAGGTAATTTTGTTTACCACTTTGATGAAACAGGGGAAATTTTAGGAGTTAGGGGAATTGGATAGACTATCTTGGTAAGCTTTTTCAGCTACTATAAGTCTTTGTTTAATCTCCTGAAGTTTGTGAAATTGATGTGTATATTCTTCAGAAGATACAGGAATAGTTTGAAGATGTTTGTTTTGATTGTTGTATTCAGTTCTTATGTCTACGAGCTTATTCTTAATATCCTTTGCCGTCATCGCCTCTTTAGTGGTTAGTATTTCAGTGAACAAAATAATATAAATGAAACATATTGCACCGGTATTTAAAAAAAAATCATTTCATTGTCCTAATTGCGGCGTTTTATCTGAGCAAACTTGGTCAAAAGAGATAAGGACTTATTATCAGTATGTGAAACCGAATGGAGACCTTGTAGGAGGTAACTACGATTTAACAAATTACCAATCTGCAAAATGTAGCCATTGTGAGGAGATTTCAATTTGGTTAGGAGGTAAAATGGTTTACCCATTATCTGGGTTGGTTGAAATGCCAAATCCAGACTTGCCGGATGATATAAAGAACGATTATAATGAAGCAAAGGACATTGTAAGTATTTCCCCTCGTGGAGCAGCTGCACTCTTACGTCTTGCGGTTCAAAAACTATGTATTCATTTAGGTGAAAAAGGAGCAAACATAAATGATGATATAAAAAGTTTGGTCAAGAAAGGCTTACCACCAACAATGCAACAAGCTCTTGATAGTGTTCGTGTTATAGGTAATAACGCAGTTCATCCAGGGAAAATAGATTTGAATGATAATGCTGAAATCGCCTATGCTTTATTTGGGTTTGTAAATATCATTTGTGAAATGCTTATTAGTCAACCTAAAAAAGTTAAAGAATATTATGAAAAATATATCCCTGAAAATATTAGGAGTGGTATTGAAAAACGAGATAGTTAACCTTTCCATTCCTTAAATATCTTTTCAATTGGCAAATTACTCTTTGACATACATAGCTTACCAAACGCGATTAAATCTTCAACAGAATAATTGCCCTGGCTATCATGTTGAGCTAATAAAGTACCTTCTTTGGTGTAAACTTCAAAGAGAGACCTTACTGGACTTAACTCATGCAGACCAGTGCCTTTCTTTGACAAATCGGTTACGATCAGCTCCATTGTCTTAATCATAGGTGGGGTAGTTTTAAGTGTACAAAAAAAATAAAGTTTCAGTAAAGTATCAGTTAACAGGGTTTAAATATATAGTATTTGCTTGATATACAAGAGTTTGAGGGAGTATGGGCGGAATTCCAGCGGGATCACAAAAAGTTAAAAACCCTCAAAACACGCTGTTTTGAGGGTTTTTTTGTTGTGGAATTAGAAATTTCAGCGGAGGAACAATATTCATTTTAATAAATTTCTTTATATTACATCTACAACTTTGATTAAAAACTCTTGATTTATGGCTTTGTAGATAAGCACTTTAAATTTTTGTGCGATGCCGAAAGATATTAGTACGGTCTGGGTTTATAGAATGATTCATTACCAAAACTTGGATTATATCCTTCGAAATGGTATTTACTATAGAAATTCTGCCAATTTCGACCCTAATTATGTAAATATTGGAAGTACTGAGATTATAACTCATAGAGACACAGTACAGGTAAAGTGTTATCCAGATACAATAGTAAATGATTATGTCCCATTCTATTTTGGCACAAGGACTCCGATGCTATATAAAATAAAAACTGGTAACGGAGTTCTTAGAAGACCACAAGAGGAAATCATATATCTGGCATGTAATCTTAAAGAACTTATTGAGGCTGGGTTGCAATGGTGCTTCACAGATGGTAACGCTGCAAGAACTATAACTGAATTCTATAATAGCATTGATGACCTTGATAAGCTTGATTGGCATTCAATTCAATCTAACGAATGGACAGACAATAATTCGGATGGGGACCATGATAGAATGAGAAAAAAACACTCCGAATTTCTTGTTAAATACTATGTTCCTGTAGAGCTTATAAAATGGATTATAGTATTAACAAACGAAAGAAAACAATATATAGAAGCTCTTGTGCGACAATATGGATTGAGTATTAGGGTTTATATTGATAACAGTTTTAAATTTTACTACCGATGATAAAATACATAAAAGGTAATTTGTTGCAGGCTAAGACTCACGCCTTAGTGAATACTGTAAACACAGTCGGTGTAATGGGAAAAGGGATTGCTTTACAATTTAAGGAGCAATTCCCGGCGAATTTTAAAGCATATTCATATGCTTGTAAAAATGGGAAGATAGGAATTGGCAAGTTGTTTGTGTTTGAAGAGAATACTTTGGAAGGGAAAAAAATCATTATTAATTTTCCAACAAAAACCGAATGGTATAAAAAGTCTCAATATTCTTATATAGAAGAAGGTCTCAAGGATTTAGTCAAAATAATTGAAGAATATAAGCTTGAAAGCATTGCGCTACCTCCTTTAGGATGTGGAAATGGTGGCCTGGACTGGGGCAAAGTGAAAGCTTTAATTGAAAATTATTTAGCAAATCTTTCAATTGAAATTATTGTTTATGAGCCTAATGACGCCGTTAAAGAAGCTCTTCAAAAGGAAGGACAAAAAAAGGAAATAAACCTTACACCAGCTAGGGCTATGCTATTATATGCTTTGGCTAAATATGAAGAACGAGGTGAAAATCCTAGTGTCTTTGCAGCAAATAAATTAGCTTATTTCCTCCAGGAAAGCGGAGAACCTTTAAAATTACAATTTGTAGCCTATACTTTTGGCCCTTATGCACAAGCTGTAGAGAAGGTTTTATATGCTCTAAATGGTAAGTATCTAACTGGACTTGAACAAATGAATGCAAAACCTTTTGAGCCTTTAAATTTAGAATATAGCAAATTTAATGAAGTTGAAGACTTTGTAAAACAAAAACTAACAACTGCTCAGAAAGAAAGGCTTAAAAGTGTTTTAAGTATAATTGAAGGATTCGAGTCAACTTTATCTTTAGAAATACTTTCTTCTATTCATTTTCTTCTTAAGCAGGACAAAACTTTGACTCAAACTGATTTGCTTGAGAAAATTCATTCTTGGAATGATAGAAAACGAGATATTATTAAGGAAAAATATATTAATCTGGCATTTGATCATCTGCAGAATTATGCAAAGAAACTAAGTTTTACTTAGAGCAACAAAAAACCCTCAAAGCACGCTGTTTTGAGGGTTTTTTGTTTTCAATTCTTCGGTAAAATTGTAGAACGGAAAAAAGAGGAACAAACCCAAAAGTTGTGGAGAGCGTTAGATTTTTTGTAACTGTTTAGGTACTCTTTTTGCTTAAAAAGTACAATTTAAAGGCTATTTTTCGATTAAAATAGTACAATTTATGGTCTAAGGAAACTTCAAAAATTCAAAAAATGCGACATTTTTCACACAGTTGGTTAACAACAAAAACGATAACTAACTGACTATCAATTATTTGTTTTTTTGTAGGGTACCTAAACAGTTACGATTTTTTTAGGTTTGTGCGTTTAATCAAACCTAATTTGTTTTGGAAGGTTTCTTATCCCTTATCGAGTTAATCTTACCGGATTTCCTGCTTTAGAAATACCTACTGACTCATATAGAAAGGTCAGATGATTGCTATCATGTTTATTTAGAAGAAAAAAACTATTTAGAGCAGGAAAGCAAAAAAAAGGATTTACTTTCCAGCGTTTTTTTCCTCCATTACGCTACAGGACTTTCCCATACGCGGGTATCGTGTTTTTCTTCACATCAAGCGTCGCGGATGATAAGTTAATTCGCGTCTTTTATATCGCCCACATCTAAAGGCAGAAGCGAAAAGTGCGTTAAAGCCTTCAATACAGTGGCGTGCTCCATCCAGAACCACTATGAGACGATTCTTAACCGTGGCGGCGGCCCGCTACTTTGACAATAGAAGTGCGAACGCTTCAGCGGAATCCTTCAAACGTGCGACGGATCGCGCCAAAATCAAAGCGTTCAGAAGTCAATTCAGAGGGGTAAAAAATGTAGAATTCTTTCTGTATCGTTTAACCCAATTATATGCTTAATCTAAGTTGCTCCACAACTTTTGGGTTTAATACAAAATAGCTCTTGTTTTTTTTACTGAACGCCAGTTTTTTCCTACCATAGCATGACAGAAGGAAACTGGCGTTCAATCGGAGTGGCAATGCGATAGCTATTGGATTTTGCTTCACACATCGCAATGTTAACTATCAGAATGGACGAGGAATAACCAGTTTGCCAGTTCCACATACATTGATAGTACCAGTGGTTTTCCATGCAAATGTTACTGCCTTAGATGGGTCGGTTACTTTAATAACCCAATTTTGTTGATAATTACCCGAACCTATCGCACCAACCGGTTTACATGATTCGCAAGTACCGTTTGTGATTTCTAAATTTGCCGCAGAAAAAGTAGCTCCACCATTCGGTCCACCCCATTTCATGATAGCATTAAGTTTACCAGTTTCAGTAGTTTTTTGCAAACTAAAGTTGTGTGTGTTTTTCATTTTAGCATTTTTATCACACCATAGTGTATTGTGGTTTTGTGCATTTACAAAATGCCCGGTCAATAAAGCCATTGAGAGGGTGAAAAGTGCTTTTTTCATACTTGTGATTTTTTGGGGGTTCTGTTGCCTACTCTGGATAAGCATTTTCGGCGTCCTACTTTTTGATGAGGCTCCAAAGCTATTTTGCCTCGGTAGCCTCTCAAAATTTCTGGGACAAAAGCTTAGTTTTAGGGATAGAATAAAACTTGTATTCATTGAGTGTGTCAATCGCGACTTTGCCTGACAACTTACATCCAAAATCTACCCATTCGATAGCGAATTCCTACATAAGCATTGACATATGGGCATTGGGTAGGCGAAATTCAATCTTTCTTTCTTGGGTCGTTTTTCATCATCGACTGTGTGCGTAGTAAAGAATATTCTAATTATCAAATCTGCAAAGCCAAATCCTTGGCTAATTAGTACAGCGTGATCTTTCACAATTGATACAGCGAATCAAATCGTGACAGAATTTGCCGATATAAATGAAACAGTTGTAGGACGGCGAAAAGCTGCCATAAGCAGCCTTCCAACACAATCTTGATGTAGCAGGCTATTACCTCTTTTGGATATTTGTAAGCCGAATCTTTCCTCCTGGATAGGGGAGTTCTAACTCAGGATTTGGGCCAAAACAATGCTTTTTAAGATCGCCCGAAATGGTGTAGTTCCAGGTATTTTCATCTTTACTAATTTCCCAAGTAGTATCTACCTCACACGGATATACCTGAATGAATCCAGAATTTATGTCAGGAACTACAAACACACCTTCACCCGTGTATCGGGCTTGTACGTTTTCCAGAATACGGCGCGTTGAACCATTACATCCACAATCTTGATTGTCTTTGGAGCAAGAGGAGGCAAAAGGGAGTAATAAAATGCAGTACAATAGAGTGCTGAGCATAAAACGCATAAAAATCGCTGGTTGGATACTTCAGCAAAGACGTCCGCAAAAAGAAAATAGTTGTAATACTCACCCCAAACTCTCTTCTTTTTTACGAGTGTTTAGCGATTTTCTCCTCCGCTGAGCTACAAACCTTGCGCCTTTCCGAGATAGAGATAAGAATGTTTAAGTAGGTTATTTTTTGTCTTCTTGCTGTATGCGGTTGAGAGTGTAGCTAAAATCAGCATTTCCCGTCATTAAATGTCCATGATTTTCGACAAAAAACAAGATATTTTCGCCTCCTTTTTGTAAGTCCAGTGGACGACTCCAGCGGTCAAAATAAAGCCTGAAAAGCGAGTGCCCGCTTGGGGTGGTTATTATTTCCCATTTCCCTTTTGCCATATTGTTTTTTCGGTAACCCATGCCTGCCATAAGGAAGTAAGAGGGCTGATGCGAAACAGAATCGGTATAAAAATGAAGATACCATTTCATTTTTATGCAAGCCTCGTTTTTATTTAATCCTAGGTAAGCGGATAGTTCTTGGCAGGGAGTTCTTCCTTCAAAAATCAGTGGAGTGGAGGCGGGGCTAAGTTCAGAATGAGCGTTGAATTCATCGGTTTCAGTAGGCTGAACGTTGTTTAAAGCATAGCTATATCCACCATTTCCGCTAAGCATACGACGGTGGTCATCCAGAAAATGGAGGACATTGGTGTTTAATTCTAGTATTGAGAGGTACTTATCGTTGTGGTCTAAATCATAAAAATGATTGGATAAGGTAAATGCTCCTTCAAAAACGACACGTTTTTCATCCAAAAAACCTGAGGTATTGGGCTTCGATATACCATACTGACACTGGAGTTTGTACTTGCCCGAATCCACCTCCAGTTTCCAACGAATGAAATCAATCGAATCGGTTGAAGAAACCCCTAAGAAATCTCTTATAATGCTATGGGCTGGAGTACTACCTACATATGTTCGCATCTTTGCCTCTACTGTAAAGCAGACTAATACTGAAAATAGAAAAATGAAAAAAGCTCTCATGTCTTTTTATTTTAAATGAAATTTTCAGTTAAGGTATAAACTGTTTTTGTACTATTGTCATAAATTACGCCACAGGTCGTTTTTTCTTGACCAAATACCTATATGCTATAAATAATGACTCGATCTTTATAATGGTTTTATTACAAGCCCACGTGGTTTGCTTTAGTAAGGAATAGAAGTTAACTAATATAGAATTTATACCACTGAAATTATGAAAAAACTACTTGTTACGTTGGTGTATTTAGGGTATTCGTTTCTGTGTCAATCTCAGATAGGAGTAATTAAAGAAGTACAATTTAGCTCTATTAATGGTTTTATTGCCAAAGAAATAGTAAAGTTTGTCGAGATTCAAGAGTCTAAAAATGAGCTGTTTAAGTCAGATTTTGGTTTTATTTTTGTAGATAATATTGTAAATTATCCCCGTTCGCCATTTAACCCCTTAGAAGGCAATAGCAAGCCTTCGCTTTCATTCAGAATTGTCCTTGGTAGTTATTATATTACTCCTAATACTTTACATGCTGCTCACTATTGCGAAAACTGTTATCCTACTTTTTATACAAAATATAAGGGGCGAGTGGTTTTAATTTATGATGAAAAATACACTTTCATTGTCAACAATAAGTATAGTATTAGAAGTCAAAAAAAGCTTGAAAAGGAATTGATTCCTCATTTCCAACAAGCATTGGATGAAAATTTTGAATTTTGGAATCCTTTTGAAAAAAAACGATATAAAATTTCTTCTGAAGAAAGGAAAAAAAAGTCAAAAAAAGAAATATACAAGGAGGCAAGTTACGTGTATGATGAAGCTATAAAGGTAATCATTTATAACGATGGTAAAGTGAGATATGAATAAATGGTATTGATTATGAGGTATTTTCTTATCAAAAACTAATTAAATTAGGCAAGTTTTGAAGAAAAATAGAAAACCCGTTACAAAAAGATTTTCGGCTTTTTTAACGGGTTTTTGGCTGAAAAATAAGGGAAATTAAGCCTTTCCTTTAAGTATCATATTCCAGTACATGCGTGGGAGTATTTCTTTTTTGAGCATATACATACTCCAACGTTCTTTACTTTGATCAAAAGGGAAGGTTTCTTGCGGTTGATTATTGTAGTCAAATTCGGCCAAGACGAGTTTGCCATAGCCTGTCACCAAAGGGCATGAGGTGTAGCCATTGTAGGAGGCATTGAGTGGATGGTGAGCAATCATAGAAAGGAGATTTTCCACTACTACCGGCGCTTGTTTACGAATCGCGGCACCTGTCTTGGAAGTGGGTAGTCCTGAAGCGTCGCCGAGCGAAAATATATTGGGGTATTTGGGATGTTGTAAAGTGTTTTTATCAACGTCTACCCACCCTCCGGCATTGGCCAAAGGACTATTACGGATAAAATCGGGTGCTGATTGGGGAGGAGTGACGTGTATCATGTCAAAGTCCACCCAAGTTTCTACGTCTTTGTTGTGGTCGCCAAAGCCTACAAAACGAGCGCGTTTGTTAGGGCCATCTATTTCTTCTAAGCGTTGAAAAAAATGAAGCTGAATATTGGCTTTTTCACACACGCCCAGCAGCGTCTTTTCATATTTCGGAACAGCAAAAAGCTTGGTGCCACCACTCCAATACTGAATGTCGATATGGTCCAAAACATTGTTTTTACGGAAGTAATCAGCCGCCATGTACATTATCTTATGCGGGGCTCCGCCGCACTTTACGGGTGTATGTGGATTGTGAAATATCGCCTTTCCCTTTTTGAGGTTTTTGATGCATTCAAAAGTGTAAGGGGCATGTTGAAAACTGTAGTTGCTGCATACGTTATTTTTGCCGAGGGTCTCGGTAAGGCCCTTTACCGCCGACCAGTTGAGTTGAATACCCGGACAAACTACCAAATAATCGTAGGTATAGGTACCGCCCGTGGTACGAACAGCGTTGTTGTGGGGTTCAAAACTTTGGGCTGCTACTTGGAGCCATTTTACGCCTTGGGGCATCACCGATGCTTCGTTACGTACGGTCTTGTTGATGTCGAATATTCCACTTCCTACGAGTGTCCAAGCAGGTTGGTAGTAATGTTTATCGGCAGGGTCAACGATTGCAATGTCAAGCTTGTGATTTTTGAGAAGGAGCTGAGCAGCGAGAGATATTCCAGCATTGCCGCCACCTATGATAAGGATTTGATGATGATTGTCCATCGGATTAAGAAGTTTAAGTTATATTTTTTCTCTAAAAAATATAAAAACTCCTTTTGAGTCAGTGATAAAAGTTACACAAGGGCATTTTTATGAAAATAGGCTCTCTTCTCCCCATTAAATAGTATGGTGGAGAGTGAGGCGCAAGATATGACGCTCATAATAAAGACCTGCTTGGCGCGCTGCTTGAAAAATATTGAGATAACCTACCTCGACTGCCAAAGAAGGGCTGAAACGTTTTTCGGCGGCAAAATAAATTCGATTTTGATCAAATTTAGCCCATTCTCGTCTGTTTTGTACATTGTACATGAGTTCATCATTGAGGCGCAGGGTAAGGTTGGCTTTTTTGAAAAAATGACTAATCTGCAAGCGATACCGATGCCTAAAAGTGAACGAGGAAGGAGACTGAGCAGTGGCCAAGAAGAAACGTTGGTCGAAGCGGGTGCGGAGGCTCAATGAGGTATTAGGAAGGATATTTTGATGGTAGTTTATTTCTTGTGCTGGGCGAAGTTCAGGCTTCAGAGTAGTGTTAGGGATGTCGGGTTGCTGACTTCCTTGTAAAGAATAGGTAAATCCTGCGGCAAGGTTGATTTTTGGGCCAATTCGGTAATGGATTCGACTGTGTTGAATCCATTGAAGGCGTTGACTATTGTCAAAAAAATGCCTCGTATCGAGTTCATTATGCCATTCTACTAAACGGCTGATTTTCCAGATGTTATAATATCTCAGCCAGTACAATTGCTGGATTGAAGTTTGCTTATTTTGACTTAGTACATTGGAATAAGAAAGGAGAAGAACACTTCCAAAAATCGTAAAATATCTGAGAAGGAGGATCACTACTTTCTTGTGGTTGAAGGATAGATTATGTAAATTGATAATTTACGCCATGTACTTGGCTCAGTAGCGTTTGGGGAGCATCGAGGATTTTGGCATCTTGACGCAAGATAGGCGTTACGGGCGAAAACTCTTTCAAATATTCCTTCATCATACTATGAAGGGTAAAAGAGGTGTTTTGGGCGTTTTTGACACCTTTCATACGGCATAGCATATCTTCGGGGTCACCATCGCGCTCGCAAGCACAGAGGGTATATGATTGGTTGGGGTCGAGAGGTTGCCCAGCGATGATTACTTTCTGGACGCGATGCCCCATTCTTTCAAAGGCTTTAAACTCTACTTGCATTCCTTTAAAACGAATCAGCCAGCCTCCGAAGCGTTTGGAGGCATCTTGAGCAAATACATTTTGGAGTTCTTTTTCAAGCCACTCTACCAACTGCGCCCCTGTAGCAGTGCCTGTACGGATTGTGGCATCTACGGGAAGCATATCAAACAGATACCCTTCTGTAATAGGTACTTTACCGCTGTGGTCGGCAGTACGAGGGGGGCAAAAACGAAAGCCATTGGAGAGCACCACATCGGCCTGTACTTTCCACTTGAGGGCATCTACGATGAGGGTATCAATGGTATTTTCAACTACAAAATTTCGATAAAGTGGAAGTGTACTATAGCCAATCACTTTGTCAATTTCGTTTTTGTAAGGTTTTTCGATTTGGCGAATCAGCGCTTCCACTTCTTTGTTTGCGGGGTATTTTTGAGGATTTACTTCGATGAGTTGGTACTTTTCGTGCGCAATTTTACCATTCTCTATTTTCAAATCCAAACGTCCAATAAAAGACCCAAAGGCACCGGGTTCAACTATTTTGGTATATTCGGCTTGAAGGGGTGTTCGGACGCGCTCGTGGGTATCAGCCCCAAATATATAATCTACTCCTTTGCAAGCAGGATGATTGCCAAGGGCGATTTGTTGAGAAAGTCCCAGATGCGATAAGATAATCACGAAATCACACTTCTCTTGTTCTCTTAGTAAGGCTACATATTCTTTTAGATTTTCTTCGGGTTTGGCATAAATGATGCCTTTGCTGTAATAAGGAGATTGTCGTAGAGGAACCAAAGGGTCTGTATAGCCCAAAAAACCAATTTTAATACCTAAGCGATTGATGATTTGATAAGGTTGGAAAATAAATCCACCTCGTTTGCCATCGCCAAGGTCGTGATACATATTGGTACATACTTTAGGTGCGAGGAGGCTCCCCATCAGGTGCTGCATATTTTGTTTATAATACACCACCTCCCAGTTGCCAGGCAAATAGAGATCATAGCCAAGTGCATTGAGAAGAGGTACAAATGCTTGCCCTTGGGTTTTGACCGATAGCATACTTCCCTGAAACATATCACCCGTATCTACCGTAATGGTATTGGCGGGGTTTTCGCGGCGCATACTCTCCAAAGCCGTGGCGAGATGAGCGTAGCCTCCTGCTTTGCGAAAAGTAAGTTTATCATTTTCCCAAAAAAGCTCATCGTGTGCATGAATTTGGCAGTGCACATCGGTAGTCTGTAAAAAAGTAATCGTACCACTTTGGGGCGCTAAAGGGCTGGATGAAAATGGTACATTGCTCGCCTGTGCGGTGTTACTAGTAGCAGCCGCAGTAGCTAGCAGTCCCGACTGGATAAAATCTCTTCTTGTAGGCATAAGGGCAAGGTTTGGGGCTTAGAATCCGGCTTTGATGTAGGCCCAGCCGTCTTCTTGTTTGAGGACGAGTTCGGCAATTCCGACAGGTACAAAGCGAGCTTGTGGTAAAATCTGATCTTTGGAAAGTTTCTGTTGCTTGAGGGTATTTTCACAAACTGCAAACTCCACTCCTTTGTCTTTTAGAGATTGTATTTCGGGTTGGAAAGTGCTTTGGTCTTTACGCATAAAACTCACCCCTTTATTGTGAACCACTACTTCGATTTGGGCGGTAGGCCAATAGTTCAAAACATTAGAAATTTGGCGAGTGAGGGCGCGATATACGGCTGTATCAGGGCTAGAAAGCTGAAATACAAGGTGGTGGATAGGTTCTTTTTTATTTTTCTTGTTTTGGGCAAAACTGTTTCCAATCAAGACAAAAACGAAAAGGAATGAAAGTAATAATTTGATTTTCATGATAAGAAAGATGTTTAAAGCTTGGCCAATTTAGAATGAGGTACTTTCAATCCTTTGTGCTTTTCTTTCCACGCTTTGATAGGTTGATAAGGACCATATTTATGTTGTTTTTCGGAAAATGAATCAGCATAAGGGCCAAAGGGATGGTCAAAAGGTTTTCCTGCCAAATTGGGCCAATCTTGGCTAAGGTCTTTGGTGGGGCGCGGCATAGAATTGACAAAAGCTGCTACGTCCCAGGCTTCTTCGTCGGAGAGTTGAGGGTTTTGGTAAGTAGCACCCAAAGGCATATTGTATTTTACATAACCTGCAAAATTGGAAATACGGTAAAGTCCAGCACCAGTGTTATAACTGTTTTTGCCCCACAAAGGTGGAAATGAGTAGCTCTTACCATCGGCAGCCAATACTCCTTCTCCTTGCGCTTGGTGACAACTTTGGCATTTTTGCTCATATACTATTTTGCCTTTATCGGGGTCGGCGGCGCGGCTGAGGAGTTTTAACTTGAAGATACCCGAGCCTTTGGGAGCGGTTTTGGGGGCGACTCCCGTACCCAGCCATTCGATATAGGTGATGATCGCTTGCATTTCGCGAGAGGTGGAATCTAGTGCTTTTCCGTTGAGACTTCTTTCAAAACAGTCGTTTACTCGTTTGATTTTATTTTCAATTCCACCTGAGCGTTCTCTAAACTTTGGATAAGTACTTTCAACGGCAAAATAATTGTTGCCCCAAGGTTGCGTGCCTGCATTGAGGTGGCAGTTTTGGCAATTCATCCCGTTTGATAAATGCCTCACACTACCTTTGGGACCCAAGTAAGTAGAGGTATGGGCGATGAGCTCTTTGCCATATTTGACCAACTGTTGTTTTTCTGTACTCAGCTGAGACATTCGCCAATCGGCCGGGGCTATCCATAGACCTGTAAAATTTGAATCTGGCTTGGTATAGGTTTTTTGGACTACGGCAGGCTCTTCAGTAGGCAGGCTAGGCGTGCCGAAAAAAAGAACCGAAACCAATAAAAAAAAGATGGCTACAGCTCCTAGAAGAAGCCCTATGAGCAGGCGTAGGGCCGTAAAAAGTTTTTTTTCGGTCGAGTCGTTAGGTTCTTGCTGAATCATATCGTTGATGAAAACGAATGGGTGGTGGTGATGTAGCAACAAAAGTAAATCTCAGGAATTACCGAGATTGTGATAATTGTTACATAGGTGCGAAAAAATTGTATAAATCAAATAAAAGAAGTGGCTTTGGGCTTATTGGTAGATTTTGTTGCCTTTGGTGAGCCATACACCCCATGTTTTGTTGTAGGCATGAACATCGTCGGTTTTGCCTTTTTCATTGACTACTTCACCGCCTTGATTTTTCCATTCAAAAATCCCTCCGTAGAGATTTTTGACATTGGTAAATCCTTGTTTGATAAGCTTTTCAGTTACTTTTTCGCTTCGGTAGCCTACGGAGCAGTACACTACTATTGGCTGATTTTTGGGTATATGAGTCAGAGGTGATAAATCTAGCTGATCATAGCCTACCCAAACTGAATTGGGCAGATGACTCACTTCATATTCGCGTTTTTCGCGGGCATCTACCCACACAATTTTTTCTTTGGTATGAGCCAATTGCTGCACATCTACCTCGGGCACAGAGTGTGACAACAACGTCCGCAGAAGAAGATTATAGGGCCCACTACTTACTTTGGGAGATTGGGCGGAAGTTTTACCAAATAGCATGATACAGAATGAAAAAATCAAGATGAGAGATTTCATTTTTTGAGAGAAGTAATGGGATATCCTGCTCTTTGCCAAGCATTGATACCCCCGTCGAGATTATAGATTTTTTTGAATCCTTTTTTTTGCATCAATTGAACAGCCGAACCACTACGACCTCCTATGGCACAATATACAAAGATAGGCTTTGATTTGTCTAATTGCTCAAGTTGATGCTCAAAATGAGGATTACTATAATCGATTTGGGTGGCTCCCGCAATCACTCCTTGTGCAACTTCTCCATTTGTACGAACATCAAGAACGATTTTGTTGGGGGTTTGGGCCATTGTTTCTTTAAATGCGCTGGCATTTAGGTTTTGTGTGGTTTGTGCTTGAGAACAAGCCCAGCCACTGACAACAACTGCAAATAAAATAATAAGATTTTTCATGACATAAATGAGAAATATGCGTGAATCGATAGCTTAATTAATCAGTTTTGGTGGCTATCATTCGTACTACGTGAGCTTTGCCTTGGTGGTAAGGGCCTTCGTCGAGTTCGACGATGCGGTCTTCGAGCATCAAAATGGTGAGGTCTTTAAATGCCATTTCCAAATCTTCAAGAGTCAACAGCATCTCTTTTTCTTTGGGGCCACCCGATTAATAATACAGCTGATTTGAATGAAAAGCCTCCAACAACACATAGCCCGATTTTTTGAGCATGGTCGGAAGTTTTTGATGAAATGTTTTTCTAAGAGGCGGGGGAAAATGGGCAAAAAACAATCCTATTGCATCATAAGCGACTCCGTTAGATTCAAACTTGGCTACGTCTTGAACTGTATAATTGAGCGTGACGTCGTAGCGTTCGGCCAATTGGAAAGTTTTTAGCATAGCTTGCATACTAAAATCAAAGGCCGTGACTTCCCAACCTTTTCGGGCAGCGTATACCGCATTACGGCCTTCTCCTTCGGCGGGGAGAAGGATTTTGCCAGGGGGAATTTTATTAATATGCTCTTGGAAAAATTCGTTGGGGCGTGTTCCGTACGCAAAAGCAGACTCTTTATAGCGGGTTTCCCAAAATTCTTTCATGAGAAGTGAGGTATTTGAAAAGGTGTTTTGAAATTTTGAATAAGAGGTGTTTTATTAAAAACCAAACTCCCCAAGTAAAATGAACTGGGGAGTTTTTGTTCTTAATCATCTTAACTAACAAGCTGCCTCTTCTACCATTTCTGTCACGAGTAGATTGCCTTTGCTGACCCATTCATTGATACCAGCCGAATAATTTTTGATGTTTTTGAAGCCATTTTTCCGAAGCAGCGAGTACCCAATCGCCGCACGGTCGCCGCCCTGACAATGAATCACGAGCTGTTTGTCGCGGCTTATTTTGTCGAGGTTGGCGGGGAGGGTTCCTACAAAAACGTTGTCGGCACCTTCTATGTGTCCGCTGTTATACTCAGCCACACCCCGTAAATCTACAATTTGGACATCTTCGCGGCCTATATAGGATTTGAACTCTTCTATATCTATCCACTCGTTTTTTTCTAATTCTATGCCTAGTAAATTGACATCCGTAATATACCCCAGCACGTTGTCTAGGCCGATACGCATGAGTTTGCGAGTGAGGTCTTCGATTTGTGAATCACTAGCTACCAGCATAAAAGGCTCTTCATAATCGATAAGCCACCCCATCCAAGTAGCAAAGGCGTTGTTGCCTTGGATGTTGAGGCTATTCGGTACAAAACCTTTTACAAACTCGGCCTTATTGCGAGTATCAATTAGTTTAATACCTTGAGTCATTGCCTCTTTGACTGCCTCAGGTGTGAGTTTTTGCTGCTGCGGCACCGACGTAAGCAACGGGCGTGCTGTTTTGTTGAGTTTTTTCATCATTGCAAAATACTTGGGAGGCTCGGGCTGGTCGGCCAACAAATATTTTACAAAACCTTCTTGGTCTTCGTCATATTGGAAAGCCCAGTTGCGTATTTTCTCATAGCCTACTGTGGTGCTTGGTACGGCTCCTAGTGCTTTACCACAAGCCGAGCCAGCACCGTGTCCAGGCCAAACCTGAACGTAATCGGGGAGGTTCGCAAAAAGCGCTAGTGATTGGTACATTTGTAAAGCTCCTTTGTCTTGGGTGCCTTTGAGACCAGCGGCTTTTTCGAGCAAATCAGGCCGCCCAATATCACCTACAAACACGAAGTCGCCCGTAAACAACATAACAGGTTTTAAGGAAGCGGGCTTATCAGTGAGCAGAAAGCTGATACTTTCGGGGGTATGTCCGGGAGTGTGAAGTACTTCAAGCGTTAGGTTCCCGACTTTAATGATACTGCCGTGTTTAAGCCCAATGTGCTCAAACTCATATCTCCAATCTTCTCCACCTTCGTCAGAAAGGTACATTTGAGCACCAGTAAGGGCGGCCAATTCTCTCGCACCCGACAAAAAATCGGCATGAATGTGCGTTTCGGTGATATGGGTGATTCTTAGTCCGTTTTGTTTTGCTATTTCAAGGTAAGTATCTACATCTCTTTTGGGGTCAATTACGATGGCTTCGCCGGTTTTTTGGCAGCCTACCAAATAGCTGGCTTGGGCCAAAGTTTTGTCATATATGTGTTGAAAGAACATGGTTGTTTGGATGTTTAGTTACTAATTTGATGAAACAAAGCTAGGTACTGTATGCTGCTCAGTCTGTAACATTTATTACAGAGGAGGGATTTTAGGCGGTTATTTGAAGAAAATTTCTTTGGTGATGATATACACTCCCATCAGAAGCACAAACCAGCCAAAAGATTTTTTGAGTTTATCGCCAGCGATAAATTTAGATAGGTAACTTCCTACAAAAATCCCTACTACTGACAATGCCGTAAACTCCATCAGAAATGGCCAATCCACGGCAACATTGGAAAGATCACCGATAAATCCGATGAGTGATTTGGCCGCAATGATAAGTAAAGAAGTACCTACGGCCATTTTCATAGGGAGACGAGCCAAGAGTACTAAAGCAGGGATAATCAAAAATCCACCTCCTGCTCCTACGATACCTGTGAGTACCCCTACCACCGCTCCTTCGAGGGCAATCAGGGGATAGTTGAATTTGAGCTCGCCAGTGCCTTCGTTATTATTGGCTTTTTTGTCTTTTATCATCGAATAAGAAGCCGCTAACATCACAAGCGCAAAAAATATCATGATACCGATATTTTTGGTGATTTCGAAGCCTGCTATGCTAAACAATGAATCCGGAATGGCAGGTACGAGATATTTGCGCGTTAAAAACACGGTGGTGAAAGAAGGCAGCGCAAATACCAACGCAGCTTTATAATTGACGAGTCCTTTGCGCATAAAATTGAAAGAGCCTACCAAGGAAGTAGTACCGACCACAAAAAGAGAATAGGCGGTGGACAAGACGGGATTGATACCCAAAAGATAGACGAGCACAGGCAAGGTAAGAATACTGCCTCCTCCGCCAATTAGCCCTAAACTGACACCGATAAGGATGGATGCCGAAAAACCGAAAATTTCGATAGAACTCATACTTGCGAGCGTTATTTTAAATGTTGTTGTTGAATGACACTGCAAAAGTAGATTCAGTCTAAAAGCCAGTCCGTGATAATTGTTACATAGAAGAAAGGTTTATAAAAAAGCCTCAATGTTTTGATTGAGAAGGCTAGTTGCCGTCAAAATTTGGAAGGTCTACCTGAGAAATGTATCTTTACGGAATATACCAATATTCACATAATGTATTCTTGTTCTTCTATTTATGCTTCGTATTAATTAGTGCAAAAAAAGTATGAAATAGGTACGCTTTAGATATAAAACTCATCATTTCGCATGATTCTAATAGTTGATGACAGACCCGAAAATATACTACCATTAAAAAAAATACTTGAATTACATAGTTTTGAAACCGATACGGCTGAGTCGGGAGAGGAAGCTTTGAAAAAAGTCTTGAATCACAATTATTCAGTCATTATTTTGGATGTACAAATGCCTGATATGGATGGTTTTGAAGTGGCCAATGCCATCGCGGGTTTTAGCAAAGCAAAAGATACTTCTATTATATTTTTGTCGGCAGTTAATACCGATAAAAAATTTATCACCAAGGGATATACTTCGGGTGGGGTCGATTATCTAACCAAGCCCGTAGACCCTGATATTTTGTTGTTGAAAGTCAAAAACTTTAATAAGCTTTACGAACAACAGCAAGAACTGCGGGCCATCCAAAAATCACTTCAAAAAGAAGTCGAAGTACGAAAACAAGCGCAAGAGGAATTGGTAAAAAGCATGGAAGAGTTGCGTTTAGTGCTCTCATCGCTTCCTCAAATGGCATTTACGGTGACTACGGATGGAGGTTTGGAGTATGTAAATGAACATTGGTTTTTGTATTCACGAGATCCCAATACTTTTCCAGAATTACACCCTGATGACCGAACTTGTGACGATTGGGCCAAACATTTTGAGAAAGGAATTGCTTTCTCTTGCGAAACACGCCTACGGCTACTTGATACAGGAGAGTACCGTTATCACTTATTGAGGATTCTACCTATCAAACAGCAAGAGACGATTGTGAGATGGGTAGGAACGTTTACGGATATTCATCCCCAAAAAATCGCGGCTGAGTTACTGGAAGAAGAAGTGTTTTTGAGGACTAAAGAGTTGAGAGATAAGAATTTAGAGTTGGAGCGAACCAACCATGAGCTGCAACAGTTTGCATGGGTAGTATCGCATGACTTGAAAGAGCCTTTAAGAAAAATTCAAATTTTCAATGGCATCATCAAAGAGCGTTTCTTGAAAGACAACGCCGAGGCGGCCTCTTATCTGGAGCGTTCGATAAAAGCCTCTGACCGTATGTCGAGGCTTATCAATGATGTATTGGAATATTCTCAATTATCGGCGGAGGCTCTCTTCCAACCTACTAATCTCAACGCTTTGTTAGAGGAGCTTTTGCTGGATTTTGATGACCTTATTCATAAG
Organism: Runella zeae DSM 19591; assembly: GCF_000423565.1. GTDB lineage: Bacteria > Bacteroidota > Bacteroidia > Cytophagales > Spirosomataceae > Runella > Runella zeae. The sequence continues at coordinate 56,265 of NZ_AUIF01000045.1, read as the reverse complement.
AAAAAAGCGGTGGTAGAAATCGGGGATTTGCCAATGATTGAAGGAATTCCGGCCCGTTTACGACAGGTTTTTCAAAACCTTATCAGCAATGCCCTCAAATTTGCCAAAGAAGGAGTGCCACCCGTGGTTGAAATTACGGGGGAGCTAGTGGCTCATAAAGACATTGAAAGTAAACTTACTCCTAATGGCGCGTATTGCCGTATAGTGGTCAAAGACAATGGAATCGGCTTTAATGAGAAATTCCTAGATCGAATTTTTGTTATTTTTCAACGTCTCAACGACCATAATAGTTATGAAGGTACGGGGATTGGGCTTGCCATCGCCAAGAAAAATATTGAAAAACACAACGGTATTATTTCGGCTCAGAGCCGAGAAAATGAAGGCGCAAGTTTTATTATCGTTTTGCCAGTAACTCAAAATGAGTTGGTGAATTAGTAAAATAATCTTTACAAACAAACATTTATGCCGCTCCGCACTGTTTCAAATACGGTCATTCGACAGCTTCAGATTGTCTTTTCGGCCTCTATACTTTTATTGTTGGTTAGTCTTTTTGCTTCATTTTATAGTACACAGCAGCTGATTGATAACTCCAAGCTCGTCAATCACACCAATGAGGTGCTGATGGAAGCCGAAAATATCATTTCTTATCTCAAAGATGCCGAAACAGGGCAGCGGGGGTATTTGCTTACACTCAATCCTGCTTTTTTGGCACCCTACAACGGAGCCTATGAAAAAGCAACCGAAAGCTATGAGCGTGCTAAAAAACTGACAGTTGATGATTCGTTTCAACAAAACAACCTAGAAGAAACCCGCCGACTGTACGAGGCCAAATTTGAGCAGATGCAAAAGATCATTGATATGGCGCGTAGAGGAAACGTTTCTAGGGGAGATACTACCCAACGTTTAGCCGAAATGGTCAAGGGTAGAAAAATTATGGATGATTTGAGACGAGTAGTGAATCGTATCAAAGCCCAAGAAACCAAGCGCTTGCAAGAACGTACGGAGCAGCTTCAAGTTTATATCCGATATACGCCGCTGTTGTTGGCGATTGCTGCTATTATCTCTATTTTGATTACGGTCTTTACTTACATTCGTATCAAGCGTGACTTGGATGAGAGAATAGCCCAACAAAAGCTGGCCGAAGAAAAATACATCGAGACTTCGCAGCGAATCAGTCGCATGGAGCAGATTACGGCTCATATCGCTGAGGGAGATTATGCAGCGCGTAGTACGGATGCCGGCAACGACGAGCTGGGCCGTATCTCAAAAGCGCTTAACAAAATGGCCGAATCTTTGGAAACTACTTTCACTGATTTGAACAATAAAGGATGGCTGCAAGCAGGTACTGTAAAGCTGAGTACGGCTATGAGAGGACAGCGAGAACTCAAAAAACTGTCCGCCAATATCATGTCAACCATAGTTTCGTACCTCCAAACACCCACTGGAACGCTCTACATCCATGAAGAAGCAGGGAGTTTTAGATTGGCGGGAAGTCATGCGGCTCTCAATGCTCCTCCGCAAATCACTAGCGGTGAAGGGGTGATAGGGCAAGCTATTGAGAGTAAACAAACGACTATTTTGAGAGATTTGCCGTCAAATTACTTTGAAATTGGTTCGTCTCTTGGCAATACTTCCCCTTGTTCGGTGCTGATTGTACCGCTTATGTATGCGCACGAGTGCATTGGAATTATTGAATTGGGCTTTTTGCGGCACCCTACCGAGCTAGAAATCACTTTTCTGGAAACCAACCAAGAAGCGATGGCTATTGCTATCAATTCGGCTTTAGATTATTTGAAGTTACAAAATCTCTTGGAAGAAACGCAGGCTCAATCGGAGGAATTGCAGGCCCAACACAACGAACTCGAAAATCTCAATACCGAATTAGAAGCGCAAGCTCAAAAACTCCAAGCCTCGGAAGAAGAACTAAGAGTGCAGCAAGAAGAACTCCAACAAACCAACACTGAGCTAGAAGAAAGAAGTATTTTGTTGGAAGAAAAAAATGAAGAAATTCAGAAAAAAGCCGAAGAACTTGAGCTTACAACTCGTTATAAATCAGAGTTCTTGGCCAATATGTCGCATGAACTTCGTACCCCGCTCAATTCTATTTTGTTGTTGAGCCGCTTGCTATCCGAAAACACCGAACACAACCTTTCGGAAGAGCAAATTGAGTATGCCAAAGTCATTCAATCTTCAGGAAATGGATTACTTGGCCTGATTGATGAAATATTGGATTTGTCTAAAATTGAAGCAGGGCAGATGACCCTAGAGGTCTCGGATGTGGCACTAGAAGATATCAGATATGAGCTACAATCACTCTTTGAGCCTATTGCGAAAGATAAAAAACTAGATTTTGAAATTAGTGTAGCGGCCGATGTCCCGTCAACGATTGAAACGGACAAAATGAGATTGGGACAAATTCTCAAAAACCTCATTTCTAATGCGCTTAAATTTACCGAAACGGGTTCGGTCAAAGTCAATATCTATCGGCAAGCTGAAAACAATGCGTTGTGTTTTGGTGTGAAAGATACGGGCATTGGGATTCCTCCCGAAAAGCAACCCCTTATTTTTGAGGCATTTCAGCAGGCCGACGGCTCCACCAAACGAAAATACGGAGGTACCGGCTTGGGGCTTTCGATTAGTAGAGAATTGGCTAAATTGCTGGGGGGCGAAATCTCGCTTTCGAGCCGCGTCAATCAAGGAAGCACCTTTACTTTGTGTGTTCCGCTGACATCTGGCGGTAGTGTGGCTAGCGGGTCTTCTAAGCCTATCACGCTTACCACCGAACCCAAACTGCCGACCCCCGTCAGCAAAGAAACTCCCACCGATAGGTATATCAGTGCGTCTATTCCTGAAAATATCCCCGATGATAGAAATGCTATTCATTCAGATGACAAAAGCATACTTATCATTGAAGATGATACCAATTTTGCCCGTTCGCTTCTCAATTATGCCCGTAGCAAAGGATATAAGGGAATCGTGGCGGTGCGAGGCGATGAAGGTGTCCAATTGGCTACTATTTACAAACCTATAGGCATACTATTGGATATCCAACTCCCCGTGATGAGCGGATGGGAAGTGATGGATGCACTCAAAAACAATCCCCAAACGCGTCATATTCCAGTGCATATGATGTCGTCTTTGCATTTGGAAAAAGAAAGCATCCTGAAAGGCGCGATTGATTTTGTAGACAAGCCTGTGGCTTTTGAGCAAATGCAAGAGGTATTTGAAAAAATAGAATACGTGCTCAATCGAGATTCCAAAAAAGTGTTGATTGTAGAAGATAATCCCAAACATGCCAAGGCATTGGCCTACTTCTTAGAGACTTTCGATATTAGTTCGGAGCTTCGAAGCAATATTTCGGAAGGGGTCGAAGCCCTCAAACGCAAAGAAGTGGAGTGTGTTATTTTGGATATGGGTATCCCTGATAGTACTGCCTACGATACCCTCGAAGAAGTCAAGAAAAACCCTGGCTTGGAGAGAGTCCCTATTATTATTTTTACGGGAAAGAGTTTGTCGATGGCCGAAGAACTCAAAATCAAACGCTATGCCGATTCTATTGTGGTCAAGACCGCACATTCTTATCAGCGTATGCTCGACGAGGTGTCGATTTTCTTACATCTCGTAGGAGAACAGAAATCCTCTACGGCCGCCGCCGCCGAAGAACCGAAAAAGTTAGGGGTTTTGACCGACATCCTGAAAGACAAAACGGTGTTGGTGGCCGACGACGACGTCAGGAATATCTTCTCTTTGTCAAAGGCACTCGAAAACTATAAGATGAACGTAGTCACGGCCTTGGATGGAAAAGAGGCCTTGCAAAAATTGAATGAAAATCCGCGCATAGATGTAGTGCTACTGGATATGATGATGCCCCAAATTGATGGGTATGAAACTGCCAAAAAAATCAGAGAAAACTATAAATGGAAGAATTTGCCGGTGATTGCGGTCACGGCTAAGGCCATGACAGGCGACCGCGAAAAGTGTATTCAGGCAGGGGCGTCGGATTATATCACCAAGCCCGTCGATATTGACCAACTCATATCTCTGCTGCGAGTGTGGTTGTATGAAAAAAGGTAAATTGTTTTTTTTATAACTTATTGAATGTCAATCTGTAAACAATGAAAACAAACTGGTATTTAGCATCCATATTACTTAATTTTAGACCTCATGCGTAAAAAGAGAGTTTTGATCATCGACGACGATTCTCGAAATATCTTTGCTCTAAAAGCGACATTACGAGCACGGGCATTTGAGTGTCTTTCGTGCCTTAGTGCCCAAGAAGCATTGGATATTTTGAAGACCGACGAAATAGTCGATGTCATTTTGATGGATATGATGATGCCCGAAATGGATGGCTATGAGGCGATTCCTCGCATCAAATCACTAGCGCACCGAGCCAATACGCCTATTTTTTCGGTGACGGCTCAAGCAATGGTGGGGGATAAGGAAAAATGTTTAGCAGCGGGGGCTACCGATTATATCTCAAAGCCAATTGATGTAGATAAATTAATGGAAATGTTAGACCGTGTATAAAGAACTGATACAGATTGAGGATGCCGAAGTGGAGCATTTGCTCAACGACCTTTTTGAATGGCATGGGTATGATTTTACGCATTACTCGAGGGCTTCGCTCAAACGCCGCATTACACGACTGTGTTCGTTAGACAAATTTCCGAGTCTTGCCGAATTCAAATATCGAATCAAAGAGGACAAAGCTTATTTGAAGCGGTTTGTGGAGGAGGTGACTGTCAATGTCACAGAGATGTTTCGCGACCCTTCTTTTTATAAAACACTACGCACCGAAGTACTCCAAACCATCAGTGCCAAACCTTTTATTAGGATTTGGCATGCAGGATGCTCCACGGGCGAAGAAGTGTATTCGATGGCGATTTTGTTGAAAGAAATGAATTTGCTGCAAAAGTCTCTTTTATACGCAACTGATTTGAATCCTAGCGTATTGGAGAGAGCGAGAACGGGCCTTTTTCCGCTTCAGTCGATGAAGCAGTATTCCGAAAATTATATTTTGTCGGGAGGGCGAAAAGATTTTTCGAGTTATTATACGGCTCATTATGGACAAGTGAAGTTTGATGAAGCTCTTGGTGAAAGGATGATTTTTTCAACTCATAATTTAGTATCGGATCGTTCGTTCAATGAATTTGATCTGATACTTTGTCGTAATGTTTTGATTTATTTTGATAAAGACTTACAAGATAGAGTATTACAGTTGTTTGATGAAAGTTTGGGAGCATTGGGCTATTTGGCATTGGGTTCAAAAGAGACTCTTAAGTTTTCGGTGGTACAGTCAAAATACAAGCAACTCAATAGCGAAAAAATATGGCGGAAAATCGTCTCATAAAGGACTGCAAAGTAGTAGTAATAGGAGGTTCTTCGGGGAGTTTGGAAGTACTGCTAGAATTGCTGCCTGATTTGCCTTCTCCTATGCCTTTTGTGCTGATAGTGGTAGTTCATCGAAAAAACTCCAACGACTCGTCTTTAGCGGATTTATTTTCTTACAAAACTTCCCTTCCTATTCAGGAGGTAGAGGATAAAGATGTAATAGAGAAAGGGCATATCTATCTTGCCCCGGCAGATTATCATTTACTACTCGAAAAAGACGGATTTTTCTCTTTGGATGATTCCGAAAAAGTGAATTATAGTCGTCCCGCATTGGATGTTACTTTTGAGTCGGTAGCAGATGTGTGCGGACGTTCATCGGTCGCTATTTTGCTCTCAGGAGCCAATGCAGACGGTACCCAAGGTTTGAAAGCCATCAAAAAAGCGGGTGGAGTGACAGTGGCTCAAAAACCTGATACCGCCAAAGTGCCTTTTATGCCTCAGCAGGCTATTAACCAAGGTGTTGCAGACTGGATTTTGGATATTCAGCAAATCGCCGCTTTGATTCAGTCTTTATGAGGGCGAGGGGAGAGGGGCTTTCCCCTAAAATCCCTTCTTTCGTCGATCGTGGGAATATCTTCCCAGCGGGTGGTATAGCAAGGAGAGCGATGGGCTTGGGAAGGCTGCCAGCCATATCCTTGGATGGCGATTCGGATTTTATCTCTGCCTAATTTCCGATTGAGCGCATCTACCGCTTTCAATACTCGTTTTTGATTGAGGTGCTGAGGGTCGGGTTTGTCAAAAAGACTGGTTTGTACATGAGATTCAGGTGTAATACCTGTCACCATGATTCCTACTTTTTTATAACGATATTCTTCTTTAAAAATCAAATCTAGTGCCGTAAGCGCCATTTTTACCAATTCGAAGCTGTTGTGGGTTGCTACGGGAAGGTATATTACTTTTGAATACATCTGAGGAGGGGAAGCATCTTGATAAGCATTGGTAAACAAAAAAAGATAAAGCAGATTGGCACAGCTTTTTTGTTTTCGGAGCTTTTCGCCACAGCGGGCTGCAAAGGTAGAAACTACCTCTTGGATGGTCCCAAAATGAGAGGTTGCTTGCCGAAACGACCGAGAGACACAAATGCCTTTTTTGGGGTGTGGCTCTAGGGTAAGACCATAACAAACCTCCCCGCGCAACTCACGCAACATACGCAATCCCACTACTTTAAGGTGTTTTTGAATCCAGCTTTCGGGTGCTTGAACGAGCTGAAAAGCATTAAAAATCTGGTGCGAATGCAAAAGCCGTTTGTAGCGACGCCCTATACCCCACACATCCTCAATGGGCGTAGCTGCCAGGGCGATTTCGGCAGTGGGGTCGTCTTCAATGATAAAAATGCCTTCTGATGGCAGAAAGGCTTTGGCGTAGCGGTTGGCGATTTTGGCCAGTGTTTTGGTAGGGGCAATGCCAATCGAAATCGGAATACCCGTCCATTGTTGGATGTTTTGTTTGAGGGTTTGGGCCCACTTTTCTAAATCATAAAAAGGAATTTTTCGCAAATCTAGAAAAGCTTCGTCGATAGAATACACTTCCATTGCCGGAGCAAAGGCTTGTAAAGATTGCATCACCCGGTGCGACAAATCGCCGTAAAGGGCATAGTTAGAAGAAAAAACCTTAACTTGGTATTGTCGGAGTAAAGCCTCCACCTGAAACACCGGAATTCCCATCGGAATGCCAAGTACTTTGGCTTCGTTAGAACGAGCAATGATGCAGCCGTCATTGTTGGAAAGTACCACGATAGGCCGCTTTTCGAGTTGAGGTTGGAATACTCGCTCACAAGAGGCATAAAAATTGTTACAATCTATCAGGGCGTACATATTAGGCTTTGTGAATAACGTAGGTCACTACACCCCATACTTTAAAATCATTTTCATGGTTGATTTTGATGGGGTCATAAGCAGGATGCTCTGGGAGCAGATACATTTGGCCTTGGTCGATACGTAGCCGTTTGACCGTAAATTCGCCGTCTAAGACGCCAATAACAATGTGGCCGTTTTGGGGAGAAATAGAGCGGTCAACCAGCAACATATCGCCATCATACACCCTGGCGCCTTCCATCGAATTGCCCCTTACTCGGATGCAAAAAGTAGTATAAGGGCGGTCGATGAGGTGGCTATTGAGATCAAGCGATAGCTCGGTGTAGTCTTCGGCGGGAGAAGGAAAACCCGCCGCTACTGTAGCACCAGAAAAAGGAATAAAAACCGTAGGAAAGTAGAAGTTCATGAGTTTTAACGTTTTAAAAAAATATTGTTTTAGTATATAAATGTTTAAATGGCTGTTTCTTGGTAGTTGACTAAATAATTTGTATTTTAGTTGCAAAAATTAGCCATGTTTTTAATTTTATGCAAGAAAAAGTGAATAATTTTGCTCAAAATCTTTCTTACCTACGCGGAAAGCTAGCCGGAAAGGTATCTCAACAGCGGTTAGCTGATGAATTGGGGATGAAAAAATCTACCCTAGCCGCCTACGAATTAGGCCGAGCCGAGCCTAGTTTTGAGGATTTGATTCGCTTGGCGGCTTTCTTTGGCGTAACCATTGACGGGCTTCTGCGTAAAGACTTAAGTCGTGAGTTTCAGCCTTTTGCTTCAAACGACATCCGTGTGTTGGTGACGACAGTCGATAGCCAAAATCACGAAAACATTGAGTTTGTGCCGGTGAGGGCGATGGGCGGCTATGCCGAAGGCTACGGAGACATAGATTATATCAATCGACTGCCTACTTTTCAATTGCCTTTTTTATCCAGAGAGCGCAAATACCGTGCTTTTCCTTATGAAGGCGATTCTATGCCGCCTTTGAGAGAAGGGGCGGTAGTTTTTGGAGAATACATCGACCGCTGGGACGCCGTCAAAAGTGGCACGATTTGTTTGGTAGTTACCAAAGATGAAGGAGTTGTCTTGAAAAAAGTTTTTAATTATTTGGAAGAAAAAGGAGTGCTTGTACTTAAGTCACTCAATGAGCGCTATGCGCCTTATCCCGTGCGGAGGGATGAAATTCAAGAATTGTGGCGTTTTGCTGGCTATTTTGATTCAGAGTTTCCTTTGGCCTAAAATGTCACTTAAACTACCTGAATGCCTTCCGGTGGAGGGCATTCAGAACAAATATCTATTTATCAGTGTAAGCATTAATAACGGCACTAAGTGCTCTCTAAGAAATTTAACAGATTTATAAACTAGATTGACCACTGCCTGATACGTCAGCTTCATCATCTCCGCAACTTCTTCGTAGGTAAGCTGCACATAAAATCTCAGATAAATTGCTTCTTGTTGTCGTTTGGTAAGTTGGCTCATGAGGTGCGTCAATCGCTCTTTTTGGTCGGCATCGGTTTGTTGTTCGATAAGCCAATTTTCATGACTGATTTCAAACCACTCGTTGGGTTCTTCTTCTATGCTATCAAAACGGTTTTCTTTTCTTAACGCCCTTGTCAATTTGAACTTGAGCGCTTTGAAGAGATAGCCTTTTACCGACGTGACTTCGCTCAAATGCTCTTTGCTCGTCCATAGCTCAAAAAAAAGATCCTGAATACAATCGTCCACAAGCTGCCTATTACGGACCATTTTGTAGCCGTACAGATACAGAGGCTTGTAGTAGTTCTTAAAAAGGTCTTCGAAAGCTTTTGGATCGGCATTCAGAAAACCCTTCCACAATTGAGCTTCATCCATCTAACCAAAAGTTGTGTTTAACCTTATTACAAAAGCAAAGCAAAGTTAGACTATTCAAAGGGCGTGCAATTTTAAATTTTAATTAATAAAAAAAAAATAAGAAAAAAAATGATTATCCCGTGACGATTGATTGCACTGGTATAAGAAAGGAACAAACATTTGATATGAAGCCCGAACAATTGCTTACCGACGAAACCTTTTTAGGCTGGTATTTTAGGACTGATGATGATGCAATAAAAAAATGGGAACGCTTAATGCACGAAGATCCTCATTTGAAAGCGAATGTGGACGAAGCGGTGTCTTTACTGAAACTGATGCACACCGAAGATGAGACAACAGTAGATGAGCAGCAAATAGCGCAAGCAAGTACAAAATTGATGGCAAGAGTACAGGATTGGGAAAACACAAAACCTCTGAAACGCTCGCTAAAAAGTATCATTGTACGATGGACGATGCCCGTAGCCGCTAGTCTTTTGATGGCACTAGGAGTGGTTTGGTATGTGAATAAAGACTCAACTTCTAAGGTGTATGTGGCCTCAGAGAAAATGCTGGAATTAAAACTAGCCGACGGCTCTCTCGTCAAATTAAACAAAGGCTCAGAACTCAAAGTGACGGGTATGGAGCAAGAAGCCACCGGAAGTCGAGAAGTATGGCTCAAAGGGGAAGCCTTTTTTGACGTGAGTCATTTGCCCAATCATCGCGGATTTGTGGTGCATTCGGGAGAGGTGGATGTGGCGGTATTAGGGACACGCTTCAATGTCCGAAGTTTCTCCAATTCGACTTCGGTAGCCCTCGAATCGGGAAAAGTAGAATTGTCGATCAACAAAGTCAATTCCCAAAAACTATTGATGCAGCCAGGGGATTTGGTAGAATACTCAAATTCTTCGGGCAATTTAGTGAAAAGAGAGGTGAATGTTCAGAATTATGCGGCTTGGCAATCGGGCAAAGTGATTTTTGAAAACGCTACACTGTTAGAAATACAAAAAGTACTAGAAGAACGCTTTGGCCTGAAAGTGCAGGTAGAACAAGGAAGCGAACTGGGAGAATTTAATGGGGTATTTCCTGCCGACGACCCTGCCGTTCTTATCAATGCCCTCACCAAAGCATATCCTCATCAGGTAGTGCGCGTAGAGGGAGGGGTGCAGTTTAAAAAATCTGTTAATGATTGATTTACCATTTTTTAGAATACCAAACCACTGTCTATATGAAAAATTTCTGCAATCGAAAATCACGACATCGGGCTTTGAGCTTGCTGTTTTTTGGTCTTGCCTTTCAGGCATCTGCCCAATTACTAGCTTCGCGCGAAGTGACCGGAATTCAGCGTCATTATCAAAAATCAAGCAATGTTAAATCGCTAAAAAGTGCTCTAAAAGACCTTCAATCAAGATATAAAGTATCTTTTTCGTACGATCGCCGAACCATCGAAAACAAAAGCATCGATTATGGCTTACAGCAATTTGGGTCGTTGGAAAAAGAGCTAGAATTTATATCCTCTACCCTTAATCTACGTTATGAAAAACTTGATAAAAACCTGTACTTGCTCACGCCTCTGACAAAATGGGCAGGGTTGGGGCAGGAGCCACTGCCCGTTACTACGCCTAGTGCTATCACTCAAAGTACAGAGATACAAGCCCTTGCCTCGGTAAAAAAACTGGTAAAAGTGATTTCGGGAAAAGTGACTGCAAAAGCCGACGGAAGCCCCTTACCCGGGGTCAATGTGGTGGTAAAAGGTACCCAAACGGGCACGATTTCGGGTAGTGATGGCTCGTTTCGTATTGAAGTCTCTACTTCTGCTTCGATCTTGGTGTTTTCGTTTATTGGTTATCAAACCAAAGAAATTGTACTAGGAGACAAAACCACATTACAAGTGGAATTGGAAGAGAGTGCGATTATACTGGATGAAGCCGTGGTGACGGCCTTGGGTATCAAGCGCGAAAAACGCTCGCTGGGGTATTCAGTTGGCAATGTGGAAGGAACGGCCCTTACCCAAACTCCCCAGAACAATGTGCTCAATACGCTGGCGGGCAAAGTAGCAGGGGTGCAAATTTCGCAAATGGGCGGCGCTGTTGGTTCGTCGGTGAGTATGGTGATTCGGGGTGCCAACTCACTCAATAGCGACAATCAACCCTTGTTTGTGATTGATGGTGTGCCCGTTGCCAACCGCATGACCAACTCTTTTGCGGGAGCCGACATGGGAAATCCAATTTCGGATATCAACCCCAACGACATTGCCAATATCTCTATTTTGAAAGGCCCTAGCGCAGCGGCTTTGTATGGCTCTCGGGCAGGAAGTGGCGTAGTATTGATTACTACTAAGTCAGGTGCAGGAGGTAAAAAAGGAATCGGGGTATCGTTGAATACTTCGGTGGTAATGGACAAACCACTTGAATACGTGCAAGTACAAAACAAATTTGGCTCTGGCAAAACAGGCGCGCACGTACTAGAAGAAGCCGAAAATGAAAGCTGGGGACCCGCGCTAGATGCAGGCGAAAACTGGGTTTTGTGGAATAGTAACGGTCAAAAAGCCCCGCTGGTGTCGTATCCCAATCGCTTCAAAGATTTCTTTCAAACGGGGGTTACAAATACCAACAACGTGTCGGTCAATGGCAATTATGAAAAAGGTAATTTTCGCTTGTCGGCAGGAAACATGACCAACTCGGGCATTATTCCCAATACCGATTTGTCGCGTTTGACGATTGCCCTGAACTCTGCCTACAACATCACCGATAAGTTCCGTACTTCTGTGAGCTTGAATGTGACGCAATCGGGTTCTGACAATCGCCCTTTGATAGATGCCAGCCGTAACGACCCCGTTAGGAGTGTGTACGAAATAGGTTCGCAGGTCAATATCAATGATTTACGCGATTATTGGTTGCCAGGGCAAGAAGGCATAGCCCAGCGCAAGTACAAAGACAAGCAAAATAATCCTTTCTTTTTGGTATATGAAAACCTAACGGGTTTTAAACGCGACCGCACTGTTGCCAAGATTCAATTGGATTATGATTTAACCAACGAGTTGTCGTTGACGGGAAAATATGCCAGAGATTCTTACAGCGAGATGTTTGAATCGAAAAAAGCATACAGTAATTATGAAGCGTTGAAAGGGGGATACACGATTTCGAACGACTATCGAAAAGAGCAAAACTTCGATTTGATGCTCAATTATAAAAAGAATTTCGATAACAGTTGGAGCCTCAATGCCATGGCAGGTGCAAACCGTCTGGAGCAATATTACCAATCGCTTTATAATGCCACTACCGAACTGGTGATTCCGGGGCTATATACCATTGCCAACGGCGCTCCGGGAACGTTTAATCCTTTGAGTTCTTTTTCCCGAAAATTACTGTATGGAGTATATGCCTCGGCCTCTATCGGGTTCAAAGACTTGGTTTACTTAGATTTGACTGCACGTAACGATTGGACCAGTACGCTCAAAAAAGGCAACAATTCATACTTCTATCCGTCAGCTTCGTTGAGTTTATTGGTGTCGGAAGTTGTGAAAATGCCATCTTGGGTTGATTTTGCAAAAGTACGGGCAGGCTTTGCCCAAGTCGGAAACGACGTAGACCCTTACAGCCGTTCGCAGACCTTCAGTACTGCCTTAGACTGGGGTTCCGCCAAACGTATGTACATGGGCGGAATACTCCGAAACCCCGATTTGAAGCCTGAAATTTCGACTTCGCACGAGATTGGAGTGGATTTCAAATTCTTTAAAAATCGCCTTGGGTTGGAAGCTACCTACTACAAACGTGGCAACCGAAACCAAGTATTGTCTATTGTCACTCCTGTGGAGTCAGGGGCAAGCAACAAGCAGATTAATGCAGGTTTGGTGGAAAGTCAGGGCTTTGAGATTGGGATAGTGACGACTCCCGTCAAAACAAAAGATTTCTCGTGGGACATGAACTTTACTTTGACCCGCAACCGTACCTACATTCGTAAGTTAGCGGAAGGCATTAAGTATTTCTCGTTTACATCATACAGTGGGGCAGAGGTACGTACCTACGAAGGTGGCCAAATCGGGGATATTTATATGGCACCCATGCTGAGAGTCAAAGACAAGGCATCGCCTTATTATAACTACCCAATTGTGACGAGTGGGGGGCTTTATCAAACCGACAACGACCCGAACAATCTGGTAAAAATTGGTAATTTTAACCATGCTTTCTTGATGGGGATTCAGCCCACTATCCGCTATAAAAACCTTAGTTTATTTGCCAATATTGACTGGCGTCAAGGTGGACAGTTTTATTCCAATACCATGATGTTTCTTGGAAACAATGGGATGCTGGAAGAAACATTGTCGGGCGTAGCCTATGACCCTAACCGAAGCCTTCCTGAGCAAATCAAAGCCAATCCAGATATGTATCTCGGCAATTGGATTGGGGGTAGAAATGCCGCCTATGGTGGTCATGCTTGGCCAGAAGGAAGTACAGAAGCATCTAAACGCCTACAAGATGCCAGCCTCAACCCGGGCGTATTTGCTACAAAAGATGCGGCGGGCAATACGGTTTACGTCGAAAACTTAGGGGGTGCAGGCAGCAAATGGATTGACCCATTCAGTGCCTATCGCTATGCCAATCGCCCTTTCCCTGACCGTAATCTCTATAGTGCTACTTATGTCAAGTTGAGAGAGGTGTCGGTGACTTACTTTTTGCCCAAAAGCTTTGTCAGTCGTTTCAAAGTTCAAAATGCTTCCTTGTCGATTGTTGGAAACAATTTGTACATGTGGACTCGTCACGGAATCAAGGGGTTAGATCCCGAAAGAGCTTTCCGTCCGACGGGTACAAGCTGGTCGCAGGGGGTTGAATATTACAACGTGATGCCAATGACTGGCTCAATAGGTTTCAAATTGAATGTTGATTTTTAAAATTTGGGTAGATATGAAATTCATAAAAATAAAAAATGGAGTAGCTGCACTTACCTTAGGATGTTTGCTATTTTCTTGTCAAGATTTGACCGAAATCGACAAAAACCCCAATAGTCCCGAAGATGTTTCTTCTAATTATATCATGACCTACGTGCTTTCCAATACGGGCAAAACCATCTTTAGTTTGGGAAGAGACGGGTCGAAAATTGGGGCAGCAATGCAGTACATGCAAGCCGGTACCAACGAAGGGGCCGCTGTCATCAACCAATACGCTTGGACCCAAGAGTCGTGGAATGGCTACTATGAAATCCTGCGAAACAATCAGCTGATTTATGAAAAAGGTGTCAAAGAAAACAACCGTTTTTTTCAGGCCATTGCCCTCACGATGCGGTCGGTGGTATTTGGGCTATTGACAGATTTGTACGGAGATATTCCGTATACCGAATCACTGAAAGCCTCTTCTGGTTTGTTTTTTCCAAAATACGATGAGCAAGCGGCAGTGTATAAAGGCATCATGATCGACTTGAAGCAAGCCGTGACATTGCTAAATAGCCTTGAAAGTAAAGATGCCGTAAACCCAACTTCGGATATTTTATACAAAGGTGACGGTACAAAATGGCGCAAATTGGCAAACTCCCTTCGGTTGCGTTATGCCTTGCGTTTGGCTGACAAACGTTCAGAAATGAGTGCGATAGGAGTGAATATCCAAACGGAATTTACGGAAGCCGCCGCCGATGCTTTTGCAAGCAATAGCGATGATGCTTCTATGGCGTTTGTGGGTGCGAGTGCTGACAATTCCGCGCCGGGTGGCCCGCTCAACTCACCTAACCCTAATTACCTGCTCAAGCCTGGGCAACCCTTTGTCAGTAAATTGATTGCTTTGAATGACCCGCGCCTTCAGCGTTGGGTACAACCCGTACAGCGTAAATGGGATACCAAAGTAACCAAAGAAACGACCGTAACGGTGAAGAATATTTACGGGGAAAGTTATTCGGTAGTGTATGTGCCTGCTACGGCCGCTAATGTAGATACGTCACTGTACGTAGGCTTGCCAGTAGGTTTGCCTATTACGCAGGCCGTGGCCTACAACAAAGGCAACGACGCAACAGCCTACCACAACGAACGTAATCCGTACATTTCTTTCTTGCACGAACGCTACCGCAAAAACACGGATACCTACGTGACGATGAATCTGATGACCTACAGCGAAGTAGAGTTTATCTTGGCCGAAGCCGCTTTGGCGGGCAATTTTGGCGCTACAGATGCCGAAGGTCATTACAAAAAAGCCATTCGAGCTTCGATGGATAAAGCAGGGGTATTTACGGCTGCTTATGATTTTGACAAATACTATGCACAAACGACGGTGAGTTATGCCGCCGCTACCAACAAACTTGAGCGTATTATGGAGCAAAAATGGCTTTCATCTTGGTTTGGTATTGAATCATGGTTTGACTGGAGACGGACGGGCTTCCCTGCTTTGAAGGCGGGCGAAGTGGCACAGTATGGCAAAGTTTTACCCATCCGATATATGTACCCTGTTCCTAATCAAGACCCTTCCTATCTCACCAACTACAACTCGGCCGTTGAGCGTTTGGGAACTACTAATTACATCCCTGCCGGCCAAAGTAAAGATCACCCTTACGCCAAAATGTGGCTCATTCAGGGCACAAGTAAGCCTTGGAATTAAGGAATGCTAACCTTAGAAAGGTTCAAAACCTTTCTAAGGTTGTTTATCGGGCGTCGCGTGAGCTAGGCACGAGTAAGCCTTGGAATTAGGTAGTTTTGATTGTTAACTCGCTTTTATATTGACTTTGCTGACCTTTCCAAGGTTGTAGGCTCTCATACCACCCCGAATGACAGTTCGGGGTGATTTTTAATTTAATGTATTCACCAATGAAACGTATTTTAACAGGAATCCTCTTTTTTATTTTTTCTCAAATCGGCTATGCCCAATCGTGGATAGACCTAACCCAAGCTAGTATCAATCGGAGGCAAGCAGATGCCAACGAATTCAAAGAAATCGTAACGGTTTTGCAAGAAGAAATAGCGAATCGTTCGGGCGTTTTACCGAAAGTTTCTTCCAACTTTGAGGGAAATTCAGGAGCCAATATTTATTTGATGCTGGAAAAAAATATAACCGAACTACCGTCGACGTTGAGAGCTGAAGTACTTCGTTTGCCATTGCCCACGCGAGAAGGTTTTCGCTTGGTGGCAATGGCCGAAAAAAATGCCGTGGTGATTGTGGGTAAAGACGTAAGAGGAGTAATGTATGGCGTAGGGCGTTTGTTACGCAAGGCCGAAATTACCACAGGACGGGTACGCTTTCCTGCCGATTTCCGCATTTCTACCAGTCCAAAATACTTGGTAAGAGGACATCAGTTGGGGTATCGCCCCAAGACCAACTCTTACGATGCCTTTACTGTAGCCCAGTACGACCAATACATTCGTGAACTAGCACTTTTTGGCGCCAATAGCATCGAAATTCTCCCACCAGGCACCGACGACGAACCCACGAGTCGGCACATGAAACTCGCTACCTTAGACATGGTCAAAGAGCAAGCGCGGATTTGCCAACGCTACGGGCTGGACGTCTGGATGTGGTATCCCAACATTGGTAAAGACTTTACAACACCCGAAAAAGTAAAAAATGAGTTACTGGCCCGCGAAACGGTCTTTAAAGCAGTTTCTAAAATAGATGCGATTTTTGTGCCTGGCGGTGACCCTGGCGAGCTCGAACCTGATGAACTTTTTGAGTGGATGGACAAAGTGGCGGTGTTATTAAACAAATACCATCCAAAAGCGAAAATCTGGATTTCTCCGCAATCTTTCAAACCTACCAAAGCGTGGTTTGATTCCTTTTTTCGGCATGTCAACAAAGGATATCCTTGGCTTGGGGGAGTGGTGTATGGCCCTTGGGTAAAAGTGCCCATTGACCAAATTCGTAAAATCGTTAAGCCTTCGATTCCTATTCGCAACTATCCAGATATTACGCACTCCATTGCTTCCCAATATCCCGAACCTGATTGGGATCCTGCTTGGGCGGTAACGCTTGGGCGCGAAGCAGTAAATCCTCGCCCTAAAGACCAGAAGTTTTTCCATAATATCGTCGCTCCGTATTGTATTGGAAGCATAAGCTACTCAGAAGGAACCAACGACGACGTCAACAAATTTATTTGGAGTGACCAAGATTGGGATCCCAAAACGGACGTTAGAGAGACTTTGAAAGATTACAGCCGCTTGTTTTTTGGCGCAGACTTGGCGATGGATGGCGCGTTGGGCTTATCTGAACTAGAAACCAATATCAAGGGGCCGGTATTGGCCGCCAACCAAATCGAACGAACCCTGATGAGGTGGCAAAAAATGGAACAGTCGGCCTCAAAAACGCTTTTAGCTAATCCTCGTTTTCAGATGGGATTGATTCGGGCGTATTTTGATGCTTATGTTCGGGAAAGAAGTATTTACGAAACGCAGTTGGAACACCAAGCCTACGAAATTCTGAAGTCGGGCGAAGGTAGCTCGCAAGCCAAAGCGCAGAAAGCGATGGAAGTGTTGAGTAAAGCTTGGAATGTACCCGTCGCTGTTTCGTTAAGAGAAAGATGTTTGGCTTTGGCTGATTCGCTGCATCGGAGCATTGGGGCGCAGCTCACCGTCGCCAAACACGGAGCGATGCCAGGCCGAGGAAATTTTATTGACAACCTAGATTATCCCCTCAACGACGCGCCGTGGCTGATGCGTGAATTAAAAAAAGTGGAGAAAATGGACCCAGCGCAGGGGCAACAAGCATTAGCACGTTTACTTAGCCGAACTTATCCTGGCAAAGGCGGAATCTATGACCATTTTATGAATCCCACTAGCCGTGCAAGGGTATTGCCTACCAAATACAACTGGAACAACGACCCCGAAAGCCTCCAATCATCGCGAATAGGCTATGGAATGAATTTGCCCAAAGACTATTTTGATAGCTTTCCGCGAATGAGTACACCAGTACCAGCTGTACCCAGAGCGTGGACGAGCCAAATCGAAGTGTTGTACGATAATGTCTTGAAAATCAAGTATGATCAATTAGAAAAAGGGGCTAAATACAAAGTGAAAGTGGTGTACAGTGGAAGGTTTAAGTCGAACCTACGCATGATGACCTCCGACGGCCTCCTTATTCATGATTATATCAAATTAGGCGAACAACCTGAATACGAATTTGAAGTACCTCATCAAGCCATTAAAAACGGTGAGGTGATATTTCAGTGGAATTGTAAAGAGGCTGAGCGAGGCTTGCAAGTAGCCGAAGTATCATTGATTCGGGCAGACTAACTTGCTTTGCGTCAGAGACGCAAAACCTTCTTGCTCCCAAATGACAGTTTGGGGGCAGGTTTGGTGAGTAGGAACAAGAAAGTTATTGCCCATCGTTGATAGTTAGATGAACAGATACAGGCTTATGGTCGCTGGTTTTTTGATTTGAATTAAGACGAGAATTTACAAAGTCATGAACTTCATGTTCTACTAATCCTGCGTTAGGCAGAACCGTGATTTTGAGATGATGGTTGACCAATGCTTGCGTAAACAAAATATGATCAAGTAAAATCTGGGGAGGGCGCTGGGGTTCTACAAAATCTTTGAAATTGACAGTCCAGCGCAAGTCGGCGGCATAATCAAACAAGGCATGGTTCAAGAATTTGTGTGCCGAAAAAATATCACCTTGGATGTTTGAAATCAAATCGAAAAATAAATATTGATTTTCAAAGTATTCTTTTCCGGGACCATCATTAAAGTCTCCTAATATAAAGATAGCGGGTTTGGTATTTTGGGTAAAACGTTTGTTGATATATTGCCGGATATTTACGGCTTCGGTCGCCATTTTGATACGCGCTTCTAACGATTTTTGGATGAACTCTTGTTTTCGGGCGGGGTCTTTCCACATGCTTTGGCCTTGGTTAACAAATTTGCTTTTGAGGTGCGCTCCTATAAACTCTACTTGTTGTCCTTCAATATCTAGAATAAGTACTTGGGGTTGTCTATAATGGTAATGCGATTTTGCCTCAAAATTTCCCCAAAAATTAACAGACCAGTTTTTGCCACCCGTGTAGTCATACCATGTTTGGGTAGGGAGAAGTCGTGCTGAAGCCAAATAAGGAAAATCACTCTTTACCAAAAACCAAATCCATTGGTTTCCCAAAATACCATAATCGTTGTTTTGAGCTTTGATGGCAACGTATTCGTTATTGAAAAGCTGAGTGCAAACGGCATCAATTTTAGCCTCACTATTGGGCCCCTCTACAACGCATAGGATATCAGGGGAGATCGTAAGAATTTCTTCTCGAATACCATCACGACGGCGTATTTGATTGGTGTTGAGGGTTGTTCCACTCAATTTATCTAAGTGCTCAATGTTCCAAGTAGTAAGTTTGATTGTTTTCATTGTATTCGATATTTATAGGATAAAAATAGCGATTCTAAATGTCCTCATAATGAAATATTTATCAAGTGGTAAGGTTAATGCTATACAGGATGTTTTATTTCAGAAAAAAGCGGAGTACGAAAGGGTGAATTACACTATTCAAAACATCGTTTGGGAAGTTTAATAGTATCCTGAATAAAAACCACAGTATTAATAAACTCAATGGGTATTGGGTAAAACAATCACTACATCTCTAAATGCGAAGGTAATAGAAGTGTAAATTTTGAAGATTTGATTTATATTTTATGTAGTGGTCAATATTTTTGTAGATGCAAACCAATTATCTTGGCCTTTAAGAGCTATTATATGATTGGGGAAGTCTATTTTATAAATATTTTGCCTATTTGTAATGTTTTGTTAATAACTATAAGTTGGTTTATGAATCAAATAAAATTAGTACGCGTCGTATTGATTTTGCTATTGTGTGGCGTGGCTATTGGAAGCTTTGCCCATGGAGTAGATGATAGCACCAAAGCATTTTTACTAGGCAATGAAGGCACGGCTTTTATGGCTTTTCTGTACATTGGAGCTAAACACATGCTGACCGGATATGACCATATTTTGTTTTTGGTCGGGGTTATTTTTTTTCTTTACCGCCCCAAAGACATTCTCATTTATGTTAGCTTCTTTACGCTAGGCCACAGCCTGACTCTGTTGCTAGGGGTGTTGGGAGATATTTCTATCAATGCTTATCTGATTGATGCTATCATTGGTTTTTCTATTGTTTATAAAGGGTTTGACAATTTGGGTGGATTCCAAACCTTGTTTGGCTTTCAGCCCAATACTAAAGTAGCTGTGTTGATATTTGGGTTGTTTCATGGCTTTGGGCTAGCTTCTAAGTTGCAGGATTTTAAAATGGAAAAAGAAGGTCTGATTACCAATTTGATTGGCTTCAATATTGGTGTGGAAGTAGGCCAATTTTTAGCTCTTATTTTTGTACTTTTATTGATAAGCATCTGGCGAAACTTTGACAGTTTCAGACGATTTTCTACCATTACCAATACGATTTTGATGACTGCTGGCTTTATTCTGATTGCTTATCAACTTACTGGTTACTTTTTCTATTAAACCTATTCCTATAAACCTATGTCCGACATAAACCAGCCCCATTTAGAAAAAAGACAAATCATCAAAGCCACCTTCATCGCACTAGTAATAGGAGTAGGGGTGTTTGTGATTGCGATTTTACCCGCAGAATACGGCTCTGATCCTTTAGGTACGGGAAAACTACTGGGACTCAATCGCCTCTACAATTATAATTACCATCAAGCAGCTACTGCCGTTGAAATCTCATCGACGCCGATACTGACCATCTCTGATTTAGGGTCAGACCCGTCGGTACCTATGCCCAAAGAAGCCCATAATCCTGCTCCTGAAAAGCAATATGCCGACCGAGAAGATACGGTCAGCATTCGGGTACCGGCAGGGAAAGGGCTTGAATTCAAAATGAATGTTTTAAAATATGGCAAAGTAAAATACGAATGGGTGACCGACCGTGGTGTTTTGTTCAGTGATTTTCACGGCGAAGTCAAAGAAGAAAACCCCGACCCCAACAAAAAAGAGTATTTCCAAAGTTATACAGAAGCCTATTCTAATAATGTCATCGGTACCTTTTTAGCTCCCTACGAGGGGCGTCATGGTTGGTACTTTAAGAATAATAGCAAGACTGATATAGTAGTCAGTATCAAACTGAAAGGGCAATATACGCTCTGATATTGTAGGTTTGGGATAGTATAACCAAGGAGGTTATGTTTTTACCGATTTGGTTAATGGATTGGCTAGCAAAGTTCAAAACTATCCGTTAACTTTCAGAAGTTTTATTAACCCAAACTAATTCATCAATACACTATGAGAAAAATACTGCAAGTACTCTTGTTGGGTATAGGCACAATCGCGCACATCAATGCACAAAAAGCCGATGATAAAGCCTATGTTACTTCACAACTCGACAAAAAATACGCAAGTTATTGCCAAATCGCCAAGCAGATTTGGAACTATGCTGAGCTTGGCTACCTTGAATCTAAAAGTTCGGCCCTTTTGCAAGAAACCCTTCGTAAATCTGGTTTTAAGGTAGAAAGTGGTGTCGCCGACATTCCTACGGCTTTTGTGGCTTCTTACGGCAGCGGTCAGCCGGTGATTGGGATTTTGGCCGAATACGACGCTTTACCAGGGCTATCTCAAGACTCTGTTCCTTACCGTAAACCGCTCATTGAAGGCGGAACGGGACATGGATGTGGCCATAATCTCTTCGGAACGGCCTCGGTTGCGGCAGGCATAGCTCTTAAAGACTGGTTGCTTCAAACCAAAAGAGCAGGCACTGTCCGGGTGTATGGTACGCCTGCCGAAGAAGGTGGCGGTGGCAAAGTATATATGGTAAGGGCTGGGCTGCTAAAAGACGTGGATGCGGTGATTCACTGGCACCCTGGCGACGGCAATAGCGCCGACGCTAGTACTTGTACGGCGGTTATCCAAGGGATGTTTCGTTTTTATGGCAAAACCGCCCACGCTGCTGGTGCTCCCGAACGAGGACGCTCTTCCCTAGATGGCGTAGAAGCGATGAATGTGATGGTGAATATGATGCGAGAGCACGTAGATGAGCGCAGCCGTATTCACTACGTCATTACGAAGGGAGGCTTAGCGGCCAATGTCGTGCCTGACTTTGCCGAAGTAGAATACATGGTGCGTCACCCTGACGTCACCGAAGTTAAACAAATATGGGAGCGCGTTATCAAAGCAGCAGAAGGAGCAGCCTTAGGCACAGGGACTACCATGAAATACGAAGTTATTACGGGTATTTATGGGCTTCTTCCCAACGAAACACTTGCCAAAGTGATGCACAGCAATCTCCAAAAACTGGGTGGAGTTAGTTACAATGCCGAAGAAATGGCTTTTGCTAATAAATTGCGGGTATCGTTTGAAAACGCAAAAATACCACCTCTCTCAAGAGCATCTGAAGTTCAGCCTTATCGGTTGAGTCATTTTCCTGCTTCTACCGATGTGGGAGATATTAGTTATGTAGTTCCTACGGCGGGCTTATCGACCGCGACTTGGGTACCCGGTACCGCAGCCCATACGTGGCAGGCGGTGGCTGCTGATGGCATGAGTATTGGATATAAAGGAATGCTTTTGGCCGCCAAAACCCTCGCATCAATGGGCGTGGATTTGTTTACCCAGCCAGAACTAGTGAGCCGTGCCAAAGCAGAGTTTCAGCAAAAATTGGATGGTGTAAAATATGCGCCTCTTATTGGCGACCGCAAACCTCCGCTCGACTATCGCAAGGGACTTTAAAATAAACAACAATTTCTTTTGAAGATTAGCTATGGAAGTGAGCCTGTAAAAAGGCTTACTTCTAATTTTCTCTCTACCTAATTTCGCCGACTTTTCTTAATTGGAACAAAAACCGTTGCAACAGTCGAAGGTCTTCCGTGACAATTTCGGCATTTGCAACCATACCTGTACGGTAACGTAGTTTTTGATGATAAGTAGTTACCAAACCATTAGGTAGTGTTACTTTGGCGGGGAAAACACCGTCTTGAAGTGGTACTTCTGAGATTTCGGTAATGATTCCTTTAACGTACCCAAATTGCTCAAAAGGATAGCCCGCAAATTTTATCAATACCGATTGCCCCACTTTTATTTTTCCCAGATTTTGCTGTGGAATGGTAAGTAGTCCAATATAATCTGAGCCTGTGGGTATAACCGAAAACAATTCAGTTCGGTTGGGGATAAATTGGTTTTCTTCCAATAAAGTCGGGAAAGAGACCCGCCCGGCGATGGAGGTAGTCAGCACGTAGCGGCTTTTCCACTCTTCTACGGCACTGCGAAGCGTATTTAATCGCTGTAAAAAATTGGCTCGGTATTCGCGCACTTGTTGATCCAGTGTCAGCAAATCACCTTGTTTGTTCCGTTGAGCTGTTTCATTTTGTAGAATTATCGTTTCCGTTTGACGATAAGGAAGGGTTCGAGCCAGCAACTTGCTTTCTTCCCGTTTCAATTCCAGAGGAGCAATGAGCCGTTCTTCGGCTAGTTTCTTTTGGACAGCGTATTCTTCCTGTGCCAGCCGACTGTCTTTTTGCTGAAGAAGCTGTTGCTGTCGTAGGTTGTCGGTCATGGCCTTTAAGTCTTCTATTTCTTTTAAAAGAAGTTCTTTTTTCTGGCTGTAAAAATGTCCTGCCAAGTAGGCTTGTAATCCCGTCATTGACTCCTCAAATACCTGAAATTGGGGCTGTAATTCACCCAAATGACGATAGTCAGTCAGCCGATGCTGAGCCAATGTTTCCAGTCTGCCTGCATTTACCTCTTGCCATGCTCGATTCAGTTCGTTAGACAATCGCAAAACTTCATCGTGGTGGGCCGTACTTTCCAGGTAGCCCATGACTTGATTTGCCTGTACCGTTTGCCCATTTTTTACAAATAAACGAACCAACCGACCTTCACTGCGGGCAACTATACTTTTGGGAGCATTGACCGACGTTAGGCGGAAGGGTGCTGAAACAACGTCAGGGTAACGAATGACCCACGTACCTATAAAGAAAGCGATGACCAACAAAAAGATGACCGTGGTACCCCACCGAACCAGCGAATGTGGAATACGGGTGATAAGTTCTTCTATTTCTTCAGAACGAACCGACGAGTAAGATGAATGGTTTGGCATAGGTTTAAGGTTAAGAATCTAATTCCAATTGATTTTTAACTAACTTCCAATAAGCCCCGTGTTGGGCAATCAATTGACTGTGCGAGCCTACTTCTACAATTCGACCCGCATCGAGCACCACAATTTGATCCGCATTTTTGACGGTACTCAGTCGGTGAGCCACCACCACGACGGTTCGGCCTTTAAAAAAATCATTTAGTGCGTGCATGACGGCTGCTTCGTTGTTGGCATCTAAGGCATTGGTAGCTTCGTCGAAAAACAAAAATTGTGGGTTTTTGTAAATCGCTCGGGCAATCAGCAAGCGTTGCTTTTGGCCTTGACTAAGGCCATTTCCTTCTGCCCCGATTTTGGTGTTGTATCCCAAAGGCAGTGCATCGACGAAGTCAATAATATTGGCTGCTCGCATGGCATTTCGTAAACGACTTTGGTCGAAATGCTCTTCCCCCAAAGCGATATTGGCAGCGATG
Organism: Runella zeae DSM 19591; assembly: GCF_000423565.1. GTDB lineage: Bacteria > Bacteroidota > Bacteroidia > Cytophagales > Spirosomataceae > Runella > Runella zeae. The sequence continues at coordinate 31,775 of NZ_AUIF01000045.1, read as the reverse complement.
GTATCCGAAAAAATAAAGCCTTCCTGCATCACTACGCCGCAGTTGCTGCGCCACATCTCATGGCTCATATCGCGAAGCCGCGATTCGCCTACTTGGATTGTACCTTCGGTAGGTTCGTAAAATTTTAAGAGAAGTTTTAAAAGGGTGGTTTTTCCACTGCCACTCATGCCCACAATGGCGGTGGTTTTGTTGGCAGGAATGGTTAAGTTAATACCGTTTAAGACTTTGCGGTCGGCCATGCCGGGGTAGGAGAACGAAAGCTGTTGCAATTCTAGGGCGCGCTGTTCGGGAAGGTAGTTCATTTTGGGGCGTTCAACAGGGTCTTCGTCCTCAAGGGTATGAATTTCATTGAGTCGCTCTAAGCTGATTTTGGCATCTTGCCAACTATGGGCAAAACCTACCAACTGCCCAATGGGGCCGCTCAACTGACCCGTAATAGACTGAATGGCCAGCATTGTTCCGAAGGTAAGTTCTCCGTCGATAACTGCTTTTGCACTCATAAATAAGATAACCAAGCTGATTCCCTGGAGAATCGTAAAAGTACCGGTTTGCTGAAACTGCCCTAGTGACAATGTACGAACCTGTAGGTGAAATATCCGAGCCTGTAATCGTTCCCAATCCCAACGAAAAAAGCGTTCGGCACCCGCCAGTTTAATATCCTGAACGCCCGAAATCATTTGGACAATTTTGTTGTGGTCTTTAGAAGCTAATTCAAACGATTTGAAGTCTATTTTCCGACGTTGGCGCATAAAGAGAAAAACCCAACCCACGTAGAATATATTTCCAACCATAAAAATGGTAAAGATGGTAAGATGGTAGTAGGCCAATACACAACTGAGCAGCAACAAATCAATGAACGAAAACAGAATCGTCAGGGCTTGACCCGTTAGCAGGCTTTCGATGCGTTGGTGATCGCCAATGCGTTGAAGAATATCACCAAGGCGTTTTGTTTCAAAAAACGAGTTGGGCAACCGCATTAGTTTATTCAGAAAATCTGAAAGAATGGATAGGTTCAGTCGGGTACTGATATGTAGCATGATTCGGCCCCGAATGGCCTCAATGATTTGCCGACTGATAAGCAAAAAAGTCATGGCTGCCAATAGCGTATATACAAAAGGTAAATTTCCGGTATTGACCCCTATATCAACCAACGACTGGGTCAGCATAGGATAAATTAGCTGAATGCCGCTGCTTACTAAAAGCCCCAGCAGCACTTGCGCAATGAGCCGATGGTATTGAATCAAGTAGCTTCCCAATTGTCGTAAACCCAATGCCCCCGTTTTCTCGTCTTCCTGCTGGTAAAAAGCAGGGGTAGGTTCGAGCAGTAGCACAATACCATTTGAGTTACCATTAGGGGAATTAGTAGCCCAGTTTTGGCAAAACTCCTCGACCGAATAATCAACTGATCCCTTGGCAGGGTCGGCTACTCTAACAGTTTTGCGTCGCTCTCCCCAAAGCCATGCGGGTTGATTCGATTTCCCGGCCCCAGTGATTTCGTAAACAATTACAAAATGGTTTTGCTGCCAATGTACGATGCAGGGAAGGGGTACTTCCTGCGCCAGTACCTCAAACGGCAGTTGCGTAGCCATGGTGCGAAAGCCAATATTTTCGGCGGCTTCGGCAATACCCAATAGCGACACACCGTCTCGATTGATTTGAGACTTCTCTCGGAGCGTTTGCAGCGAAAACGAGCGACCATAGTGTTTGGCAACCATGCGCAGGCAGGTTGGCCCGCAATCCATTTGATCAAGTTGACGATAGACAGAAAAGCTCATTTTGGGCAAGGAATAGGGCTAGTTTGGCAGATTGGTTGAATTTCTCTCTGTTGGGCAGGTAAGACGAAAAAGCGCCGAAGGATTTCCGTTAAGAGTGATATCTGTCATTGGAAATGGAGTGCCACAAATGGGGGGCTTTTCCTTGGGTAAAAAGGGGCTGTCGGGAAGGTAAGACAATAAGTCTGATTTCCGGATGGATAGTATCGTTTCGGATCTTCTGCCTCCAACAATGGACTGTTGTTGCTTGGCTGAAAGTTCGAATTTTTTAAATTTGGTTAACATATTCTTCGAAGTAAGTTATAAACAGGCCAGAGCTCAATGAGTGGAACTCTGGCCGAAAATTGAACCGTTTAGCGTTTGGGCATTGCGCCGGCCATACTGGCTATTGTTGCCGCTATTTGCATCGAACCACTTATGAGTGCAGCATTAAACCGGTATTGGGCTGCATTTCTTTTGGCTTCAGCCTGTCTTTCGGCTTCAGCCTGTTTTGCTTGGTTTAGTAGCGTCTGAAAGTCTTCTGATTCTGAATCAGAAGCGCCACCTTGTATGGCTTGTTGCTGATTTTTTGAGATGGCGAATTTTTCAAATTGTGCTAACATGATTTGTGAGTGCTTTGGCTACCCGTGCTTTTCCTTGAAGTACCTCGTCCTCGGCTGATTGACGATTCAAAGGTAGTTTGTCAAACAGGGGCGTGCCGGAAATAGGGTGTGAATGCCTGCTGTGAAGCTGTGAAACCTGCCAATTTTGTAGGGGAGCAGGGAAATACAATGAAAGAGCTGGGTAATTCACTATCCAATCTGCCCTCAGCATAAAAAAGCCGAAGAATCTGGATGAATTCATCCAGATTCTTCGGCAACCAAACTCAACCTTACTTACCCAATGTTTTGAGCAATACCTTTCAGGGTTTCACTCAGTTGTTTTAGACTATTCTGCTGCAATGTAGTATAAGTATTAAACGCATTCATAGTTTGTGGCAGCTGTTGTGTTGTCGTTGTTGTTGAACTGCTACTTTGCGTCGTCTCGTTTCCGTTCTGCATTGTATTGAGGACATCAATGGCGACTTTGGTAACATTAATAGCTGTACCATAAGCACTTGTACCTCCTTGTACTTTTTGTTGTTGTGATTTAGAAAGCTCGAATTTTTTGAATTGTGCTAACATGATTTGTGAGTGCTTTGGCTACCCGTGCTTCTTCTTGAAGTACCTCGTCCTCGGCTGATTGATGATTCAAAGGTAGTTTGCCAAACAAGGTCGTGCCGGAAATGGGGTGTGAACTCCTACTGTAAAGCTGTGAAACCTGCCAATTTTGTAGGTGAATAGGCTTTTCTTAACGCAAACAAGATAATCCTATCGTCAGTGGTCAATTAGCGACATAGGTAAGTAAGCAAATTTGGAAATGAGTTAATTCGGTAATTGTCTACTGTAAATAAGATAGTTGAGGCTTAAGAAAAGGTAGATTATAAAAAATAGAATGGACTTCGCACACAAAACCTTTGAGTTTTACACACACAAAATCGGAGTTTACCTACAATTCTCGGTTTGCACTTTTTTATCGGCTTAATCTTGTATCGGATTTACAGGGCGGTGAATAAAACATGACAGCCTGCTGAATTTTGAATACTTTAAAAACAACCGAATTTTCCTCATTTTTAAACGATAAAAAAACAATGAAAAAGCAAATTACGTACGCCATTGTGGCTGCAACAGTCTTGATGTGGAATTGCAAGCCGACTGAAATTGACGCTGTTGACTCCCCAACGGCCCCCGTTAAGCACTCAAGTGCGCGTATTGAAGCCCCTCCTAAACAATGGGATAGAACACTGGGTGGCTTTGGTGTTGATATATTAACTGTCGCTGTAAACAATCCTGCCGGAGGATATATTTTTGGGGGTTACTCCAATTCGCCGGCCTCTGCCGTTTCACCGTTTAACGATAAGTCAGATGCCTATGGAGGGAATGATTACTGGGTGGTTAAAGTAACCGAAGATGGTACTAAATCGTATGCCCGTGCTATGGGCAGTGCAGGTGACGACCTATTAACATCTATCGTGCCACTGTCGGACGGGACGATGTTGTTAGGCGGGTTTTCTAATTCACCATTTATGTCTTCTAACAAAACCCAAGGTTCTAAAGGTGGTCATGATTACTGGATTGTCAAAGTGGACCGTAACGGAAATAGGATATGGGATAAAGTACTGGGAGGAACCAATGAAGACCACCTGACCTCAATGGTGGCAACAGACGACGGGGGCTTTCTGTTAGGGGGCATTTCGGCCTCGCAGGCTAATACCGTTCCCCTGCCATCTGGAAACCCACTGGGTGGAATAGCTTCATTTCAAAATAAGACGGCCAGCGACAAATCAATGAACAGTTGTAACGGGAGCTACGATTACTGGATTGTAAAAGTAGATGCCAATGGAAATAAGCAATGGGATATAACCTTGGGTAACGGAGGTAATGACTATTTGGAATCGGTCGTAAAAGCAACAGATGGAGGCTATCTGCTGGCAGGCTACTCCTCTTCTCAGGGAGCGGCAGGCAACAAAACGGCAGCTGGTAAGGGAGGCTATGACTACTGGGTGGTCAAGATTGATGCCAATGGCAAGAAGCAGTGGGAGAGGGCGTTCGGAGGAACGCAGGACGATAAATTAGCCAAGGCTGCTGCTACGCCCGATGGTGGATTTGTATTGGGAGGTAGCTCATCTTCGCCCGCCGGGGCTGACAAGTCAGAAGGGCTACGCGGTATTGCTGGCCATAATGATTACTGGGTGGTCAAGATTGATGCCAATGGTAATAAACTGTGGGATAAGACAATTGGAGCAGGAGGAGATGAGACCTTTAAGTCACTGGCTGTAACAGCCGATGGAGGTGTCTGGATAGGTGGTGATTCGCCTTCTGCTCCCGGTGAAGAAAAAATTGAAATGCCTAAAGGAGGAACCGATTACTGGATTGCCAAAGTGGAAGCAGATGGAAGCTATCTGTGGCAGGATAAAACGTTGGGTGGGGCCTATACGGATAGTTTTTCTGATATGTTAATAACTACTGACGGAGGAATTATTGCTGCGGGTTCGTCTCAGTCTTATTCCGGTGCGCGCAGTGATAAGAGTGAAAATGCCAAAGGGATTTTAAATTACTGGATTGTCAAGCTGAAATAAGTTAACAACCAACGACAAAAGGGCTTTCTCTAACGCAGAGAAAGCCCTTTTGTCGTTACCGCTTTTTTGATGAAAAAGCTCCTTTAATGTAAATAACAACCAACGCAATGGACTTCACCTACAAAACTCTTGAGTTTTACACACACACAATCAGAGTTTACCTACAATTCTCGGATTGCAATTTTTTATCGGCTTAATCTTGTATCGGATTTACGGGGCGGTGAATAAAACATGACAGCCTTCTGAGTTTTGAATACTTTAAAAACAACCGGATTTCCTCATTTTTTAAACGATAAAAAAACAATGAAAAAGCAAATTACGTACGGAATTATGGCTGCAACTGTCTTGATGTGGAATTGTAAGTCGACTGAAATTGACGCTGTCGATACCCCAACGACCGCCGTTAAGCACTCAAGTGCGCGAATACCCGCCCCTCCTAAAGCATGGGATTTAACACTGGGTGGATCCGGCATTGATATATTGACTGTCGCCCTAAACAACCCTACGACTTCCGGAGGGTATATTTTTGGTGGTTCCTCTAATTCGCCGACTTCTGCCGGCTCTAACGATAGGTTTGAGGCCTATGGAGGGAATGATTACTGGGTGGTTAAAGTAATCGCCGATGGTACTTTTAAACATTATAACCGAGCTATAGGCGGTTCAGGAGAAGACCGGTTAGCGTCCATCGTGCCGCTGTCAGACATGACTATGGTGCTGGGCGGGTCGTCTAATTCGCCGGCTGAGGATATGTCTAAAAGCCAGGGTTCCAAAGGGGGGTATGATTACTGGATTGTCAAAGTGAACCGCTATGGCAACGTGATATGGGATAAAGTACTCGGGGGAACCAATGAAGACCACCTGACCTCAATGGTGGCTACCAACGACGGGGGCTTTCTGGTAGGGGGCATCTCAGCCTCGTTGGCAAATAAAGTTACGCCGGTAATCGGAAACCCGCTGGGAGGAATAGGTTCGTTCCAACCCCAGCCAATCAGCAGCGATAAATCAATGAATAGTTGTAACGGGAGCTACGACTACTGGATTGTAAAGCTGGACGTCAACGGCAAGAAGCAATGGGATATAACCTTGGGCAACGGAGGAAATGATTATTTGGCATCGGTCGTAAAAGCAACAGACGGAGGCTATCTGCTGGCAGGCTACTCCTCATCTGAGGGAGCGGCGGGTAATAAAACGGCAGCCGGTAAAGGAGGTTATGACTACTGGGTGGTTAAGATTGACGCCAATGGTAATAAGCAGTGGGATAGGACGTTCGGAGGAACGCAGGACGATCAGTTAGCCAAGGCGGCCGCAACACCTGATGGCGGGTTTGTACTGGGCGGTAGTTCGTCCTCGCCCGCCGGGGCTGACAAGACAGAAGGGCTGCGCGGTGCTGCCGGTCAAAACGATTACTGGGTTGTCAAGATTGATGCGAATGGCAATAAGCAGTGGGATAAGACGGTTGGGAGCCCGGGCGACGATACCTTTAAGTCGCTGGCCGTAACAGCCGATGGGGGTATCTGGCTGGGTGGCGAAACGCCTTCTGCTCCCGGTGGTGAAAAAATTGAAATGCCTAAAGGAGTTTTAGATTACTGGATTGCAAAACTGGAAGCGGATGGACGTTACCTGGGGCAGGATAAAACCCTGGGCGGTACTGCTACAGATAAGTTAGGCGATATACTGGTAACCGCCGATGGCGGAATCATTGCCGCCGGCTCTTCTCAATCCCAGCCCGGAGGAATCAGTGACAAAAGTGAGCGGCCAAAAGGAATAATGAATTATTGGGTCGTCAAACTCAAATGATCAGACAAGCATCTACAAAAAGGCGGTCTCTGAATTGGAGACCGCCTTTTTGTAGATGCAAGCGAGCTCTCATTTAGCTAATGCACAACGCTCAGTAGATCATGCCGGTTCTGTTTCGGGAGTAAGTATTGCTTTCTTTTCGGGAACGGGCAAAATCAACAGAAAACGAGTACCGTTCTCGCCACTAATTTCCAGTCGTCCACCGGCCTGTTTGGTCAGGGAAGTAATCAGTCGCTTACCAAACGAACGACTCGGTTTTTGCCACTGGCTCACGTCCATGCCCGGGCCATTGTCTTTGATTTCGAGGTATAGCTGATCTTCTTTCCACAGGCTGATGCTAAGGCTTGGCGTATCAATCCCTTTATAGGCATGTTTGAAAGCATTGGTAGTCAATTCGTTCAAAATCAAGCCCAACGGAACGGCCAGTTCTACATCCAAATCAATTGGGGCAACATTTAACTGGAGATTGAAGTTGTCTTGGTGGTTAAACGATTGCATCAATCCGCGTACCAACTCGTCGATATAAGTCTGCATATTCACCCGAGTGACGTTATCGGTTTGGTACAATTGCTGATGAATCAACGACATGGCTTCCACCCGCTGCTGCCCTTCCCGTACAGCCCGTACGGCGTTTTCATCTTCCAGTCGGTTTGATTGCAGATATAAAAGACTGGACACAATAGCCAGGTTGTTTTTGACCCGGTGGTGCAGTTCACGCATGAGTTGTTTCAACTGACCGGATTGTTTATTGATCCGTTCATTAGCATCGGAAAGAGTTTGGTTGGTTTCAGCCAGTTTGCCATTAACCCGTCGGATAGTACGGTATTGTAAAAGCATGATGCCGAGCAGAAAGGTCAGCAGTATAGCACCACCCGTCAGCCAGGCCAATTGCTGTCTTTGGCGGAGATTATCTTCGTCTAGGCGTTCAATATGCAGCTGTTTCTCACGAGTTTGAAAGCGAGTTTCTGTTTCGATCAATTGGCGGCTTTTTTCGGCATTCATAACACTGTCCCGATACACCATACTCAGCTTTTGATATTGAAATGCCTGCTGAAATTGACCGCGCTTTTCGTAAATGGCGGTTAGCGTTTCGTAGATGTTTTGATAATAAGGCGGGGACTTCGATTGGGAATTGGCCCATGTTAAGGCCATTCGGATATACTCCTCGGCTTCGTTGAGCTGATTTAACAGCAAAAGTGTATTCGGCAGGTTGATGTAAATCATGCCTTCCAATTCCACATCCTGTTTTTCTTTTGCCGCTTTTAAACATTGCTGATAAATGTCTGCCGATTGCCGGTATTGCCCTGAGTTTTTTAAGATAATAGCCCGATTAAATAACGATACAGTGTAAGAATCTTCTTCCTTGAGCGATTGGTAGATGCGAAGGGCTAACTCGTTATAGTGAAGTGCTTGGTTATATTTCTTACGAATATCTTCAATAGAAGCCAGGTCATTATAAATGTTGGCAATTTCCAATTCAAGCTTTTGTTGCCGGGCAATGGTCAGTGCCTGTTCGCAATAGTATTGTGCTTTTTCTAAGTCACGGAGACTAATGTACACGCCCTCAATTCGTTGCAGCGCCCTGAGCTGCCGCCGATATTCACCGACCGAACTGAAAATAGATTGTGCTTTTAAATAATCTGATATGGCCTTTGTCGGATTATTTTGATTTCGTTCCATATTTCCCATTGCCATATACGTTCGTCCTATCAGAATCTGGTTATTGGCATCTTGGGCGATTTTCAGCATTCCATTGGTGGCCAGGGCTGCTTCGGGATACTTACTTTGATTTAAAGCATTGACACTATAGTCGTAAAGCCGTTCAAAGCGAGCAGAATCCGATAAGGTTTCAATCTGCTGTTGAAATACGGAAAAAGTAAGGAGTGTGTCGGATTGGCTCATAAGTTTGTGGGCAAACAAACAGAAACAGAGCGTCGTCAATAGAGAGAGTTTCATAATATGAGGCTTATTTATTGTGCCAAGAATCAATAGTGCAAGGTCAACGAGCTTGAAAATGCCGCATAAAATCTTCCTTGTATTGTTGTCCGAAAGGAATGGTCATGGTATCAATAAAAATCTCTCGCTCGTTGAATCCTTTCAATTGATTTACATTAACCGCGTAAGAACGATGAACTCGTACCAACGACGAATAATCGAGGCGTTCGAGTAAACTGCTCAGAGAAAGTCGAAGCGTGTATTTATGACCTTTGGTTTGGATGGTCGTATAGGTATTGTCGGCCTCCAGCAACAGAATGTCATTGAGCGAAATTCCGACAAACTGATAATTATGTTTGATAAACACCTGATCCCCGCTGCGGAGAATAGATTCACGGCTTGATGCTTCCTTCTCCGCCGTACCGGCTTTGGTTTCTTTTCCGGCCGCCGACGGTAAACGATTCATGACATAATTATGAATGGCGAGGTCAACCGAAATCTGCAAATTATCCGGTCGGACGGGCTTTGCAAGGTAAGCAGCTGGGAAAGTTGCCTTGGCCCGTTCAATTGTTTCCTTGTCGGTTTGTGAAGTTAGATAAATGACAGGAACGGGCTTGAACTCCAAAATATGTCGGATGGTTTCTATTCCATCCCAACCCCCTTTTAGGTTAATATCGCACAAAATCAAGTCAATACGATTCTGGCGATAGAGTGATAATGCTTCGGCGCCGTTGTCGGCAACACCTGCTACCTCATACCCCTGCGTTTCCAAAAGGTCGCTGACGTACATCGCCAAGATGGCTTCATCTTCAATAATTAAAATTTGAACCTTACTTTCTGACATGATTTAGGGTGGGTTTTATAAGGATGACAAATGTACAAAAAAGACATATTCATATTGTACATAAAATGGTGGCTATTAATCCCCCCCCTTTACAAATCATGTAATTTAGTTTCTATATCTTATGATTGATAATTATAGGTTCATTTAGTAAGCTCGCGCTTTAGCAAAAAATCATTTTGAAGCTCAGTGCCGAGCGTGAAAATATGCTCCCCAAAAGGTACAAAACCCATTTTTTCATAAAATTGAAGGGCTTTGGTATTGTGTTCCCATACGCCAAGCCAAGCTACTTCAAAGCCTTCTTTTCTTGCCCATTGCAAGGCGTAGTCCATAAGGCGAGTGCCTATGCTTTTTCCTTGATACGCTAAGTCCACATAAAATCGCTCGATTTCGACGGCTTTGAGAGAAGATAGCTCAGGCAAAGAATGCTCTTTGACTAATTTTACAAAACCTACTAATTGCTCTTTCAATTCCACAATCACGTACTGAATATGAGGGTCGAGGAGTTCATGTTGGAGCTGGGCTAGACCAAAACGGGTGGATATGTGTAGATGCATGTTTTCGGCGGTGTTGAAATCGGCATAAGTATCTACAAAAGTTTTTTCGGTCAAATCCCGCAAACCTGAGGCATCTGCCAACTCTCCAAGCCTGAAAATGGGTAAAATGAGTTCGTAGCGTTGTTCTAAAAGCGTAATGCCAAAGTTATTGCTGAGGCGTTCTTCTGTTACCCTAAATCCATATTTTTGGTACAAATGAGCCGCTTGTGTAAGGCCCTCGACCGTCCAGAGATAGCAAGACCGATAGTGACGCTGACGTAGGGTTTTTAGGAACATCTCCATTAGTTTTTTCCCAAATCCTAACCCCCTAAAATCTCGGTGAATTAAAAAATAGCGAAGTTGAGCGGCATCGCCTCGGTTCATCAAAAATATACAGCCGATAAGCTTTCCTTCGTGCTCATACATCCATACGGCGTCTTTGTGAGGTTGGTATTGCTGCGCAAACTCTCGTAGGCTATCTTCTACGTATTTAGTAAATAGTTCACCGCCAAACTCAAACTCTTCGCGATAGATAGTGTCGTGGAGTTGTGCCACGGCGGCGATGTCGGTATGGGCTCGAAAATCGGTACGAAGTACAATAGGAGGAGTAGCGGTTTGATGTTTCATAAGGTTAGATGGTATTGGTAAAAAACAGTATCAACTTGCATTCGTGGGTATTGGGGGGGTAGGCTCTCAGCAGGAAGTTGAGAAAAACCATTCTTTTCATAAAAACGCATTGCCGCTTGTAATCTTGGATTAGTACCCAAAAAAATTGACTTAAAACCAGATTTTTGACAATGTTGAAGCAGTGTATTCAGTAAAACCGAGGCAACACCTACGTTTTTGCCTCTATAATCACGGTGAACAAACATTTTTCGTAAAGCACCCATTTCATCTCCAATATCGATAAGAGCAATAGTGCCTACGAGTTTGTTGTCATCCAGTGCCAGCCAGAAGTTCCCTTTTTGTTGACAATAAAACTCAGGGATAATCAGTAAGTCGGGCTGGTCATGAAGAGTAATCGGCACATTGAATTCGTTTTGCTGTATGTTTAAAATGAGGTCAATGATAGCTTGTTGATAAATAGGCTGATAGGGCGTAATTTGAATCATGTAAGTGGTGTTATGAAGGTTGAGTCAATCTCTTTAAATAAGCTCGGGATAAAGATGAAAGACTAAAATGACATACAAAATAACAAAAGCCTTTTAATAATCAGAAATGCTATTTTTTTAATGATTTATGCTTAATTTGTATAAATAGACCCTCTTCCCCAATTTCTACATGGACTTACGTCAACTTACCTATTTTCTTGGTGTCGCCGAAGAATTGCATTTTTCGCGGGCTGCCGAAAAACTATTCATCGTTCAGCCAGCCTTGAGTCGTCATATCCAACAATTAGAGGAGGAGATAGGGGTGGTTTTGTTTGAACGCGACAAGCGCAATGTACGCCTTACTGCGGCGGGAGCTTATTTTAGGGATGAGATTAGTAAAATAAAACACCAACTTGAGTATGTCACGGAGCAGACCCGCCGAATTCATAGTGGTACAGTTGGAAAGATACGAATGGGGCATCCGGGTTCGGCACTTTATTCTATCTTACCCGAAACATTGGCCATGACTTACGAACGTTTTCCTGATATTAATATTGAACTTACCGAAATCGCCGAATTGGAATTGCTAGAAGCGCTTACCAATTATGCTATTGATGTAGGATTTACTAGAGAGGTTTCGATTGATGCGCGTTTTTCGATTCAGTTGTTGTTTGAAGAGCATTTTGCGTTGGTAATCCCGCACGACCACCCCCTCAACGAAACCAATTTTAGAGATATTGGTCAATGCCAAGAAGAAGCCTTTATTTTACCAAAATTGGATGCTCATCTACATTATGGTCAAATCTTACACGGGATTTTTGGAGAAAAGGGCTTCCAACCCCGAGTGGTATATCATTCCAACTATGGTGCTACGATTTTGAGATTGGTAGAAAAAAAACTAGGGTTGTCGGTTTTGCCTATTTCTTACCGTCATGGAGCATCGGCCTTGGGAGTGCGTTTTTTAAAATTGGATACCAAAACGCAGCTCTATCTCATTTGGCGCTCCGATGATGCCAACCCCGTATTGCCTCATATTAAAGAAATAGCCCAACAAGCCGCCCAACATCTTTCTTTGCATTCTTCTTATTTATCTTGATTTATGAAAAAAGTCTTTTTGTGTTTTTTATCTCTCCTAGTTACAGATGGTAGTATGGCTCAAACATCAGTTTTGCCCAACCCACTGATTATGAATAGCGGCAAACTCGTCAAAAACGCCAAGCAATGGTACAAGGTAAGGCGCAATGAAATCTTCGAATTGTTTTCGCGAGAAATGTACGGACAAGCGCCCGAGCGTCCTTCAAATCTGAGATTTGAGGTTGTGGAAGAAGATAAAAAAGCACTCAACGGTAAGGCCACTCGACGGCAGGTAGTGGTGTATTTTGACGGTACAAACGCAGGCCCACAAATGGAATTATTGATGTATATTCCCAATCAAGTCGGGAAGCCGGTGCCTGCTATCTTAGGGTTGAATTTTTGGGGAAATCACGCCATTCATCCTGACCCTTACATTCGAATTACGAAAAGTTGGATGGAGTCGGGGCGAAACAATCCCTACGTAAATCTTAACTGTGTGGTGGAGCATCGGGCTACGGAGGCTTGTAGAGGGATAAATGCCGCCCAATGGCCTCTGGATACTATTTTGGCGAGAGGCTATGCACTCATTACAGCTTATCGCGAAGACATTGCTTCCGACAATCCCAAGCAAGGATTTTCGACGGGAGTTCATACGCTATATCCTTCATTACAAAGCCGCGACGACAACTTTGGAACTATCGGAGCTTGGGCGTGGGCCTTGAGCCGAGCGATGGATTATATCGAAACCGACCAAGCTATCAATCCTAAGAAAGTAGCGGTATTTGGGTGGTCACGTTTGGGAAAAGCGGCCTTGTGGGCAGGGGCGACTGATGCACGTTTTGCATTGGTGATAAGCCATGAGTCAGGAGCGGGAGGAGCAAAATTCTTTAGAAGGGGAGTGGGCGAAAACATACGGAGGCTATGTACTGTTTTTCCGCATTGGTATGCCCATAATTTCAACAAATACATGGATAAAGATACTCTTTTACCTTTTGACCAGCATTATGTAATGGCTCTCGTAGCTCCACGCCCACTTTATGTGGGCAGCGCGGTAGATGATAAAGGTGCTGACCCTGCTGGCGAATTTGCGTCGGTTGTGGCAGTGGATAAAGTGTATCGTTTTTTGGGAACTGAAGGCTTTCCCGCCCAAACCATGCCACCTTTGCATCAGTCAATACAAGGGAAAATCGGGTATCACATCAGAGCAGGTGGGCACGATGTCAATTTGTATGATTGGCAACAATACCTCAACTTTGCGGATAAAAATCTTCGTTGATTGCCTTTTAAACTTATTCAGTTTTATAGTACGTCACTTTACGCATTATTTTTTATTCTTATGAATCTCTTCAAACGTTTAGTCATTGTTATTACGCTTTGCCTCGGAGGCCGTGAAGTGTGGGCCGTCAAAGTAGATACCGTAGAAACCTACAGCGCGTCGATGAAAAAAAATATCAAGGCGGTTGTCATTACCCCTGATTCTTACAGTAGTGGCAAAGAATTTCCGGTGGTTTATCTTTTGCATGGCTACAGTGGCAATTATAGCGATTGGGTCAAAAAAGCACCTTTTATGCAGCAAGCAGCTGACACTTATCAAAGCATTATTGTTTGTCCTGACGGCAATTTTTCGAGTTGGTACTGGGATAGCCCCGTCGATGCGAGTTGGCGTTATGAGACTTATGTATCACAAGAGCTAGTAAAATGGATAGACGACCATTATAAAACCATCAAAGCTCGCACAGGAAGAGCTATCACGGGGCTGAGCATGGGCGGTCATGGGGCTTTGTATCTTGCGTTTAAGCACCAAGATGTATTTGGAGCGGCGGGCAGTATGAGTGGTGGGGTAGATATTCGTCCGTTTCCCAACAATTGGGATATGGCCAAACGGCTAGGAACTTACGCCCAAGCGCCTGAAAATTGGGAAAAAAATACCGTCATCAATTTATTGCATTTGCTCACACCGGGGTCGTTGGCGATTATTGTGGATTGCGGAACCGAAGACTTTTTCTTTAGGGTCAACAACAATCTCCACGAGAAAATGCTTGAAAGAAACATCGCTCACGATTATATTACTCGTCCTGGCGGACATAACTGGAACTATTGGAACAATGGCGTTAACTATCAATTACTGTTTATGAAGCAATACTTTGATAAGCAACGAAACAAATAAAGGCTCTATTGATCTACAATCGATAAAAAGAATGTACTTATTAACCAAAAAAGGTCAGACAGGGCCTTTTTTGGTTAATAATAATAAATTTTTAGATAGGCTATATCACGTAGAAAATCCAGTTTTTTTACTTCTACTCTGTTGATTTTCAGTCCAGTACGTTCTTGTATATCTTCTATGAGTTCTTCGCGACGCTCGGCAGTAATGAGCGCTATTTTGTCATACATAATTTCTTTGACTTGTTCGCGTCTATAAAGAAAATCCGCTTCAAAAATATAAGTAAACACCAAAATTAAGCTAGTAATAATGGCAGTTGTCCCTACCGAATTGGCGGCAATACCGTGAATAAGCCCCAAGGCAATAACCAAAAAAAGATACGTCATGTCACGTATTGATATGCCCTCAGTGCGATAGCGAAGCATTGCAAATACAGCAAAAAGCCCAAAAGCTGCCCACATTGATATTTCTAGCTGATTGAGAAGGTAAGTAACTGAAAATACAATAAGATTGAAGACAAAAAAAGTAAAAAGAAATTCGGTATTTCGGTAGATAGGAAAATAGATGAGACGCAACAAAATGACCATGCTAAATAAGTCAAGGCCAATTTGAAAAAACAGGTCGGGATGTGCAACATTAGAGGCCATAGCAAAGGGGGGAATGATTGGTCAATATTCGTGTAAATGATTGATTTTAGAGATAGTAGGTTTGAAGGCATTGTTGCGGAGCGCAGGCTGTAGGCTACTCATTCCTAAACAATACTTACTAATTCCCCCAGCGCGGATTTCAACTTGCTTCATGAGTTCCACAAAAGGACTATGAAAGGGAAAATCTTGTTTGAGTTCGGCTACCACCATGTGAGGATAAGCAATAGACTGCTGTTGCCACCGAAACCACACATTAATGTCGAAAGTAAGCCGCTCATCGAGGTGCTTGTTGATAAGCGTAAACCGATGATAATACACCCAAAGTGTGGGCTCAAGGGGTAACCGAAAATGCGGGAGTTGTTGGGCTAGGAATTGACGACTGTCTCGACACAGGTACTCTCCCATGTCGGGAACTTGAATTCGATTTTTAATAGTCCGATGTTTGTTGTTTTTGTGTTTGATCTCAAAAAAGTCGGTATCAGTATCAACATAGCGCCGCGTCCGAATCTTGTATCTACTAAGTTTGCCGCGTAGATGTTGATGATAAAACAAGCGGGCAGGCGTGTCAAAATAAAGGGTATCATATCTAAATATCCTTTTATGTTGAAGCTCCAATATATTATAATGAGGCTTTAGACCCCCAATGATTTCATTTAATTGATGACGAGGAATCAGGTATTTTGTATCTACCCGATTCATCAACGGAACCGCTGCTCCCTCGCATAGCGAAATCCCCGAAAATTGAGCAAGTAAAGGTAGATTCATGTCAAAATAGTCTCCAAAATCAAAAAGGATACAATCAAAGATTGTACCCTTTTTGATGTTAAGACGTATTTTTTAAGAAAAAAGCTTTTCAGGAAAAAGTCTCTTCTTGTATCGTTGCAATTTTGTCTTGAATATTTACAATTAAGTAAAAAAGACAGAATACAAAAGTTAGTTAATGACTTCTTCTTCTTTTTTTCTGACCGTGATTACTAAGTTTTCGCTACCTTCTTCATGGTCGGCAAGGAGTGTATCACCTTCGCGTAAGTCTCCTTTCAGGATTTCTTCTGCCACAGGGTCTTCCAAGTATTTTTGGATAGCTCTATTGAGAGGGCGTGCACCGTATTGCTGATCATAACCTTTTTCGGACAAGAAGTCTTTGGCTTTTTCGGTCAGCTCTACTTTATAACCCAAATTAGTAACACGATTAAACAACTTGGCCAACGAAATATCAATGATACGGTGAATATCTTCGCGCTGAAGCGAGTTAAACACGATCACATCGTCGAGACGGTTCAAGAACTCAGGTGAGAAAGCTTTCCGCAACGCATTTTGGATGGTTGTTTTCATGATTTCATCCTGATTTTCGGATTTGGCTTTGGTTGCAAAACCAATACCACTACCGAAGTCTTTCAAGTCACGAACTCCAATGTTTGAAGTCATGATAATGATGGTATTGCGGAAATCCACACGGCGACCAAGCCCGTCAGTTAAAAT
Organism: Runella zeae DSM 19591; assembly: GCF_000423565.1. Taxonomy (GTDB): domain Bacteria; phylum Bacteroidota; class Bacteroidia; order Cytophagales; family Spirosomataceae; genus Runella; species Runella zeae. Next base: position 15,282 of record NZ_AUIF01000045.1, on the reverse strand, counting down.
ACCGTCGTCCAATACTTGGAGTAGGATATTGAATACATCAGGGTGCGCTTTTTCGATTTCATCCAAAAGTACCACGCTGTAAGGTTTGCGACGAATCTTTTCGGTAAGTTGACCACCTTCTTCGTATCCTACATAGCCCGGAGGCGCTCCAATGAGGCGCGATACGCTGAATTTCTCCATGTATTCGCTCATATCGATACGCACAAGGGCATCTTCTTTGTCAAATAAGTAAGTAGCCAATACTTTAGCGAGTTCCGTTTTACCAACACCCGTAGGCCCTAGGAAGATAAACGAACCGATAGGTTTTTTAGGGTCTTTGAGACCTACCCGTGTACGTTGAATCGCTTTGGTAAGCTTTTCGATAGGTAAATTTTGGCCAATCACCCTTGCTTTTAGCTCATCTCCCATACCCAGCAGTTTTTGGCCTTCGTTTTGTGCCACACGATTGACAGGTATTCCCGTCATCATCGCTACTACTTCGGCTACATTTTCTTCCGTTACGGTATAGCGGCGCTTTTTAGTTTCTTCTTCCCACGCGATTTTTGCACGGTCAAGTTGGTCTAAAAGCTTTTTCTCGCGGTCGCGAAGTTGAGCGGCTTCTTCGTATTTTTGACTTTTGACAACGAGGTTTTTCTGTTTTTTAATTTCCTCGATTTGTTGCTCTAACAAAACAATATCTTCTGGAACTGTAATATTGCTGATGTGTACGCGGGCGCCCACTTCGTCCATAACGTCGATGGCTTTGTCGGGCAAGAAGCGATCCGTGATATATCTTTCGGACAATTTCACCGCTTGTGCAATAGCATCTTCGGTATAATTTACGTGGTGGTGATCCTCGTATTTATCTTTGATATTGTTCAAGATTTCGATGGTTTCTTCTACGCTTGGCGCATCTACCATCACTATCTGAAAGCGGCGAGCCAAAGCACCATCTTTTTCGATATACTGACGGTATTCGTCCAAGGTAGTAGCTCCAATGCATTGGATGTCGCCCCGGGCTAAAGCTGGCTTAAACATATTGGAAGCATCAAGCGAGCCAGAAGCTCCACCTGCGCCTACGATAGTATGAAGCTCATCAATGAATAGAATCACTTCGGGTGATTTTTCTAGTTCATTCATTACGGCTTTCATACGTTCTTCAAATTGGCCACGGTACTTAGTACCTGCCACCAACGAAGCCAAATCAAGGGTTACGACACGTTTGCCAAAAAGCACCCGTGATACTTTCTTCTGTACAATTCTTAATGCTAATCCTTCGGCAATTGCTGTTTTACCAACTCCCGGTTCTCCAATAAGGACGGGGTTGTTTTTCTTGCGGCGGCTTAGGACTTGGGCTACACGTTCGATTTCTTTTTCACGGCCTACTATAGGGTCTAATTTGCCCAATTCAGCCATCTTAGTAAGGTCTCGGCCGAAGTTGTCTAATACAGGTGTACGCGACTTTTCGGCACTTTTTGGGTCTTTTCCTTGCTGCGAACCTCCACTGAACATACTCCGCTCATCATCGTCGTCAGTTTCGGGACCAGCGTGTGGTTTGGTGCCTGATGATTGATACTCTAACATTTCCTTAACGATTTCATAGTTTACATTAAACTTGGCTAAAATCTGCGAGGCTAGGTTGTCGGGGTCACGCAGAATGGACAGCAGCAGATGCTCTGTGCCAATAAGTGGGCTTTTAAAAATTTTGGCTTCTAAGTAGGTAATTTTAAGGACTTTCTCTGATTGACGAGTCAGTGGAATGTTAGCCAAATTCTTGACATTGTTGGTCGCCGTACCTTTGGTTACTTGTTCAATCGTAACCCGGAGCTCATCCAACGATACGCCCAATTTTTTTAACAAGGCTAAAGCCACACCTTCTCCTTCTCGAATCATTCCTAAGATCAGATGCTCGGTGCCGATATAATCATGCCCAAGACGGATTGCTTCTTCACGGCTGAGCTGAATGACTTCTTTGACGCGGTTTGAAAATTTTGCTTCCATTTATTGATGATTCTTTCAAGGCTAGAAATTGAGGTGTATGGCTAAAAGATGTATCTACATCCGTAACGAATAATCCTCTTAGTTCGTTCAATTTACGTTTAGTGAGCGCTTTAGGATGGGGGTTGCCTCTGCTCCTTGGCACATCAGTAGGTCAATCACACTTAAATTAGGGACAAATTCACTCCCAAAGTTTTGTTGATAAACAACAGATTGGTAGAAATTGTTGTGCCTGTGCGACTTTTTGGGGTGAATTTGAGAAAGTGCGTCAATATGGCCGTTTTCTACCTCATTATTGTACACATTGCTTAGACGGATTGTCGGATTGAGCCGTAGCAGTTTCAGACAGATTGTCAGCAGTTCCCAATTAAGATCAAACAAAAAAGTTGTTTTTCTTTGGAAAATTCGCTCAAAATCGCTCCCAAAATATTCAAAGTAAGGAGCCTTGCCATATGCTGCGACGATGGCACCCCAATGTCGCTTTACCCATGATTGAGAATAATCTATCTTAACCTCTCTAATGGGCATTTTTCCTCCACTATGTAACACTGGAATCACCAAAGTATCTAAGCCGTTGGCCGTAAGAATGTGGCAGCGATTGCGGTAGGTTTGCTTCACAAAATACTCATGTGCTTCTATCTCCACTTCACCGTATTTCAATAAACATGCAAAGTATTCTAAACTAGGCAAGTACTGTAATTCTATTCTTACTGACAATGTGCTAAAAAACAATAGTGATTACGTAAATAAAGTAATTTGAGTGATAGTATCAAAAAAATCATAAATTTTTTTTCTCAAAACCTTTTTTAAGGGCTAAAAAAGGGGGAAAGTACAAATCACTCGTTAAGAAAAATCGTGTTAATCTCTAGCTTTGAGAACGGTTATTCGTAAAGATGCTGAGTGTCTACGTCGGCAATTTCTATCAAAAACGCTGCCATTTTTTTGGTAAGGTCTTCAAAAAAACGCTGACCTTTTTCGGCAGAGGCGTGTTGTGGGTTGCCCACACCAGTATCGTCGGTGACTTGAGTCCAGCGGCGTTCGGCCCAGGCCCATCCTTCGCGTAGGGCGCTGATTTTGCTAGTACGGGCTTTGCCTTCGCCAGCTTCGTTAAGTGGTAAAACCAACTCAGGATGTAAATGCAGCAAAAGGCTGGTTTCGGTTTCGTCGGCATGGTCGCCGGGTTGTTCAAAGTACTGTTTGCCGTCAAGTGCTTTAAACCAAAAACAAGTACTTATCCACACATCAGGTACTTGGGCTCCTACTTCTCTGATGATTTGTTTGAAATCATTGCCACCGTGGCTATTGAATACCAACAACTTTTTGATGCCACTTCGCGAAACTACTTCGGCAATATCTCTCAAAATCGCCATTTGGGTACTTGGGTAAATATTCAAACAAAAGGGTATATCGGATTGCCCTGTGTTTACTCCAAAAGGAACTGTTGGCAATACCAATACTTTGCGGCCTTGTTCCCAAGCAATGCGTGCTGCTGTGGCAGCGATGGCATCGGCCTCGTAGTTGTCGGTGGCATAAGGGAGGTGATAGTTGTGGGCTTCGGTGGCTCCCCACGGTAAAATTGCTAAGTCGTAAGAGGTATTTTTAACGGCTTTCCAGTTGGTTTCGGCCAAAATATAAGGTCGTGGCATAGGCTTATGATTGAGAATGTGTGTTATAAGCAAAATTCATGGCTTCATTTACTAACTTTGCTTTTGAAATCTAAACGATTTCTAACGAGCAGACTTGTTTTGGTCGTTTACTAAAATCATAAAATAGCGTAATCAATGTGGCTTTTTGGCTGGCTAGGGCGTTTGCCCTTGAGTGTATTGTATAAAATATCGGATGTATTCTACGGGCTGATTTACTACGTAGTGGGCTATCGTAAAAAACTCGTGATTCAGAATCTGACACAATCTTTTCCCGAAAAATCTCCCCAAGAAATTCGTCAAATTGCCCGCGAATTTTATCAGCTTCTGGCAGATTTGTTTGTTGAAACTTTGAAGTTGCCTTACCTAACTCCCCAAGAGCTTCAGCAGCGCGTAAAGATTGATAATTTTGAGTTGCCGCAGGGCTACATCCAGCAAGGGCAATCTTTTTTGTCTTTTAGTGCGCACGTTGCCAATTGGGAGTGGGTACCGGGGGCACTTACTACGCGTGGTATTCCGGTAGATGTGGTCTACAAAACATTGACTGACAAAAAATCGGATGATTTTATGTTTCGAGTAAGGTCGTCTTTTGAGGTATATCCTATTCCGATGCAGCGGCTAATGCGGGAAGTAGTGGCTCGCCGAAAAATAATTCGCACCACTGGGCTTGTGGCCGATCAATCGCCCCACGAACCTGAACATGCCTACTGGTTTCCGTTTTTGAATCATGAAACTGGTTTTTTTCCAGGGACTGAAAAAATCGCCCGTACTACCAAAATGCCCGTGGTATTTGGAGAAATGTATCGAACAGGCAGGGGATATTATACGGTGCTATTTCATAAAGTAGCCGAGCCTCCCTACGATGATTTGCCAGATGGTGAAATCACCCGTCTTTACAAAGATTTACTCGAACAAGCCATCCGACGACACCCCGCAGAGTGGCTATGGTCTCACAATCGTTGGAAACACAAACGACAAAAAGAGGTTGAGGAAAGTTGATGAAAGAAAATGGTTCTAAAAAATTGAGGGAGCTATAAATCGCTACTTTGCCTTGTTCAAATAAGCCAACTATTCAATTGGGTTTGTACTTACTTAGTGCTCATAAGGTTGGTTTAATGCAAAATGGAGCACCCTATTATTTAATAAGAAAGTATCACATCGCTAGTTCGTGAGGTGGGTGTTACTTTGAGAAATTCTATTTTTCCGTTTTTAACTTCCCCTTCCACGGTGGTGTTGTAAGGGGCATGGAGCTTAAATTTGGCGTTCCATTGTTTGGGCCAAGCGGGCAAAAGATAAATCTTTTTACCGTCCACTTGTATTAGCATTTCTTGGAGTCCAATCATGGCCGAGCCGCCCCAGTTGTGGTCGGGTGTCCAGTCAAAACCAGGTCCCCAAAAAGTGGGAAAGCGATGATTTGAGTTTTGAAACTTGAGACGAGTAAGCTCCATGGCGTCGTTGGTCAAGCCCAGCCTTGCCGCAAAAATGCTATACTGTCGCCATCCGACATGACTTTTGAATTTGATTGCGTGCGGGTCGTGTTTGTAGGTATTGACGGCCACTTCCAAGTCAGGTTTACCGATGCCATATAATCCCCACGGAAACACAGGATATAGCTGAGGAGTTTCGGAGTTTTGGACGCGCATCCAAGCTACCGCAGGAGCGAGGGTTTTGTGCCCTTCAAATTCCTGAAAAGGTAACGGAGGAATACGGTTGAGCATGGCAGTCCATTTTTGCCGCTGAGAAGTTTCTAAATAGGAGGCGGGTAGCTCCAGCATCCGGGTAAGAATTACTTTTAAAGCAGCAATGACCGTCGCCGAATTATAGGTCATTTTGAAGGTTTCACAGGCCGAACTAGGATAAAATACATAGTGACCTTTTTCGTCTAAGGCTTTGGTGCCGCGCTGTTTGGCGAGCCATTGGTAATGCTCATCAAAAAAAGTGAGGCAGCTTTCGATAAAAGGAATATAAGAAGTGATATTTCGGCCTTCATAGCGCTCCGTTTCGAGCATCATCAGACAAAACTCAAAGACGGTATCCCATTGGTATTCAAGCCAAGCGTTGTATTCCATGCCAGGGTCGTAGCCTTCGGGGCGCTTGTAGCCGTATTCGAAGGGGTTGGGGAGACCAAAGTTTTCGATTTGTTCGGTAAAACAAGCTCCTGCGTGTTTCCAATATATTTTTGAACGTAGCTCGGCGTTGTTTTGTGAGCGTAAATAAAAATCAAATTGGGGCTTTAGCATATCAAAATCCCCGCTTTTGAGCATAGGAAAATAGACAAGGCGCTGATTTTGGGCAGTCATAGTACCACCACCCCAAAGTCTAAAGTCGGGGGTGTGATTGTATTTTTTATCTACAAAAACAGGGTCGAAAGTAAAAAGCCCTCCGTTGAATTTGGTGGGCCAGTGCCCATAGGCATTACAGCCAAGTTGATAACGAAATAGCTGATAATTGCGCGAAATAGTGCTGTCTGCGCCTTCAATCACTATGTAGCTTCTTTCCCAAAATTGCCGCCACCATGTTTGGGTTTGAGAAAGCGCCGTTTTTTGATTTTGCAAAGCCTCCGTTTGTATTTTCCTGAGTCCAGCCGTCCATTCGTCAAGAGTAGCTGTTTGAGCTACGTGTAGGGCAATTTCGATATTTTGTGAACGAGTAGGTTTGATGCTTTCTAAAGTCCACCCTCGAAAGTCAGTATCTGCATACTTACCAGAGCTTTCACCCATAGACTTCATGTTTGTCGCTTTTATTACTCCTCCAAAGGTGTTGTTTTTGAGCGGGTTGTAAAGCTCGGATTTAACCGCATCCATACCTTCTAAGTGAACAGTATAGTCAAAAGCGTTGTCGAGGTCGTTGCGATTGCGGTGGACAAATAAGACTTCATTTTCCACAAAACGAATATCGTCTTTGTAGGTTTTTACCTCAAATTTTTGGGGTATTTTATACGAATTTTCGCGTAAAGCCGAACCCTGCACGAGGCGATCTTCATAGCGCCACGATTCGTAAGTTGTGGTGATTTTGGTGGGTTTGGGGCTTTGTATATCAATATGAACCACAGGACGAAATACATCTACCCATAGGTTGAGCACTGTATTGTTGCCGCTGATACGTACACCACCTTCTTGCAATCGAAGCTCTTGGCGAAAAGTGTTGTCATTGAAGGGGTTGGACGAAAGTTTGAGTCTGACTCTTCCGAGTTTGAGCATGGCGTTGTTTTCATCAAAAGTGCCGCTACGGGAGAGGTAAAAAAGAACATCACCATTTTCAACCCACACATTGAGACCAATATCGCCCCCACCACAGGGCATAGATTCGGAAGAATTTTGACTAGGTGTCGTCCAGATTACGTTGTAGGTAGGGGGAATTGACCCTCGTAGAGACGTTGCATGCAACGTCTGGTGTGATGTTATAGGTTGCGCAGCCGTTGTGTACCGTAGAGACGTTGCATGCGGTAGAGACGTTGCATGCAACGTCTCTACAACAACAACCACAAATACAAGAAACAATATTTTCCGAAGAATCAACAAAATATGGGGCGATTTAGATTATGAATTTTTTAATGATTGTAGAGACGTTGCATTGCAACGTCTTGTGCGATGTCTGTTTGTGTATCGTGGAGACGTTGCATGCGGTACAGACATTGTATGTGGTAGAGACGTTGCATGCAACGTCTCTACGCCAAAATCCCTTTTACCAATTTGCCATGGACGTCGGTAAGACGGAAACGACGACCTTGGAATTTGTAGGTAAGGCGTTCATGGTCAACCCCTAAGAGGTGCATAAGCGTGGCATGAAAATCATGAACATGAACGGGGTCTTTGATGATATTGTAGCTAAAATCGTCGGTTTCGCCGTAGCTAAATCCTGATTTTACCCCTGCGCCTGCCATCCACATCGTAAAACAACGCGGGTGGTGGTCGCGGCCGTAGTTGTCGGGGGTAAGTTTGCCTTGCGAGTACACCGTACGACCAAATTCCCCACCCCAGATCACGAGCGTATCATCCAACATGCCACGGCGTTTGAGGTCGATGATGAGAGCCGCAGTTGCTTGGTCGATTTGCTTACATTGGTTGGCGATTCCGCGAGGAAGGCTACCATGTTGATCCCACCCTTGGTGGTAAAGTTGCACAAACTTGACGTCTTTTTCCAGAAGTTTTCGAGCCAAAATACAATTGGCAGCGTAGGTGCCCGCATCACGGCTATCGGGACCGTAAAGCTGAAATACTTCTTCAGATTCACCCGACAAATCCATCACTTCGGGTACAGAAGTTTGCATACGATAGGCCATTTCGTATTGTGCAATGCGCGCTTCTACTTCGGGGTCGCTGTAAGGTTCGTTCTGAAACTGATTGAGTTTGGTGAGGTAGTCAAGCATTTCTTTGCGGTCGTTGCCGTCGTAGCCTTCGGGATTATTGAGAAACAAAACGGGGTCTTTGCCCGACCTAAACTGCACTCCTTGGTGTTTAGAGGGTAAGAATCCATTCCCCCATAGGCGAGCGTATAGGGGTTGGTCTTTGGGGGCATTTTTGGAAACCAACACAATAAAAGTAGGCAAGTTTTGATTATCAGACCCTAATCCATAGCTTACCCATGAACCAATCGAAGGGCGACCGGGGAGCTGATTCCCAGTTTGTAAAAAAGTAATGGCAGGGTCGTGGTTGATGGCTTCCGAATGAATCGATTTTACAATACACAGTTCATCAACAACTTGCGCTGTATAAGGCAGCAATTCGCTTACCCATGTTTGATTTTTACCGTGTTGATTGAATTTATAAATCGAAGGCACTACAGGCAGTGCACTTTGGTTGGCGCTCATGCCTGTGAGACGTTGGCCTTTACGCACCGAATCGGGCAGGTTTTGGCCGGCAATATCATAGAGCTTAGGTTTGTAATCAAAAGTCTCAAATTGAGAAGGTCCTCCGCTCATAAAAAGGTAGACCACACGTTTGGCTTTAGGTGCAATATGGGGCAGTGCTTTCAGAACCTCTTCTTCGAGATTGGCCGAACTTTCTTCGGCGATTTTGGGCGATGCCCCAAAAAGGTGCTTGGCACCAAACAACGACCCCACCGCCAAAGCCCCTAATCCTAGGGAGGTTTTGGTGAGAAAATGCCGTCGGTCGAGGCGTTTGTTTAGTTCTTGAAAATCAGGAGTATGCAGTCTGAATTCTTCGTCGTGATGATGTGACATAGCGGCTTATCTCTTGGTGATACTGGCATCTGAATTTAATATAGTACTAGCTACTACGGCATTGGCTGCTACGAGCGGAGCGTCGAGTTTTGTATCGATTTTGTACTGACCTGCTTGTAGCCACCCGTTTACTTTGGTGGGATTTGCTTTGAATTTTTGAAGTTGCGCCTCGCGCAGTTGCGCCAAAAGCCCTACCTCTTTGGGCAAAGGACGACGGCCCGTCAGTTTGCGATATACAGTGCCAATCGCTTGTTTACTATCTGGCATTTTGGTCATCTGTTCGCCTATTACTTTGGCCGCTTCTACAAAAGTAGGGTCATTGAGTGTGACCAACGCTTGCAGGGGTGTATTGGTTTTTTGACGACGTACTACGCAAAAACTCCGCGAAGTGGCATCGAAAGTAGCAAGGGTAGGATTAGGAACGGCTCTTTTTGCCAAAATATACAAACTCCTCCGATATACTTTGTCGCCAGAATCGGGTACATAATTGGCGCTGTTGATTTGCCATAAACCATCAGGTTGGTAGGGCTTTACACTTTCTCCACCAATTTTTGGGTTCAGTAAGCCGCTTGCCGCCAGTGCATTGTCTCGAATCATCTCGGCGGTCATCCTGTGGGCGGGGCCGTGAGAAAGCCAGCGATTTTCGGGGTCTTTTTCGCGGGCTTCACGCGTGGGGCGGGAGTCTTGTTGATAAGTAGCCGACATCACAATGAGCTTATTCAATTGTTTGATATCCCAATTGTTTTCCCGAAACGAAATTGCCAAATAATCCAACAATTCTAAATGACTTGGTAGCTCGCCTTGGTTGCCAAAGTCTTCGGTGGTTTTGACCAAACCCGTACCAAAGAAATTTTGCCAGAGGCGATTGACTGCCACACGAGCCGTGAGGGGATTGTCTTCGTGGGTAAGCCACTGCGCCAAACCATAGCGATTTTTGGGGAGATTTTTGGGGAAAGCTAAAATAGATTCGGGCGTATTAGGAAATACTTCCTCGCCAAAAGCGTCGTAATTGCCCCGGAGCAAAATGTGAGCTTTTTTGCGCTGTGGCATTTCTTGCATCACCATCAGTTCTTTTACTTTCGCGGTGGAGTCGGCCAGATTTGAGCGAAGTTGCTGTAGTTTTTGGCGTGCCATCAGCGTATTAGGCTCTAAGGCTGAAAGGTAATATTCCTTTAAAATGGCCAGCTCAGGAGCGGAAAGTTGAGCGGGGATTTTCTGGGTTATAGCGTTCCAATTCGCTTTTTGAGCTAACACTTTCAACTCATAAGGTGTCAATACACGATCATAAAAAGTAATATCATCTACTTTCCCATCCGTAAAACCCCATCCGCGCCACCATCCACCTACTTGAATGCCCGACTGTTCGCGAGATTTAAACAAAATATCTTTTTGAAGTTGATCCATGGTCGTTTCCATCGTCATTTCGTTGCCGTCAAGATAAAGACGAAGCCCTTTAGCCAACGAAGAACCATCATAGGTGATGGTGAGTTGAATCCATTTATCGCGTGGAATAGATTGGGCAGAAACGCGTGTAATGGCATCGGAAGGAGCCGTATGCGCCATGTTTAGCTCTAGTTTGTTGTTTTTCAAATACAAATGCCACCCTCTAAAATTGTACAATCTTTCGGCTTGGCTTTTGTGAATAATCACCCCTTCTTTGAGGTTTTTTGGAACATTGACCCAAATCCCCACGCTAAAAGGCTGCGATTTGCGATAGCCTCCTACACAGTCTAAATCCAGCCAAATGTCACCATTAAGACCCAAGGCTTTGCCTTGACCTCGGCTTACGAAAGTAGCGGTTTCTTCGCCTGTTTCGCGCAACATTCGGGCCATTTGGCGGGGAGCAAGGCTGTTTTTTAAATCATTTTCAAAACCAAAATGCCCTATTAAACCTACCGTCGGAAGTGGTTGTTTGCCTAAATTTTGATAACCCTTAGCAGCAATCCATTCGTTAAAAGAATTATTAAATGTAGCTTGGGTTTTGGCTACGGTGGCTTCTTGCTGTTTGATTTGGGTATTGATAAAATGCAATACTTTTTCTTGTTGAGCCGTAGGGAGGAGCAAGGTGGGAGAGGGCATGGCATCGTCCCAAGAGATTTGTCCCGCTTCTTTTACGTTGTTGAAAAAGCTAAACAATTCATAATAATTCTTTTGTGAAATAGGGTCGTATTTGTGGTCGTGGCATTTGGCGCAGCCTACCGATAGCCCCATAAAAGCATCCCCAAAAGTATTGGTACGATCTACGACGTATTCGGTCTGAAACTCTTCTTCGATGATACCACCTTCCATGTTTTGCTGGTGATTGCGATTAAAAGCCGTCGCAATGAGCATCTCTTTAGAAGGGTTGGGCATCAAATCGCCGGCGAGTTGCCAATGAATAAATTTGTCATAAGGCATATTTCGATTGAACGCCCCAATGACCCAATCCCGATAAGGCGACATATCGCGCAGACGGTCTACGGTATAGCCGTGCGAATCGGCAAAGCGAGCCAAATCCAACCAATCGACCGCCATTTTTTCGCCATAGTGAGGGGACGCAAGCAAACGGTCCACTTGTTTTTCGTAGGCATTGGGGGAGTTGTCTTTCAGGAAAGCATCAATTTCGGGCAATGTGGGTGGAAGCCCCGTGAGGTCGAGCGTGAGACGGCGAAGTATCGTTTCTTTATCGGCCATCGCAGCGGGTTTTAGTTGCTCTTGCTCCAGTTTTTTCAGAATAAAATTATCAATCGGATTTTTGACCCAATCTTCATTTTTAACATCGGGTACATCAGGCTCTTCGGGGGCTACAAATGCCCAATGCGGTTTGTATTCGGCACCGTCTTCTATCCATTTGATAAGGATTGCTTTTTCTTGAGTTGTCAGTTGGAGGTGCGAATCAGGCGTAGGCATTACGTAGTCGGGGTCGGCCGACAAGATGCGGTGAAATACCTCGCTATCTTCTAAGTCGCCAGGGTCGATGGCTACTTTACTAGGGTTTTCGGGGAGACTTGCAAAGGCAAAGTCGGCAAGGTCGAGCCGCAATCCTGCTTTTTGCTTGGCTTTGTCGGGGCCATGACACGCAAAACATTTGTCAGACAAGATAGGTTTGACGTGGAGATTGTAATCCAATTCAGCGGGCAAGTTTTGATAAGCCGCTGCTACATCTTCGGGGAGTTTGGGAGCGCAAGAAAAAATTCCCCCACTTAGCATTCCAAAAAGTAGCCAATAATAACGAGACATGATATGCGGTGATTTAGGACTACAAAGATAAAGTTTAAATATTTATCTAAATTGTACAAACAAGCCGTAAATTTGTACAAATCCGACCTTGTTCAATATTTTTGAAATTTCTACCCACAAAGTTCTCAAGCCTTACTGCTATTTTGGGAGTAAAAGTAATGTTGTATTCCCTTTGGTTTTAATAATCTTCGCTCTCATGAAATCGCTTTTGAAACGCAAAGTTTTCACGGCTTTGATGATGCTCTGTTATGGGGTGTTATCCGCCCAAACTCTCTCTCTCAAGATTACCAAAAGGTACTTAAACTTGCCCGTATCGCAAGCCCACGAAAGAGGCATGATGCAGTTTAAGATTGATGACAAGCTCGAACGTTCTTTCAAAATACGATTGGCTGCTCAACCCGAATATTGGGTGTTTTGTGACATGGCGGCCTTGCAGGGCAAAACCATTACTATCAGCTATGATGGCAAGTCAGAAGGGTTGAGTAAAATATATCAGGACGATAAAATAGCGGGCCAAGATTCGCTTTATCGCGAAAAAAATCGCCCTCAATTTCATTTTTCAACGCGCCGAGGTTGGATTAATGACCCCAACGGCATGATTTTCTACCAGGGTGAATATCACCTTTTTTACCAACACAATCCGTATGAAAGAGAATGGGAAAATATGTCGTGGGGGCATGCTGTGAGCAAAGATATGGTTCATTGGGAAGAATTACCTACGGCTTTGTCACCCGATGCAATGGGTACGATGTTTTCGGGTTCGACAGTGATTGACTATCAAAATACTGCGGGTTTTAACCGTGGCAATATCCCCGCAATGATTGTTTTTTTTACGGTCGATAATCCCGAAAAAGAAGTGCAGTGCATGGCTTACAGCTTAGACAAAGGCCGCACTTGGACAAAATATGATAAAAATCCGTTGATTGATTCAAAAGCAAAATGGAACAGTAGGGATACGCGCGACCCGAGGGTGTTTTGGTATAAGCCTGGCAATCATTGGGTAATGGTGCTCAACGAACGCGACGGTCATTCGATTTATACTTCCAAAAATCTAAAAGAATGGAGATATGAAAGTCATGTGACGGGCTTTTGGGAGTGTCCTGATTTGTTTGAATTGCCTATCGATGGCAATAAAAACAAAACCAAATGGGTGATGTACGGCGCTTCGGCTACGTATATGATTGGGGATTTTGACGGTAAAACTTTTAGGCCCGAATCAGGGAAGCATTACTACACCACGGGGAGTATTTATGCCGCGCAGACCTTTACCAATATGCCCGAAAGCGACCCGCGTAGGGTTCAGATAGGGTGGGGGAGAATAGCCCAACCCGCTATGCCTTTCAACCACATGATGCTCCTACCTACCGAACTACGCTTGCGTACTACCAAAAATGGCTTGCGCTTGACGAGCCTACCCGTCAAAGAAACAGAACAGTTGTTTACAGCCGTGGGGCAATGGACTTCGCTCAACGCAGCCAATGCCAACGAAAAATTGAAAACACTTCCTTCTTTAGAGCGATTTCGGGTCAAAACAAAAATCAAACTCTCGCACGCCACAAGTGCGGGTGTGTCGCTTTGGGGACAGCGGCTGCTCGATTATGATTTGAATTCCAACCGTGTCAATGGTGTTTTTTATTCGCCAGAAGACATGACATCAATGGAGATTACGGCTGATATTTACGTGGACAGAACTTCCGTTGAGGTTTTTATCGACAACGGCGCTTATTCTTATTCATTTGAAAGAAAGCCCAATAACAGCGAAGACGGTCTGGTATTTTGGGGAAACAATATCGAAATAAAAGACCTCACACTCTATACCGCCAAGTCTATTTGGGAGTAGTATTGGGCTACGCTGCATCTATATTGTACTTCTGTTCGGTTTGGTAGAAAAAAGAAGTGAGTCTCCGACTTCGAAAATACAATGCAAAAGAGTTTGGATTTTTTATTGATGTTTGTGAAAACTTTATTTAGTTTGGCATCGGAAATACCACTACAGGTAAATTGAAGATTATAAAATGCTAAAAGAGACGTCTATTCAAAAGTTGATTTACGAGAATGCTGTTCCCGAACTTGATATTGTACTGAAACCACAGGGTTTTAAATATATTAAATCAAAAAGCTATTTTGTTAAACAAAATGGTATTTTTCAGCATATTATCCATGTTTCACACCCCACTTCTGCTTTAGATTATGATGAGTCAAGAGACTTAACAATTGTAAAGTTTACGATTAGCGGAGCAATTAAAATACCTGATTTTGAAAAATGGTGTTTTGAAAAGTTCAATGAACAAATATGGTATTGCTATGATACTCAAACTATCGCTTCTACAATTGATTTTGAAATTGATGAATTGTATGATAGCTTAGGTGAAGATAGTTTCTATACACCAACTCCTTCGAGAGAGTTTAAAAGAAAGGTAACACTCTATTATGTTGGTAATAGTGAAAACTATGCGACAGTTTCTTTGGGTGAACTCTTAAATAAACAAATTCCATTGTTTTTGACAGAGCTGGAGGAAATGTCTGATTTAATTAAACTATTTGAAGCAAGAGAATATTCGACATCACTCAGCCATATTTTGCTTTTAGTTTTTGGCGGTTACACCGATTTAGCAAAAGAACACTTTGATAAAGCTTATCAGGAACACCTTAATTATATAGAAAATGATTTAAAAGTTAATCCTCGCTCTGTTAGAGATAATATTAAAAATCTTGAGAAATTTATAAAAGTTGCTCAAAAAGTTATTAGTACCAGTTATTTGAACCCTTATGGAAAAACTGTCAAAATTCTTCCAAATCAAAATGGAGTATTTAAGTTTTCTGAAAAAACAATTTTCAAAGAGTCTTTGAGGATAGATGTTTCACAGTTTGAAATAAATTCGTATTATATAAACTCAATTGGCGAAATCTTATTAGACTTGTTCTTTTGCTGATAATCAATATTTTATGATATATTTGCGGTAATTAACATTTTAATAAGTTATTATGAAATCACAAAGAATTAGTATATTTAGTAATATAAAATCTGATAGAGATTTTCGAGCTACAACAGGCCTTAGTAAAGAGGAGTTTAATAGGTTATCTGAAAAGTTTTCTTGTTATTATACTCCAACAGTTCTATCAGGATTTCCTAATGGGTTTGGTAACAATAGTATATTTCAAAACTCAAAAGAAGCTTTGTTTTTTTTATTATATCATTATAAAGTAGCGACTACTTATGATGTTCTTGCTATTAGTTTTGGCATCGGAAGAGCTACCGCT